>CAVUHH010000016.1:0-627449 GCA_963741285.1 uncultured Actinomycetota bacterium
TTCCCTGTTGACCAACCTCGGGACGGTGAAAGCCGGGCCTGTCCCCGATTACTGGCAAGCCCGGCTTTCGCTGTTGAATATGTGCGGCGCCTGCTAGAAGCGGAGCGTCCGCAGGTAGTTGTAGCCCACCTCTGCTGTCTGCAGCGCCGTGACGTCGGGCTGGTCGTTCTCGACGATGAACTCCTTCGGCGTGTGCGCCCGGAAGATGCGTGCAAAGTCGATTGTTCCGGTACCCAGGTCAGCGAAATCCCCCGCCACGGCCCGGTCCTTCACGTGGTACTGAAGGACCTTCTGCGGGGCCTGGAGGATGGTGTCGATAGCGAACTTGACGGGATCTGGCGCGCCCACGCCTACGCCCGCGGTCACCGCCCAGTAGAGGTCCACTTCGAGGTGGACCAGCTTCGGATCGAGGCACTCGGTGAAGATGTCCCACGGCGTCACGCCGTTGCCGAGGTCGGTGGTGAACTCGTGCGCGTGGTTGTGGTAGCCGTACTTCAGGCCGGCGTCGCGGGCGACTGCGGCCTCCGCGTTCATCTGGTCGGCCCAGCGCTGCCAGTCACTCTTGGAGCTGGAAACCAGGTAAGGAACGTTGATGTGGGTCTGGCCAAGAGTCACTGCGTTGGCGATCTTTGTCTCCAGCGCGGCCGGAGTGGCGCTGATACCGTCGTGGCTCGAAGAGGGCCTGATGCCCAGGGAATCAAGGGTGGAGCGCATCGACTCGGCGGTGCGGCCGTAAAGACCGGCAAGCTCAACCTTGGTGAAGCCATAGTTCGCGAGGCTCGCAAGCGTAGCGTCCACGCCTTCGCCCCGCATGATCGAACGCAGCGTGTACAGCTGGATGCTGATGAGTCCGGGGGGAACCGGCCGGCCCTTGGCCTGGGCGGGCGGAGCGGCCACTGCGGCGGTCCCGCCGAGACCGGCGAGGCCGACACCCACGCCTGCCGCCATGGCTCCCCTCAGGAAGCCGCGCCGATCGACGCCCTTCTCTTCCAATGAACGACGAAGGGCGCCTGGGGCATTGAATCCGAAGCACATATTTTTGCCTTTCCTGGCAGTGGATGCGTTCCTACACCGGCTTTGGTGAGGGGAAGCACGCGGAAGCTGCAACGCAGCAGGTCGATTACGGGGCTCGCGGCAGAGACTGACCACGGCCAAGCGGCAACGCCGCCACGGTTAGTTGCTTCACCCACAGCGTCCTCGCCGTACGCTCCGCTCTCCTCCGTTGCCGTCGTAAATAACAGACGCGATGGGGATGGGAACCCCCGGCTGGAGATGTGATGTCAGCTGTCGCCGGGGTGAGTTCCCTGATTTCACGCGCTTTTGGTCACACCTGAAACCCGAACGGAAAGTGTTGTCAGCTCTCAGTCCGGCCGGTCATCGACACCTCGAACTCGAAGTAGAGTCGCCGCGACCGGGCTTGGCATTGAGACTAAGCCGGGGTTTTGTTGTCTGTCAAGCAAAAGTCGCCGGATGCTGGAATATCTTCGTTGGCCTACCCTGCCGCAGCTCCGGACAGGCCCAAAACCATGGCATCGATGCGCTGCGGTGACATGGCGTGGTGGATAGCCAGCATGCTGGCGCCCAGCACACCCGCGTCGAGCCCTGAACTGGACTGGACGATCTGCAGGTGTTGGGTCGCCAAGGGGATTGTGCGTGAGTAAACCACCTCGCGGATGCCTGCAATGAAATGCTCACCCGTCAGGGCCATGGAGCCGCCAATAATGATGACGGACGGGTTGATCAGGCTGACACAGGCCGAAAGAACCTCGCCCACGTCCCTGCCCGCCTGACGCACCGCATGCACAGCTTCCGTACTGCCATCGCCGACCAGGCGCACCACGTCTTCGCTGGTGCTGGCCTCGAGGCCGAGCGCACGCAACTTCGCCGCGACGGCTGGCCCTGATGCGACAGCCTCGAGGCAATCCTTATTTCCGCAGTGGCACGGAACGCCCGTGCCGTCGTGCACCCTGATATGCCCAATATCCCCGGCAACGCCGTCCGCACCACGCTGCAGCATGCCGCTGGAGACGATGCCGGAACCAATACCGGTGGCCACTTTGACAAAGATGAGGTTGTCTACGCCCGGCCATGCAACGTTGCGCTCCCCCAGCGCCATGATATTCACATCGTTGTCGACGAGGACCGGAACGTGGAAGTGGGCCTGCAGGTGGCCGGGAACGTCGAAGCCGTTCCAGCCAGGCATAATCGGCGGATTAATGGGCCTGCCGGTCCTATGCTCCACAGGGCCGGGCAAGCCAATGCCAATGGCCAGGAGGTCGGTCATCGCCCGCCCTGAGTCCTGCAGCAGTTCGGTGCCCAGTTCAACGACAGCCTGCAGCACCACGTCAGGCCCCTGGGTCACTTCGATGGTCCGTGCCGCCTCGCGCAAGCGATGGCCGGTGAGATCCGTTACTGCCACCCGCAGGTGGGATGCCCCGATGTCCACACCCAGGACAACTTTGCTGCCCGCCTTCAACGCGATTCGCGAGGAGGGCCGTCCGCCGGTCGAGACGGCATCGTCTACGAAGCCGACCAACCCGAGTTCCATGAGCGCCTCGATACGCAGCGTAATGGTGGAACGAGCCAGCCCCATCTGCTCCGCCAGCTCCGTTCTGGTGCGCGGGCGTCCGTCCCGCAGGATCTGGAACAGCTCACTCGCTCCGGACGTACCTAGGCCATTGAAGCTACTTATGTCACTCATCGACTAATTACAGCACACCTTTCGACAAAACGACCCGCTGAAACCGCACTCTGCAATGTAAGCGAAAGCCTGCTCGGGCAACGCCGGTCCGCTTGCCTTCACCAGTCGCCGGAACATCAGGAACTACCGCTGATGCGCATAAGCACGTCCCGCTTCGCTCTAAAGACGTACTGAAATGAACGCGGATATATCGACTCGAATTAGACATTCGTTGTTTGCCGCCATTAGTCGTGTTACGTTCTTTGTGATCGACGTCTCCACATCACCCACCGCGCGTGGGATATGAACCGGCGCGGCCACATGCAGCATCACTTCAAGGAGGAAGCTTTGATCAGGGACATCTATTGCAGTGGTCCGCGCTCACAGCGATGGGCACTCCGCAAGATTGCACCAGCTGCTTGCGGTGGCAAGAGCCCCCATGAGCCCGCCGAAGACGGCGCCTGCTCCTCCTACTGACGCGCGTCACTCCCCGGGGCGCTCCAGTAAGCCCGTCCCGGGAGTGCGTGCACCACCGCACTATGAAAGGACATCAAAATGGGTACATCAGCAGAGGGGACACCGGGCGTGACCAAAGGCGCAGAGCTGACCTCCCCTTCCTACGGCAAGACCGGGATCTGGCTCATTGGTGCTCGCGGGTCAGTGGCAACCACAGCTGCGGTTGGGCTGGCCGCCATCTCCGCTGGCCTCGCCACCGCCACCGGGTGCGTCACGGAGCAGGAACCATTCAGTGAGGTCCCGCTTCCCCACTTCGCGGACTTTGTGGTTGGCGGCCACGACATCAGCGACGTCTGCATGGCTAAGCGTGCCGAGGCACTCGTTGGATCGGGGATGCTGCCGCCTCACCTGCTCGAAGCCGTCCGACCCCAACTTGTGGAAACTGACCAGCGCGTGCGGCCCGGCTACAATCCTGCGCAAAAATCAGAGTCCCAGGCCCAGGTGGCGCGCAGGCTCGCGAAGGACATCCTGGATTTCAAACACTCAAACGGCCTCGAACGCGTCGTTGTCCTTGACGTCGCCTCAACCGAAGCTCCGGTTCAACCCCTCGCTGAGTTCGATGACGCGGACCTGCTGCTGGCTGCGATGGAGGACGCCGCACATTCGGTCCTGCCGCCCAGTTCCGTCAGCGCCTACGCCGCAGCCCTTGCCGGTTCCCCGTATGTGTGTTTCACACCCTCCACCGCCCTAAACGTTCCCGCCCTGCGCGAACTGGCCGCCCAGCATCGTATTCCAACGGCCGGCCAGGATGGCAAGACGGGCCAAACGTGGCTGCGTTCCGTCCTGGCGCCGGCCTTTGCCGCGCGCGGGCTGCGTGTCCTGTCGTGGGCTGGAACCAACCTGCTCGGCGGCGGTGACGGTGCGACGCTTGCTGACCCGCAGGCCGTTGCGGGGAAACTGCAGTCCAAGAACCGCGGACTTCAGGAGCTGACCGGGGGTGCTGTTACTCCGCTTCACATTGACAACGTCCAGGATCTCGGCGAAACGAAGGTCGCCTGGGACCACATCAACGTTGAAGGTTTCCTCGGTTCCCGCCTGACGCTGCAGACCACGTGGAGCGCCTACGATTCCATGCTGGCAGCGCCCATGGTGCTGGACCTCGCGCGGCTGATGGCCCTTGCCCACGCTTCAGGGGAAGAAGGCCACGTCGGAGCCCTTGGATTCTTTTTCAAGGATCCTTGGGGCAGCGATGAGCACTCCTTCGCCAACCAGACACACAACCTCGTGGAGTGGGCGAGGACGGCGAGCGCCAAGCTGACGGCCGGTGCCGGGAGCCTCGATCAGCAGTGAGCCGCCTTAACGACTACCTCGAACTGGTCCGTGCGCCGGCCGTCCTTACTGTCCTCGGCGATACGCTGGCCGGGGGGTCCGCCGCAGGGCACGCACTCAGCGGACGGCGGATGGTCCTCCCCCTTGCCAGCGCCTGCCTCTACGCAGGCGGCATGGCACTGAATGACTACGCCGACCGCGGGACCGATGCACGCGAGCGGCCGGAACGGCCCATTCCCTCCGGGAGGGTCAGTGCCCGCAACGCCCTCAGCTGTGGCAACGGTCCTTACGCTGGCGGGTCTGGGCCTCAGCGCCGCAGGTGGTGGCAGGCGGGCGTTCGCAGTCGGACTTCCGCTCGCCACCACCATCTGGACCTATGACCTGCTGGCCAAGAACCACGCGGTATCAGGTGCCCTCACCATGGGTTCCTGCCGCGCTCTCGACGTTCTTATGGGGGCTGGCTCCGGGCATCTTCGGGCCGCGCTTCCCACTGCGGGCATCATGGGCGGACACACGGTGGCTGTCACCCTCCTATCGCGCGGTGAAGTGGAGGGAACGACGGCGGCGACCGCTGCTGGAGTCGCTGCCGGCACCGGCCTGCTTGCTGCCGCCGTGGTGGCCGGCTGTGCCGGGCCCCGCAGCCAGGTCCTCGCTGTGCTCGCCGCCACTGCAGCCTATGCTGCCCGGTGTGCTCCCGCCCAGGTGCGGGCCGCGCGCGATCCGGCAGCGAAAAACGCACTTGAAGCCACCAAGGCAGGCATCCGGGCAATGATCCCCCTGCAGGCAGCACTCACACTTCGCCAAGGTAACTTGGCCGCCGCCGGAGTGATTGCGTCGGTGGATGTGCTCGGCAAGGTCCTGCGATCCCGTCCCAGGAGTTCGAGGATCAGCGAGTCATGACAGTCACCCCGCCGGCAGAGTCCACGATGCCGTTCAGCCTGGGATACGGCACGAACGGTTTCGCCGACCACCCCCTCCCCATAGCGCTCGAACTCCTTGCTGAGCAGGGATACAACGCTGTAGCACTGACGTTGGGCCACCCACACCTGGATCCATATGCTGATGACCTTGACGCGCAACTGCAGTCACTGCGCAGCCGGCTCGACGAGCTGGGACTTCGCGTAGTCATTGAAACCGGGACCCGGTTCCTGCTCGATCCGCGGCACAAGCACCGGCCCGCCCTGGTGGATGAAGAGGCCGCAGCCCGGGTCGCCTTCCTGCGCCGCGCCGTCGACATTGCAGCCTCGGTGCAGGCAGAATGCGTCTCCTTCTTCTCCGGTGTACTTCCGGCGGACACCGCCCCGGAAACGGGCTGGGAGCGGCTAACGTCCCGGGTCGCTGACATCGTTGAGTATGCCCGCGGCAAGGGAGTGCTTCTCGCCGTCGAACCTGAACCCGGAATGCTGGTCGAAACGGTCTCCGATGTGCTGCGTCTTCGGGCAGCACTCGGCGATCCGGACAACCTGCGCGTGACCGTGGACATCGGCCACTGTGTGGTGGTGGAGCCGGCCGGCGTGCGGGGGGCCCTCCTGGAGGCCGGTCCGCTGCTGGCCAACGTGCAACTGGACGATATGCGCCCGCATGCCCACGAGCACCTGCCGTTTGGCGAAGGCACCGTCGATCTCCCGCTCGCACTCGCTACCCTGGCCGAACTGGGCTACCGCGGTATTGCCGCCGTCGAGCTGCCGCGGCATTCCCATGACGCTCCGGGACTGGCATTGCGCAGCATGGATGCCCTCCGCGCCGGCTGGCACGAAGCAGGAACCATCCGGGAAACCGAACGCTGGTTGCAGGAGAGCTCAACGGCGATCGCCGCCGAACCCGGCACGCTCAACACCATCTTCGCCAGGGCCGGTCGGCGCCTGGGCCGCAGCCCTGTTCGTCCGGACGCCGATCCCACCGGCGTTCTGTTCGGCACCACAAGCGACCACGCGCGGGGCCAGCTGATTGGCTGGCTTGGGGAGTTCCTTCCGCCCGCTGAACTTGCCGAAGCCTTGGTGGTTCTCTACGACGGCGGCGATTCGGCAGAACGCCGGGGTGTCCTCAGGGGATTGGCAGCGTTGGCCACGCGGTCACCAAAGCTTCCGGCCGTCGTCGTTACCGCCGGACTCCACCTGACAGCGGAGGCCCTGCGGACCAACGAGAGCGGCATTGTCGCCGCCGCCATCGGTCCCTTCGCGGCCGCCTACCTGGACCAGCACAGCTGGCGCCATGCCGTACTGAAGCTCGTGTTCATGGGCATCAGCCTCAGCGCCGTCACTGATCTCCCGGAGCGGGTGGACGGCGAGCTCTCCCGGATGGCACGCGACTTCGCCGCGGAACGCACCGCCGCAGGGCGTCCGGTCCCGGCGGACGTCCAACTGCTCCTGCAGTCCTCATCCGGCCAGTCCTCATCCAGCTTCTGCACCTCTTCTTAAGGAAAGCCAGCCATGCGCATTTTCGATCCGCACATCCACATGACAAGCCGGACCACCAATGATTACGAGGCCCTTTACGCCAACGGAGTGCGTGCCCTCGTGGAACCCGCGTTCTGGATGGGCCAGCCCCGCACTAACGTCGGCTCCTTCATCGACTACTTCGACTCCCTGCTGGGCTGGGAGCGGTTCCGTGCCGCCCAGTTCGGCATCCGGCATCACGCCACGATCGCCCTCAACCCCAAGGAGGCGAACGATCCCCGCTGCGTTCCCGTCCTTGATGAGATCCCCCGCTACCTGGTGAAGGAGGGCGTGGTGGCCATCGGCGAGATCGGCTACGACTCGATGACTCCCGCCGAGGACGAGGCATTCAGCCGCCAACTGCAGCTCTCTCTTGAGTACTCACTGCCCGTGATGGTGCACACCCCGCACCGGGAGAAGCTTGCCGGCACCCAAAGGACGCTGGATGTGGTCCGCGAGTCAGGCGTCACCCCCGGCATGGTGATTGTTGACCACCTTAACGAGGCAAATGTGGAGATGGTGAAGGATGCCGGGGCCTGGATGGGGTTCTCCATCTACCCGGACACCAAGATGGACGAGCAGCGCATGGTCGAGATCCTCCGCAGGTACGGAACTGAAAGGGTTTTGGTCAACTCCGCGGCTGACTGGGGCAGGTCGGACCCGCTGAAAACCGTGAGCACGGCCAACGCCATGCTGGCGGCGGGCTTCACCTCGGACGACGTCGACAAGGTTCTCTGGCGCAATCCAGTCGAGTTCTACGGCCAGAGTGGCCAGCTGATCCTTGATCCGCTCCCCGGCTTCGATGCGGCTGAACCTCCGGATGCCACAGCGGGTTTTGAGGGCAACTCTGTCCTGCGGGGGGCCCGGGTCTGATGCTCCTTTCATACTGCACGAACGTCCACCCGGCTGAAGATCTCGACGGCGTGATCCGGCAGCTCCGCGACTACGCCGGTCCGATCCGCCGCACCGTCGGCCTGGACATCCTCGGCGTGGGGCTGTGGCTGCCCGCCGGCCTGGCCCGTCAACTGGTGACCAGCGGAGAAGACCGGGCCGCCCTCCGCGAGGTCCTCGACGCTGAAGGGCTGCAGCTGCACACCATCAATGCCTTCCCATACGGTGGCTTCCACAACGAAGTAGTCAAGCTCGACGTCTACAAGCCGACATGGGCCGAGCGTGAGCGGCTGGAGTACACGCTGGACTGTGCCGAGGTGCTGGCAGCATTCCTGCCTGAGGACACCGCAGGCTCAATCTCGACCCTGCCTCTCGCCTGGCGGGAGCCCTGGACACAGAACGACGACGACGCCGCCACCGCCGCGTTTGCCGACCTAAGCTCCCGCTTGCGTGATCTGCGGGAGCGTACGGGAAAGACCGTCCGTATCGCCATCGAACCGGAGCCAGGATGCATTCTCGACACAGTCACTGACGTCGTCGGCTGGCTGGGAAACCGGATCGCACGCGGCGTCGATCCCGAATTCGTGGGCCTGTGCGTGGACACCTGCCACCTGGCCGTTTCGTTCGCGGACCCGGCCGGCGCAGTCAACGAAATTGATGCAGCAGGCCTGCGGGTAGTCAAGGTGCAGGCGTCAGCAGCCCTGCACGTCACGGATCCGGCCGACCCGGCCGCCCGGGCGGCCCTGGCGGCGTTCGTTGAACCGCGCTATCTCCACCAGGTTCGGGAGTCGCAGCCCGCCGGGATTGTGGCTGCCGACGATCTCGCCGACGCCCTCGCCGAACTGCCAGGGGAAAACGCCTGGCGTGTTCACTTCCACATTCCTCTCCATCATGTGCCCGCGGCCCCGCTGGAGACCACCGTGGACGTGCTGCGGCGTACCGTCGCCGAGGTGGGTCAGTTGCCCTATGCCGCCGAGGTCCACCTCGACATCGAGACCTACACCTGGAGCGTCCTGCCTGGCGCTTCGGTGGGCATCACCGACGGGATTGCAGCAGAGATCGAGTGGGCTCAGTCGAACCTGCTTGCTGCCGCGCATACTCCCTGATAACGCACAAACCGCCCGTCACCCACAACCCGAAGCAAGGAAGCTCCGTGAAACCTGTACTGCTGTTGAACGTCGTTGGCCTGACCGCCAAGGCCTTGGCCCGGATGCCCCGCCTGTCGCGGCTTGCGGCACAGGGATGGTCCTCGGAACTGGGAACAGTTCTGCCCGCGGTGACCTGCACCGTTCAGTCCACCATGCTGACCGGCCTGGCACCGGCACAGCACGGGATCGTGGGGAACGGCTGGTACTTCCGGGAACTCGGGGACGTTTACCTGTGGCGCCAGCACAACAGGCTTGTCAGCGGCGAGAATATCTGGGAGGCAGCCCGGCGTCAGCATCCCGAATACAGCGCCGGCAATATCTGCTGGTGGTACGCCATGGGGATGTCCACGGACCTCACGGTGACGCCCCGGCCGGTCTATCATGCGGACGGCCGCAAGTCACCCGATGCCTACGTCCGGCCAGCGGAACTGCACGACGAGCTGGTGGCTCACTACGGCGATTTCCCGCTCTTCCAGTACTGGGGCCCGACGGCGACGATCCGGTCGAGCGAGTGGATCGTCAACTCCACCAGGCACGTCATGCGGAACCAATCACCGAACCTGCTGATGGCCTACCTGCCGCACCTGGATTACGACCTGCAGCGGTTTGGACCTGACTCGCCGCAGGCTGACCGTGCGGCTGCCGACCTCGATCGCGCCCTTGCGCCGCTGCTGGATGAGGCAGAGGCACGCGGTTATGCGGTAATTGTGGTGGCCGAGTACGGAATCGAAGAGGCACGCACACCCGTGGATATCAACCGCGTCCTGCGCCGCGAAGGCTTGCTGGAGGTCTACGTCCAGGACGGCAGGGAGCAACTCGATCCGTGGACCTCCCGGGCATTTGCAGTAGCTGACCATCAGGTTGCACATGTGTACGTCTCGGACCCCTCGGACGTGGGGCGCGTGGCCGCCCTTCTTCGCGGGACTGACGGAGTGGACGAGGTCCTCGACCGGGAAGCGCAGGCCCGCTACGGGCTCGATCATGAAAGGTCCGGGGAGCTCGTCGCCGTGGCGGAGCCGGGGGCGTGGTTCACTTACTACTTCTGGCTCGACGACGACGTGGCACCCGAGTACGCACGCGGCGTCGATATCCACCGGAAACCCGGTTACGACCCCGCCGAGCTCTTCTTCAACCCAGCGGACAGGCTGGCGAAAGCCAAAGCAGGGCTCAACCTGGTCAAGAAGAAGCTGGGCTTGCGGTACGCCATGAGTACCGTGCCCCTTGATCCGACTCATGTGCGGGGCACCCACGGACGGCTCCCCGATTCACCGGGGGGTACGCCCCTGATTATTGGCTCCGAGGCTCGCATTCCCTCCTCGGTAGAGGGCTTCCTGAACAGCAGCCGGCAGGTCCCCGCTGCTGCGGTTAAGGAGCTCGTACTCCAGACGCAGGGTATCAACTAGGCGGATATAGGCGTTTTAAACAACAAATAGCGGTAGGGCGTTTCTTAGCCCTAACGCTATTTGTGCTGCCATAAAGCAACCAGCAAAACTCAAGATTGCATCAATTTGTTTTTTGAAACCACTAGGTAATTCATGGACCTTCAACTAGCGTTTCAAGTGACCTGAGTCCGGCTGGTCCGGGTCCTCAATGACGAGAAGAAAGTGAACGATGACTGTTAATCGACACGGGATAGCGGAAGCTCCCGGGCATCGTAGCGATGCCACCGGTTTTACAAAGAGGCGCTCAGCTCGAGCGGGCGCCGGCCTGGCGATGGCTGCGCTGATCGCTACCTCCTTCGCCGTCGGCCCGGCGCAGGCACAGCAGGGCGGCGCCGGTCCCGAGGTGGCCCCGCCCGACACCAGCTTCCAGAAGGTAACGCTCAACGACGGCCCGGGCGAGCCCGTGGACCTCGCGGTGCTGCCCAACAACGACGTCCTGCACACCACCCGCGGCGGCGAAGTCTGGCTCAACGACGCAGACACCGGCCTTAACACCCTGGCCGCAACACTGGATGTCTACGAACATGACGAAGAGGGCCTGCAGAGCATCGCCCTTGACCCCAAGTTCGGGACCAAGGGCAACAACTGGATTTACCTGTACTACTCGCCGCCGCAGAACACTCCTGTGGATGATCCCGCTACCACCGGCGTCAACGAGGGCGACGCACCCTTCACCGGCACGGCGGCCGACTTCGAAAAGTTCAAAGGATCCCTCAAGCTTTCGCGTTTCCAGTTCAACGGTTCCACCATCGACCTCGCCAGTGAGCAGGAGGTCATCGACGTACCCGTGGACCGCGGCATCTGCTGCCACGTCGGCGGCGACATTGTCTTCGATGCCGAGGGAAACCTGTACCTCTCCACCGGTGACGACACCAACCCGTTCCAGTCAGGCGGCTTCACCCCCATCGACGAACGCCCCACCAGCAACCCCGCGCTCGACGCGCAGCGGACCTCAGCAAACACCAACGACCTGCGCGGCAAGGTCCTGCGCATCACGCCCAAGGACGGCGGCGGCTACACCATCCCCGCAGGCAACCTGTTCCAGCCCGGCACTCCCCAGACCCGGCCTGAGATCTACGTGATGGGCCTGCGGAACCCCTTCCGCATCGAACTCAGCCAGCGCACCGGCGAACTCTACATCGCCGACTACTCACCTGACGCACGTACGGCCAACCCCCTCCGCGGGCCTGCGGGCACCGGCAAGTGGGCATCAGTCACCGAACCGTCCAACTACGGCTGGCCCTACTGCGCCACCGCAGAACTGCCTTACGTCGACTATGACTTCGCCACCAACACCTCCGGTGAAGCATTCAACTGCGCTGCTCCCGTGAACGAGTCGCCCAACAACACCGGCCTCCGTGAGCTGCCCCCGGTATCCCAGCCCCAGGCCTGGTACTCCTACGATGCCTCGGCCGAATTCCCCGAGCTGGAATCCGGCGGAATCGGCCCCATGGCCGGCCCCGCTTACGAGTTCAACGAGAAGGCAACCAAGGGCAAAGCGCCGGTTGCCTGGCCCTCCTACTACGACGGCACGTCCTTCTTCTACGAATGGACCCGCGACTACATCAAGGGCATGACTGTAGAGAACGGTGACCTCGCCTCCATCGAGAGCATCGTCGACTCCCTCGTGGTCGATAACCCCATCGACATGGAGTTCGGACCCAACGGCGCCCTCTACGTCCTCGAATACGGTGACGGCTACTTCGGCGAGAACCCTGACGCGCAGCTCTCCCGGATCGACTTCATCGGCGAGGGCGGCAACCACAGCCCCGTTGCTGTCGCCTCCGGCACCCCGACTGCGGGTGCATCACCACTGACCGTGCAGTTCTCGAGCGAAGGCACAGCCGACGCCGACGGCGACAAGATCCGCTACGAATGGGACTTCAACTCGGACGGCACCGTTGACTCCAGTGAAGCAAACCCCACCTGGACCTATAAGGAAATCGGCACCTATACCGCGAGCCTGAAGGTCACAGACCAGGGCGGCAAGCACCGTGGGCGCCACTCCTCTGCCGAGGTGGCCATCGAGGTAGGCAACCAGGCGCCGGTCATCGAGTTCATCAGCCCCGTTGCAGGGCAGGAATTCCACTTCGGTGACACCGTCAGCTACGAGGTTCGGGTCACGGATGACCAGCCGGTTGACTGCTCGCTGGTCCGGGTGACCTACATCCTTGGCCACCACACCCACGGACACCCGCAGACCACCACCTCGGGCTGTGTCGGCACCCTGACCACAACCGTTCCTGAGGGTCACGATCCCGCCGTTGACGACCTTTCGGCCGTCTTCAGCGCAAGCTACACCGACGCCGGCGACGCCTCATCCGCTCCGCTGACCGGAACCGCTGAGGTGGTACTGGCGGTAGCCAACTGATGCTCCACGGACTACAAGTAATTGCGCCGTAAAGGTCACCCGACCTGACAGCAAAGAAGCGGACCCTGTCCCAGCCAAAGGCTGGAACAGGGTCCGCTTTCTCGTCCCGCAGTAGCCGCAGACGCCGCAGACGCCGCAGACGCCGCAGACGAAGGTTACGTGGGCTGACCCGGCGCGCCGGCGTCGTCGTCCCGGGGACGCAGGAAACCGGCAGGATCCCGAATCAGGGGTTCGAATGCGAGCTCTGCGGCACCAACCAAAATGGGATCTTCACCCAGGGGGGCCAGTTCAATGGCCACGTTCTCCCAGGGACCGCGCCTGCCGGGGGTGTTCAGCGCTTCGCTGAGGGCGCCAGGTGAAGCGCGAACGAGGATGCGCAGGAAACCGCCCAACACAATCAGGGAGGGATTGAGCAGGTTGACGATGCTTTTCAGCCCAATCGCCAGCAACTGGATCTGCCGTTCGATGATCTCGACCAACTCCTGGGAGCCTGACTCGTCGTGCAGTTTCGCCAGGACGGCCTCTTCGAGGTTTTCCGTTTCGCCGGCCGGGAGACCGATGGCAGCGATCAGCTCTTCACGAGTGACTTCTGCTTCGAGGCAGCCGGCGGACCCGCACGTGCATTGCGCGCCGCCCGAGCGCACGTGGGTGTGTCCAAGCTGCCCGGCGAATCCGGTGGCACCGCGAACGAGGCGGCCTCCGCTGATGACGCCTCCGCCGATGCCGCTCGCTCCTCCGTAGAGGTATACAAGGTCCGAAACATCGCGGCCCGCACCGAAGGTCGCCTGGGCCCGCGCGCCCACAACGGCGTCATTTGCGGCGATGACCGGTAGTTTCAGGGCGTCGCTGAGGAGCGCTGCGAGCGGCTGGTCGCGCCAGCCAAGATGAGGCGCTTCGATGACCGTGCCATCCACGGGATCCACCAGCCCCGGTACGGCGAGCCCCACACCCATAATCCGGTGCCGGGCAGGTAGCGAAGTGCGCATCCCGGTATAGATCGCTGTCACAATGTTCACGACTTCGGCTACCGACGGCGCGCGGACGGTATGGAAGCGGACGGGGTTCACGATGTGACCGCCCAGGGACACAAGCGCAACGCTGACGACGTCGATGTCCGGGTTAACCGACAAGGCCAGCGCACCCGGACTCGGCTCAATCATGATGCTGGGGCGGCCATGCTGTTGGACCTGGTCGAGGTCGCTCTCCAGGACAAGGCCGAGCTCGGCGAGTTCACCGACCAGCGCGGCGATCGTTGACCGGTTAAGCCCGGTGGCCCGGGTGAGTTGCGCGCGGGAGACGCCCGCCATGGAATGCACCAGGCCCAGCACGGTGGAAAGATTGTGCTGCCGGGTGGAATCGCGGTTGTTGCCCAGGTTGGTGCCGGCGACACTGCGCCGAATGCGTTCATCATGCAACGGCGGTTCAGGTCCTTACTGGCAGATCGCCTCGGTGCCGGATTTGTTCTTTCATGATAGCGGCAGAACGGGCAGTATCTCCGAGCAGGGAATCACCGGGCTGCGGCTAGCGCGAGCTTACGTCGGAGATAACAGCGAACAGCATGCGTTCAAGGCTCCTGCGCACGGCATCCGGCACTCCGTCCGACTCCAGGTGCGTCACTGCGAGGAGGGCATTCTCCGTGGCCAGCGTGATTGCATGGTTCTTTGCGCCGCAGGACACCAGAACGGATCGAACGTACTCGGCGTCCGCGGCGGTCATGTCCCGGGATCCGATGAGTGCAGCGATCCTGGTCCATTCCGGCCGCGTGGCCGCATAGGCGAGCAGTGCCGTCCGTTTGCCCTCCCTGAGATCCCCCCAGCTGGTCTTCCCGGTGCGGCTCTCGTTCCCGAAAACGCCCAGCACGTCATCGGCAACCTGATAGGCGATTCCGGCGTAACGGCCAAAGGCCGTCAGCGCGGTCACCACCGGTTCCGGCGCCCCGGCCAGGATGGCACCGGCCTGGAGCGGTGCCTCGAACGAGTAGACCGAAGTCTTTTGGTGGGCCGTCTTGGTGATGTCTTCGAGTGAGGGCATGTCCGGCGTCCGGCTGAACTCGATGTCAAGGACCTCCCCGCCGACGGAGGAAAAAATTGCGTCATCGAGAATGTCGTTCAGCCGTTGGCGCACGGAGGCCGGGGCTTCGATGGACCTCAGCAGGCGGTAGGCGCTGGACAGCGCCAGATCCCCGGCGAGAACCCCGGCCGAGACACCGGCATGGTCCGCGGCTGCCGGGGGCTCCCCCGCACGCAGTGCCCGGCTTCGGTAATGGCCGGACACGTTGGGGATGCCGCGGCGCACGAAATCACGGTCAATGACGTCGTCGTGAATGATGAGCGCGCTGTGCAGGAGTTCGTACGAGGCCGCGAGCTCCGCAGCGCTGGAGAAATCAGTGCCGCCAAGCTGCCGGTAGGCAAGCATGACCAACCGCGGGCGGGAACGTTTGCCGCCCGCGGTTGCTCTTTCAAGTGCTTCCCAGAGGCCAAGATAGGCCGCGTTCACGGCGACAGCGCGCAGCTTCGCGTCGGCGAAGAATCGCTGGAGCGCATCTTCAACCAACTCGAGGTCCGCATTGCCGTTCAGCCGGCGATCCACATTCAGGAGGTTCACTGCGCTGCCCTTCGCTCGGTGGTCCTTGCTCTCCGGGGCTGCCCGGAGCCGTCTATACCGGGCTTCCGGCGGGCTTAGTCTTCCCCCTGCGCGGACCGCGGGCGGCGAAGCGCTGCTGCAGGAGAACTGCGACGACGATGATCAGGCCCTTGGCGAGCGCCTGGACGGAGGTGTCCAGGTTGTTCTGGGTAAAAACGTTGGTCAGGGTGCTGAAGATCAGCACGCCCAGAACCGTGCCCATGATGGTGCCGCGCCCGCCGATGAGCAGCGTTCCGCCAACAACGACGGCGGCAATCGCGTCGAGTTCGTAGAGGAGTCCGTGCGTCGAGGTCCCCGCGGTGGTGCGGCCGAGCATCATGATGCCCGCGATGCCCGCTGCGAGACCGGCCAGGACGTACAGGTAGACGAGGTGGCGCTTCACCTTAATGCCGGCCAGCCTGGATGCTTCGAGGTTTCCGCCGATTGCGATGGTCCGCCGGCCGAATGTGGTGCGGTTCAGGAGGAACCACCCCGCCACGGCCACAACGGCGAAAATCCAGATCAGGATGGGAATGCCCAGCAGTTCGGAGCGCATAACCTTCAGGAAGTCCCTGTTGCTGACAATCTGGGTGCTGCGGCCGGAAATGAGCTCGGCAAGACCCCGGGCAGCAACCAGCATGGCCAGGGTGGCAATGAATGCGACGACGTTGCCGTACGCGATCACCAGGCCGTTGATCAGGCCAGCACCGACGCCAACCGCCAGCGCCACGAGGACAATGAGGACCCACGACGACTGGGTGGCGGCCAGTTGGACGCTGGCCAGGCTGGCGACCACGGTTGTCAGGCCCATGACCGAACCGACGGAAAGATCGATGCCGCCTGCGGTGATGACGAAGGTGACGCCAATGCTGATCACACCGATGATCGAGGCGTACCGGAAGATCGTGAGCAGGTTCTCAAAGTTGAGGAACCGGTCGCCACTTGTTGCTGCCCCCACCGCGAAGAGCAGCACGAGAGCAATGACCAGTCCCAGGCTGCGGCCCGCGGGTCCCTTCAGAAAGTTCTGTAGGGGATTGCCCTCGGGGGCGCTGTGGTCAGCCGGCGCGTCGATACGCGGTTCGGCCACCTTGGTCTTCTGCTCGCTCACGCGGCACTTCCCTTCATGACGAGGTCGAGCACACCGTGCTCGTCTATTTCGCTTGCTTTGGTTTGAGTGAGGACCCTGCCGTCGTCGATAACAAGTACGTTGTCGGCGAGGCCCAGGACTTCCTCGATTTCGCTCGAAACGACGATGATCGCCGTCCCGGCTGCCGCGAGTTTGCGGATCAGATCGTAAATCTCAGCCCGCGCACCGACGTCCACGCCTCGGGTGGGCTCGTCCAGCAGCAGCACGGACGTTCCGTGCACCAGCCAGCGGGCGAGGAGAATCTTCTGCTGGTTTCCTCCGGAAAGCGTCCGGGCGGGCCGGTCCGGATCGGCCGGACGCAGCTCCAGCGCGGCGATCTGCTCACGTGCTGCGTTCCGCTCGGCCGTTTCATTCAAGTACCCCATGCGGGCAAAACGCTCGAATGTTGAGAGCGTGACATTCTTGAACAGCGGCTCGTCCAGGATGAGCCCCTGGCTCTTGCGTTCCTCGGGCGAGAGCCCAATTCCGGCGTTGACGGCTGAGGTGACCGACCCGGGCCGAAGGACCGTGCCGTTTACGGAGACCCTGCCCGACGAAGCCTTGCGCGCGCCGTAAATAGTCTCAAGGATCTCAGAGCGTTTCGACCCCACCAAGCCGGCGAAACCGAGGATCTCCCCGGCCCGTACGGTGAGGCTGACCTTCTCGAAGTGTCCGTGAAGCTCAAGGCTGTCCACGTCCAGCACTACGGGAGCATCAGCCGGGACGGGCTCCCTCTCCGGGAACACATTGGCGACGTCCCGCCCGGTCATCAGGCGAATCAGCTCCGACTTCGGGGTATCAGTCACGCTGAGGCCATTCGCCGTGCTGCGCCCGTCCTTGATCACTGAAATACGATCACCGATCTGCCGAATTTCTTCGAGCCGGTGCGAGATGTAGACGACGGCGATGCCCTGGGCGGTAAGTTCGCGAACCACGCGGAACAGGTTGGACACCTCACCGGAGTCGAGGATTGCGCTGGGCTCATCCATGATGATGAGCTTCGTATCCCGCGACAGGGCCCGCGCCATGCTCACGATCTGCTTGTTGGCGGCGGAGAGCGTGCCGACTTCAGTTGACGGCGAAAGGCTGCCGTGCCCGAGCCGCTTTAAGAGCGTGCGCGCAATGGCGTTGGCCTTCTTGACGTGGAGAACGCCTCCGGTGGCACGCTCGTGGCCGAGAAAGATGTTCTCGGCAACGGAAAGCCCATCGACGACGTCGAGCTCCTGGTACATGGTCGCGATGCCCAGATCGAGCGCAGCAGTAGGACCAGGGAGATTAATCTGCTTGCCCTCCCAGTGGATTTCTCCGCCATCAGGCTGGTGGACGCCGGAGAGTGTCTTGATGAGGGTGGATTTGCCTGCTCCGTTCTGACCCATGACGCAGTGGACTTCTCCCGGAAGTACCTGCAGATCGACGCCTTTTAGCGCCTGGACGCCAGCAAAACGCTTGGTAAGTCCCCGAACTTCGAGCAACGGCCGTGGCTGATCTTCTTCGAACATGCGACGAACCTAACACATTATGTCGGCAATCGGTACAAGGTCGTCGATTTCTTACAATCTTCTGTTATTGTGATTGCAGTCACGCAGAGTAGCGGGCATAAAACAGCATGCTGCACGAGGCGAAGACGCACTTAACTCATTGAGGAGAAACACATGCTTGCAGTTCGTACGGGCCGGAAGTTGCTCGTCACCACCGCTGCCTTTCTTGCTGTCGGCGCCCTTGTTACCGGGTGTACACCAGGCGGGGACGCGACCAACACCCAGCCGACCAACGCATCGGTCGAAGGCAACCAGGCCCAGGGCGACAAAGTAGTCATCGGCTTCTCCGGCCCCGCGGCAGACCACGGCTGGCTCGGTGCCATCAACTCCGCAGCTCTTGCGGAGGCGAAGAAGTACGGGGACATCGACCTGCGGGTTGCTGAAGGAACCAACGACGCGAACCTGCAGATCAGCCAGGTTGAACAGTTCATCAACGACCGCGTCGATGCCATTGTCATCCTGCCCACCGACGGCGCCGCACTCACTCCCGTTGCCACCCAGGCGATGGAAGCCGGCATCCCCGTCATCAACGTTGACCGGGAATTCTCGAGCACCTTCGCAGCACGCGCCACTATCCTCGGCGACAACTACGGCATGGGCGTCAGCGCCGGCACCTACATCTGCGAGCAGCTCAAGGATAAAAAAGACGCGGTCGTGGCCGAGATCGCCGGCATCGACTCGTTGCCCCTGACGCAGGACCGCAGCAAGGGCTTCAAGGACTCGCTGGAGTCCTGCGGCCTCAACGTGGACAACCGCGTTGCAGCCGACTTCACCGTCCAGGGCGGCGAAGCTGCCACGTCACAGCTCCTGTCGGCAGCCCCCAAGATCGATGCCCTCTGGAACCACGATGACGATCAGGGCATCGGTGTCCTGGCGGCCATCGACAACGCAGGCCGCAAGGATTTCTTCATGGTCGGCGGCGCCGGCTCGGCTAACGCCATGCGTGAGATCCAGTCGGGCGATAGCGTCCTCAAAGCTACCGTCATCTACCCCGCAACCCAGGCCGCAGACGGTATCCGGCTCGCGCGCCTGATCTCCCAGAACAAGGCCATGAGTGACCTTGTGGAAGTTGAGGTGCCGAAGCGCATCGTTTTGAATGCACCGGTTGTCAACAGCGGGAACGTTGCACAGTACCTGCCGACAGCCTTCGAATCATAAGACCGTAAGCAGAAGGGGGCGTCCTGTCGCTGACAGGACGCCCCCTTTTGATCCAACAGTCATTACAACTGCCGCCGGACAAGGAGGAAGCATGCTGAACGGCAGGTGCTGCTCGCCAGACCCTTCGGAGCCTTCAAGGCCGATTTGCAGGATTTGCCGGCCGGAGGACGGTATTCCGCCGTTGTGCTCGCCCACGGCGGGGGCCCCGCGGCAATGCGTACAATTCCCGGAAGCCGAAGAACAGCAGACGGCTGTTCTGCGCGCGTTCTACTGCGCTCTTTCGACTTACTAATTCGACGGGATGCAGCCCGTCATCAGGAGACACTACAGACATGGCATTGGCGCCTTTTGCAGTGCCGCGGATGCATGAGTTTTAGATCTGACCGGGCATTCGGCCCGTATGCGAAATTAGCATTTGAGCCACCCCCGCAATTCCTGCCGATATTTTTGATCGATTACCCAGGCCCTAATTCCTTAAGTTGCAGGACGAGCCATGGACTGAATGCCCATGGGGCCGACTCTGCTGCGGCGAACAGGCTCGACATGGACACCCAGCGGTATTCGCACACCTCCGACGGCCTGGGCGTGACGTTATCGGTAGTTATGGCGGCAAATACGGGGCATACCTCATTTTCGACAACGCCGTTCATGTCTACAGCCCTGTATCTGAACTGTGGCAGGCGCGGCTCCACGTTGGAAACCTCTATTCCGAGTTCCCACCGGCCCCTCCGTCGAATAGCATCCAACATGTCTTCGTGCGGTGCAGGATGCCCGCAAAAGGAGTTGGTCCACACTCCGGGCCAAGTAGCTTTGGTTAACGCGCGCCTGGTTACAAGCACCCGCCCCATTTGATCGAATACATGGCAGGAAAAGGCCAAGTGCAACGGAGTTTCGTGATGATGAATTTCCTGTTTCGGCGCTGTCCCACATGGCTGGCCGTCTGCATCCAGGAGAACGACCAATTCTTCTTCTGTCATGACATAACTCAACCGGGCTTCGATGATGCTGTCCAATGAAAAAACTGACTATTACGCATTTTATTTCAACTTTCCACAGAAATGCGTCCCGTTCCGACCGAGGCCACCGGGGACACCTAACCACAGATCGCCAGCCCCTTCCTCACCTTGCATCGCCAACTTTTGCTTGACGATCGACAAAAGTAGCCGTAGCTTTGGTGAAGACCCCTTTACGCCAGTCACCGTGGATTCGTCTGCTCCTCAGGAGAACAAATGAACTATTCCCTTCAGCTGTACACCCTCCGCGACGCAATCCAGGCGGACCTCCCCGGCACCATCCGCAGAGCCGCAGAGATCGGCTTCACGCAGGTTGAGCCGTACAACTTCGTTGCCTCGGCCGAGGAACTCGGGAAGGCGCTGAAGGAGAACGGCCTGACCGCTCCGTCCGGGCACGCGCCGCTGCTCAGCGAGGACCAGGACCAGATCTTCGCGGCGGCCAAGGAACTCGGAATCTCCACCGTCATCGACCCCTTCATCCCCGCCGAGCGGTGGCAGTCCGCCGACGACATCCAGGCCACCGCTGCGAGCCTCAACGCCGCAGCCAGGAAGGGCTCCGAGTACGGCATCCGGGTGGGTTACCACAACCACCAGTGGGAGCTGGAGTCCACTGTCGAAGGCCGGACCGCACTTGAGTACTTCGCCGATCTCCTGGATCCCGAAGTTGTCCTGGAAGTGGACACGTACTGGGTGGCCGTGGGCGGTCACGACCCCGTGGCTGTGCTGGAGCGGCTCGGCGACAGGGTGAAGTTCATCCATATCAAGGACGGTCCGCTGACCACGGACACGAAAGCGCAGCTGCCGGCCGGCAAGGGAAAGGTAGCCGTGCTGGACGTCATTGCGGCCGCCAGGTCCCTGGAAGTCGGCGTGGTGGAGTTTGACGACTACGCCGGCGACATCTTCGAGGGCATTACCGAGAGCCTGGCATACCTGAACGCCGCCGGCGCAGCAGGACCAGCCGCAGGCACTACCGAAAACGTAAAAGCATGAGCCCCGCAGCAGCCACCGGCAAGGGCCCGGTGGGCGTAGCCGTCATCGGCGCCGGAAACATCAGCAAGCAGTACCTGGACAACCTCACGGTCTTCCCGGACCTCAAGGTCCTCGTCATCGCCGATCTCTTCGAGGAAGCGGCCGCGGCCCGCGCCAAGGAATACGGCATCCCCGAGTGGGGCGGCGTGGACGCGGCCCTGAACCACCCCGACGTCGAAATCATCGTTAACCTGACCATCCCAGCGGCACACGTTGAAGTGGCCACGGCGGCGGTGAACGCGGGCAAGCACGTGTGGACCGAGAAACCCTTCTCCCTGGACCGCGATTCAGGACTCGGGCTCCTCAAGACGGCCGACGCCGCCGGGATCCGCCTGGGCTGCGCGCCGGACACCTTCCTCGGTGCAGGCCTCCAGACTGCCCTGCGCGTGATCCAGCGCGGCGACATCGGAATACCCCTGACGGCCATGACCACGTTCCAGACGCCCGGCCCGGAGTCCTGGCACCCCAACCCGGCGTTCCTCTTCCAGTCCGGTGCAGGCCCGCTCTTCGACATGGGCCCGTACTACCTCACCACCCTCATCCAGACGTTCGGTTCCATCCGCAAGGTGGCCGCCGTCGGCTCCTCCGCCAAAGCGACGCGCGTCATCGGCTCCGGGCCCAAGGCCGGCGAGGAGTTCACCGTCGAGGTCCCCACGCATGTCAGCGCGATGGCCCAGTTCGAGTCCGGCGCGTCCTCGCACAGCGTGTTCTCGTTCGAGTCGCCCCGCGTGCGGATGGGCTTCGTGGAGATCACCGGCACCGAAGCCACTCTCTCGCTGCCGGACCCCAACTATTTCGACGGCGACATCCGGCTCTGGCGGGCAGGCGACGAAGACTGGACCACGGTTCCCGCAACCGGTCCCGCCAACGGCCGCGGCATGGGCGTCCTGGACATGGCCCGGTCCCTCCGCGCCGGCGTCCCCCACCGCGCCACCGGCAACCTGGCCTACCACGTCCTCGATGCCATGGTCTCGATCTCCGAGTCCATGGACTCCGGCACGTTCGTGGACGTCGACAGCTCCGCCCCGGCCTCCCCCGCCCTCCCTGAGGACTGGGCCCCGGAAACCGCCACCCTCTAGGAACCTCCATGACTGCATCAGAAACACCAACACAGCGCCACGACTCCAAAACCCTCGGCGTCGCGATGATCGGCTATGCGTTCATGGGCAAGGCCCACTCCAACGCCTGGCGCAACGTGGCGTCCTACTTCGACGTCCCGGCCTTCGAGCAGAAAGTCCTCGTGGGCCGCGACGCTGCCGGAGTGGCTGAAGCCGCCGCGAAATACGGCTGGGCCGAGACCGCCACCGACTGGCGGTCCGTCCTGGACCGCGAGGACATCGACATTGTGGACATCTGCGCCCCGGGCTGGATGCACGCCGAAATCGCCATCGCGGCGCTCCAGGCGGGCAAGCACGTCCTTGTGGAGAAGCCGCTCGCGAACACCCTTGCCGAGGCCGAGGCCATGGCAGCGGCCGCCCAGGCAGCCCGGGCCAACGGCGTCCAATCCATGATCGGCTTCAACTACCGGCGCGTGCCCGCGCTGGCCCTGGCCCGGGAACTCATCACGGAAGGCCGGGTGGGCACGGTCCGCCAGGTCCGCGCCTCCTACCTCCAGGACTGGCTGGCGGATGAAACGGCCCCCATGACCTGGCGGCTGAACAAGGAAACCGCCGGCTCCGGCGCGCTGGGCGACATTGCCTCCCACACGATCGACCAGGTGCTGTTCCTGCTCGGGGACCACGTCACCGAGGTTTCCGGCCGCCTGCACACCTTCACCACGAGCCGCCCCGGAGCAGGCAGCCCCGCAGGCGGGATGGAGGAGGTAACGGTCGACGACGCCGCCTGGGCCACGCTGTCCCTCGCCTCCGGAGCAATCGCCTCAGTTGAGGTTTCGCGGGTAGCCACCGGCCAGAAGAACTCGCTCAAGATCGAGGTCTACGGGGACAAGGGCGCCATTCTGTTCGACCTGGAAAACCTCAATGAACTCCGGTTCCTGGACGCCACCGCTCCGGTCCGCGAGCAGGGGTTCCGGCGCATCCTGGTGAACGAACCCGAGCACCCGTATCTGCGGGCGTGGTGGCCCCAGGGGCACATCATCGGCTGGGAGCACACCTTCACCCACGAAGTCCGCGACCTCCTCACCGCCATCAGCACCGGAACCCCGCCGTCGCCGTCGTTCGAGGACGGCCTGGAAGTGCAGCGGATCCTGAACGCGGTGGAAGAGTCCGCCGCCGCGAAGAGCTCCACCATCCAACTCAGCACACCAACCACGTCTGAAGGAGCCTGACATGCCCCGCCCCTACACCCTGTTCACCGGCCAGTGGGCCGACCTCCCGTTCGAGGAAGTCGCCCGCCTCGCCTCCGGCTGGGGCTACGACGGCCTCGAAATCGCTGTCTCCGGCGACCACCTGGACGCCTGGCGCTGGGACGAACCCGGCTACGTCGAATCCAAACTCGCTGTCCTGGAAAAGTACAACCTCAAGGTCTGGGCCATCTCCAACCACCTCAAGGGCCAGGCCGTGTGCGATGACCCCATCGACTTCCGCCACGAAGCGATCGTCGGCGCCAAGGTCTGGGGCGACGGCGACCCCGAAGGCGTCCGCCAACGCGCCGCCGAGGAAATGAAGCACACCGCCCGGCTCGCCCGCGCTTTGGGCGTGGATACCGTCGTCGGGTTCACCGGCTCCTCCATCTGGCAGTACGTGGCCATGTTCCCGCCCGTCCCGGAGAAAGTGATCGAGGCCGGCTACCAGGACTTCGCCGACCGCTGGAACCCCATCCTGGACGTCTTCGACGAATGCGGCGTCCGCTTCGCCCACGAAGTCCACCCCTCCGAAATCGCCTACGACTACTGGACCACCGTCCGCACCCTCGAAGCGATCGGCCACCGCCCGGCGTTCGGCCTGAACTGGGACCCCTCCCACTTCATGTGGCAGGGCATCGACCCCGTCTCCTTCATCTGGGACTTCAAGGACCGGATCTACCACGTGGACTGCAAAGACACCAAGCTCCGCCCCACCGGCCGGAACACCGTCATGGGCTCCCACCTGCCCTGGGGCGACCCGCGCCGGGGCTGGGACTTCGTCTCCGCCGGCCGCGGCGACGTCCCCTGGGAATCCTCCTTCCGGGCCCTGACCGCCATCGGCTATAACGGCCCCATCTCGGTCGAATGGGAAGACGCCGGCATGGACCGCCTCCACGGCGCCCCCGAAGCCCTCGCCGCCCTCAAAAAGTTCGACTTCCCGGCGTCGAACACGTCCTTCGACGCCGCCTTCAAGCAGTAGCTCATTAGACTGCCTGCATGACCCACACCATCCGAAAGGCAACCACGGACGACGCCGGCCCGCTCGCCGACCTGGCGGCGGTCACCTTCCCGCTGGCGTGCCCGCCGTCGTCGTCACCGGAGGACATCGCCGCGCACCTGGCCAACACGCTGAGCGAGGACCACTTCCGCAGGTACCTCGCCGACGCGGAGGTCACCATTGTGGTGATCGACGCCGACGCCGGGCTCCGCGGCTACAGCCTCCTGGTGAACCGGCCGGCAGAGGATCCGGACGTGGCGGCGGCGCTGACACTCCACCCGTCCACCGAGCTGAGCAAATGCTACGTCCACCCTGAGCATCACGGGCTCGGCGCGGCGGCCGAACTGATGCACGCCAGCCTGCAGGCAGCCACGGCCGCCGGCGCGGCCGGGATCTGGCTGGGTGTCAACAGCCAGAACGCCCGGGCCATCCGGTTCTACGAGAAGTCCGGCTTCCACAAAGTGGGGAGCAAGTCGTTCAGGCTGGGCAGCACGGTGGAACACGACTTCGTGATGGAACGCGCCGTCCCCTAGTCCCCCGCACGTCCACCCAGGTTTTCGTCCAGGGGCGGACGCGGCTCCTTCAGCAGTTTCAGGCCCGGCGGCAGGCCTTCGATGTTTCCTTCCGTGCCGCGCGCGGTGATGGAGATCCTGGAGTGGCCCAGCCGCACGTTGTCAGCCCTGAACTCGCCCTTGTCCTCGGCGAGGAACGGCGCCAGGTGGACAACACCCCGCGTGAAGTCCGGATCAAAGCGCAGCAGGATACGGGCAAGCTGGATGGGCGCCGCAGCGGCCCAGGCCTGTGGGGAGCACGCCGTCGGGTACGGCACTGGCCCATGATATTCACTGCGGTCGAAGCCGCAGAACAGTTCTGGCAACTGTCCGTCGAAATGTGCTGCTGCGTCGAAGATCCCCCGCGCCAGCCGTTTGGCCTCGGCCACATAGCCGTAACGCATCAGGCCGGTTGCCACGATGGCCGAGTCATGCGGCCACACTGATCCGTTGTGGTAGCTCACCGGGTTGTAGGCGCCCATATCGGAGGCCAGCGTCCTGATCCCCCAGCCGGTGAACATTTCCGGCGACATCAGCCGTTCCACCACGGACGGCGCTTTGTCCTCGTCGACGATCCCCACCCAGAGGCTGTGGCCCATGTTGGACGTGCATGCGTCAACCGGAATTTTGTCCTTGTCCAGCGCGATGGCGAAGTAGCCCTTGTCCGGCAGCCAGAACTTCTCGTTGAAGGCTTCCTTCAGCGATGCGGCGCGGTCAGCCCAATGCTGCTCCGTTCCGGTGTCCCCTGCCGAGCGCGCCAGCAGCGAGCGGCCAACGTAGGCGGCGTAGACGTAGCCCTGGACTTCGCAAAGGGCGATCGGAGGCTCAGCGATCCGCCCGTCGGCGAAGTTGATCCCGTCCCAGGAGTCCTTCCAGCCCTGGTTCACCAGTCCGTGCTCGTTTGGGCGAAGGTACTCCACAAAACCGTCACCGTCGCGGTCCCCGTACTTTTCGATCCATTCAAGGGCCCGGTCTGCGTGCGGCAGAAGGGAATCGATCACGTCATCCGACAGTCCCCAGCGGCTGAGCTCGCCGAGGAGACTGACAAACAGGGGTGTGGCGTCCGCCGTCCCGTAATAGGCGGTTCCGCCCAGGGACAGCCCTGCCGTCACGCCCAGCCGCACCTCGTGCGGGCATGCGGCCCGGCTCTTCCTCGGAGTCCGGATCAACTTTCGCCCCCTGCAGGGTGGCAAGGGTCTGCAGGGTTCCCACCGCCAGCGTCGAGTCCACCAGCAGTGACATATAGGAGGACAGGAGCGAATCACGGCCGAACAGCGCCATGAACCAGGGGGCGCCGGCCGCAACGGCCGCACGGTCAGGATGCTCGGCATCGAAGATCCTCAACGACCCCAGATCGGACTGGCTGCGCTGCAGGGTTTCCTCGATATTGCGGTCCCCGACAGAGATGCGCGGGACATTTTCCTCCCATGCCAGGTGCCGCTGCACGCCCGTCCGGTGACGGGGCAGGCCCGCTTCGGTGAAGGGTTCGTTGGGGGCCACACCGTTGATGAAGGGCACCACAATCACGCTGGTGGACCACTTGCCCCGTGCCGGAATATGCGCGTGGAACCGCAGCGCGTCAACGGAGACTTCGGCGCCCGCTGCCCGGACCGCCGAGCCGCGCCGCTGCCCGTTCCGCAGAGGTCTCGACCAGGAGTTCTGCGCCTTTGATTGTCCGGGTCAGGCTGCCTTCATTGATCGGGCGGCCGCCCTTGACATCAAAGAGGTCGGCCTGGTCTGCGTCCACCAGGAGTTCGATCTCGCAGTCGACGGCCTCCGAGGAGTAGTTCTGCAGGGTGATGTCGTCCTGCAGACCCGGTCCGATGTGGCGTTGCTGGCGGACAACGAGCGGGCTGTCGAACCGGCCGTCCGGCCATTTGGCGCGGCCCACGAAGGCGGCCTCGAACGCATCCGGCCGCTGCGCCACCAGAGGCTCGCGGAGGGCGCCGTTGATGCGCAGGACCCACCGGGACACAATCCGGGTATCGCGGTAGAACGCCCCGCTGGTTCCGCCCTCGGGGCTGATGTCGCCGCTGTGAGAGGAGATACAGAACGAAGATCCCTCCACCAGGGTTACTGCGCCGGCCCCGCCCACATCGGCTTCCGTGTCGGCATTCCAGGCAGTCATGGATGCGCTCCTCCCTCAAGGCCGCCGGATAGAAACCGGGCCCGGTTCCGGCGCCCTGCTAACTGCTCCCCGTACTTGATTCTGGTCCTCGTAGGAGCGCTCCGGAACCCCTGCCGCCTGAGTCTTTTCCACGAGCTTTGCGTAGAGGTCCAGGTGATTGCCCACCATCTTCTCCGTGCTGAACAGCTTGAGCGCCCTCTCCCTGCAGTGCGACCTGTCCAGCGATTCGGCGAGGGGCAGGAAGCGGTGCAGCTCCTCGGTCGGCGCCAGGAACCCAGTCCTGCCGTGATCCACGATTTCCGGCGCAGACCCGATCGGCGTTCCCACCACCGGAGTACCCGTCGCCAGGGACTCGATCATGACCAGCCCGAAGGGCTCGGACCATTGGATGGGGTTGAGGAAAGCCAGGGCCTCGCCCATGAGCCGGAACTTGTCGGCATCGCCCAACTCGCCCAGGAACTCCTCATTGGAGCCGAGGAGCGGTTCGATGACGTCATGGAAGTACGTGAGCTCGGCCGGCTCACGCATCTTGGCGGCCAACCGCAACGGGATTCCCGCGGCCTGCGCGGTCTGGATTGCTTCCAACACGCCCTTATCCGGGCACATCCTGCCGACGAAACAGACGTAGCCGCCTTTTCCGGAACCCACCGGAACGGCGGAAACATCCATCCCGTGATGGATGACCCGCGTGATGGGGACGTCGGGGACCTTGGAGGCCTGGTCGCGGGAGATGCTGATGATCGCGGTATTCGGGGCCATGGCGCGGTACAAATCGGCCGACGCCGGGACGAGGGGGCCGTGGATGGTGGTCACCACGGGAACGCTGGACTTCCGCGCCACCAGCGGCCCGGCAAGGGTGTGGTCATGGATGATATCCATTCCGCCCAGGCCGTCATAAGCCCTGACCACATGGCTGAGTTCCGAGAGGGTAAAGCCGAGCTCCGCCGGCTCTGATTCCCTCATTCCTGCTACCAGTGGCGCCGGGCACGTGCTGTCGGACGCTGCCGCCAGCAACACGTCATGTCCCGCGGCGATGAATCCCCGGGCCAGGGAGTCAACAACCCGCTCTATGCCCCCATAACCGGCAGGGGGAATCGGAATCCACGGCGCAGCAATCAGTCCTATCCGCATGCTTCCTCCGGGAGGATCACATGCCACGCCCCCAGTACCTGGCGATTGGTTGTGTGTTTGAAAGGGCCCCTGCTTAACCCGTCGTTCCGACTATGGCCCCGGGAGGGCCATCTTTTCAAGCCCCTGTGTGACAAATCTGACACCCCCTCGCGGAATGGCTTCTGACCAGCAGAGGTTGTGGCAAGCATGAAGATTGAGATCTGGTCAGACGTCGCGTGTCCCTGGTGCTACATCGGCAAACGCCGGTTCGAGGCCGCCCTGGCCGAATTCCCGCACCGTGATTCCGTGGACGTGACGTGGCGCAGCTACCAGCTGGATCCCAGCCTTCCGGAACACTATGACGGCACCGAACTTGAGTACCTGAGCAGAATCAAGGGCATGGCCCAGGACCAGGTCTCGCAGATGTTCGAGCACGTCACCGCCCAGGCCAAGGGTGAAGGGCTCAACTACCGCTTCGACCAGGTGGTGGTGGCCAACAGCTTCAATGCGCACCGCCTGATCCACCTTGCCGCCCATCACGGTCAGCAGGATGCCGCGAAGGAGCGCCTGCTCAGTGACCACTTCGAGCACGGCAAGGACATCGGCAGCCAGGAGTACCTGACGGAACTTGGCCTGGACCTCGGCATCAGCGCCGACGAGGTGGCCGAGCTGTTCACCACGGACAAATACGCCGATGACGTCCGCCTCGACTTCGAGGAGGCCCGCGCCCTGGGTATCACCGGCGTCCCGTTCTTTGTGATCGACCGCAAGTTCGGCCTCTCCGGCGCGCAACCTGCCGAGACATTCACTGCAGCGCTCAACCAGGCCTGGCAGGAGACCCATCCCCTGGTGCTGGTCAACGCCGCGGACGGCGAAGCCTGCGGACCGGACGGCTGCGCTGTCTAGCCCCGTGAGTTTTTGTCCAGATAATGTACGAAGCCGAAGGGTTTTGCGTGATTATCTGGACAATAACTGCACCACGTTTACTGACACATCGCGGTAAAGTGTCTGCATGCCTAGGATTTCGGCGGCGAACAACGCCGCGCAACGCGCCGACACGCAGCGCCGGATCCTGACGGCATTCGGTGAACTCCTCTTCACCCATGGCCTGCCCGGGCTGACCATGACGGACGTCGCCCGCCATGCCGGCGTGGGACGAACGGCGGTCTATAACTACTACGCCGATATTGAAGAACTGCTGATCTCCTATGCCCTGGACGAGACCGAGCGGTTCCTCAGCGAGCTGCGGGAGTCACTGGCCGCCCTGGAGAATCCCGTGGAGCGGCTGGCCCTGTACGTGCGCACCCAGGTGGAGGACCTCAGCCGCCGCCACCTCCCGCCCGGACCTGCCATGGCCGCGGTGCTGTCGCCGTCGTCCTTTGCCAAACTGGCCGACCACGTCGGCGAGCTCAGCGTCCTGCTGCAGGGCATCCTCCGCGACGCCATGGCGCAGGGCTACCTGCCGGCAGCCGACATCGGCCAGCAGGCGCAGCTGATTCACGGCACACTGTCCTCCAGCGCCGCCCGCGGCAGCAACGAGCCAGCGGAACTGGAGGCGCGGATCGCCCGGACCGTGCGGTTCATCCAGCTGGGCGCCGGTGCGAGGTTCGACGACGACGGCGCGCCCCTGCGCTTCAGCCAGGGCGCGCCGCCGGTGAGCCAGGGGGCGTCGGCGGGCTAGGGCGTGGCGGCCGGCGGTCGGAATAACCGGCCACTTGGCGTCGTCGGCGATCCGGCGGCTCTCCCGCGGGCAGCTGAGCGTCCCGGGGGTCTGGTCCACCCGGTCCGCCGCGGCCAGCGCTTTGTAGTCGCCGGCAAGGATCACGTCCACGCTGGCGTCTGTCCGGTCATCCTGGAAGTAGTCCGAGCCCGGCACGTTCCGCTGGACGGTGAAGGCAGCCGACTGCCCGGCGGCACCTGAAACCACTGCAGCCACGCCCCGATAGCCTGCCTCGGTGTTGGCCACAGCCCCCACCACAAATTTCCGGCCCAGCAATTCGTCCGCCACCGAGCGCGCCAGGCCTGGCCGGCTGGTGGAGTTGTAGACGTTCAGGTTGATCTGTTCGTTCGGCGTGTAATCGAAGGTGGCTGCAGGACAGACGGCCGCGGGCTCGTCGCTGCCTGCCGTCGTCGGAAGCTTCAGCTGCCCGCTGATGATGGCGAACGCCGTGATGATGGCACCGGCGATGAGCCCCAGCAGCAGGACCAGCACCACGCCATGAACCACCCGGCGCCGGAGGCGCACGGGATCGTCTTGATCGCCGGCGGCCTCAAAGGTGGCCCGCAATTCGGGACCGGTGACCACACGGTGTCCGTGCAGGACACGGACGTCCTTGGGTTTTCTAGCCATCTATCACCAGTACGCGGGCGTGGATTGCGGTCCGTTGGTGCAGCGCTGTGCGGACGGCCCGGTGCAGCCCGTCCTCCAAGTACAGGGTCCCCTGGTACTGCACAACGTGAGGGAAAAGGTCGCCGAAAAACGTCGAGTCCTCGGCCAGGAGCGCCTCGAGATCCAATGTCCGTTTGGTGGTCACGAGTTCGTCCAGGCGGACGGGACGCGGCGGCAGCGACGCCCACTGTTTGGGCGTGTTGAAACCATGGTCAGGGTAGGGGCGTCCCTCGCCCACAGCTTTGAAGATCACCCTGCAACCCTAGGCACCTTGGGGCTCCAAGAGAAGTGTCCGGACCGCGCCAATCCAAGGTTGTAGCCAAACGGTGACCATCTGTCACATGCCGCCGACTTTGGGCCGCCGGAACGGGAACCGTGGCCGCCGGCTGACACAATGGAGCCATGACTGCACCCGAATTCCCTGCCAGCTCCACGCCCGGCGTCCGCCTGCCGTCCACCCCGCCGTTGGCCCTCCTCCTGGACGTGGACGGGCCCGTGGCAAGCCCGGTCACCCGCGACGTGCAGCCCGCGATCATCGCCGACATGGTGGCGCTTGCCACCGCCGGCATTCCCGTTATCTTCAACACCGGCCGCTCCGATGCGTTCATCCGGGAACAGGTCATGAAGCCCATGATCGCAGCGGGAATGCCGTCCGGGACGGTCATCCATGCCATCTGTGAAAAGGGCGCTGTCTGGTTCAGCTACACCGCCGCCGGGCCCGGCCCCATCCACGTCGACCAGGAACTGGCCGTGCCCAAGGCCTACGGCGACGACGTCCGCAGGCTCGTGGCGGAGGACTATTCGGCGCACATGTTCTTCGACGAAACCAAACGCGCCATGGTGTCCGTGGAGCAGCACATCGAGGTGCCTTCCGCCGACTACCTTGCCGAGCAGCAGCTCTTCGACTCCGACGCGATGGATCTCATGGCCCGCCACGGCCTGGGCGTGGTCCGCCTGGACCACCACGCACCGGATTCCGACGACGCGGTGGACTACCGCGTGGATCCCACCATCATTTCCACCGACATCGAGTCCGTGCGGCTGGGCAAGGACCTTGGCGCCAGCCGCGCCGTCGAGCTGCTCGCCGCGCAGGGCATCACGCCGCAGGCGTGGCGCACCATGGGCGACTCCCGCACGGACTACGCCATGGCCGACTGGCTGCACCACAACGACCACCCCGTGAAGCATGTCGACGTCCGCCCGGCGGACGGCGTTCCGGTCAAACCCTACGACGTGCTGACCGCCACGGACCTGGGGCTAGGGGATGACGTCATCCACGACGACGCCGGCGGAGCCTTCCTGCGCAGCTGGCGGGAGGCCGTGGACAGCTGAGCCTCTGCCGGGCAGCGTTCCGTCCGGCTCCATTTTGGGGGTCGCGCTATTATTCAAATAAGAACGCTTACCAGTTAACCGCGACGGAGACAACCATTACAGAAGCACCCGTTACAGAAGCAGCTGCCCAGGACGAGATCTACTACGGCGGCCAGGCGTCGGTAGAGCCGCGCACTCACGCGGAAATAACCTCGCCGGCCGCCGAAGCCCGGCTCAAGCACCGGCCCGATGTTGTTCGGCACAAGGGCCGGTACGCCCTGATCAACCACAACCGGACGCCGTACCAGGCAATGGTTGAGGACCTGTTGTTCCTGCGCAACGTGCTGGCGGGCGCCGGGCTGGACTACCTCCTGGTACGCGGTAACAACGACCGCCCAGTGATCGCCCTGGACTGGAAGGACCGCAAGAAACTGCGGACCTCCCTGGTGGCGGCCTGCCGCAACGAGCCTGTCTACTCCATGACGGTTGACGCGAAGAAGAAATCCTCCGTGCTGGTGGCCGACGGCGAACTGTCCCCCAACCGGCAGGCCCGCATCTTCCGGCTATACCGCCCCCGGGTTGAGCCCGACGGCGGCTTCGAGTTCGGCTCCTCGGCGGGCGTCCAGATCGAGCTCTGGAGCTTCGACGGTAGCGAGATTACGCTTCCCATCGAGAACTCCCTCACCCGGCGAACCATGCTTGCGCAGGACGCGGTCCGGGGAACCGTGGAGAGGTACGGCCACACCTGGCCCACCATTGAGAACATGTTCGCTGACCACGCCAGCGACATCAGCTTCGATGTTGACCTGGTCTTTTCCTGGGTCGATGGCAGTTCGCCCGAGTACATCGCAGCACGCCGCTCCCAGCAGCAGGGTGTGGTTCTCGGCGAAGGCGACGACCATGAAGCCCGTTTCCGGCAGATCAACGAACTCAAGTACGCCCTGCGTTCGGTCTACATGTTTGCGCCCTGGATCCGCCGCATTTTTATCGCCACGGACTCCCCCGCACCCGAGTGGCTGGCAGAGCACCCCTCCGTCACCATTGTCCGCAGTGAGGAATTCTTCTCAGACCCGTCCGTGCTGCCGACGCACAACTCCCAGGCTGTGGAATGCCAACTCCACAACATCGAGGGCCTCTCAGAGCACTTCCTCTATTCGAACGATGACATGTTCTTCGGCCGGCCCGTGGGGCCGGACCTGTTCTTCACGCCGGGAGGCATCACCAAGTTCATTGAGGCGGAGACGCGGATCGGGCTCGGCGACAACGACGCCGAACGCAGCGGTTTCGAAAACGCGGCACGCGTGAACCGCAAGCTGCTCTGGGATCGTTTCGGGCGCATCACCACGAGGCACCTTGAGCACACCGCCGCACCGCTGCGGCGCAGCGTGGTGGCCACCATGGAGGGCGAATTCCCGGACGAGTTCCGGAAGACTGCGGCCAGCAGGTTCCGCGCCGCTGACAACATCTCGGTCACCAATTCCTTCTACCACTACTACGCCCTGCTCACAGGCCGTGCGGTCACCCAGACCGCCGCGAAGGTGCGCTACGTGGACACCACCGCCCGCGCCGGCCTGAACTACCTGCCAAAACTGCTGGCCAAGCGGAACATGGACTTCTTCTGCCTCAATGACGGCAGCTTCCCGGAAGTTCCCGCGGATGAGCGGGCCCATCTGGTGACCGACTTCCTGGAGAAGTACTACCCCATCAAGGCGCCCTGGGAACTCTGACCCGGGGAACCTGACCGGCAGGCTAGTTAGCGTAGGGCAGGGAGACCGGCACCTTGGTGGCCGCCCCCGCCCGTGCGCTGTCGGGGATGGTGATGCCGGCGGCGGCCAGCCGTTCGGCGGTCATGTCGGGTGTGACGTACTCGCCCACGGTCAGTGTGCTGCCCAGCGGAACGACGGAGTGCACAATCGTGTGCTCGTAGACGTGCACCAGGTTGAACGCCTGCCCGCCATCCCGGCCACGGGTGCCGCCAACTTCCACGTTGAGGTCCTGGGTGTAGCACGTTGCCGAAGCCACGGACACGGGAATCCCGGCGAAGCTTGCGGTGGTTGAGTAGTGCAGGTGCCCTGCGAGGATGGTCCGGACATCCGAGTTGCGGACCACGGCGGCGAGGCTCGCCTGGTCCCGCAGCTCCACGAGGACGGCAAGGTCCAGGACTGAGGGAACCGGTGGATGGTGGAGCGCCAGGATGGTGCCATCCGGTGCCGGAGTCTCCAGCTCGCGGGCCAGCCACTCCAGCTGCGAGGCGCTCAGTTCTCCGTGGTGGTAGCCCGGAACCGACGTGTCCATGGTGATGACGCGGAGGCCGTTCATGAAGTAGCTGTGGTCCACCGGCGCATCGCTGGCCGGCTGGTCCAGCAGACCGGTCCTGAAGTTGGCCCGGTTGTCGTGGTTACCCATCGCCCAGATGACCTTGGCGCCCAGGTCTTCGCACGCCGGATCAACGATGGCCCGCAGTTTCGCATAGGCCTCGGGGTCTCCCTGATCAGCAAGGTCGCCGGTGAAGATCACGGCCTCGGGCCGCGCACCGGAAGCCCGGACCTCGTCGAAAAGCTGAATGAGCTTGGCTTCGCTGTCAACAGCGCCATAAAGGGGATCCGGGCCTCCCAACAGGTGGGGGTCGCTCAGGTGGAGAAGGAAGTGGCGTGGCCGGGGGTGTTCGGCCTCGATGTGCTTCATTGCTGCCTCTGTGGTCGGGGGGAAGCGGCGCTTCCCTTCTACCCTTCAGTAACCTTTATCAAACCAGATTTTGGGGAAATTTTGAGTAAATTACCGCGGGCAAGTTGGAAAAAAGCAAAAGATTTAAGCTATCGAACGACAGGAAGGGGCGTTGGTTCATTTAATTCGGTCAAAGCCCCTTCGATGGCGTCGAGGACTTCGGCAGAGTCCGGTTCGACGTTGGGGGCGAAGCGTCCCACCACCTCGCCGGCGCGGTTCACCAGGAACTTCTCAAAGTTCCATTTCACCAGGCCCGGGAGCACGCTGGTCTTGAACTTGGTCAGCTCGGCATAGAGCGGGTGTTGGTCCTTCCCCCGCACGTTGGCCTTGGCCGTGAGGGGGAAGGACACACCGAAGTTCCGCTCGCAGAAGTCGGCGATCTCGCTGTCGCTGCCCGGTTCCTGACCGGCAAATTGGTTGCACGGTACGCCGAGAATGTCGAAGCCCCGGTCCCGGAACTTCTCGTACAGCGTCTCCAGCGCCGCGTACTGGGGTGTCAGTCCGCACTGCGACGCCACGTTGACCACCATGACCACGTTTCCCGAGAACCGGCCGAAGTCGGTCCGGGTGCCGTCGTTGAGCGTGAGCGGGATGGAGTACAGAGAGGTCACAGCGCCGTCCTTGAAAGGTTGGTCATGCAGGTGGTTCGTTGCCAACCGTCAAGGGTACGGGTGCATGCTGGGAGTTATCTGTCAGCCGTCCGTCGGCACGGGCTCGGAGGACGTGGTGGCTGTAGTTTCGGGCGGCCCCGTTGTCGTTTCGGCTGGCGCACTTGACGTTTCAACAGGTGCGGTGGTCGTCGTGGGTGTCGGAGTCACTGAGGGCAGCGGATCGGTGACTGCGGGCGTTGCGGTCACAGTCGGCGTCGGCGTTGTCGGCGGTGTCGTCTCGTCCACCGGTGCGGTACTTGTCGGCGGTGTCGTAGTCACTGGCGGGATGGTGGTCACCGGCGGTGTCGTGGTTGTCGGCGGTGCAGTAACTACAGGCGGTGCGGTTACTACGGGGGTTGGGGATGCTGTCGGCGTTGACGGCGATGTTGTTGGCCCGGTGGTTTTCGTTCCGCCCGACGACGGACCCGTGGAGTTCGGCGTCTTCGGCGCCGTCGTGGGCCGGGGAGCCGCCACGACCGGAGCCTCGGCCAGTTCCTCTTCGCCGCCCAGGACGGTGTGGCTGTTGTCCGCGGCGACCGGGATGGCCCAACGCTGAGCCGCGGAACCGTCAGCACGCTTGCCGGCATAGCTGACCATCGCGATGTCCTGCAGGTCGTCCACCTGCCGGATGGCCAGGAGCGTCCAGTGGAGCGGACTGGTGTGCTTGCCGTCGAGGATCGTCTCGAAATGCAGGTGGCAGCCGGTGGACCACCCGGTGGTGCCTACCCGGGCGATAACCTGCCCCACCTCCACGGTGTCCCCCGCCCGGACGGCGATGGCCTCGAGGTGGTTGTACGTAGTAATCAGCCCGTTGCCGTGGTCAATTTCCACCCGGTTCCCGCCGCCCCAAGGGTGCCAGCCGGCAGCCCTGACCACGCCGGCGTCGGCGGAATAAACCCTGGTGCCGCAGCCTGCCGCGAAGTCCTGGCCAAGGTGGAAGTCTCCGTCCGTCCCACTGATGGGGCTGACGCGGTACCCAAAAGGGGAACTTGACGTGAGCTTTTCAAGAGGTGCCATCAGCGACCCCTCCGGCGGCCGCTTAAGCCCGGCGGACGCCACGTTGAGCGGCGCAGTCCCACCCTTCGCAACCGTCCTGACCATGGTGCGGCCGAACGGGACGAGGGCCCTGTTGTCTATCAGGATGGCAGGGGCCAGCCCCGGGCCGCCCACTTGGCCGATGCCGGCTGCTGGCACGGCGGTGCCGGATTGGACTGGCGGGGCTCCTGGGAACCCCACAGCAAAAAAAGCAGCGGCAGCGACAGCACTCGCCGCCAGCGCACGCACAGCAACCAGGCAGACGCCTGCAGACTCTTTGTCCCGGCCGGATCCCCCATGAGTTCCCAAGCTATAACTCCCTGTTAGCCCGCCAGACCCCAATCTCGACGGGTTTACCCACCTATGTGACCACACAGCCCCCCGGCCTGTGAACCCCTAAAGCCCTCATGACGCCAAATTCCGTGGTTCGGCGGTACACCCTCGGCCCTTCGCGGGGCATGGGCGAGAATGGAATATGCGCAACTTCCTCAGGGAATGGCAGGGCGAACTCAAGCGCGTCTTCACCGGAAGCGTCGATGCTTTGCCTGAGTGGGTTCCCCGTCTGGCGGAAGGAAACGACGCCGGCTATCACCTGCCGGGTTCCGCCGTCTGGGCGGTGCACGGATCCATGACGCCCATCGTTGGCGGAATCCGGGCGCTGCTGATGCAGGCCCTGCACCCGGGCGCTTTGGCGGGCATCCATGAGCATTCCGACTTCCGGGCAGATCCGCTCAGCCGGCTGGCTCGGACCATCCGGTGGATCTTCACTGTCACCTATGGCTCCACCGCCGCAGCCGAACATGCCTCAGACCGGGTCCGCCGCCTGCACGAGCCTGTCCAGGGCAGCTACAGCGACCGGACCGGCTCGGTTCAGCAGTACTCGGCCAACGACCCGGAGCTGGCCCGCTGGGTCCACATCGCATTCGTTGACGCTTTCCTCACGGCGCACAAAATCTGGGGAGGGCAGATCCCCGGCGGTCCGGATGCCTACGTCCGCGAATGGGCCCAGGCGGGGCGGCTCATGGGCGTAGAGGATCCGCCGCTGACCGAGGCCGACATGAGGCAGCAGCTGGCCCGCTACTATCGCGACGGGGAGCTGGTGGCGGACAGCCGGGTTGCCGAGACTGTCGGGTTCCTCCGGAACCCGCCGCTGAACCCCTTGCTGCGGCCCGGCTATCGGATCATCTTCGCCGGCGCCGTCTACAGCCTGGAACCGCAATACCGCCGGATGCTGGGGCTCGAACTTCCCCGGCTGGGTCCTTTCATGCTCCCCGTAAGGCTTGCGACGAAAGTCACTCTCGGCGTCGTACATCTTGCCCTGGGACGGGGGCCCGGTCCCAGCGAACAGGCAGCCAGGGCTCGGCTCCGCCGGCTGGGTTATGAGGCCGCAGACCCTGCCCCACGGAAAACAAAAACCCGGCCCTGACAAGGTCAGGACCGGGTTTTCGGTTGGCGGAGAATGGGGGATTTGAACCCCCGAGGGCGTTAACCCAACACGCGTTCCAGGCGTGCGCCATAGGCCGCTAGGCGAATTCTCCAGCTGCTTCTGAATCAAAAGCAGATACTAGACTACCTGAACTTTTCGGCATCGCCCAATTGACCCCTGAAGGGTTCCCGTTAACGACAAAATGGACGCCCCCAATGCGCCCATTCCTACGGAACACCGTTGAGCTGCCGGGTCCGGCCCTCCAGCCAGGCCCTGCGGCTCACAACCTTGAGATTGCCCCAATCGGTGTACATACCCATGATCGGTGCTGCACGCCGGATAAGCAATGAAAATGCTCCCCTTAACGCCAACGCCTTGGCAGGATGAAGCCATGACGCAGCTCCACGCCCTGGTGGTTTACGTTCCGGCAACCCATTCTGAGGTGCTGCTCTCCGCCATCGGCGACGCTGGTGCGGGCCGGATCGGGAACTATTCGCATTGCTCCTTTGTGGCACCTGGGACCGGCCGGTTCACTCCCCTGCCTGGCGCTGAGCCGTTCATAGGAGCCGTGGGGACGGGCGAGCAGGTGCCCGAAATCCGGGTCGAGTGCGTTGTGCAGGAAGAGATGCTCGACGCCGTTGTGCTCGCCCTGCGCGCGGCCCACCCCTATGAGGAGCCTGCCTTCATGACCTGGCCGGTGGACGGCTGGCGCCGGTGCACTGCAGCCCGCGGGCGGCCGCTCCGGCCCCGGTTCGAGCCACGCCAAAAGTTCGGGTAAAGTTGTCTGCGGCCCCTCATGTGGCGTCATCCTGTTGAACTCCCCCAGGACCGGAAGGTAGCAAGGGTAAACGGGCTCTGGCGGGTGCATGGGGGGTCTTTACTATTCCCCCACAGGGCGACCGCCCGGGGATCTGATTGTCGGCCCGGATTGGTAGGGTTTTTACGTGACTGTTACAACCACCGCCCTTTACCGCAGATACCGTCCGGACTCCTTCGCTGACGTTATCGGGCAGGAACATGTCACGGAGCCGCTGATGACGGCCCTGCGCAAAAACCGGGTCAACCACGCCTACCTCTTCTCCGGTCCGCGCGGCTGCGGCAAGACCACGTCCGCCCGCATCCTGGCCCGCTGCCTGAACTGCGCCGAGGGTCCCACGGACACGCCTTGCGGAACCTGCCCCAGCTGCGTTGAACTTGCCCGCGGCGGTTCGGGTTCCCTTGACGTCATCGAGATCGACGCCGCCAGCCACGGCGGCGTGGACGACGCCCGCGACCTGCGCGAACGCGCAACCTACGCCCCCGTCCGCGACCGCTACAAGATCTTCATCATCGATGAGGCCCACATGGTCACCTCGGCCGGCTTCAACGCCCTCCTGAAGATCGTCGAAGAGCCGCCGGAGCACATCAAGTTCATCTTCGCCACCACGGAGCCGGACAAGGTCATCGGCACCATCCGCTCCCGCACCCACCACTACCCCTTCCGGCTGGTACCGCCCGAGCCGTTGATGGCGTACCTGGAACTGCTGTGCAACCACGAGAACGTGCCGGTTGCCCCCGGAGTTCTGTCCCTGGTGGTCCGGGCAGGCGGCGGATCCGTCCGCGATTCCCTGTCCGTGCTGGACCAGCTGATGGCCGGCGCCGGCGCCCAAGGCCTTGACTACGAACTGGCCGTGGCCCTCCTCGGCTACACCCACGCCTCACTGCTTGATGACGTCGTGGAAGCCGTGGCTGCCTCCGATGCCGCTACCGTTTTCCGGGCCGTGGACCGCGTCATTCAGACCGGCCACGATCCCCGCCGTTTCGTCGAGGACCTGCTGGAACGCTTCCGCGACCTCATCATCGTCCAGGCCATGCCCGAAAGCGCCCAGGTGATCCTGCGGGGCATGCCGGCGGACCAGATCGCCCGGCTCCAGAACCAGGCGCACAACCTCGGCGCCGCTGAACTATCCCGCGCCGCGGACGTCACCAACACCGCATTGACCGAGATGACCGGCGCCACCTCACCCCGGCTCCACCTTGAGCTTCTCTGCGCCCGCATCCTGCTCCCGAGCTCGGAACAGACCGAGCGTGGCATCGCTGCCCGAATCGACCGGGTGGAGCGGCGCCTGAACTATGCCGGGAACGACGTCGGCGCTCCCGCTCCGGCGGCAGCGGCAGTTCACGGCAGCGCCCCCTGCGGCCGCGTCCGCTACGGGAGCCCCGGTTTCGGCGCCCCGGACTGCCGCACCCACCGCCGCGGCACCAGAGCCTTCCGCGCCCGTGCCTGCACCTCCGGTTCAGGCAGCGCCCGTTCACGCTGCGCCCGTGGAGGCCGCGCCCGTTGAGGCATCGCCCGTCCACGCGGCGCCTGCCAGCGCGACCCCGGTTCAAACTCCGGCTCCTGCAGCCTCCGTTGCTGCAGCGCAGCCATCAGGGCAGGCAGCCTCCGCCGGTCCTGAGCCGGCACGGCAACAGGCCGCTGGTGCCGAAGATTCCAGGACGCCGCTGACTCCACCGCGGGTCAGCACCAACGACTGGCCCGTGGACGAGTCCGCAGGGACCCGTCCTGCAGCAGCCGCATCACAGCGGCCTGCCCCGTCCGTGCAGGAAAGAAGTCCGGCGCCCGTCAATACTGCGCCGACTACCTCCTCACCAGTCACCGGCCCGCCATCCACCTCTGCGCAGGTCACCGCAGGTGCGGCTCCGGCCGGCCCGGCCTCCAGCGGCGACGTGGAGGTCCTGCGCCGTGCCTGGCCCGAGGTCCTGCAGACCCTGTCCAAGATCAAGCGCAGCACATGGGCGCTGGTGGAACCGAACGCCCAAGTCGGTGCGTTTGACGGCCAGGTCCTGACACTCGCTTTCACCACCACCGGGTTGGCGGGCGCGTTCGGCCGGGCAGACCACTCGGAGAACCTGCGGCAGGCGATCCACAAAACAGTGGGCATCGACTGCCAGATCACCGCCGTCGCCGGTGGCACCAGCAGCTCAGCGAGCTCTGAGCCAAACCCAAAAGCACCCGCTAGCCCGGAAACGCCGGCCAGCTCAGCAGACGTCGCGTGGGGACTGGCCCCTGCGAGCACCATTTCCACGCCGGCCGTCGGAGCCCCCTCGTCCAGGCCTGAGCCCGTCCGGACGGCTGCTCCCGCGCCCGGAACTGCCCCTGCACCTTTGGCTTCGCTTGGCGCCACAGCTGCCCCAGAGCCGGCACCGGCCCCGGCGGCTTCGCCTGCCCCTGAACGGGCACCGGAACCGGCTACGACTCCGACTCCGACTCCTCCGGCGAGTGTGACAACGATGGCTGCCGAACCGGCCGCGCATCCCGTGCCCGCCGTCGAACGGGCAGCCGAAGCGCCGACCGGGAACCCGGAGCCTGCATCGCAGGATCAGCCCCGCCCCGATCAGCCGGAGGCCGGGTCATACGCCTACTCCGACGACGACTGGGGTCCTCCGCGGGACGAGGACGCCCCTCCGTTGGAGGAGGAACCGCCCATGGATTGGGATCCCTCAGCTCCGGCTGCACCACGGCGCGCGCCGTCGCAACCGGCGCCATCTTCGACCCCCTCCGGCAAACGGCCGGCACGTGCTGCTTCGCGGCCTGCTGCCGCCGGCGCTTCACCGGCCACCCCCGATGCCGGGGCTGCGCCGTCGCAGCCCGGCACGTCACACGACCCTTGGGGTCTGGCCGTTGAGCAAGCGCCCGGCGTCTGGGTGGTTGGCACAGAACCCAACATCGGCAAGAGCCCGGCGACGTCCGCCCCGGACGAGGCCGTCGCCACTGCTCCGGCACCCAGTTACGAGCCTGCCACCGCCCAGATCCCCCAGCCTTCAGTCAGCAGCCAGTCCGAGGCAGACGCCAGCTGGGGACTGCCCCCTGCAACGCCCGGCCTCCCGTCGGGCGTCCCTGCGGCAGGGAATCCTGCAGGTGACATGCCTGCAGCTGACTTCCGCACGGCGAACGCCCGCGAAGCCGAGGTCCCGGCGGCTCACGTCCCCGTACCGGATGTGGCCCCGGCTGCGCCTCTTTCCGCTGAGCGCCCTGCGCCGCGGCACCGGAACGCAGCCAAGCCAGCCTCCAGCGGAACCGGCCCAGGGGTCAGCTGTCCCAGGAGCAGGCCGGCGTGCGCGAGTACGCCATGGCGTCGGCTGCACCGGCTGCGGCACCACTGCAACCGGCTCCCGCCACGTCCCCTTCGGCCGCCCAGGCCCGGCAAAGCCTCTACCAGCGGCTGTCCAACAGCCCCGAAGCCGAAGCCGGACGTGCCAAGGCGCCGGCCCGCGCGGCAGCCGCCACCTACGTCCAGGACATCCCCAGCGCGGACGACGAAACGATCGAGGAATCGGGCGTCTTTGGGCGTGCCGCCGTCGAGCGTATTCTGGGCGGGAAGCTGATCGAGGAGCGATCCCTGGACGGAACCCCGATCGTTCCCGGTTTCTAGGCCGGGTTCCTAGGCGCGGGCCGGACCCGCGCCCGCCAGTCCAAGCATCATCCAAGCCAAACCAAAAGAGGAAAACGTGTACGAAGGTGCAGTCCAAGAGCTAATCGACGAGCTCGGACGCCTTCCCGGCGTAGGTCCCAAGTCCGCCCAACGGCTGGCCTTCCACATCCTCGAAGCCGACCCGCAGGACATGAAACGCCTGGTCGAAGCCATCACCACGGTGAAGGAGCGCGTGAAGTTCTGCACCGTGTGCGGCAACGTCACGGAGCAGGAACTGTGCAACATCTGCCGGGATCCCCGGCGCGACCCGTCGGTCATCTGTGTGGTGGAGGAGTCCAAGGACGTCCTGGCGGTGGAGCGCACGCGCTCCTTCCGCGGCCGGTATCACGTGCTGGGCGGGGCCATCAATCCCATCGCCGGTGTGGGACCCGAGCAGTTGCGGATCCGCGAGCTCCTGACACGGCTGAACGACGGCGCCATCCAGGAAGTCATCATCGCCACCGATCCCAATCTCGAAGGTGAAGCGACGGCCACCTACCTTGCCCGGATGCTCAAGACGATCGGCATTGCTGTCACCAGGCTCGCCTCCGGCCTGCCCGTGGGCGGTGACCTTGAATACGCCGACGAGGTCACCCTCGGCCGCGCTTTCGAGGGCCGCCGCAACGCTCTGACCTGAGGACTTTGACCTCACCGGCCTTAAACGGGCAGCAGCCCGGATTCACCCGGGCTGCTGCCTTTGGATTCTTCCTGTCAGCCTCAGGCGATGCGGGTTCCCCGCGCCAGCCTGTGCGCCGGGGTGCGCAGCGAGCGCCAGCCCAGCCACATCAGCAGCCCGGCAAGCACCAACTGCAGGCCGAGCCCCAGCGGCCACAAGGGCGTTGACTGCGCCAGATAACGCGGCTTGGCTTCACCGTTGGCGCAAGGGTACGTGCCAGCAGGCCCTGCCATGGCATAACGCGCACCCTGGCTGATGGACTCAATGGCCCCCACAGGTGAGGACATGCCGAAGGAATTGGAGGTTCGCACGGGGTAAGGAATGGCGTCTGCCACCACTACGTAAGGGTTCATGGCCAGCATCCACGCCACACGATCAGTGTGAACGGCTGGCTGCTCCTGCAGCGGTCCCGAGCACGTGTACTCCGGTTCCATCGGAGCGGGCTGCTCCTCCAACGGTTCGTAGGGTGAGTAGCTTCTGTACTGCGCCTGATTGGCCATGATGGTGCCCTGCGAGAGCCCGGTGCCCAGCCCGAAGGCAATCAGCGAGCCGAAGACGAGTCCAGCCACGGCAAGGTACGTGACCACAATGGAGAACAGCGGACGCCCCGCGAGCGCGGAAATTCCGACGCCAATGGCACACACCACGCCCACCTCAACCGCCAGCATCAGCAGCGCCACCACAACGTGACCGGGCGTCATTCCGCCCAGCGCCACACCGATCACCAGGAACGGCGTGCTGGCAACCAGGAAAGCCAAGGCCGCGGCCCAAGCGGCAATAAATTTGCCCCACAGGATTTGCCCCGGCCGGAGCAAAGTCACCTGCAGGATGGCCAGGGTGCCACCCGCCCGGTCGCCGTTTATGGCATTGGCAGACAGCGCCGGCGCCACAAGCAGGGCGAAAAGGAGGACAAAGGCCAGGACCACCTCGAAGATCATGGACCCCGGCCCGGGAATATCGGCCGGGTTGATGTCGGTGTAGGCCCGCTGCGCTTCGCGCTGGGCATTCCAGCTTGCCCACGTCAGCCAGGTCACCAGGCCGGTCAGGATGAACCAGATGGCCAGCATGATGTACCAGCCGCGTGACCGCAGCCGCTGTTTGAGTTCCAGGACCACCACGTCGCGGATACCGGCAAGGTAACCGGTGGCCCGGCCTGCGGCAGGCACACGGTGCGTTGTGTCTGTCAGTTGGCTCATCGCCGCTCCCCCTCAAGGTTCATGTAGGTCTCCTCCAAGGCACCCGAGGCGGGCGCGAAGGACGTGACCGCGACGCCGGCGAGCACCAGGTCGCGCAGGAGGCGGGCGGCGTCGTCGTCGTTCATCAGCATCAGGCTGACGGCGGGCCGGCGGCCGTCTTCCACCCTGAAGGCCAAGCCCAGTTCGGTCAGTTTGGCGGCGAGCACAGCGCCGTCCGTGGCAGAGATGGCGTAACGCCGCCCGGCGGCGGCCGCCTCGTCGGTAGTCTGGTGCCGGACGGTCCGTCCGCGGTTGACGAACACGGCGGCGTCGGCGATTTCGTCGAGCTCACTGAGCACATGGGACGAGACCACAATCGACTTTCCCTCCGCCGCCAGCTGGCGCAGCATAACCCGCAGCTCCACGCGCGACCCGGGGTCGAGTCCGGACGCGGGCTCATCGAGGAGCAGGACGGACGGATCGTGGATCAGGGCGCGGGCCAGGCTGAGCCGCTGCTGCTGGCCGCGGGACAGTACACGGGCAGGCTGGTCCGCGAGGTCGCTGAGGCGCACCCGGTCCAGCATGTCCGTAACCCGCTGCGCAATTCCTGCCTTGGGCAGCTGGTAGAAACGAGCCATCTGAGTGAGGATCTCGCGGGCTGTCAGGGTCTCCCACACACCCAGGGTGTCCGGCATCCAGCCGATCCGCCTGCGCACCTCCGCCCGGTGGTGCTGCGGATCAAGCCCTTCCACCGTGACAGTTCCGGAATCCGGTGCCAGCAGCGAGGCCAGCATCAGCAACAGTGTGGTTTTGCCGGCGCCGTTGGGCCCGATCAGGGCGGTGACCTTACCCGCCGGAGCATGGAAATCCATGTGCTCGACGGCGTGTACCTGACCGAAGCTGCGACTCACCGCGGTGGCCCTAATGCCGCCCTGGCGCGGGCTTTCCGGGTGGGCCGGAATGTCTATTTTGTCCCAGTTTTCTGTCATTCTCTGAGCACCTGTTTCCCCCAAACCGTTGTATGCATACCTGTCTGAGCCTACGCCCGCCCCTACGTTGGCGGTGTCCGCCGGAGGGCTGAGATTCGGTCACAATTCCGCGTCGGCGGCCAGCGGCGATAAACTGGGCTGAACACGTCACGCCGTCCAGCCGCAATGGCCGTGCCTGACCCCCAGAACTCCGATTGATCCAGTGAAGGTACGCGCATGAGTACGCCCACTTCCGAAGTGCACGCAGCAACGCAGCCACAGACGCTGTCCAAAGGCGCTGCCGTGACCAAACAGCTGATCGTGCAGAAGTTCGGCGGGTCCTCCGTCTCTGACGCCGACGGCGTCAAGCGCGTCGCCAAGCGCGTGGTCGACGCCCAACGGGCCGGCAACGAAGTGGTGGTAGTGGTCTCCGCAATGGGCGACACCACCGACGAACTGCTGGACCTCGCCGGCCAGGTCACCGACTCCGCCCCCGCCCGCGAGATGGACATGCTCCTCTCCGCCGGAGAGCGGATCTCCATGGCACTGCTGGCCATGGCCATCAACAAGCTGGGCGCCTCCGCCCAGTCCTTCACGGGTTCCCAGGCCGGCATGATCACCGACGGCATCCACGGCAAGGCGCGCATCATCGATGTTGATCCGCACCGCATCCGCACCTCCCTGGACAAGGGACACATCGCCATCGTTGCCGGGTTCCAGGGCATGAGCCGCACCACCAACGAAATCACCACCCTCGGCCGTGGCGGCTCGGACACCACCGCCGTTGCCCTGGCGGCGGCGCTGGAAGCGGACGTCTGCGAGATCTACACCGACGTTGACGGCATCTATACCGCGGACCCCCGCGTGGTTCCTTCCGCCCAGAAGATCGACACCATTTCCAGCGAGGAAATGCTCGAACTCGCTGCATCCGGCGCCAAAATCCTCCACCTGCGCTGCGTCGAGTACGCCCGCCGGTTCGGCGTGCCCCTGCACGTCCGGTCCTCATTCAGCCAGCACGAAGGCACCTGGGTCATCCCCAGCGCCGAAGACAAGATCACCACTCAAGAGGGAGTTGCCTTGGAGCAGCCAATCATCTCCGGCGTTGCACATGACCGTTCCGAAGCCAAGGTCACCGTGGTGGGTGTGCCGGACATCCCCGGCAAGGCTGCCGCGATCTTCCAGGTCATCGCCGATGCGCACTCGAACATCGACATGATCGTGCAGAACGTTTCCACCCACGGCACCGGCCGGACAGATATTTCGTTCACGCTGCCCATCGTCGAAGGCGCCGAAGCCCTGGCCGCCCTCAAGGCTGCCCAGCCGGACATCGGCTTCGAGAACATCGAGTACAACGAGCAGATCGGCAAGCTGTCCCTTATCGGCGCAGGCATGCGGTCCCACCCCGGCGTCTCGGCGACGTTCTTCAAGGCGCTGTCCGATGCCGGGATCAACATCAACATGATCTCCACGTCGGAGATCCGGATCTCCGTGGTCACGCACGCCGACCTTCTCGATGACGCCGTCCGTGCCATCCACAAGGCATTCGACCTGGACAGCGAAGACGAGGCAACCGTCTACGGCGGCACTGGCCGTTAGGCCGCTTTTAGAAAGCAACGAGGGCCCACGCCCCGCAGGGTTCCCTGGCCGAGCTTGCGAGGCCAGGGCGCGGGCGGGGAGGGTCACTCCCTGCCCGATAGCCATGGGTTAGCGGGCAGGGAGTGACCCCGCGTTGTTTCTGCGTCAGCGGGCTGGGCCCCGGCAGAGGGGGTTTTGCAGCGGGCAGTTCAGCCCAGCTTGTCCATATCTTCGCGGCGGACTGCGTAGTGATGTCCGTCTGAATCTGTTTCCACTAAGAAGTGGGCAAGATCCTCGTCAGAGGCCTGCTCATATTGGTCATGCTTGTGGACCACGGGTGCATCCGCGTCCAGGCGCGTTGCCGGCCCGAACACAAAACGGAGCTTGTCCGTCGCGTTCATAAAGCCTGTAAGCGCGTGTCCCATTGTTTCCACCCCCTTCCCACATTGCGGGCGAAAGAGCCGCTGACCCCAGCTGGAGTCAGTGCCCTTATTTTACGCCCGAAGCCCCAAAAAGGCCCCGCGGGGGTTGTGGCCTGGCCGGCGCACGGTGAGCTCAGCGCAGGGACTGGTCTCCCGGGTTCCTGGGCACAACATAGGTGCTGCCGTCCGGGCGCCGCAGGGTCTCCCACTGCTGGGTTTCCTTCTCGCGCTGGGCCAGCAGCGACCTGTTCTCCTCGGTCATGTCATGCACCAGGGAGCTGCGGTTGGCCGGGCCGAGAATGATCCGGAGCCTGCCCATTGCCCGCATGAACCGCTGGGACGCGTTTCCCTTGTCCGCCGAGTTGCCTTTGCCCATGGAAGTGAACCCTTCAATAGAACCAATTACTCGTTCCAGTGTACGCTAATAATTAGTGCACTAACTATTGGAGGATTGTGATGACGGCAATATCCGGGGCCACGCGGCACCAGGACGATGACCTCCTGCTGGAGCAGCAGCTCTGCTTTGCGCTCACCGTGGCCTCGCGAAGCGTGGTGGGTGCCTACAAACCGGTCCTGGAAAAGCTGGGCCTGACCCATCCGCAATACCTCGTGATGCTCTGCCTCTGGGAATCAGCGCCCCGGACACTGCGCAACATCAGCGAGGCCCTGGCCCAGGCCCCGGCCACCGTCTCACCGCTGCTGCGGCGGCTTGAGGAGGCCGGCTTCATCACGCGCCAGCGGGTGGACGGTAACGAACGGAGCCTGGCCGTGGGCCTGACCCCTGCCGGCGCCGCCCTGCGGCAGCAGGCCCTCGCCGTGCCGGGCACCATGATGCAAAGGCTGGGACTGACCCGCGACCAGGTGGCCGAGCTGCACAGGTCCATGATGGCCCTCATCGCCGCCACTGAGGACGTCCGCGAGGACCCTGTCAGAGCGTAAAATGGCAACAACCTAGGAGGGTTCATGCGTATGCGAACATTACGGCCACTGCTGGCGGTACTCGCCGTGGCCGGGCTTGCCGCGTGCACAGGAACGCCGGACGAGACCCCGCCGTCTTCCGCCACCCCCACTGCCAGTTCCCCGGCCAGCCAGAGCCCCACTGACGCCCCCGCCCCGGACACCGAGACCACGGTCCCGGCGCCGCCGCCATCTGCAATCCCGATCCCGACGCCCGGCCCCGGCGCCGGAAACGCCGAACTTGCCATCATGGTGAAGCCGACCCCAACCGACCCTGCGGTGAACTACACCTTGGTCTGCCGCGACGGCCGCTCCACCGCAGAAAGCAAGCACCCCACAGCTGATGCCGCATGCGCTGCCCTCAAGAAAAACGCCGCCCTTCTCAGCCCAGCAGTCAAAGATCCCAACCGGGCCTGCACCGAGCAGTACGGCGGCCCGCAGACCGCCACGGTGACCGGGATTGTGGACGACACTCCCGTGGAAACCACGTTCGCCCTCACCAACGGCTGTGAAATCGGTGCCTGGACTGCAGCCCAGGACGTTCTGGGCGCCACCGGTGGAGGAGTTTAGCCTGCTGCCGGCCGACGCCTGGCAGGCCCGCGAAGAAGCGCACCAGCACCGCGTCCGCCGGTACGCTGATCCGTACCTGGCCCGCCGCTCGGCGGGGAAGAAGCACCCGGTGGAGGACTTCCTCTTCACGTACTACACCCAGAAGCCTGGCCAGCTGAAGCGCTGGCACCCGGGCGCCGGCGTGGTACTTACCGGCGAAGGCGCAGCGGCCCGGAGCGGCTGGAAGCACTACAGAACGCTCGACGCCGGCGAGCTGGCCGCCGTCGGGCTGCCGTCAGGGACCGTGGCAGTCACCTTTGACCGCAGCGCCTTTTTAGCCGACCGGCATGAGGCCGTGGCCTTCGCCGGCATCATCCTCCGCGGAACCGCGGCCCGGCCGGCCCAGTTCGGCTGCTTTGGGCTGCACGAGTGGGCCATGGTCTACCGCCAGGACAAATTCGATCTGCGCCATGAATATCTGCAGCTGAGGCTGGGTTCGGCCGGCACGGACAAAGTGGTGGAGGACAACCGGATCCGGTGCTCACACTTCGACGCCTTCCGCTTCTACACCCCTGATGCCGTGGGGCTCAACGAACTGACCCCGAGCCGGGAAAGCCAGCGGCACATGGAACAGCCCGGGTGCCTGCACGCCAATATGGACCTCTACAAGTGGGCATACAAACTGTTGCCCGCGCTGCCCAGCGAACTGGTCATGGACTGCTTCGAACTGTCCTGGCGGATCCGCGCCATGGACATGCAGGCGTCGCCTTACGACCTTGCAGAGTGGGGCTACCCTCCCATCCCGATCGAGACACCCGAGGGCAAGGCGGCCTATGTTGGCCACCAGCGGGCGTTCGCCGCGGAGGCCGCTGGACTGCGCGGGCGCTTGGCGCAGGCGCTGGCGCCGCTGCGTACTGAAAGGCCCGCATGAGGGACCTGGACTTGACCATCAGTGTGACGGAAGATGCCGGTGCCCCCGAGTACAAATACCGTCTGATAGTCCGCGATAGCCTCCCTGCTGACGGGTGCACCCTGCCTGATCCGGCAGGAGCATTGTCAGCCTTGGAAGAATTCGGCGAGGACATCTTTTTTCCGAAACCAGGTCCGCCGAAACTCTGCACGCAGCAATACGGCGGGCCGCAGGTAGCTATCGTGACGGGGTCCATCAACGGCCACCCCGTCAGCGTGACCTTCCGGCGAACTGACGGCTGCGAAATTTCCCGCTGGCGCGCCATGGCTCCGCTGCTCGGTGCGACGCATGGTTCCCGCGGCGAAACCTAACTGCACCGGCACCCTGCGCCGTCGAAAGGGAACGCCGCCGGACCCATCGGTCCGGCGGCGTTCCCGTGCTGATTTCTTTCCGGAGAACTAGAGGTCCATGTTGCGGTGTCCGGAGAACTCCGGGACCTCCTGCTTCTTCTTGTCCTGCTTAGCCCTGTCCTTCTTGGCCGGGTTACCGGCCGTTTCGTCATCAGGGACCGTGACAGGATTGCCGCCGGTGACAATCACGGAGACGAAGGTGGGCAGGGTTGAACCGGCGTACGTTACCCGGCCGATGTAGGAGCCCGCGGCAAGGTCCTTCCATCCAACCTTAAGGATCCCCGACTGGCCGTTCGATAGCCGCAGCGGGTTGGGGGTCACCGTTGCATTCCCGACGTTGGCTCCCAGCACTGCGGCGTCCACAGTCGCCTTGGTGGGCTGGCCGTTCGGGCTGGCAAACAGGTTCACGAACATCGTGTAGACGCCCGGTGCCGGGTCCGGAACAGACAGGGATTCACTGGCCGAGCCCGTCTGTGCCAGCAGTGGCTGTCCTGCCGGGGTGAAAACCACCATGTCGAAGTCGGCGTTCTCGTCCGATGAGAAGACAGAGAACTTTGCCAGCGGCGATCCGGCCGCAACAGTGACCTCCTTGACGAAGTTGGACCCGTCCGCCGCCAGGGCCATTGGTCCAGGAACCAGTTCGATGGCGGAGGAGTCAGCCTTGGACAGACCGTCCAGGCCGACGTTCACCGGCGAATTTGTGCCGGAAACCACGGGAATGTCGCCCTGCCCCGTGCCGCCTTCGGACGTGAAGGCCACACTCTCGGGCGCCACGACCGATTGCGGACGGACGGCCACCGGTGATGCCACCTTCTTGCCGGCACCCTCCCAGACCAGGTTGCCCATGGCAAACTGCCCCAAAGCAGCGTTGGTGTTCTCGAACTTGACCTTGAAAGTGCGCTTCTCGCCAGCGGCGCTGAAACTAAGGATCGACGGCGTGACCGTCACCTTGATGCCAGGAACGTTCGCCTTGGCCCGGTAAATGCCGGGCGTCAGAGCGGTCACGGTCCGGGTGACCTCTGTCGCCCCGGCGAGGGCCCCCAGCGCGAACGAGGCAACATTCATGTCCCGCGGCGCGGTGGCCCCGAGACCCGGAATGCCCAGGTCCAGGCCCGTGCCCTGGATGAACTTGAGGTAGTCGTCCGCTGAATTGTCGTAGACCAGGCCCGGGTCGAGGATCCTGGCAACGTCCACCTGGCCTGCGCCGGTGGCGAACACGTCGCCGTTCCGCGTACCGTCTGCATTCTTGATATCAGCTGCCGTTGTCATCATGGCGGACTTGACGGTGGCCGGCGACCATTTGGGGTTCTTGGCCAGAACCAAGGCGCCAAACCCGGCGACATGCGGCGCAGCCATCGACGTCCCCGACATCATGCCGAAGTGGTCGCCGCCGGAACCGATCGGTGAGACGCCTGCCAGCACGGCGACGCCTGGCGCGGCCACATCGGGCTTGAGCAGGTCCGAACCGGCGGCAACCAGCGGGCCACGGGAGGAGAACCCGGCGACCTGCGGCTGCGGCGGCACCGGAAGACCGGTGGTGTCCGTGTTCACCAGTGCGGCCTTGATGCCCGGGGTGGCGGCGAGTTTGGCTTTGATCTGTTGAGTTGCCGGCGGGTTCACGTGCACCGTGGGGACCGCATGGCGGTCAAGGTCCTCGGAGGACGCGGTCAGGTTGACCAGGATCATGCCGACACCGCCGGCACGCAGCACCTCGGCGCTCTTGGCGACGCGGTCCACCACTCCGCGGTCGCAGACAACGATCTTTCCCGCCACCTTGGCGGGATCAAGGGCATTGGGTGCGCATAGTTCCGGGTTTGCCGCCCCTGCGGCTGCGGCACTTCCTGCGAGGACAACATTGCTGGCAGGAACAGGCGCGGCCATGAGACTGGCGCCGCGGTACTTGCTGCCGTCCTCGAACTCGACGGTTCCCTGCAGCTCTGTGGAAAAGGAGCTCGCGGCCACTGTGGTCAGCCACGGTGCGCCGTGGTTGACCGTGCTCGGCGTCGGCCCGGAGTTTCCCGCAGATGCCGCAACGAAGATTCCGGCAGATGCCGCGGAGAGGAAGGCCAGCGAAACCGGGTCCGTGGTGGTTGAGGTACTGCCTGAGATCGAGTAGTTGAGCACATCCACACCGTCCAGGATTGCCTGGTTGATGGCCGCCACGGAGGCGGAGCTGAAGCACCCTCCCGTTGCCGGGTTGTTGTCCTCCCAGCAGACCTTATAAACGGAAATCTTCGCCGCCGGCGCCACGCCGCCGGTGATGCCCATATCGAGTGCACCAAGATTGGCCCGGACATTCGCGTTGCCCGCCGCTGTGCTGGCGGTGTGCGTACCGTGGCTTCCCACATCCACCGGCGAAATCAGTTCTTGGGGCGCACGGTCTTCCGGCGGTATGTACTTCAAATAGTCCTCAGCGAAGTAGCGGGCGCTGAGGACCTTGGAGTTGCAGGCGCTGCCGTCAAAGGCCGCCCCGGTTCCCTGGCCCTTCTGGCACTCCCCGACGAATGTGTCGCCGTCGGACTTGAGCATTGCGATGTTGCCGTCCGGAGTGCGGTACGGAGCCCCCACTTGGGCCTGCCCACTGAGTGGCTGCACATCCTCGCCGGCGAAGAACGGGCTGGAGGGGGTGTAGCCGGAATCAATGACGCCTACTACAACGCCCTTGCCAGCGTTCTCCTGCCCCCCGAAGGCGGTCTTCCAGAGGCCGTTTGCTCCGCTGAGCTTGAGGAAATCCGTAGTGGAGTAATCCGGCGCGTTTTCCGTATCCGGGGCCACCACCAGGACGGCTGGGTCCTTGGCGAGCTTCACGGCCTGGTCAGCGGTCAGGTCGGCCGAGAACCCATTGATAGCGGCCGTGTACTGGCGTTTGATCCGGACATTTTCCGATCCGGCCACAGCGTTCTGCCGGCCCTCAAGGTGCGCCTGGTAGCGCTGGACTTCGGGCCGGTGGGCGTCAAGCTTGCGGCCGTTCTGGGGCTTCGTCGCTGCGAGTCCGGGGGACCCGCCGTCGTACGTTGCCGCCGGCTTCTCGGCAAGGACCACAATGTAGCGTCCTGCCGGGTAGTCGCCGGGGTTGATCTTCTTCAAAGCCACTGCCGTGTTTGGTTCAGCGGGCGCCGCGGTAGCGGGGCTCATCGCCATCGAGCTAAGGAGCAGCGGCAGGCCGACGGCTAATGCCGCCGCTTTCCGGAGTCCCCCGCCCCGAATGGGGCTATTTCCAGTGGAATTCACGAGCGACTACACCTTTCACGAGGAACGGCCGGCCACATTGCCGGTCTGAAGTGGCAGGAAACGTCACATGGCATTACAGGTTTTGTAATGCTGTGACGGCCGCTTCAAACAGTACAGACTGATAGCTGAATATGACATAGAACACACGAGAGTTCTAGGCCAATCCGCTACTTTTTCACTTGGGGACTTCACGGCGGGCCGGAGCCGGCGTCGACTCCGCGCTATCACGCGGCCGGCACGGAAGAAGGCCCCTGGTGGGGCTGGACTCAGGACGAGTCCAGCCCCACTCGGAGGCCTTCCTGGATCTTATGGAATCCGCCCTGCTCAGCCCTTGGGCGTCACCTGCAGCCGGTCAAAGGAGACCTGCTTGCCGCCCTGGTCCAGCACCACCACGTCGTCGCGGCCGTTCTGCACATCGGAGGGCAGGATGAACTCGACCGTGTTGTCCGTGGTGGGGAAGAGCCAGCCGATGCGATAGCTCTTTTTGTTCAGGTACACGTAGTACCACTGGCCATAGTCGAGGCCCTTCAGCATGACTTTCTGGCCGTTGCGGTACTTGTCCAGTGTGCCCAGATCGAACGGGGCCACCTGCTCCTCGAGGTCCTGGACGGCCAGGACGGGAACCGTTCCGGGCTGCGCCGGCTTCAGGTCCAGTACCATTTCACCGCCGGAGACGGTGGCCTTGACAGACTTGGTGCCGTTGGAGGCAGTGGCTTCGAACGCGACGGCGTCGAGCCTGCCTGCCGCGATGTCTGCTGCGGTCAGCACGTATTCACTTGTTGCCGACACGGTGCCGCCGGCGGCCAGCGTGTCCTGGCTGATCGAAGCGTCCGGGGCGTTGAGACCAGTCAGCGAGACATTGCCGGCGTTGCCCACGGTGTACGTATACGTGACGGTATCGCCCGCGCTGGCGAAGCGGTCGCTGTCGCGGTCGTTCCACTCCGAGGCAACGGTGCCCGCAAGCTGCGCGTCGCGGACCTTCAGGTCCACCTCGCCGCCATCGATCGCGTACGTCCTGGTGGTCTGGCCCGCGGCGCTGACCTCCCACGTGGTCTCCGGGACGAAGAAGCCTTGCCCGGCTTCCTCCGCGGTCACGGTGTGGCGCGGTGTGGAACAGGTGTAGCCCTGGCCGGCCGGCAGCACGCCGTAGCGGCAGTTGCCCGGGCCGTCCGGGACGAACGGGCTGAAGTTGCCGGCGGTGGGGACCACCTTTTCCACGAGTGGGCTCGTATTGGTCACGCTGAAGCTGTAAGGGACAAGCTCGCCGGCTGCGTAGGGCTGGGTGGACAGATCGCGCCCGACGTCGGCACGCGCACCGCTGATGTCAGCAGCCACCAGTCCGTCACGCAGGGCCACCGAAGCGCCGGTGAACGGCACCGTCCTGGTGAGCGACGGCGTCGCGCTGGCTGTGATGCTGAAGCTCGCCTCGGGAACGAAGTAGCCGCGCTCTATGTCCGCTGCGGTTACCGTGTGCTTGGCCGTGGTGCAGGTGTAGCTGGCACCGGCGGCCAGGTTGTTGAACCGGCAGTTGGGGGCCGACGGCGGCAGGAAGCCGGCGTCGAAGTTGCCGGAGACCGGCACGGAGTTCGCCGTCACGTTGGCGCTGCTCTTGACCGTGAAGGTGTAGGTCAGGACATCGCCGGCCTGGTAGGGGCTGGCGATGACGTCGCGGGCGGGAGCCGCTCCGGTGATCGTGAGGCCCACCTGCGGGGCCACCGGAACGGTGGCGGTGAACGTGGACTGCGAAACCCGGCCATCCGCCGTCGTAAAGGCCGCGTTGAGGTTTTGCGGGCCGCTGGCGTTCGCGGGGGCGGTCAGTGCCACGTTGACGGTGGCCGAAGCGCCGGGGGCGACGTCGGGAACCGGCACTGTGGTGGCGGTCCAGCCGGTGGGGGTGTAGACGGTCGCAGTCGCGCCGGAGAGGGTGGTTGCCTCCTGGTTGGTGACGGTGACCGCCACCTGTGACGTGGCACTGGGTGCGGTAGTGACGGCGGGGACGGACAGCGGGGCGCAGGCGTAGTTCAGCCACGCGTCGTCGAACTTCGCGAACTGGATATTGTCCGTGTAGTTGCCCTCGTAGAGGACGCCGAACTTGCCGTCCTCCAGCCGGGACACGGTGGAGTAGGCGGAGAAACCGGAGCGGATGGTGCGCACGCCGGGCCAGGTGGCGCCGTCGTCGCAGGAGATACGGGCGGAGACGTTCTCGCGGCCGGTTTTGGAGTTGGAGTTCGTGAAGATGAGCTTCTTGGCATCCGCCGAGCCCTGCGCTGCGGCCGGGAACATGCGGGCGATGGCGCCGTTATTGGCCGGGTCCGGCAGTTCGGTGTCCTGCGTGACAGGCCCGTAGGTGGCGCCGCCGTCGGTGGAGATGGCCACCTTGCGGTAGCCCTGGTTGGCGTTGTCGCGGGAGTTCAGCAGGACGCGGCCGTCGGAAAGTTCAACGGTTTTGTTCTCGTCCATTCGGTCGCCAACATTGGCGCCCTTGTGCCAGGTCGCGCCGTGATCGTCCGAGTACACGCTGTAGGCCTGGATCTTGTTGGTGCCGTCCGCCTGCCGGACATCGCCGGCGTACTGCTGGATGAGGCGGCCCTTGTACTGGCCGTACTTGAGCTGGATGCCTTCGCCGGAGGACGCGAAGTTGGAGCGGACATCGCCGGCCGCCGGACTGGTCTTGCTGGTGCCGGGCTTGGTGACGCTGGTGATGAGCCGCGGCTCGCTCCAGGTGACCCCGCCGTCGGAGGATTCGATGACCGCCGAGGAGATCACGCTGCGGTCGGCGTCGTCGTTGCCGAACTGGCTGCCGAAGAAGCCCTGGTCCTTGGAGTAGACAAACAGTGCGAAGACCTTGCCGGCCTCGGAATCGTAGATGTAGGAGGGGTCGCTGTAACCGTACTTCGGCGTGGTGGCGTTGCCCACGTGTCCGGCGGCGATGACCTGCACGGGTCCCCAGGTCTGGCCGCCGTCAGTACTGCGGCGCTGCACGATCGAATTGGCATTGGGGGCATCCGCCGCGCTGCCGGGGCGGCCGTCCCAGGACGCGAGGACCACGTTGTTGCCCAGATACGTCAGGGCTGGGATCCGGTAGAAGAAGTTCGCCGCGGTGCGGTCCGCGCCGATGTTGGCCTCGGCGAAACTGCCGGGGGCTAACGCCGGGCTGTTCGGCGGGATGGGGGCGGCCTGCCCGGCAATCCCGGTGCCAGCCAGCAGAGCCAGCGCCACCAGCCCGGCTCCTGCCGTACGCGAGACGTGTCTGTGCCGGCTCCGTGGGGTGAAAATTCGCAAATCCATATCCTTTCAAGGCGCCGCTGAGGCGGCGGATCGGGAGAATTGGCCGCATGTGGTCCTGGTGATACCACCTGCCACATACGACGTCCTATGACCATAGTGTGTAGGGAGTCACATTGCTAGGAGTTCCGGGAAGAAGCCCAGGTGAGAGACCGGCGCACAGAGAACCGGTGGACACACAAAAAGCGGGCGCCCCGTCTAGGGGCGCCCGCTTTGCGGGTCGTGACTAGATTTGAACAGCCGGCTGTACGCGCGGCTGAAGCGTGCGGCCTACTGCCTGGGCGTGCGCACCACGTCGCTGATCCACTGGCGCGTCTTCTCGTCCACAGGCCCGGCCACGCGGGTTTCCCGGGCTGCCCGGTCCGCCTTGATCTTTTGCACCACCATCCGGCCCAGCCCAGCAAAAACGGCAACGGCCATCACCGGCAACAGCAGGGATTTCGATTTTTCAGCCATTCCGCAATCCTAGTGACGCTGGCTCCACGAGGCCAGAGCCGCCGTCGTTCTTCCCTTCCCGAAACTCCTTGCCACCGGATGACAGTGACGGAGCCCACCGAATACAGGGTCCAGCGCTCCGGCCGGTAGAATGGGCTTGCAAGCTCGCGGAGCGCCCGTCCCCACCGTTGCAAAGACACTGCTCAAAAAGCGGTACCCAACTTTTCCGGAACGGCGTAAGACGGCGTGACTCCGCTGCGCCCTTACCCAATGCTCACGCACAGGAGTTGCCGGATGCCCCGGATCGTTGTTGACGTCATGCCCAAGCCCGAGATTCTGGACCCGCAGGGGAAGGCCATCGTGGGTGCACTCCCCCGTCTGGGCTTCACCGGCTTTAGCTCTGTCCGCCAGGGCAAGCGCTTTGAACTGACGGTTGATGGCGAGGTGACCGACGCAATCCTGGCCCAGGCCCGCGAAGCCGCCGAGACCCTGCTGTCCAACCCCGTGATCGAGGACGTCGTCAACGTCGAGGTCGTCGAGGCCTGAGATGACTGAACTTCCCTTGATTGGCGAGGCAATCGCCGTGGCCGCCGAGCCCAGGCTCGCCGGGGCCAAGATCGGCGTTGTCACTTTCCCCGGCACCCTGGACGACCGCGACGCCGCCCGTGCAGTCCGGCTCGCGGGCGGCACCGCAGTGCCGCTCTGGCACGCCGACACCACCCTGGGTGACGTGGACGCCGTCGTCATTCCCGGCGGCTTCTCCTACGGCGACTACCTCCGTGCCGGCGCCATCGCCCGCTTCGCGCCGCTGATGTCCAAAATCATCGACGCCGCGAACTCCGACGCCAAGCTGCCCGTGCTGGGCATCTGCAACGGCTTCCAGATCCTGACCGAGTCGCACCTGCTGCCCGGGTCCATGATCAAGAACGACCACCTGAAGTTCATGTGCCGCGACCAGGTCCTGCGCGTCGAAAACAGCAACACTGCCTGGACCCTGGACTACGAGGCCGGCCAGGAAATCACGGTGCCGCTGAAGAACCAGGACGGCCAGTACATCGCCGACGAAAAGGTCCTTGACGCGCTCGAAGCCGAAGGCCGCGTGGTGTTCCGCTACGTGGGCTTCAACCCCAACGGCTCACGCCGCGACATCGCCGGCATCTCCAACGCCGCCGGCAACGTGGTGGGCCTTATGCCGCACCCGGAGCACGCGGTGGAAGTTGGCTTCGGCCCCCAGTCGCTCGACGGCATCGGTGGCACGGACACCGACGGACTGGGTTTCTTCACCTCCGTACTGAACAAGATTGTGGGAGGCAACAAATGACCGAGATCAATTCGGTGGTCGAGCCTGTCGAGACCAAGAAGTTCAACATCGACACTGTCGAGAACGCCGCCAAGACTCCGGACACCGAACTGCCGTGGGCCGAACTGGGCCTGAAGCAGAACGAGTTCGATGAGGTCGTCAAGGTCCTGGGCCGCCGCCCCACCGGCGCCGAGCTGGCCATGTACTCCGTGATGTGGAGTGAGCACTGCTCCTACAAGTCCTCGAAGAACCACCTGCGCCAGTTCGGCGACAAGGTGACCGAGGAGATGAAGAAGGACATGCTGGTGGGCATCGGCGAAAACGCCGGTGTGACCAACCTGGGCGACGGCTGGGCCGTGACGTTCAAGATCGAGTCCCACAACTCGCCGTCGTTCGTGGAGCCCTACCAGGGTGCCGCAACCGGCATCGGCGGCATTGTCCGCGACATCATCTCCATGGGCGCCCGCCCGGTGGCCGTGATGGATCCGCTGCGCTTCGGCGCCATCGACCACCCGGACACCGCCCGCGTGATGCACGGTGCCGTTGCCGGCATCGGCGGCTACGGCAACTCCCTCGGCCTGCCGAACATCGGCGGCGAAATGGTGTTCGACGCCGTCTACCAGGGCAACCCGCTGGTTAACGCGCTGGCCGTAGGCGTCATGCGCCACGAGGACATCCGCCTCGCCAACGCCTCGGGCAAGGGCAACAAGGTGGTCCTGTTCGGTGCACGCACCGGCGGCGACGGCATTGGCGGCGCCTCGGTGCTGGCTTCCGAGTCCTTCGACGACACCAAGCCGTCCAAGCGGCCCGCCGTGCAGGTGGGTGACCCCTTCGCTGAGAAGGTGCTCATCGAGTGCTGCCTGGAGCTCTTCAAGGGCTCCCTGGTTGAAGGCATCCAGGACCTCGGCGCCGCAGGCATCTCCTGCGCCACGTCCGAGCTGGCCTCCAACGGCGACGGCGGCATGCAGGTTGAGCTGACCTCCGTCCTGCTGCGCGACCCCACGCTGACCCCGGGCGAGATCCTGATGTCCGAGTCGCAGGAACGCATGATGGCCGTGGTCACCCCGGAGAACATCGAAGCCTTCGAAGCCGTCATGGACAAGTGGGCCGTGGAGTACTCCTGGCTGGGCGAGGTCACCGACACCGGCCGCCTCATCATCACCTGGGACGGCGTAGTCATCGTTGACGTTGACCCGCGCACGGTGGCCCACGACGGCCCGGTCTACGACCGCCCGTACGCCCGCCCCTCATGGCAGGACTCGGTCCAGGCCGATTCCTTCACCGGCTCCGTGCACGATGCGGGCCGCCCCTCCGCCCCCGCGGAACTGGCCGCAGCCGTCACCGAACTCGTGGCATCGCCGAACATGTGCAGCAAGGACTGGATCACCAACCAGTACGACCGCTACGTGGGTGGCAACACCGCCCTGGCATTCCCGGACGATGCCGGCGTGGTCCGGGTGGACGAGGAAACCGGCCTGGGCGTTGCCCTGGCCACCGACGCCAACGGCCGCTACACCTACCTTGACCCGTACTTCGGTGCGCAGCTGGCTCTGGCCGAGGCCTACCGCAACGTGGCCACCTCCGGTGCCGTCCCGATGGCCGTCAGTGACTGCCTGAACTTCGGCTCCCCTGAGGATCCGGACGTGATGTGGCAGCTCGCCGAGGCCATCCGCGGCCTGTCCGACGCCTGCATGGAGCTGGGCATCCCGGTCACCGGCGGCAACGTCTCGCTGTACAACCAGACCGGCACCACCCCCATCCACCCCTCCCCCGTGGTGGCAGTGCTGGGCAAGCTCGACGACGTCGCCCGCCGCACGCCGTCGGGCTGGCGTGAAGATGGCCAGGCCATCTACCTGCTGGGTACCACGGCGGCCGAGCTGGACGGTTCCGAATGGGCCAACATGCGCGGCCACCTCGGCGGACTGCCGCCCAAGGTTGACCTCGCCGCCGAGCGCGCGCTGGGTGAAATCCTGATCAACGCCTCCCGCGACGGCATGGTTGACTCCGCGCACGACCTCTCCGAAGGTGGCCTCGCGGCAGCCCTCGTGGAGTCCTCCCTGCGCTACGGCGTAGGCGCACGGATCGCCCTGCAGGACGTCCTGGACCGCGACGGCGTTGACCTGTTCACCGCACTGTTCTCCGAGACCCAGGGCCGTGCAATTGTTGGCGTGCCCCGCTCCGAGGAAGTCCGCTTCAAGGACATGTGCACGGCCCGCGGCTTTGCCCACGTCCGGATTGGTGTGGTGGACGCCGCGAGCAACCAGCTGGAGATCAACGGCGTGGACACCTTGTCCCTCGACGCCCTCCGCGAAGCCCACGAAGGGACCCTGCCGAAGTACTTCGGCTAATCCCTTCCGCTTAAACCAACGCGGGGTCACTCCGCGCCCAATAATCCTCTCGGGATGGGCGTGATGTGACCCCGCGTTGGTTTAATCCTCGCTGTGGAGCTCCCGCTGCCTTGAGCTGAGCAGCTCAATCTCCGGCCGGGCAGCCACAAAACGTTCGACGGCGGTGAGCACCTCCACGAGGTGCGCCCGGTCCGCTGCCACCAGGCCGGCGCCGACCTGCGAGCGCCGGTACTGATCGTGGTCTCCCACCTCTGCGACCGACACATCGAAGCGGCGCTTGAGCTCGGCGAGCAGCGGCCTGATGACGGAGCGCTTTTCCTTCAGGCTCTGGACATCGCCCAGGAGAATGTCAAATTCAATCCAGCCGATCCACATCAGATGGTGAGTTCGCCCATCCGGTCCCAGCCGTCGCCGTCGAGCTGGCGGCTGATGATCCGCGGGGTTTCGGCCAGGGCCTGCGGCATGTCCGCCATGGCCTGCTTGAAGTGCGCGCTGTTGACGTGGTCACCGGCGGCATCGTCCTGGAACGCTTCGACCAGTACAAACTCGTGGGGATCATCCACGCTGCGGGACCAGTCGAACCAGAGGTTCCCGGGTTCCTCCCGGGTTGCCTTCGTAAAATCGTCCACGAGGCCGAGCCAGCGCTCGGACCAGTCTGGCTTGACCTTGAACTTGACCACGATGAAGATCATGGGATTCCTTTCGTTCGGGGTGTTGAATTCTTCAGCCGGCGGCGACGTCGAGCTCACAGGCCAGGATGGCCTCCCGGGCGTGCTGCTGCTGCGCCGGCGTTCCGGACTGTTGAGCCCACTGCTCGGCAAGCTGAAACTCCACGATCGCTTCGGTGAAGCGGCCGGCACCATGGAGTGTCCAGCCAAGGCTGGTGTGCAGCGGGGCCATCCAGCGCCGGGTGTGCGGGTCGTGGGCAGTGGAAGCGTATTCGAGGGCGCTCCGGGTCCAGGCTTCGGCATGGGCATGGTCAGCGATGGCCAGCATGTGCAACGCGTCGACGGCGAGGAATTCCTCGCCGAGATGGTCTCCCAGCTCCGCCGCCTGCTCGAACAGGGGTACGGCCATGGCGGCGTGGCCGCTCGAGTTCAGTACGCCGCCCGCGTTCCAGCAGGATGCGTACGCCGACGGTGGGTTCTTCCTCCCCGTCCACCGAGTCCAGGAGGGCATCCGCCTCCTCGTAGCGGCCCTGCAGGCCAATGGCCCGGCCCAGCTGCGTTGAGAGTTCGGCTTTTTCGTCGGTGTTGTAGGTCGGGTCGGCAAGGGCGTCCCGGAAACGCTGTTCGGACAGCTCGGGATCCTCAAAATTCCAAAGGCGGTCAAGGGTCTCTTGGTCCAGCATGTACCTTCTCCTGATCAGCTTTCACCTGCGGCGAGTTGGCGTGCCCCTTCAACGTATCGCGAAGTGACGTGCCTCTGCGCCGCCCGGGTCACCAGGCCGCCTGCACGGTAGAACCGGTTGGCCGGCACACTGAACGCGGTGATCTTCAGGAACACCCGCCCGGTGTCATCGATCTCCACCTCGAACGACTCCTCGCCGCGCGCCGGATGTCCGGGCAGTGTTCCGTAGCCGAACCCGGCAGACTGCGGGCCATCGCCCGGAACGGGCCGCCGGACCCACACCACTTCGCAGGGTGCGTTGATGCGGAAAGGCCCGACGCCGAAGCCGCTCACCACGCGCGTTCCAGGGCGGACGACGTCGGACTCTGCCCGGACACGAAGTCCCGACCGCCGCTGCAGCTCCCATGTCAGGATCCCCTGGGCCACTCGCCGGTAGACCGCCGGCCCGTCGCCCAGGTAAACCTGGGACACCAGGCAGGGGTACCCCGCCGGCGGCCGGCCATTCTCCGTGGCGCCGACACCCGGGTAATCGAGCCGGCCACCCACCAGGCGTTTCTCAGTCAACGGAGCCCTCCCGGGATCCCGTCAACCGTGCCCACCCGAGCTGCTCCTGCTGCTTCCTGCTCAGGGTGGCCACCACCAGGTCGTAGGAGTCCTCCACCATGTCCCGGATCATGTCATCCGGGAGGGCCCCGTCCAGGCGCACGCCGTTCCAGTGCGTCTTGTTCATGTGCCAGGCCCCGGTAATTTCGGGGTGGGCGGCGCGCAGCTGCTCCGCCAGCGCAGGCTCACACTTCAGGCTCACCGACCAGTCCGCCGCGTCCATGGCGGATGCCGCGAACATTTTCGCTTCGTGCCGGGCTCCCCCGGAAACGGCGGCGCGGACCTTGAACACTGACGTTTCCGGACCGAACGGAAAATCCTCGAAGGCGCCGGGAAAGCTCAGGCAGATCTCCCGGAGTGCAGCAACATCCATGGCACGAGCCTATCCGGCCGTGCGCACATCCCTAACCCGCTGTGCGCACATCTCCGATGCTGTGCAGTCCTTCCGGGGTGGTGCCGTTGACTTCGTAGTCGCCCACGATCCGGGCCTTGAACACTGCCGGGTTGTGCGTGGAAACTGTCCGGGCGTTCCGCCAGTGCCGGTCCAGGGACTTCGACCTGGACGTGGAGGAGGCTCCCGTGATGTCAAAGAGCTGCTGGGCGGCCGACTGCACCAGCTCGGGCACCAGCAGCTGGGCCTTCTCCACGGCGACTTCGCCCCTGACGTACCGCTGCAACGGGGTGAGGTCCAGTGCCGGATCGGCGGCGGCGTCGAGTTCCCGCGCGGCGGCCAGCACCACGGACTCCGCGGCGAAGACCTTGGCGGACAGATGCCCCACCAGCTGGAGGATCAGCGGGTCATTGCGGAACAGCTCACCGGAACCGGTGTTGAACGTGCGCTTCCGGTCGCGGACCAGCGCGCGGGCGTCCGCCAGGGCGGCCCTGCCGATCCCAGCGAGGACGGCGAGCAGGACCAGCTGGAAGAATGCCGGCTCGTGCGTCGTGGACACCGACCGCTGGATGATATTTGCCTGGGGCACGACGGCGTCGCGAAAGATGGTGGTGCCCGTCCCCGTCAGCTGCTGGCCGAAGCCGTCCCAGTCATCGAGGATTTCGACGCCCGGCTGCGTGGTGCTGACCACGGCATACTGCCGACCCTCGACACCCTCCGTGCTGGCCGTGACGGCGATCCACTCGGCGAAGATGGTCCCGGTGGTGTAGAACTTCCGGCCGTTGAGCAGCCAGTCCTCACCGTCACGGCTGAGGGTGGTGCCGGTGGCCCCGAGGACGTTTCCGGACCTCTCCGTTGCCGCGTTCCCGAAGATTTCGCCGGCCACTACCCGGGGGTACCAGCGGTCTTGGAAGTCCTCAGGCTCCAGGCCCACTGTCTCCACAAAGGCGAAGTGCGAGCGGTACAGGTGCGCCACGGACGAATCGGCCTCCGCAAGCTCGATGAGCAGCCGGAAGAACGGTTCAAAGCCGATGCCGTCTCCCCCATGCTCCACCGGCACCCGCAACCGCCCGAAGCCGGCTTCGTTCAGCCAGCGGACCTGCTCAAACGGCAGCACCCTGTCCTGCTCACGGGCCAGCGCCCCTTCGGCTATGCGGGCAAAGACCGGCCTGAACCGCCCCGCCAGCTTCTCGTACGCCGCCTCGGCCGATGCTGCCTGCGCGGGCACTGTGCTCTGGGGTGCGTAGGTCATGGGTTCTCCGTTTTCATGGTGCAGGCCAGGGTGTCCGGGCTAGAGCTTGGTGACGTCAGCGGCCGGGTCCTGGTCCCAGGGCGTGGGCAGGATCCCGTTCTGGTAGCTGGCAAACCAGGCCTTGACCTCGGGCGACTGGAACGCCTCCTTGAGAGCGGCGGCCTTCTCCGAGCCGGCGAAGTCCTTGCGGCCTGCCACCACGATCCGGAACGGGATCTGGTCCGTGTCCGACTCGAAGGCGAGCGCATCGGCTTTGGTGTGTCCGGCGTCGGCGGCCATCCGGGCCACCAGGAAGCCGGCGTCGACGTCGGGCAGGGTCTTGGCGAGGGACTGCTGGTCCACCTCGACGAACTGCAGCTTCTTCGGGTTGGCGGTGATGTTCTCCTGCGAGGTGTGGATCACCGTTGCCTCCGAGAGCTCCAGCAGGCCGGCGTCGCGCAGCATAAACAGGGCACGGCCGTTGTTCGCCGGGTCCACGGGGATACCGATCTTCGCGCCGTCCGGAAGCTCGTCGAGGGACTTGTACTTGTCGGACCAGATGCCGCCCGGTGCACTGTAAACGTAGAACAGGCCGACGTTCTCCAGGTTCTTGTCCTGGTTGAACTGCTTCAGGTAGGCGTTGTGCTGGAAGAAGTTGGCATCGAATTCGCCGTTGGCCACGGCCAGGTTGGGCTGGATGATGTCCGTGACGTAGGTGGGCTCAAGGGTCCAGCCCTTGGCTTCGAGGAGCTTCTGGGCGATCTTGGTGGGCTCCTGGTAGGGAGCCGACTCGGTGACGATGATCTTGATGGTCTTGCCGCCGCTGGCTCCGGCTGCGCCGCCCGGGTTCACGAGGCCGCAGCCGGTGAGTGCCGAAACGGACACGGCGCCGGCACCCGCGAGGGCATACTTGAGGAAACTTCTACGCTGCATTGTTCTTGGTCCTTTGGGAAGTGGGGCTTGCAAGTGGGGCGTACTAGACGCTGATGGTGGCTGGCTTGTTTTCTGCGGCTGCCGAGAATTCCGTGAAGGCTCCCCGGAACGCTGCGGCCGGATGCCGGTCATTCAGGCGGGGTCCGGCGCCAAAGAGCTTCTCTCGCAGGGTTCCTGCCGAGTAGTCGTCCTGCGCCAGGCCGCGGCCTCGCAGTTCGGGCAGCACACCCTCGATGAAGTCCGTATACGAGCCCGGGAGGGTCTGGTTGATGATGTTGATGCCGTCGATTCCGGCGTCCTGCCATTCCTCGAGGCGGTCTGCGATCTGTTCCGGAGTCCCGACCACGCGGTTGGCGCGGCTGCGGTAGAGGGCAATGTCGCGGAGTGTGGGGTTGCCGCCGCGGACGGAGGCCCGGATCGCCGTCAGATGGCCCTGGCTGCCTTCGGTCTCAAGGTCGCCGAGCGGCGTGTCCAGCGGAAGGCCGCCGAGATCGACGCCGAAGCCGCCGCCCACGTGGGCCAGCAGGGCTTCGATGTCCAAGGTTTCCTCCAGCTCGGCCGCCTTACGGTTCGCCTCGGCCTCGGTGCCGCCCACCACGAAATGCATCCCCTGGAGGAACTTCACGTCATCCGGGTGGCGCCCCGCGGCGACGGCCTGTTCGCGCACTGCTGCGGTGTACTTGGCGGCCACGTCCGTGTTCGGTGCCAAGGTAAACGTGGCCTCCGCGTTGGCTGCACAGAACTGCTGGCCGCGGCCGGAGCTGCCTGCCTGGAAAAGCACCGGCGTGCGCTGCCGTGAGGGCGCTGAAAGATGCGGCCCGTCAATGGAGTACCGGGGCCCGCGGTGGTAGATCTTGCTGACCTTTTCCGGGTCTGCGTGGACGCCGTTTTCCTTGTCCCGGAGCAGGGCACCGTCCTCCCAGGAGCCCTCCCACAGTTTGTAGGCGGCCTCGACGTATTCGTCTGCCCAGTCGTAGCGTTCGTCATGCTTCGTCAGCTCGGTGGCGTTGAAATTCCGGTGCGCGTTTTCCAGCACGCTGGTGACGATGTTCCACGCGACGCGTCCGCCGCTGAGGTGGTCCAGGGTGGACATCTGCCGGGCGAACTGGAAAGGGTGGCTCTGGATGACCGACGACGTCGCGGCCAGTCCGATGTCCTTCGTTCCCACCGCGAGCGCAGACAGCAGGATGAGCGGATCATTGGACGGCACCTGCAGGCCCTTTTTCAGCAGTGACGCCCACCCGCCGTCGTAATCGCCGTAAAGGCCCACGACGTCGGCGAAGAAGATCGCGTCAAACTTGGCGTCCTCGAGCTGGCGGGCCAGGTCGATCCACAGCGGAAGTTCGTTGAAGCGGTGCTGCTGCGCTTCGGGGCGCCGCCACTGGCCGCCCATGATGTGGCTGGACGTATTCATCACGAAGGCGCTGATCAGCAGGCGGGGGCGGGGTCCGTCGAAGCGGGTACTGGGCGTTGAAGTCATGGGGGTGCCTTCCAGGAGTCGGGGTGGCGTGCGGGGCCGGGTCAGAGACGCTTATCCAGGCGCCGTGCGATATACGAGCCACCCAGCTGGACGATGGTGACCAGCAGGATCATCAGCACAATGGCGGTAATCATCAGCGGGGTTTCGTAGCGGTAGTACCCGTAGCGGATGGCAAAGTCGCCGATCCCGCCGCCGCCCACCAGGCCGGCCATCGCCGAATAGGAGATGAAGCTGACGGTCATGATGGTGATGGAGCTGACCAGTCCCGGCTTCGCCTCCACAATCAGGACGTCCCGGACGATCTGGGACCGGCTGGCTCCCATGGACCGGGCCGCCTCCACCACGCCGCTGCCCAGCTGGCTGAGGTTCTGCTCCACAAATCGGGCGAAGTAGGGAATGGCGTTGATGGTCAGCGGGACAATGACGGCGGCCGTGCCGATAGTGCTGCCCACAATGAACCTGGTGACGGGAATGATGGCAATCAGCAGGATCAGGAACGGAAACGACCGGATCAGGTTGACGAGCCCGTCCAGGATGCGGTGCAGCTTGGGCCGGTGTTTCAGCCCATTAGGGCCGATGGTGTAGAGCAAAACGCCCAGGGGCGTCCCAAGAAGCACCGCCAGCGGGATGGCCACCAGCAGCATGGTGAGGGTCTGCCCCATGGCGGTGCCGATTTCGGGCAGGACTTCAAGGATGCGGTCAAACATTGATCAGGCCTTCCGAAACGGCTTTCGTGTGGGCGGAGCGGTCCAGCTGGATCTCATCGGAGATCAGGTACCGGCCGCTCTGGGTTGCCGGGTGGAAGCCGGGGCGCTGCAGTTCGGCGAGGTCGAACTGCTCCACAACCCGCCCGTCCTCCATGACCGCAACGTTGTCGGCAATGGCTTTGATGACGTTCATTTCATGCGTGACCACCACAATGGTGATGCCGAATTTTGCATTGACGTCCGCGAGGTACTGCAGGACAGAGGCCGTGGTCCGGGGATCAACGGCCGACGTCGGCTCGTCGCAGAGCAGTACTTTCGGCTCGGTAGCAAGAGCGCGGGCAATGGCCACCCGCTGCTTCTGGCCGCCGGAGAGTTTCGCGGGGTACGTTGCCGCTTTGTCGCTCAGGTCCACGATTTCCAGGGTTTCGGCAGCACGACGGCGGCGCTCCGCCTTCCCGACGCCGGCGAACTTCAGCGACAGTTCCACATTCTCCTGCGCCGTGAGGTTGTTGAGCAGGTTGAAGTGCTGGAAGATCATCCCGATGTCGTGCCGCTTCGTGCGAAGCTCGGCATCGGAGAGCGTCAAGAGGTCGACGCCATCCACCAGGACGCGTCCCGAGGTGGGGCGCTCGAGGAGGTTGATGTTCCGGAGCAGGGTGGATTTACCCGCTCCGGAGAACCCGATGATGCCTTGGATGGTGCCCCGCGTGATGTGCAGGCTGACATCGTCAACGGCTGTGAAGCGGCCGTTGGGCGAGTCGAATGAGGTGCTGACGTTCTGGATCTCGATCACAGGTCATCACCTGATGGGGCTGCCGCGCGGCTGCCAGTCTGTACGTACATGAATTCCTCCGGACTAACCCGAGGAAACCCCGCAGCCCGGAACCATGGATCAGCTTGCGCAGACCAGGGCCGGGAACATCGAGGTTCTCCATCGGTCCTGGCAGTAGCACCCGCCCACAGAAAGGAGGGGGTTGCTGCGGCGTCACAAAGCCAGGTCTCTCAGCCGCTCGAGATGGTTACAGAACGAATCTGGCACAGGCCCGCCCCGGGAGTGAAGCTGCACGTCACACGCGGTAACCAGAACGACACCGCGGGTCACGCCATGTAAGGCGGCGAAACCTGGCTCAACGTTGGGGTCCCCACAGGGAGCCGGCCGGTGCTAGTCTGCGAAGATGTCACATGAACGGGCGACCATCCCAGTTCTGGACCTGAGTACCGCGCGCCAGCCCTACGGTTCCTTCAGCCCGGAATTCATCGACCAACTGCGGGACGCCGCGCACAGCGTGGGGTTCTTCCAGATCACCGGCTACGGCGCCGCGCCGGGACAGGCCGAGGAGTTATTGGAACTCCTCAAGCGCTTCTTCAACCTGCCCCTTGAGGAGCGGATGAAGCTGGACAACCGGCTTTCACCCCACTTCCGCGGATACACCCGGATGGGCACGGAAGTCACCCAGGGCAGGGCTGACGCCCGGGAACAGATCGACTACTCCCCGGAACGCGAACCCCTCCACGACTACCCTGCCGATCAGCCCTACTGGCTGCTCCAGGGGCACAATCTCTGGCCGGACGAGGCCATGCCCGAGCTCAAGCCGGCCGCCATGGCCTGGGCTGACCTGATGTCCGATGTGGGAATGGAACTCCTGCGCGGCATTGCGGTGGCACTGGGGCTGCCCGAGGACCATTTCGACGAACCCTTTGGCGATGAACCGGCGTGGATGGGCAAGCTGGTGCACTACGTTGGCGGGGTGGTGGAAGCCGCCGGCGACCAGGGCGTGGGCTCACACGCGGACTACGGTTTTGTCACCCTCCTGCTCCAGGACGAGGTGGGCGGGCTGGAAGTGCTGCCGCACGGAACCACCGAGTGGGCCACCGTGGAACCCATTCCCGGAGCGCTGGTGGTGAATCTCGGCGAAATGCTCGAGGTGGCCACCGAAGGCTACCTGATGGCCACCATCCACCGGGTCAAGGCTCCGCCGCCCGGCGTGGACCGCTATTCCGTGCCGTTCTTCTGGTCCCCGCGGCTGGACGCCGTGATCGACCCCGTGGCACTGCCGCCCGAGCTGAAGGCCCAGGCCCGCGGCCTCTCCGACGATCCGACCAACCCGATGCTCGCCTCATTCGGCCTGAACATGCTCAAGGGCAGGATGCGCGCCCACCCGGATGTCACCGAGCGCCACTACCCCGAACTGATGCAGCGCTGACGGCACACCCTCATGAGGCGGCCCGTCATCCAGGCCGCCCCTTATCCCGGCCGCCCGGCTGCCGGCGGCTGGTCAGAGGTTGTATTTCCACGCCTGCTGCGCGGGGCAGACGTTCATCACCACGTCGAGGCCGGCGGCCTTCGCCCGTTCGGCGGCGGCCTCGTCAATGACCCCCAGCTGCAGCCAGATGGCTTTGGCCCCAACGGCGATGGCCTGGTCAACCACCGCGCCGACTTTCTGCGAATTCACAAAGCAGTCCACGACGTCGATGGGCTGCTTTTCAGCGGGAATGTCGCCGAGCGAGCGGTACCCGGTTTCGCCGTGCACCGCGTCCCCCGGCAGGTTCACGGGAATGATCTCCATCCCCAGCCGGTCACGGATAAAGAGCGAGGTGTCGTAGGCTGCGCGCCACTCGTTGGTGGTCAGGCCCACGATGGCCCACCGCCCTTTGTTTCGCATAAGGCGCTCTATGACTGCAGGATCGTTCGCGTGGCCCATGATCCAAGCGTACATCGTTATAACATTGGCCCCTCGTCGAATATTCGAACGACAGAAAGGCCGCCGTGGCGGCGTGAACGAATATTACGTTCCACGGACCCCGATTTGGCGCAGGGCGTGCGGTTGGACTGTAGTGGTAGTGACCATCCCGAGCGGCCGAGAGACCTGGATCGATGAAGCCGCAGCATCCCTGACCAGCGCTGTATCCGTTGAGGCGACCACCCTCGGCACACAGCGACGGGTGCTACTGCCAGGACCGATGGAGCACAGCCATGACATCAGAAACTTCTTCAGCCACGCCTTTTTCCACCCAGGGTCCCGGCAGCGCCGCATCAGCGGCTGTTGCACGGGATACCCCCCAAGCCACTTCGAACGCGACGGCGATCGAAGCAGGGCTGCGTGACGCGCCCGGCTCTTCCAACGGCTCATCGGGATGGTCCTCGACCGAGCCCAAGGACGTCGCCGTGCACGGCGAACCGTCCGGAGGGCCGGCGCGTCACAGCAGCACGACCACCGCGCAGCACCAGCGCGAAACCCAGCCGGACAACGTGGCATTTTGGGAGCAGCAGGCGCTCCGCCTGGACTGGGCGCAGCCCGCAGGCGCCCCCCACGGCAAGCCTTGGCACACGGCACACCGCCGCGTCCCCGCCGACGCCGCCGCCGGAAAAGGCCCGGAGATCACCTGGTTTGAGGGCGGCAAGCTCAACGTCGCCTACAACTGCGTGGACCGCCACGTGGAGGCAGGCCGCGGCGACAAGGTTGCACTCTACTTCGAGGGCGAGCCGGGCGACCGCCGCGCCATCACCTACGCCGAACTCCAGCGCGACGTCTCGAAGGCCGCCAACGCGCTCCTCGCGCTGGGCATCACCAAGGGCGACCGCGTGGTCATCTACCTGCCGGTCATCCCCGAAACCGTCATCATCACCCTCGCCGTGGCACGGATCGGCGCCATCCACTCCCTGGTGTTCGGCGGCTTCTCCGCCGAGGCGCTGAAGTTCCGCGTCGAGGACACCCGGGCCAAGCTGCTGGTGACCACGGACGGCCAGTTCCGCCGCGGCGTTGCCGTGCCCGTCAAGGACAACGCCGATGCTGCGGTCGCCGGGGACAACGCCATCGAGCACGTCCTGGTGGTCAACCGCACCACCCCGGCGGACGAGCTCGCTGCCGTCCCCATGACTGAAGGGCGCGACGTCTGGTGGCATGACGCCGTCGGAAGCGCCCCGGACGTCCACGAACCGGAGGCGTTCGACGCCGAGACTCCCCTGTTCATCATGTACACCTCCGGGACTACCGGTAAGCCCAAGGGCCTGGTGCACACGTCCGGCGGTTACCTGACGCAGGCGTCGTGGAGCTTCGAACACCTGTTCAGCAACCCGGATCCGGCCCTCCGGGACCAGGACGTGCACTGGTGCACCGCGGACCTCGCCTGGGTCACCGCCCACACGTACGAGATCTACGGCCCGCTTTCCAACGGCGTCACCCAGGTGATCTTCGAAGGCACCCCGAACACCCCTCACCCCGGCCGGCACTTTGAGATCATCGAGCGGTACGGCGTCACGCAGTACTACACGGCACCCACGCTGGTCCGCTCCCTGATGGGCTGGTTCCCGGACGGCGTGCCGGACACCTACGACCTCTCCTCCATCCGGATGCTCGGCACCGTGGGCGAGGCCGTCAACCCGGAGGCGTGGCGCTGGCTGCGGCACAACGTCGGCGCAGGCACCGCGCCCGTGGTGGACACATGGTGGCAGTCCGAGACCGGGGCCACCATCCTCTCGCCCGCCCCCACGGACACCGACTTCAAACCCGGGTGCGCGGCCCGCCCGCTGCCCGGGGTCAGCACCAGGATCGTGGACGACGCCGGCAACACGGTTCCGCCGGGTGTCCAGGGATTCATTGTGGTGGACACCCCCGGGCCCGCCATTGCGCGCACCGTCTGGGGCAACCCCCGCCGCTACTACGACTCCTACTGGAGCAAGTACGTGGAGCAGGGCTGGTTCCTCGCCGGCGACGGCGCCAAGTACGACGCCGACGGCGACATCTGGATCCTGGGCCGGGTGGATGACACCCTCAACGTCTCCGGCCACCTGCTGTCCACCATCGAGATCGAGTCCGCGCTGGTATCCCACCCGGACGTGGTGGAGGCCGGCGTGTGTCCGGTCGCCGACCCCAAGACCGGGCACGCGATTGTCGCTTTTGTTGTGCTGAAGACCGGGGTTTCGACAGGCTCAACCACCGGTCCGGTGATCGACGCTTGTCGAGATCCAGGACCGCCTCAAAACCACGTCGCGAAGGCGATCGGCCCGATCGCCAAGCCGCGCGACGTCGTCGTTGTTCCTGACGTGCCCAAGACCCGCAGCGGCAAGATCATGCGCCGGCTGCTGACCCAACTTTTTGAGGGGACCGCCCTGGGCGACACCACCTCACTCCAGAACGAGCCGGCCATCGCCGGAATCCAGGACGTCCTGCGCGAGCGGACCCTAGCAAAGGAAAATTCATGACAGACATCAGCAACGTGGCCCGTCTTTCTGAGCCGCTGAAGTTCGCCTACTGGGTGCCGAACGTTTCCGGCGGCCTGGTGGTCTCCACCATCGAACAGCGGACCAGCTGGGACTTCGCCTACAACAAGAAGCTGGCGCAGATCGCCGAGAACTCCGGCTTCGAGTACGCCCTGACGCAGACCCGCTACGCCGCCTCCTACGGCGCGGACAAGCAGCACGAGGCAACCTCGTTCAGCCTGGCCCTGCTGGCCGCCACCGAACGGCTCAAGGTCATCGCCGCCGTCCACCCGGGCATGTGGCACCCGGGCGTACTGGCCAAATTCATCATCACCGCGGACCACATCTCCAACGGCCGCGCCGCCGTCAACATCGTCTCCGGCTGGCTCAAGAACGAGTTCACCAACTTCGGCCTCGACTGGCTGGAGCACGACGAACGCTACGTCCGCACCGAGGAATTCATCAAGGTGCTGCGCGGGCTGTGGACCGAGCAGGAGTACAGCCAGTCCGGCAAGTACTACAACATCACCGATTTCACGCTGAACCCGGCCCCCGTGGACGTTCCCGGCCGCGCCCACCCGGAGATCTTCTTCGGCGGAAACTCCACCGCTGCCCAGGCCACGGCCGGCCGCGTGGCTGACTGGTACTTCTCCAACGGCAAGGACCTGGAAGGCTTCAAGGAGAACATCGCCGGCGTGGTCGCCGCGTCCGGCGAAACCCGCCGCGGCACCGAGGGTGCCCTCTTCGGCTCCCCGGTTCGGCCTCAACGGCTTTGTCATCGCCCGCGATTCCGAAAAGGAAGCCCGCGACACCCTCCGCGAAATCGTGGAGAAGGCACACAAGCCCGCAGTCCAGGGGTTCCGCGACGCCGTGCAGGAAGCCGGCGCGTCCACCAAGGACGGCAAGGGCATGTGGGCCGACTCCAGCTTCGAGGACCTGGTCCAGTACAACGACGGCTTCAAGACCCAGCTGATCGGCACACCTGAGCAGATCGCCGAGCGCATCGTCGAATACAAGAAGATCGGCGTGAACCTCTTCCTCACCGGCTACCTGCACTTCCAGGAGGAAGTCGCAGCGTTCGGCCAGGACATCCTGCCGATCGTCCGCGAACTCGAAGCCGACCTCGCCCGCAAGAACGGCACGGAACTGGACCTGTCCGGTACCCCGGCGCAGCACCACGGCACCGGGCTGGTGACCGTCTGATGTCTGATCGCAAATTCGGTTTCCGCACCCGCGCCCTGCATGCCGGCGGCACTCCCGACGCCGAGCACGGCGCCCGCGCGGTGCCCATCTACCAGACCACGTCCTTCGTGTTCAAGGACACCCAGGACGCCGCCAACCTGTTCGCCCTGCAGAAGTACGGCAACATCTACTCCCGCATCGGCAACCCCACCGTGGCCGCGTTCGAGGAGCGCATCGCCTCGCTGGAGGGCGGCATCGGAGCGGTGGCTACGTCCTCGGGCATGGCCGCGGAGTTCATCACGTTCGCCGCGCTGACCCAGTCCGGCGACCACATTGTGGCCGCGTCCCAGCTGTACGGCGGCACCGTCACCCAGCTGGACGTGACCCTGCGCCGCTTCGGCGTGGACACCACGTTCGTTCCCGGCACCGACCCCGCGGACTATGCCGCGGCGGTCCGGGAAAACACCAAGGCGATCTTCGTCGAGGTGGTGGCCAACCCGTCGTCGGAAGTCCAGGACCTGGCGGCGCTGGCAAAGGTAGCGCACGACGCCGGGATCCCCCTGGTGGTCGACGCCACCTTGAGCACGCCGTACCTCGTGCGGCCGATCGAACACGGCGCCGACATCGTGATCCACTCCGCCACCAAGTTCCTCGGCGGGCACGGCACCACCCTGGGCGGCGTGATTGTCGAAAGCGGCCGGTTCAACTGGGGCAACGGCAAGTTCCCCACCATGACCGAGCCCGTGGCCTCCTACGGCAACGTCTCCTGGTGGGGCAACTTCGGCGAGTACGGCTTCCTGACCAAGCTGCGCTGCGAACAGCTGCGCGACATCGGCCCGGCGCTTTCGCCGCAGTCCGCCTTCCAGCTGCTGCAGGGCGTGGAAACCCTCCCGCAGCGCCTGGACGAGCACCTGAAGAACGCCCAGGCCGTGGCCGAATGGCTCGAGGCCGATCCCCGCGTGGCGTACGTGAACTTCTCCGGGCTGCCGTCCCACCCGCACTTTGAGCGGGCGAAGAAGTACCTGCCGCTGGGCCCCGGCTCGGTGTTCTCCTTCGGCGTGAAGGGCGGCCGCGCGGCCGGGCAGAAGTTCATCGAATCCCTGCAGCTGGCCTCGCACCTGGCCAACGTGGGCGATTCGCGCACCCTGGTGATCCACCCCGGTTCCACCACCCACCAGCAGCTCAGCCCGGAACAGCTGGAGTCCGCCGGCGTCCCGGAGGACCTGGTCCGGATCTCCGTGGGCCTCGAGGACATCGAGGACATCCTGTGGGACCTGGACCAGGCGCTGGCCGAGGCCTCGGAACCGGTGGTCGAGCTGCCGAGACCGACTTCGACGGGCTCAACCACCGAAGCGACCTGCACGATCGGAGCACGCGCATGAGCACCGAAACCCGCACCTGGGAAGGCCCGTCCGCACCGGAGCGCCTGAACCTGCTGCGCGCAGCCAAATCGATTGCGATTGTGGGCGCCTCGGACAAGCCGTCGCGGGCGAGCTACTTCGTGGCGACCTACCTGCAGTCGTCCACGCGGTACAAGGTGTACTTCGTGAACCCCGTGGTCAAGGAGATCCTTGGCGAACCGACCTACGCCTCACTGGCCGACCTTCCCGAGAGCCCGGACATCGTGGATGTGTTCCGCAAGCACGACGACCTCCCGGGCGTCCTGGACGAGGCCATCGCGGCCGGCGCCAAAACCCTCTGGCTGCAGCTCGGCTCCTGGCATGAGGCAGTGGCCGCCGACGCGGAAGCCGCCGGGCTCAACGTGGTGATGGACCGCTGCGTGAAGATCGAGCACGCCCGCTTCCACGGCGGCCTGCACCTGGCCGGCTTCGACACCGGCGTGATCTCCTCCCGGCGGCAGCTCCTGTCCTGACGGGAAGGATCCTCCTCACGGCACGATGTCCTCAGAACACGGTCTTCCTGAGGGGAACCCTGATTAGCGGCTGAACTTCTTCAGCCAGATTGAACCGGGGCCGGCATCGCCGGCTCCGGTTTTTTCTGTTGTTGCCGGATCTGCTGTTGACGGGCCTGCTGTACCCGAGCGAGGATGGCTGAGGTCAGGGAGTCGACGACGGCGGGTGCCTTGGCCACGAGCTTGCCTGCTTTTTCGAGCTCGCCGGCGGGTCGCTGCCGGGCGCCGCGTCCGGCTGCCGGCGTTTCCGCGCGGTCCCGTCCTGCGAGGCACCCCCGCCGCTGGTGACCGCCGGCGCTGTTCCGGGACGCCCCGCCGTCGGCCGCCGGCTTGCCTGGTGATGCCGCTCCCGGCCGGCCGGATCCTGGCTGCGGCCTGGCCCGATATCCTCCGCGGCGCTGCCAGGCGCGACGGTTTCCGGCCCGGCAGTTCCCGCTGTGCCGCGGTTTCCGGCCCGGCCGGAACTGACCCGTCCGGCGATCCGGGTTCGGCGGCGGGCGTCCGCGGCAGGCCGCCGGCTGGCGGCCGGGGCTCCCGCGATGGTCCAGGACGGTGCCCAGTCCTGCAGCAGGTGCTGGACGGAGCCGCTGGCATTGGCGCTCGGAGCTGAGGCCGTGGCCGCCACTCCCGTGACGCCCAGTCCCATCCCCGCGATGACGGCAAGGCCAACAGCAGCAGTCCGGTGCCTGCGGCGCAGACGGTGGCGTGCCAGCTGGCTGTGGCTGGCAGACAGCAGGGCCGCCAGTTCCGCGCGGGGCTCGGGAACCGGCAGGGAGGCCAGGGCACCAAGCGGGAGCAGCGTGGCCCGGAGCCGCGGGTCGGTTTCACCGGCGTCGAGCAGCATCTCGTCCACGGTACGGAGCAGAGGTGCTGGTATTGGACGTCATGGCATCACATATTCCTTCACTGCGGACTGCTCGCGCAGCCGGATCAGGGCGCGGCGCTGGAGCTGTTTCACGGCGCCCCCACTCTTGCCCATAACCTCCGCCGGCCTGCTCAACAGTCAGGCCGGCGATCAGGCGCAGGGTCAGGACCTCCCGCTGGTCATCCGGGAGGACACTCAGGAGATTCTGGACCTCCCGCGGCGAGATCCGTTCCATGACTTCGTCCTCGGCCGAGGACTCCTCGCGCCCGTCCAGGTCGGGTTCGAACGGAAGTTCAACTGGGTGCGCGGCGCCGTCGCCGGTGATCATCCACCATCCGGGCGTGAGCCACCGAGAAAACAAAAGTCCGCAGCCCCGCCACACCCCCGGTGACCGTCTGCCAGCCGCGGCAGGACGGCAAGGAAGACTTCCTGCATAACCGCCTCCGGATCTTCTACCCCGCGGGCTGTGAGGTAGCCCAGGACCTGCGACGCATAGGACCGGTAAACGATGTCGAATAGCTCCGGTTCGCGGGCGCGCGCAGACAAAACGTCGTCTGTCAGCGCATGGGTCACGGACGGGGGCTTTCGATGAAGGGGCTGTGCTTGCCCCGCTAACTTTACCCTCCGGTAACCATGCTGCCGGCAACACTTCGTGCACCGTTGAGGAGCAAAAAGAGCCGGCCTGGAACTTGATGGGGGACAAGTTCCAGACCGGCGCTACATAGGGGTAATCGTTCCGGACCTGCCGGGGGTTACGCCCTGTCACAAAATACTTCGAAAAGTTTTCTGTCTCCGTCCCGAGTCATAGGCGCCGGCCGGAGACGTGCGCCCTAAGCGGTGCCGCGCACGGCATTGAAGTGGGCAAAAGCGCGGACCCGGCTGACCGGTGCACGCTGCACATCGCACGCGGGCTCGGCTGCCGCGGAAGGAACGGTCACGGACCGGGCCGGTACAGGAGCCGGTGCAGGGGTGCGCTGGTCACGAAGGCCGGCGGTGGAAAGATCGGTAACGAGCCCGGTTCCGGCGCACTCGCGGGTGGCGGCGATTCCGGCCGCGACGGCGGACTTGTCAGCGAAGGCCCCGGACACCGCCACTACGGTGCCATCCGGCGCCTTGAGCCGGAACCTGAACAGCGAATCTGCGTCGAGAAAAACTTCAAACATCCCGGCCATAGCAAAAATCCTTCCGGTCGGCGGGGGTCCCTCCGGGTGGCGTCGTTGTCACCTGGTAGGCCCGGACACATTCCTGCGTCATCATCCCGCGGGTCTGGTCGAACGATCTGTGTTGATCAGTTCACCTTATGTTAAAAGTCTGTCGTCCGCGCCTGCAGCCTCACAAGACCGGCAGGGTTAACCCTGTGTAAATTGCGTCCATCCGCTCCGCGCAACAACGGCCTGCTCCGCGCAAAAGCAGCGGCGGGCCACCCCGAAGGGTGACCCGCCGCCGTCGTAGGCTCTTGTGCGTCAGTCGTTGATGAGGTCGTGGACCACGATGGTCTGGTCCCGGTCCGGGCCCACGCCGATGGCCGAGAAGCGCGTGCCGGAGAGCTTTTCGAGGGCCAGCACGTAGTTGCGGGCGTTCTCCGGAAGGTCCTCCAGGGTGCGGGCACCGGTGATGTCCTCGGTCCAGCCCTCGAAGTACTCGAAGATGGGCACTGCGTGGTGGAACTCGGTCTGGGTCATCGGCATTTCGTCGTGGCGGACACCGTCCACGTCGTAGGCAACGCACACCGGGATCTGCTCGATGCCCGTGAGGACGTCCAGCTTGGTGACGAAGTAGTCCGTGAAACCGTTGACGCGGGAAGCGTGGCGGGCCAGGACGGCGTCGTACCAGCCGCAGCGGCGGGGACGGCCGGTGTTGACGCCGAACTCACCGCCGGTCTTCTGCAGGTACAGGCCCATCTCGTCGAACAGCTCCGTGGGGAACGGGCCGGCGCCAACGCGGGTGGTGTACGCCTTGATGATGCCGATGGAACGCGAGATCCGGGTGGGGCCGATGCCCGAGCCAACGGACGCGCCGCCGGCCGTGGGGTTGGAGGACGTGACGAAGGGGTAGGTGCCGTGGTCCACGTCCAGGAACGTGGCCTGGCCGCCTTCCATGAGCACAACCTTGCCCTCGTCCAGCGCATTGTTGAGACCAGCGTGCTGTCGATGACCAGCGGGCCGCAGGCGGTCGGCAAAGGACAGGAAGTAGCTGACGATCTCCTCCACCACGATGTCGCGGCGGTTGTAGACCTTGACCAGGAGTTCGTTCTTCTGGCGCAGCGAACCTTCCACCTTCTGGCGGAGGATGGATTCGTCAAAGACGTCCTGGACGCGGATACCGAGGCGGGCCACCTTGTCCATGTAGGCCGGGCCGATGCCGCGGCCGGTGGTGCCGATCGCGCGGCTGCCGAGGAAGCGCTCGGTGACCTTGTCCAGCACCTGGTGGTAGGGCGCAACCAGGTGGGCGTTGGCGGAAACGCGGAGCTTGGAGGTGTCCGCGCCGCGGGCCTCCAGGCCGTCGATTTCCTGGAACAGTGCTTCGAGGTTCACCACGCAGCCATTGCCGATGATCGGAATCGCGTTAGGGCTCAGGATGCCTGCCGGAAGGAGCTTAAGCTCATACTTCTCACCGCCTACGACGACGGTGTGCCCGGCGTTGTTGCCGCCGTTCGGCTTGACGACGTAATCAACACGGCCGCCGAGGAGATCGGTGGCTTTGCCTTTTCCTTCGTCGCCCCACTGGGCTCCTACGATCACGATTGCTGGCATGGGATCCTCCCCCATTCGTTCGGGCCGCACAGTTTCTCCACCGAAGTGGCAGATAGGGTGCAGCACCGTTCATGAGAATGCCCCGGAGGCCACAGCCTGGCTGGGCCGCGTCGGCGGCCAGCCACGCAAGAGTCCGGGGCTCTTACCACCCAAGTTTAGCCGATCCGGGACTTTGTCCACTCACGGGGCCGCCCGCGGCCCTTCGTATGCAGCAAAGGACCACGGGCAGACTTTCCGCGAGGTGCTACTCGCCGTCCGCCTCCTCGCCTGGGCGGGACGTCTGGGTGGCCAGGCTGTCCCAGAAGGAGGTATCGGCGTCGGCAATCGAACCATCCGCGATGGCGGCCGCAGTGGCCGTTAGCGTGGTCACCGTCTGCTTGATCAGGTAACCGTTGCTGCGGAGACCGAGGGCGTAGCCGTCCAGGTAATGATCCGACATGCCCCGCATTTCGAAGAGGAGGGTGGCGATCCCGTACTCCACTGCGATGCCGTTGCGGCTGATGGTCTCGGCGCTGCCGCCCACGTACTTGCCCAAGTGGCCCCAGCCGGTGGAGTCAACGTTATTGAACACCACGGCGCCCAGCTGTTTGGATTTTGCCACGACAGCCGGGTCGGCGTTGGGGGTAGTGGGGTAAAGGATGGACCCCGAGACCAGTTTCCCGTCGCGCTCGCTTCGGGTGCCCTGGTGGTGGAGGTCAATCATGTAGTCGATCTTGTACTTGCTCATCACGTTGTTGTGCAGCGCCTGTGTTTCGGGCTGGACCTTGGCCACATGGTCCCGGTTCAGGTCCACCTCCTCGGCGTTGTACCGCGTCATATTGCGGTCTCCCTTGGCCAGGTAGTCATCCAGCGGGAAGTTGACGTCCCCCATCGCGCCGTCGGCGTTGAGCATGGGAACAATCAGGATGTTCACTCCATCGAGAATGTCCGCCGACTTTCCGGTGCCCGAGGTGCTTGACGAATTCCAGTGCCCCCTCGGTGGTGAGCTGCTCGTTGCCGTGCTGCTGGGTCAGATAGAGGATGGTGGGCTTGGCCGGATCCGACAGGTATTTCACCAGGTGGATATCCCGGCCCTTGACGGTCTGGCCGATCACTTCCAGCTCCATGGCGGATTGGCGGGCGTCCTGGTTCTTCAGGAAGGAGACCATCTGGTCATAGGTTGCCAGTTTGGACGTGGTGATCTGGCCGTTGCCGTCATAGTTGGGTCCTTCGCCCACGGCGTTCGCCAGGGGTGCCGGGGCGGCCACGGCCGCCAGGACGAGAGCTCCGGAAACGGCGAGCGTCCTCAAGGTTGCCAGGGATTGATTCACAGTGCGTTACCTCTTTCGAGTGCAATTAGGGTGCGACCAGCCGCAACAATCTTGTTGCGAACCGTGACAGCAGCCAACCAAGCTATACGGATTGTGTCAATGCCCATGACTGATTCTGCCCTGCGGCCTCATCCGGATAAAACCCCTCGTTCACCGGCGTTTCGCTTTGCGGGACTTGATAGACTGATATAGATCGACTAGGAATCGGTCCACACCACATTTCAAACCATCCCGGAATGGCTGCGTCCCCCTGCGCCCATTTTCCGGATTGGCGCAGCACCGAGCCCCGCAGGAGATACTTCACTTCATGACAGCCCTGGCCCCCGAATCTTTCCGTGAACAGCTCCTGAGCCGCCGCTACGAGCCCAACGTTGCCGCCGTCAACGAGCTGTGCGATTCCCTGCAGAGCGTCAAGCCCCAGACCCAGGTCCCCTACGTCGACCCGATGCACGACATTGACGAGTGCCGCATCATCAGCCTCTTCTCCAATATCGGCGAGGCCGACCCGTCCGGGTTCATCACCGCCGGCGACGACGACGCCGCCACCCGTATGCTCGGCATCCAGTGGAAGCTCGGCCTGCGCCCCGAATTCGTGATGCCGTGGAACGTCCACCCGTGGCACACCCCCGGCGAGGTCAACGGCAAGTTCACGCCGGACCAGATCTCCGCCGGCCTCAAGCCGCTGCTCAAGTTCCTCGCCCTGGTCCCCCGCGCCTCGGTCATCGTTGCCCACGGCACCGAAGCCAACCGCCTGGCCAACCTGCTGCTGAAGACCGAGGTGCCCATGATCTGGCGCCGCGGCCTGAAGACCTACAAGGTGCGCTCACTCAGCGGCCGCGCGTTCGCCGGAACCCCGGCCCGCCAGGAGCAGTACCTCGAGGACATGCGCGTCGCCTACGCCGACGCCATGGCCCGCACAGGTCTGGCGAAAGCTGCCAGCTAGCCTGAAATCAGTGGGCTCGTCGAAATCCAGGTTTCGACAAGCTCAACCACCGGAACGTACGACGGCGGGCGGTGACCTTTTCTTCTGAAAGGTCACCGCCCGCCGTCGTACTTTAACCAACAACGCGGGGTCACTCCCTGCCCAATAAACCACCGTTATTGGGCAGGGAGTGACCCCCCACCCGCACCCTGGCCTCGCACGCTCGGCCAAGGAACCCTGCGGGCGTGGGCCCACGTTGCTTTGCTACTGGCCTCGATGGCTGCCTTCGCGGCCGGGTCCGAGTCGTTCAGGAACTTCTCGATGCGCTCCGGTTCCTCGGCTTCACCGATGGCCGCGGATGCACGGCCAAGCGAGTAGAGCGCCCGCAGGAAGCCCCGGTTGGGTTCGTGCTCCCACGGGATGGGGCCCACGCCGCGCCAGCCGTTGCGGCGCAGCGAGTCCAGCCCGCGGTGGTAGCCGACGCGCGAGTAGGCGTAGGAATCGATGGTGCGGCCTTCTGCCCACGCCTCCTCCGCCAGGACAGCCCACAACAGCGACGATGTGGGGTGCTTCTCCACCAGGTCCAGGGCTTCCGCGCCGGCGTCCAGCTGCGCGTAGACGTCTGTCTCGGCAGGCAGGAGCGTGGGCTCGGGGCCCATCAGGTTCTTGCGGAACTCGTCGGACATATTAGAACGTCTTTCCTGCGGAGCCGAGCTGCTTGGTTGCCTCGACGACGCGGGCGGACAGGCCTGCCTCGGCGGAGGCGCCCCAGACGCGCGGGTCGTAGAGCTTCTTGTTGCCCACTTCGCCGTCGACCTTCAGCACGCCGGCGTAGTTCTTGAACATGTGGTCCACCACCGGGCGCGTGTAGGCGTACTGGGTGTCGGTGTCGATGTTCATCTTGATCACGCCGTAGGAGACGGCGTCGGCGATCTCCTGGTCCGAGGAGCCGGAGCCGCCGTGGAACACGAGGTCGAACGGGCTGTCCTTGCCGAGCTTGGCGCCCACCTGGGCCTGGATGTCCTTGAGGATCTCCGGGCGGAGCTTCACGCCACCGGGCTTGTACACGCCGTGCACGTTACCGAAGGTCAGGGCCGTGATGTAGCGGCCGTTCTCGCCGGCACCGAGGGCCTCGATGGTGGCCAGGGCATCCTCGACCGTGGTGTACAGCTTGTCGTTGATGGCGTTCTCCACGCCGTCTTCCTCGCCGCCGACGATGCCGATCTCAACCTCGAGGATCATCTTCGCAGCCGCGGTGCGCTCCAGCAGTTCACGCGCGGTGCTCAGGTTCTCGTTCAGCGGCTCGTGCGAACCGTCCCACATGTGCGAGTTGAAGATCGGGTTCCGGCCGGCCTTGACCTCGGCCTCCGAAGCCGCCAGCAGCGGCAGGACAAAACCGTCCAGCTTGTCCTTGGGGCAGTGGTCCGTGTGCAGGGCGATGTTCACGCCATAGTTCTTCGCCACTTCGCGGGCGAACGCGGCGAAGCCGAGCGAACCGGCCACCATGTCCTTCGTGGCAGCGCCGGACCAGTACGCGGCACCGCCGGTGGAAACCTGGACAATGCCGTCGGACTCGGCCTCGGCGAAACCGCGCAGTGCGGCGTTCAGCGTCTGCGAGGACGTGACGTTAACGGCCGGGAATGCATAGCCGCCGGCCTTGGCACGGTCAATCATCTCGGAGTAGATCTCTGGGGTTGCAATGGGCATGGTGACTCCTATGCTGAGTTTTCGTCTGTGGGTTGTGACCCTGGAGTAGACCTCTTACGGCTAGCAACCATCCTAGCCATTTCTCTGCAGCGGCAGTGTTTCGGGTCACGCAGGCGGGTAACACTTACGTAGATTCTGCGCACCGGGCTGGCAGTTTGAGCCTAGGACACCGGCTGGTTGAACACGTGCCGGCGGATCCACGCGTGCATGGCGATCGCAGCCGCCGAGGCTGCGTTGATGGACCGCGTAGAGCCGAACTGCTCGATGGAGAGGGTGGCGAGGGCGGCGTCATGGACTTCAGGCGTCAACCCGGGGCCCTCCTGCCCGAACACCAGAACGCAGTCCTTGGGCAGTTCGTAGGTTTCCAGCGGCACGGAATCCGGGAAGATGTCGATGCCGATGATCGCGAGCCCCTCCCCCTGCGCCCACGCCACGAAATCCTCCACCGTGGGGTGGTGGCGGACGTGCTGGTAGCGGTCGGTGACCATGGCCCCGCGCCTGTTCCAGCGGCGTCGTCCGATGATGTGGACTTCCTTGGCGAGGAACGCGTTGGCGGTGCGAACCACCGTGCCGATGTTCATGTCGTGCTGCCAGTTTTCGATGGCGATGTGGAAGTTGTGCCGCTTGGAATCGAGGTCCGCCACGATCGCGTCGTGCTTCCAGTACCGGTACTGGTCCACCACGTTGCGCCGGTCGCCGTCCGCCAGCAGTTCATGGTCCCAGTGGTCGCCTTCGGGCAGCTCGCCGTCCCAGGGCCCGACGCCGACCTCCTGCTTTGGCACGTATTCCTCTTCAGGCGGGGGAACGGGCAGCGGCGGAGTTTGGGGGTGGTCAGTCACCCTCCAACTCTAGCCGGGGTCAGCCGCCCAGCTTCCAGCGGTTGGCGCGGTAGGAGTTGGCGATCTTCTGGAGCAGTTCCGGGTTTTCATTCCAGTAGGTCGAGTGTCCGCTGACGCCCATCATCTGCGGAGTGCCCCATGGCGTAACGCTGAAAAGGTTCACGGCCTGGATGGTCTCGCCGCGGGCGTTGAGGCAGGTAAAGCCGATGACCACGGCCTGGGTCCGGCGGAACTCGCGGATTTCAGGGGTGGTGGTTTCGAAATTGCTGGTGCACTTATGGCCCACGAGGTGTTTCGGCATTTCGGCGGCGGGCATGGCCGTGAACTTGGCTTGGATCTCCTTGATGGCGGCCTGCACCTTTGCTGGCTCCTTACCGTATTTTCCCTCTTCCGCCTCGGCGAAGAAGGCAAAGGCAAGGGCGATGCCGTCCCCGTCCCTTTCCTCGGTACCCTGTGCTTTCTGCTGCATCGGGGTGCCGGTGACCGGGTCGGTGGTGATCCCGAACGTGTCATCGCCCGTCCAGGCGGCCAGGTACTGGAAGGATGACTCGCCGGTGACAAAGCGGCTGAACAGCGGATCGCCTTCTGCCGGAATGTTCGCCGGCCCCTGCAGATCGGCCCAGCCTGGCGGGAGTGGGAAGGCTCCGGCGGGCACTTCATCGGCGGCGGCAGTGGCCGACGGCGCCGTTTCCTGCGTTTCTTCGTCTGCGGCCGCGCTTTCGTCCGCTGCGCCGGACGTTGCCACCGGAACGGGGTTGTCCGTGGCTTGCGGTTGGCGAAAGTGGGGATCACCCAAAGGAACACCGCCACGAGGGCAACAATCACGGCGGCGGCAATGCTGCCGAGCACGATGAACAGGTTCTTCCTGCTGTGCGGGGGCTGCGGGGCAGGCGGCTGCGCAAACTGCCCCGGGTGAGCCTGGCCGGCGTACTGCTGACCAGGGTAGGCCTGGCCGGGTTGCGAATTTTGAGGGTACTGCTGGCCAGGGTACTGCTGACTGGGATACGGCTGACCCGGGTATGGCTGGCCCTGCTGCGGAGGCAGCGGGTTGCCCTCAGCATCCCTGGGCGGTGGCGGTGGCGCGCTGTTGTTGTTGCTCATGGCGGTCCCTTTCAGGTGCTTTGCAGGCATCCTGCGGTTCGCGCGGTGCCCGGTGATTTCCGACGACGGGGACCAGCCGGCGCAGGCCGGCACGAACAAACCACCGCGGACATCCCCCGATCCGCAGCCGATGGGCACCGTGGTGCCAGCTACGAGCCTAGCCGACGGCCCCGGCAGCCCGGGCCTCCAGCCCTGCCCCGGCGCCTCCGTTGTTTCGTCCGCCCTCGCGTGTTCCGGGCCCAAAGAATGACAGACTGGACCAGGAATCAGGCACTTCATGTGGAGGTAGACGTGGCAAAGGCAGACCAGGTAGCGGGAAATCCGGCGGTATATCGCAGCGGCCAGGAGATCGAATGCTGGCTGACAGACATGGACGGCGTCCTGGTGCACGAAAACCAGGCCGTCCCGGGCGCCGCCGAACTCATCCAGCGCTGGGTGGACACGTCCAAGCGCTTCCTGGTGCTGACCAACAACTCCATCTTCACCCCCCGAGACCTGGCGGCCCGGCTGCGTGCCTCGGGGCTCGAGATTCCCGAGGAGAACATCTGGACCTCCGCCCTCGCCACCGCCCAGTTCCTCAAGGACCAGGTGCGGGGGTCCGGTTCCGGGAACCGCGCGTACACCATCGGGGAGGCCGGGCTGACGACGGCGCTCCACGAGGCGGGCTTTATCCTCACCGATCAGGACCCGGACTTTGTGGTGCTCGGCGAAACCCGGACCTACTCCTTTGAAGCCATCACCATGGCCATCCGCCTGATCCTGGCCGGGGCGCGCTTTATCGCCACCAACCCTGACGCCACCGGCCCGTCCAAAGACGGCCCCATGCCTGCCACGGGCGCCATCGCGGCGCTGATCACCAAGGCCACCGGCCGGGAACCGTACATTGTGGGAAAGCCGAATCCCATGATGTTCCGTTCAGCGATGAACCAGATCGATGCCCATTCCGAGACCACCGCCATGATCGGGGACCGGATGGACACCGACATCATTGCCGGCATGGAAGCCGGGCTGCACACGGTTCTGGTCCTCACGGGCATTACCCAGCGCGAGGACATTGCTGCCTACCCGTTCCGGCCCAACCAGGTGCTGAACTCCGTGGCGGACCTGAAGAACCAGATTTAGAAGACACTGACTTTCGAGCCGCCGCGGGGCAGCGGGAAGAACTCGTCCATCAGGCCCTCCACGATGGGCCGGTAGACGAGCGGGCTCCAGCCGGGACTGGCGTGGGCCGGCAGCGCCCCTATGGTCTGACGGTCCATGGACACCATGTGCGGGCCGAACGCGGCCGACCACGCGTTCCTGGCCCCCTGGTACCGGACCGTTCGGTCGTTCGGGTTGCCGATGTACGCCATCCTTGCGCCTCCCAACTGGTCCACAAAACGGTTTCCGTCAAAATGGTAGATGTACGCCGACTCGGACTGGATCAGCACGCTGGACGGCGCGATCGGAGACAGTTGCTCCCACGACTGGTCAATGATCTGGCGCCAGGTCCGCTCATCTTTGTGGATAACACGTTCCCCCAGCTCGTAGCCGCCCCGGAGCACGGATGGGAATCGGAAGCCGCTCTCGTAGAGGAACACCACGCCGTCGAACCAGCTCTCGTCAAGCACATCGCTCCTGCTGTAGGGGCTCGAATCCAGCAGGATGAACTCCACCTCCACACCGTGGAGTTCCCGTAGCCGCGCGGCCACCTGGGTGGCCACCATGCCGCCGAAGCTATGGCCGTAGAAGTAGAGCTTGGTGAGCTTCCTGGCGCGGACATGCTCGATGACCGCGATGACCACCTGGTCGATGTCCAGGCCTTGGTTTGAGTAGCCGACGGCGGCCAGTTGGCCCCGCTTGTTCAGCGCGCCCCGCAGGGCGTTCAGGATCCACTGCGCCTCTTCCCAACTGGTCTTGAAACCAGGAAAGAGGAACCAGCTGGCATTCGGATAGTAGGCGTCAGCGAAATCGTCCGGAACCTGCAGGATCCTGTTGACCCGCCGCTCAGCCTGGACCCGGCGGGTATACAGCATGTCCGCGGCCAACACGGCGGAGGCACCCGTTCCGGCCAGGAACCCGCGGCGCGAAAACCGCTTAAGGGCAGCGGCGTCGGCAAGCAGCCGGGCCTGGTGGGTTCCGGGCTGCTCGGGCTTTTCCAGCGGTTCTGCTTCCTCTCTGTACGGCACGTATCTACCGTAGCCACAGGAGAAGCCGACCCCGCAACCCGGGGCACACTTCTCCCCGGCCCACCGCCGTCTGGAAGAAAGGCCCAGGTCAGGCTTGGCAGCAGCGGTAGGCCGGAACGAGTGCGTCGTGGGAGAGCCACGACATGTCCGCGGGCAACCCCGCCCGGCTACGAGAGGCCGAGCTCGTCCTTGCCGAAGGCGAAGAGGTAGGGCACACCGGTCTCTGCCTCGATCTTTTCCTTGGCTCCGGTGTCCCGGTCCACGATGACGGCCACGGCCACGACGTTGCCGCCGGCCTTGCGCACGCCCTCAACGGCGGTCAGCGCGGAGCCACCGGTTGTTGACGTGTCCTCCAGCACCAGGACCTTGCGGCCTTCAACGGAGGGGCCTTCCACCTGGCGGCCCATGCCGTAGGACTTCTGGGCCTTGCGGACCACAAAAGCATCTACCGGCCGGCCGGCGTCAACCGCGGCGTGCATCAGCGCGGTGCCCACGGGGTCAGCACCCATGGTCAGGCCGCCTGCGCACTCAAAGTCGATTCCGGCGTCGTCCGCCAGAGCCAGCATGACCTGGCCCACCAGCTTGGAGGCCTCGTGGTGAAGCGTGATGCGGCGCAGGTCGATGTAGTAGTCGGCCTCGGCACCACTGGAGAGGATCACCTTGCCGCGGACAACGGCAAGTTCCTTGATCAGTTCCAGCAGGCGGGCACGTGCGGCAGCGGCGTCGGCTGCAAGGTCACTGGGAGAAGTCATGGGTTCAAGTTTAGTGGCTCCGCCGTTGCTGACGGCCTCTCGGGACGCCGTGCGAACGCCGGCGCATGTTCGGGCCGGGGTCCGAAGGCGATCAGGCGGGGCAGGAGCTGGCGCGCCACCGGCGAATGCCGGACCACAAAGAGGAGGAATGGAGGAACTCCGGTCCTCCTCCCGGCGAACAACGGCACGAACACGACGCGGTGCATAAAGCGTTGGACGGTCTGGAGCACCACTGTGGGCATCCGGCGCCGCCGCTGGACGGCAGCCAGATCCCTGAGCGGCACCCGCCCCCGCAGAAGGCCCGGCGCCAGCCTGGCTGCTGCCGCGACGGCATCCTGGATGGCCAGGTTGATACCCACGCCTCCGGCCGGGGACATGGCGTGGGCGGCGTCGCCGATGCATAACAGCCCGTCCACGTACCAGCGCCTCAGCCGGTCCAGCCGCACATCCAGCCAGTGCAGGTCCTCAAGCGAACGGATCGAGTCCACGCGGTCCGCGAGGTCAGGACGAAGTCCGGCAACGCGTTCCCTGAACCGCTCCACCCCCTCGGAACGGATCCGCGCGTCCTCCCCCTTCGGGCCGAGGTACCCCATCTGGTAGTAGTCGTCACGGAACAGTGCGATCATCGCCTCGCGTTCCCCGAATGCCGGCACGATGCCCGCCACCGCCCCTTTCTCCGAAGGATGCCGCGGAAGTTTGAACCACCAGGTGTCGAAGGGAACGGGGTACTCTTTTGGCTGCAGGCCGGCTGCCCGGCGGAGCACGGAATGCCTTCCGTCGGTGGCCACCACGAGGTCCGCAGAGAGTGCACCTTCCGTGCCGGGCCTGCCTTTTCCCGTCCAGTTGTTACCCGCCGCCCCGGAGCCCGCGCCTTCCGGGCCACCACGCAACCGGTAGCGGACACCCGTGACGCGTCCGCCGTCGAACATTAACGACGTTGCTTCATGCTCCATCAGGAGCGTGAAGGTGGGTTCCCGCGCGGCCTCGGTGGCCAGGAAGTTCAGGAAGTCCCACTGCGGCATCATGGCGATGTAGTTGTACGGCGGCTTCAAGGACGCGAAATCACCGAAGGTGACCAGGCCGGCGCCCGGAATGGGGAAGGCAACATTGTTCAGCCGGCTCTGCGGAAGTTTGCGGAAGCCGTCGCCCAGGCCCAGTTCGTCAATCAGCCTGACGGTCGATGCATGCACGGTGTCGCCGCGGAAATCCCTCAGGAAGTCGCTGTGCTTTTCGAGGACCGTGACCTGCACGCCTGCCCGGGCCAGCAGCAGCCCCAGCATCATGCCCGCCGGCCCGCCGCCAACAACAGCGCACCCCGTCCGCTCCATGCACTAACGCTACGCCGGACGCACAAAGGCCGCACGCGCAATGAGTGCGCGTGCGGCCCTTGAGCGGTGCAGTTACCGGGCTTAGAGCCGGGTATCGAAGGAGTCGCAGAAGACGTTCTCGTTGAACGTCCCCTGGAACTCGGACTTGCCCATGATCTTTTCGATGGTGGCCCGGATGGCCTCCACGGATCCCGCATGGGCGTGGATGGCGGTCTTGACCATCGGCACGTCAATGAGGTGGTTGGGCTGGTTCAGCGACACGAACACCGTGGGTACCTCGGTGACGTACCAGGGAATTTCCGCGGCCATCGGCGTGGACCACTTGATCCGGATCGCCGCTTCCTGCGCGAAGCCCTTGACGTTGGCGAAAACGAACGCGGCGTCGTACTTGTCCGCGTAGTCGCCGGTGGCTTCCTCCGAGATGACAGACATGAAGTTCACGCCCTCTTCCCCGGCTGCCTTGCGCTGCGCAGCGGTCTTGAAGACGGACACCTCGAAGCCTGCCCGCTCCAGTTCCTCAGCCACCACGTCCAGGTAGGCCAGCGGATCGGCCATGGTGAAGTCCGAGCCGCCGGAGATGCCGTACAGGCGGATCCGTTTGTGCGTCTGCGGCGTGATGGGCAGGTTGTGCGCGGTGTCCTTGACCAGGGTGACCGTCTTGTCCGCAATGCCGGCGGCAACAGCGCGGTGTTCTGCACTGCCGATCTTGGCCAGCGCGTCGGTGGCCGGAACCAGCTCCTCGCGGGCCTTCACGTGCAGGCCCAGCGATGCCTTCAGCGCCAGGATGCGGCGCAGGGCGTCGTTCAGGCGCTGCTCGGTGATGACCCCGGACTTGTAGCCGTCCAGCATGTACGCGAAGTCCTCGTCCGCGTTGCGGAAGAACAGGAACATGTCGCAGCCGGCGGCGATGGTGGCGGGCACCAGGTCCTTGCGCTTCATGGCCTGGGTCAGGCCGATCATCTGCGAGGCGTCCGTGAGGATCAGCCCGTTGAAGCCGAGCTCGCCGCGGAGCAGGTCCTGCAGCAGTTCGGGAGCCAGGGTGGCGGGCTTGATGTCCGCGTCCGCGATGCCCGGACGGAAGTGCCGGGACAGTTCCGGCGCGCCGATGTGGCCGATCATGATCGACTGCACACCGTGCCCGATCATTTCGCGGTACACGTGGCCGTACGTCTTGTTCCACTCGTCGTAGCCGAAGGTGTTGTAGGACGTGACCACGTGCTGGTCGCGCTCGTCGAGGCCGTCGCCGGGGAAGTGCTTCATGGCGCAGACAGTCGGGGACTCGCTGATGCCGTCGAAGTACTCCTTGGCGCGCTCCACCACGATCTCCGGGGTGTTGCCGAAGGAGCGGGTGGAGATGACCGTGTTCCGCCAGTTGTAGTGGATGTCCACGATCGGCGCGAAAGCCCAGTTGCAGCCGAGCGCAGCAGTTTCGACGCCGGCAACCTGGCCCATCTGGCGTGCGATGGACTTGTCCGGGTGGGACCCGGCCTGCAGGTGCGTGGACACAAACGTGCCGTCGTCGCAGCTTCCCGCTCCGCCCATTTCCGGGTTGGACGCGATCAGCAGCGGCACCTTGGTCTTGGACTGCGCGTAGCGGATGTGTTCCTGCACTGCGGCAGATGGACCCGGACGGTACCGCATGCCGCCCACGTGGTAGTTCTCCAGCACACCGTCGAGGTACTCCGGGGAGTAGTCGTTGTTGTGGTTGATGAAGAGCTGGCCGATCTTCTCCTCAAGCGTCATCGATTCCAGGGTGGAATTCACCCAGTCAACCGCTGCGTCATCGAGGTTGAACGGCGCGGCCTTAAGGTCGACGTCGAACTGGCGGCCCTGCGTGCCCGCGGCACCGGAGGCGCTGCTCACGGAGGCACCGCCCACTGAGGCACCCAACAGTGTTCCGCCGTCGGGCGTTGCCGTTGCCTTCGCGTCCGCGGCTTTCACGGCAGCGGAAATTCCCGCCAGCGCGTCCACCATCACCTGGGCCACAGGGCCGGCGATGTCCACCACGACGCCTGCCTCGTCGGCTTCGAGCGGTTCGAGGGTGGCGAGCTGCGATTCCAGCAGCGCCGGCGGCATGAAGTGCCCGGAACGCCCTTCAGTCCGTGCCCTGAGAACCTCTTTGCTGCCGTGCAGGTGGAGGAACACCGTATCCGGCGCCTGGGCCCGGATGGCGTCGCGGTAGCTGCGGCGGAGCGCCGAGCAGGCCAGGACCAGGCCGCCGTTGCCGGCTGCTGCCAGTTTCGAGCCCACCGTGGCGAGCCACGGCCAGCGGTCCTCGTCGGTCAGCGGGATGCCCGCTGCCATCTTGGCGACGTTCTCCACCGGGTGGAGGGAGTCTGCGTCGAGGAACGGAACACCCAGTTCACGGGCCACCAGGTCACCGATGGTGGTCTTGCCGCAGCCGGAGACGCCCATCACGATGACGCGGGGACCGGTGGCCCCTCCTCCTGCGGAGGGCGAAGTAGCGTTGATCACCAGCGGTGCCTCACCAGTCATGGACGGTGCCGTCTACCAGGCGGTTGTACGGCAGGTAGGCCTGCTGGTACGGGTACGCAGCCGCAGCCTCTTCGTTGAATTCGACGCCGATACCGGGCTTGTCGCCCGGGTGCAGGTAGCCGTCCACGAAGGTCATGGACTGCTCGAAGACCTCGTTGGTCTTGTCCGAGTGCTGCATGTACTCCTGGATGCCGTAGTTGTGGATGGCCAGGCCCACGTGCAGCTGGGCGGCGAAGCCCACCGGGGAGATGTCGGTGGGGCCGTGGAAGCCGGACTTGATCTGGTACTGGGCGGCGAAGTCCATGACCTTCTTCAGCGGGGAAATGCCGCCGAAGTGGGTGGAGGCTGCGCGGACGTAGTCGATCAGCTGTTCCTTGATGATGGTCTGGTAGTCGTACACGGTGTTGAAGATTTCACCGATGGCCAGCGGGGTGGTGGTGTGCTGGCGGACAAGGCGCAGGGCCTCCTGGTTTTCCGCCGGGGTGCAGTCCTCGAGCCAGAAGAGGTCGTACGGTTCCAGGGCCTTGCCGAGCTTGGCTGCCTGGATGGGGGTCATGCGGTGGTGGCCGTCGTGCAGCAGCGGCAGTTCCGGACCGAATTCGTTGCGGACGGCTTCGAAGACGGTGGGCAGGTGGCGCAGGTATGCGCGGGTGTCCCAGTCCTCTTCCACGGGGAAGGCGCCGCGGCCGGCGGGCTCGTAGTCGTAGCGTTCGCCCGAGGCCTGGGCCTGGGCAGCCACACCGTAAACGGCCTTGATGCCCGGGACGGCGGTCTGGATGCGGACTGACTTGTAGCCCAGTTCCAGGTGCTCGCGGACGGAATCGAACAGCGACTCGATGTCCGCGCCGGAAGCGTGGCCGTACGCGCGCAGGCCGTTGCGTGAAGCACCGCCCAGCAGCTGGTAGACCGGCATGTTGGCCATCTTGCCCTTGATGTCCCACAGCGCCATGTCCACGGCGGCGATGGCCGCCATGGTGACCGGGCCGCGGCGCCAGTACGAGCTGCGGTACAGGAACTGCCAGGTGTCCTCGATTTTGTGCGGATCCTTGCCGATCAGCAGCTGTGCAACATGCTCTTTGAGGTATGCGGCTACAGCCAGTTCGCGGCCATTGAGTGTGGCGTCACCGATGCCGGTGACTCCATCGTCCGTTGTGATGCGCAGGGTCACGAAGTTACGGGACGGGCTGGTCACGAACACTTCAGCGGCAATGATTTTCACGGCAGATCCTTTCGGGGACTTCAGGTCAGGTTGTGGAGCTTGGAGTTAATGGCCGGCGGATTTGCTGGCATCAGGAGCGCTGGCGCCAGCGGGAGCGCTGCTGGTGGCGTGGGTGGCAGGCGTAGTCCCTTCGGCAGCGTCACTGGCGTCAGCCGGGCCTGCGTGCGCCGTCTTGGTCCGGCGGGCCTGGATTTCCTTGAGGATTTCCGCGTGCTTGGCATCGGTCAGCGTGTACTTGGTCATTACCAATACCGCAAGGATAGTCAGAACGGCCGGGAGTGCGCCCGCTGCCAGCTGGATACCGAATACAGCGTCCGGGGTTTGGGTGACTCCGCCGGACTTGTAGCCGCCCAGGGCGAGGGCGTAGGCGGCGAGGGCGCCACCCACGGCCTGGCCGGACTTGCGGGTGAAGGAGAAGAGCGCGTAGGTGATGCCTTCGGTGCGGACACCGGTCTTCCATTCGCCGTACTCAACAGTGTCGGCTTCGAGGGCCCACACCACGATGTTGACGGCGAGGACGCCCACAAGACTGACTACCAGGCCACTGAAGCCGATCCAGACCTGGCTGGCCGGGGTGAAGAAGATGATCACGCCGCCGGCGACCGTGATCATGGAGGAGTAGATGTAGACGCGCTTCTTGCCGATGCTGCGGACCAGCCGGGGCATAAACGCGGCCAGGACGAAGGTCAGTGCAAGCTGGATGATGGACAGGACGGGGTAGAGGTCCAGGCGGCCCAGGACGTCACGCAGGTAGTACAGCTGGACGGACGTCAGTGCCAGGTAGCCGGTGAGGAAGAAGAAGGAGCTGAGGCACAGCATCATCAGGGGCTTGTTGGTCTTGAGGGTTTCCACGCTCTGCTTGAACGTCACGTTGGGGACAGCGCGGTGCACGCGTTCCTTGGCCGTCAGTGCCGTGAAGAAGTACAGTGCCGTTCCGATGACCACAAAGACCAGGGTGATGGTGGTGAACGTCGGCTGGAGGTCCGCGCCGGGCTTGATCAGCGGGGCGACGAAGATGCCCAGGGCAGAACCAACCAGCAGTGCACCCACCATGCGGGCCGAACCCAGCTTTGCGCGTTCGCCCGGATCCTGCGTCATGGCGCCGGCCAGCGAGCCGTACGGGATGTTCACGAGGCTGTAGGCCAGGCCCAGGGCGGCGTAGGTGACGTAGGCGTACAGCAGTGTGCCGGATTCACCCAGCTGCGGGACGGAGAATGTTGCCACGCTCAGCAGGAGCAGCGGGATGGAACCGAACATGATGAAGGGACGGAACTTGCCGAAGCGCTTGCTGTACGTCCGGTCAACGATGCGGCCGGCGAACACGTCGGCGAAGGCATCGAACAACCGGACTACCAGCAGCAGGGTTCCGGCGGCCGCTGCGGAGATACCGGCGACGTCCGTGTAGTACACCAGCAGGAACATGGTGGCAGTGGTGAAAGCGAGGTTGTTAGCGGCATCGCCGGCGCCATAGCCGATGATGCTGAGCTTGTTTAGCTTTTTCATGATTGGGCTCCTTTACCCTTGCCGCCTTGGAGGCCGGCGAAATATTGAAATGCTATGAAGCGGTGACTCTTCGGCCGTACCTGAACCGGCAAAATCCACATCCGACGGGCGTGCCGCCGCTTGTAACTCGTTGCCTGTAATCCTAGTCACTTGGCAATCAAATGGCAAGCGGTTGCCATAAATTTCTGTTGAAACTTCATGAAACTGCTTGTCAGTCAGAAAACAGCACTGCCCGGTCCAGGATCGCGGACCGGGCAGTGCTGTTATGACAAGTGTTGTACCGGGACGTCCGGGCTACGAGCCTGCCGCGAATGTTCCGAGCTGGCCGGCAACGAGCTCCACCACGGCGTCGTCGGCAGCCAGCGCCGGATCGACCAGTGCCAGCAGTGCCTGAACCCGCTGCGTGCCTTCGAGTTTGTTCGCCCCGGCCACCTCGGCTGCCAGCGGATCGTGGAACGTTTCGGCGGCCGCGCCAAAATCAATCCAGGCCGCGATCATCCGTGCGGCAGCAAGCCCGGACCTGCCCTGTGCGCGCTCGGCCAGCAGGACCGGCACGGCACGCATCCGCAGCTTGGTGCTGCCGTCCATGGCGATCTGGGCCAGGTGGTGTGCGATGCGCGCGTTGCTGAAGCGGGCCAGCAGGGCTTCACGGTATGCGGGGATCTGCAGGTCGGCCCCGCCAGCGTCCGCGCCGGACAGGTTCGCCTCGGCCTCGTCCCAGAAGCTTTCGACAGCCTTGCGGCATTCCGCGTCCGCGAGGGCCTCGGCAACGGTGGTGTGTCCGCGGAGCTGGCCGGAGTAGGCCAGCAGGGAATGTGCGCCGTTCAGGAGCCACAGCTTGCGGTTCTCGAAAGGCTCGATGTGGTCAACGAAGACCGCGCCGGCATCTTCCCATCGCGGACGCCCGGCGGGGAACTCACCGCTGAGCACCCAGTTCGTAAAGGGTTCGGCAACCACCGGGCGAGTTGTCCCGGTAGCCGCAGGCGGCCTCGACGGCGGCGATGTCGGCTTCCGTGGTTCGCGGCGTGATGCGGTCCACGGAGGTGCTGACGAAGCTGACGTTCGCTTCAACCCAGGCTCCGAGGTCCGCATCCCAGGCAGCGGCCAGCCCGGTCACGGCGTTGCGCGCCACGGTGCCGTTGTTGGCGAGGTTGTCGCAGCAGACCACGGCGATCGGCCCGCCTGCGGCAGCCCGGCGCGCCGCAAGCGCAAAGACCAGCCTGCCCAGCGGCGTCGACGGGTTTCCGCTGCCGGAAGCCAGCAGCGCAAGGTCCGAGGCGACGTCGGGCGCGTTGGTGTCAAGCTGCCCGTCGGCACCGAGCCGGTACGCGGCCTCAGTGACGGTCAGGGTGACCATGGCGGTAGCAGGTGCTGCAACGAGCTCGGCAAGCCGCGCCACGTCCGCGCCGTCCACAGCTTCAACAATGCTTCCGACGACGGCGAACGAGTCGCCGCCGTCAGCGCGCTCCACGACGGTAAAGAGTCCGTCCTGCTCGGCGAGTGCCACGGCAGCGTCCGGGCGGCGGCCGGTGAAGGCCGCGATGCCCCAGTCCGCGGCGTCGCCTGCCTGGCCGGTGTACCAGGCCTGGTGAGAACGGTGGAAGGCGCCGAGTCCGAGGTGGACGATCCGGACCGGCGGCTTGGGAGCCGTGTGCAGGGTCCGGTTCAGTTGGGGAAGGACGCCGGGACTGGCCTCTGTGTGAGCCTGTCCGGCGCTTGTCTGTTCGGTAGTCACAGTTTGAAAACCCTTCGCGGGGACGAATCGACGATGTCCACGATGAGTTCGTGGGCACGGTCTTCACTGACACGGTGCTCCGCTACCAGGCGGGCCAGGAAAGAGGCCTCGATCCGGCGGGAGGCATCGTGGCGGGCGGGGATGGAGCAGAAGGCCCGCGTGTCGTCGATGAAGCCGGACGAGCGGGAGAACCCGGTGGTCTCGGTGACGGCGGAACGGAAACGCAGCATCGCGTCCGGGGCGTCCAGGAACCACCAGGGCGCGCCAAGGTAGACGGACGGGTAGAAGCCGGCCAGCGGTGCCAGTTCGCGGGAGAACACGGTCTCATCCATGGTGAAGAGCACCAGGTGGAAATCCTTGGCCGTGCCGAAGTCCTGCAGCAGCGGGCGGATACCCTCGGTGTAGTTCACGGCGAACGGAATATCGTGGCCCGTGTCGGCACCGAAGCCTTCAAAGGTGGGCGTGTGGTGGTTGCGGAAGGAGCCCGGGTGGATGGTCATGACCAGCCCGTCCTCCACCGACATACGGCCCATCTCATACATCATGTGGGCTTCGAAGGTGTTGCGGTCCTCGGCCGTGGCCTTGCCGGCCCGGGCGAGTTCGAAGATCCGCCCGGCCTCGGCGCGGTCCAGTTTGAGCGTCGCAGGGTGGGCCACGCCGTGGTCTGCCGAGACGGCGCCGTGCTCCACGAAGTAGCGGCGGCGGTTCTCAAGGGCCGTGATGTAGGCGCCGTAGCCGCTGGCACCGTCACCGGCGGCGTCGATCAGGCGGTCAACGTTGGCGCTCCAGGTGGGATGCGCAATGTTCAGGTACTGGTCCGGGCGGAAGGTCGGCAGGACACGGCCGGCGAAGGTGGGGTCCTCGGCGATCGCCTTGTGGCTGGCAAGGTTGTCCAGCGGATCGTCCGTGGTGGCGAGAACCTCGATGTTGAAGTCCTTGAAGAGCTGGCGCGGACGGAAGCCCGGCTCAACGAGCTTGGCGGCAATGGCGTCGTAGCTGGCGTCAGCGGACATGTCGCCGAGGTCTGCGCCCAGCTTGAACACGTTGTCGAACTGGGTGCGCAGCCAGTACCCGGATGCGGTGCCTTCGAAGAGCGGCCAGGCTTCGACGAAAGTGCGCCAGATGTCGCGTGATTCGGGCGTGGTGGCGCCGCCGGCGCGGAGCTTGTCCAGCGTGACGCCGCTGGCGTGGATCAGGCGGGTGACGTAGTGGTCCGGGCTGACGAGCAGCGCCGCCGGATCGGGGAAGGGCGTGTTGTGCTCGATGACAGCAGCGTCAACGTGCCCGTGCGGGGAGATAATGGGGAGGTCCTGGACGCGCTGCAGGAGGTCGCGCGCGATGCTGCGCGTTCCTGGGTCGGCGGGCAGAAGCCTGTCTGGGTTGGCAGCAATCGACTGTGACATACGTCAATAATCCGGCTTAGCCCCCGGTTTTGTCAACCGGTTGCCATAAATTGCCAAAGTGCGGGAGCGGGGCCTCCCAGGAGCTTACTGCGAGGTCAGAAGCCGCCCGCTTGAACCCCTCAGCACAAGCTCAGTTTCCACACTCAGCGTGCCGGCCGTTTCGCCGCTCCCGTGCAGGAGGTCCAGGAGGCGCGTGGCGGCACCGGCACCGCACTCCCCCAGGGGCGAACGCACCGTGGTGAGCGGCGGCGTGGTGAAGTCCGCGCCGAAAATGTCATCGAAGCCAACAATGCTGATCTGGTCCGGCACCGTGATGCCGGCGGCCTGGAGCTCCTGCATCAGCCCAATGGCGAGGAGGTCGTTGTAGGTCAGGACAGCCGTGGCACCGCTGGCGCGGACATCGCGCGCCGCCTGCCGGCCGCCGTCGACCGTTGGTTTGGTGGATTCGAGCCGCACGGCCTCGAGCCGGGACCAGTCGCAGGCTGCCTGCACACCCTCCCAGCGCCGTTCGGACATCCAGGATTCGGGCGGGCCGGCCACGTAGGCAACCTTCTTGTGGCCGTGGGCGGCGAGGCTGCGGACTGCCTCGCTGATCCCCTTGTGGACATCCGGCACAACGCACGGCACGCCCACCACTTCGCGGTTGATCACCACCACGGGCTTGTCCTGGGCAAGGGCCCGGATGTTGTCATCATCCATGCGCGGGCTCGCCAGGATCAGCCCGTCCACGGTGGCCATCAGCCGCCGGGCCGCAGTCAGCTCGGTGGCGGGCGATTCGGCCGATTCGGCAAGCACCAGGGTGTAATCGCGGTCCGTCGCGGTGGTCTCGGCGCCACGGATGATGTCGAAGAACGTCGGGTTGGTGATGTCCGCGACGATCAGGCCGAAGGTGTTGGTCTTACCCGTCGGAAGGGCCCGGGCGAACGGATTGACCTGGTAGTTCAGCTCGGCTGCCGCATCCTCGATGAGCTTCTGGGTTTTGGGGCTGACCCGGCCGGGTTTGCTGAGTGCCCGGGACACGGTGGACGCGTTGACGCCTGCCAGCTTCGCGATGTCGTAGATGGTCGCGTTGGATTTGCCGTCCCGGCCGTGTTTCTTGAACGGACCGGCAGTCGGGGCAGCATCCGGCGTCTTGGGTTCAGTCACCGCCCCATCTTAGCGACGAAAGAGCCCATGTAGGTCGCAGTTAATGTCGTTTTGGGGGCCCATAACGACATTAACTGCGACCCAGCTGGGCAATGTTGGCCAGCGGTTGCGCGCCGGCCCCTGCCCGGCTAAGAGCGCTGCGGGAACTTGCCTTCTTCGGCGATGCGCTTGTTGAGCTCGGCGAGGAACTCGTTCTCGTCGAAGTCCAGCCCGACTTCCTTGCCGGTCCAGGCGGACAGGTGGATGGCGTTGGCCAGGCGGACGCCGTTGATTCCATCCGAACCGGGAGCCAGCAGCGGTGTGCCGTCCAGGATGTTGGCGGCGAAGTTCTCCAGGACGCCGGAGTGCTGGGCACCCCAGGCGGATTCGAACTCGATGACCTCGGAGGTGTAGTACTCCTCGGGGTTCAGCTCGCCCATAAAGAGCTTGCGGACATCGTCCATGTCCATGCCTTCGCTGAGCTCGCGCTCGGGCTTGTACAGGCGGGTCACGGTGGCGGTCTTGCTGTTTTCGACCACGATTTTGCCCTGGTCGCCCAGGATTTCGAAGCGGTCGGTGCCGGTCAGGTCATGCGTGGCCGTGACAAAAACGCCGGTGGCGCCGTCGCCGTAATCAACCACTGCCGTCACTTCGTCCTCGACGGCGATGTCGCGCCTGAAGCCGAACGCAACCTTCGCGTACACAGACTTCGGCACTCCACAGATCCACTGCCACAGGTCCAGCTGGTGCGGTGCCTGGTTGACCAGGACGCCGCCGCCCTCGCCGCCCCACGTTGCACGCCATTCGCTGGAGTTGTAGTAGCCCTGCGGCCGCCACCAGGTGGTGATGATCCAGTTGGTCCGGCGGATCTTGCCGATCTCGCCGTTCTCCACGATCTCTTTGAGCTTCTGGTACAGCGGGTTGTTGCGCTGGTTGAACATGATCGCGAAGGACAGTTCCGGCTTGCTCGCGGCAAACTCGTTCAGTTCCTTGACCTGCTTGGTGTAAACGCCGGCCGGCTTCTCCACGAGGGCGTGGACGTTGCGTTTGAGGGTTTCGATGCCCATTTCGGGATGCAGGAAGTGCGGGACGCAGGTCACCACGGCGTCAACGTCGCCGCTGTCCAGCATCGCGATGTAGTCCTCGTAGAAGGGAACATCCGGGTAGGTCTCCGAGGCGATTGCCTTTTTGGCCGGATCGAGATCGCAGATGGCGCCGATCTCCATGTTCGGGACCAGTCCGTCCGTGATGAATTTGGCGTAGGCGCCGCCCTGCTGGCCCAGGCCGATGATGCCGAGGCGTACTTTCTTGCTCACAGTAGTTTTCCTTATTCGTTGGTTGAGCTTGGCCGTCGTTGGTTGAGCTGGTCGAAACCCGGTTAAAAGAGCTCGGACTGGCCCAGGGCAATGAGGTTGTCGTACGAGGTCTGCAGCGCTTCCCACACAGTGCGGCCGTAGAGTTCATCCTGCTCCACCAGCAGGTACTCAGCGCCAGCAGCCTGCGCCGCCGGGATGATGGACGCGAAGTCCAGGTTGCCTTCGCCAACTTCGGCGAACTGGACAACGTTCTTGAACTCGGTCATGAACCCCATAATGTCCCCGGAATCCAGCAGCCCGAAGGAGGACTCCGGCAGCTCGCCGATCCGGTAGTCCTTCAGGTGGACCATGGCGGTGCGGCCGGCGTACTTTTCCAGCGTGCGGACCGGGTCCAGGCCGCCGCGCTGTACCCAGTGCACGTCGATTTCCATGCCCATGGCCGGGGAGTTCTCGGCAATGATGTCCAGCATGTACTTGCCGTCGAACTTCGCGAACTCGATGTGGTGGTTGTGGTAATACAGGCTGAGGCCCTGCTCCTGCAGGCGTTCGGCATAGTCGTTGGCCTGCTTGGCGAAGTCAATGACGGCGCCGATCGACTTCATGGCCGGGAACGGCAGCATGCCGATCCGGAGCAGCTTCGAGTCCAGCCGCTTGGCGTCGTCGACGATCTTGTCGAAGTGCTCCTCCAGCGAGTCGCCCGGACGGCCCTTGGGGGTCTCCATGGCCACGGAAAGTGCTGCGATGTCCATGCCCAGCTCCGTGCGGGATTTGTCCAGTTCAGCCACGTTCTCCGGCGTCATCGGGATCTGGGAGATCTCGACGGCGTTGTAGCCGATTTCGCTGACCTTGCGGAGCGTTTCGAACGCCCCGATTTCGGTGAAGCTGTCCCTCAGCATCATTGCCTGTACGCCAATTTTGGCTGATTTGGCCATGTTAGCCCTCCATCGTTGTTGCGGTTGAGTTGGTTCTGGTACGGGCCCTAAGCGGGGACGCCAGCCTGTTCGGCCTGCTGCCGCTGCTCTTCAAGCAGCCGGTGGCGGTCGGCACGGCGCTTCTCCTGGCGGTCCGGATCCGGCACGGGAGAAGCGAGGAGCAAACGCTGCGTGTAGGGGTGCTCGGGGCTGCGCGTGACAACCTCTGCCGGCCCCTGCTCCACGATTTCGCCACGGTACATCACGGCTACACGGTGGCTGATATGGCGGACCACGTCAAGGTCGTGGGAGACAAACAGGTAGGAAACGCCGGTGTCCTTCTGGATCTGCAGGAAGAGGTCCAGGACGCGGGCCTGGGTGGAGAGATCCAGTGCGCTGACGGGTTCATCGCAGACGATGAGCTTGGGGGACAGTGCCAGGGCGCGGGCAATCGCCACGCGCTGGCGCTGGCCTCCGCTGAACTCGCGCGGGAGCCGGTGGAGGGCGTCAGAGGGCAGGCCGACCTGGTCCAGGAGCTCCTTCACGCGCTTCCTGGCGGCGGAGGCTTCCATGCCCTGCACGCCGAGGGGCTCGGCGAGGATGGCGCCGATCTCCAGGGCGGGGTTCAGGGACGTGTAGGGATCCTGGAACACCACCTGCATGTCGCGGCTGAGGACGCGGCGCTGCCGCCGGGTGGCGTGGCTGATGTCCTGGCCCTCGAAGGTGATCCTGCCGCCGCTTACCGGCGCAAGGCCCAGCACCGCACGGCCCAGGGTGGTCTTGCCGGAGCCGGACTCCCCCACCAGGCCCAGGGTCTCGCCCTGGCCGATGCTGATGTTGATGTCCGTCAGGGCGCGGAACTTCCTGGCCCGGAAACCCTTGCCTGCGTAGTCCACCACGAGGTTTTCCACGCGCAGGAGTCCGTCGCGTGCGGGGGCTGATTCCGCGGCGTCCAAGGCTGCAGTTTCGGTCACAGTACGTTCTCCTTCGGCATTGCAGGCACCAGCATGCTCATGGGTTCCTTGCCTTCGAGCATGGACGCCAGCAGGGTCTGGGTGTAGGTTTCCTTCGGTTCGCGCAGGATCTCCCGCACGGGGCCTTCCTCCACGAGCCGGCCGTTCTGCATGACCACCACGCGGTCACAGAGGTCGGCCACAACACCGAAGTTGTGGGTCACCAGGATGACGCCCACGCCGAGGCGGCGCTGGAGGTCGCGGATGAGGTCCAGCACGTCGGCCTGGACGGTGACGTCCAGCGCGGTGGTGGGCTCGTCCGCAATGATCAGGTCCGGTTCGCAGCTGATGGCGCCGGCGATGAGTACACGCTGGGCCATGCCGCCGGAGACCTCATGGGGATAGGCCTTGAAGGTCCGTTCCGGGTTCACGATTCCGACGTCGAGCGAGCAGCTTCATGGCCCGCGTGGTGGCTTCCGCTTTGGAAATGCCCAGGACCCGCACCATGGGGGTGACCAGCTGGTAGCCGATGGTGAACGCCGGATCCAGGTTACTCATGGGTTCCTGCGGGATGTAGGAAATCCGTTTGCCGCGCAGCTTGGACAGCCGGCCCTGGTTCACCTTGTCTTCGCCGGGCGCCACGGTGTAGTTGCCGTCGAACTGGATGGCGCCGGCCACGATGCGCGCGGTGTCCGGCAGCAGGCCCAGGATCGAGAACGCAGTCTGGGACTTGCCTGAACCCGATTCGCCCACAATGCCCAGGATCTCGCCGCGGTCCACGTGGAAGGAGACGTCGTCGACGACTTTCTTGATGGAACCGTCCGCTTGGGGGTAGCCGACGCCGAGGTTGGTCACCTTGACGAGGTGGTGTTCGGTTCCGGCTTCGACGGCGGCAATGGTCTTGCGTGCTGCCTTGGCGGCGCTGGCGGCAGCCGCGTCCTGCGCCTCATGTGCCTTCTTCCGGCGGTGCTTGATTTTCTCGCCGTCCTCCAGGGCATCGCGGATCGCATTTCCAAGCAGGACAAGGGAGCCGATGGCCAGTGCCATGGCAAAGGCGGGCCAGAAAAGCAGGGACGGCGTGAGGTAGACGTTCTTGAATCCTTCGCTCAGCATCACACCCCAGGTGGCCTTGGCGGGATCGCCCAGGCCCAGGAACTCCAGGGCGGACTGGATGGCAATGGCCACACCCGTGATGGCCGCAGTCTGGATGATGATCGGGGCGCGGACCACGGAGAAGATGTGGCGGGTGATGATCCGGACGTCGGAAAGCCCGGAGACACGCGCTGCGTCAACGTAAAGCTCGTTGCGGACCGACTGGACCGCCGAGCGCACCAGCCGGAAGTAGGAAGGGCTGATGAGGACGCCGAACGCGATCATGGCAATCCACACCGAGGGACCGTAGGCCGAGCGGATGGTCATCAGCACGATGAGTCCGGGGAGGCTCATCAGGATGCCAACAATCCAGTTGGCCACGGCTTCAAACTTCCCGGCGTAGTAGCCGGCCACGAGGCCGGCAGGGAGGCCGATCACGATGGCGACGGCGGCGCAAAGCAGCGCTGAGAGCAGCGTCAGCTGCGCGCCGAAGAGCAGCCGGCTCCAGACGTCCCGCCCGGAGCTGTCCGTTCCAAGGATGTTGACGGCGTCCGGAGCGGCAAGGGTCTTGGAGATGTTGGCGAAGTTCTCGTCAAACGGAGCCAGGGCATCCGCGAAGATGGCCATAACGGCCAAGCCCAGGAGAATCACAATGGCGATGATGCCGAGCGGATTCTTCAGCAGGCGCTTGAGGACTGTTGACCGGACGACGGTGCCGGTCTGGCCCGTAGTGCCGGGAACCGGCGTGCCGGGGGCCGGCGTCAGGGCTGAGGTTTCGACGGACTCGGTCACGAGACACGCACCTTCGGGTTGAGCCAGCCGTTGAGCATGTCAACGACGAGGTTGACCACGATCACAACGGCGACGGTGTACATAACGACGCCCATAACCACCGGCTGATCGCTCTGGATGGTGGCCGTAACGGCCATGGGCCCCATGCCGGGAAGGGCAAAGATGGACTCGAGGATGACCACGCCGCCAAGCATGCCGATCAGCTGGAGGCTGAGCACGGTGAGCCCGGCAGGTGCCGCGCTGCGCAGGACGTGCTTGAACAGGACTTCCCGTTCGCCAATGCCGCGGCTGCGGAGGGTGCGGACGTAATCGCGCTCGAGCTGCTTGATGACGGCGCTGCGGATCTGCTGCGCACCGCCGGTGACACCGTTGATCAGCAGGGCGATCACCGGAAGGGTCAGCGACAGCACCCAGGCATCGGCTCCCACACCCGGCGAAATGGTGCTGGTGGCGGGGAAAAGGCCCATCTGGATGGCCAGGATGGTGACCAGGATGATGCCGATGACAAACCCGGGAATCGAGTCGCCGATGATGGCGCCGACCTGGACCAGCCGGTCCACCCAGCCGCGCTTGACGGCAGCTGCCACGCCGATGAGGGTCGCGATGATGGAAATGAGGATCATGGCCACCACCACCATGGTCATGGTGACCGGGATGCGGGTGGCGAGGGCGTTGGCCACGGGTTCGGACGTGAACCACGAGGCGCCCAGGTCTCCGCCCAGCGCGCTGGTAAGCCAGCTGAAGTAGCGGGTAATGATGGGCTGGTCGAGCCCCAACTCGGCTTCCTTGACGGCCAGCTGCTCCGGTGTTGCCTGGTCGCCCAGGATGTTCCGGGCGATGCTGCCGCTCGATACGTAGAGCAGGGAAAAGGTGAGGATCGAGACGGCAAGCAGGACTACAACTCCGCTGCCGAGGCGTTTAAGGATGAAGGGGATCATTGCTGGCTCCATTGAACTGGAATGGATTGGTTGCCCGGTCCGGCAGCCCACCGTCGGTGGTGGCCTGCCGGACCTGCGCTGGTTTTTTGTGTGGCTACGTGCCGGGTACTGCTTGGATTACTTGGCGGGCGCGTAGTTGTAGATCGACGGGACCGCCTGCTGGACCTGCGGCGTCACGGTGATCTTGGAGTTGTGGTAATACATCTGGTTCACCCGGAACAGCGGTGCGAACCAGGCCTGCTCCACCACGTATTTGTTGACGTCCTGGGCCAGCTTGGCTGCATCGGCGCCGCCGGTCTGGACGGCGTCGATCTTGGCCTGCAGCTCAGGGGTGGTGTTCTTGAAGGCGTTGTACAGCGCCTTGGTGGAAACGATCTGGTTGATCGCCACCCACGGCTCACCCTGGAAGAGCGAGAAGTACATCGTGGTGAACTTCTTCGCTGCGACGTCCGAGGTGAAGGTGTTCGTGATGGCGGAGCCCACGTTCAGCGTGATGCCGATGTCAGCAAGCTGCTGCTTGACCACGGCGATCTGGGTTTCAAAGCCGGGAACCGACGGGACCTCAAGGGTGACTCCGGTTTCGTAGCCGGCTTCCTTCAGCAGGGCCTTGGCCTTCGCCGGATCATAGGGGTACTTGTTCTCGAGCTCTTCAACCCAGGCGCCGCTCTCCTTGCCGAAGGGCTGCGAGGTGGGCGTGCCCTGGCCCAGCAGGACCTGGTCAAGGATGGTCTTGCGGTCGAACGCGTAGTTGATGGCCTGGCGGACGCGGACGTCCTTCAGCGGGGAGTTCTTGGCCCCGTCGCGGTCCATAAGCAGCAGCCCCTGCCAGTCAACCTGGTTCGCCGTGAGGGTCATCTTGGCGCCCTCCGCCTGCTTGCCGGTCTTGGGATCCAGCAGCGTGGCGTCCACCTGTCCCGAAACGAGGGCGTTGGTGCGGGCGGTCAGGTCAGTCAGGATCTTGAAGGTGAGCTTCTCGAATTTCTGGAGGTCCTTGTTCCAGTAGTCCTTGCGGGCGGTGAACACGGACTGCGAGTCCTTGACCGTGGCGGCCTTGTCCATCACGTACGGGCCGGAGCCGACGGGCTCGGTCTTGATGGCTTCCGTTCCCAGCGCCTTGGGGCTGCCCATCAGTCCGGCGGCCTGGCTGAGGTAGAACTCCAGGGACGGATCGGGGGCACTCAGGTTCAGTTCGATGGTGTCGGCATCCACCACCGCGACGTCGGAGACGGCGGTGAGCTGGGCCATCTGCGGGCCGTTGGCCTTCTTGAAGTGGTCCAGGTTGGCCTTGGCCGCTTCTGCGTCGAACTTGGCGCCATCGCTGAACGTGACGTCCGTGCGAAGGTCAACCGTGAGCTTGGTGTTGGTGCTGTTGTACTTCCACTCGGTGGCCAGCATGGGGCTGAGCTTGCCGTCCGGCTGGCGCAGGATCAGGGAGTCGTAGGCAGCCTGGTACGGCTGGAGGTAGTGGCCGACGTGGGCCTGTGCCGGATCCCAGGAGCGGAGTTCCTGAACTGCACCCAGTGTCAGCGAGGCTGTTTTGGCGGTGCCGGTGCCGGCGGGGGCACCCCCGCCACAGGCTGTCAGCACGAGGCCTGCGCTGACGATAACGGCGGCGGCTGCCGCCTTGGGACCTAACTTCATTGTTGGCTCCTGAATCTGTGGAACGTGAGAGATACGAATCCGGCCGGTGTGGCGTGTGCCACACCGACCTTGCGAGATTCAGCGTACGCATGATTGCCAACTTTGGCAACCGATTGTCAAAATAGTTGCAACATTTAATTCAGGGGGCCTCTGAATGAAACGTTCTAAAGGCTACAACCGGTTGCAAGCCAGCGCTTCAGGAGACGCGGGTGGCTGCCTCGGGGTAGCTCTGCCGGTAGATTTCCTTGACGATCCGCAACGATTTCGCCGCCTCTTCCGGGTCGATCCAGAACGGCCCCGCCTCGCCGAGACGGGCATAAAAATCGCTGATGAGCAGCTCGTGCGAGACGCCCCAGTAGGCGCGCCCGCCGGACTCCACCACGCGCTCGGGCACCACGTCCACCCGGCCGTCCGCATAGCTGACCGTCAGGTCACCACGAAGGCTGAGGGTGGCCTTCTCGGTGACGATGTCCAGGGTGACGGGCGCATTCACCGCGTTGGCCAGCGTGGCGTAGAAGGCGCTGCGGACGCCGTTGGCGTGCACCGCCACGAATTCCGCAGTGTCCTCCACCTCAATGGTGTCGCCAAGGAACCTGGTGGACGCGTGCCCGGACAGCGACACAACGTCGCCCACCAGCCACTGCAGCAGGTCCACGGTGTGGATGGCCTGGTTCATCATGAGCCCGCCGCCACCGCCCGCCCAGGTGCCGCGCCAGGGCCGGCTGCGGTAATAGTCGGCATCGCGGTGCCACATGACGGTGGCCGAAGCCCCGACTACGGCACCCAATTCGCCCGAGGTCAGCAGTGCGTGCATGGCCTGGGCGGTGGAGTTGTAGCGGTTCTGGAAGCAGACGGCGATCTTGGCGGTGCTCGCCTGGGCCGCCTCCACAAGCCGGCGACCCTCCTCGAGCGTGTGCGCCAGCGGTTTTTCGACAATGACATTAACGCCCCGCTCAAGGCAGTCAGCGGCAATCGCGGCATGCGTGTTGTGGGGCGTGGTGATGTGCACAACGTCCGGACCGATGGCCTCGATGAGGCTGACATGGTCCGAGAATCCCGGAACACCATAGGTGGCCACGGCGGCAGCGAGCCGGCCTGGGTCCGTGTCACAGACCCCCGCCAGCCGCGCGCCGTCGAGCTTTGCGATGGCCTCGAAGTGGACAGCCGAAACGTCGCCGCAGCCGATGACCGCGGCCTTGAGGCCGGTCACGAAAGTTCGATTCCGTTCTTGGCGGCGAGCGATGCGAAGGCCCGGGCGGCGGTGCCGAAGGCAACCGGTCCGGAGAAGCCGCCCAGTTCATGGTGGCTGGCCAGGTGCGGCTCAAGGGAAGCGAAACCCGCGTAGCCGTCCGCTTTCAGCGCGGCGATGGTGGCATCCAGTTCGCCGTCACCCTCGCCGGAGGGCACTACCTCGCCAGTGGCCATGATGGCGTCCTTGACCTGGAGGTATTCGAGGTACGGGCGCAGCATCGCATAGCCCTCGGTGTACGGCCGGACGCCCACCTGGACGAAGTTCGCGTTGTCCCACGCAACGCGCAGGGCCGGGGAGTCCACCGACTCCATGACGTCCAGGACGCGCTGCGGCGTATCGCCGTAGATGTCCTTTTCGTTTTCGTGCAGAAGCACGACGCCGGCGCTTTCGGCTTCTGCGGCCAGTGCCCGCATGCGCGTGATGACGTCGTCGCGGATTTCTTCCGGGGTCTGCGTTTCACTCCGGTAGAAGGAGAAGATGCGGATGTACCTGGTATCCAGGCCCTTGGCCACGGAGATGATCTGGCGCAGGCGTTCCACCTCGTGCTCCACGGGCAGGCTGATGTCCACCTTGCCGATGGGGCTGGCTACGGCCGAAACCTTCAGGCCCTTGGCATCGAGGATGCCCTTGAGTTCGGAGACCTGCTCCGGAGTCAGCTCGGAAACATTCACGCCCCACGCGCTGCGGACTTCGATGTAGCTGGCGCCAAGGGCCAGCATGACTGCGGCCTGGACTGCCGGATCAGGATCCACCTCGTCGCCGAATCCTGAGAGTTGCCAGACGGTCTTGGTTGCTTCGGTAGCCGTTTCGGTCACAGGGATCTCCTTAGGGTTTGCCCGCGACGGGACAGCCTTGATGCCGCTCCGGCGCGCGGGTGACTCAGTTCACAAAGTTCTGCACTAAGTCTAGATGTCTGCGGAAACGATGACAACCGATTGCCAAATATTGACATCTTGTGGCAATCTAGAGGAATCAGGGCTGTGGCTATCGTCACAGTGCCCCGTATTGTCCCGTTCAGAGAGGAACGCCATGGCGATGCAAGCAGCCGGAACAGACCGTCCTGCCACCATCCACGACATCGCCGCCATGTGCGGGGTGGCCGCGTCCACTGTTTCCCGCGCACTTTCCACTCCGGACCGGGTCAACATCCGCACCCGTACGCGCATCGAAGCGGCGGCCGCCCAGCTGAATTACACCCCGAACAGCCAGGCCAAAGCCTTGAGTTCGGGCCGCACTGGCGCAGTGGGCGTCCTGGTCCCTGACATCACCAACCCCTTCTACTTTGACCTGATCAGGGGCACCCAGCTCCAGCTCAAGGCGGCAGGCTACACGCAGCTGCTGGTTGACACGGAGGAATCGGACGAGGTGGAGGCCAGCAGCATGGAGCAGTTGCGCAAGAGCGCTGACGGCATCATCGTCACTGCGTCCAGGCTCAGCGACGACGCCCTGCTGGCCGCGGCCGCGAAGATTCCCATCGTCACCATCAACCGCGACGTCGCCGGCGTGCCCGCGGTGGTCATCGATACGCCGTCGGCCACCAGCCAGGCACTGGACCACCTGATTTCGCTGGGCCACACCCACATCGCCTACATGGCGGGACCGCTCACGTCGCAGTCCAGCACCCGCCGCTGGACCGCCCTGGAGGCCGCTGCCGAGGAACGTGGAGTGGACGTTCGCCGGCTCGGTCCGTTCGCCCCCAAGACGCAGTCGGGCGCTGCCGCCGCCGACGCCGCCGTGCACTCCGGCGTGACCGCATGCATCGCCTTCAACGACCTCATCGCCATCGGAATGCTCCAGAGGCTGCGTGAGCGCGGGATCCGGGTCCCGGAGGACATGAGCGTGGTGGGCTGCGACGACATCTTCGGTGCCGACTTCTGCAATCCCCCGCTGACCACCATGGCCTCCCCCATCGAGCAGGCCGGCCGCGTGGCCGTGTCCATGCTGCTGGCACAGCTCAACCCCCTCGCCGGCGGCGGCAGCCGCAGCCGTTCCCTGATGCCCACGCACCTCACGGTCCGCGGCTCCACCGGACCGGCACCCGCCGTTTTGTGACGCCCGCAGCTGAGTGAGGCCCGGCGCTGGGTGCGCCGCTCCCCGGAATACGTCGTCCCAGGGGGACACAGTTGAGCGTTGTTGACACCGCTGACTAGGCTGGTCACATGCGCGAACTCCAGGCCACCATCATCGAAGAAATGGGCGTGCAGCCCCGGATCGATCCCCTCGGGGAGGTGCGCAAGCGCGTTGATTTCCTGAAGGAGTACCTCCGGGCCACCCACACCAAGGGCTTTGTCCTGGGCATCTCGGGCGGACTGGATTCGTCCCTCGCCGGGCGGCTTGCCCAGCTGGCCGTCGAGGAACTTGAAGCCGAGGGAGTGGAGGCCAATTTCGTGGCGGTCCGCCTTCCCTACGGCGTTCAGCACGACGAGGACGACGCACAGGCCGCCCTGGACTTCATCCAGGCCAAGACCGAGTGGACGTTCAACATTTCCGCCGCGGTGGATGGCTTCGAGGACGAGTTCGAGAAGACCGTCGGAAACGGGATTTCCGATTTCCATAAGGGCAACACCAAGGCCCGCACCCGCATGATCGCCCAGTACGCCCTCGCCGGCGAACACAACTACCTGGTGATCGGCACCGACCACGGCGCGGAGTCCGTCACCGGATTCTTCACCAAATTCGGCGACGGCGGCGCGGATATCCTGCCGCTGTTCGGGCTGAACAAGCGCCAGAACCGCGAGCTCCTGGCCGAACTGGGGGCGCCCGCCCGCGTCTGGGAGAAGGTGCCCACCGCGGACCTCCTCGATGACAAGCCGGGCCGAACGGACGAGGACGAGCTCGGCGTCACCTATGACCAGATCGACGACTATCTCGAAGGCCGGGATATCCCCGAAGCCGCCGCGGAGCTGATCGAGCAGAAGTACCTCCGCACGCGCCACAAGCGGACCGTCCCGGTCACCATCTTCGACACCTGGTGGAAGTAGGCCGCACCGCGCCACCTTCCATACCCTTGGAAGTCCTAGTATATTGCTGGTGAGACACACCACACGGCCATTGGCCCCGGCAATGACAGGAGGCACCGTGGGCAGCCCGCTCCCCCGCGACCCGATCGCCGAGGCCCGGCAGAACTGGGAACGCCACGGCTGGGGAGACGTCGCAGCGCCCATGGCCGCCATCACGGCCATCATGCGGACCCAACAGATCCTGCTGGCACGGATTGAGACGGTCCTCAAGCCCTTCGGACTGACGTTCGCGCGCTATGAACTGCTGGCGCTGCTGAGCTTTGCCCGCAGCGGCGCGCTGCCCATGAACAAGGCCAGCGCGCTGCTGCAGGTGCATCCCACCTCGGTGACCAACGCCGTCGACCGCTTGGAGCAGGCGGGCCTGGTGGCCCGGTCCCCGCACCCCACCGACGGACGGACCACGCTGATCGAACTCACCGCCGAGGGCCGCACCCTGGCGAAACGCGCGACGGCGGCGCTCAACGCCGAGGTGTTCGGCAAGTCCGGTTTCGCGGACGACGACGTGGAGCATCTGCTCCGGGTCCTCGGCGATTTCCGCAAGGCCGCCGGCGACTTCACGGACTAATCCCCACCGGCTCCCAGCCTTCGCAAGCTCAGGCCGGGTCCCTCGCCGGCGTGGGCCCATCCACCGGTTCCCAGCCTTCGCAAGCTCAGGCCGGGTCCCTCGCCGGCGTGGGCCCATCCACCGGCCTCAGCGGTGCTTGAACTCCGGCTGCCGCTTTTCGCTGAACGCGGCCATGCCTTCCTTCTGGTCCTCCGTAGCGAACAGGGAGTGGAACACGCGGCGTTCGAACAGCACTCCCTGCGCGAGGCCCAGCTCAAAGGCCGCATTGACGGCTTCCTTGGCCAGCATGGCGGCCGGCTTGGACTTGGACGCGATCACTTCGGCAACCTTGAGTGCTTCCTCCACCACGGACGCAGCGGGCACCACGCGTGAAACGAGTCCCGCGCGTTCGGCCTCGGCGGCATCCATCATGCGTCCGGTGAGGACCATGTCCATGGCTTTGGCCTTGCCCACGGCGCGGGTCAGGCGCTGGGACCCGCCCATGCCCGGGATGACGCCAAGGTTGATCTCCGGCTGGCCGAACTTCGCGGTGTCCCCGGCGATGATGACATCGCACATCATGGCCAGCTCGCAGCCGCCGCCCAAAGCGAAGCCGGACACCGCGGCCACCACCGGGATGCGCAGCCGGGTCAGGCTTTCCCAGCCCCGAAACCAGTCCGCCGCGTACATTTCCATGTAGCCCTGCGAGGACATTTCCTTGATGTCCGCCCCCGCTGCGAAGGCCTTCTCCGAGCCCGTGATCACCACGGCACCCACGGCGGGGTCGGCGTCCATGGCGGTGGTGGCGGCGACAACCTCCTCCATGGTGGCCTTGTTCAGGGCATTGAGCGCCTGGGGCCGGTTGAGGGTCACCAGACCCACCCGGCCACGGGTTTCCACCAATATGTTTTCGTACTGCTGCGCCAAGCCGTGCCCCTTTTTGTCTAGGTAATAAGTTCTCGAAGTGCCTACGCTACGTGGCGGACTTGTCCCGGATGTCAGTGATGATGCCCGAGAAATCGCGTCCCGCGCCGGCCCCGGCCGCGAACTCGTCGTAGATCTTCGAGGCCAGCGGCCCCAGCTGGGCAGCAACGCCGGTGCTTTCCAGCGCATTGAGGGCTAGCCGCAGGTCCTTGGCCATCAGCGCGCCGGCGAATCCGGGCTGGTAGTCGCGGTTGGCCGGGCTGGTTGGCACGGGCCCCGGAACAGGACAGTTGGTGGTCAGCGCCCAGCACTGGCCGGAGGCGTTGGCGGCGACGTCGAACAGCGCCTGGTGCGTCAGGCCGAGCTTTTCGCCGAGCACAAAGGCCTCGCTGACGGCAATCATGGAGACGCCCAGGATCATGTTGTTGCAGACTTTCGCGGCCTGCCCGGCACCGTGGTCCCCACAGTGGACAATCCTCTTTCCCATCAGCTCCAGGATGGGCTTCACGGTGGCGAAGTCCTCGGGCAAGGCGCCCACCATAAACGTCAGGGTTCCCGCCTCGGCGCCCACCACACCACCGGAAACGGGTGCGTCCACGGAGCGGTGCCCGGCGTTCAGGGCGATCGCGGCGGCCTCGCGGGCCTCGTCAACGTTGATGGTGGAGCAGTCCAGGAACATGGTGTCCGGTGCCGCCTCTGACAGCAGGCCGGGCGCCCCGTCCACACCGCGGTAGAGGTCCAGGACGTGCTGTCCGCTGGGCAGCATGGTCAGCACAACGGCCGCGCCGGCCACCGCCTCTGCCGCGGAGCCAGCCATGGGGACGCCGTGGGCCTTGGCCGCCTCGACGGCTGCGGGCACGGGATCGTAGCCCACCACACTGTGCCCGGCTTTGATCAGGTTGGCCGCCATGGGACCGCCCATGTGGCCCAGCCCCAGGAAGGCGATGGTGCCGGAAGCTGCGTTGTCAGACATGGTCGGACTCCTTTGAGTGGAGGTGGAGCTCACGGTCGCCCAGCGGCGCGAAGTAGCGCTCGACGTCGGCAGGTGTCACTTCGGCGAGGGACGCGGGCTTCCACTGCGGATTGCGGTCCTTGTCCACCACCTGGGCACGGATGCCTTCACGGAAATCCGGGCCCGCCAGGGAGCGGACACCCACGCGGTATTCCTGCGCCAGCGTCTGCTCCAGCGATAGCCCGCGCACGCGCCGCAGGGATTCGAGCGTGAGCTTCACGGCGGTAGGTGACTTCGCCTCGATGGTGGCGGCAGCGTCCGCCGCTTCCCCGCCGGCGGCCCGGAGCCGGCGGACAATCTCCTCCGCGTCGTTGGCAGCGTAGGCGGAGTCGATCCACTCGTGCTGTTCCGCCAGCGCCGAGGGCGGCGGTTCCTGCACAAAGCGCCCGACGGCGGCATCCGCCGTCGAGCTTTCCAGCGCTTCGGCCAGCGCGGGGAGGTTTTCGGACGGCACAAAGTGGTCTGCAAGCCCGAGGAACAGGGCGTCGGCCCCGCTCAGGTGGGCGCCGGTGAGGGCCGCATGGGTGCCGGCCTCGCCGGGGGCGCGGGACAGCAGGAGCGTGCCGCCGACGTCGGGCACAAAGCCAATGGTGGTTTCCGGCATGCCGGTGCGGGTGCGCTCGGTGACCACGCGGACCGAACCGTGCGCCGAGATCCCCACGCCACCGCCGAGCACCAGGCCGTCCATAAAGGCCACGTACGGCTTGGGGTAGCGGGAAATGAGCGCGTTGAGCCGGTATTCAGCGGCCCAGAACTCCGCGGTGGCACCGGCACCACGGAGCATGTCCTGGTAGATGGCCACGATGTCGCCGCCGGCGCACAGGCCACGGTCGCCGGCGCCACGGACCAGGACGGTGGCCACGGCGTCGTCGTCAGCCCAGGCTGTGAGCTGTTCGAGCATGGCTTCCACCATGCCGGCGTTCAGCGCGTTGACGGCTTTGGGCCTGTTCAGCGTGATGACGCCCAGCTGTCCGCGGCGTTCAAACAGGACGTCGGCTGCTTGCTCCGACCCGGGGAGGCCAGTCATCAGCTGCCGGCCGGCATCACGAAGCTGGCGCCCTGGCGTATGCCGGAGGACCAACGGGTGGTGACCGTCTTGGTCTTGGTGTAGAAGCGGAACGCGTCCGCGCCATGCTGGTTGAGGTCGCCGAAGCCCGAGGCCTTCCAGCCGCCAAAGGTGTAATACGCGATGGGCACCGGGATGGGGACGTTGATGCCCACCATGCCCACCTCGACGCGGCTCGCGAAGTCGCGGGCGGCGTCGCCGTCGCGGGTGAAAATTGCGACGCCGTTGCCGAACTCGTGCTCGGAGCAGAGCCGCAGCGCCTCGTCGTAGTCGGCGGCGCGCAGGACACTGAGGACCGGGCCGAAGATCTCTTCCTTATAGATCTTCATATCCTTGGTGACGTTGTCGAAGAGCGTCGGGCCCACCCAGAAGCCGCCGTCGTAGCCGTCCACGGTGAGGCCGCGGCCGTCGGCCACCAGCGTTGCGCCTTCGTCCACGCCGGACTGGATGTAGCCCTCAATCCTGTCCTTGGCCGATGCCGCCACCACGGGGCCGAAGTCCGATTCCTTGTCCAGGCTGTGCCCCACCCTGAGGCCCTTGACGCGCTCGGTGAGCTTGGCCACGAGGGCATCGGCTGTTTCCTGGCCAACGGGCACGGCGACGGAGATGGCCATGCACCGTTCCCCGGCGGACCCGTACCCCGCACCGATCAGGGCGTCGGCAGCCATCTCCAGGTCGGCGTCGGGCATGATCACCATGTGGTTCTTCGCCCCGCCGAAGCACTGCGCGCGTTTGCCGTGCGCCGCAGCCGTGGCATAAATGTACTGGGCGATCGGTGTGGAGCCCACAAAGCCGATGGCCTTCACCCGCGGATCCTCCAGGAGCGCATCAACGGCTTCCTTGTCCCCGTTGACCACGTTGAACACGCCATCCGGAAGCCCGGCTTCGCTGTACAGTTCCGCGAGCCGCAGCGGCACCGAGGGATCGCGCTCTGAGGGCTTGAGGATAAAGGCGTTACCCGCGGCGAGCGCCGGACCGGACTTCCACAGCGGGATCATGGCCGGGAAATTGAACGGGGTGATCCCGGCGACCACTCCCAGCGGCTGGCGCAGTGAATGGACATCGATGCCCTGCCCGGCACTGTCCGAGAACTCGCCCTTCAGCAGGTGCGGGGCGTTGGCGGCAAACTCCACCACTTCGATGCCGCGCTGGATATCGCCCTTGGCATCGGGGAGGGTCTTGCCGTGCTCAGAGGAGAGCAGCGTGGCGAGCTCGTCCATGTTCTCGTTGACCAGGTCCACAAACTTGAGCAGGATCCGGCCCCTGCGCTGGGGGTTCATGGCCGCCCATTCGAGCTGGCCCTTCTCGGCGTTGGCCACCGCGTTGGCCACTTCCTCTTTGCTGGCCAGCGGCAGCCTGGCCTGCACCTGGCCCGTGCAGGGGTCATAGACGTCGCTGAAACGCCCGGACGTACCGTCGACCCGCTGGCCGCCGACGTAGTGTGAAAGCTCGTGCACCATCGAATGCTCCTTTGCATGTGGGGGTCATCCCTGAACCCGAATCTACTCGGACTTCCTACTAATTTCTAGGGGGCCTCCGGGCCGGTGCGCCGGGGCTCAGACCGGCTGCGAAGCCCTCTCTGCGGGTAACCTGGCGCTCATTCGATGGGCTTCCTCCATCAGCAGCTTGCCCAGGAGTTCCTGCCGTTCCGGGCGGAACCGGGGCTCGATGCCGGTGAGCGACAGTGCACCCACCGGACGGCCCTGCTGGTCAAACACGGCGGCCCCCATCCCCCAGCTGCCTTCGAAAACCAGGCCCGGGTTCACGGCATAGCCGTGGAGCCGCGTCAGTTCGAGGTTGCGGCGGACCACGTCCTCGCGGTGGCCTGCAGCAAAGGCTCCGGCATGCTGATCCCAGTTCGACAGGATGGCTCGCTGTTCCTCGTCCGGCAGGAAGGCCATCATGGCCGTCCCCGCCGAGGCCACCCCGAACGGAAACCGGACGCCCTCGTGCAGGACGAAGGATCGCACCGGGAAGCTGCCCTCCTCGCGCATGACGCAGACCGCCTCCTGGCCCCGGCGAATGGAATAGAAGGCGCTCTCCCCTGTCTCCTCGGCCAGGCGGCGAAGGCTGGGCCGGGCGATGTCCTCAAACGGGAAGCGGGCGGCGGCCACGGATCCCAGCAGGAAGATCTCAGGACCCAGGATCCAGTTGCCGGTCCGGGCATCGTGGTCCAGGAGGCCCTCGGCGGCAAGGGAGGCCAAAAGCCGGTGGACGGTGGGCCGGGTCAGGCCGGACTCCCGGACCAGGCCGGCCAGCGAGCTGCCTTCCGGCTTCCGGCCGACCAGCCGAAGGAGCGACGCCACGCGGCCCACCACCTGCGTTCCTTGGACTGGATTGGTCATTCCGGCCTCCTGCGTCAAAGAATTCCTCCACAATGTGGACAGTTCTTAGTCTAGCGTCCACGCTGTGAAATATCGCGCAAGTCTGGGCTGATTACACCGTTGACCCGATTCGGAGACCCGCCTAGGCTCCTTCATCAGGCCCACTGTCCACAAAGTGGATATCACCAAAGGCGCTCTGACCGCTCGATGACGAGGAGATGGAATGTCCAAACTTAAATCCAACGCCGCTGCTGCCCTGCAGGATCTGCTCCGGGATGGCATGACGCTCGCCGTGGGCGGTTTCGGCCTGAGCGGCATCCCGGCAGACCTGATCGAGGCTGTCCGCGATTCCGGCGTCCGCGAACTCACAGTCGTGTCCAACAACATGGGTGTGGACGGAAAGGGCCTGGGCATCCTGATCGAAGCCGGCCAGGTCCGCAAGGTCATCGCCTCCTACGTCGGGGAGAACAAGCTCTTTGCCGAGCAGTACCTCGCCGGAAAACTCGAGGTGGAATTTACCCCGCAGGGCACCCTGGCCGAGCGCCTCCGCGCCGGCGGCGCCGGCATCCCCGCGTTCTACACCAAGACCGGCGTGGGCACCCTCGTGGCCGAGGGCAAACCGCTGGCAGAGTTCGACGGCGAAACGTACGTCCAGGAGCGCGCCATCCGCGCCGACGTCGCCCTGGTCCACGCGCACACCGCGGACACGGACGGGAACCTGATCTACCGCTACACGGCACGGAACTTCAACCCGGTGGTTGCCACCGCCGGCGCCGTGACCATCGCCGAAGCCGAAGTCATCCTGGAACCGGGCGCGCTGGACCCGAACCACATCGTCACGCCGGGCGTCTTCGTCCAGCACCTGGTTCAGGCAAGTGACCGGGTCAAGGACATCGAACAGCGCACCGTCCGCCCCCGCGCCGCGGCGGCAGTCCCCGCCTGACCTTTCCGGCCCATCGTGGCCCGGCGCCCAAGAGCGAACCACCCCAGCACGCAACTTTTAGACCCAAGGAGAACCCCATGGCCTGGACCAGGGATGAAATGGCTGCCATCGCGGCCGAGGAACTGAACGACGGCGACTACGTCAACCTGGGGATCGGCATCCCCACGCTGGTGGCCAACAACCTCCCTCGCGGCGTCCGCGTGGTCCTGCAGAGCGAAAACGGCCTGCTCGGCATGGGCCCGTTCCCCTTCGAGGGCGACGAAGATGCCGACCTCATCAATGCCGGCAAGCAAACCGTCACGGTCCTGCCGGCGGCAGCATCTTCGACTCCGCCACCTCCTTCGGGATGATCCGGGGCGGCCACGTCAAGGTGGCCATCCTGGGCGCCATGCAGGTCTCCGGCAACGGCGACCTCGCCAACTGGACCATCCCCGGCAAGATGGTCAAGGGCATGGGCGGCGCCATGGACCTCGTGGCCGGCACCCCGCGCGTGGTGGTCCTGACCGAACACAATGCCAAGGACGGCACGGCCAAGATCGTCACCGAGTGCACCCTGCCGCTCACCGGCCTGAGCTGCGTGGACCGGATCATCAGCGACCTCGCAGTTTTTGATCTCGTCGCGAAGGAAGAAACGCACGACGGCGGCGGGCGCCAGCTCACCCTCACCCGCCTTGCGCCGGGTGTCACCGTGGAGGAGATCCGAGAGAAGACCGAGGCCGCATTCACGGTGGCCCTGGACGCAACCGATCTCGAGGAAAGCGCCCTGGAAGGAGCCACCGCATGAGCCTCAAGGAACAGTTCGGCAAGGATGTCCTGCTCACAGGCTGGGGCCACAGCCGCTTCGGCAAACTGACGGACGAGACCCTCGAGTCCCTGATCGTGCAGGTGGCCACAGAGGCCATCAGCAACGCCGGCATCGAGGCCGGCCAGATCGACGAGATCTACCTGGGCCAGTTCAACTCCGGCATGATGCCGCTGGCGTTCCCGTCTTCCCTGGCACTGCAGGTCTCACCGGACCTGGCCAACGTGGCCGCCACCCGGGTCGAGAACGCCTGTGCCTCCGGTTCAGCCGCCTTCCAGCAGGGCACCAAGTCCCTGCTGGCCGGCACCGCCAAGACCGTCCTGGTCATCGGCGCCGAAAAGATGACCCATGCCGGGGCCGATGTGGTGGGCGCCGCCCTGCTGGGCGCCGACTACGACATGGCCGGCCAGACCTCCACCACCGGCTTCACGGGCCTGTTCGCCGACGTCGCCAAGCACTACGAAAAGCGCTATGGGCTGCCAGTCTCCGATGTGCTGGGCACCATCGCCGCGAAGAACCACCGCAACGGCGTGGACAACCCCTACGCCCAGCTCCGCAAGGACCTCGGCGAGGAATTCTGCCGCACCGTCTCGGACAAGAACCCCATGGTGGCGGATCCGCTGCGCCGCACCGACTGCTCCCCCGTGTCCGACGGCGCCGCCGCCGTTGTGCTCTCCACCTCACCAACAGGCGGGGCAACGGCGCCCGTGCGGCTCGCGGGCATCGGCCATGCCAACGACTTCTTCCCCGCCGAACGCCGGGACCCCACGGCTTTCGCGGCCACGCGCATGTCCTGGCAGCGCGCACTGGCGATGGCCGGCGTCGGGCTTGAAGACCTGGACTTCGCCGAAGTCCACGACTGCTTCACCATCGCCGAACTGCTGATGTACGAGGCCATGGGCCTGACCGAACCCGGCCAGGGTGCCCGCGCCGTGACAGAGGGCTGGGTGTTCAAGGACGGCAAGCTGCCCATCAACGTCTCCGGCGGACTCAAGGCCAAGGGCCACCCCGTGGGCGCCACCGGCGTGTCCCAGCATGTCATTGCCGCCATGCAGCTCACGGGCACCGCCGGCGACATGCAGCTGGGCCAGCCCGCGCCGCGCCGCCGTCCAGAACATGGGCGGCGTGGGCATCGCCAACTACGTCAGCGTCCTCGAGGCCGTCTAACAAAGCAACGCGGGGTCAGATAATGCCCTTCCAGGTCGGATTATCGGGCCAGATCTGACCCCGCGTTGCACTTAAGCGAGGTTAGTGACCCCGGATCAGGTTGGCGATCTCCACAAAGCCCAGCCGGTCCGCGTTCTCCAGGGCGGTGCGACCTTGCGGATCCCGGACGCCGGGGTCCCCGCCGGCGGCCAGGAGCTGGCGCACCACGTCCTGCTGCCTGGGGCCCCCGTTGTTGAGGAGGATGGCCTCCTGCATGGCGGTCCAGCCAAGGTTGTTCACATGGTTCACCGGCACTCCGGCGGCCAGGAGGATGCGGACAGTCTCCACATGGCCGTGTTCGCTGGCGGGGATCAACGCCGTGCCGCCGTAGCGGTTGGTGCTGCCGACGTCCGCTCCGGCCGCCAATGTCAGCTGAAGCACCTCGTTGAATCCCTCGGCCCCGGCATAGAGGAACGCCGAATCCTGGATGGCATCCTTCGCGTTCACATTGCCGCCCCTGCCAATGAGTTCACGCACCAGCGCCACGTTGTTGGCCTTCGCGGCGGCGATCAGCTCCTGGTCCAGCTGGGCCTGGGCCTCGGCGGACAGGGGCGGCTTGGTGGCTGTGGCCGGAGAAACCGGGGACAGGGTGGGAGTGACGGGCACGGCAGGTTCCGGGCTCTCCAGAGCGGTCGACGGCGGCGACTCCGCCTGCTGCGGCTCACCGGGGCCCGCCTGGCACGCAGCCAGGCAAGCCACCATGCCGCCCGCCAGAACAAAAATCAGCCCTGCCCTGCGTGCCCGGCGCCAGGTCCTGAACCGCCTCATGGAGCCGAGCCTACTTGGCTGAGCCGGTGGCCGCCGCGGCGATCGCCTCGGCGCCGGCCGTGGCGCAGGCTTCGTCCAGGTTGCCGTCCGGGGCGCCGCCCACGCCGATCCCTGCCACGGATACACCGTTGACCTTGAGCGGGACGCCACCGGCCAGGAAGAGGGTGCCGGGGAGGTCCGCGATGCTGGGCCCATTGCCGTTAATGCGTTTGGCCAGCTCGGACGTCGGTGCACCAAAGGCGGCCGCGGTGTAGGCCTTCTGCTTGGCTGCCTCGATGGTGTGTTCGGCGGCGTTGTCCCCGCGCAGGAGCGCCTGGACCGTGCCGAACCTGTCCACAAGGGCCACCGTGACGAACGGCAGTTTGTCCGCCTGGCATTTGGCGAGGGCCGCCCGGACGGCGTCTGCGGACGCGCCCGCCGTGATGCGGTTCTGCGTCACAACGGTAGCCGCTGCCTGCGGGATATCGGCGGCGGGCACCGCTGCCGGGGCGGGCACTGCCGCAGGCGCAGCCGCCGGGCTGGTCCCGGCATTGGCCGCGGCGGTCAGGCCTCCGGTCAGCAGCAAAGCTGCTGCGGCAGCAGCGGCGGCAATCTTGTTGGGCTTTTTCACGGGTGTTCTCCTTGGGTTTCAGGTCGGCGTGGCCCGGCCGGCCCGTTCTCCGGGTCCGGCCCTGTGGCCTCATCTCCATCCTGCCCAGCCCCGCCGCGGCAGGCATCGGGCCTTCGGCTGCGGCCCGGTCACCCGAACGGCCAACGGCATCAGCCAAAAGGCTGAGAGACCAGGAACGGCGCGGGCAATAGCATGGGATGAGAACTCCCCTGACCGGAACCGGACCACATGCCCTCCCCAGAATCCCCCCGTGAAGCCCCTGCTGAACCGGAGCTGCCCGCCGGACCTGCCCTGCCGGCTGCACGCACCGCCGCCTCCGGCCGATTCGGCGGGATCGACACGGCCGTCCACCTGGGCTTCGCGGTCCTGCTCGTCGCGTCGGCCGTTCGCTACGCCATGCGGCACAGCCTTGAGGACAACGTCCTGGTCCTCGGACTCGCGGGGGCAGTGTGCGCCCTGTACGCCGTGATCGCGGTACGCGCCCGGCAGGGACGCCCGTGGGCAGTCTGGATGCTGGTGCTTGTGGCCGTCTGGGCAGTCCTGGTCATCGCCGCACCCAGCTTTGCGTGGTGTTCGTTTGCGATCTTCTTCCTCTGCCGCACTGCCTTCACAGGTACCGTCGGCTACGTGGCGGCGGGCGCGACGGCGGCCGCCACCGCCGCAGGGCTGTTCCGGCTCAGCGACGGCACAGACCTCGCGATGCTCCTGGGGCCGCTCGCCGTCGGCGTGATGCTGACGCTGATCCATGACCGGATCGAGCACGACGCCGCGGAACAGCGGCGGCTTCATGCCGAGGTGTCACTGGCGCAGGGACAACTGGCGGCCAGCGAGCGCCGTGCCGGAACCATCGCCGAACGCGAGCGCGTATCGCGCGAAATCCACGACACCGTGACGCAGGGCCTGGCCAGCAGCCTGCTGCTCCTGGAAGCAGCAGACCGGTCGTGGCCCGGCCCGGGATCCCGCCAGGAGCTCAACCAGGCCACCGAACTGCTGCGCCGGAACCTCTCCGAGACCCGCAGCCTGGTCCACGAGCTCGCTTCCCCGAAACTTGATACGTCGCCGCTGCCCGAGGCCCTGCACCTGGCCGCCGCCCAGTACGTCCCGCACGCCCGGCTCCTGGTCACCGGCGAGCCGAGGGCCGTCCCCGCAGAGGTGCGGCACGCTCTGCTGCGCGTGGTCCAGAGCGCGGCCGCGAACATCCAGCAGCACGCACACGCCACGGGCACAACGCTGACGCATCGGGTTCCTTCCGGATTCCGTCACCCTGGACATTTACGACGACGGGACCGGCTTTGATCCCTCGGCGGCAGCTCCGCCGTCGGACGCCGGAGGCTACGGGCTCCGGGCCATGCGCCAGCGGGTGGAGCAGCTGGGCGGAGTATTCTCGGTGGAAAGTTCGCCCGGCGAAGGGACCATCGTGGCTGCACAGGTGCCGAGCGTCCCGGCGCAGCCGCCCCTGCAGCAGACACCGCAGGGAAACGCATGACCGGCATCACCGTCCTGCTGGTGGACGATCATCTGGTGGTCCGGAGCGGGCTGAGGGCACTGCTGGGCACCCAGCCTGACCTTGACGTGGTGGCCGAGGCCGCCTCCGGCGAGGAAGCCCTGGACGCTGGTGGAGCAACTCGCGCCGGCTGTGGTGGTGATGGACCTGGCCATGGGCGCCGGAATGGACGGGATCGAAGCCATCCGGCAACTGCGGCAACGCAACAGCCGGCAGGCAATCCTGGTGTTCACCACCTACGATTCGGACGCGGACATCGTCCGGGCAGTGGACGCCGGCGCCATGGGCTACCTCCTCAAGGACGCAACTCCGGACGAAATTTTCGCGGCAATCCGGGGTGCCGTCCAAGGCAAAAGCGTGATGAGCGCCCCCGTGGCCTCCCGGCTCTTCCAGCAGCTCCGCAATCCCGACGAGATCCTGACGCCCCGGGAAGCGGAGCTGCTGAGCCTCCTGACCGAGGGGCTCAGCAACCGCGAGCTCGGCCAGCGGCTGTACATCTCCGAGGCCACGGTCAAGACCCATCTGGCGCATATCTACGCCAAGCTCGGCGTGGAAACCCGCGCCGCCGCCATCGCAACGGCCATCCGCCGGGAGGGTATGCGCTAGCCCGGTGGTCACACGGCCAACACACCCCCGAAGCCCGGCGGCAGCTGACTCCGGCGGTCCTCAACGGCCCGTAATCCAGACACTATTCAATAACAGGAGTGACAGTTGATGACCGCAGCTATTGCACGCCCACCGCGCACCCCCTAGGTTTGAGAGTGCGGACCACAGTCTCCGCGTCTGCCTGCCGTCCGAGCAGGACCAGAAAAGGGTTACAAAGGAAGTTAGCAATGGCAACAGGCACAGTTAAATGGTTCAACGCTGAAAAGGGCTTTGGCTTCATCGCTCCGGACGACGGATCCGCCGATGTTTTCGCGCACTACTCCGCAATCGCCAGCAGCGGCTACCGCTCGCTGGACGAGAACCAGAAAGTCGAATTCGATGTGACCCAAGGTCCCAAGGGCCCGCAGGCAGAGAACATTCGCCCGCTGTAAGGTTCTGATTAACTGCCCTGACTGTGCTGCCAAGCATGGTCAGGGCAGTTTTTTGTTAAGTGATTATCGGCCGCTTAATGGCCGGGAAATCCGTCACACGAATGCCGATTTGCCGGTCACTGCCCTGCCCACAATGAGGGAATTGATTTCGTAGCTGCCCTCGTACGTATAAAGGATTTCGGCGTCGCCAAAAAGCTTGCCCATTTCGTAGTCCGCAGTGATGCCGTTTCCCCCCAGCAGCGATCTGCCCATGGCTACCGAAGAGCGTGCCAGGCGGGTGCTGGTGGATTTCGCCATGGCAGCCTGGACCATCTCCAGTTTTCCGTCGGACTGGATCCGGGCGAGCTGCGCCATCAGCGCCAGCGAAGCGGACGCGTTGCCAAGGATCTCCGCCAGCTGCTGCTGGACCAGCTGGAAGCGCGCGAGTTCCTTGCCGAACTGCCGGCGTTCCAGTGAGTAGGCGCGGGCGATGTCGAACGCGGCAAGCTGGATACCGGCAGCCTGCCAGCCCACCCAGGCCCGGGAATCACGCAGGAGGTCGTTGGCTTTGGTGAAGTCCGTGGCGCCGGGCAGCATGTTGGATTCGGGAATCCTGACGTTGTCCAGCACAATGTCGGCGTTCTGCATGATCCGCAGGCCGATCTTGTTGGCAATCTTGGTGGCCCGGTAGCCGGGGCGGTCCGTCTCCACAATGAAGCCTTTGATGTGCCCGTCCGCCTGATCACGGGCCCACACCAGGGCAAAATCCGCAATGGTGCCCGAGCCGATCCACCGTTTGGCACCGTTGATCACCCATTCACCGTCCTCCAGCCGCGCGGAAGTTTCGAGCCCGCCGGCAATGTCCGAGCCGTGCTCCGGTTCCGTGAGGGCGAACGCTCCGAGCTGGGTAAACGCGGCCAGGCCGGGCAGCCACCGCTGCTTCTGCTCCTCGGAACCCAGTGCGTCGATCATGCCCACGATCAGTTCGTTGTGGATCCCCACGAGGGCTGAAAGGGAAACATCCGCCCGTGCCACTTCGACGTACATCAGGCCCTTGAAGAGCTTTGAGGTTCCATCCGTCTGCAATGTCCCAAGCCCCCGCTTGCCCATCTCCGCCAGCAGCCCGAAGGGGAATTCCTCGCGGTTCCAGTAGTCGATGGACGCCGGCCGCACCGTGGACTGCAGGAACGCCCGGATGTCCAGGTACCGCTCGCGCTCCGCGGCCGGCAGCAGGTCCACGACGTACATCAGGTCGGCATCGGGAAACGGCGGGCTTGTCACATCATGCTCACGTCGTTGTGGCTGCACAGTCTGCGTCCCTTCGGTCTTCCAAACTCTTGGATGTCCTAGTATATTGCACAGGGTTGGACATTAGTGATCCGCATCACGTGACGAAAGGTCTCCCCTTGTCAGTGACCGATGATTTCCGGGAAGCACGGGACCACTTGCTGGCCCTCCGTTCCGACTACCACCGGGCCCGGAGGGAGTTCCAATGGCCCCGGTTTTCGGAGTTCAACTTTGCCCTCGACTGGTTCGACCAGATCGCCGCCGATCCGTCGAAGGCCAACAACCCGGCTCTGGTGATCGTGGAGCAGGACGGTTCGGCCACCCGCAAGACTTTCGCCGACCTCGCGTCGCGTTCCAACCAGGTGGCCAACTGGCTGCAGAGCCAGGGTGTGCGCCGCGGCGACCGGATGATCGTGATGCTGGGCAACCAGGTGGAACTCTGGGAACTGATGCTCGCCGGCATCAAGCTCGGCATCGTCCTGATCCCCACCACCACCCTGATGGGTCCCGCAGACCTGGCCGAACGGGTGGAGCGTGGCGGGGCGGGCTGGGCCGCCGTCGGGCATTCCAACATCGGCAAGTTTGCCGGTGTGCCCGGCAGGTACCGCCTGATTGAAATCGGCGAGCGTGGCACTGCCACAGACACCGGAGCCCAAGCGGCAGCGGCCGGCACAACCGCCCCGCAAGCCCTCCAGTACGCGGATTCGGCGATGGCGCCGGAGACCTTCACGCCCGGGGCCCCCACCCGGGCGGACGAGACGCTGCTGCTCTATTTCACGTCCGGCACCACGTCCAAGGCCAAACTCGTGGAGCACACGCACACGTCGTACCCGGTGGGGCACCTGTCCACGATGTACTGGATTGGCCTGGAACCCGGCGACGTGCACCTGAACGTTGCCTCGCCCGGGTGGGGCAAACACGCCTGGTCCAATTTCTTTGCCCCCTGGATCGCGGAGGCGTGCGTCTTTGTCTACAACTATGAACGGTTCGACGCCCGCGCCCTGATGGAGCAGATGGACCGCGAGGCCGTCACCAGTTTCTGCGCGCCGCCCACGGTCTGGCGGATGCTGATCCAGGCGGACCTGAAGCTGCTGAAGACACCGCCCACCAAAGTGGTCTCTGCCGGTGAGCCGCTGAACGCCGAGGTGATCGACCAGGTGAAGCGCGCCTGGGGACAGACCATCCGTGACGGCTTCGGGCAGACGGAGAGTACGGTCCAGGTGGCCAACACCCCCGGCCAGCCGGTGACCGTCGGCGCCATGGGCCAGCCGCTCCCGGGCTATGACGTGGTGCTGGTGGACCCGAACACCGGGGAAGAAGCCGACGACGGCGAACTGTGCCTGCGCCTGGACCACCGGCCCGTGGGGCTGATGAAGTCCTACTACGGAGATGCGGCAAAGACCGCGGAAGCGTTCCGCGGTGGCTACTACCACACGGGTGACATGGCCCGCCGGGACAAGCGCGGAACCATCACCTATGTGGGCCGGGACGACGACGTCTTCAAATCCTCGGACTACCGGCTCTCGCCGTTCGAACTGGAGAGCGTGCTCCTGGAGCACCCGGCCGTGGCAGAGGCGGCCGTGGTGCCGTCGCCGGACGCGCTCAAACTCTCCCTCCCGAAGGCCTACGTGGTCCTGGTGGCCGGGCTTGAGCCGGGACCGGAACTGGCCGAGGACATCCTGCGGTACTGCCGGGAGCACCTGGCGCCCTTCAAGCGGATCCGCAGGCTGGAATTCGCAACGCTGCCTAAGACCATCTCCGGCAAGATCCGCCGGGTGGAGCTGCGGCAGCGTGAGGAATCCAGGCACGGCACAGGCCGCCAAGGCGGCCCCGGGAAGGGCCGCCCTGGGCTTCGGCGTCGAGTATTCCGAGGCTGATTTCCCCGGGTTGAACAAGGGGCTGAAAGTCCGCCGCGCGGACCGTGAGCGGGCTTTCCCCGCACCGGCGCCGCCAAGGTAAGTTAGGGACTGTGAAGATTGCTACCTGGAATGTGAACTCCCTCCGTGCCCGCGCCGACCGCGTTGAAGCCTGGCTGCAACGCAGCGACTGCGATGTCCTGGCGATCCAGGAGACCAAGTGCAAGGACGAGAACTTCCCGTGGGAGCTGTTCGAACGCATGGGCTACGAGGTGGCCCACTTCGGCGTCAGCCAGTGGAACGGCGTGGCCATCGCGTCGCGGGTGGGCCTGGAAGACGTGGAGCGCACGTTCCTGGACCAGCCCCCGTTTGGCAAGGAAGGCAAGGACCCCGTCCAGGAGGCCCGCGCCATGGCTGCCACGTGCGGCGGCGTCCGTGTCTGGAGCCTCTACGTCCCCAACGGCCGGTCCCTGGACGACGAACACATGCCGTACAAGATCAAGTGGCTTGAATCCCTGAAGACCCACGCCCACGAGCCTGGTCAGCGCCGACCCGACAGCCCAGGTGGCCCTCATGGGCGACTGGAACATTGCACCGTTCGACGACGACGTCTGGGACATCGACCTTTTCGTCAACAACCGGTACACCCACGTCAGCCCGCCGGAACGCGCTGCGTTCCACGCCTTCGAAGAGGCCGGGTTCAAGGACCTGGCCCGCGAGTACACTCCCGGGCCGGGCGTCTACACCTACTGGGACTACACGCAGCTGCGCTTCCCCAAGAAGGAGGGCATGCGCATCGACTTCGTGCTGGGCTCCCCCGCCCTGGCCGCCCGCGTCACCGGCGCGTCCATCGACCGCGAGGAACGCAAGGGCAAGGGCGCGTCGGACCACGCACCGGTCTTGGTGGAGCTGGCTGACTGATGGCCGCTGCCGGGGCCCAGGAAGGGAGACTGCCATGACGGGAAACCTCTACCGGGGCCAGGCCGGCCTGCCATTCTCCTCCACGCTCCGGGTCTACGAACCGCTGGATGCCTTCCCCGAAGGGCAGCGGGAAGCCATCCGGGCTGCAGGCGCACGGACGGCTTCCCGGGCGGCCGTCGAAAATGCGGAGCTGCTGGCCTCGCTGGGCCGGATCACCCGCGCCGGCGGGGACCCCTTTCCCACCGGGCGGACGGACCTGGTCAGGGTCACCAGCGCGCCCGGCGTACCGCCGCGCCGGACCCCGGGGGCGGGAACGTCCGACGCCGGTGCTGCCGCCGGCACGGGTGCCGAGGTCAGTGACGATGCTGCGGCGGGGCGCGTTCTGCTCTACTGCCCCAGCCAGCTGGTCCTGCGCGCCGGGCTCGCCGCCAACGCGCTGATGGAGGGCATCCACGGCCCGCTGGCCGAACTGCTGATTCCCGAAGAGCAGCGGGACAAACACCAGGAACGGATCGACCAGGTCAAGGCCCGTGACGGCAGTATCCGGGTCCACAGCCGCGCCTCCACCTGGGGCATCCCGTTCAGCTGGTTCTCACTCTTCGCCGAGGGCGACCACAAGGACGTGGTGGAGTCCGGCGGGCGCATCCTCACCGTCAGGGTGTGGGCCCCCATCACGGATGCCATGGAGCGGGCACGGTACGCTGTCGCCAACCTGGCCTTGGCTGCCCCGGATCTCGACATGCTGGACGACCTCGCCCAGCTGACCGAGTGGCTGGAGATGTTCCACGTCAATTCAATGGTGGAGCTCGACTACGGCGCCGTCGCGGACAAGGTATACCCGGACGAGTCGCCCATGGACATCCGGCTGGGCATCGAGTGCCTGGCCGAGGGCGACATGACAGGTGCCGCTGCAGCCTACCGGCGGCTGGCGTCCCGCTGGATTCCCATCCGGCAACTCGCCCGCGCTTCCTGACCGCCGCCCCCTGACCCAGGCTCCCGACCAGTCCCCTGGCCGGGGTGCGCTGCCTCAGGAAGGGGGCGGCGCCGTCGTACGCCTGACGATGAGCTGGTGCGGCGCGACGGCGGAGCGCACCGCCCCGGCCACGCCGTTCAGTTCGTCCAGGAGCATCTTGGTGGCCAACTCGGCCTGTTCGTCGGGCCGCTGGCCCACGGTGGTCAGCCCCATCGCGTCGGCAAAATCGTGATCGTCGATCCCCACCACCGAGAGGTCCTCAGGCACCCGGACTCCTGCGCGGGTAGCTTCGAAAATTACGCCCATGGCCATTTCGTCGGAGGCACAGAAGATGGCCGTGGGCTTGGGCCCCGGCCGGGCCCACAGGCGCCGGAACGCTTCCTGGCCGCTGCGGACCGTGAAGTCACCCCACTCATCCCATTCGGGGCGCGTGGGCAGTCCGGCCGCCGCCATCACTTCCTTGAAGGCCAGGATGCGCACGCGGGGAACGTCGAAATTGAGGTCCGTTTCGTCGTCGCCGTGCAGGAGCGCAATGTCCCGGTGGCCAAGGTCGATCAGGTGGCGGACGGCGGTGGACGACGCGGCGTAGTCATCGATCCCGATGTACGCGCACTCTTCCACGTGACCGCCCACCACGATCAGCGGGATATCGATCTTCTGCAGGTGGTCCAGCTCATCCTGTGTCAGGGCCATACACAGGACCAGCAGGGCATCGATCTGCTTGTAGACCATGGTTTTGCTGAAGAGGCGTTCGCGGTTGCTGCCGTGTCCGCCCAGGTTGAAGAGGGAGAGGTTGTACTGGCGGGCGTGAAGTTCACGGTCCGCGCCCTCGATGGCCTTGGAGAAGAACCACCGGCTCACGAACGGCGCCAGGACGCCAATGGTCCTGGTGCGGCCGGTAGCCAGCCCCGAAGCGGACGACGACGCCACATAGCCCAGGGCACCCGCCACCTCCAGGATTTTCTCCCGGGTGGCAGGCGAAACCCTGGGCAACCCGCGCACTGCCCGGGACACTGTGGCAGTGGACACTCCGGCCGCCGCTGCTACGTCCTCGATGCTGACGCCGCTGTGGCCGCCACGTTGCGACCTCTCCGTACTGCGTGCCACTGTTTTCCCCTCATGGGCTCGTGCAGAATATGCAGTTTCCTGCGGTTTACCCCTTCAGTCCGCCGGCGAGCAGGCCACGGACAAAGTAGCGCTGCAGGGCAAAGAAGACCACCAGCGGGGCAATGATTGAGACAAAGGCCGCCGCGGGGTTCAGGTAGTCCCTGCTGCCGCGGGTACCGGAGATCTCCGCGAGGCGCTGCGTGATCGGCGCAACGTCTGCCGTTCCACCGGAGAAGACCAGCGCAACCAGCAGGTCATTCCACACCCAGAGGAACTGGAAGATGGCGAGCGAGGCCAGTGCGGGCACCGAAAGCGGCAGGATGATCCGCCAGAAAATCGTGGTGTGGCCGGCTCCGTCCACCTTCGCCGCCTCGATCACTTCGCCCGGGATCTCCGAGATGAAGTTGTGGAGAAGGAAGATGCCCAGGGGAAGCCCGAACATGGTGTGGGCAATCCAGAGCTGGGCGTAGGAACCCGGCGGTATCTGAAGCACCTGGGTGAACAGCGTCAGCAGCGGAATCAGCGCCATCTGCAGGGGGATGATCTGAAGGGCGAAGACAAAGATGAACGCCGCTTCGCGGCCTTTGAAGTTGCCCCAGGCGAACATGTAGGCCGCCATGGAGGCAAGCACCAGCACAAAGACGGTGACCGGGATGACGATTGCCACGGAGTTGGCGAAGTACTGGGAGAGGTTTGCGGACTGCGATCCCGCGGCCGCCGTTACATCCACGTAGTGCTTGAACGTGAAGTCCCAGTCGGTAAAGAAGTTCCACCAGCCGTCCGACCGGGGGCCCACCTGCTTGGCCGCCGGACGGATGGAGGACACCAGCAGGCCGAAGGTCGGCACAGTCCAGACCGTTGCAATGATCACGGCCGCTGCGGTGGCCCACCGTGATGTCAGCTTAGTCTTGACGCGCCGCATGATCGGCTCGGAATCCTCCGGTGAAGCGGCACTGCCCTTGGCTGGGCGCACCTTGGTCCGGGACGTGTTGGCCGCCTCATCCGGCGCTGGCATGACTGTCATCGGATTTCCCTTTGCTGACGGAGTACGCGGGCGTTGTAGACCACGATGGGGAGGACGAGAAGGAACAGGATGAGGGCGAGTGCTGCGCCCCTGCCCGGCTCACCGGCACGGAATGCCTGGGTATACATCTCATTGGCAACCACTGAGGTGTCATAATTACCCGCCGTCATGGTGCGGACAATGTCGAAGACCTTCAGGGTGGCGATGGTGATGGTTGTCAGCACAACCACCAAAGCGCCGCGGATCCCGGGAATGGTCACGTTCCGGAATTGCTGCCAAGGGTTAGCGCCATCCAGACGTGCCGCCTCCACCAGCTCCATCGGAACGCCCTTGATGGCCGCCGACAGGATCACCATGGCGAAGCCGGTTTGGATCCAGACCATCACGATGATGAGGAAGATGGTGTTTTCCGGTGCGTCGAGGAGGAACTGTTTGGGATCCATGCCGAGAGCGGCGCGCAGGGCGTTGAAAACGCCGGTCTGTTCGATGCCGGGGCCGCGGTAGTCATAGACCAGCTTCCAGATGATGCCCGCGCCCACAAACGAGATGGCCATGGGCATGAACACCAGTGCCTTGAGGATCTTCTCCCCGCGGGCCCTGTCGATGAAGACCGCATATGCCAGGCCGAAGCCGGTGGACAGCAGGGGCACCAACACCGTCCAGATGACTGTGTTGCGGAGAGTGGTCAGCGCCTCGGGCTGGGTAAACATCCAGACGAAGTTGTCCAGTCCGTTCGGCTGCCCGGAAGCATTCGTGAATGCCAGGAACGTTGTGGTCACGGCCGGGTAGACCAGGCCCACCAACATCAGGATTGCTGCCGGCGCCAGAAAGCCAGCGATCGTTACTTTGTCTTTGACTGATTTGGGAGCCCTGTCCACAATCAGCATGATCAGCCCGATAAGCGCGGCAAATACCGCCAAAGCTATAAAGACTTGAAGAAATTTTCCTCCAAGGAATTCCATTGCCCAACCTCCGTGGTGTGCGTGGATCAGTTAATGCGGAATCAACACCGCGCCCCCGGGACTGGAAGTCCCAAGGGCGCAGTGTCGAGGAGGTCAGCCCTTCGGCCAGCTGCCTTCAACGCTGTCGGCAACCTGCTTGGCCGGGGCGCCGTTGATCCATGCAACGATGCCCTTCCAGAAGGAGTTGGAGCCTACGGCGCCGGGCATCAGGTCAGAGCCGTCAAAGCGGAAGACGGTGTTCGGATCCTGCAGCAGGGCGATCGACTGCTTGTCGAGTTCCGTCTGCGCACTCGCGGGGTCCAGAGCCTTGTTGGCGCTGATCACGCCACCGAGCTTGACGCGGTTGTTGGCGAACTCACCGCTGGCCAGGTAGGCCTGGAAGGCCTGTGCCTCGGGGGTGTCCTTGTACGCGCCCACCATCTCGCCGCCGCCCGTGATGGCCTGGCCCTTGCTGGCGTCAGTGGGAGGGGTCATGAACGCCCAGACGTCACCATCGGGAGCCACAACGGTACCTTCCGGCCAGTTGGCGGCCTGGAAGTTGGCCTGGTGGTGCATGGCGCACTGCCCATCGAGGACCGGCTGGCCCGCCTGGGCGAACCCGGTGCTCAGGATGGAACGTACGTCGCCGAACCCACCGTTCACGTAGTCCGGGTTCAGGAGGATTTCGCCCGTCTTGTTCATGGCGTCCACGATCTTGGGATCGTTGAACGGAATCTCGTGGCTCACCCACTGGTCGTAGACCTCCGGGCCTTGGGCGCGAAGAACAACATCTTCCACCCAGTCAGTGCCCGGCCAGCCGGTCGCCTCGCCGGATTCGAAGCCGGCACACCACGGCTTCATGGTGCCATCGTCAGCGATCTTCTTGGACAGGGCCAGCATTTCGTCCCAGGTCTTGGGCACTTCCCAGCCCTTGTCCTTGAACGTCTTCGGGGCGTACCAGACGTAGCCCTTGACGTTCGCCAGCATCGGAGCCGTGTAGAAGACCCCATCCACGGTGCCGTACTTCTTCCAGTCAGCGGACCAGTTCTTGTCCACCAGATCCGAGACTGCCTTCGGTGCCGGCTTCAGGTTGCCGGCCTTGGCCTGGTCGGCCATGAGCCCGGGCTGCGGGAAGATGGCGATATCCGGGGCGTTGCCTGCTTTGGCCCGAACCCCGATCTGGGTCTCGAATTCCTTGCTGCCCTCGTACTTGATGGTTGCCCCGGTGCAGTCCTCAAACGGCTTCCAGGCGGCTTCCAGGTTCGTCGCTTCGATGTCGACGATCGTGGAGTAGACGGAGACGGTCTTCCCGTCGTGCTTTCCATAACTCGCGTAGGCGGAACAATCAACGTCGGTTGTCTCGGCACCGCCCCCACCGGAGCTGCACGCCGTGAGGGCTAATGCCAGGGCTCCGGTAGCGGCTACGGGAAGCAAGTACTTGCGGTTTCTCATTTGCTGATGACTCCTCGGTGAGTTGCAGATCAGGTGCGATTGAGGTGAAAGAGACCATGGTGGTGGTATGAGTCACACACTAATAAAGCCCCCGAGCAAAATGCAAGCGTTTACACCCGTCGTGTCCGAAAGGAGATCTAGGGCGGAGGAACGCGGAAATGGCCCACCCGGCGTGTCCCCACACAGCGGTAAACCCGCCAGGAAGGAGTTCCTGACGGGCTTGCGGGTTCACCGCGCATGCGGGATTAGCCCGCGTTCGTCCCTTGGTCAGTGGACACTCTCGAACGATGCGGTGTCCGCCTGCACCCACTCGGCCAGAGGCCCCCGCATCGCACTAACGGACGCGTTCGGCGCGGCTGAACCGCGTCCGGGCCCCGGCGCCGATGTGGATCAGGACAGGCGTCTGTTTCCCCACCACAGTGTCGAGCGCAGCTACGAGGGCGGCCACCTCGGCACCCAAGAGATGCGGAGCGACACCCTGGCGCGGCTGGAGCCTGATCTTGAGGGCCGGGCTCCCGTGGACGTCATATGTGGCCACGGTGGCACCAGCCAAATCCGGCCGTTCGGCCAGCGCATGCTTCAAAGCCTGCTCGGCGACTCCCCCGCTGATCCGCACGTCTCCCGGCACGGCACCGGGATCGAATTCGGCCACCAACAGGTTGCTCCGGCCTTTGCCCTGCTGGGCGATCCAGGCAACCATCAGCCCGATCAGGATCACCAGTGCAATCGCCACGACAATCCAGAGCCAGCTCTCCGGGCGGCCGGGAAAACGGGTGCTGTTGAACGCCTGGTTCATGCCGCTCCAGGCCGCGCCCGACCAAGCGTGCCACCAGGTGCCCACCGCGGGAACCGAGGCCAGCAGGACCAGCAGGATGCCCACAGCGAGGAGCTTGAGTCCGAGGAGACCGATCAGGATCCGGTTGAGGACCGACGGTGTGCTGGTCATGCGCCAATCACCCCTGCCGTGGATATGTTCACGCGGACTTCCGGTAACGGGTCGAGGGACATCTCACGGAGCTCATCCTGGACAGCGGCCAGCACTGCGTTTTCGGTCACGGGAACCCCTGAGGTGGGACGGACATTCACGATGACCTGGCGCTGGGAGACCACCACCATGACCTGCTCCGGAGTGACATTGGCGGCAAGCCGTGCGCTGCGTGCCAGGGCCGAGGCGATGACTTCGTCATCCACCACCACGGCCGTCGATGACCCGCCGCCATTGAGCACGTGCCGCGCGCGCCGGCCAGGCAGCACGGCGTTCAGCAGAAAAAACAGGCCCACCATGGCAACCACGGCACCGCCGGCACCAAGCAACAGGGGCGGCACACCAGCCGGCAGGGCAACAATGCGCTCCGCCGCCAGTTGGGGTTCGATCAGCCAGGCCGGCTGGCCAATGGCATGCACGGCCGATTCGAGGAGCCCGTAGCCGGCGAGCCCCATCACCAGGACGGCCGCCACAACCGCCACAGCGGCACGCGATGAATGCGTCTCCCGGTACACCACTTTGCTCATGTCCGGCTGCCGTACGCCTGGCCGCAGGGCCCGCGTCACTCGGGCCCGCGTGCTCCTCATCCGCTACCTTGTGGCTCAAAGGACCCTGCCTCCCTCGCTCGGTTTGACACCGCTGATCCGGATATCCACCCTGCTCAGGCGGGCGCCACTCAGCGCTGTGACAGTGGACAGAATCCTGCCTTTGGCTTCCACGGTCCTGTCCCAGATGGATCCGCCGAACGCGGCGACCTTGCCGGGGTCCCGGAGCACCGCCACCAGGGGCGGAATCCTGATCGGTGAGACGAGGGCCAAAGCCAGCAGGCCGTCGTCGTCCGTCCAGTCCGCCCGGACATCATGCGCTTCCACCCCGAGTGCCTCGGCGGCCGCTGCCCTGGCAAGGCTGGTCAGTGCCTGCGTACTGATGCGGTTGTGCCCGCTCAGTTCCTGCGCAGGAGGGGAAGGTACGGCTGCAGTCATGATGAGGAGCGCCGGCCGATGATGGCGTCCAAGACGCCGCGCAGGTCCAGTTTCCCTTCTGCAGCGCGGCCCAGGAGGGCGCCGATAGCCATAAAGAGGAGCGACACCAGGAAGCCCCACAGCCCGAACTGGAAGGACATAAACGCCACGAACGCGCCAATGGCGATGCCCACAACGGTCAGGTTCACAGCAGCGCCTCCCTCTCGGTGCCCGCATGACCAGCCGCTTTCGGCGGCGGCGCCACATAGACATCGGTTATTTCGACATTCACTTCGATGACCTGCAGGCCCACAAGTTCCTCGACGGCGCGGTAAACCGAGGCCCTGACCTGGTTGGCGAGGGAATGGAGTGGCGTCCCGTAGGAGGCGACGAGGCTGATGTCCACGGCCACTTGGGTCTCGCCGACCTCGGCACGGACACCGGCGGCGTGGTCCGAACTGCCCACGGCGTCCCTGATGGCCCCCAGCGCGCGGGACGGCACGGAGCCGAGGGAATAGACTCCGGGCACGGCACGGGCAGCAATGCCGGCGACTTTTGCCACGGCGGCTTCAGCGATCACCGTGCGGCCATGTCCCGGCACCGGCGCGCTGGCTGGCAGCAAGCTCGCTGGCGGGCTGCGCTGCGCTCGTCGCCCGCAACGGGCTGTGGGTTCTGGTATTCCATCAGGCACTTCCCCCTTCTGTTGTTCCCAACCCTATCCCCTGGCCGTGACAACGTGCTGGAAATCGCGAATTCCCTGCGCGAAGCACTGGCTGAACAAGAAAGGCTTCAGTTCCGAAGAACTGACGCCTCCCAGTGGTGGCTCCGGCCGGCGTCGAGCCGGTGCCCTTGCGATTTCCGAATCGAACGTGGTCGGGCCCGAAACCCAGCGGAATCGTAGACTTTGGATCATTTACCAAGGGAATTCCAGAGTGAATCCTGTGCCGGTAACGCAACCAATTACTAAGCCGTTGTATGGCATTGAATGACTCAAACTTATGGATCGAGCAGTGCATCCATTCGCACTTCAACCATGCAAGGATATGAGGGCTTCGTCCGCCTCATATTTCCATTCCGATTCCCTCCGCCCAAGTTCAGAAATGTTTCCTGACTGACTAAAACCAGAAGGCCGCCCGCCGCTGAGCCTCTCAACTCACAGATTTACAGTTCCCCCATTTTCTGGCTCCCAAAAGAAAGTCACCCGAATGTCAGTGAAGAAGATCACCGCGTTCGCTGTTGCAGCGCTTGTCAGCGCTGCTGCTCTCCTGGTTGCTCCAGCACCGGCAGCGGAGGCAGCGGCTCAGGTCTACAACCCCTGCGCACGTGCCACATCCGGGCAAACAAAGTACTCCACCTTCGGAGCAGCCCGGGTCACCTTCGCCACCACGACAACACGCAATTCAAACGTCGCCACCATCACTGGCTGCGTACGTCGCGGAAACACGTACTACCAGGAATGGCAGGACTGGGGTTACGTCGGCCTCAAGGGGTTCGCCGCGCCGGGGCTGACGCGGGAGGACACTTTCCGCTCGCCCACGGGTTCTACAGCGTCACTGAGGCCTTGGGACGCGCCAATCCGGGCACGGCCCTGAAGTACCGCACGGTGAACAGGAACTCGCGCTGGGGCGGCGAATACGGACCAACCTACAACCAGTACTTTGAGGGTGCAGGCGGAGAGTCTGACGAGAACCTCTGGACGTACATGAAGCAGGGGTACTACGAACAAGCTGCGGTCATCAACTACAACCGCTCACCTGACATGAGGGTGACACAGGGCGCGTCTTACGCGATCTTCCTCCATGCCGGGCGCACCACGTCAGCGGGTTGTGTTTCCACCAGCCTTGCTACAACGACACGGTTCATCCGCTCTGCCCGCCCCGGTGACCGGATCATCATGGGCGCCGTGGATGACATTTTCACTCCGTACTCCAGCAACCCGTTCGGTGCGATCATGAGCAGGTACGCGTCCTCCGGCAGTGTCGCTGGAGGCCTGAAAAGCCCGACCAACCGAGAAGTCACAGGACTGAAGAACGGTGGCGCGGGACGTACGTACCAGGGTGGCGGCATCTACTGGTCGCCCAAGACAGGCGCCAAGATTGCCAGTGGTGCCATTCTCAAGCATTGGGTAAGTGTTGGAGCCTACAACAGCTCGTATGGTTACCCCTCAACCGAGGAATATACGATCCCCGGCGGCAGGGCACAGAAGTTCCAGAACGGCGTCTCCATCACGTGGAATGGCAAGACTTCACATACCCAGTCCGGAAGAATCGGGGCGCGCTGGCAGGGAGCAAGCTGGCTCGGTCCAGCCACGAACAATAAGAAAAAGATCAAGAACGGCGGCTACTACCAGAGCTTCCGCAGTGGTTTGATCTACTGGTCCCCCTCGACCGGTGCCCGCATCTCATCCGGAGCTTTGCACACCGCCTGGGGCAAGACTGGTTTCGAGAACGGTCGCCTCGGCTACCCGAAGACGGACGCCTATAAGACGTCCAAGGGAACGTCACAGAACTACCAGGGTGGCCGCATCGACATCAGCACCGCCGGCAAGGTAACCACCACCTACGGAACGGCTGTGCCAGTCGCAAAGTAGTTCCAGCCAACGCGCTCCGCAGGGGATACCCGGGGCGCCACGGTGACTGTCAGGGTTTCACGTGATCCAGGGTGAAAAGGTGACAGCTCCACCAAAGACAAAACCCCGCCGTTCCCGTGTAAACACTGGGAACGGCGGGGTTCTAGCTGGTGGCTCCGACCGGCGTCGATCCGGTGACCTTTCGATTTTCAGTCGAACGCTCTACCAACTGAGCTACAGAGCCTAGGTGACATGTCACCATGACCGCCGAAATTTCTTTCGACAACCAGAGCGACCCTGACGGGACTTGAACCCGCGACCTCCGCCGTGACAGGGCGGCGCGCTAACCAACTGCGCTACAGGGCCTTGCTTTTCTTGCTTCGCAGTATCGCTACCGCGTTTTTTCAAGGCTTCCAGCTTACCAGACATTTTCTGCCTGCCTGACCAGTTCCTTGCGTACCCCCAACGGGATTCGAACCCGTGCCGCCGCCGTGAAAGGGCGGTGTCCTAGGCCGCTAGACGATGGGGGCCAGAACCCGTTCGGCACAAAAGAAAAGGCTTCGAGCCGAGGCTCTCAGTCTTTGTCGTTTGCGGTTTCTCCGAACTGGACTCTAAAACTATAGGGCCTCTGACGGGAATAATCCAAAATCGGCCGCCAAAGGCCTCAACGAAAGCGGCCGTAACAGGCGAAGATGGACAGATGGATGCCGTCGCTGCGCTCAACGAGATCGCCTTTTGGCTGGAGCGCGGACGCGCTGCCACCTTCAAGGTCCAGGCTTTCCGGAAGGCAGCCGGCGTCATCGCCGCCCTGGACCCCGCCGAGGTGGAAGCCCGGGCCCGGGACGGCAGGCTCAAAAGCATGAAGGGGATCGGCGACAGGACGTACCAAGTGGTCCGCCAGGCGGTGGACGGCGAGGTGCCCGACTACCTGGAGGACCTGCGCCAGCGCGGCTCGGCACCGCTTGCCGACGGCGGGGCTGAGCTCCACTGCGTCTCTGCGCGGCGACCTCCACAGCCACAGCGACTGGTCCGACGGCGGGTCCCCCATCCCCCTCATGGCCGATGCCGCGAAGCTTCTGGGCCGGGAATACCTGGCCCTCACGGACCACTCGCCCAACCTGACCATCGCCAACGGGCTCAGCGTGGAGCGCCTCACCGAACAACTCGACGTCGTGGCAGAGCTCAACGCCGAGCAATCCAAACGGCTTCCGGCTCCTGGCCGGCATCGAAGTGGACATCCTGGAGTCCGGTGAACTGGACCAGTCGCCGGAGATGCTTGACCGGCTGGACATTGTGGTGGCCAGCGTCCACTCCAAACTGCGCGCGGACCGGACCACCATGACGCAGCGGATGCTGGCTGGCATCCGGGATCCGCACACCAACGTGCTGGGCCACTGCACCGGCCGCCTCGTGGAAGGATCGCGGGGCACCCGGCCCCAGTCCGAGTTCGATGCCAGGAAGGTGTTCGCTGCCTGCGCCGAAAACAACGTGGCGGTGGAGATCAACTCGCGGCCCGAGCGGCAGGACCCGCCGGACAACCTGATCCAGCTGGCCCTGGACGCCGGGTGCCTGTTCTCCATCGACAGCGACGCCCACGCTCCCGGGCAGCTGGACTTCCTCCAGTACGGCGCCGCCCGCGCCGCCCTGAATGACGTGCCGGCCGAGCGCATCGTCACCACGTGGCCTCTGGACCGGCTTCTGCAGTGGGCCGGCAAGGCCTGACGCAGGGAGCTACTTCACGGCATCGGTGAGTTTCTGCCGGAAGTCCTGCTTGGTGGTCAGGGTCAGCTTCTCCCCGTTCAGGAAGAACGTCGGGGTGCTGGTCACGCCCAGGGCAGTGCCGTCCGCGATGTCGGCGCGGATGCGTTCCTTCGTTTTGTTGTCAGCCACCGCGGCGTCGAACGCGGCAAGGTCCAGCCCAAGTTCCGCGGCGAAGGTCCGGAACAGCGGCCCCTGCGATTCGCGCTTTCCGTGCCACTGGTCCTGGGTTTCAAACATCTTCGCGGCCATGGCTTCAAATTTTCCCTGCTGCGCGGCAGCTTCCACGGCGAGCGCGGCCGGGCCGGAGTTCGGGTGCGAGGGCAGCGGGAAGTAGCGGTAGACGAACGTGATCCTGTCGCCAAACTCCGCTTTCAGCTCGTCCACGAAGGGCTGGATGGAGCGGCAGGCTTCGCATTCGAAGTCCAGGAACTCCACCAGCTGCGCCTTTTCAACCGCAGGTGTGGTGAGCCTGGTGGCTGTCCGTCCGGACCAGCTGTTCCGATGCCGGCCGGCGGCGCCGGTGCCGGCGCGGGTTTGTTCAAGGTGAGTATCGCGTACCAGGCACCCCCGGCGACCACGATGACACCGAGCAGGATCCAGATGACCAGGCGGATCCGTTTGTGCAGGGTCCGGGCGCGGACCCACGGGATGACGTTGAGGCTGAGACCATGAACCGCATCCTAACCGACGCCTGCGGTATCGACCGGCGCATTCCGCGGCTGCGGCTTTGGCAGGAAGTTGATGAGACGTGACCGATTTCCGCCAGCCGCCGGCCGCGGGCGCGGGGCTAGATTGGCAGCATGGCTTCAACGTCCCCCACCAACTCCGCGCCATCGGCCGCGCCACCCACCCCGCCTGGCGGCATCAGCGCCCTCGGCATCGCAGCCGTACTGGTCACGGTGGTGCTGTGGGCGTCGGCGTTTGTGGGCATCCGGGCGATTGGACCAAGCTTCTCCCCCGGCTCCCTGACGCTGGGCAGGCTGGCGGTTGCCGCCGTCGTGCTCGGCGCACTGGTACTGCCGCAGCTGCGCAAGAGCAGGGTACTGCCCCATGGCCGTGAATGGTGGCCCATCCTCGGCTACGGCGTGATGTGGTTCGGCGGGTACAACGTGGCGTTGAATGCCGCGGAGCACCTCCTGGACGCGGGCACCGCCGCCCTGCTGATCAACGTCAACCCCATCCTCGTGGCCATCATGGCGGGTTTCGTTCCTGAGGGAAGGCTTCCCGCGCTGGCTGATCATCGGCAGCCTGGTGGCTTTTGGCGGGGTGGCGCTGATCGCGCTCGGCTCCGGCCCGGCTTCGGGTGAACGTTCGACGGCGGATGTTGCGGGCGTGCTGCTTTGCCTCCTTGCCGCCGTACTCGCCGCAGTCAGCGTGATCATCCAGAAGCCGGTGCTGCGGAAGATCCCGGCAGCCCAGGCCACCTGGTTCGGCATCATGGTGGGCACCGTCTGCTGCCTGCCTTTCACCGGCCAACTGGTGTCCGAGCTGCAGGCCGCGCCGATGTCCGCAACGCTGGGGCTGGCGTATCTCGGCGTCTTCCCCACGGCAATCGCCTTCACCACGTGGGCCTACGCGTTGTCCCTGATCGACGCCGGGAAGCTGGCCGCCACCACCTACCTGGTCCCCGGCACCACCATCCTGATCTCCTGGCTGCTGCTCAGCGAAGTCCCCTCGGTCTGGGGCCTCGTGGGCGGCGTGGTCTGCCTGGTGGGGGTAGGCCTGACCCGCCGCAGGTCGCGGAGAGTCATCCGCCCTTAGACCCGGACGGGCGGGCGGAATTTCGCGCTACAGTCGTGGCATGCCCGCCAATCTGCCGCCCGGACTGCCCATCATCCCGGACGGCCCGCACGAGCCGCCTCCCTTCGAGATGTCCGCTGACGACTTTGAAGCCGCCGTCACCGACGCCCTGGGCCTGATCCCGCCGAAGCTTGCCGCCGCCATGGACAACGTGGCGGTGTTCATTGAGGACGACTAACGTTCCGGACCCCGGCGAAGACCCCGACACCGTGCTGCTGGGCCTCTACGAAGGTGTCCCGCTGACCGAACGGGACTCCTGGTGGGACGCCGGTTCGCTGCCGGACCGGATCACCATCTTCCGCCAGCCCATCCTGGACATCTGCACGTCCCGCGACGAGGTGATCCAGGAGGTCGCCGTGACGGTGGTGCACGAGATCGCCCACCACTTCGGCATCGATGACCACCGGCTGCACGAGCTCGGCTGGGACTAGCCTTGTAGCCATGGGACACGACCACAGCCACACACACGGCATCACGGCCACGGGCCGGCACCGCAAGCGGCTCATCGCCGTCCTGGCCATCACACTGACCGTGGTCCTGGTCCAGGTGGTGGGTGCGGCACTGTCCGGCTCGCTGGCCCTGCTGGCGGACGCCGGCCACATGCTCTCCGATGCTGCAGGGGTGACCATCGCGCTCCTGGCCGCCTGGATCGCGGGGCGGCCGGCGAGCGACCAGCGGACCTACGGCTACCAGCGGGCGGAGGTCCTGGCCGCCCTGGCCAACGCGCTGATCCTGATTGTCATCTCCGTGGTCATCTTCACGGAGGCCATCCGGCGGATCGGTTCCACACCCGAAGTCCACACCGACATCATGCTCTTCGCCGCAATCCTGGGCGCGGTGGCCAACCTCGTGTCGCTGCTGATCCTGCACGGCGCCCACCAGGACAGCCTCAACGTCCGCGGCGCCTACCTTGAGGTGCTCGGGGACCTGCTGGGATCCTTCGCCGTGATCGTCGCGGCCCTGGTCATCATGTTCACCGGCTACCAGGCGGCAGATACCATCGCCTCGGTCCTGATTGCCCTGATGATCCTGCCGCGGGCCTGGAACCTGCTGCGCGACGTGGTGGACGTGCTCCTGGAGGCAACCCCCAAGGGCGTGGAAGTCCAGATGATCCGCGAGCACATCCTCAGCGTCGACGGCGTGGTTGACGTCCATGACATCCACATCTGGACCATCACGTCCGGAGTGCCGGTGTTTTCTGCGCATGTGGTGGTGGAGGACGGCGTCCTGAACGCCCGGGGCGCCGACCAGGTACTGGACAAACTCACGGCCTGCCTGGGCTCCCATTTCGACACCGAGCACTGCACGTTCCAGCTCGAACCGGCAAGCCACTCAGAGCACGAGTCCGCGCCAGCACGCCTGAGTCGGCGGGCTGCGGTGGGGCTGACATCCCTGCGTGCTGCTCCTTCGTCGCTCTGACGCACGCTGCCGGATGCCAGCCCCACCGCAGGCCCCTCTGGCATCACGCCTGGCGGCCTTCCCGGAGCCGATTCCGCGACACGCCGGATTCAGATGTGCCGGAATCACACTCTTGTTGTTTATGTTATTGATGTGACCAGTGTTGCTAAAGTGCATCTGGTGCACGTAGCCTCGGACTGCTGGGCGATCAGCAGAGGGGCCCTTTGTGCCGCCACCCGACCTCGCTCCCCGGCCTGACTGTCCTGCGAGGTTCTACGAATGGGTTTGTCCGGATCCGGCCTGAAGGCCGCCGTGCTGTGTACCGCCGTCGTGCTGTCCGGAGCCTTCGCCCTCCCTGCCCAGGCATCGTCCACGCCTGCTACCTCTGACCGTCCAGCGTCCGGCCGCGCCGAAGATTCCTTCTGCGGAGGACATCGCGGCGGCGAAGTCCAATGAAAGGGCGACGGCGGACCAGGTCACCGCCATCGAACGCCTCCTGGCGGACGCTGCCGGCGCCCAGGAAACCACTTTTGCCCTGACACTGCAGGCAAACAACGCCTACAGCGAAGCCCTGGTGGAACTTCAGGACCGCCGGAGCGCGGCGGATGTGGCCACAGCCCGGGCCGAGGCGGCGACGCAGGCGCAGGACAGGACCCGGAAACAGGTAGGCCAGCTCGCCGGCGACCTGTACCGCAACGGCGGCCTGAACCCAACGCTGACGACCTTTGTCAGCGGCAACGGGGAAGCGCTGCAGCAGGCCGCAACGCTGCAGGCCATTTCGGCCAGCCGCAGCCGGGCCTTCGAATCCGCGGAAACAGCGGCCGCCGCAGCGCAGTCGCTGACCGCCGCGGCCCAGGACGCCAACCGGGCCGCCGACGACGCCGCAAAGACAGCCGAAGCCCGCAAGGCACAGGCGGACGAGGCCAATGCAGGCCCAGGTCCAGGCGGTCGCCGAAGCCCGGGCGCAACGGACCATCCTGGTGGACCAGCTGGCGCAGCTGCGGAACACCACCGTGGCGTTGGAATCGGCGCGGGTGGATGAACTCGACCGGCAGCGCGAAGAGGCCCGGCTCGTGGCCATTACCGCGGCTGCGGAACGGGCCGCGTCCGGCCAGGCTCCCGCTGCGCCCGCTGCGCCGGGCGGGGCTGCACCGGCAGGGACTGCGCCGGGCGGGACTGCACCGCAGGCGCCGGCGCCCGCTCCGGCGCCCGCTCCCGGCCCCGGCTCCGGCTCCCGCCCCGGGCACCCCGCGCCCGCTCCGGCCCCCGCCCCGGCACCCGCCCCTGCTCCTGCTCCCTGCGCCCGACACCGGCCCCAACACCCCCGCCCGCGCCGTCACCGGGCGGTTCCAACGAGACAGCTATTTCCGTGGCACTGTCCAAGGTGGGGTCGCCGTACTTCTACCAATACGGCGGCACCGGTCCCACCGGTTTTGACTGCTCCGGCCTGGTACAGACTGCCTTCGCCGCGGCCGGCAAATACCTGCCCCGCACCGCTGCCCAGCAGTACGCCGCCGCTCCGGTGCATGTGCCCATCTCCCAGGCCCGCCGCGGCGACCTGCTGGTGTGGGGGTCGGCCCCGGGTTTCTATCACGTTGCCATCTACCTGGGCAACGGACAGGTAGTGCAGGCTTTGAATCCTGATGAGGGTATCGGCGTCACGCAGCTGAGCAGGATGGCCGGGATGCAGCTCCACCCCTACGCCGCCCGCTACTGACGCGGCGCGCACCACTGCCCCGAGGCCCGGCTCCAACCCGGCTCCACCCAGGCGTCCAGCCTCAGGACAGGACGTCCTTGGTGACGAACCGGCCGTACGCGAGCGCCCCGAACACGGCCACGTATCCGGCCTGCAGCAGGGCATTGCTGGCGAAGGAATCCCACAGCACCGGCTGGCGCAGGACATCCGCGAACCCAAACCAGTAGTGGGTAAACAGCCAGGGGTGCAGCCACTCCAGCTGGGGCAATTGGTCCGCGATCTGCGATGCCACGGAAACCACCACCGTGGCGGCCATCGCTCCGACGGGGACCACCGTCAGGGTGGACAGGAACAGGCCGATCGCCGACAACCCGGCAAGGGAAACCGCAAGATACGCCGCGATCAGGACAAGCCGCAGGGCTGCCTCGGGCGGCTGCACCACATCGCCGGACAGGAGCGTCACCGGCCCGATCGGGAACAGGGACGCTCCGATCGCCGCCCCGGCCAGCGCCACCGTGACAGGCGCGGCCAGGCAGAAGGCCAGCGCCCCGGCGTACTTCACCAGCAGCAGCCGGACGCGCCCGGCAGGTGCCACCAGCAAATACCGCAGGGTGCCCAGGCTTGCCTCGCCGGCGATGGTATCGCCGGCCACCACACCGATGGTGAGGGGCAGGAACAGCGGCACGGACACCAGCATCGCCGTGACGGCCACAAACAGCCCGTTCTGCGTGATCCGGTCCAGGAATGCGGGCCCACGGCCGGGAGGAACAGATGAGGAGAGCCGGACCGCGACGGCGATCAGCACCGGAATCGCTGCCAGTGCCACCAGCATGGCCAGGGTCCGGCGACGCCGGAAAAGAGTCTTCAGTTCGGACGCCAGGAGTGACAGGCTGGACCCGGCCGCTGGAACAGGACTGTTATCTGGACGGCTGCGGGCATCACCCGCCGAAGCATCACGGGCCGAAGAAGCATCACGGGCCAAGGAATCACTGGGCAACGTCGAACCCCTCCCCCGTCAACGCAACAAAACGCTCCTCAAGGCTTTCCCGTTCGACGGAAAAGCCACGGACCCGCACCCCTGCCGCCACGAGCTCCGCGACGATGTCTTCCGGGGATGGCATCGCCGGCGGTGGCATCGCCGGCGATGATCCACCAGTTTGAGCCCCGTGAGCCCTCGCCGCACCCGCACCCGTCGCCGCACCCGCCTGGACAACCGCACCGGCTGTGACAATTTCGCCGTCCGCTCCGGGGCTTCCCGCACCGGCGTGTCCGGCCTCATCGCTGCGGGCGCCGCCGTCGCCTCTCCCGGGGGCCATGCCCAACCGCAGCAGGACTTCACAGGCCCTGCCGGCGTCGGGGGTCAGCAGGCGGATCCGCGTATCGCCCGCCTGCCGAAGCTCTGCCAGCGGCCCCTGTGCCACCAGCCGGCCCGCGCTCATGATGGCCGCATGCGTGCAGATCTGTTCCACCTCGGCCAGCAGGTGGCTGGAAACGAAGACGGTGGCGCCGTCGGCGGCCAGCGATCGGACCAGGCTGCGCACTTCTCGCGTGCCCTGCGGGTCAAGGCCGTTGGTGGGCTCATCCAGCACCAGCAGGTCCCGCGGGGAGAGCAGCGCGTTGGCGATTCCCAGCCGCTGCTTCATGCCCAGCGAATAGGCGTGCACGCGCTTGCCGCCGGCGTGCGACAGCCCCACCCGCTCCAGTGCCGCAGCCACCCGGGCCTTCCGGGTTCCGGGCGTTCCGTGCCGGCTCGCGGCGTCCAGCCGGTGCAGGTTCGCGGCGCCGGACAGGAACGGATAAAACGCCGGCCCCTCCACCAACGCCCCCACGCGCGGCAGCACGTCCTGCAGCCGTTGCGGCATCTGCAGGCCCAGGACGCTGACCGTGCCTGCGGACGCGGCGGCGAGGCCCAGCAGCATCCGGATGGTGGTGGTCTTGCCGGATCCGTTGGGCCCCAGGAAGCCGAACACGGCGCCCTGCGGCACAGCCAGATCCACGTTGTCCACGGCCACCTGGTGGCCGAACCGCTTGGTCAGGCCCTGGGTCTCGATGGTCAGCCCGGCAGCCACGCTGCCGGCCGCGGTCACGCTGTGCCGGCGGCGGCCTGCAGCCGGTCCGCCGGAACCATCCCCACAAAGATCCTGCCGTCGTCGGTCAGCAGGACGTTGACCAAGGAAGTGGACAGGAGCCGTCCACCGGGAACGACGACGGCGGCCTGGGACAGGAGCGGATCCTTCAGCAACGCTTCGGCCTGCTGAGCCCCCTGGCCGCCAGTCGCTGCCGGGAACCCGACCACAGTTTCCCACCCCTTGCCGGTCACGGTTGGCTTGAGCCTGTCACGGTGCGGCACCTCGGGTGCAACCCCGGGCTTGTGGTCCGGCGTGACCATTCCGGGCTTCCCCGGGAGGGCGGGCATACCGTGGGGGTACGGCAGCGGAGCTACCTGCAGTTCTTTGACCGTGGCGCCGGGTGGAGCCACGAACGTGAACATGCCATCCTCAGGTGCCTCCAGGGACAGGCTCGTGAAGCCGGCCTCAAAAGCAGGCTGCGCCTGGCCCCGGGCCGATACGGTCACCCTGAGCGGCATTCCGGTCTGGCCGTCGACGGCGATGGCCACCTTCTCCAGCAATGTCCCCTCGGTGCGCGGCGCCAGTTCGAGGCTGTACGCCGAGCGCCCAGCCACCTGGACCACCGGGCCGACTGTTACTGCCGTGGAGCGGTCAGCCATGGCAAGGAACTTCGCGGCCAGGTCCTCAGGGGTGGGGACAACGGGCATGGGCATGTCCGGCATGCCCCTGTCCGGGCCGGGAAATACGCCGGGATCCGACGGTGCCGGCAGCGGCAGGCCGGGAGACTCAGGAACCTGCAGGGGCAGGTCGCTGGCGAAGGCCGGCAGGGTCAGGTGGGCGGCGGAGTTGTCCTTGGAGTTGTAGAACCAGACGTCGTTGTCCCGCCGGATGACATCGCGTTCAGCCAGCCGGTCCATCACCTGGACCCGCACGTTTGCAGGCCCGTCCATAAAAATCCGGGCAGTGTGCTTACCGGTCAGGAACTCGACGATCGACGCCGGCCCGCCCGCTGAGGCGGGACCGGAGGCGGGGCCGACGGCACGGCAGTTCCGGCAGCCCAAGGTCCGAAACCTGCTCGATGGTCCCGGAGAACGTCTTGGTGCGGTGCTGGCCCAGAAGGCTAAGGACATCAGCGGCAGACTTGTCCGGCAACGGATCCCCGGCCCGCGCCGGGATGGATCCCACCAGCACACCGGCGGCGATCACAGCGGGTACAGCTGCGGCAGGCACCCAGCGCTTCCATGCGCGGTTCATGCCAGCCCCACTTCATCATTGGAGCCCATAGCATCAGGTTACGCCTGGGGACCGCTGTGCACACCCCTCCCGGGGACGGGCCTGAGCGGCTACGAAGGAACTACGGTTCCGGCGCCGCCGTCGACCGTTATCTGCTGGCCGGTGGTAAGCCGCAGGGTGGCATCCGGGACGCCCACCACCGCCGGGATCCCGTACTCCCGTGGCCACCACGGCGCCGTGGGAATTGGGGCCGCCCATCTCCATGACCAGCCCGCCGGCGGTGAGGAACAGCGGGGTCCAGCCAGGGTCGGTGGACGGCGCCACAAGAATTTCGCCCGGTTCCAGGTGGGCACCCACCGGGTCCAGGATGACGCGGGCGGCCGCCGTGACGGTTCCGGCCGACGCCGGGCTCCCTGTCAGGGTGCCGGGCACCGCGGACTCTTCGGCGGTGCCCGCAGGCTGCAGTGCCTCCGGCTCGGTGCCGTCGGAGAGCAGCAGCCTCGGCACGTGGCGCCGTTCCAGCTCCACGGCGTACGCCTCCCGACGATCGGCCACCAGGCCGCGCAGATCGGCAGGTCCGTTTCCGTGTTCTCCGCCCGGTCCCCCGGCTGGGCCCTTCAGGAGGCCGGCCCTGGCTTCGTCCAGATTCAGGAAGAAGACGTCGTCCGGCGCAGCCACGGCGCCGGCCGCGACGAGCGCCTCGCCCACCAGGCCCAGTTGTTTCCGCACCTCGGCAAGCCCCACCACCAGCTGGAACTTGGGCAGTTCGCGCAGCCCGGCAAACAGCCGCGTCCGCCGCAGCGCTGCCCGGACCACGGCACCCCGCAGCCGGCCGCGGGACCGGGCCTCCGCCACGAGGCGCTGCACCTGGGCTTCTGCCTCCTCGGCGGCATTGCTGAACTGGACATCCGGCGCCATGGCGTCAGCGTCAAGGCGCAGATAGTTGGTCAGGACACCCATGATGTGCGTGGGATCGTCGGACCAGCGCGGCATCCCGACGTCGATCTCGGCCACGGCCCGGTGCCCGTACTGGCCCATAAACCGCGCCAGCCCTGCCTGCAGTTCCGCAGGCAACTGCCCCGCCTTGAAGTCGGCGGCGAGTTCGGCGGGTTTCCGGCCCGTCACGGCGGCGCGGGAGCCGCCGTCGTTCTTAATCACTTGGGCGAGGCGCCACAGCTCCAGGTCCATTTCGGTGGTCACGTTATTTGGCAGGCCGCGGAGCACCACCTGCAGGTCATCCCACCGGCCACCGCCCAGCAGCTTCCCGGCCAGCGCCATTGAGGCGAAACCCAGCGCAGGGAGGGGCAGGATGGACGGCACCACCGAGAACAGGCTGGTACTCAGGACGTGTTCAGCATGGTCGAGCCGCTGCAGCGGAGTGGCGCCGGCAGGAAGCCGGAGGGAGTCTCCGAACTCGCGAGCCTTGCGGTTCGCGCGGCGGAGGGCCGCGTCCGGCCGGAAGGCCGCCCGAAGAAGTGTCTCCGGCACCCGGGCATGCGCTGCGGCCGGCACCACGTGGCGCAGCAGGCCCAGCGGCGTCCGCCGGGTCACGGAAAAGCGCGGGTCCTCGAAGACCCTCCGCAGCACCGTGGCCGAGCGCGCTTCCATCACGTCGAAGACCCGGGGCACGATCCGCCGGCCTGTGGTGCTGCGGGCAACAGCCGTCAGGTCAAAGTACATCCGCTGGCCCGCCTCAGCGTAAGCCGGTGGGCCGTTGCGCGGCTGGGGCACATCGAACTGTGCGGCGCGGGCCACTGACGAGGCGAGCAGCCGGAACGCCGCCAGGCCCATTGGAGTAATGGGGCGGGTGAGGCCCTGCGCCAGGCTGAAGCAGAGATACACACGGGCGCCGTCCGCCTCTGCCCTATTGGCAGAGCTGCCGGTCCTGCCCGCAGTCCGCTGGGGCACCGGGAACAGTGTGGTGATGGGCCGCGACTGTGTCAGCCACAGGCGCCCGCTGCCGTCGATCGCCCATTCGATATCCTGCGGCGCCCCGAAATGCTGCTCCACGCGATGGCCAAGCGCGGCAAGTTCCGCTGCCTGCCGGTCCGTCAGGCATGCCTTGGCGCCGCCGTTGCTGACCGCCTCGGTCCGGGTTCCGCCGCCCAGGATCGGCCGGACGGCGATGCGCTTATCGCCGAGGCGCCGCTCCAGGACACGGCCCGTGACCGGATCAACCACAAAATGGTCCGGGTTCACGGCCCCGGACACCACCGCCTCCCCCAGCCCCGGGCTGGCATCAATAACCGCCTGCTGCCGGCGGTTGGTCAGCGGGTTCGCCGTAAACAGCACGCCGGCCGCCGTGGCATCCACCATCCGCTGGACCACCACGGCGAGCGCCACCGCAGCCGGATCGATCCCCCGGGTGGCCCGGTAACTCACAGCGCGGTCAGTCCACAGCGAAGCCCAGCACTCGCGCACCGCCTCCACCACGGCGGCAGCACCCACCACGTTGAGGTAGGTGTCCTGCTGCCCGGCGAAGCTCGCGGACGGAAGGTCTTCGGCGGTGGCCGAGGACCGCACTGCCACCGGGACATCGTGCCCGAGCGCTGAGTAGGCCGCCTCGATGGCCTCTGCTATCGCCGCCGGGACGGGCGCGGCCCGGATGACATCCCGGGCCTGGCCGGCCAGCGCAGCCAGGGCGGGCAGGTCGCCGTCGGCAGTGTTTTTCAGGGCCTGATGGACGCCGGCGAGTGGGCCCGCGCCATCGTTCCCGTCACTGCCACCACCAGCGCCGCTGCCGGCGCCGGACTCAGTGGTACCGCCGGCAGCTTCGCGGTAGGCCGCCGTCGTCAGGCAAAAGCCGTCCGGCACCGGCATTCCCGCGGACAGCAGCTCCCCGAGGTTCGCGGCTTTGCCACCCACGAGGGGAACCATGGCGGCATTGACGGCCTCCAATCCGAGGATCGGGGACCGTCCGCCGGCGTCAGGCACTTTCACGCCTCCTGCAGCAACGCTCGTCGGGTCAGGCCGCGCCGAGAATGGGTCCGAACTTCGCCCGGTCCGCGAGCCGCGGATCATCGCGGTCCGGCACCACCAGAACAGGGCCCTTGGTGTGGTGCAGGACCCCGCCGGACGTGGAACCCAGCAGCATGCCGGTGAAGCCGCCACGGCCGCGGGTGCCAACCACCACCAGCTCCGCGTGCCTGCTGGCGTCCACCAGGACATCCACGGCCGAGCCGTCTTTCACTTCCGACTCCACGCGAAGGTTGGGGTAGTGGCTCCGCAGCCACGCTTTCCCGGCTTCCAGCTGGTTCTCAATGTCCTCGAACAGGGCCTTCCGGTCCATCGGGGCGGGAACCCAGGCCAGCGATCCGCTGAACTGCGGCACGGCGCAGATCACGCGCAGGGTTGCCCCGAGCCGTTCAGCCTGGTCTGCGGCCTCCAGCACGGCGACGCGCGCCTGCTCGGAGCCGTCCACGCCCACCACAACAACGTTGTCGACATGCTTGTGCCCCTCCTTGGCCTGTTCGGCCCGGATGCGCTTATCCTCGGTGGTTTCGCCCAGCCGGTCTGAACAGACCAGGGGCACGGTGACGGTGGGGCACTTGGCGTGGGCAGGAAGTGCGCTGCTCACCGAGCCCAGCAGGCGGCCCACAAATCCGCCGCGGCCGCGGGTCCCGAACACCAGCAGCTCCGCCGTTTCCGACATTTCCAGCAGCACACCGGAGGCGTCACCGTTCTCCACGGAGGCATCGACGGTCGATGTTGTAGCTGGAAACCTTGTCCATCGCCTGCTGGATGATCGCTTCTGCGCCTTCGCGGATCACGGAATCGTCCACTGTGGCATACCCGCCGTCCAGCCCGGACGCGGCGAAGATAGGCACTGAATATGCGGTGACGATGTGCAACGGCCGACGGCGGCGCTCAGCCTCCCGGGCTGCCCACACCAGGGCGCACTGGCCGTGGTCGGAGCCGTCTACGCCCACAACAATTCCCCGGGGAGCGGCGGAATTGGCCGTGTTCTCCCATTCCGGGTCCGGTTGCATCTCATGTGCGCCCATCGGGCCGCCTCCTCGCGATACTGCCTTATGTTCCGGCCATTCTGCCAGAAGATGAGCGCTCCGCCTGTACCCGCCACCGCGGACGTCGCGGCTGGTCAGGAACGCCCTGCTTCCATTTATCACTATTCTCGGTCCGCGGACACTTAGCAAGCCACCAGGTGCCCCTGGCAGAGAGTTATCCACAGCCCTTGGCAACCGGAACGGCAACCGCATCCACCGTTAACGGAGAATGTTTCGTTTTGGGCTATCCCCCGTCACCAATCTTCTGTAGTCTTCGAGGCACTGCCGGTCCGTTGATGCCCTCTGCAAGGGTGTATCGCGGGCCGGTGTTGCGGCCGGACTTTGGGGGTAACGGGACGCGTGCAGGGCGACGACGCCTGCATCATCCGAATGCCTTCAAAGGAGGAGAACTGTAGTGTCAACCATGCCTGTGACTGGCGGGACCGAGCGGACCACCACGGTGATCATCGGCACCGGGCTCTCCGGCCTTGCCGTCGGCGCAGAACTGCGCCGGCGCGGCGTGGACGCCATCGTGGTGGACGGGCTCGACATCCTGGGTGCCGGGCAACCGGCCAATACCACTTCACTGCAGCGCTGCGACGCAGCAGACTCCGATTCCCTCCGGGAACGCAACGAGATTCTCCGGCACCTGCGCAACTATGCCGCCAGCCACCACATGGATGTCCGCAACACCACCCGGGCCGTTCAGCTGACCATGGTGGGCGGCGTCCCCGGCACACCGGCCGCTGCCCCACCCGGGGAGTCCCCGGCCCGCCAATGGGAAGTCCATACCCCCAACGGAATCCTGCTTGCTGACCACATCGTTCTGACCCGCTGCGCGCACAGCCAGCTCCGGCGCATGCTCAGCGACTTCGGCATCACCGTCGGCCGGAACCTGGTGGCAGCCATGCGGAAAATCGGCATCTACCTCGTAGGCGTGGGTGAACTCATTACGCCCTCACCCAAGGAAGTGCTGCGGCAGGCAAAAACCGTAGGCCAGGCCATCTCGTCCAAGGTCTACCCGGAGTCCGGCCCGGCCGCCTGGGCGGGGAGTTCCGCCGGCTAGGACTCCTCAGCGTCCTCGTCGTCACTGCCGGCCGTCAGGCGGCGTTTCGCCAGGATCCCGATGGTCACGAGCAGGCCCAACGCCACCGCGGCAAAGATCACCAGGCTCCACGGAAACGGTTCAGACGCGTCAGCCGCTGGTTCCGGCGCCGCGGTGGTTCCCGGCTGGGCGGTTCCCATCCCGGGAACGCCCGCAGACGCCGTCGGGCTCGCGGTTGATCCGGGCGTTGAAACGCCCGACGGCGATGCCCCCGCCGCCGCGGCAGTCGCCGTAAAGCCGAACGTCCCCTCAATCGGATGGGAATCCGAGCTGACCACGCGCCAGGCCACTGTGTAGGCCCCCGCGGGTGCGCCGGCCTTCAGCTTTTGGGATGCAACGTTATCCACGATCTCGACTGCGCCGTCGGCCCACTCGGAACCGCCGGCATCCTTGACCGAAAACTGCGCGCCGATGCCCAGCGGGTTCTTGTTGAACGTGACGGAAACCTGCTCCGGTGGGGTTTCCACGGTGGCTCCCTGCGCGGGGCTGCTGGACTCAGCGGCATCGTGCGCCAGGGCCGGGGCGGAGAACCCCAGCAGCGCGGCGGCGGCAACGAAGATCCCCAGCATGGCACTCAGCAGCTGGCGGCGGATGGATCGCATGAGTGGACTGCTCCCTTAATGTTGACTGGTATCTTCCTTCAGCGTAGCCGCTGCGCTGACCGCCCTCCCCAGGCGTCCTGGCTAGATGCCGACGTACGCGGCGAGGTGCTTGCCGGTGAGTGTGGACTTCGCGGCCACCAGCTCAGCCGGAGTCCCCTCGAAAACCACTGTGCCGCCGTCGTGCCCTGCGCCGGGGCCGAGGTCGATGATCCAGTCGGCGTGCGCCATGACTGCCTGGTGGTGCTCGATAACGATCACCGATTTGCCCGACTCGACCAGGCGGTCCAGGAGGCCCAGCAGGTTCTCGACGTCGGCCAGGTGGAGGCCGGTGGTCGGTTCGTCGAGGACGTAGACGTCGCCTTTCTCCGCCATCTGCGTGGCCAGTTTCACGCGCTGCCGCTCGCCGCCGGACAGCGTGGTGAGCGGCTGGCCGAGGGTCAGGTACCCGAGGCCAACATCCACCAGCCGGTCCAGGATCTTGTGGGCTGCGGGCGTGCGGGCCTCCCCTTCGCTGAAGAAGGCCTCCGCCTCGGTCATCGACATGGACAGGACCTCGGAGATATTCCGTCCGCCCAGCTTGTATTCCAGGACCGATGCCTGGAAACGGCGGCCCTCGCAGTCCTCACACGTGGACTCGACAGTGGCCATCACGCCCAGTTCGGTGAAAATGACACCCGCGCCATTGCAGGTGGGGCAGGCGCCTTCCGAGTTGGAGCTGAACAATGCCGGCTTCACGCCGTTGGCCTTGGCGAACGCCTTCCGGATCGGCTCCAGCAACCCCGTGTACGTGGCGGGGTTGCTGCGGCGGGACCCCTTGATGGCGCCCTGGTCGATGACCACCACGCCCTCGCGGCCGGCCACGGAGCCGTGGATCAGCGAGCTCTTACCCGAACCCGCGACGCCGGTGACCACGCACAGCACGCCGAGCGGAACATCGACGTCGACGTTCCGGAGGTTGTGCGAGGAGGCACCTCGGACCTCAAGGGCGCCAGTGGGTTTACGTGCCGACTTCTTGACGGCGGCCCGGTCATCGAGGTGGCGTCCCGTGATGGTGTCGCTGGCCCGCAGGCCCTCCACGCTGCCCTCGAAGCAGACACTGCCACCCTGCGTTCCGGCGCCCGGTCCGAGGTCAACGATGTGGTCGGCGATGGCGATGGTTTCGGGCTTGTGTTCAACAACCAGCACGGTGTTGCCTTTGTCCCGAAGCTGGAGCAGGAGCTGGTTCATCCGCTCGATGTCATGCGGGTGGAGGCCGATGGTGGGCTCGTCGAAGACATAGGTGACGTCGGTCAGGGACGAGCCCAGGTGCCGGATCATCTTGGTGCGCTGGGCCTCGCCACCCGAGAGGGTGCCGGCGGGCCGGTCCAGCGAGAGGTAGCCGAGCCCGATTTCGGCGAACGAGTCCAGCAGGTGCTGCAGGCCCTTGAGGAGCGGCGCGACCGACGGCTCGTTGAGGTCGCGGACCCACTCAGCCAGGTCGCTGATCTGCATCTTGCACAGGTCGGCGATGTTTTTGCCCTGGATCTTCGAGGACCTGGCCTCGGGGCTGAGCCGCGTTCCCTCGCAGTCGGGACAGGACTGGAAAGTGATGGCACTCTCCACGAAGCGCCGCACATGCGGCTGCATCGCCTCGACGTCCTTGGACAGCATGGACTTCTGGATTTTGGGGATGATGCCCTCGAAAGTGAGGTTGATGCTCTCGACCTTGATCTTGGTGGGCTCGGCGTACAGCATCGTCTCGAGCTGCTTCTTCGTAAAAGAGGAAATGGGCTTGTCCATGGGCAGGCCCATGCCTTCGAACAGCCGGCCATACCAGCCGTCCATGCTGTAGCCGGGAACCGTCAGGGCGCCGTCGGCCAGCGACTTGCTGTCATCGTAAAGAGCCGTGAGGTCGAAATCGGAGACCGAGCCCATACCCTCGCAGCGAGCGCACATGCCGCCGAGGTAGACGGCGTTCTGCACCACGGCCTTCTCCACGCGGCCGCCGGCTTTCTCGGTGCTCATCACCCCGCTGGCCTTCCGGGTGGGGACGTTGAAGGAGAACGCCGTGGGCGGGCCCACCTGCGGGTTGCCCAGGCGGCTGAAGAGGATCCGGAGCATGGCGTTGGCGTCGGTGGCCGTGCCCACCGTGGACCGGGGGTTTGCGCCCATGCGCTCCTGGTCAACGATAATTGCCGTGGTCAGGCCCTCCAGGCGGTCCACATCCGGCCGGGACAGGTTCGGCATGAACCCCTGCACAAAGGCGCTGTAGGTCTCGTTGATCATCCGCTGCGACTCCGCGGCGATGGTGGCAAACACGAGGGAGCTCTTGCCCGAGCCGGAGACACCCGTGAACACGGTCAGCCGCCGCTTGGGGATCTCGATGCTGATGTCCTTGAGGTTGTTCTCCCGGGCACCCTGCACACTGATCAGATCGTGGCTGTCGGCAACGTGGGCCGCGGGGAGCTGCTCGTCCGTGGTGGTGGCAGTGGTCATCGTGTCTCCATCGTTTGCGCGGTGTGAAGTTCCTGACAGTCATTCTAGGCTCGGGCCCGCGGGCGCCTGCCGCAGCACTCGGCAGGGCTGTGACGGGGCCCACCATATCCCGGCCCCGGGCCCGCCGCCCTTTAGGATTCAAGTATCCCCACAACACTTTCCCCGGAGGACTAATGCTTAAGCAAGGCTCTGCCCTGGACCGGTACTTCAAGATTTCCGAGCGAGGGTCCAACCTCTCCCGGGAGATCCGCGGCGGCTTTGCGACGTTCTTCGCCATGAGCTACATCGTGGTGCTGAACCCGCTGATCCTCTCCGGGCCCGACTCCAGCGGCAACACCCTTGGCTTCCCCGCTGTGGCCGCCGTGACGGCGTTTGTGGCGGGCATCCTCACTATCCTGATGGGCGCCTGGGGCAGGCACCCGTTCGCGCTGGCCGCGGGCCTGGGCGTCAACGCGTTTGTGGCCGTCACGGTGGCCACCAACCCGGGCCTGACCTGGCCGGACATGATGGGTTTGGTGGTCCTCTCCGGCGTGACCATGCTGATCCTGGTCCTGACCGGTTTCCGGACGGCCGTCTTCAAGGCCGTACCGGACGGGCTCAAAACCGCCATTGTGGTGGGCATCGGCATGTTCATCGCCCTGATCGGGCTGGTCAACGCCGGCTTTGTGCGCCGCATCCCCGACGTTGCCGGCACCACGGTCCCGGTGGGCCTGGGTTATGACGGCAAACTGCTCGGCTGGCCGACGGCGGTATTCGTCTTCGGCCTGATCCTCACCATCGCCCTGGTGGTCCGCAAGGTCAAGGGCGCCATCCTGATCGGCATCGTCACCTCCACCATCATTTCCGTGATCCTGGAACTGACCCTGCGCATCGGCCCCAGCGTCGCTCCGGACAAGCCCTTCAACCCGCAGGGCTGGTCCCTGGTGACGCCCTCCTTCTCCGGCTGGGCCGCCCCTGACCTGTCCCTGATCGGCAAGGCAAACCCCTTCGGCGCGTTCGAGCACCTGGGTGTTGTGGCCGCCACGCTGCTGGCCTTTGTGATCCTGCTCAGCATCTTCTTTGATGCCATGGGCACCATGGTGGGCCTGGCCAACGAGGCCGGCACCGTGGACAAGGACGGCAACATCCCGGACGTGGACCGCGTGCTGCAGGTGGACGCACTGGGCGCCATCGTGGGCGGCGGCGCGTCCGTCTCCTCGAACCAGATCTACGTTGAGGCCGGCGCCGGCATCGGCGAGGGCGCCCGGACCGGCGTGGCCTCCATCGTCACCGGCCTGCTGTTCCTGGTGGCCATGTTCTTCACTCCCCTGATCAACCTGGTTCCGTTCGAGGCCGTGGCTCCCGCCCTGGTGGTGGTTGGCTTCATGATGGTGTCCCAGGTTGGCAAGATCGACTGGCAGGATTGGGGCATCGCCATCCCCGCCTTCATGACCTTCACCCTGATGCCGTTCACCTACTCGATCGCCAACGGCCTCGGCGCCGGCTTCATCGCGTATGTCATCATCCGCACGGTCCAGGGCCGGGTCAAGGATGTCCACCCGCTGATGTGGGCCGTGGCCGGGGCATTCCTGCTGTTCTTCGCCGTGGGACCCATCGAGGCCGCCCTGGGCGTGCTCTAGGACGCCGGCCGCCGGTCCCGGCTGCCGCCTTCCTGCCCGGCGCGTCCCTAAACCCGGCGTGTCCCTAAACGGGCGTGGTGGGGGCTTTGCCCTCGTCGCCAGTGTCCGCCAGGGCCTTCCGCTCCCGCAGGCGGTCCAGGCGGTTCATCAGCGGCGAGGTGCTGGCTCCGTGGACAACAATGGACAGCGCCACCACCAGCCCCACAAAGGACCACAGCCACTGGGCCTGCTCCGTGAATTGCCCTTTGCCGAGCGCATAGGCGAGGTAGTACAGCGAGCCGATGCCGCGGATGCCGAAAAAGGACAGGGCAATGCGTTCGCGCGGGCCCGTTTTTCCGCCCAGGAGCCCGATCCAGCCCGCGGCCGGCCGCACCACGAGCAGGAACGCCAGCGCAACCAGGAGCTCGGCCCAGCCGATTTCCGACAGGAGCCCGCGCGCAATGGCACCTCCCAGCAGTACCAGGATCACCACGGTCATGAGCCGTTCGAGCTGTTCCACGTAAGAGTGGAGCACGCGGTGGTAGCCGTGGGTATGTTCCGCGGACCGGATGGTGACCGCGCAGACAAACACCGCGATGAACCCGTAGCCCTCCACCATCTCGGTGAGGCCATACGCCAGGAACGTCGCAGCCAGGGCAACGAAACCTTCGGAGTGGTTGGCGAGCCGCAGGCTTTGCTTCTTGGCGGAAAAGAACAGCAGGGCAAGCAACTTGCCGATGCCGAAGCCAAGCAGCACTCCAAGGCCAAGCCGCCAAACGACGTCGACCCCAAACCACTGCGGGAACCACGCTGACGGCGCCGCCCCCACCACACTGATGGCGATGGCCAGGTACACAAACGGGAATGCCAGGCCGTCGTTCAGGCCGGCCTCGGAAGTCAGGCCAAACCGGACCTCATCCTCCTGGTTGGCTTCGTTTTCCTCGTCAGCAGGCTCGCCCACCTGCACCTCCGATGCCAGCACCGGGTCTGTGGGCGCCAGGCTGGAGGCCACGAGCAGCGCTGCGCCGAGCCCCAGGCCAAGGAACCACAACCCCATCAGGGTCAGGGCAACAATGCACAGCGGCATGGCAATTCCGAGGAGCCGCCAGGTTGTGGACCAGCTTCGGCGCCCCACAGGCCGGTCCAGGGCAAGGCCGGCACCCATCAGGGAGATGATGACGCAGACCTCGGCGAGGTGCAGGGCAAAACCGCTGTGCACGATCGGGTCAGGGTCCGGCAGGCCGGGGATCACGGAGAAGGCCGCCAGCCCGGCGCCCAGGAACACCATGGGCATCGAGAAAGGTGCGTTGCGCAGGAGCTTGGGAAGGACCGCGGCAACAAAAACGGCAGCGCCTGCCGCGGCGAAGAGGATGCTGGGGGCTTCAAACATTTGGCTCCGGCCTGCGTCATTGCCCTGGGGCGCCGCCACTTCGGACAGGCCCCACGGCGGATTGCTCCACTTTAGCCCCGTGCGGGCGGCCAGCACACCAGCTGGCGCCGGTGGCGGATCCCAGCCGCGCGATATCCGGAATTTCAGACAGCACTGCGGCGGTCCTGCTCGCTTTGGCACCGGGCATGCTGTGAGCTTGAGGCATGACCCCCACCGCACCCACCGTTGACGTCCCTCCGCAGCCCTGGACCGGGCGGTTCGACGGCGACGGCGGCGAGCACCGTCGCTGGTGGCAGGCGGTTTCGCCGCACCGGACTCCTTTCGGGGACAAGGCCGACGGCGTCGGGGACAAGACCGACGGCGGCGCCCGTGCGGTGCCGCCGGAACCCGCCGCGTCCCGCCCGGCCGTCATCCTCGGCTTTGCCAGCGATGAAGGCGTCCGCCGCAACAAGGGCCGGACCGGAGCCGCCCAGGCACCGGCCGCCATCCGCGCCGCCCTTGGCCCCTTGGCCTTCCACCTGGACCGTGCCGTGTCTGACGCCGGCGACATTGTGGTTGCGGACGGCGCCCTCGAGGCTGGCCAGGCCCGCGCCGGGCAGGCGATTTCCTCGATGCTCGACGACGGAAGACTCACCGTGGTGCTCGGCGGCGGGCACGAAACTGCCTTCGCCAGCTATCTGGGGGTGGCGGGGTCCGAAGCAGTACGCGGCGGCCGGCGGCTGGGCGTCCTGAACCTTGATGCCCACTTTGACCTCCGTGACGAACCCCTGCCCAGCTCGGGCACGCCGTTCCTCCAGATGGCCGACGCGGAAGCCGCCGCGGGGCGCGAATTCAGGTACGCCGTCGTCGGGATTTCGGAGCCGAACAACACCCGGGCACTTTTCACCACGGCGGAGCGGCTGGGAGTGCAGTATTTGCTGGACGAGGACTGCACGGCGGAGCGGGTGGCGGCGTTCGTCGCGCAGTTCGTGGACAGCGTGGACGTGCTCTACCTGACCATCGACCTGGACGTCCTGCCGGCGTCGGTGGCTCCCGGCGTGAGTGCCCCGGCCGCGTATGGAGTGCCCCTGCCGGTGATCACCGCGGTCTGCCGCCAGGTGGCTGACAGCGGCAAGCTCCTGCACCTCGATGTGGCGGAGCTGAACCCCGAATTCGACATCGACGGCCGCACCGCCAAGGTGGCCGCCCGGCTGGTGAACACACTGCTTCACTAGCCTGATCCGACCGAATCCGGCGGCGCGGGCGCAGAAAGTAAGTAGGCTGTCTACTGGAGTTCACAGACGCCCAACGGAGGAGCCGGCATGCGACATCGGGGAAGCAGGTGGGCCGCCGTCCTGGCCCTCGCCACGGCACTGTCCGTCGCCGGCTGCGGGACGTATCCCGCGGATCCGTCGGGCACATCGGAGCGTGTAACAGCCGGCACGCTCCGGGTAGGGGCCAGCGAAAACGGCGACTGGGTGAAGTTTTCAGCCTCCCGCGGCGGCGGCCAGGGCACCCAGCCGGCCAGCTCCCGGCGGGATGAGGAGGTCCAAGGTACAGACGCCGAGCTGGTCCGAGGGTTCGCCGCCCGGCTCGGTGCTGACATCGAGTGGGTGTCCGGGACTGAACACGTGCTGGCCGAAGAGCTGAAGCACGGGGAACTGGACCTGGTTATAGGCGGCCTTAACGATAAGACACCATGGGCGCAGCACGGCGGACTGACCCGGGTCTACGCGGAATCACGCGACAGCCACGGGTCGCTCCAAAAGCACGTCATGCTGGTGCCCCTCGGCGAAAATGCGTTCCTCCTGCAGCTGGACAAGTTCCTGATGGAAGCCAAGGAGCAGCGATGACCATCCTGAAGGGCGACAGCCCGGCCCGCTTCGGACACACCGAACTCCCGGACGAACAGCACGCTGCGCTGCGCAAGGCAGTGAAATTCGAGTGGATCACCATCGGCTTCCTGGCTGCGTCCACCGTGCTGGTCTTCGCGGTTCTCGGCAACTCGCAGGCGATGAAGGCGGCGTGGGTAGAGGACCTCCTGTCCTTCCTGCCGCCGATCTCCTTCCTGCTGGCCGCCCGGATCATCCGCAGGAAGCCCAGCGAAGAGCACCCCTACGGGTTTCATCGTGCCGTCGGAATCGCGCACGTGGTGGCCGCCGTCGCCCTGACCGTCATGGGCGCCTATCTGATCGTTGACTCGGGGATCGGCCTGCTGAGCGCCGAGCACCCCACCATCGGCGGCTTCGACTTCTTTGGCCAGACCATCTGGCTCGGCTGGGTGATGATGGCGGCAATGGTCCTCACCGCGGGCCCGCCCATCTACCTGGGCCACGTGAAGATGAAGCTGGCCGAAAAGCTTCACGACAAAGTCCTGTACGCCGACGCGGATATGAACAAGGCGGACTGGATGACCGCCGCAGCAGCAGCGGTGGGCGTGGCCGGCATCGGGCTGGGCTGGTGGTGGGCCGACTACGCCGCGGCGCTGATCATCTCGGGCAGCATCCTGCACGACGGTGTCCGCAACACGCGTGCCGCCGTCTCGGCCCTGATGGACAAGCGGGCCAGGACGTACGACGACGGGGAGCCGCACCCGATCGGGCACCGGCTGGACGAATATCTCGCCAGCCTCGACTGGACCGAGACCGCGCAGTCGAGGATCCGGGACGAAGGCCACGTGTTCCATGTGGAGTCGTTTGTCGTCCCCGCGGGCGGCAGCATGCCCACCCTCGACCAGTTGGAGGCCGCCCGGAAGGCGTGCATCCAGTTCGACTGGAAGGTCCAGGACATGGTGATCATCCCGGTAGCGGAACTTCCGTCCGAGTTCCTGCCGGGGGTGACCTCCGGCGGCGAACGCTGACTAGACCTTGAGCACGTAGCGCCGTTCCGGCCGGCCCACACCGTACTTGAGCCGGACCTCCAGCACGCCCTCGTCGTGGAGGTACTCCAGGTACCGGCGGGCGCTGACCCGGGACGTGCCCAACTGGACGGCGACTTCGTTGGCGGACAGGTCGCCGTCGGCCTCTTTAAGCGCGGTTTCCACCAGCTTCAGGGTCTCGATGCTGCAGCCCTTCGGGCAGCGGCCGCCCGCCCTGGGCTGCGGCACCGTCCAGCCCGAACACGCGGTTGACGTCCGACTGCTCCGCCACGTCCTTGGACGAGTCCAGGCCCTGGTAGGCGAGGCGGTAGTGCTCCAGCCGTTCCTGCAGGTCAGTCTGCGAAAAGGGCTTGATGAGGTAGTGCACAATCCCGCCGCGGAGGGCCTTGCGCACCGTGTCCACTTCACGTGCAGCGCTGATCACCAGCACGTCCAGTTCCGGGGCCACCTCGCGCAGTTTGTGCATCAGGTCCAGGCCGTTGATGTCCGGGAGGTGGATGTCGAGCAGCACCAGGTCCGGCTGGAGGCGTTCCGTTTCGACGACAGCCTGCGCGCCGGTGTGGGCCACCCCGACCACCGTGAACCCGGGAGTGCGCTGGATGAACCCGGCATGGACCTTGGCCACCATAAAATCGTCGTCAACAATCAGGACTTTGATCATGGCTCCAGTCTCCTCGTTCTCTTGAACCGCGCCGTGAAAACCGCCCCGTTGTCATTGGCCACGGTCAGGTCCCCGCCGCTGCGCCGGCAGACCACCCGCGAAAGCGCCAGGCCGAACCCGCGGCTGCCGGCGGGCCCGGGTTCCTTGGTGGTGAAACCCTGCCGGAAGATCTCCCCCGCATCGCCTGCGACGCCTGGGCCGGTATCGCGGACGGTGACCGTGACGGCGTCCGCGGTGTCCTCCACCAGCACCCGCACCGCCGGTCCCGGAAGCCCGGAGACGGCGTCGAACGCGTTGTCCACCAGGTTCCCGACCACCGTGGTCAGGTCGCGGGACAGCTCATCGTCCACACGCGCCAGCCCGGATTCGGGGTCCAGCTGCAGCGCGACGCCGCGTTCGGTGGCCAGGCTGGACTTGGCGATCAGCAGGGCGGCGAGCGCCGGGTCCTGGATGCGGCTGGTGACGTCATCGTTCAGCCGGGTCCTGTCCAGGGTGGCCCCGTTGACGAACTGGACCACGGAATCGTATTCGCCGATCTGGATGAGGCCGGAGATCACGTGCAGCTGGTTGGCGAATTCGTGGGCCTGGGCGCGGAGGGTGTCGGTGGCGGTCCGGGTGGTGCCAAGTTCGCGTTCGAGGGCCGAGAGTTCGGTCCGGTCACGCAGCGTGGTGACGGAGCCGATGTCCCGGCCGCGGGACCTGATGGGGACGCGGTTCAGCACCACCAGCCTGTCGCCCACGAGCACCAGCTGGTCCGGACCAGGCTGCTCGCGGGTGAGGACGTCCTTCAGGGCCGGCTCCACGGGCAGGCTGTGCAGCCTCTTGCCCACGCAGTCGGCGGGGAGGCCGAGCAGCGCGCGGGCACTGTCGTTGGCCACCGTGATGCGCTCGTGCGGGTCGAGCGCCACCACACCTTCCTTCAGGCCGTGGATCAGGGCCTCCCGGTTCTCCACCAGGCCCGGTAATCTCGCTGGGTTCCATGCCGAGCGTCTGCCGCTTCACCCGCCGGGCGAGCAGCAGTGAGCCGGCCAAGCCCAACACGCTCGCCACCCCCAGGTACGTGAGGAGGTTGGGCACGGCGTCCCCCAGCCGCTCCAGGGTTGAGGGGTAGTTCCGGCTGACGGACGCGATGCCGATCATTTTCCCGGCGTCGTCCAGGACGGGCACGTGGGCGGACAGTTCCTGGCTGCCCGCACCGCCCACCACGCCCGTCCAGGCACGGCCTTCCAGCACGCGGCTGCCGCCCAGTTCCAGCGGCTGGCCCAGGAGGCCGGGATCGGACGAGGCAACCACGGTGCGGTCCAGCCTGGCGAGCGCCACGTGCGCGGACCCGGACACGGTGCGCACCGACTCGGCCACGGCTGGAAGGGCCGAGCCGACGCGGGGCTCCGCGGCGGGGAGCAGCTCACGCACGGTGGGGTTGGCCCCCAGGGCTTCGGCGGCGGCCAGTGCCCGGCGGCCCTCGGTCCGTTCGAACGCCGCGGCGGACTGGGCGAGGGAGATGGCCACCACGGCGACGAGGACAGCGAGGACAATCAGCAACTGCAGGACCAGGTACTGCCCGGCAAGGGACATTCCTCTTCGTCGAGTCACTGTGGTTCTTTCTGCTGATTTGCCTGGCCCCGCTGATCATCAGGGTCTGGTGGTCAGGCTACCTGAACTATGGACCCGGCAGAGTCCCGGTGAGTCCCCGGAAACGTGTACTCAATGAACTTAACTTTCTCTGCGTACACAAGAGTGATGCCGATCACTTACGGGCCTAGCATCGGATCACCAGTCAGTTTCTTGCTGATCAGATGTAGAGAAGAGGAACACCATGCGCCAGATCCGCGCATTGCGAATTGCCGCCGTCGCCGCCGGCATCGCCCTGATGGCCACCGGCTGCGGTGCCACCGGGAAGAGCTCCACCGACGGAGCCACCTCCGGCGCCCCCGCCGGCCCCCTGACCGGGCTCCAGATCATGGTCCCCAACACTGCAGGTGGCGGCTACGACACCACCGCCCGCGTGGCGGCCAAGGTCCTCGAAGACGAGAAAATCGCCACGAACCCCGAAGTCTTCAACCTCGCCGGCGCCGGTGGCACTGTGGGCCTCGCCCGCATCGTCAACGAAAAGGGCAACGGCGACCTCACCATGCTGATGGGCCTGGGCGTGGTGGGCGCGAGCTACACCAACAAGTCCGAGTCCAAGCTGACGGCCACCACTCCCCTGGCCCGGCTCATCGAAGAGCCCGGCGCCATCATGGTCAGCAAGGATTCGCCCTACAAGACCATCGACGACCTGGTCACCGCCTGGAAGGCCGACCCCGGTGCCATCAGTGTTGGCGGCGGCTCCTCGCCGGGCGGCCCGGACCACCTCCTGCCCATGCAGCTTGCCGGCGCCCTGGGCATCGACGCCACCAAGGTGAACTTCGTGTCCTACGACGGCGGTGGAGACCTCCTCCCGGCCATCCTGGGCAACAAGGTGGGCTTCGCGGCCTCCGGCGCGGGTGAATACCTCAAGCAGATCGAATCCGGCGCCGTCCGCGTCCTGGCCACCAGCGGCGAGAACCGGCTCGAAGGCGTGGACGCCCCCACGCTCAAGGAATCCAACATCGACCTGGTGTTCACCAACTGGCGCGGCATCGTGGCCCCTCCGGGCATCACCGACGCCGACAAGGCCAAGCTGATCGGCGCGCTCGAAAAGATGCACGGCACGGCTGCCTGGAAGGAAGCCCTGAAGACCAACAGCTGGAGCGACGCCTTCATCACCGGGGCTGAGTTCGAAAGCTTCCTGGCCGAGCAGGACAAGCGGGTGGCGGACGTCCTCACGAAGCTTGGCCTGGCGTGAGCTCCTCACCAACACTGGCCTCACGGCTCAAAGGCCGCTCCGAGCTGGGGGTCGCCCTCCTGCTCGGGGCGGCCGGGGCCTTGGTCATCGCGGACGCGGCCCGCATCGTCACCCCCTACTCCCAGTCTGATCCCGTAGGACCAAAGACCCTGCCGTTCATCGTGGGCGGCCTGCTGCTGGTCATGCGCTGTCCTGCTGGCCGTCAACGTGCTCCGCGGCGGCCAGGGCGAAGCCGAAGGCGGCGAGGACGTGGACCTGACCCACCCCGCCGACTGGAAGACCGTCCTGCCGCTGGTGGGAGCCTTCATCGCCAACATCCTGCTGATCGACTGGGCAGGCTGGGTTATCTCGGGAACCATCCTCTTCTGGGGCAGCGTCTGGGCACTGGGCGGCCGGAACTACATCCGCGACGGCCTCATCTCCGTGGCCCTTTCCCTCCTGACCTTTTACGGCTTCTACCTCGGCCTCGGCATTAACCTGCCCGCCGGTCTCCTGGAAGGGATTCTCTGATGGATGTCTTTTCCTCCCTGATGGACGGCTTTGCCACCGCCCTGACCCCCATGAATTTCCTCTACGCCGTCATCGGCGTCATCCTGGGTACCGCCGTCGGCGTCCTCCCGGGCCTCGGCCCGGCCATGACCGTGGCACTGCTGCTTCCGGTCACCTACGCCCTGGAACCCACCAGCGCCTTCATCATGTTCGCCGGCATCTACTACGGCGGCATGTACGGCGGCTCCACCACCTCCATCCTGCTTAACACGCCAGGCGAATCGTCGTCGGTGGTCACCGCCATCGAGGGCAACAAGATGGCGAAAGCCGGCAGGGCTTCACAGGCGCTGGCGACGGCGGCCATCGGCTCGTTCGTGGCCGGCACCATCGGCACCACCCTCCTGGCAGTCTGTGCCCCGATCGTGGTGGACTTCGCCGTCAGCCTGGGCGCGCCGAGCTACTTCGCCATCATGGTTCTGGCCCTGCTGGCGGTCACGGCCGTCCTCGGTTCCTCGCGGCTTCGGGGCTTCGCGTCCCTGGGCCTGGGCCTCGCCATCGGCCTGGTGGGCCTGGACTCGGTCACCGGCCAGGCCCGGCTCACTTTCGGTGTGCCGCTCCTGGCGGACGGCCTGGACATCGTGGTGGTGGCAGTGGCCATCTTCGCCGTCGGCGAGGCACTCTGGGTTGCCGCGCACCTCCGCCGCAACCCCCTGCAGGTCATTCCCGTGGGACGTCCGTGGATGGGAAAGCAGGACTGGAAGCGGTCCTGGAAGCCCTGGCTCCGCGGCACCGCCTTCGGCTTCCCCTTCGGTGCGCTGCCCGCCGGCGGCGCCGAGATTCCCACGTTCCTCTCCTACGTCACGGAAAAGCGGCTCAGCAAGCACCCCGAAGAGTTCGGCAAAGGCGCAATCGAGGGTGTGGCCGGTCCGGAAGCAGCCAACAACGCTGCAGCCGCGGGCACGCTGACGCCGATGCTGGCCCTGGGCCTGCCCACCAACGCCACGGCCGCGGTGATGCTGGCAGCGTTCACGCAGTACGGCATCCAGCCCGGGCCGCAGCTGTTCGAAAGCGAGGGACCGCTGGTATGGGCCCTCATCGCCAGCCTCTTCATCGGCAACCTGCTGCTCCTGATCATCAACCTGCCGCTGGCACCGATGTGGGCGAAGCTCCTGCAGATTCCGCGGCCCTACCTGTACGCCGGCATCCTGTTCTTCGCCACGCTGGGCGCCTACTCGGTGAACCTGCAGGCGTTCGACCTGGTGCTCCTGCTGGCGCTCGGCGCGCTGGGCTTCATGATGCGGCGCTTCGGACTTCCCGTCCTGCCGCTCATCCTCGGCGTCATCCTCGGACCGCGCCTGGAAAAGCAGCTCCGCCAGACGCTGCAGCTCAGCGCCGGCGACCCTGCCGGCCTCTGGAGCGAGCCGATCGCCGTCGCCGTTTACATCATCGTGGCGCTCATCCTCCTGTGGCCGCTGCTGTTCAAGCTGATCCGCCGCAACCGTCCGGCAGCGTCAGCACCATGCCCGCAACCGGCTCCGGCGCAGTCCCCCCGAGGGACGCCGGCGGCACCATCAGCCACCAGAGCCACCGGGCCGACGGAACATCCGACGGCGATGGCGACGGCTAGCCTGTTCGCTTCCCGCCGCGCGGCAGACCAACACACACCTACAGAAGATTAAGGAGCAACCATGACGATCGTGGTGGGATACGTCCCTACCCCCGAAGGCGAAGCGGCGCTGACCCAGGCCATCGAGGAGGCGCGGAAATCCGGTTCCAAACTGCTGGTCATCAACTCTTCGAAGGGCGATGCCCTGGTGGATAACCGGTACGCGCAGGAGGACGAGGTGCAAAGCATCGACCAACGCCTGGCATCCCACGGGATCGACCATGTCATCAAGCAGCCGGTCCGCGGCCACGACGCAGCGGCGGAGGTCCTGGACGCGGCTGAAGAGCACAACGCCGAGCTGATCGTGATCGGCCTGCGCCGCCGCACTCCGGTGGGCAAACTGATCATGGGAAGCACATCCCAGCGGATCCTGCTCGAGGCTGACTGTCCCGTGCTGGCGGTCAAAGCCAGCGCAGGCTGATAAGCCGGGCTCCGGCTTCAGGCCGCCGGCTCCAGACCGAAGCTTGTTCGCAGACCCGCGCCGTCAAGGCGGGGTTCTGCGAACAGGCTTCGGTTTTTTTGCGTCAGACCGCTCCAGATAGCAGTCATCTGACATCTTTGCATCCGCCCGGTATAGTTGAAGCTATGACTACAGCCACATTGGAACGCCCCTTGACCGCCGTTGCGGCCGACGAGGCCTCAGACACCAGGTCCCTCGACCTGCAGTTTGCCACTGCCGAGGAGATGCACGTAGGACTGGACAACGCTGTTGCCACCCTGATCGAAACGGCCAAGGATGCAGCCTGCGGCATTCTTGTGACCCGGCTGCGTCCCGGACGCTTTACCGTGGCCCTGGACGAATCGGTTCCCTTCGGCGAGACCTACGAAGCCATCGCTGCCTGACTCAACCGGCCGCCAACGAAAAAGTCCCTGCCTCCCGTCAGAACGGAGGGCAGGGACTTTTTTGCGTTCAGGGTCAGCTACGCCGAACCTGTACACCGTCGGATTTCAGGAATAGTTGCTTCTCTGACGGCCCAGCCGCCACGAGCCACAACACATTCCCGCTCTGCGATACTTCTTCCACCTCGCCCGCCGCAATGACATGAGCGTGCTTGATGATTTCCACTTGGTCCCCGGCCCGGAATGTTCTCCAGTCAGAGATGATGGCGGAATGTGCGTTGCGCCTCGACAGGACAGCCCCACGTGCTTTCATTTGAACTTCTACCCCTTTGTATACGTCCTGCCACAGCCTCGTCGATGTGACTTTTACTACACCTTCAGTTCTACTACACTTCCCTGGCCGGAAATGTGCGTGTTGCACCATATTTCAGCATTGGCCCGGAAAGTTGTTGGGACCGAAGAATATTCCCGTTCAGGCAAGAATTCCGACGGCGGATTCGGCAGCCGAAATCACCTCACCGGATGCGACCAAGCGGTCAGCCGCTTCCAGTTCCGGCGACAGGAACCGGTCGGTGCCGGGGCCGTCAACGACGTCCCGCAGCACACCGATGACGGCAGCACCTGCCGGCCCGGGAAGCAGCTTCCCGCCTGACAACTGGGTGCGGATGTCGATGGCCCGGCCGCTGGTCACCAGTTCGATGGCCAGGACGCGGCGGAGGTTCTCCACTGCCCTGCGCAACTTGCGCGCGGCGTGCCAGCCCATGGACACGTGGTCTTCCTGCATCGCTGAGCTGGGGATCGAGTCCACCGACGCAGGGACGGCCAGCCGTTTGTTGTCAGAGACCAGTCCTGCCTGCGTGTACTGCGCAATCATCAGGCCGGAATCAACGCCCGGATCCGCGGCCAGGAAGGCAGGAAGTCCGTGCGAGCGGGCCGGGTCCAGCATCCGGTCGGTCCGTCGCTCGGCGATGGAACTCAGGTCCGCCACCGCAATGGCCAGGAAGTCCAGCACATAGGCCACCGGGGCGCCGTGGAAGTTGCCGTTGGAGCTGACGCGCCCGTCGGGCAGGACCACCGGGTTGTCGATGGCGGCAGCCAGCTCCCGGGACGCCACCAGGGCGGCGTAGTCCACGGTGTCCCGGACCGCGCCGGCCACCTGGGGTGCGCAGCGCAGCGAGTAGGCGTCCTGGACTTTCGAGTCCCCCACCCGGTGTGAGGCGACGATCGGCGAGTCGGACAGCACCCGCAGCATATTGTCCGCACTCGCGGCCTGGCCCGGGTGCGGGCGCAGCGCTGCGTGGAGCTCCGGCAGGAACACCTGGTCTGTACCGAGCAGCGCCTCGACGCTCATCGCGGCGGTGATATCCGCCGTCGTGAGCAACCGGCGGATGTCCGCGATGGCCATCAGCAGCATGCCCAGCATGCCCTCGGTGCCGTTGACCAGCGCCAGGCCTTCCTTTTCGGCGAGGGTGACCGGCTCGATGCCGTGTTCGGCGAGCAGCACAGCGACAGGCTGCTCACCGCGCCCGCCGTACGTCACGCCGTCGGGCCCTTCAGCTTCGCCCTCGCCCATGAGCACCAGGGCGCAGTGGGAAAGCGGGGCGAGGTCTCCGGAGCAGCCCAGCGAACCGAACTCGCGCACCACCGGCGTGATGCCGGCGTTGAGGACGTCCACCATGGTCTGCAGGACCACGGGGCGGACGCCGGTGCGGCCGGATGCGAGGGTCTTGGCGCGCAGGAACATGATGCCGCGGACCACCTCGCGTTCCACGGCCGGGCCCATGCCGGCGGCGTGGCTGCGGATGAGGGACTTCTGCAGCTGGGTGCGGAGTTCGTTGGGGATGTGCCGGTTGGCCAGCGCGCCAAAGCCGGTGGAGATGCCGTAGGCGGGAGTCTCGCTGTTGGCCAGGCCGTCGATGTGCGCGCGGACCTTGGCGACGTTGTCCAGCGCTTCAGGGGCGATGGTCACCGTGGCGTTGTGGCGGGCGACGGCGACGACGTCCTCGGGCGTAACGCCGCTGGAGCCGAGGGTAACAGTGAGCGGTTCGTGGGTTGGGGCATTGGCTGTGATGGTCATGATTCCTACTTCTTGATCGATTGCTCCGTACGGGCCCTTTTGGTGGCTCAAAACGGCAGTTGCGGAGCAAGCGATGTGGGTTTGGGCCTAGTTAGCGGGCTTCGTTCATCGGGATGCGGACGCCGCGCTCTTTGGCGACTTCGACGGCGCGGTCGTAGCCGGCGTCGGCGTGGCGGATGACGCCCATGCCGGGGTCGTTGGTGAGGAGGCGTTCGAGCTTCTGGGCGGCGAGGTCGGTGCCGTCGGCGACGGAGACCTGGCCGGCGTGGATGGAGCGGCCGATGCCCACGCCGCCGCCGTGGTGGAGTGAGACCCAGGTGGCACCGGAGGCGGTGTTGAGCAGCGCGTTCAGCATGGGCCAGTCGGCGATCGCGTCGGAGCCGTCGGCCATGGCCTCGGTTTCGCGGTACGGGGAGGCGACAGAGCCGGAGTCGAGGTGGTCGCGGCCGATCACGATGGGCGCCTTGACCTTGCCGTCTTTGACGAGCTGGTTGAACAGCAGGCCGGCCTTGGCGCGTTCGCCGTAGCCCAGCCAGCAGATCCGGGCGGGCAGTCCCTCGAACTCAACCCGTTCCTGGGCGGCGTCGATCCAGCGGTGCAGGTGCTTGTTCTCCGGGAACAGTTCCTTGATGGCTTCATCGGTGACGCGGATATCTTCGGGGTCGCCGGACAGGGCCACCCAGCGGAACGGGCCAAGGCCCTCGCAGAACAGCGGTCGGATGTAGGCCGGGACAAAGCCGGGGAATTCGAAGGCGCGGTTGTAGCCGCCCTTGCGGGCTTCATCGCGGATCGAGTTGCCGTAGTCGAAGACCTCGGCGCCGGCGTCCTGGAACTCCACCATGGCCTGGACGTGCCTGGCCATGGAGGCCTGGGCCTTCTTGGTGAAGCCTTCCGGATCCGCCTCGGCCTCGCGGTGCCATTCCTCCACCGAGATGCCTTCGGGCAGGTAGCTCAGCGGATCGTGGGCGGAGGTCTGGTCCGTGACGATGTCGACCGTCAGCTCGCCGGCGTTGTGGCGGCGCAGGATCTCCGGGAACACCTCGGCGGCGTTGCCGACGTAGCCCACGGACCAGCCGCGGCGCTCCTCCTTGGCCGTGAGCACCTTGGCGATGGCGGCGTCGAGATCGGTTTCCACCTCGTCCAGGTAGCGCTTTCCGGCGCGGCGGCGGAGGCGGGTCTCGTCGACGTCGACAATCAGGCACGCGCCGTCGTTCAGGGTGACCGCGAGCGGCTGGGCGCCGCCCATGCCGCCGCAGCCGCCGGTGAGGGTCAGGGTGCCGGCGAGGGTGCCGTTTTCGTCCCCGGTGAGTTTGCGGGCGATCGCGGCGAAGGTTTCAAAGGTGCCCTGCAGGATGCCCTGGGTGCCGATGTAGATCCAGGACCCGGCGGTCATCTGGCCGTACATCATCAGGCCCTCGGCCTCGAGCCGGCGGAACTCGGGCCAGTTGGCCCAGTCGCCCACGAGGTTGGAGTTGGCCAGCAGGACCCGCGGCGCCCATTCGTTGGTGCGGAAGACGCCCACAGGCTTGCCGGACTGGACCAGGAGGGTCTCGTCCTTTTCCATGGTTTCGAGGGTGCGGGTGATGGCGTCGAACGCGGCCCAGGACCGGACTGCGCGGCCGGTGCCGCCGTAGACCACCAGGTCATCCGGGCGTTCGGCCACCTCGGGGTCCAGGTTGTTCATGAGCATGCGCAGCGGGGCTTCCGTCTGCCAGCTCTTGGCGGTGAGCTTGGTGCCGCGGGCTGCTTTGACCGGGCGGGCACCGGTGGTGAAATCGGCGGGTGCCATGAGGGGCTCCTTCGTGTTGTGGGCGAGTGTTGTGCTCGCGGTGGCGGGAAGAGGTTCTGTATCTACTAAAGCGTGTCCGCAGCCCCGGAAACAGTGCGCTGGAGACGGTGCTGTCCGGGATTCCAGACATGCCGGATGGGCTATTTGGCTGGGCGGCCGTGGATGCGGACCGAGAGCTCATCCGCCACCTTCTGCACCCTGGCGGCGAGCGCCGGCCACTGGTCCGCCGGCAGCTTGTCCTCCAGGAACGTCACGGCCACGGCCGCGGTGGGCCAGCCCACGTGGTCGGTGACGGCGGCCGCGATGGACCCAAACCCGGGCGTCACTTCACCATGTTCGGTGGCAAACCCGCGCTGCCGGACCTGGTCCAGGTGCGAGGACAGCGCGGAATACTTCATGATGGCGCCCTGCACCTCATGCCGCGCCGTGAAAGCTGCAGCGTTCGGGTAAAGCGCACGGACCTGTGACTTCGGCAGTGCCGCAAGGATGGCGCGGCCGCTGGCGGTGAGGTGGCTGGGGAGCCGGACGCCAACGTCCGTCACCAGGGACGGTCGGTTCTTGGCCCGCTCCTCCACGATGTACAGCACGTCCCGGCCATGAAGGACTGCCAGGTGCGCGCTTTCGCCGATGACGTCCACCAGCGAGGCCAACAGCGGCCGGCCCAGTCGGGACAGCGGTTCCTGCCGTGAGTAAGCCGAACTCAGTTCGAAGGCGCTGATGCCGAGTCCGTACCTCTGCTCCTCGTGGAGATGGAGGACAAAACCGTTCGCCTCCATCACGCCCAGCAGGTGGTAGACGCTGGAACGCGGCAGGTCCAGGGACGTGGCAATGCTCGACGCCGCCATGGGCCCGCGCTTCGAGGCCAGCAGTTTGAGGATACGAAGGGTGTTCTCGGCAGCGGGGACCTTGGACGTCACCTTTGCTTCAGTGCCTGCCACTGCTTCCTCCGATTGCGTCGCTGTCCATCTTCGCCCGGTGTCCGGGATACCGTACTTAAGCTTGCGTCCGGCGCGAGAGCCCGTTCCGGCATTAGCCAGGGTTACTGTCCGGTATACCAGACTATTCGCCCTCACGCGGCAACGCCGAAGACGTGGAAGCCCGAAGCGAACGGCAGTTCGGTAGAGTGCCCGCTATGGACGAAAAAGCGACCCTGCACCACTATCTGCGCGTCCGGCGAGACAACCTGCTCGGCAAGCTGGACGGCCTGAGTGAGTACGACGTCCGCCGGCCGCTCACGCCCACCGGCACCAACCTGCTGGGGCTGGTCAAGCACGTGGCGAGTGTGGAGCTCGGCTACTTCGGCGAGGTCTTCGAACGCCCCAGCGGCCGGCATCTCCCCTGGTTAGACGACGATGCAAGCCCGGATGCCGATCTGTGGGTACCCGCCGGGGAAAGCCGGGACGAGATCGTTGAGCTGCACCACTTCGCCGCAGCGCACAGCGACGCCACCATCGAAGCCCTGCCGGTGGACGCGGCCGGCACGGTGCCCTGGTGGCCGGAGGAGCGGCGTCACGTCACCCTGCACCAGATTCTGGTCCACATGGTCGCTGAACGGGCCCACCATTTGGGCCACGCGGATATCCTGCGCGAACTCATCGACGGCACCGCCGGCCAGCGTCCGGGCGATCCGAACCTGACTCCGCGCAGCCCGGAGGAGTGGGCAGCGCACCGTGCAGGCATCGAAGCTGCGGCGAGGCAAGCGTGAGCACCCGCGACGTTCCTGCGCAGATCGGGGATCTGCCCCCGATAGGCCGGCCAGCCAACAGTGCCCTGCTCAATGCGGGCATCACGTCCTTGGCTGAGGTGGCTTCGCTTGGCCGCAGGGAACTCCTTGCGATGCACGGAGTCGGCCCGAAGGCCGTCCGGATTCTCGAAGCCGCCGCCGCTGAACACGGGCTCACGTTCGCACCCTGAGTGGCCCTCAGGGTGTCCGTTCCCGTACAGGCCAGCGCCGAAGCATGGCCGTCAGACCCGAACAACCACCTTGCCGCGCACGCGCCCTTCATGCAGGTGCGTGATGGCGGCCGGGGCTTCCGCGAGCGGGTAAACCTTGTCGACGGCGGGTTTCACGCTGCCGGATTCAAGCAGCCTTGTCAGCGCTTCGAGATCCTGGTGGTTTTCCTTCGAGACGAGCCCCTTGAATTTCTGGCCGGAAAAGAGGGACGCCAGCGGCGCAGCCATCGAGCGCTCAAATCCGCCGGTGACATTCCCGCCGCCTTCGCCTCCGACGATCACCAGCGTCCCCTGCGGTGTAAGCGCCTTCCGCAGAACCGAGAGGGGCCGGTTGCCTGCGGTGTCGATAATGACGTCGTACAGGACGCCGGCGGCCGCAAAATCGTCCCGGGTGTAATCGACGACGTGATCGGCACCGAGTCTCCGGACCAGGTCCGCCTTGCCGGCGCTGCAAACTCCGGTGACCTCCGCGCCGGAGTCCTTGGCGATCTGCACGGCGAACGATCCCACTCCCCCGCCCGCGCCAATGACCAGGACCTTCTGCCCGGCGGCCACCTGCCCGGCGTCACGGACGGCCTGCAGCGCGGTGACGGCCGAGATCGGAGCAGCCGCCGTGTCCTCAAACGTCAGGTTCGAGGGCCTCCGGGCCAGCAGCGACTCCTTCGCGCAGACGTACTCAGCGAACGACCCCTCACAGGTGCCAAACACCTCGTCGCCGGGCTTGAACCGCGTCACGCCGGCCCCAACAGCGTCCACGACGCCGGCCACTTCCCTGCCGCGGACCGGCACCTTGGGCTTCTTCAACCCGTAGCCGAAGAGCCGGAGCAGGTACGGTTTCCCCGTCATCAGGTGCCACACGCCCTGGTCGACGCCGGCCGCATGAACCTTGATGAGCACCTCTCCCGCGCCGGGCACAGGCTGGGGAATGTCACGCAATCTGAGCACGTCCGCGTCCCCGTAAACGTCCTGTACGACAGCTTTCACGATGCGACTCCTTGATGCAGCAACCTGACGGTGGGGATGACAGTCTGCCGGTATCACCTGATTCGGACAACCCCTCACCCAGAGACGTACACCGCGGCCAGTCTGAGATGGAAGACACCAACCTCCCGTGAGGCTCATCACGCGGGGCGCGAAAATGGTCTGCTGGTTAGCGATCCCCTCCCCAATGACGAGAAGGTATTTGTATGCAGCAACCAGCCGCCAGGCAAGACACAGCCAGCCAGGACGCAAGCCCAGCCGAAAAGCCCGGGCCAGGCGCCGCCGTCGGACGCGCCCTGAGCGGGACACTCAACCGGGGACTCAACGTCCGGCACATCCGCTTTATGGCACTCGGCTCAGCGATCGGCACAGGACTGTTCTACGGCTCGGCATCCGCCATCCAGAAGGCCGGCCCCGCGGTCCTGCTCGCCTACATCATCGGCGGTGCGGCCGTGTTCATGGTGATGCGGGCGCTCGGCGAAATGGCCGTCCGGCACCCCGTCTCTGGCTCGTTCGGCCAGTACGCCAGCCGCTACCTCGGGCCGCTGGCGGGATTCGTCACCGGCTGGACCTACGTCTTTGAAATGGCCATCGTCGCCATTGCCGATGTCACGGCGTTCAGCATCTACATGGGTTTCTGGTTCCCCGAGGTGGACCGCTGGATCTGGATCCTGGCCATTATTTGCTTCCTGGCCGCGTTGAACCTGCTCAGCGTCAAGGTGTTCGGTGAACTGGAGTTCTGGTTCTCGCTGATCAAGGTGGTGGCCATCATCGCCATGATCGCCGGCGGCGCCGCCATCATTGCCTTCGGCTTCCAGGCCGGCGGTTCCACCGTGGCGCCGGGGCTGGGCAACCTGGTGGAGCATGGCGGGCTGTTCCCGCACGGCTTCGAGGGCCTTCTGGCCTCGTTCGCGGTAGTGATGTTCGCCTTCGGCGGGATCGAGACACTCGGCATCACCGCCGGCGAGGCCGCGGATCCCAAGAAAGTCATCCCCAAGGCCGTCAACACCGTGCCGGTCCGCGTCCTGCTGTTTTACGTCCTGACTCTCGGCGTCCTGATGAGCCTCTTCCCGTGGAACGAGATCGGCAGCAACGGCAGCCCCTTCGTGCAGATCTTCAGCGGCCTGGGCATCCCGGCGGCGCCGCACATCCTCAACGCCGTCGTCATCACCGCAGCCCTCTCGGCCATCAACAGCGACATCTTCGGCGCCGGCCGCATCCTCTTCGGACTGTCAGGCCAGGGCCATGCGCCGGCGGTGTTCGGCAAGGTTTCACGCCACGGCGTCCCGTGGATGACGGTGGTCATGATGGCCGGCATCCTACTGGTGGGCGTGGTCCTGAACGCTGTCATTCCCGAGGACGTCTTCATCGTGATCGCCTCGATTGCCACGTTCGCTACGGTCTGGGTGTGGGTCATGATCCTGGCTTCCCATGTCGCGATGAAACGGGAGATCGCCCGGAACGGCCTGCCGGCGTCGGAGTTCCCCTCGCCGTGGTGGCCCGCCGCATCCCTCCTGACCATCGCGTTTATGGCCCTGGTCATCGCCGTCCTGGGTGCCTTCGAGGACACCCGGGTGGCGCTGTACGTGGGCGTGGTGTGGCTGGGACTGCTGGTCCTCGCCTACCGTCTCTGGGTCAAGGGGAACGGACGACGCCGGGCCGAACTGGTGGACGAGACGTCACCGCTGCCGGTGGTCGCCCCGGCCCGCGGCCACCAGTAATTCCGCCCACTGAACCAATACCCGTGCGCCGTCGGCAGAGCTAAGATCAGGCATGGTTCCGCTCTCAAACCTGCTGGCATTTGCGCTGGCATCCGTGGTGCTGATCGCCGTTCCCGGACCCAGCGTGCTGTTCGTGATCGGCCGCTCCCTGGCCCTCGGCTGGAAGGGCGGCGTGCTGACGGTACTGGGCAACGCGACCGGGCAACTGGTGCAGGTGGCTGCCGTCGCGCTCGGAGTGGGCATTATTGTGGCGCAGTCCGTGGTCCTTTTCAGCGTGGTGAAGCTGGCGGGGGCTGCCTATCTTGTCTATCTGGGCATCAAGGCCATCCGGAACCGGCGGCACCACTCATTCGTCCACCGTCAGCCAGCGGCTTCCTCGCCGCGGCGGCTGGTGGCGGAGGGCCTGGTGGTGGGTGTCACCAACCCGAAGTCAGTGGTGTTCTTCGTAGCTGTACTGCCGCAGTTTGTGGATTACCCGTCCGGCGCCATTCCGTTCCAACTGGCGCTGCTGGGGGCGGTGTTCCTGCTGATCGCCATCGTTTCCGACAGCCTCTGGGCCGTGGCCGCGGGTTCGGCCCGCCAATGGTTCGCCCGTTCACCCCGGAGGCGTTTCAGCAGTGGAGGCGACAGGCGGGGCGATGATGATCGGCCTTGGCGGAACGCTGGCCCTGACCGGCAGCAAGCCCTAACCCACCCCGAATCGCTCTCTCACTTAATGTGGGTTTTCCCGGATCGCTCTCTCACCCGGTGAGAGAGGGTTGGCCCAAAAGGCACATTAAGTGAGAGAGCGTCCGGGGGTTGCGCTGCTGCTTAGCCGGCGGCGAGGGCCGACCGGACAGAGTCGGACATCGGCGTGGTGGGCCGGCCGATCAGCGTACGGAGGTCCGATCCGCTGACCAGGAGGTCGCCGCGGGCGATGCCCAGGTCCGAGTCCGCCAGGATGTCGGCGAAGGGCTGCGGAACGCCGAAGCCGGCGAGGAGGCCCGCGTAGTCGCTGGCCGGAAGATCCTGGTAGGCCACCGGCTTGTTGGCCGCGGTGCTGATTTCCTGGGCCAGTTCGGCGAGCGTAAAGGCGTGGTCCCCGCCGAGTTCGTAGACCTTGCCGGCCTGGTTCTCGGCCACAAGAACGGCGGCTGCCGCTTCGGCGTAGTCCTGGCGGGAGGCGGCGCTGACCCTGCCTTCACCGGCGCTGCCCGCGAGGGCGCCCTGGGCCAGGGTTCCCTGCAGCTGGTCGGTGTAGTTTTCGAGGTACCAGCCGTTGCGGAGGATGGCGAACGGGACGCCGGAGTCCTTGAGGATGGCTTCGGTTGCCTGGTGCTCGGCGGCCAGCTTCATGGTGGTGCTGTCAGCGTTGGCGATGCTGGTGTACGCGATGAGTTCCACACCGGCGGCCTTGGCTGCCTCGATGACCGTGCGGTGCTGGTCAACGCGCTGGCCAACCTCGCTGCCGGAAATCAGGAGGACCTTGCTGGCGCCTTCGAGTGCCTGCGCCACCGAGGCGGCGTCCGTGTAGTCCATCGCCCTGACCTGCACACCGCGTGCGGCGAAGTCGGCCAGCTTCCCGATGGAGCGGCCAGCGGCCACGATCTCTCCAGCCGGGACATTGCGCTCCAGCAGGGCCTCTACGACGTGGCGGCCAAGCTGTCCGGTTGCTCCAGTAATAACAATGCTCATGGGGTGGTTCCTTTCACCGTTTGTAAGGGGGTCACCCTGCACAACCAGCCCCTTCACGGAATACTTCCCACAGGAGAGTACGCACTTTGAAGTAAGGTACTCACCTTTTGGTAAGATATGGAGATGGAAGCACAGACATTTCCAGCAAGGCTCCCCGCAGACTTTGCCGACGGCGTGTTCCCCGCCGGGTGCCCCAGCCGGACCGTCCTGGACCACATCACCAGCAAGTGGGGCGTGCTGATCCTCCTGGCACTCTCGGAAGGTGAGCAGCGCTGGAGCGAACTCCGGCGCCGCGCAGAGGGCATCAGCGAGAAAATGCTCGCGCAGACACTCAAGACACTGGAACGCGACGGCCTGGTGCTGCGGAGGTCCCAGCCGGTCATCCCGCCCCGCGTGGACTATAGCCTGACCGAACGCGGCTATGAGCTGTCCGTCCTCCTGGTCCCGTTGGTCAGCCTGGGCCTATAACAACGCCGATGAAATCCTCAACGGCCAGCGCTGAGGCATTCCTTGCCCGCCAGCAAAATACCTAGGTAGAGGCCCTTCGGAAAAGCGAGTACATGTTACTGGTGTGACTGGTGTGAATAGCGCCTACCGTATCTGTAAGGTGCCAGCCAGGAATAGGAGGACCATCCTCTGCTGGGAGCTTTCCGGCTACCGCACCGCCAGTGAGCGGCTTCACGCCGCTTCAAGGAGTGGTTCGCATGGTGAAAGCACATGTCCAGGACCTGGCCAGCATGGGCAGGCCCGTCAAACTCTCCACGCTCATCGCCCGCGCCTGGGGCAGGGTGGTCGCGGCGTTCGGCCCGAGGTGCCCCTATCGGGTGGGCGACGCCGTGGTGGGTGACGATCCGTTCAACGGCCGGCACGAGGGGATCGTTATGTCCCGCCGCGGTCCGTCTGTGGAGGTCGGCGCCGCGCGCGGGGGTCTTCTACTACGACCACCGCCACCTGAGGCCGCAGGATTAGCGGCCTCAGGTGGCGGTGGTTCAGGAAGGTACTGGTCAGCGGGCCGACCAGCCGCCGTCCATGGCGTAGCTGGCCCCGGTGACCATGCCGGCGTGATCGGACGCCAGCCAGGCCACCAGGGAGGCCACCTCGCCCGGTTCCACCAGGCGTTTGATGGCGGACTCGGTGAGCATGACCTTGGCCAGGACCTCGGGTTCAGGGATGCCGTGGACCTTGGCCTGGTCGGCGATCTGCTTCTCCACCAGCGGCGTGCGGACGTAGCCGGGGTTGACGCAGTTGGAGGTGACACCATGCTCCCCGCCTTCAAGCGCCGTCACCTTGCTCAGCCCTTCCAGGCCGTGCTTGGCGGATACGTACGCGCTCTTGAACGGGGAAGCACGGATTCCGTGCACCGAAGACAGGTTGATGATGCGGCCAAACCCGTTGGCGTACATGTGCGGCAGGGCGGCCCGGATCAGCAGGAACGGCGCCTCCAGCATGAGGGCGATGATCCGCCGGAACTCCGCGGGATCAAACTCCTCAATGGGACTGATGCGCTGGATCCCGGCGTTGTTCACCAGGATGTCGCAGTCCAGGCTCAGCGTGCCGAGCTTGTCCACGTCCAGCAGGTCAACGGCCCAGGACGTGCCGCCCACTTCGTCGGCGAGGGCGGCAGCGCCGGCGGCGTCGACGTCGGCAACCACCACCTTCGCACCGCGGGCGGCGAGCTCCCTGACACACGCGGCACCGATCCCGCTGGCGCCGCCTGTGACCAGTGCCTTGCGGCCGTTCAAACTGTTCTCCATTGCACTTCCCATTCCGATCGTCTGCCTGTCCTCAACCGTTCAGCTGCCAGGCAGCTCAGCGGGTGCCGGCCGGGAGCAGTCCCTTCGCGGGCGGCGTCGGCCTTGTCCACGTCCTCCAGGGCGATGCCCTTGGTCTCCTTCAGGCTCAGCACCGCCACCGTGGTGATGGCGCAGGCCACCACCAGGTAGATGGCCGTGGGGACCCAGGAGCCGGTGTCCTTGAGCCACTGGGTAGCCAGCAGCGGAGCCAGCGAACCGGCGAAGATGGACGTGACCTGCGAGCCCAGCGAAACGCCCGAGTAGCGCATCCGGGTGGGGAAGAGCTCAGCCATGATGGCGGGCTGGCCGGCGTACATAAACGCGTGCAGGCACAGGCCGATGGTCACGGCGAGGACGATCACCACAGCGTTGCGGGTATCGAACATGGGGAAGGCGAAGAACGGCCAGGCAGCACCGGAGATGGCGCCGATGAGGTAGACGGGCTTGCGTCCCAGCGTGTCCACGAGCCGGCCCACCTGCGGGATGACCAGGAAGTGGATGACGTGGGCGATCAGGAGTGCCAGCAGGAGCGAGGAGGTGTCGTACTTGTGCACGCTCTTGAGGTAGACGATCGCGAAGCTGACCACCAGGTAGTACATGATGTTCTCCGCGAACCGCAGTCCCATGGCCTGCAGGATGCCTTTCGGGTACTTGCGGACCACTTCGAAGACGCCGTAGCTGACGGCCTGTTCCTTCTCCACGAGGGCCTTGGCTTCGAGGAAGATGGGCGCCTCGGTGACATGGGTGCGGATGTAGTAGCCAACGAAGACGATCACGGCGGAGAGCCAGAACGCGACGCGCCAGCCCCAGCTGAGGAACGCCTCGGGGCTGAGGGTGGTGGACATCACGAACAGCACCAGGGTGGCGAGGAGGTTGCCCACCGGCACGGCGGCCTGCGGCCAGCTGGACCAGAAGCCGCGGGCGTTGTTGGGGCTGTGCTCGGCAACCAGCAGCACGGCGCCGCCCCATTCACCGCCGAGCGCAAAGCCCTGGATGAAGCGGAGGGCAACCAGCAGGGTGGGTGCCAGGTAGCCGATTTCGGCGAAGCCCGGGAGGCAGCCCATGAGGAAGGTGGCGACGCCGACGATCACGATGGTCAGCTGCAGGGTGGGCTTGCGGCCCAGCTTGTCGCCGATCTGGCCGAACACGATTCCGCCGAGCGGGCGGGCCACAAAGCCCACGGCGTAGGTGATGAACGCCTGGATGATGCCGTCCAGCTCGTTGCCGGTGGCGGGGAAGAAGTACTTCCCGAAGACGAGGGTTGCTGCGGTGGCATAGAGGAAGAATTCGTACCATTCCACCACCGTGCCCACCATCGAGGCGGCCACAATCTTCTTGAGTCCGGATCCCTTGGATGCGGGTCCGGCGGCGTTTTCTGCCGAGCGTTGCTCTACGCTCATGAGGTTTCTCCTTAGTGTCCACTTTGACACGCGCTGTGATCCACAGCACTAATGGCTCCACTGAGTATTACTGCACAAACATGGGCATTCAATGCCCAATGCGGCACCGCTCATGTGCACAATTGCAGATATGAATGCCAACCCGGATGACCTGCTGGTCCTGCTCGCGGTGTCCCGCTCGGCGAAATTTACGACGGCGGCACAAGCCCTGGGACTGAACCACACCACCGTTTCACGCCGGATCGCCGCGCTCGAGAAGGCGCTGGGCGGACGGGTCCTGGCCCGCGCGCCGGCGGCTGGGAACTGACGGAACTCGGTACCGAGGCGGTGCGCGTGGCCGAACAGGTGGAGGCGGCGGTGAGCGCGCTGGGACCGTCAGGGACAGGCACCCGACCCGATTGCCGGCGTCGTACGCATGACCGCAACCGACGGCTTCAGCGCGTACATCGCCGCGCCGGCCGTGGCAAGGCTGCGCCGGGACCACCCGGGCCTGAGCGTGGAGGTGGTGACCATGACCCGGCGGGCGCTGCAGCAGCGCTCCGGCCTGGACATCGAAGTGGTGGTGGGCGAACCGCAGGTCCACCGGGCCGAAGCTGTCCGGCTGGGCGAGTACATGCTGGGGATGTACGCCTCGCGCGCCTACCTTGCCGAGCACGGGACGCCGTCGCAGCGTTGCCGAACTGACGGAGCATCCGCTGGTCTATTTTGTGGATTCGATGCTGCAGGTGGACGATCTCGACGCTCCGCGCCGGCTGGTGCCTGCCATGCGGGACGGCCTCACGTCAACGAACGTGTTCGTCCACGTGGAGGCCACGCGGGCCGGGGCCGGCATCGGGTTCCTGCCGTGCTTTATGGGCGATCTGCACGCCGACCTGGTCCGGCTGCTCCCCGACGACGTCGCCGAACTGCTCCCCTACTGGATGGTGCTGCGGCCGGATTCGATGCGCCGCCCCGCGGTGGCGGCCGTGGTGCAGGCACTCCGGGAGCAGACGGCGGCGCACCGGGATGCGCTGCTGGGAGGGGCCAACCCTCTGGTGGTTGAGCTTGTCGAAACCCCCGATTTCGACAAGCTCAATCACCGGGAATCAGCGGGTCCGCCGGGTCGTGGCGTACCGGGGAGCCGGTGGCGAAGGCGCGGACCTGCGCGTCGTTCCAGATGTGGGCCGGGACCGCGCCGCCCAGGAGCCGGCGGGCCAGCTGCGGATCGCCGTCGAGCGGGGTGTCGCTGCCGGCCATCACCATGTTTCCGTAGCGCCGGCCCTTGAGCATGGCGGGATCGGCGATGATGACGGTGTGCTCGAAAGCGGCCGCAATGGTGGCGGCGTCCTCACGGGCGTTTTTCAGGTCCGGGGCGTCGCCGGAGTTGACCACATAGATGCCGCCCGGCGCCAGCACACGCCTGATGTGTTCGGTGAACTCGGCAGTGGTGAGCGGCCGCGGGGTCAGCGAACCGGCGAAAACGTCGCGGATGATGAAGTCGCGGGTGTCCGGGGTGAGCGTCTCGGTGACCTCCCGGGCCTCGCCCACGCGCAGGCGCAGCAGCGGCGCCTTGGGGAGGTCGAACCAGCCGCGGACATACTCGGCGAGCTTGCCGTCGAGCTCCACCACCACCTGCCGCGCGTCCGGGTAGGCGGCGTGGAAGTAGCGGGCAAGGGAACAGGCGCCGCCGCCGAGGTGCAGCCCGCGCAGTTTGATCCTGTGCGGGGGAAACGCCGCTTCCTTTGGATCCGCCTGCTGCGGAACCGCTGGCCGGCCTTGGCGGCCAGCGCGACTCGATCAGCGCCGCCATCCAGCGCATGTACTCAAAGTCGAGGAACAGCGGATCGGCGAGGTCGATGTGGGAGCTCATCACGCCGTTGATCTTCAGCAGCCAGCCGTTGGAGTTGTCCTGGTCCGCGATCAGCTGGCAGTCGCCGGTATCGATGTAGTAGACGCCCTCCACGGGGCCGTCGGGGCGGGTACCCTTGGGCACTTCGACGACGCCCGCTACCGGACGCAGGCCGTTCCTGCCGCCTGACTTGCCGCGTTTCGCCATTATCCGTGTGCCGCTTCAGTCATGCTTCAACCCTAGTTGTTCACCCCAAATCGGCGGCAGGTGCGCACTGAGTGCCGTCAAGGAGACGGCGCTGCAGGTCCACCAGCACGCGGGCCAGCCGGCGTGACACCTGCATCTGCGTCATTCCGAGCCGTTTGCCAAGCTGCACCTGGGTCTCCTCGCAAAAGTACCGGCGGTACAATCAGCTCCCGGTCTGCCGGCCAGATCCCATGCATGGCCTCGCGGAGGCAGGACAGTTCCTCCAGCCGTTCAAAGGGAACATCAGGACACGCCAGAACCTCCGACGCCGGCAGCCCGCCACCCTGGGGAGGACCGGCATCGAGCGAGTCCGGGTGGAGGCTGCTCGCAGCATCGATGGCCTCCCGCACGTGGTCCGTTCCGCTCCCAGGTGTTCGGCGAGTTCGGCGACGGTGGGATTCCGCCCCAAGGCCTGTGCCAGTTCCGGTTCGGCGTGGAAAAGGCGCGAGCGCAGGTCCTGGATGTGCCGCGGCGGCCGGACCATCCAGCTGCGGTCCCGCAAGTATCGCTTCAGTTCGCCGGTGATGGTGGGCGCGGCGTATGCGGGGAAGCTGTCCCCCTTGGTCCGGTCGAAGCCCCGCGCGGCTTTCACCAGGCCAAGGTAGGCCACCTGGTTGAGGTCAGCCCGCTCCCGGCCGCGGGCTCTCGAAGCGCGCAGCCAAGAGCTTCGGCGAGATCCAGATGGTCCAGGACCAGCTCTTCTTCACAGGCTGGCGCAGCGTCCGCCTTGGTGGCGGGCGAGGCAGGCGCCGGCTCCGGTGGCTGCGGCAACTCCTGCGGCTCCGGTGACTCCCGTGGCCCGCGGACGAACCGATACGGGGTCTCCGGGAGAGCACTGCAAGGAATTCGGGCATCGTCGGGCGCGTCCTTCGGGTCTGGGTCCGAAAGCCTGCGGCAAGACTTAGCAGTAGGAAATCACGAGCCTGCGTATTAAACAATGCTTTCCTGGTCCGGCCGGATGCCCGGCAGGCCGTGTGCCCGCCGGGCATCCGGCTGCCAGGTCCCGGCTATATGCCGGAGGGCGGGGCCTCCCGGTCGGCACGTTCGCGGCGCCGCCGGAGATCCTCGGCCTGTGCGGGCTCGGCGCCGTCACCGGCATCCACGTAGGGGTCACCATCGCCCGTGCCATCGTCACGGGACCGCGCATCCGCGGGCGGCATTTCGCCGGACCGCGTGTCCCTGGGGCGAAGGTCGCCGCCATACGAATCCTGGCTACGAAGGTCGTCACCGCGGGCATCTGAGGCTCGGGCGTCGCGGCCGGCGTCGCCACGGGCCTCGTCGGCACGGGCGTCGGCAGTAGGTGATACCGGGCTAACCTCAGGGCGGGCTTCAGCCCGGCGCACACCGCCGTCTGAATCCGCAGCCGCATCCCGATGGGCGTCCTGGGGCACGCCCCGGAGGGTGTCCCGGTCCCGGCCAAGGTCCCTGCCCCGGCCCTGGTCCTCATCCTGGCGAACGTCATCCTGGCGAACGTCCGGATCTATGGCGTTGGCCTTTTCGGTCTGCCTGGCCACGTCATCCCGGAGGGACCTCGCGTCGCCCGCCTTCTGCTCGGCTTCCTGCTTCAGCCTCGCAGCCTGCACCTGAGCCTGCTCGGCGTCAGCGCGGGCACGGCTCGCCCGGGCTTCCTTCTCGCGCGCCTCGAGCTCTACGTCCTCAGCCTTCCGGCGCATCTCCGCGGCCTTTTCGCGGTTCGATTCGTCCCTTTTCTGCTCCAGTGCCCGGCGGCGACGCCCCGTCACCAGAAACACGACCAGAAGGACCACCACAACAACGCCAACAATCACCCAAACCCACGGTGCAATGTCCAAGCTACCCACCTCTTTCCCTTTGCTGCCATCGGACCCCGCACCGCCGAACCGGCCGGCGCCTTGGATCCGCTGATATGAGCTACCTCGTTTGAAAGTCAACTAGCAAGGGTACTTACTTTCTATTAGTAACCATGCTTACTATTTTACGGCCAGCATGGCTGGTTCTTGATCAGCAACCGGCCTTCTTTGGAAAGAGAGAGCGAAGATGACAGAGAACCAAAGGCCCGAGGACTCGGCAAACACGGTTCCTCCGGGCATTCCCGGCTCCACAGAAGAATCCAGCTTCACAGGGGAACGCAGCGCCAGCACGTTTCCCGCAGCCGCAACAACAGGCGCAGCTGACCACGCCGCCCACAACGTCAGTACCGCCTTCAGCACCGCCGGCTGGTGACGGCCTTGGCGGGTCCCGCACGGACGCCGTCAAGGGCGAGGCAGCGGACGTTGCCCGGACCGCTGCGGATTCGGCCCAGAACGTGGCTGAAACCGCCAAAGCCGAAGCGGCAAACGTCGCATCCGAGGCCAAGGCGAACGCCAAGGATCTCCTCTACCAGGCACGCAGTGACCTCACCGATCAGGCCGGCGCGCAGCAGCAGAAGGTAGCCAATGGCCTTCGGTCCGTCTCGGACGAACTGCACGCCATGGCGCAGGCTTCAGACCAGCCCGGGGTGGCCACGGATCTGGTCCGCCAGGCCGCTGAACGTTCCTCCGCCGTCGCCGCCTGGCTGGACGGGCGCGATCCCGGATCGCTCCTGAACGAAGTCAAGAGCTTCGCCAGGCAGCGTCCCGGCACCTTCCTGCTCCTGGCCGCCGGCGCCGGCGTCCTCGCCGGGCGGCTCACCCGCAGCCTGAGCGCAGGTGCACCGGAGTCCGCCACAGGCAGGGCCAGCGGCCAATACGACGCACGGCATACGGCAGCGGTGGCCAGCGATGACGGCAGCCGGAGGCCAGTACGACGGGACCGGCGGTCAGTACGGCGCCGGCCCGGGCGGCTACACGCCGTCGGCGAGCCGGCGGCGACCGTTCAGCCGCCTCCGGTTCAGCTGCCCGGCCCGGCCACCACCACGGCAGGGTTCGACGGCGGCGCTCCGGGAAGCAGCTACGGCGACCCTTCCCGCCCCGCCAGTCCGCTGGACAGCCCCCAGCTCGCGGAAGAGCCGTGGTCTGGCAACCGCCTCGCTGACGATCCCCTGCGTGATCGGGAGCTCGCCGACGATCCGATGGCCAATGACCCGCTGACCCGGGACCGCTCCGCGGACGGCCAGACTGGCAGGTTGTGATGAGCAGCCAGATTCCGGAGCCTCCCCCACGGAGGCACACGTCAAGGCGGACAACACCTCGTTGGGTGACCTGCTCGGTGAGGTGACGCGGGACCTGTCCACCCTGATGCGCCAGGAAGTGGAACTCGCCAAGGCCGAACTGAAAGAGTCGGCCGGCAAGGCAGGCAAGGGCGGCGGCATGCTCGCCGGCGCCGGCGTCGCCGGGCACTTCGTCCTGCTGTTCCTCTCGATCGCCCTCTGGTACGCCCTGGGCGAGCTGATGGGACTGGGCTGGTCCGCCGTCGTCGTCGCCGTGATCTGGGGCATCATCGCCGCCGTCCTGGCCTCCATCGGCCGGAAGGAACTCAAAACGGTCAAGGGCATGCCCCAGACCGCCGAAACACTCTCAGAAATCCCCCCAACCCTAAAACCCGGTGAGGTAAAACGATGAGCGAGAACCCGGACGCACATCCGTTCAGATATCGAAGCAACCCGCGCCCGCCTGGGCACCAACGTGGACGCCGTGGCGGACAAAGTCAGCCCGTCCAACATCGTCCACCGCCAGACCGATAAAGTCCGGGACGCCGTGTTCGGAGTGAAGGAGAAAGTCATGGGAACAGCCGACGACGCCACCACCCGCGTCCACGCGGCGTCCACGCCCGCACCGACAGCGCCGGCAACGCCCTCAGCGACGCCGGCGAGGCGATCGGCGACGCCCCGCACCAGGTCAAGGCCAAAACCCAGGGCAACCCGATGGCCGCAGGCCTGATCGCGTTCGGCGCCGGACTGCTCCTGTCCTCCCTGATCCCCGCCAGCGAGAAGGAACGCGAAGCAGCGGACGCCCTCAAAACCGCCGCCGAACCCCTGACCACCGAACTGACCGAAGCCGCCAAGGACATGGCCGAAGGCCTGAAGGAACCAGCCCGGGAAGCCATGGAAAACGTCAAGGCCACCGCCACCGACGCCGCCGAGCACGTCAAAGCCGAAGGCCAAACAGCAGCAGCCGACGTCAAAGACCGCGCCACCGACGCCAAGGACACCGTCCAAAACACCTGACCGGCAGCCAAATTCCGCGAGCAGCACCACAGACAGGCCGGTCCCCCTTTCCGGGAGGGCCGGCCTGTCCATTTCCAACCCGAGAGGACACCCCATGGCCGCTCAAGACCCATCCGAAACCAGCACCGCCAAGGCGGGCCAAGCACCGGCACCCGACGACTCCCGGAAACCGGACAGCCCCACCGACGTCACCAAACCGTCCTGGAAGTACATCGCCAAGAAGACCCTCCGGGAGTTCACCAAGGACCAGTGCCCGGACCTCGCTGCCGCCCTGACCTACTACGCGGTGCTGTCCTTGTTCCCGGCAATGCTCGCGCTCGTTTCCCTGCTCGGCCTCTTCGGAGATCCGGAGAAAACGACCGCCGCCCTGCTGGAGATCGTGCGCGGCTTCGCCCCTGCTGAGACGGTGAATACCGTCAGCGGCCCGGTTGCGGAATTGGCCAGCGCCCCGGCCGCAGGGCTGACCCTGGTCCTCGGCCTTGGAACCGCGCTCTGGTCCGCCTCGGGCTACGTTGGCGCCTTCGGCCGGGCCATGAACCGGATCTATGAAGTGGACGAGGGCCGTCCCTTCGTCAAGCTGCGCGGAACCATGCTGGCGGTGACGCTTCTCGCCGTGGTCATCGTGGCGATCCTGGCGGGCATGCTGGTTCTCAGCGGACCCGTAGCAGAGGCAGTCGGCGGACTCATCGGGCTCGGCGGCGCGTTCCTCACCATCTGGGACATCGCCAAATGGCCGGTGATGGTGGCGCTGATCATCGCCATCATCGCAGTTCTCTACTACGCCACCCCCAACGTCAAGCAACCCAAGTTCAAATGGATGAGCCTGGGCTCCGGCATAGCCCTCTTCATCTTCCTGCTGGCATCGCTGGGGTTCGGCTTTTATGTTGGCAACTTCGGTAACTACAACAAGACCTATGGCGCGCTGGGCGGCGTGATCGTCATGCTGCTGTGGCTCTGGATCCTGAACATGTCCCTGCTGTTCGGGGCCGAGTTCGACGCCGAGATGGAGCGCGGGCGGCAGCTCCAGGCGGGCATCGAGGCCGAGGAGACTATCCAGCTGCCGCCGCGGGATACGAAGAAGAGCGAGAAACTGCAGAAACAGGAAGAAGAGGACATTCAACACGGCCGCGAACTGCGCGAAAAGTACAGTGCAGAAGGATGCACGAAGATTCGGCTCCGCGGCGGGACTAGGCAGGGCCTGCAACTTGGAGGAAAATCATTTCAGGACAACCCGTTTAGCTTCCCGTGGCATGGTGCCCCGGGTGTCAGACGGGGTCGGCGGCGAGGTGGCCTCTTCTGAGACCGAGGCCAGTCCCCCCAGTCGTCGTCGACCCCCCGGATGTGTTGCGCGCCCCCGGCCGCCTCGGTGCCAGGGCGCGTGTCGGCCCCTCAAAACCCCGTCAGCCTTTCAAACCGCCGCTGGTTCCCTTGTGAGTGCCAGCAGATAGGCCCCAAATCCCTGCGGTGCGCGGGCATCGGTCCGGCCTGACGTCCGGACCCGGATGGTGTCAGTGGACCACACCGCGGACCCGTGTTTGCGAAGACGCTCCACCAATGCACGGTCCTCATGCGAGCGCAGTCGGGGAAACCCGCCGGCCAGCACATAGGCCGAAGCCCGCACCCCCAGGTTTGCGCCGTGCACGTGGGGGTGGTCCTCGCCTAACGGGTGCCGGGCGTGCCAGCGCCGCAGGAGATCCCGGTCCGTGCCTTCCGGGTCCGGTTCCACAGTTCCCAGGACAGCATCGGCCCCGCGGTCAGCCAGCTCCACCTGGCGCAGCAGCCAGTCTTCCGGAACGCAGGAATCGGCGTCGGTATTGGCCAGCCAAAGCTGCGGGGAAGCACCCGGGCGTCCATCTCCGGCGCTTCCCCGCAGTGCTGCGCGGATGCCAGCGCGCCGGCTTCCGCCGACGCTGCGGAAGGTGACCTGTAACAGGCTGATACGGCGGTCCCCCGCAGCCAGGCGCGACGCCACTGCCCTGGAACCATCAGTACAGCTGTCCAGCACCACCAGGACAGTCACGGCAACGGCTGGCCGCTGCGCCTGCAGCACGTCGGCGGCTGCACGCACGGCAGCGAGGGCCCCCGGCAGGAGCTGTTGCTCATTGTGGACCGGAATCACCACGGCCACCTGACTGATGCGGTCCATGTCAGGCCCCCACCGGGCCGGGCTCGCCGGGTGCCACGAGCGTTTCCAGCACAAAATCGCGCTCCCGGTACAGCCCTGCGGTGGACCAGCGCAGCCTGTTCCGGGCCAGCGCATGGACCGAGTCGCCGTCGAGTTCCCAGCCTGAAACCGGGTGCCGCCAATGGCAGAGCAGCAGCGTGCCGCCCGGGGCCATGGCTGACTGAATCCGCTCCAGCAGCTGCTCAAACTCGATCGGCGAGAGGTAGTACCCCACCTCGGAAACCACCACAAGGTCGTACGTGCCCCCGGGCCACTCAGCCGGCAGGGTCAGCTGCCGGGTGGCGACCCCCGGAAAGGGCGCCAGGCGTTCGGCGGCAAGCTTCAGGGCAGTGCTGCTGGCGTCAACTGCCAGGAGGGTGGCGCACCTGCCGGCCAGCTCGGCAGTCAGCGTTCCAATCGAGCACCCGATCTCAAGGCCCGACTCGTAACGTTCCCGGGGCAGGGCGGCGAGCGTCAGGCTGCGCTTCCGGCGCTCGTACCAGCTGGTGGTGTACTGCCACGGATCCTCTGATTTCGAGTGCACAGCATCAAAAATCCGTTGCGCGTCCCCGCTCGTATGGGGCACCGACCCGGCGGCCGGGCCCTCGGCAGCACCGCCCGGCGCGCCCGGCCGGGTCCAGGCAAATGTCTCGAAGGCCCGCTGGAAGTGCTCCAGAAAGCCTTCGCCGAGCAGCACTTCGTCCCCTGCCAAAGCGGACAACGGACGCACCTGGCTGGCGTGGGCGCCCATGGCGGCAGCCTTGGCCGCCTGCTGGTCAAGGCTGAGGGGAAGCCGGACCCAGGACTGCCAGGTGGGGTCCTCCGGCGAGGCCCAGAGCCAGTACCAAATGGGATATTCCAGCAGGGCATGCCCGCCTTCGAGGGCGACGTCGGCCGCGGCCGCGCCCACGGCGTTATGGTCCGCATGGCCGTCCGCCCGGTACGGAGCCACTATCACCAGCTGCTGCGGGTTCCCGGGATGCCTCGTGATGGCTTCGCGCAGCCGCGCAGAAATTTCCGGCTTGCGTTCGGCCAGGCCGCCATCCGGCAGCCCCAAATACTGCCACCGCCCGGCCATTCCGACCACGTCCATGGCCGCCGCAAATTCGTCAATCCGGACGGCAGCAAGCTGCTCAGGAGTCATCGTGGCGGAGCCCGGGTGCGAGCCCTCCCCCGCTGTACAGAGCAGCACCTCGACGTCGGCGCCCACCGAGTGAAGAAGCGCGAGCAGGCCTCCCGCGCCAAGGGTTTCGTCATCCGGATGGGCGGCCAGCACCACAAAACGCATGGCGCTTAGTTCCTGCAGTGACAAGGGCAGCTCGGCCTGCGCAGCCAGCCCGCTTGAAGCCCAGGCCTTTTCGTCAGTGCCCCGGTCCGTGTGCGAGAAGGTCACCACGGGAGATCCCCCTTGAGCGTCAGTTTTCCCAGCTGGGCGTCGTCCCGCATGGCATGGTGCTGGCGCACGTACAGGGCCAGGTCCGCCATGCGCTTGGCGTACGGTTCGTCGAACGCCAGCGGCGCCGGTCCGCGGTTTCGGCTCACCAGGGACAGGACGCGTTCGACGGCGGCGGCTACCGTTCCGCGCACCCGCAACGCTTCGCTCCACGCGCTGCGGTCCGCCACCGGTGCGCCGGCACCGTCAGATTCGCTGCCCGCATTGGACAGTGCACCGCCGTCGATCAGTTCTGCCGTCCGCGCCAGGTACTGGAGGGTGGAGGTCAGGATCCGGTCCGTCTCCCCCATGGCGGCAAGCGCAATCTGATCAGGTTCGCGGCCGTTGCCGGCGGCGGTGCGCGAGGGATTCCCTGTAATCCCTCGCCACCGCCACCGCTCCGCCGAGCCAGCAGGCGGCCACTCCCATGCCGCCCCACGCGAAACCGGGACGGCTGAAGTACCAGCCGTCCCCGCCCACAGGAACTGCCGGCACCTGGCTGAAATGGACGGTTCCGCTGGGGATCTCCCGCAGTCCGCGCGCCACCCAAGCGGGCTCCTCGCATGTCACACCCGGATGCCGCAGGTCCACGGCAAAGGCGGCCCTGCCGCCGGTTTCGGTGTGGGCGGTGATCACGGCATGGTCCAGCAGGGGCGCCAGGGAGCACCACGGCTTGGCGCCGCTCAGCAGGATTCCAGCACCATCGGGTTTGGCTTCAAGAAGCGTCCCCGGACCCTCGGCGGCGAACACTCCCCACACGCCGTCACGCTGGTCCGGGGTAAGGCCGGCCTGGGCCAGGATGGCCTGCGCGTCCAGGTGCGGTTCGAAAACGCGGCCGGCGGCCACGTCCACGCTGGCCACCGAAGCCAGCAGTTCCCAGAGAAGGCCGGTCTGCCCATCCCCCGGCGTTGGCCAGCTGTTTCCGACGTCACTGGCCAGGGCCAGCAGCGCCGGGACATCGCCGGCCGCGGACCGAACGGCGTCGAGCAGGGGACCCCACTGAGCCAGTTCAGCGTCAGCAGAAACCAGGCGGACGGGTTGGGGAAAGCGGCGCTGTCCGGGAGCAGCGGCCTCCGGTTGATGTTCAGTCACGCGGCTGTCAGCCCCGGCCTACTTTTCTGCCGGTTCGGTAACGGGCGCCGAGGGTGCCAGGGTCTCGGCGTTGACCATCCAGGCCAGTTGCTCCAGGCGTTCGATGATGGCATGCAGCAGGTCGGCGGTGGTGGGATCCTCGTCGTCCACCTCGTCGTGGACATCCCGCATGGTTTTGACTGTGCGTTCGAGCCTGGCAGTGACCAGCTTGACGGCATCCTTTGTGGAAACCAGCCCACCGGGAAAGGCCTCAAGCCGGGTATCCGAAGCGACCGTGTTGCTCCGGCCATCGGGCAGGGCATGCAGCGCGCGCATCCGTTCCGCCGCTTCGTCGGCGAATTGGCGGGCACTGGCGATGATCTCGTCAAGCTGCAGATGAAGGTCGCGGAAGTTGGTGCCCACGATGTTCCAGTGGGCCTGCTTGCCTTGCACGTGGAGCTCAATCAGGTCCGTGAGCACCATCTGCAGGTTGCTGGCAAGGGTGGGTGACGCTTTCATCGAATTCCTCCACTGCAGGCTGTCTGTTCCGGACGGGCATCGGCCGGAGAGTCATTCTAAGCATACTTAGCAGTCTTGAGGGTGAACGACAGGTTTGGTGGGCTAACCGCAGGACCGGCGGTCAGCGGACCCGTGCCAGGGCGAACCCGTCCCAACCCTTGGATCCGACGGTCTGGATCACCGTGCCCTCAAGCTGCGGGTGTTTCCCCAACAGTTCGAGCGCCTGGATGATCCCCGGCGCGTTGACATCGTCCATGGACGGATCCAGGACAGCCCCCTCCCACACGGCGTTGTCCAGCACCACCGTGGTTCCGGGCCGGCCCAGGCGGACAGCCCACTCCAGGTAGTCGGCGTCGTGTTCCTTGTCCGCATCGATAAACACAAAATCGAAGGGCTCCTGCCCCTCAGCGTGCAGGGCGGCCAAGGTTTCGAGGGCTGCGCCGACGCGTACCTCAACCTTGTCAGCCAGCCCGGCTGCTTCGACGTTGGCCCGTGCCACCTCCGCATGTTTGGTGAGGTATTCGCATGTCACCAGCCGGCCGCCGTCGGGAAGCCCCTGAGCCATCCAGATGCTGCTGAACCCGGCCAGCGTGCCGATCTCCAGCACGCGCCGGGCGCCGGAAATCTGGACCAGGAGCTTGAGCAGCTTTCCGGCGTTGGGGGTTACCTCGATGGGCGGCATCCCGGCGTCGACGGCGGAGCTCACCGCCCGCTGCAGCGCGCCGTCGGGATGCACCACGGTTGCCGTGAGGAAATCTTCCACTGCCACCCAGCCCGGCTGGGTCTTGTGCTCAAACATGGCCACAGTCTGACACGCAGCCACGCACGGGTCTAGGAACCGTCTGAGAGGGCCTTTTCCAGGCGGTCCACCTTGGCGCTGAGCTCGCCATCGTAACCGGGCCGGATGTCCGCCTTGATGACCAGGGAGACGCGGCTGCCGAACCGGCCCACGGCTTCGGTGGCGCGCTTGACGACGTCGAACACCTCGTCCCAGTCACCTTCAATGGTGGTGAACATCGAGTCCGTCTGGTTGGGCAGCCCCGACTCCCTGACGATCTTCACCGCGGCAGCGACGGCGTCGTGGACTGAAGCATCGGTGGGACGGGATCCCCCAACGGGCGTACCGGACGGGGCAACTGAGAATGCAAGCAACATAGGGCAAGTCTGTCATGCGGCCGGACACTGTGAACCGGCCGGGAAGGGCCTGCGAACGTCACATAACCCCCTACCCTCCAGTAACCATGGTCACCGCCTACCGCGTTGCTAACCTGATCGGATGAGCATTGCTGTCGTCCGCAAGCCACTACGCGCAGACGCTGCCCGGAACGTGGACAAGATCATCCTGGCCGCACGCCAGTGCTTCCGCGAGCATGGCCCCGAGGTTCCCCTCCAGACCATCGCAGCGACGGCGGGCGTTGGACCGGCCACACTCTTCAGGAATTTCGCCGACAAGGAGGAGCTGGTCCTCGCCGCCCTCAACCGGCAACTGCGCGAGACGGTGGACCCTGTCATGGTCGAGGCCCTGGCCGGCATGGACGCCGCCGAGGGGCTGCTGCGCGTTATGGACGCCATCATGGCCGCCGCCAGCGCCGATGCCAACCTGCTGGGCGCAGTAGCGGGACGCCGGGAACTCCTCACCGGGATCACGGGCTCACTGATGGACTCCATCGGCGTCCTCCTGGTCCGGGGCCAAGGCCAGGGCACCCTGCGGTCCGATATTTCCATGACCGACATGTTCCGGCTGCTGGCCATGCTGATCGGCGTGGTGGACACCATGGAGCCCGGCTCGGACGCCTGGCGCCGCCCCGTGGCCCTCGTCGAGGACGCCATTCGCACTGAACGGACCGGGCGGCCCCTCCCTGCACACGTCCCCCTGCCCTCCTCGCAGTTGCATAACGCCCAGTTCAACTGACAACTAGGCACCCGCGCCGGCCACACCCTCTGCCACCCCCGCCGTTGTGAGTGTCAAGACGTTGGATTAGACTCGAGTGGGGTTACGCAGCCAGCCTCTGAAAGATCAGAGGAGTCAACAAAAAATGCGGTTCGTTTCAGATACTCAACAGACCTCGGTGATTCGCCAATGAACCACTCAAAGCTTTCCCAGTTCATCAATGATCCGCGCGGCCCCGAAGAGGTCCTGCCGACCCTTGCCGCGGAGGATCTGGCCAATCTGCTGGACGCCCTCTACCAAAACCTGGACACCCCGGCCCCGGACCTCGGCGCGCAGGTATGGTACGAGCTTGCCGTCGAAGAAAGCGCCCGCCGGACGGCCCCGCCGGAGGAAGAGCAGTCGGCCTGAGCGGCCGCTAACCAGGGCGCGGACTCCGATGGGCCCGCCCTGCTGAACCGAGAGTCACCACTCACGGTCAGCGGGCGTCGCCCTCGGGGTCTTTTTCTTGGGGTCCGCCCGCGTGGGGTTCGCCTTCTCGGGGCTCGTCACCCAAATCCGCGTGCCCCTGACCGGCGTCGAGGTCTTCCTCAGCCTCGTGCACCTCACGGTCGTGATGATGGGGCACGTGGTCCTTGGCCTCCATCAGGTGCTGCTGCAGCTTCACCTCGGCGTCGCGGCGGCGCCGGGAGGTGTCCCGCAACTCCCTGGTGGCTTCGGATGCGCTTTTGTCGTATATCGGCCGGGACTTCGGTTCTGAGCCGCGCTTGTCGGCACCGCCGGTGCCATCCAGGGCGTGGTGCTCTGCTAGTTCGTTCATTTCACCTGGCTCCTCTTGGGCCGCGACTGACAAGTCACAGCTGCTGTCTGTCCGGGCATCAGGCGCCGGGCGCCGATTCCCGGTGGTGGAGCTCGGCCCGGACTGCCGCGTGGAGTGCGGCCATGCCCGGTTCCTGACTGACGTCCATGGCCAGTCTTATCCGTTCAGAGAGGATGTCAAGGTCCTCCGGCGGCAAGTCGGCGAGGGACCTGAACCGGGTGAAGAAGCGTTTGACCGGCAGCCCTGCGCGCCATCCAGCGTCCGTGGGATGGCGGGGCTTGCCGGGTCTGGTACGGGCTGCGTGCAGCTTTATTTCCATGGTCAGTGCTCTCACGAGAATCCACGGCCAACTGCATAGCCTGCTTCATGCTACAACGCATGTGCGGCACACCACTAGGGTCCGCGGTCAGTTCCACCCGATCAGCCGAAGCAGGGCCGCGGTGCCTGCGCCGGCGATGACCACCACCAGGAACGGCGCCCGGAAAGCGAGCGCGACGGCGGCAGCGGCGAGGGCTCCCAGCCGTGCATCCGCAGCCAGGGTCTGGCCGGACGCCACCGTGTTGACGATGGTCAGGGACGCCAGCAGCCCGATAGTCATGGTCCCGGCCACACGCGACATCCGCGGGTCTTTGAGGAGCTTCGCCGGGACGAGATAGCCCACCAGCTTCCACGCGTACGCAAGCACGCACGCCAACAGCAGCCAGAACCAGAGGTTCATGGGCCCACCTGCCCTGTTTCGCCGCGGGTTTCTCCATGAGGGTCCGGGGCCGTGCCCCGATGGCGTGCCGGATGGTTTTCCCGGTGTCCATGGTGTTCCTCATAGGGGTTAACGTCAGGTTCCAGGCCCTCATCACTGCGCCCGTGGCTGAACCAGCCGATCAGGGCGGCTACCACCGCGGCGATCAGGATGGGTACACCCGCGGGAACAAACGGCACTGCTATCACCGTGGCCAGGGCGCACACCACGGCAATCGCCGCGGGCTCCCTGCCCTTGAGCCGCGGCCACAGCAGTCCCAGGAAGGCCGCCACGGCCGCGCCGTCCAGGCCCCACTGCTTCGGATCGCCGAGCCCGCTTCCTGCCAGGGCTCCTACCGCTGTGAAGAGGTTCCAGAGCACGTAGATGCCGATGCCGGCGGTCCAGAAACCTCGCTGCTGCTCGGCCGGATCGGTCTGCCCGGTGCTGGTGGCCGTGGACTCGTCAATGGTGATCTGAGCGGCGGCATACCGCCGCCATCCCGTCGGATGCAGGAGGGCGTTCAACTGCATCCCATAGATGCCGTTGCGCATGCCCAGGAGCGTGGCCGCGCTCATGGCTGCGATGCCGGAGCCGCCGCCCGCCACCACGCCGATAAACGCGAACTGGGAACCGCCGCTGAACAGCAGGAGGCTGAGCGCCATGGTCTGCCAGAAATCAAGGCCCGAGGTGACAGAGAGGGCGCCGAAGGAAATCCCGTACAGGCCGGTGGCAATGCTGATGGAGATGCCCACCCGGACCGCGGGCGATGCCAGCAGCTTCACGGCCGCCGCCGGGCATCCCCGGCCCGCAGGCTCCAGGCCCAGAGGATGAGCGGAAGCTGGAGGGGAAACCTGAGGGTGTGTGCCTTGCGCTGTACCGGAGAGCCTGCCGGGCCGTACGCGCGGCGAAGGGCGTCCACGTGGCCGGCCAGGAATACTGTGAACATCGCCGCCACAGCTGTGGCCGTCGCCCGGCGCGTGGCGGGGATCAGGAGCCCGACGGCGGCACCCGCCTCCAGCAGTCCGCTCACCGCGATCCATTCCTCCCGGGACATCACCGCCAGCGGCCGCCCGCCGCCGTCGTGCGCTATCGTCACCCGGCCCGTGCTGTCCACGCTGGCGTCGGCACCCACGGGGTTAGCCTCCGGCGCCTCGCGGCTGGGGTCCGGATCGTCGCGGCAGAGGTAGTCAGGGACCACCTGGGCGAAGAACCGTGGCTCCCGGAAGTGCTTCATGGCGCTGGTCAGCAGCAGCGCGCTCATGGCTGCTGCGGAGATAGTTTGGACGGCCGGGCCGGACCAGCGAAATGGCATGGCTCCACTCAATCACAGCGGACCGCCCGCGCGTAAAACACGCGGCCAGCGCCGTGACCAGTTCCGTGACGAGCATGGGCTGCCAGGCGACGCCGGGGTTGCCCCGGGGTCAGGATGGCAGCTGGACCTGCTGGCTGCTCGACTGGAGCTGCGCCAGGACCCTGGCGGGTTTGTTGGTGGTGATTTCGTGGATGCCCAACCCCTGGCAGAGTGCCACGTCGCGTTCGGTATCCACGGTCCAGACGCGGAACCGGCGGCCGGATTCCAGCCAGCGTTGAACGTTCCGGGCGTGTTCACGGACGTAAATGATGCCAGGTCCCGCGAGTCCCACCTCGCAGTCGTCCAGGATCCGCTCGCCTTCCAGCTGCGCAGCCCTCATGACGTTGGCGACGGCGCCGCCCGCCAAGTGCCCCAGGCTCAGTTCGTCACGGATTTCGTCGACGTCGATATCGTCCACCAGCTGGCAGATGTGCTCGGCGGGGACAGTCCGGAGGAGGTGCTTTACCGAATCAGGGCTGAAGCTCATGAAGGAGACGCGGACGTTATCCAGCATTGAGGTGGTGGCGTCCCAGCCCTCGCCCCGGAGCACGTCCAGCACCCGGTCTTCGAGCCTCAGCTGGTACGGGCTGGGATGCTTGAGCTCGATTGCCAGTCCAATGGGCCGGCCGGCGCCGCGCAGGATGTTCAGGAGTTCCGGCAGGGTCAGGAACTGCTCTGATTTTGCGCCATATTTCTCCGGGATCCGGGCACCCTTCCAGGACGAAAAGTCCAGCAGCCGCAGCTCAGCCAGCGTCCGGTCCGCCACCGGCCCGGTTCCGTCCGAGGTTCTGTCCAGATTCGCGTCATGGATCAGCACGGCGTGCTGGTCCCGGGTCAGGTGGACATCGCACTCCACGCCGTCGGCGCCGTCGGCGATGGCCTGGAGGTACGCGGCGCGGGTGTGTTCGGCAAATGCAGCACTGGCGCCCCGGTGGGCGAAAACCAGTGGACGCTCCGGCACGGACTCGTCGAATGTCATGAGGACACGTTAGCGGACCAGGCCTGAGCGCACGGGACTAGGCTGGGCACATGCAGGTGAACTCTGAGCCAATTGCCCGGCAAGCCACTCCCCAGCCCCCCGGCGCGGTGCCGCCGGGCGGGAAGACGGGGACCGCCGCCGTCGGCCATCAACTCAGCGCGGGGGACGCCGAAAAGGCGGCAGCGCTGCGGAAAATGAAGTTGGTGGCGCTGGGACTCCTCATTGCCATGGCCATCGTTTTTGTGTTCGCATTCGCGCTGCAGAAGGAGTATCCGTGGCTGCAGTACGTCCGCGCCGCTGCGGAGGGCGGCATGGTGGGCGCGCTGGCCGACTGGTTCGCCGTCACTGCCCTGTTCAAGTACCCCATGGGCATCAAGATCCCGCACACCGCCATCATTCCGCGCCGCAAGGACCAGATCGGGGCGTCGCTGGGCGAGTTTGTGGAAACCAACTTCCTGTCCGAACAGGTGGTCCAGGAGAAGCTCGCGTCCGTGGATGTGGCGCGGAAGGCCGGAGCGTGGCTGTCCGGACCGGGCGGGGCCGAGCGCGTGGCGAAGGAAGGTGCCGCCGTCATCCGCGGCGCGTTCAAGGTGCTCAACGACGACGACGTCCAGGCAGTGATCGAGGCAATGGTCCGCAAGCACCTGCTGGCTCCGCCGTGGGGACCGCCGGTGGGCAGGATGGCGGAACGGATTTTTGCCGACGGGCACCACCACAAGCTGGTGGACCTGCTGGTGGACCGCGCAGCGGACTGGGTGGACGATAACCACGAGACCGTCAGCCGGCTGGTTTCCGACCGCTCCCCCACCTGGGTCCCGCAGTTCGTGGATGGGCTGGTGGGCGACAAGGTGTACGTCGAAATCCTCAAGTTCACCCGCGCCGTGCAGGCCGATCCGAACCACCAGGTGCGGCAGCAGATCGACAAGTACCTGAACGACCTCGCGCAGGACCTCCAGCACGATCCCGCCATGATCGCCCGCGCCGAGGACATCAAGGCCCAGGTCCTGGGCGATCCCGAGGTCCGCGAACTTGCGTCCCGCACGTGGGGAACCGTCAAGAACGCGCTGCTGTCCGCGGTGGATGATCCGGACAGCGAGCTCGCCGTGAGGTTCAAGGCGGCGGTCCGGGACTTCGGCTCCCGCCTGGTCAACGACGACGAGCTGGCCGGCAAGGTCAACGCCTGGATCGGCGACGCCGCCGGCTACCTGGTGCGGACGTACCGCTCGGACATCGCGGGCGTGATCACCGATACCGTGGCGCGCTGGGATGCCGAAGAGACGTCCCAGAAGATCGAGCTGCAGGTGGGCAAGGACCTGCAGTTCATCCGGATCAACGGCACGGTGGTGGGATCGCTCGCCGGGCTGGCCATCTTCACCGCGGCGCACCTGGTCTTCGGCTGACCCGGCCCCGTCTGCAAAGCAACGCGGGGTCACTCAATGCCCGATAAACGGCCTCGGGGCGGCGAAAAGTGACCCCGCGTTGCGGTAGGCGGCGGGACTAGGCGAAGGACTCCAGCTCCACACCGGCCGCTTCCAGCCCGGCACGGACAGCGGTGGCCATCTCGACGGCGCCGGGGGTGTCGCCGTGGATGCACAGGGAATCAGGCCTGACCTGGACCACGGTTCCGTCCACGGCCACCACTTCCCCCTTCGTCGCGAGGCGGACGGCGCGCTCAACGATCGAGTTGATCTCATGCAGGACGGCGCCTTCCTGGGAGCGCGGCACCAGCGTGCCGTCTGCCAGGTAGGCACGGTCCACAAAGGCTTCCACAAACACGGGGTGCCCGGCTTCCTTGGCCTGGATCAGCAGCTGCGAGCCCGGCAGTCCGAGGATCGGCAGGCCGGGGTCGTAGGCCTGGATGGCGGCCACCACGGCGGAGGCCTGCTCGGCGTCGTGAACCAGGCGGTTGTAGAGGGCACCGTGCGGCTTGACGTAGTCAACGGATGCACCCACGGCGTGCGCCACGCCGTCGAGCGCTCCCAGCTGGTACAGGACGTCGCCGAAAAGCTCGTCGAAGGACATGTCCAGGGACCGGCGGCCAAAGCCGGCGAGGTCCCGGTACCCCACGTGCGCACCCACGGTTACATCGAGCTCGAAGGCGGCGCGGCAGCTGTCCAGCATGGTGACCGGATCCCCGGCGTGGAAGCCGCAGGCCACGTTGGCGCTGGTCACCAGCGGGAACATGGCGGCGTCATCGCCCATGTTCCACGAGCCGAACGATTCGCCAAGGTCAGCGTTAAGATCCAAGGTTGTTGCCCTCCAGGGTTTTGTTGTCCGGGGTGTTGTTGCCCGTGCTGTTGTTCTCCGCGGTGGTACTGTCCGCAATTGCGGAACCGGCTTTCAGCTCCCCCGGAATCGTATCCGGCATCGGACCGAAAGCCTCTTTGGCGTTAGCCACCACGGCCCGGCCCATGATGAGGTTGCCGGCACCGCCCACCACGGCGCCAATGCCGAACGGCAGGGCCCGGCCAAGGAGCGCAGTGCCCTGGCGCTTGAGCAGGTTCTTGAGGAAGGCCTTCTGGATCTTCGTCCGGATGGCGCCGAAACCCGTGGGCATGGACTTCGTCAGCACGTTTCCCCATGTCTGGGTTGCGCTGGCACCCTTGCCCATGGCCTGCCCGCTCAGCGTACCCAGCAGGGCAGTCCCCTCTTCGCCCAGCATGATGGCCATGACCATGGTGCTGGCCTTTTCCGGGTTGGTCAGGCGGATCCCGTGGAGCTCGGCGAGCGAGGTGGCGTAGAGCGCGGTGGCCTCGAGGAAGCCAACAGTGGCCGCTGCGGAAAGCCCCAGGGAGGCAACAGTTCCGACGCCGGGCACAACCGCGGTTGCCCCGACGATCGCACCCCCGCCGGTCACCGCCCGCAGGTAATCCCGCTCCAGGATCTCCGCGAGCCTGGCGGCGCTGGCGCCGGGATGCTTGCGCTGCAGCCGCCGGACGTAGGCGAGCACCAGCGGCCGTTGGATTTCGACCGCCCTCAGGAGCATGTTGTGGACACCGGGTTTCGGCTTGCCGTCGGCATCGAACACCGCGTTGTGGGCGGTCTCCTGGGCGATGCGTACTGCGGGATTGCTGCGCTTGGCCATGGTCACCTCTGCTTCTGTAGTAGATCGGTCCGCCGGCAGCATGGCTGCGGCCTTGCCTTAACAGCTTGCCTTAACACTAAGGGTGCTTAACACTACGTACCCTCTTCGGTTCCACCGATATCCGGCCGCGCCTAGACTTGCCCTATGCCCACACTCCAAGCCCTGCGGCCGTTTGCGCACCGCGAGTACCGGGTCCTCATCGCAGCCCTGGCCATCTCCATCTTCGGATCCGGTATGTGGGCTGTCGCCATGGTCTACCAGGTGATCCACCTCGGCGGCGGGCCGCTTGAACTTTCCCTCGTGGCCGCCGCGGGCAGCGTTGGCCTGGTGGCCTTTGTCCTCGCCGGCGGGATCGCAGCGGACAGGGTTCCGCAGCGGCTGCTGATCATCGCCGTCGAAGGCGCCAACCTGGCCGTGATCGCGGCCATCAGCGGCCTGGCGATGGCGGGCTGGCTGCAGCTGTGGCATCTGGCCGTGGGCAGCTTCGTCCTGGGCGTGGGCGCCGCCTTCTTCTTCCCGGCCTACTCCGCCATCCTGCCGCGCATCCTGCCGGCCCAGGACCTGCTGGCGGCCAACGGCATGGAGGGCACCATGCGGCCCATCCTCCAGCAGGCGGCCGGACCTGCCGTCGCGGGTGTCCTGGTCGCCGCACTCTCGCCGTCCCATGCCGTGACCGGCGTGGCCGGTTGCCACCTCCTGGCGTTCATCATCCTGAACTTCCTGGGGCGCCATGCCCTGGAGGCGCCCGTCAACGGCGCAGAGGAAAGCGGCTCCCACGGCACCGGCTCCGGAACGCACGAACGCCCCGCCAGGACGTCCTTCTTCCACGACCTCCGCGAGGGCGTCAGCTACACCATCCGCACGCCATGGCTGCTGTGGACCCTGCTCTGGGCCTGCGTTTCCGTGCTGTTCCTGATAGGGCCCATCGAAGTCCTGATGCCGTTTGTGGTGCGCGACCAACTGGGCGGCGACTCCCGGATGTTCGGCTTCCTGCTCGCCGTGATGGGCGTGGGCGGGGCGATCGGATCACTGGTGACCGCATCCCTGAAACTGCCGCGCCGCTACCTCACGGTGATGATGGTGTGCTGGGGTGCCGGCAGCCTGCCCCTGGCCGCCGTCGGAATCCTCGACAGCTTCTGGACCATTGCCGCCGCGATGTTCATCTTCGGCGCCACCGGCAGCGTGGGCATGGTCATCTGGGGCACACTGCTGCAACGGCGCGTGCCCGGGCACCTGCTGGGCAGGGTCTCCAGCCTGGACTTCTTTGTGTCCCTCGCGCTGATGCCGGTATCCATGGCACTGGCCGGTCCGGCCGCCGAAGTCTTTCCGATCTGGGCGATCTTCCTGTTCGCCGGCGGCGTCTGCCCTGTCCTGGCAGTGATCGCCATGATCGCGGCCCGGATGCCCCAGGACGAGCTGGCCCACCCGCTGGACCCGGCCCCTGTACCCGCGGTGGAACGCACGACGGCGGCGGGAGACTGACGCTGCTGCGCTGCTTCCAGCGCGTGTCGTCTCCCGCCGCCGCCGGCAGGGTCCTTTCAGCCCACCGCGTGCACGATGGGCAGGCTCGCCGTCGGCGGTCCGCTGGGGAACACCGTTGGCTCGGGGAACTCAACCGGTTCCAGCGCAACCCGGACCGGTTCGGCGCCGACCCTGAACACCTGGCCGCGGACATCCACGTCCAGCTGACCGCCGCTTTGGACGCTGAGGGTGAGCGCGCCGGCGTCGAGCTCCACCAGCAGCAGCCGGCCCCGGACCTTCAGGTGGAAGGACAGCGCGTCCCATTCCGCCGGAAGCCGCGGATCGAAGAACGGCATGTGGCCCTGGTCGCGGAGCCCGGCGAAGCCGCAGACCAGTGAGCTCCACACTCCGCCGGTGGACGCGATGTGCACGCCGTCGATGGTGTTCCCATGCGTGTCATCCAGGTCGATGAAAACGGCGTTGGTGAAGTGCTCCAGCGCTGCATCGGGATGCCCCACTTCGGCTGCCATGATCCCCTGCACGCAGGCGGACAGGGTGGAGTCGCCGGTGGTGATGGGATCGTAGAAATCAAAGGCGCGGCGCTTTTCCACCGCCGTGAAGTCCTGCCACTGCAGGAACATGGCCAGCACGGTGTCTGCCTGCTTCAGCACCTGGTGGCGGTAGATCACCAGCGGGTGGAAGTTCAGCAGCAGCGGGTACTTTGACCGGGGCGTGGTCCAGTCCCAGGGCTCCAGGGTCATGAAGTCGTTGTCCTGCGAATAGACCTGCGAGGTCGTCGTCGAAGGGCAGGTGCATGCGGTTGGCGGCCTGCTCCCAGAGCTGGCGTTCGGCGTCGTCGATCGCCTGGTGGTCCACGGCAGCGGCGGCGCGCAGGTTAAAGCGGGCCATCACGTTGGTGTACAGGTTGTCGTTGACCACCGCCGTGTACTCATCCGGGCCTGTGACGCCGTGGATGTGGAAGAGCCCGTCCTTGCCGAAGAAGCCCAGCGAGATCCACATCCGGGCCGTTTCGATCAGCAGTTCGGCGCCCATGCCTTCACGGAAGGTCGTCGTCACCGCTGGCCCACACGTAGCGGCTGGTGGCGAAGGCGATGGCGGCGGCGATGTGGAACTGCGCCGTGCCGGCAGCGTAGTAGGCGCTGGCTTCGAGGCCGTTGATGGTGCGCCACGGGAACAGGGCGCCGTCCACGCTGAGCTCCTTGGCCCGGATCTTGGCGGCCGGCAGCATCTCGTGCCGGAACTCCAGGACCTGGCGGGCGCCGTCGGGGTTGGTGTAGGTGAGGTAGGGCAGGAGGTAGACCTCCTGGTCCCAGAAATAGTGCCCCTCGTAACCCGAGCCGGTGACGCCCTTTGCGGGGATGCCCGCGACGTCGGCCCGTGCCGTTGCCTGCGCCAGCTGGAACAGGTTCCAGCGGATGGCCTGCTGGAGCTGGGGCTGGCCGGCCACCACGATGTCCGAGGTGGCCCAGTACTCGCGGTAGTGCTCCCGGCTCTCGGCGAAGATGTCCTCCACAGGCCGGAGCCCGGCTTCGGCGGTTTCCGCGGCGTCCCGTTCAGAGTCCTGGACGCCGGGGCCGGCGGCGTAGCTGACGCTCTTTTCGAGCCGGAACGGCTCGTCGGCACGGACGGCCAGGACATAGCGGACGCTGCTGTCGTCTTCGCCTGCCACAGTTTCGAAGGGCTGGTGGCCGGCCGAGGTCCAGTGGTCCACGGCCAGTCCCACGCGCTGCCCGGATTCGGCCGCTTGCCAGGACAGGCGGAGCGAGCCGTCGCCGCCGTCGATCCGTACCGGCAGCAGGACCCGGCCTGCGTGCCGGCCGGCGCGGCGCGGGTCATGCGCCGAGTGGTCCTCCACAGGCTGGTCCTGGCGGTTGATGACCGACGACGTGACGTCGGCGGAAACCTCACGGTCCGCAGCGACTTCCAGCGAGATGCCCAGGCTTCCGCGCGACGCGAAGCCCACCGCACGGCGTTCCGTGGTGGTCACCGTGGCGCCGGACCGGCAGCGCCACGTGATGCGGCATTCGTAGATGCCGGTGGCGAAATCAACCGTGCGGCGGTAGTCCAGCACATCCGATTCCGCGAGCGAGAGGGACTCGCCGTCGATGATGACCGTGAAGTTGTTCGCATCCGGGATGTAGATGATCCGCTGGCCGGTCCGGGCGAAGCCGAACGCGTTTTCCGCGTGCTTGATGTCCCAGATCTCGTGCAGGCCGTTGATGAAGCTGCCCGGCAGTTCGGCGTCCGCCGCCGCCCAGTGGGCGCCGCGGATGCCCAGGTGCCCGTTGCCCAGGGCAAAGAGCGTCTCCAGGGTGCCCGCGTTGCCTGGCTGGTGGTGGGTCTCCACAAGCTGCCAGGGGGTGTCGGGGAACCGTTCGCGGTCCGCGGTGATAAGTGCCATGGTGTTGGGATCCTTTTGGCGTGGTGCTGGTCTGGGTGATGCGCGCTGGGCGGTTGCCCGGCCGGGGAGGCTGGCTAGAGGAGTTCCTGGAGGTCGTTGACCACCCGGGTGGCTCCGGCGTCGAGCAGGGTCTGCCGGCCGGCGCCCCTGTCCACGCCGATCACGGAGTGGAAGGTCCCGGCGTGTCCGGCCTGGACACCGGAGACCGCGTCCTCAACCACCACGCACTCTTCGCTGGGCAGGCCCAGCAGCTGTGCTGCGTAGTTGTAGGTGGCCGGGTCTGGGTTTGCCGGGCAGTCCCTCGGCCGCGGCCACCACGCCGTCCACCACCACGTCGAAGTGCCCGTTCAGGCCGGCGGCCTTCAGGACGGCGGGCGCGTTCCGGGAGGAAGAGACGACGGCGACCTTGAGCCCGCGGTCCAGCGCGGCTTCGAGGAAGCGCACCGACCCTTCGAAAGGCTCCACGCCGGCGCTGACGATGTCGTTGAAAACCTGGTTCTTGCGGTTGCCGAGTCCCTGCACCGTGGCGTGGGCGGGATCCTCCTGCGCGGCGTCTTCGCAGCGGCACCGGCAGGGCCGGCCGTCTGAGCCGTCGGTGGAAGAGCCTTCGGGGAGCACGATGCCGCGGGAGGCCAGGAAGTCCCGGACGCCGTCGAACCGGGGCTTGCCGTCGATGTGGTCGAAGTAGTCTTCCTCGCGGTAGCCGGGCACGTCGGGCCGGGACGTGAGGTAACCCTCGAAGAGTTCCTTCCATGCCTGTTCGTGGACGGTGGCCGTGGGTGTCAGCACGCCGTCGAGATCGAACAGGATGGCAGAAGCGGTAGTCCAGCCGGGGTTTTGGGTTGTCAGAACGTCAGTCATGCGCAGTGTCCTTCCAGACGGCGGGGAGCCCTAGGGGCGTAACTCAAATGGGCGTAATTTCAACGGGCGGAAAATTCAACGGGCGGGATCTCAACATCGGGTCCCCAGCATCCGGGCAGCGAAGGGCGAAGGCAGACCGTGGATTCGCGGGCAACGGCGTCCGCTGGATCAGCAGGAGCGGCTAATGGCCAGGGCTGGGACCTCGGCGGGCCGGTGGGCTGCTGTTAATCGTCTTCTTCCATGATGAGCGCCTTGTTGCGGCCTGACAACTTGGGGGACCAGGCGGGGAGGCGCAACGGGGGCAGGGGCATGGCACATGGGCATCCGTGCGGCATCCCTTTCCAGCTGGCTCAACGGCCGGAGAACTCGGGCCAACATCGAGTGTAAGCGCTTACAAATTTCGCGCGCAACTGGATTTGGTACGGCCGATGCCGCAGCGGCTCAGCCGAGCACGTAGTGGCGGAGGAAGGCGCTGACGTCCACCATTTCGGCTTTGCTCATCGCGTGGCCCATCCCGGGATACGTCCGGGCGGTCAGCTGAGTGTTCTCGTGCAGCCACTGCCCGGTGTACGCGGTGGCGTCCTCGTTGATCACGAGGTCCGCCTTGTCCCGCCCCCAGAAGAACGGTGGCGGGGTCTCAAAGGAATCCGTGAGGGACAGCAGTTCGTTCTCCAGCACAAATCCGGACAGCCCCACCGTTGCCTTGTAGTCGGCGGGGTGCAGGCGCAGGAGCGTGCTGGCCATGGCCATGCCTTGCGAGTAGCCCATGAGGCTGACGCTGCTGTGGCGGCCCCTCACGGAGCTGATCCAGGAATGGACGGAGTTGGTGGCTGCGATGACATCGGCAAAATCGTTGGCCAGGAAGTAGTCCAGCAGGAACCAGCCATAGTGGTCGCCAATCACCATGGGGGCCCGCAGTGCTGCGCAGGTAATCTCGGCGGGCAGGTATTCGAACAACCGCACCATCCGGGACTCATCCGTGCCGTAGCCGTGCATGAGGACGAGCAGCGGCGTGCCGTCCCGTTCAGCTTCCGGCTTGGACCAAACAACTGTCTCCATCGGACCAGCCTAGCCAGTGCGCCCCGCTGAACAGCCATGACACCGCCAAGGCGCAGCCCGGCCGGTGATTGAATCGCGCCCGGACGGGCTGTAGGTTGAGGGAGGACAGCATGCTTACCAGTTCGGCACCACAAGTACTCGAACCACAAGGAGCAAGTCATGAGAATCGGTTCCGCCATCTTCCTCATCGCACTCGGCGCCATCCTCGCCTGGGCCGTCGCACCGGGACTGATCCCCTTCGTCGATCAGGTCCTGGTCGGCTACATCTTCATGGCAGTTGGCGTCATCGGGCTGATCGCCTCCCTCATCCTGGCATCGCCAGGCCGCAGCCGGCGCATCAGCGAAACCCGTTCAGTGGTTGACCCGAACACCGGCGAGCGCATCACCCGCAACGAAAGCCGCGACGGCGGCCTGTAGCCTCCCGGACCGGAAGCGCCACCGTGAAACCCGCCAGGCCGGGCCGGACCCCCGAGGTCCGGTCCGGCTTTTTCGTCCTCCGGAGCCGCCTCACTCACGAAACCGGCCCGCCGTCTTTGTTTCATGTGGATTTCCATTGACAAACCAACATAAGCAAAGATAAAGTCAAGTAATTCCACATCATGTGATGCCAGTCACGGATGGAACCCCAGACTTTACGCAACGGAGGGTACGTGTTCGCCGAGGAGCGCCAGCAGAAGATTGCCGAGCTTGTTGCCGGCAACGGCCGGGTCAGCGTGACCATGCTGGCTGAGCGCTTCCGCATCACCACCGAAACCGTCCGCCGCGACCTCGCCACCCTCGAGACTGCCGGCACCGTGCGCCGGGTCCACGGCGGCGCAGTGGCAGCCGACCGCTTCAGCACCACCGAGGAAAGCATCAACGACCGGACCATCCAGCGCCCGGACCAGAAGATGCGCATCGCCCAGGCAGCCTTGGCCCTGATCCCCCAGGCAAAGTCCGGGAGCATCCTGCTCGACGCCGGTTCCACCACCGAAGCGCTGGCCGACCTGCTCTCCCGCCGCGCCGCCGTCGAGCCTTCCCCGGCGGAACTCCGGCCCGAACTGGTGGTCATCACGCACGCCGTTCCCATCGCGGCCAGGCTGGCAAGCGCACCCGGAATCGCCCTCCAGATCCTGGGCGGCCGGGTACGCGGCCTCACCCAGGCCGCCGTGGGACAGGCCACCGTGGAAGTCCGCCCAGCGGATGCGGCCGGACATCGCGTTCATCGGCACCAACGGCATCCACGCAAGCTTTGGCCTCAGCACGCCCGATCCTGAAGAAGCCGCCGTCAAGGCAGCCTTCGTCCAGTCGGCACGCCGCATCGTGGTGCTGGCCGACTCCTCCAAGCTGGACGCGGAAACCCTGGTCCAGTTCGCCTCCCTGAAAGATCTGGACACCTTGATTACAGACAGCGAGCCCAGCCCGGAACTCACAGCAGCCCTGGCCGATGCCGGCGTTGACGTGGTGATCGCATGATCGTCACCTTCACGGCCAACCCCAGCCTTGACCGCACGGTGGCCCTCCCCGGCCCCCTGGAACGCGGCGAAGTCCAGCGCGCCGTCTCCGTCAGCCAGGAATCCGGCGGCAAGGGCGTCAACGTGTCCCGGGCGCTGGTGGCCTCAGGGCTGGAGACCATCGCGGTGCTTCCGGGCGGCGACAGCGATCCCGTCCTGGCCGGCCTGCGCCACGACAGCGTGCCCTTCGCTGCACTGCCCATCGACGAGCCACTGCGCACCAACGTGGCCCTCACCGAACCCGGCGGCGTCACCACCAAGATCAACGAGCCCGGTCCGGTACTGAGTGAGGAGGAGCAGGAAGCCCTGATCAGCCTGCTCCTGGAACGCGCACGCGGTGCCAGCTGGGTTGTCCTCGCAGGCTCCCTGCCGCCCGGTTTCCCGGCCGATTTCTACGCCACCGTCACCCGGCGGCTGCGGAATGGCGCGGGCGACGGCACGCCGCTCATCGCCGTCGACTCTTCAGGCGGTCCGCTCGTCGCCGCCGTTGCTGACGCAGCTGCGGACGGCAGCTCACTGAACGGCACGTCCGGGAAACCGGACCTCCTCAAACCCAACGCCGAGGAACTGGCGGAACTGGCTGCAGCAGCCGGTTTCGCCACGGCGTCAACCGCAGAAGAACTGGAAGCAGATCCGGAGGCTGCCGCACAGGCCGCCGCCGCCGTCGTGCGTTCCGGTGTGGGTGCGGTGCTGGCAACTCTCGGATCCAAGGGAGCTGTCCTGGTAACGGCCGACGGCGCGTGGCTGGCCACGCATCCGCCGGTCGCCGCGGTCAGTACGGTCGGCGCGGGCGATTCATCGCTGGCCGGCTATCTGCTCGCCCACGGCCAGGGCGCCGCCCCGGCCGATTGCCTCCGTCAGGCAGTGGCACACGGTGCCGCCGCCGCCTCCCTGCCGGGTTCCACTGTCCCGGCAGTCCACCAAACCACCCCGGATGCCGTAACCATCACGGCCCTTCGAAAGGATTGACAGTGACTCAGCTCATCACCACCGAACTGGTCGAGCTCGACCAGAACCTGGGCACCTCGCCCGAGGACGTGATCCGGCACCTGGCCAGCAAAGTAGCTGCCACCGGCCGCGCATCGGAAGTTGAAGGCCTCTTTGCCGATGCCTTCGCCCGCGAGCAGAAGACAGCCACCGGCATCCCCGGCGGCATTGCCATCCCGCACTGCCGCTCAGCCGCCGTCATCGAACCGACGCTGGCCATGGCGCGGCTCAACCCCAAAGTCGACTTCGGCGCCAAGGACGGCTCCGCTGACCTGATCTTCTTCATTGCCGCCCCGGACGGAGCTGACCAGGAACACCTCAAGCTGCTGTCCAAGCTGGCCCGGTCCCTGATCAAAAAGGACTTCACGGCAGCGCTGCGTGCTGCATCCAGCCGTGAGGAAATCGTTGCCCTGGTGGATGGCGCACTGGCCGACAAGCCGGCAGCCCACGCCGCCGCGGCTCCTGCTGCTGGTGCTCCTGCTGCTGGCTCGGTTTCGACAGGCTCACCCGCGAGGGCTCGGTTTCGGCAGGCGCGGTTTCGACAGGCTCAACCACCAGCGCACCCAAGCGACTCGTAGCCGTCACGGCCTGCCCCACCGGCATCGCCCACACCTACATGGCCGCCGACTCGCTGGTTGCCGCCGCCCAGGAAATGGGCGTGGACCTGCAGGTTGAGACCCAGGGCTCCTCCGGCGCCAAGCCGCTTGGACCCCGCCGTCATCGCAGCCGCAGACGCCGTGATCTTCGCGGTGGACGTGGACGTCCGCGGCAAGGAGCGCTTCGCCGGCAAGCCCGTCATCAATGCCCCCGTCAAGCGCGGCATCGACGAGCCCGCCAAGATGGTCCAGGAAGCACTTGCCGCTGCCACCGATCCGCACGCCCGCCGCGTCCCGCACTTCGGTGCCGAAGAGCAGGCCGAGCAGGCGGCCGCCGAAAAGGGCGAGCACATCGGCCAGAAACTGAAGCGCGCTCTGCTCACCGGTGTCAGCTACATGATCCCGTTCGTCGCCGGTGGCGGTCTGCTGATCGCCCTTGGCTTCCTGCTGGGTGGCTATGACATCACCGAAGTGGCAGACAAGGTGGTGGTGGAGAACAACTTCGGCAACCTGCCCGAGGGCGGCCTCGCCATCTACCTCGGCGCCGTACTGTTCAAGATCGGCGCCCTGTCCATGGGCTTCCTGGTCCCCGCGCTGGCCGGCTACATCGCCTATGCCATCGCTGACCGGCCCGGCATCGCGCCAGGCTTCGTGGCCGGTGCCGTCGCAGGCTTTATGGGTGCAGGCTTCCTCGGCGGCATCGTCGGCGGCCTGCTGGCCGGCTACATGGCGCACCTGATCGGCACCTGGCAGGTACCCCGCTGGCTGCGTGGCCTGATGCCCGTGGTGATCATCCCGCTGCTGGCCTCCATCTTTGCCTCCGGCCTGATGTTCCTGGTCCTCGGCGGCCCCATCGCCGGCATCACTGCCGGACTGAACGCCTGGCTCACCGGCATGACCGGCGCCTCCGCCGTGGTCCTCGGCATCATCCTGGGCCTCATGATGTGCTTCGACCTCGGCGGTCCGGTCAACAAGGTTGCTTACGCCTTCGCTGTTGCCGGCCTGAGCGCAGGCAGCATCGACAACCAGGCGCCGTGGCAGATCATGGGAACCGTGATGGCCGCCGGCATGGTTCCGCCGCTGGCGATGGCCCTGGCCACCGTCCTGGACAAGAAGCTCTTCAGCCTGGCCGAGCGCGAGAACGGCAAGGCGGCCTGGCTGCTCGGGGCCTCCTTCATCTCCGAAGGCGCCATCCCGTTCGCCGCTGCCGATCCGCTGCGCGTCATCCCCGCCAGCATGGTGGGCGGCGCCCTCACCGGGGCGCTCTGCATGGCCACCGGCGTCACCTCGCAGGCACCCCACGGCGGCATCTTCGTGTTCTTCGCCATCGGCAACCTGGCGATGTTCGTCATCGCCATCCTGGCCGGAACCGTGGTCAGCGCCCTGGCAGTAGTGGCCCTCAAGCGCTGGGTCGCCACCAAGCCCGCTGCTACCGTGGAGTCCGTTCCCGCAACGGTCTGACCCGGCCTAACCAAACAACGATTCACGGCGCCGAAGCAACAGGCGCCGAAAGACAAAAGGAGCAACAATGTCAGAACGCACCGCAACCGTCGCCAGCCGCGTAGGCCTGCACGCCCGCCCCGCCGCCATCTTTGCCGAGGCCGCCGGCGAGTTCGACCTCGACATCACCATCGCCCGCGAAGGTGAGCCGGTAGACGAGGCCATGGACGCCGCCAGCATCCTGTCCCTCATGAGCCTGGGCGCGTCCCACGGCGACGTTGTGGTGCTCCGTGCCGAAGGCACCGGCGCGGACGACGCCCTCGAGCGCCTGGTCCAGATCCTGGAAACGGACCACGACGCCGAGTAGCAGCACCTGGCTCCATAACAGCGCGTGCCAGCGGCCGCCGTCGTACTTCTCTCCTGCGTGGGGAGACTACGACGGCGGCCGCCGGCTTTAAGCGCCGTCCCCCGCGTTACGCCAAGTGAGGCTACTCAGTTGGCGTCAGCCGCGCTCGGCGATCTTCTTGACGTCCGCCACGAGCATGTCCCACATACCCTGGGAATGCTCGGCGGCCTCTTCGGTGGCGTTGTTGTCCTGCGAGAGCGTGAGCTTTGTGGCGCCGCCCTCCTGGTCCTCCAGGGTCCACGTCAGGGTGTGATAGTTTTCCGGTTTGTCTTCTTCGCCGCCGAGCGGGCTGAAATGGGTGTGGACCAGTTTGTGCCCGGGTTCCACCTCGAGGATTTCACCTTTGTCCTCGTAGGGCTTGCCCTCCCACTCGCCGCGCCAGACGATGGGCCCACCCACGGTCCAGTCCGTCTCCAGGTCTGCGCCGAACATAAACTCCTTCACGGCGGCCGGATCCGTGATGACCTCCCACACACGGCTGGCCGGCGCCTCGATGGTGGTGGTGGATGTCGCCACAAGGTTTCCTGTCATTGCTTGGCCTTTTTGGCGGTGAACAGCAGGTATTCCCATTCCATCTGCCAGGCCGAATCCCCGTGCGCGTCGCCGAAGGTAGTCGGCCAGCTCGGTGAGGGCCGTGTCCAGCGCTTTGACCTTCTCCTCGTCCTCTGCCGATGAACTTGTAGACCGAGATGGTGGGCCCGTAGTGCGACTTGAAGTACCGCAGGAAGTCCGCCGGCTGGTGGAAGCTGTGGATGGCCAGGGTGCGCTTTTCCGCGTGGATATCCGTGACCCTGCTCGCCGAAGAGTTCCCGCACATGGTCTTCGCTGCCCCACAGCGGCGGCGGCTGGGCCCCGGGCGGAGGCGGCGGCGCGAAGGGCTTCATGGCTGCGAACATCTTCCCGATGAAGCCTTCGGGCGTCCAGCTGAGCAGGCCGATGGTTCCGCCTGGTTTGCACACCCGCACGATTTCGTCCGCACCGGCCTGGTGGTGCGGCGCAAACATAACGCCCAGGCAGGACGTCACCACATCGAATCCGTCGTCCTCGAACGGCAGGGCTTCAGCGTCGGCTTCCCCCCATTCCAGCTCAACGCCGCGGTCGGCTGCCTGGTGCCGGCCGGCGTCGAACAGTTCCGGCGTCAGATCGCTGGCAATCACCTGGGCGCCCATCATGGCCGCGGGGATGGCTGCGTTGCCGGCCCCGGCGGCCACGTCCAGGACACGCTGCTTGGCTTTGACTCCGCACGCATCCACCAGGATGGCTCCGAGGTCCAGGAGCATCTCGCTGGCCAGGGCGGGGTAGTCCCCCGAGGCCCACATGGCCCGGTGCTTTTGTTTCAGGGCCCGGTCTGCCTCGTCCACGGCCGTTTTGTCGTTCATTTCGGTGCCCCTCTCCATCTCCATTGACAGGTTTTGAGTGACAGCACGCTGTTGGAACAGGGCTGTGATGCGACCCATTGTGGCGCGCAGCACATTCTGAAAGCAAGCAAACTTAGCGTTTCCTTGTTTTTCCACAGGCCCCGAATTAGCGTGGGAGTCTGACTGGGCTGCACCCGAGCCCGTCGACCGTGCCCTTGTTGAAGGAGGATGACATGCCAGGCAAGAAGAACCCCAGCCTGAAGGATCCTGAACTGTACGAGGAACTGCGTGAGGACGGCGCGTCCAAGCAGAAGGCGGCCCGCATCTCCAACGCGGCAGCAGCGAAGGGCCGTTCGGCGGTGGGCCGCAAGGGCGGGAAATCCGGCGACTACGAGGACTGGACCGTCCCGCAGCTCAAGGCCAAAGCCAAGGAAATAGGCCTCACCGGGTACTCCGCCAAAAAGAAGAGCGAGCTCATCTCCGCGCTGCGGAACTCCTAGGCGGCGGCCATCACCGGTACTGCAGAGCGCCCGGGAGGTTCACGCCCCCTTGCGCGCCCTCGTGGTGGCGGTCTTGGCCGCGGGCTTGGCAGCCGTGGACTTCGATGCGGCGGGCTTGGAAGCAGTGGACTTGCTGCCGGCGGATTTACTGGCAGTGGACTTCGCGGCCGTCGATTTGGCCGCAGTGGTCTTGCGCGCGCAGTCCTGGTCCCGGCGGACTTGGCCGCAGGTTTGGCGGCGAGCCTTCCCGGCCGCACCTTTGGCACTTTCCTCCGTGTCGGCGTCGTCCGCGTCGCTTTCGGACTCGTCGTCATCGGCAGCGGCCGCGGCACCACCGCCGCGCTTCCGGTCCAGGCTGCGCTTCAGCGCCTCCATCAGGTCGATGACCTCGCCCTTGCCGCCTTCGCCCGCTTCCGCGCCGAACGTTTCGTCGGTGTCCAGCGAGTCGCCCTTCTCCAGCTTGGCTTCGATGAGCTTCCGGAGCTGGACCTGGTAGTCGTCGGTGAAGTGCTCGGGTTCGAAGTCGGCGGCCATGGACTCCACCAGGGCGGCGGACATTTCGCGTTCCTGGGCGGAGATCCGGACAGACTCCTCCAGGGCGGGGAAGCTGGCCTCGCGGACCTCGTCGGGCCACAGCAGGGACTGCAGCACCAGCACGTCGTCCTTGATGCGCAGCGCCCCCAGCCGGGTCTTCTCCCGCAGGGCGAACTGGACGATGGCCACCCGGTCCGTGTCCTCCAGCGCCCGGCGCAGCAGGACGTAGGCCTTGGGCGACTTGGAATCCGGCTCGAGGTAGTAGCTCTTCTCGAACATCATGGGTTCCAGCTGCTCGGACGGGACAAACTGGACCACCTCGATCTCGTGGCTGCTCTCCGCCGGGATGGACTTGAGCTCGTCCTTGGACAGGACCACGGTGCGGCCGTCGTCCTCGTAGGCCTTGTCAATGTCCGAGTAGTCGATGATCTTGCTGCACACCTCGCAGCGGCGCTGGTAGCGGATCCGGCCGCCGTCGGCGTTGTGGACCTGGTGGAGACTGATGTCGTGGTCCTCGGTGGCGCTGTAGACCTTCACGGGCACGTTGACCAGGCCGAACGCGATGGCACCTTTCCAGATGGCTCTCATCCCTCAAGTGAACATCACCGCAGGCCGGAGGTGAAGACCCATGGCCGGCGCTAAGGAGCGTGTCCGGGTTGCCGGGCGGGAACTGACCCTCACCAACCTGGACAAAATCATCTATCCGGAGACCGGCACCACCAAGGCGGACGTCCTGGCCTACTACGCCGCCGTGGCCCATGTCCTCATTCCCGCGGCAGCCAACCGGCCCGCCACCCGGAAGCGCTGGGTCAACGGCGTGGGCACCGCGGAGCAAGCCCGGCGAGGTGTTTTTCCAGAAGAACCTCGAGGACTCTGCGCCCGGGCTGGCTTCCGCGCGCCGCCATCACGCACAAGGACCGGACCATCTTCTACCCGCTGGTCAACGATCCCGCCACGCTCACCTGGTTTGGCCAGATCAACTCGCTGGAAATCCATGTGCCCCAGTGGCAGGTGGACTCCCACGGCAAGCAGCTGAACCCGGACCGCCTGGTGCTGGACCTGGACCCCGGCGACGGCGCAGGCCTGGCCGAATGCGTGGAAGTGGCGTTCCTGGCCCGCACCATCCTGCAGGACGTGGGCCTGGACCCCGTCCCGGTGACCAGCGGCAGCAAAGGCATCCACCTCTACGCCGGCCTGGACGGGTCCCAGACCTCCGACCAGATCTCGGCGTTCGCCCACGAACTGGCCCGCGCCCTGGAAGCCGACCACCCGGACCTCGCCGTCAGCGACATGAAAAAGACCCTGCGCAAAGGCAAGGTCCTGGTGGACTGGAGCCAGAACAGCGCGGCCAAAACCACCATCGTGCCGTATTCGCTCCGCGGCAGGCCCACCCCCATGGTGGCCGCGCCGCGGACCTGGCGGGAGCTCAGCTCCCCCAACCTCAAGCACCTCGACTACAAAGCCGTGATGCGCCGGGTGAAGGACGGCAAGGACCCGTTCGCCGCCGTCGAGCACGGTGGCGGGCATCCCGGGAGCCCCGAACAGGTAACGCACGACGGCGGCGCGCACCAGCGCCTGGAGCGGTACCGCTCGATGCGGGATCCTGATGCGACGCCCGAACCGTTCTCCGGCGCCTCCGGAAGCGGGGACACCTTTGTGATCCAGGAGCACCACGCCAGCAGGCTGCACTTCGATTTCCGGCTGGAGCACGAGGGGGTGCTGGTGTCGTGGGCGCTGCCGAAGGGCGTCCCGGAATCCGGCGGCAAGAACCACCTGGCGGTCCAGACCGAGGACCATCCCCTGGACTACGCCACCTTTGAGGGCACCATTCCCAAAGGCCAGTACGGCGCCGGCGAGGTCACCATCTGGGATCACGGCACCTACGAACTGGAAAAGTGGATCAACGGCCGCGAGGTCATCGCGACGCTGACGGGTTCCGAGGGCGGCGGCCTGGGCGGGACCAAGAAGTTCGCCCTGATCCACACCGGCCGCGGCCGGGGCAAGGACGCCGAAGGGCAGTGGCTCATCCACCTGATGGACAAGGACCACCACACTTTCCATCCCCGGAGGGCTGCGGCGGAGGACGAGTCTGACGCGGATGATGAGGCGACGGACCAGGCAGCAGAGGACAGAGCCCGTAGAGAAGGAGCCGCAGGAACCGTCAGCCAGGAAACCGGCTGCGCCCCTCCGCGCCGAGGACTTCAGCCCCATGATGGCGACGGCAGGCACCGCCGCCGACCTGCAGGGCAGCGACTGGCAGTTCGAGCTCAAGTGGGACGGGGTCCGGGCCCTCATCGTCGCCGACGAGAAGAAGGTCCGCATCATCAGCCGGAACGGGAACGACGTCACCGCAACCTACCCGGAGCTGACGGACCGTGCCTGCTGGCCGGACGGGGCGTTCGTCGCGGACGGCGAGATCTTCGCCGTCGGGCCTTCCGGGAAACCCGACTTCGGCGTGCTCCAGGGACGCATGAAGCTGACCCGGCCCGGCGACGTCGCGAAGGCCCGCACGGCCATCCCGGTCCGGCTGATGCTTTTTGACCTGCTGGCCGACGGCGGCGAGGACCTTCGCCGGCTGCCTTTTGCCAAGCGGCGGCAGCGGCTTGAGGAGTTCTACCGGCCCTCGGAGTGCCCCGTGGAGCTGTCGCCCGTCCTGGACGAAAAGATCGAGCACATCCTGGAGAGCGCGCAGGAACTGGGGCTCGAGGGCGTGATGGCCAAGCGGACGGACAGCCGGTATGTCAGCGGGCAGCGGACGCGGACCTGGATCAAGATCAAGCTGGAGCAGACCCAGGAAGTGGTGGTGGGCGGCTGGCGGCCAGGCAAGGGCGGGCGGCAGGGCTCGGTGGGTTCGCTGCTGGTGGGCATCCCCGACGGCAACAAGCTCCGGTATGTGGGCCGGGTGGGCAGCGGGTTCAGCACGCGCGAACTGGAGGAACTCCGGCAGAAAGTGGACGATCTGGCCCGCAAGACCTCACCGTTCGACGACGTGCCACGGGAGGATGCCTCGGACGCCCACTGGGTCACGCCGCGGCTGGTGGGTGAAGTGACCTTCGGCGCAATGGACGGGCGCCGGGAAGCTCAGGCACCCCGTGTGGCGGGGCTGGCGGCTGGACAAGAACGCGGACGAAGTAGTGGACGAAGTTGCGCCCGAGGCGTAGCGCAGCCCTGGTCGTGGCAACGAGCCTAATCCCCTGACGACACGGAAATACCTGGCGACCCCCAGCCGTATACGGGTGTCGCCAGGTATTTATCTCGTGTCGTGGGTTCAGATGCGTCGTCGTCACGATGAGTGCGGCATCTGCGGGCGGCCGGTGCGGTGCACGGCGGTGACGGCTGCCCCGTTGCCCACCTGGCTGTGGCCGGAATCCCGTTCTTTGGGGTGCCGGCGTTTGCCGTTACCGTCCGGCCAGTGCTGTTCGCCTGCCATGGCCGTGGTCACGGCGATGGTGGCCGGCCCTGGCATGGACTGCGTATCCATAGCGGCCGCGAGATGGTCCGCGACCTCCGGTTTGATCTTTGCTCCAGCATTTTGCTTAGCCATTTTTCTTCCTTTCCGCAATGAAATGAAGTCACCAATAGATCGGTCTGGAATATCTATCCGGATGCTTGAGCCACCCGGTCGCTGGGTCCGGCGCTGTGTCTATCCGACGCTGTGTATCCGACGGCTGCTGTTGTCAGCGTGCTGCGGCTACCAGCGGACCTTCTTCTCGGCCGGCCCCTGCTTGCCGCTGGCATGCGTGGGCTTGTGGTTCTTGCCGACGCTCTGCAGCCCGGAATCGCCGCCCCGGGACTTGCTGGCAAGCATCGCCCGCTGCGCTTCGGTCAGCCCGGCCCTGATGCCTTTGGCGTCGGAGGCTGTCGGACTGCGAAGAGTCGGGCTGGTCGGAGGTGTTTTTGTCAGTCATTAGGTGGAACCTTTCTGAGGAGGGTCAGCGTGTCTGAGGAGCTCGGGAAGGACGGGGCCGGATGTATCAGGCAGATACCAGGCCGCAGGCGTCCGCCTACTCAAAAATCAGTGTTCCCATGGCACAACAATAGGCAGTGTGAGCCGCGGTTGTGAACCCCCTGCCGTGAGGCCCGCCGCACCGCCGGACACTCGCCGGCATCCCGTAACGGCCGTCACTTTCAGCGCAGTACGGGGCGCTCAAAGACATGAGACTGGGGTCCGGAAGAAAAAGATTACGTAACGATGGCCCCACGTGGCCGGGATCCCAGTGATGGCGCGGCGAAACCGGCAAAAAGAAATCTATCGGGAAGCGGTCAAAAACGACCCCAAACGCGTGATCCTACGGCATCAGGCTCTCGATTGCCACGGAATTCGCGTAAAATTGAAGGCCTGCCCAGAGCGGGGCAGCTACAAGTCGCAAGCAAATGACCTCCACAGGAGTTGCCCAAATGCCCACAGACCGAAGCACGACCGACTCTTCAGCAGGCGTGAACAACGCCAGCGGAACCAACAATGCAGTACCAACAAACGCACCATCAGCGGGTCCTTCAGTGACACGCAAACCGAAAATTCTTGCACGTCGCCGGCTCAAGGAGTCCGACGTGAATGTCGTCAACCAGCCCATGCTGAAGAAAGCACTCGGCGGGACCATCGTGGGTAACACCATGGAATGGTTCGATGTCGGCGTGTTCGGCTACCTGATCACCACCATGGGGCCGGTCTTCCTTCCAGAGGCCGACAAGTCCGTCCAGACGCTGTTCCTGCTGGGGACGTTCGCCGCCACCTTCATTGCCCGTCCCTTGGGCGGCGTTGTGTTCGGCTGGCTCGGCGACAAGATCGGCCGCCAGAAGGTACTCGCCGCAACACTGATGATTATGGCTGCGAGCACGTTCGCCGTCGGACTGCTGCCCGGCTACGCGCAGATCGGCATCTGGGCCGCTGCGCTGCTGGTAATCCTGAAGCTCGTTCAGGGCTTCTCCACCGGCGGTGAATACGCCGGCGCCACCACCTTCGTGAGCGAATACGCCCCGGATAAGCGCCGTGGATTCTTCGCAAGCTTCCTGGACATGGGCAGCTACCTTGGCTTCGCCTTGGGCGCGGCCCTGGTTTCTGTCCTGCAGTTGACCCTTGGCCAGACGGCCATGGAGGAATGGGGCTGGCGGATTCCGTTCCTGATCGCTGGTCCGTTGGGCCTGATTGCCATCTACTTCCGGAACAAGATCGAGGAATCCCCCCAGTTCCAGGCCACCCTGGATGCCCAGGAATCCATCGGGCAGGCCAACGCAGCAGCTGACGTGGACGCTGCCAAGAGCCCGGTGGGAATCGTGAAGGCCTATTGGCGCTCGCTCATCGTGGCCATGATCCTGGTGGCCGCTGCCAACACCGCCGGCTACGCACTGACGTCCTACATGCCGACGTACCTCACGGAGTCCAAGGGCTACGATCCCGTCCACGGAACGCTGCTGACCATCCCCGTGCTGGTCGTTATGGCCTTGTGCATCCCGCTGACCGGCAAGCTTTCTGACCGCATCGGCCGCCGGCCTGTCCTGTGGATCGGCGCCATCAGCACCGTGGTGCTGGCAACCCCGGCGTTCCTGCTGATCGGCATCGGATGACGTCTGGTCCACGCTGGCAGGCCTCTCGCTGATCGCCTTCCCCGTGACGTTCTACGTTGCGAACCTCGCCTCGGCGTTGCCCGCGCAGTTCCCGACGGCCAACAGGTACAGCGCCATGGGTATCGCCTACAACTTCGCCGTTGCCATCTTCGGCGGCACCACCCCGTTCATCGTTGCCGCGCTGATCACGGCGACCGGCGATGACATGATGCCGGCCTACTACCTCATGGCGACCTCAGCCATCGGAGCCGTGGCCATCTACTTCCTGAAGGAATCAGCCCAGCGTCCGCTGCCCGGCTCCATGCCCAGCGTGGACACCCAGGCTGAGGCCAAGGAACTGGTGGCCACCCAGGACGAGAACCCGCTGATCGACCTGGACGACATGCCGTTCGAAACCCAGGACATCACCGATGCATCGGCCGGGAAGGATTCCGCGGACAAGGTTCCGGCCGGAGTCTAAGCCCGCGCCAGGCACCACTCAGGAACAACAAACCGGCCTGTCCGGGCCGTCTTGTAGCCCGCGCTCAAAGGCCCGTCCCGCTGTTTCCCCTGGGGGAAGCACACGGGGCGGGCCTTAGCCGTGCCCGGCCGCAGGGCCGTAATGCAAGGCGTGATGAACCTGATGCCGGGAGATAATTTCTGAAGGCCCCGGCTCCGGGGCAGCAACTCATGACAGGAGGTGTGGCCGCGTGAAGTCCGTCCTGCGCCAGGTCCGCGCCCTCCATCGGCTGGAACCTGCGAACAACGACCATCTGGCAGCCCTCCGCGTAGCTATCAGCGTGGCCGTCCCGTCGCTCATTCTTTTGCTCCTGGGCCGGGAAGACCTGATCATCTACGCAGTGTTCGGCGCGCTGACCGGGATGTACGGACGGTCCGAACCGCACCAGCTGAGGCTCCGGCACCAGTCCCAGGCGGCCCTGGTGCTCGTGGGCGGAGTGGCCGTGGGCGTCTTCCTGTCCGTGAACCACCTCCACTCCTGGTGGCTCGTTGCTGTTGAAGCGGTGCTGGCCGGAATTGGTTCCGTTTACTCGGACCGGGTAAACCTCAAGCCCAACGGCCCGTTCTTTGGCATCCTGGCCTTGGGTGCCTGCGCCTCCGCGCCCGTCCCCGTCCCCTGGTACATTGCCGTTTCGATCGCAGCAGGCGCCGCAGCATTCTCCATGGCGGTGGGCTTCGGCGGCTGGGTCCGTGGCAGGTCGTGGCAACGCGGCGCCGCACGCGACGTTGTGGCGCTCCGCGGCGCAGCCGGGCGGGCCGCTGCGGTTCACGCGGCCAGATACACGCTCGCTGTAGGTCTCGCCGGCGCCATCGGGGTGCTCAGCGGCAGCGGCCATCCGCACTGGGCCATGGCAGCCGCGGCAGTCCCCCTGGCCGGAGCGGACCTCCCCAGCCGGGTGCGGCGGGGGATCCACCGCATCGTGGGGACCTTCCTCGGGCTGGCGGTCACCGCCGTCGTGCTTGTTCCGGCGCCGTGGTCGCTGGCACCGTTCTTTGCCGCCCACCAGGTGGTGGTCCTGGCCATCCTGGTCATCGTTTTCCAGTTCACCACCGAGCTGTTCATGACCCGGCACTACGGGCTTGCGATGGTTTCCTTCACGCCCGTCATCCTGCTGATGACCCAGCTCGCGGCACCGATCGACCCGTCCGTGCTGATCCTGGAACGCGGCGTGGAGACCTTCGTGGGCGCAGTGGTGGGGATCCTGGTGGTAGTGGCCGTGCGGCAACGCGAAGTGCAGCAACGCGTGGTGCGGCACTAGCCAGTTCCCGCTACTTCGGCCTGCGCGGAGGCCCGGTGAGTAGCCTGTCCGGCAAAACGCGCGCTGCAACTGCCACCGCTTTGTAGCGCTTCGAGGGGATGGAGGTGGCCCTGCCGCGGAGGTTGTCCGCCAGTCCTTCACGCACCACGCGGTCGGCACTCAGCCAGGCCCAGGACGGGGCCACCGCCTTGTCCATGCCCATCCTCTCGTGGAACTCGGTATGCGTCAGGCCGGGGCACACCGCCGTGACCGTCACGCCGCGCGCCGCGTAGGCCAGGTGCGCCCAGCGGCTGAAGCTCAGCAGCCAGGCCTTCGCCGCAGCGTACGAGCCGCGGGGCAGGAACGCCGAAATACTCGACACGTTGATGATCCGGCCCGCACGACGTTCCAGCATTCCGGGCACCACGGCATGGATCAGCTCCAGCGGCGCGGCGCAGTGCAGCCGCAGCTGCGCCTTCTCGTCCTCGACGCTGTTCTGCTCAAAGTCACGCAGGAGGCTGCTGCCCGCATTGTTCACCAGGATCCCTACCGGCCGCGTGGCGTCGGTGAGGCGTCCGACGACGGCGGCCACTCCGGCGTCGTCCGTCAGGTCTGCGGGCAGCACCTCAGCAGTGGTTCCGTACCGCTGTTCCAGCTCCGCCGCTGTCTGTTCAAGGCGGTTCCGGTCACGGGCCACAAGCACCAGGTGGTGGCCCTGGGCAGCCAACTGCCGGGCAAACTCGGCACCCAGCCCTGCGCTGGCACCGGTGATGAGTGCGGTGGTGGGTGTGTTCATGCGCCCACACTAGCCGTGTTCGCCTGCCGGCATTCAGAGTCCTGAGGCACTCACGGCACAGGGGGCTGGTACAGGCCGAAGGTGGAGCCCTGATCGTCAGTACAAAGCGTGAACCTTCCGTACTCTGCCGCGTTGTCCTCATCGCCAACGTCTGTGTCGCTCGGGGAGCCGCCGAGTTCACGTACACGGGCCAGGGCCGCGTCCAGGTCGTCCACCCGGAAGAAGAGGTACGGTACTGCTCCCTGGTCACCGCCGTGCAACCCGCCGGGGATGCCGTCTGTGCCGAGCATGAATCCCCCGCCGCCGGACGGGCCAGGCGTGAAGTCCCAGCCGAAGAGCGCCCCGTAGAACGCCTTGCCGCGTTCGGGATCTGCGACCCCGATTTCAAAGAATGCTGGTTCGCCGGCCATGGTTCCTCCTGGTCTGAGGGGACGAACCCACCCTAGACCTGCCTCCCACCGCGGTCCAGAGTGTCGCTTGCCCAAAGAGGGAAAGAAATTCTTCGGTTCTTGTCGATCCGGCCTCGCGCCGTTCGACCTGTGGGTGAGAAGGTCGAAGGGCGACCTTCCACCACCAAGGAGATGATTGTGATGGCCAAGTACATGCTGATCATGCGGGCGACGGACGAGTGGTCCGCGAAGTTCGCGGACGTCGATTTCACCGAGGCCATGAACGCGATGGGCAAGTTCAACGACGAACTGATTCAGGCAGGCGTCCTGCTGGCGGCCGAAGGCCTGGACGACGCCAAGGAGGGCGTCGTGGTGGACTTCACCGGGGAGCAGCCGGTGGTCACCGACGGCCCGTATGGGGAAACGAAGGAGCTGTTCAACGGCTTCTACCTGCTGGATGTCGCGTCGAAGGAGGAAGCCATCGAGTGGGCCAAGCGGGCACCGATGACGGCCGGCACCAAGACCGAAATCCGCCGGGTGCCCACCATCGATGAGTTCCCGCAGGACAACGAATGGATCCAGAAGGAGCGCGCCTGGCGCGAGCAGACCGGCCAGCTCTGACCGGGCAGCTCTGACCGGCTGTGGGTTCCACCGCGGCGAGGGGCGCCGTCGAGGCGGTGTGGCGGATGGAGTCTGCCCGCATCGTCGGCGCCCTGGCCCGCTACACGGGCGACTTCCCGCTGGCCGAGGACCTCGCGCAGGAGGCACTCGCCGAGGCACTCGTCTCCTGGTCCGTCAACGGGGTACCTGCCGAACCGGCCGGCTGGCTGCTCACCACCGGCCGCCGTCGGGCGATTGACGCCTTCCGGCGGCGGGCCGCCCGGGATGAACGGTACGCCCTCCTGGCGCGCGACCTCGCGGCGGAGGAACCCGGGCGGACGCACTGTTCGACCCCGCTGCGATCGACGACGACGTGCTGGCCCTGATGTTCATCTCCTGCCATCCGGTGCTGTCCAAGGAGGCCCGGATCGCGTTGACGCTGCGGGTGGTCGGCGGACTGGGCAGCGACGAAATCGCCAAGGCCTTCCTGGTGCCGGTGGCCACCATCCAGGCACGCATCACGCGCGCCAAGAAGACGCTGGCCGCCGCGAAGGTGCCCTTCGCGGTGCCCGAACCGGACGAGCTGGCGGAGCGGCTCGGGTCCGTGCTTCAGGTCATCTACCTGATCTTCACGGAGGGCTCGTTCGCCTCGGGTGGTGAGGACTGGATCCGCACGGACCTGGCCGGCGAAGCCCGCCGCCTGGCCCGCGTGCTGGTGCGGATCTCGCCCGAACCCGAGGTATTCGGGCTGCTCGCACTGATGGAGCTCACCGCCGCACGGTTCCCTGCCCGGCTCGATGCGTCCGGCCAGCCCGGTGCTGCTGGAGGACCAGGACCGACGGCTGTGGGACCAGTCGGCGATCCGGCGCGGACGCGCGGCCCTCGCCCGGGCGGCGGGGCCGGACGCGGGCTGGGGGCTACGGCCTCCAGGCGTCCATCGCCGAGTGCCATGCGGTGGCGCCTTCCGTCGCCGAGACGGACTGGCAGCGGATCGTCATCCTCTACGAGGCCCTCGGCCGGCTGGCGCCGTCGCCCATCGTCGAGCTCAACCGGGCCGTCGCGGTGGCGATGGCCTCCGGTCCGGCGGAGGGCCTGAAGCTGGTGGACGCGATCGCGGCCCGCGGCGAGCTGGCCGGCTCGCACCTGCTGCCCTCCGTCCGCGGCGAGCTGCTCGCCCGGCTGGGCCGGCGTGACGACGCGCGGTCTGCACTCCTGGCGGCCGTGGCGCTGTGCGGGAACGCCGCCGAGCGGGCTGCCCTGGAGCGGAAGGTGGACGGGCTCAGCTGAGCCCGGGCTCGACGCCCGCCGCTAGGCGAACCTGGCGAGCGGGTTGACCAGCCGGCCGGCCATCTGGAGCCCGCCCGACGGGTCCGTGAGGTCCAGCATCTGCTGGTTGTTCCGCAGCTGGAGCCGGTTCAGGCACGACAGTTCAAAGTCCGGCGCGAACAGGTCGTGGCGGGCGAACTGGTCCGCCAGCTCCGGGTGCTCCGCCTGGTACTCCCGGACAGCCGCGGCCGCCGTACCCCAGAACTCGTCCTCGCTGAGCTTCCCGTCCTCCACCAGCAGTGCGCCAAGGAACCGGAAGATGCAGTCAAAAACGTCAGTGAAGATGGCCAGGACCTTCTCGCCGTCGGGGATGTCGGCCTTGATCCGGGCAACCTCCTCGGGCAGGTCCAGCCGGTCCCCCATCACCACGATTTCCTCAGCGATGTCCTTCATGATGGCCTGGACTGGCACGCCGTCCTCAAGCACCAGGATCACGTTCTCGCCGTGCGGCATAAATGCGAGCTCGTACTGGTAGAGGCAGTGGACCAGCGGGACGAGGTAGGCCTCGAAGTAGCGGCGCAGCCACTCGACAGGTTCCAGCCCGGAGCGCTCAATCAGGGCGGACACCATCGGGTTGCCGGCGGAATCGACGTGCAGCAGCGAGGCCATGGTGGCCAGCTGCTGGCCGTCCCTCAGCAGCGGGAGCGGGCTTTCCCGCCAGAGCGCGGACAGCATCTTCCGGTACGGCGAACCCTTGGCGGACGCGGCCTCGTAGTAGCCGTTGTGGTACCCGATGGCGGCGATCTCGCTGATCATGGCCAGGCCACGCTTCTGCAGGGCTTCGTCGGACAGGATCAGCCCCTGCAGCCAGTCGTTGATGGCGGGCGTGGCCTTCATGTACTGCGGCGAGAGCCCCCGCATAAAGCCCATGTTCAGGACGGACATGGCCGTCTTGACGTAGCTCTTGTCCGGGTCGCTGGTGTTGAAGAACGTGCGGATGGACTGCTGGGCCTGGTAGCTGTCCTCGCCCGTCCCCAGGTGGATGATGTGCTGCTGCGCGATTTCGGCCGCGAAAGTTACGGTCAGCTTGTTTTCCCACTGCCAGGGGTGCACCGGCATCAGGAAGTACTCGGCGGGGTCCACGCCCTGGGCCCTGAATTCAGCGTCGAAGGACAGCAGGGCGGCGGCACCGAGCTCGGCCTCGAGGTGGGCGCGGTAGTCGAGGCCCGGCGCTGGCGGTGAAAACGGCCTTGCTGCGGTGCACTCCGATCCATTCCAGGCGGACGGGGGCACCGGTCTCGGGGGCGAAGGCCCGGTAGTCGCTGATGCCGAAGCCCAGCCGGCCGTTGTTGGCCACAAAGCAGGGATGGCCCTCGGTCATGCTGCGCTCGATGGCCTGGAAGTCAGCGGCAACATCCGCGCCGCCGGTCACTCCTGCTGCGAGTTCCTGGGCGGTCGGCTGCCCCAGCCACTGCTTGTAGGCGTGGCCGGCCAGGGTGCTGCTGATCTCCTCCAGGTAGACGGGGAGCATCTCCTCGCGGATCCCCAGGGTGTCGCGGAATTCGGTGATGAAGAGCAGGCGTCGGGAGCTGCATCCTCGCCGCTCCGCGTGCAGCGGATGGAGGCAGCGTCCACGGACCAGTGCTCCAGCTCCAGGACGCGGGCGGTGAACGAGTACGCGGTGGAGCCGTCGTCGCTGCGGACCACGTAGGCCGCGGGCTCAGCCGGGTCCTCCGTGGCCGGGCCTGCGCCGGAGCCCAGCCGCTGCGGCTCCAGGATCCGTTCGTGCAGGAATTCGGCGAGCGCCTTGCGGACCAGGTGGCGGTTGGCCACGGCCCAGCGTTCCGGCGCGAGGTGCGGGACGGTGTTGGCGGTGCTCGGCGCTGGCTAGTGGGCGGCGGCGGCACGTGCTGCGGAGTCCAGCTCGGCGCTGGTGAGAGTCTCAATGGTGGTCACAGTGTGGCTCCCTGATGGATCGGGTGGGAAAGCTGTCAGTGGGGATTGCGGTGCAGCGCCGCGCGGGCTGCGTGATAGTCCGAGCGCGTGCAGAAACTGAGCAGCGCTTCCTTGTCCGGCAGGGTGATGATCCCTGCCGGCTGGAAGCCCAGCCGCTCATTGAGCACGTGGATCTTGGTGTTCCTGGCGTCCGGTTCCACCACCACGCGCTCCACGCCCGGGTCCAGGAACAGCCGTTCCAGGACCGCGTCCATCACCGCGGCGGTGTACCCCGGTTTGGGAGCTCCCGACGGCGGCGCCACCAGCAGGTGCATGCCGATATCGCCGGGCTGCACCGCGTAAGCCGCGGCCAGCGGTGAGGCGGACGGCAGGTACTCCTCCATCAGGAAGGCGGGGACGCCGCCGTCGAGCCCGAAGAGGGCATGGTGATGCCCGGTTGCCTGGATTTTCGAGTACTCCTCCACAACCGCCTCAACGGTGGCGGACTGCATGCCCCAGAAGGCGGCATAGGGCTGGGTCACCCAGCTGTGGAGGAGGGGTGCATCGGCCACGGCGTCAACACAGCGGAAAGTGAAGCTCATGCCGGCACCTCCGACTTTCCAGTGGGGAAGGGAACGGCCGGCGCAGGGAACGGCCGCGGCGGGCGCACCGGTCCGGCGGGCCGAACTGCTGGAACGCGATGCTGCGCTCCACCGGGTAGACCTCCCGGCCGGTGATTTCGCGCAGGATGCACGAGTTGCGGTAGGCCGCCATGCCCAGGTCCGGGGTGACAAATCCGTGCGTGTGCAGCTCGGCGTTCTGGACAAAGATTTCGCCGGGTTCGACGCCGGTGCTGTAGTTGCGTGCCACGGCGAACCGGCCGGCGGAGTCCCGGGCGATCCGGTCCTGGATCGCCGGCCAGGAAGCCCGGCTCCCGGTAGGTGTAGCCGGTGGCCAGCACCACGGCTTCGCTGTCGAGCGCGTAGTCGGCGCCCTGTTCCTCGTGCCGCAGCTGCAGGGTGTGGGAGCCGGCGGGTGGGCCGGCGCGCATCCCAGGAAGCACCCGTCAGCGACGAATGCGTCAGGAGCTGGGTGTCCACCATGCCGGAGAGGCTCTTGGTGTAGAGGAGATCGTAGATGGCGTCGATGAGCTCGGAGTTGATGCCCTTGTACAGGTTCTTCTGGCTCTTGATGAGGCCGTCGCGCTGGTCCTGCGGCAGCCCGTGGAAGTAGTCCACATACTCGGGCGAGGTCATTTCCAGCGTGAGCTTGGTGTACTCGAGCGGGAAGAAACGGCCCGACCGCGTGACCCAGTTCAGCTGGTACCCGTAGGTGTCGATGTCCTGCAGGAGCTCGTAGTAGATTTCCGCGGCACTCTGGCCGCTGCCCACGATGGTGATGCTGCGCTTGGCCTGCAGCTCACTCTTCCTCGACAGGTAGTCGGCGTTGTGGAGGACCAGTCCCCCGCCGCCGCCGGCCGCGGCCTCGACTATCCCGTCACAGGCGGCCGGGACATAGGGCGCCGTCCCGGTGCCCAGCACCAGGCGCCGCGCCAGCAGCACCTCCGGCCCGTCCGGACCTTCCACCGAAAGCCGGTACACGCCGGCGTCGTACGTTACATCCAGCACAGCCGTGCTAAAACGGACGGACCGCAGCTGCCCGGCCACCCATTGGCAGTACTGGTTGTACTCGGCGCGCAGCGGATAGAAGTTTTCCCGGATATAGAAGCGGTAGAGCCGCCCGGTCTGCTTGAGGAAGTTCAGGAACGAGTACGGCGAGGTGGGGTCGGCCAGCGTCACCAGGTCCGCCATAAACGGCACCTGCAGGTGGGCAGGTTCCAGCATCATGCCGGGGTGCCAGTCGAAGGACTCCCGCTGTTCCAGGAAGACGCCGTCCAGCCCGTCCACCGGCTCGCTGAGCGCGGCGAGGCCCAGGTTGAAGGGCCCGACGCCGATCCCGGCGAAGTCGTAGATGCGCGGTTCGGTGGGGGTGCTCAAGCCGGCGGTGCTCAGGTCAGGGGTGCTCATGCGGACACCTCGCTGGTGCTGGGGCTGGCATTGTCACTGGCCAGCAGCTGCGCGCCGGTGCGGCGGAGCAGTTCGATGATCTCGCTGATGTCCTCCAGGGTTGCCTCGGCGTTGAGGAGGGTGAACTTCAGGTAGTGCCGGCCGGCCACCTTGGTGCCCGCCACCACGGCCTTGCCGGAAGCGAAGACGGCGGCGCGGATGGCCGGGTTGAGGGTGTCGGCCGCGTCCTCGGAAAGCCGGCCGTGGACGTCGGCGGGACCGGCATCAGCGCCGGCCACACCGTCGGAGATGACTGGCCGGTACCGGAAGACCAGCGTGCTGAGCTGCGGTTCGGCGGCGAGCTCGAAGTCGTCGTCGGCTGCCAGCACGGACCCCACGCGGGCGGTCAGATCGATCGCTTCGTCAAAGAGGGCGCCGATGGCGTCCGCGCCCATGATGCGCAGGGTCAGCCACAGCTTGAGCGCGTCGAAGCGGCGGGTGGTCTGGATGCTCTTGTCCACCTGGTTGGGGATCTCGGCCAGGGCGGCGCTTTCCGGGTTCAGGTAGTCCGCGTAGTAGGTGACGTGCTGCAGCATGGCGCGGTCCCGGACCAGCAGGGCGCTGGAGCTGACCGGCTGGAAGAAGGTCTTGTGGAAGTCCACGGTGACGGAATCGGCCAGGCGCGTCCCGTCCAGCAGGTGGCGGTAGCGGCCGACACCATCAGCCCGCCGCCGTAGGCCGCATCGATGTGGAACCAGGCGCCATAGGCGCGGGCCAGGGCGGCGAGTTCTGCGAGCGGGTCCACCGCGCCGAAGTCGGTGGTCCCGGCGGTGGCCACCACCGCCATCGGCACCAGCCCGGCGTCGTGCGCTTCCGCCATGGCCTCGGCGAGCGCGGCGGGGTCCATCTTGTGGTCCGCGGCGCAGGGCACGGAGATGACGGCGTCGAAGCCCATCCCCAGCATGGAGGCCGACTTCTGGATGCTGAAGTGGCTGTCAGCGGACGTGAAGATGCGCAGCTTCTCCAGCAGGGCGGGCAGCCGGAGTCCGGCGTTGGCCGGCTCCTGCCGCAGGCCGGCCACCGCGTGGTTGCGGGCGATCAGCAGGGCCTGCAGGTTGGACTGGCTGCCGCCGGAGGTGAACACGCCGTCGGCTGCAGCCCCCAGCTGCAGCCGCTCGGCGGTCCAGTCGATGAGCCGGCGCTCGATCATGGTGGCGCCGGCGCTCTGGTCCCAGGTGTCCATCGAGGAGTTCACGGCGGAGAGGATGGCCTCGCCCACCAGCGCGGGGATCACCACCGGGCAGTTCAGGTGGGCCGCGTACTTGGCGTCGTGGAAGTAGATGGCATCGCGGAGGTAGACGGACTCGAGTTCCTCCAGGGCGGCAGCGGTGTCCGGCAGCGGCCGGTCGAGGTCCACCGCGCCGATGCGTGCCTTCATTTCAGCAGGCCCGACGCCGGTGAACGGCTGGGAGGTCCGGTCCAGTTTGGTGGCGACGACATTGACGCCCTGCAGCACCTGCGCCACGTAGCGGGTGGAGTTTCTGGAATTGAACAGATGGTTGGAGGCCGCGAGGGCAAGCTCCACCCGGGAACCGAAGTCCTGCCCGGGCAGGGCTTCGGCCACCGGGTTCTCATCTACTTCTATCTCATCAACACGGGGCAGCAGGGGCACGTTGGTCATCCTTAGTTCGACATGGGGGATTGTCTATAGCAAGGTAAGCCTTACTTAGGGAAGCCTTTTCGTCAAACTTTAGTGACCTATTTATCCTGAACTGCGGCAATGCGCGTATTTTTCGGGTTGTCAGCGCGTCATTGACTGGCCCGCACCGGGAAACAGGTGCAGAATACCCCGCGCCAACGGCCAGAACCAAGCAACGCGGGGTCACTTCCGGCCCAATCCACCACGGCTATTGGGCCGGAAGTGACCCCGCGTTGTGGTTGCAGGTCTACGGCGCTGCCCTAGTCCTCAGGCCAGTCGATGTGCTGCTCGTAGCCCTCATGCTCGCGGAGGTAGCCGGCGATGAACGGGCAGTGCGGGATGATCCGTTTCCCCGATGCCACAACGTCGTCCAGGGCGAAGTGGGCAAGGACCTTTCCCAGCCCCTGGCCCTTGAATTCCTCGGCGGTCTCGGTGTGGCTGAAATCCACGTGTCCGGGCCGGTCATCGAAAAAGGACTGGACGGCGATCTTCCCGCCCACCTTCAGCTCGTAGACAGTGGTGGTCGTCATTCCGGGCCAGCGAAACATCGGGGCTGAACTTATCCTCTGTGGAAACCATGTTCTCAGTCATGGTTCGACATTGGCACTACTCGGCCCCGCTGGCAATGGCCCGTCCGCCCGCGCCGGCTCAGGCGGCGCGTCAGACGCGCGTCAGCCGGCGACGGCGCGTCGCCGGGGACCCGCTCCGGCATTCTGCCCAGCAGCAGCACGGCCAGCGCAAAGCATGCCGCGCCCCCTCCGAGCAGTCCCAGCGTCAGGCCGTTGAACGCGGCGTCCGCCACCGGAATGAAGACGACGACGGCGGCGGTCACCACCGCGGCGGCGGGCCGGCCGCGGGTGTGGACAGACGCCGTCGGACGTTCCTCCAGGCGCCCGAACGCGGCCAGCACGGGCAGCAGCAGGGCGATCACACCCAGAAGGACCAGCGGCCGCGCCCACCACCATGCGGCGGTTCCGGCTGCGGGTTTGGGGAAGTCGGTGAGGAGCAGGAGCCCGGACATGGCCGCCAGCAACGGCAGGTGCCACAGGTACACGGTCATGGAGCGGCGCCCGGCCACCATCACCATCGCCCGGACCCAGCGCACGCCGGATACCCAGCCGAGCCCCGGCCGGAAAAGCTGGAGCGCGGCGGCCTGGGACACGCCCAGGAGGAGCAGGCAGAGGTTGGGCGGGTTGAGGTTGACCAGCATGTTTCCGGAATAGAGGCCCAGGCCGGTGACCACGCCCAGCAGCAGGTTGGCCGCCACGATCAGTCCCACCAGGCCGGAGCGCGTGAGCCTGGCGACGTGGCCGTCGGCCATCAGGAAGCCCAGCTGCTGGACGGCGCACCACAGGAACACCAGGTTGGCGTAGGCGAGCAGCGGCAGGGCGCCGCGGAAGCAGTCGACGGCAACCACCAGGGCAGCCAGGCCGGTGACCGTCAGCCAGGGCGCGCGGGCATGGAAGCGGGCCAGCAGCGGGATGTTCAGCTGGGCTGCCAGGTATGCCGCGAGGAACCACAGCGGCATGCCTGCGCCGGTGGCCAACAGCTGGATCACTTGCGGGTCCACACCCACCAGGAGCGCGGCCCACAGCCCCAGGAACATCACCGCCAGCAGCGCTGCCGCCGGCCGGACAAGCCTCAGCAGCCGGGCCTGGGCGAACTCGAAACCGGTGCCGCCGTCCGCCTTGAGCCGCCGCCAGGATTGCAGGCCGGTGGTGCCGCCTGTCACGAAAAACAGCGGCATCACCATAAAGATCCAGATGACCGGTTCAAACCAGGGCTGGTCCCCCAGCGTGTTTTCCGAGGTCACGGTGCCGTTGGCGTGCAGGACCGGGCTGACCATCATGCAATGGCTCACCACCACCAGTGCCAGGCAGACAGAACCGGACCAGGTCGATGACCAGGTCACGGTCCCTGGCCGGTCCTTGCGGGGCAGGCGCCAGCCCTGTCCCCGGACCCGGCTGCGGGTCCGGCCCACCCTCCCTCACACCACTCATATGCAGTCCCTACAACGGCGGATGCTGTTGGTTCCTACTTTTACTGCTTCCAGCCTGGCCTGTCACCTATATTGTCCGCCCGGAGGGTGGCATCGGGGAGAAAGGCCAGGGCGGCAGCGGACCGCCGGGCGTCTTCCTTGTGGGGCTCAGCCCGCCGTTACCGCCACGCAGCCCAGTACGACGGCGAGCAGCGGCGCCGTGCCCTGCAGAACCGCAGCGCGGAGGTACTTCCGCCCGCTCAGCGCCAGCACGGCGGCGGCCAGCAGCATGGAGCCGCAGCAGCTGAAGATCAGGGTCCAGCCCACCACGTCCTGGGCCGAACCGCTGGCCCCCACCGCCACGCAGCCCAACCCGATGAAGGCGCCAATGGCCAGGAACAGGTTGTAGAAGCCCTGGTTGTAGGCAAGGGGTTTGGTGGTCTCGGCGTCGGCCTGGGAGGCGAGGCCGAAACGTTTCCACGTGGCTGGAGTGGTCCACGTGACGGACTCCATGGTGAAGATATAGACGTGCAGGGCCGCGGCGATGAACGCGAAAAGGAGGGAGGCCAGGATCATGTGCTGATCCTAGCCTCCGCTCCCGCGCTCGCCCCTCTGGACGGACCCCGAAACTCAGCGGGTGAGCATCCCCAGTGCCGCGCCGGCGAATTCCCGGGCCGAGGTGTTCCAGTGGCCCAGCAGGCCCTGGAGGTTCTCGCCGTCGGTCCGGTGCGCCGGCAGCTGGTCCTGGAGGGTGGACAGGACGCCGGTGCGGAGCTCGGTATTGAAGTTCACCTTGCCCACGTTCATGGCCGCGGCCTTCACCAGCTCGTCCGCGGGAATGCCGGACGCGCCGTGGAGCACCAGCGGGATGTGCGTCCGCACGGCGATGTCCTGGAGGACGTCCCAGCGCAGCTGCGGCTCGCCCTTGTACTTGCCGTGCACATTGCCCACGGCCACGGCCAGCAGTTCCGCGCCGGTCCGGGCAACGAAGTCCTCCACCTGCGCGGAATCGGTCAGGCCCGCAACGGCCACGCCGGCCTCGTCCGCACCGAAGGCACGGTCCTCGTCGCCGGCGAGGCCGCCGAGTTCCGCTTCGAGCACCACGTCGGCCCCCAGCAACGCACGCGCCTGGCGGACCAGCGCAATGTTGTCCTCATACGGGAGGGACGAACCGTCCGCGAGGACCGAATCCGCCCCCGCGGCGACGGCGTCGATCATCACTTTCAGGTCCGAGGCGTGGTCAAGCTGCACCGCCACCGGAACGGACGCGGCATCTGCCAGGCCGCGGAGCGCAGCGATCAGCCGGAGGCCGTTGGACGTGGCGGCAGTTTTGGGGGCCACCAGCAGGATGACGCCCCGGCCCGCGTCCTCGGCGGCGCCCACCACGGCGAGTGCGGTGGTGAAGTCGTAGCAGGTGAACGCTGGTACGGCCGATCCCTGCTGGAGGGCTGTGGTGACCAGGTGGTCGAGTCGGGTGCGCATCAGACGCCCAGGCCTCCCACCAGGATCCAGGCCACGAAGGTCAGGAGGAAGCCCGCCACGCCCAGGACGGTGGTGAGGACCGTCCAGGTCTTGAGGCCGTCGGAAACGGTGAGGCCGTAGTAGCGCACCACGGTCCAGAAGCCGGCGTCGGTCACGTGGGACAGGCCCAGCGAACCGAAGCCGATGGCGATCACAATCACGGCGATCTGCGCCGGCGAGTAGCCGCCTTCCATCACGGCGGAGGTCAGCAGGCCGGTGGTGGTCACGATGGCGACGGTGGCCGAACCCTGGGCTGCACGCAGTGCCAGGGAGATGACGAAGCCGAGCACAATGACGGGCAGGCCCAGGTGGTCCAGCGTCTGGGACAGTGCGGCACCGATGCCGGAGGTCCGCAGGACCTCGCCGAACACACCACCGGCGGCGACAACCATAAGGATGGACGCGATCGGAGGCAGCGCGCCTTCGAAGATTTCGCCGGTTTCCTTCAGGGACCAGTTGCGGCGGACAGCCAGCAGGAAGAAGGACAGTGCCACGGCCACCAGGAGTGCGAAGAACGGGTTGCCGATGAACGCGGCGAGGCCGTACCAGGAGTTGTCCTTGGGGATGGTGAGCGTGCCCAGGGTACCGATCAGGATCTGTACGATCGGGGCGGCGATGAGGAAGATGATCAGGGCCGGACGCGGCGGGGCGATGCCGGCGGCGCCGGGGCCAACGTGGCCAACCTTGACCAGGGAATCGGAACCGTACTCGTCCACCTGTGCTTTGACGCCGGGGAGCAGTTCGTATTCCTTGCGGTTCATGATGCTGGCAACCCAGTAGGACAGGAACCCGAGCGGGACACAGATCAGCAGGGAGATCAGGGTAATGAGGCCGATGTCGGCGCCGAAAACACCAGCGCCGGCCACGATGCCCGGGTGGGGCGGGACGGCCACGTGGATGGAGAGCATAATGCCGGCCATGGGCAGGCCGAACTTGACCGGGTGCACGTTGGCGATCTTCGCGAAGGCGTAGACGATCGGGACGAGCACAATGATGCCCACCTCGAAGAACACGGGGATGGCCACCAGGAAGCCGACGGCGGTGAGGGCCACAGCGACGCGCTTGGCGCCGAGCTTCTCGGTGAAGTGGGCGGCCAGCGACTGGACGCCGCCGGAAACTTCGATCATGCGGCCCAGGACGGCGCCGAGGGCGATCAGCAGCGCAACCTTGCCCATGGTTCCGCCCACGCCGGTGGCGACGACGGTGAAGACGTCCTTCAGCGGGATCTGCGACGCCACGGCCACGGCGATGCTCACCGTCAGCAGGGCCACAAAGGCCTGGATCTTGAAGCGGATGATCATCACCAGCAGGACGGCGATGCCGAGGGCCGCGATGGTGAGCAGCAGCGGAGTACCCAGCTCCACCGCGGGTTTGATGGCTGGGGCGTCGGCCGCCCGCACCATCAGCGAGTTCATCAGGGGGTTCATTTGCGGTGTCTCCTTTGACAAGCCAGTCTTCCAGAAGACGGGCTGACGGGCGCTGAATATTTCTGCTTTGGGGCTACTGGGACTACGGGAGGTACGACGACGGCGGAACGGGGGGAACGCCGTCGTCGTAGGTTTTGAGGGGGTGCTTTGGCTGGGGCGCCCAGGCGGTGCGGCTTAGGCGGTGCGCTTGGTGGGGGCCACAACCTTGATGACGGCGGAGTCGTCGGCGGCGGCGAGGCCCTGGGCCTGGCCCAGCAGGTACAGCTGCTCGGCGGCGGCGGCAACCGGGGCTGCCAGGCCGGCGGCGCGGGTGGCCTTGCCCACGATGCCCATGTCCTTGACGAAGATGTCCAGGCGGGACAGGACCTCGGCGCCTTCCTCGGTGTAGGCCTCGAGGATGCGCGGGCCGCGGTTGGAGAGCATGAACGAACCTGCCGCGCCGGCTTCGAGGGCGGCGAGGGTCTTGGCCTGGTCCAGTCCGAGTGCGTCGGCGAGGGCCATGGCCTCGGCGGCGGCGGCGATGTGGACGCCGCAGAGGAGCTGGTTGACGGTCTTGAGGGCCTGGCCGTCACCGGGCTTGTCGCCCACCACGGTCAGGGTGGAGGCGAGCAGCTCCAGGGCCGGGTTTGCCTTTTCCCGGGCTTCCGGGCTGGCGCCGACGACGATCAGCAGGTCGCCTTCGCCGGCGCGCTTGGGGCCGCCGGAGAGCGGGCGCGTCCACGAGCTCAACGCCGTATTCGGCCAGCTTTGCCACGGTGGCGGGGATGGCTTCGGTGCCCACGGTGCTGCCGAGGATCACCACGGCGCCCGGCTCCAGCACCGAGGCCACGCCGTTCTCGCCGAAAAGGACGTCGTTGAGCTGTTCGCCGTTGCGGACCGCGAGGAGAAGGGCGTCGGCGCCCTTGGCCGCTTCACGGGCGGTGCTGAAGGTGGCGATGCCGGCTTCTTCGGCGAGCTTCAGGCGCGGTTCGGCGATGTCGAAGCCGTGGACGGTCAGCTGGGATGCGAGGCGCGTGGCCATGGGCAGGCCCATGGCGCCGAGGCCCAGGACGGTGACGGTGTAGTTGCTGGTCATGGTGTTCTCCTGTGAAAAATGCTGGCGATATCGGGGTTTCGCTCCCCACGTGCCCGGCTCAACCACCGGTGATTGAGCCCGTCGAAATCCGGTGGGGGTTAGAACGTGTTGCTGAGCTTGCGGGTGACGTCGGCGAGGGACTGGTCGTCGCCCACGTTGCCGGCGAAGACGATGTAGGGGATGCCCTTCGCGGGGCCGTCCACCGGCTCCCAGAGCGAGACGATGCCCGGCAGCATGGGGCCGCGGACAATGGCGTGGCGGATTTCCAGGCCGTGGGCGGCGACGTCGGAGGAGGTGATGCCGCCCTTGGCGATGACGAACCGCGGCGGGAAGGTTTTGAGGGTCCGGTTCACCACGGCGACGACGGCGGCAGACACCGTGCGCGCGATCCGCAGGCTTTCGGCGGCGTCGTCCGTCTTGATGAGCAGGCGGCTGGTGTGGACGATGACATCTCCGCCGTGGAGGGCATCGACGACGGTGTCCACCGTCTGGTTCAGGTAGACGTCCGCAGCCGTTTCAGTTTCGGCAGCAAGGAGTTTCTCGACGTCGATCTCCACGATGCGCGCCGCGCTGTGCTGCTCGGTGAGGGCCTTGAGCTGGCGGGTGGTGACACCCACGTGGGAGCCGACCACAATCAGGCCGCCTGCCTCGGAGGGCGTGTTGCCGGCGTAGGCCTCGGCGCCGCTGAGCTCGGTGCGGATTTCCTGGCCGATCCGGGCACGTCCAAACGGCGGGCCTACGCGGTACAGGAGCTTCTTGCCGCGCCGCTCTGCTTCTTCCAGGCCCAGGGACAGGGCGCGGAGGTCGTTCTCGGTGACGATGTCGGCCACGATCGGTGTGGAGTTGGTGGCGGGTTCGATGGCGTCGGCGATGGCACTGGCGGTGATCTGCGGATCGGTGGAGGCGCGGATGATGTTCAGGTCCAGGACGATCACGGACTCGGCGGCGAAGCGGCCCTTGGACTTCTCTTCAACGTACTTGGCCAGCTCGGAGTTGGCGTAGCCAAAGCTGGCGTCCTTGGCGAATTCGGTCTCCGCGGCGGGGGTGAGCTTGCCTGCGTCGTCGCCGGTTCCACGGGTGTAGTGCACACCGCCGATGGTCACGCGGCCGGCGTCAGGGAACGCCGGAACCATCACCACGCCGTCGGTCGCTTCACCGCTGACCTCGGCCACGGTGGCGGCGATGACGTCAGGCTCGAGCGGGTAGTGGCCGCGAAGGGTGGAGTCGCTGCGGCTGACGAAACCCAGCCGCAGGCCGGAATCGGCGCTGTCGGCGGAACCCGCGGCGGCGAGCGCGTTGCGGACCACTTCCTCGTTGCGGGCGGCAGCTTCGGCGGGGTCCAGGCTCCGCGTGTTGGTCAGCACGTAGACGGCCGGCTTGGACTGGCCGAAGGCCCAGATGAAGTCCTCGACTTCCCAGCGGGTGAGCACGGGCAGATCTGCCACGGACTGCGTTCCGGTGGGGTCGTCGTCGAGCACTACCAGCATGCGGGGGGTCTCGGCGCTGGAGGCGGCGACGGCGTCGGCCACAAGGCTGGCGGGAATCCGGACTTCGGCCGGGAAGGCGGCCAGGAGGTCTGCTTCAAGCGTCACTGTGCACTCCGTTGTGTGGGTATTTATCGTCTCGATGTGTAGCTGTAAGATGTCTGACATCTAACATTTGAAATAGTGTGGCATAGGACATAGAAACGCGCAAGTAGACTTGTCAGACATCTGGCGACGGCGGCAAGGGGGAAACATGGCACGAAAGTCACTGGTGGGGGTTGTGGCAGACGACCTCCTGGACCGGATCATTGCCGGGGATTTCCCGCCCGGCTCCAGCGTTCCCGGTGAACTCGAGCTCAGCGCGGAGCACGAGGTGAGCCGGATGACCGTCCGCGAGGCCATGAAAACCCTTGAGGCGCAGCGGATCCTCAGCGTTGAACGCGGCCGCGGAACCTTCGTGAACCCGCTCAACCGCTGGGCCTCACTCGAAGCAGTGCTGCGCGCCGCGTCGGAGGGCCAGAACGAAGCCTCGGCCTCCGTGCAGCTCATTGAACTCCGCAGAATGCTGGAAACCGGAGCCTGCGAACTCGCCGCCACCAGGATCAGTGACGCGGACATCCAGGCGCTGTTCGGCCATGTTGCAGCGATGCGGGAGGCACACGAAGTCAACAACGTGGCCGCGTTTGTCGAGGCCGACCTCGCCTTCCACGACCTGATCCTGCGGTCTTCGGAGAATGTGTTTGTGGCTGTCCTCTTTGAGCCGCTGCACCGCGTCCTGGAAAAGCGCCGCGCGGAAACATCGGCCGTGCCCACCATCCAGGAGCACGCCATCGGCCACCATCAGAACATCGCCGAGGCCCTGGAGTCACGCAATCCGGCCAAGGCCCGCGAAGCCATGGATTCACACATGCAGCAGACTTTGGACGACCTCAAAACCCTGGTTCTCCAGGCGCCGTAGCTCCCCGCCTGCCCCGGAGTTTTGTCCAGATTAATGGCACATTAGGGCCCGAAAAGCCGCGATATCCGGACAAAAACTCTACGAGCCGGGCTCTGGCCACACTGCCGAAGTGCTACTAGTGTTCAAGGACGGCCCGCAACCGGGAATCGAAGGCGATCACGAGGAGCGAAGTTGTCCAATCACACGTACAGCATTACTGAAATCGTTGGCACGTCCGAAGAGGGCGTGGACGCCGCAGTCCGCAACGGCATCGCCGAAGCCAGCAAGACCCTGCGCAACCTTGACTGGTTCGAAGTGAAGGAAATCCGCGGCCATCTTGAGGATGGCAAGATCGCCGACTGGCAGGTGCGGGTCAAGCTGGGTTTCCGGCACGAAGGCTCAGGCTCGTAGCCGTAACTGATCGCAACACCGATGGCCGCGCCCCAGGGCGCGGCCATCCGCGTTTGTCCCGCTGCCGGCATGTTGGTGACTGAGGCCGGAAAAATGCATAGGCTCGTACCAGGCGCATGGCCGCAACCGGTTTCCGACGCGGCAGTGCGCGCCCACGAATCACCCCTGCAGCAACGAAGGAGTCACCTATGACTGACATTTCGCTGAACAACGGCGTCGCTATCCCCCAGCTCGGATTCGGCGTTTTCCAGGTGCCGCCGGAAGATACGCAGCGAATCGTTGAGGACGCCCTTGAGGCCGGCTACCGCCACATCGACACCGCGGCCGCGTACCGCAACGAGGCAGGGGTGGGTGCAGCCATTGCTGCCGCCGGCATCCCGCGCGAAGAACTCTTCATCACCACCAAGCTCCGCAACGGCGACCAGGGCCGGGCCCAGGATGCGTTCCAGGACAGCCTCGAGGCGCTGGGCCTTGATTTTCTGGACCTCTACCTCATCCATTGGCCGGTGCCGTCGCAGGGGCTCTTTGTCCAGGCGTGGAAGGAGATGGAACATCTGTATGCCGGCGAGCAACTCCGCGCGATCGGGGTCTCCAACTTCCTGTCCGACCATTTGGACACGCTGCTCGAATCGTCCGACGTTGTGCCGGCGGTGAACCAGATCGAGCTGCACCCCAGCTACCAGCAGGCCGAGCTGGCCGCGAAGAGCCGTGCCCTTGGCATCGCCGTGGAGGCGTACAGCCCGCTGGGCCAGGGTGGCGACCTGAACGGAAACGCCGTCACCGCGGTCGCACAGGCCCACCACGCCACGACAGCCCAGGTAGTCCTTGCCTGGCACCTGGCCGCCGGAACCATCGTCATTCCCAAATCGGCTGACTCGGCACGCATGCGCGAGAACTTCGCGGCGACGTCCCTGGGACTGACCGACGACGAACTCGCCTCGATCACCGCCCTCGAGCGGGGCGCGCGCATCGGCTCCGATCCCGCCGTCGCAGCCTTCTCGCAGCTCTAGCACCGGCCGGGCCAGCCCCGGTGGTTGAGCCTGTCGAAACCCATTCCGAAGAGGAGCCCCGTGCAATACACCCACCTTGGCCGCTCCGGCCTGAAGGTATCCCGGCTGTGCCTGGGCACCATGAACTTCGGCCCGCATACCGACGAAGCTGACGCGCACGCCATCATGGATTCCGCGCTGGACGCCGGCGTCAACTTCTTTGATACTGCCAACGTCTACGGCGGGAGCGGACACCGCGGCTGGACCGAGGAGATCATCGGCCGCTGGTTTGCCCAGGGCGGGGAGCGCCGCGAACGGACCGTGCTGGCCACCAAGCTGTACGGCACCATGACTGACCGCCCCAACGAGTCCAGGCTCTCCGCCCTCAACATCCGGCGGGCCCTGGACGCCAGCCTGAAGCGACTGCACACGGACTACATCGACATCTACCAGTTCCACCACATCGACAGGGACACCCCCTGGGACGAAATCTGGCAGGCCATCGAAGTCGCGGTGCAGCAGGGAAAAATCCTCTACTCAGGCAGCAGCAACTTCGCGGGCTGGCACATTGCGCAGGCGCAGGAGGCCGCCCGGCGCCGGAACTACACCGGATTGGTCAGCGAGCAGTCCATCTACAACCTGTTCCGCCGCGAAGTGGAACTTGAGGTCATTCCCGCCGCGCAGCAATACGGCCTGGGACTGATCCCCTGGTCCCCGCTGCAGGGCGGGCTCCTGGGCGGAGTGCTCAAGAAGGAACGCGCGGGCGTCCGGCGCACTCAAAGCCGGGCGGCAGAGACCCTCAAGGAACACCGGGAGCAGATCCAGCAGTTCGAGGACTTCGCAGACGAACTGGGCCACGAACCCGGCGACACCGCACTCGCCTGGCTGCTGCACCAGCCTGCGGTCACCGCACCGATCGTGGGACCACGCACGCAGGAACAGCTCGACGCCGCCGTCCGGGCTTTGGACGTCAGCCTCGACGCCGCGGCACTCAAGCGGCTCGACGAGATTTTTCCCGGCCACCGTCCGGCACCGGAGGACTACGCGTGGTGACCGTGTTGGGTCTCGAAGCCGACACCGTGGCACCACGGAACCTCCTCTTCCTCGGCGGCACCGGGGTGATCAGCGCCGCGGCGGCCCAACGCGCCGTCGTGCTCGGTCACCGGGTGACCATCCTCAACCGCGGGCAATCGGGCAAGCCGGTGCCGGACGGTGCGGAGGTACTGCATGCGGACATCCGTGACCCGGAGGCTGTGCGGGGCGTGCTTGCGGGACGGGAGTTCGACGCCGTCGCGGACTTCATTACCTTCACCCCCGGTCAGGCGCGGGCCAACATGGAGCTTTTCCGCGGCCGGACCGGCCAGTACGTATTCATCAGTACCGCGTCGGCCTACCAGAAGCCGCCCGCCCGGCTGCCGATCCTCGAATCAACGCCGCTGAAGAACCCGTTCTGGCAGTATTCGCGGGACAAGATCGCCTGCGAGGACGTGCTGTTCGAGGCCTACCGGTCGGACGATTTTCCGGTGACGGTGGTGCGCCCGTCCCATACTTATGACCGCACCAGGGTGGGCTTGGTGGGCGGCTGGACAGACATTCACCGGATGCGTACGGGGCAGCCGGTCGTGGTGCACGGCGATGGCACGTCGCTCTGGACGGTGACGCACGCCCGGGACTTCGCCAAGGCGTTCGTGGGGCTGCTCGGCAGGCCGCAGGCAGTGGGCGAGAGCTACACCATCACCTCGGACGAGTATCTGCCGTGGAACCAGATCTACCGCCTCTTTGCCCGGGCAGCCGGTGTTTCCGAGCCCGAACTGGTCCATGTGGCTTCGGAAACCATCGCCGCTCACGGCGCCGGATACAGCCCCCACCTCGGGCCCAGCCTCCTCGGCGACCGGGCGCATTCCGTGGTGTTCGACAACTCCAAGATCAAGTCCCTGGTGCCTGGCTACACGGCCACCATTCCGTTCGCGGACGGAACCCGCGAGATCGTCAACTGGTACGACAGCCATCCTGAACTGCAGGTGGTGGACCAGGAGTTCATGGACCTGAGCGATCGGCTGATCAGGTGGGCGCGCCGGGCGGTCTAGGATCTTTCAACCCATGGGGTCTTTTTCAACCCACGGAGTCTTTTTCAACCCACTGCGCCCGCCAATCGGGCGCCTCGAAGGCCTCGCTCCAATAGGCCGTTTCCTTGGCAATCTTGCCGTCCCGGAATTCGAAAATGAACACCGTCTCGTACTGCGGCCCGTTGTAGTCCAGCAGGGCCTCGGCCACCACCAGGTTCCCGCCGCTCGTCAGCCTGCGTGGCGTGATGGTGGGCAGTTGCGGGAAGGCGTTGTAGATGCCCCGCCGGTTTTCCGCGCCGCGCACCACTTCCCCGGACTGCGGCCAGTGCATCACCGCGTCGTCATGAAACAGCTCATCCATGACTTCGATGCGACGGTCGTTGATGCACGCGATCAGCCGGTTGACCACGTCCTCATGAGAGCTGGACTCAACCACGATATTGACCTGATTTCTCGACGATTCCTACGGACCCCTAACGCTTGAATTGTCCTCCGGAAGTCGGTCCTGCACCACGGCAAACTCACGCGGGCCGGGCGGGAGCGCACGCCGTCACTCGCATGGCCCTTCGCATCTTGCCGGGCATGTCGAATATCGATAGTCTTACATTGTTATTCGATACCCTAGGAGACCCAATGGGAAAGCTGCTCACCCTCGCCCTGCGCGCCGTACTGGCGGTGGCACTCGCCGGCTCGCTGTTTGTCCAGGTATGGATGGTGCCGCTACTGTCCATCGACCTGGAAGAGTCAGGCACTGACGCGGGCACGCGGATTCTTGCCCTGGTGATCGTGGTCCTGGGCATCGCAACCGTCCAGGTGACGCTGGTGTGCGTATGGCGCCTCCTGACGATGGTGCGGCGCGGAACCGTGTTCTCCCACGCAGCGTTCCGGTACGTGGACATCATCTTCGGCGCGGTCGCAGCTGCGTCAGTGCTGGTCTTCGCCCTCGCCGTGATGCTCGCCCCGGGTGACGCCGCCCCCGGCATTGTGCTGCTCATCTGCGGCGCGTCCCTCCTCATCGCCGGCGTGGCACTGATTGTCCTGGTGCTCAGGACACTCCTGGCCCAGGCCGTAGCCCGCGACGCCGAAGCGAACCATCTGCGCGCCGAGCTCGGCGAGGTGATCTGATGCCGATTGTGGTGGACATTGACGTCATGCTGGCCCGGCGCAAAATGCCCGTGGGCGAACTGGCGGACCGGATCGGGATCACGCCGGCCAACCTGGCCGTGCTCAAAAACGGCCGCGCCAAGGCGGTGCGATTCACCACGCTTGAGGCGCTGTGCGACGTCCTCGACTGCCAGCCGGGAGACTTGCTGCGGTGGGAACCGGGCGAATCCGGGGATCCGACAGACCCGGACCAATCGGCGAGGCCGGACCGACCGGCGCTGCCAGAGTAGCCAGCGAGGCCGGAACAGCCAGACAACGCCGCAGATCGACTCGACGGCAACCCGGCACGCTCACCCTCACCGTCACCCTGCCCAGTGACCGCACGTCGGCCCAGCCCCACCCGCGGTCATACGCGAGATCCGCATAGTCACGCCTTCTACAACGTTCTAAATACTCTGGATTCGGACCGGGCACAAGGGCTTGATTTGTCGCCCGAAGCCGCACTAGGTTACTGGGGAAGCGTTTTCCCATCCCAAATTGAAAGGATTCACTGATGAATCCGAACCGTACTTCCGTGCGCCGTTTTTCAGTGGCAACCGCTGCGGGCCTCGCCCTGACCGTAGGCTGCCTCACTACCCCGGCAGCCGCCGTCGAACCTTCGCAAAAGCCCGCCACCACGGGAGTGCAGCTGGACTTCCTGGACCGCGGACTGGCAGCTGCCGGCACTTCGGAGGGCGTCTTCCTCAGCTGGCGCCTTCTGGGACATGAAGCCACCGGCTCCTCCGCCACCGGCCTCACCGGTACCGATTTCAACGTGTACCGCGACGGCCAGAAGCTCGCCACCGTCACAGACAGCACCAACTACCTCGACGCCGGCGGAACGCCGACGTCGCAATATGACGTGCGTGCCGTCGTCGGCGGTGTGGAACTGGACCGAAGCGCACAAGGCAACCTCGTGGGGCGGCAACTTCAGGGACATCCCGCTGAAGAAGCCGGACGACGGCGTCACCCCCGCCGGACAGGCCTACACCTACTCGGCCAACGATGCATCCATCGGAGACGTCGACGGCGACGGCCAATACGAGTTCGTGGTCAAGTGGGATCCGAACAACTCCAAGGACGTCTCCCAGGTGGGCTACACGGGCAACACCTACGTGGACACCTACAAAGCTGATGGCACCCTGCTCCACCGCATCGACCTGGGCGTCAACATCCGCTCAGGCGCCCACTACACCCAGATGCTGGTGAACGACTTCGACGGCGACGGACGCGCCGAAATGATGTTCAAGACAGCTCCTGGCACGAAGACCATCTCCTACAATCCGGACGGCTCCGTGGCTGGTGAGTCCTTTATCTCGCTCCTCCGGAAAGACGTCGACGCCGGCCACGCCAACACCGACGACTACCGGATGAGCGCGGCGGATTACTACCAGCACATGGTGGACACGTTCATAGGCTGGAGCGACCACCCTGAAGTGAAGGCCGGCAACTGGCCCGCCACCCTGGAGGAAGCCTTCGGTATCGCCCCGAAGTACCAGTACCCGCTGTCCCGGACGGACGCCGAGGCGGTGGCGGACTACTTCATGGATGTCTACGCGCCGGCCCGGAGTGCCCGGAACAACCTGCGCACATTTGAGGGCTTCATCGTTTCCGGCCCCGAGTACCTGACGGTGTTCGAGGGCGCCACGGGCAAGGAGCTGAAGACCGTGGCCTACGAGCCCGGCAGGCACGACGACGGCCTGATGTGGGGCGACTACGCCATGGCCCGGATCGAACCCGGCAACCGCGTGGACCGTTTCCTGGCCGGCGTGGCCTACCTGGATGGCCAGAAGCCTGCGGCAGTGTTCGCCCGCGGTTACTACACCCGCAGCACCCTGGCCGCCTACACGTGGGACGGCGCCAACCTCTCCCCCGTCTGGAACGTGGACTCGCGGCTGGACCCCCATGACCAACCCGTTCAACGACAGCCCGCACGGCCGCGACGGCACGGACCCTGAGTTCGGGACGCTCACCACCCAAGGGCGTCCATTCCCTCAGCGCCGCCGACGTGGACGGCGACGGCAAGCAGGAAATTGTGTACGGGTCGGCCACCATCGACGATGACGGCTCGCTGCTGTACAGCTCGTTCGACACCATGCCCGCTGGCAGCGCAACCCCTGGCGAGGAGGCCCGGCTGGGCCACGGCGACGCCATGCACGTCACGGATATCGATCCGGCCCGGCCCGGCAAGGAGATCTTCACGGTGCACGAGGGCGCCACCTACGCCCCGTACGGCTATGCCATGCGCGACGCCGCAACCGGCGAGGTGTTGTTTGGGGCCTACTCGGGCAAGGACACCGGCCGCGGCATGATCGGCGACGTCGATCCCACGGTGCCAGGCATCGAAAACTGGGCCATCGGCATGCAATCTGCTGACGGCGATAAGCTCTCCACCACCTCCCCGGGCACGAACATGAGCATCAAGTGGGCGGCCGACATGACCACCCAGATCATCAACGGCTCCGGCGACCAGACGCCCACCATCGATGACTGGAAGCGCGGCCGGCTGCTCACCGCCACGGGCACGCGCACCAACAACGGCACCAAAGGCACCCCCAGCCTGGTAGCCGACGTCGTGGGTGACTGGCGCGAGGAGATGCTGGTCCGGACGGCCGACAGCTCCGCCCTGCGCATGTACATGAGCACCGAAGTGACCAACCACAAGCTCTACACGCTGATGCACGATCCGCAGTACCGCGCCGAGGTTGCCCGGCAGAACACCACCTACAACCAGCCGTCCTACACGGACTTCTACTTCGCCTCGGACATGAACTTCGGTGACGTGCCCCTGCGCGCTGCATGGCTCCCGGGAAGTGTGAAGGCGCTCCGGCAGGCCCTTGAGGACCTGGTGGAGTCCGGCGACGTAGCGGGTCCGGTGGCCAAACAGCTGGCAGCGAGTGCGCAGCAGGCGGCAAAGGCAGTGGACGACGCCGATCCCACCAAGGCTGGGCAGGCTATCTCACGCTTCATGAAGTTCCTGGACCAGCAGAAGAAGCCAGACCACCTGTCCGACGTGGCACGGTCGGTGCTCGACCATCAGGCCGGAAATATACTCCGGGCATTCGAAGGCTAGGAAAGAGAAAGCACGGCAGACTGGTGAAATGACACTCTCACCGCTCATCAAGCTCAATGACGGCCACAGCATCCCGCAGCTGGGGCTCGGCACGTGGCCGCTGGACGACGATCAGGTGGCTGCCGCCGTCGTCAGCGCTGTAGAAGCCGGGTACCGGCACATCGATACCGCCGTGAAATACGGCAATGAGGAAGGCGTGGGCAACGGCATGCGGGCCAGCGGGGCTGGATCGCGCCGAGCTGTTCGTCACCACCAAACTGGACGGTCAGTTCCAAGGCCAGGACCGCGCCGTGGCCGGGCTGGAGGGGTCGCTGGCCCGGATGGGCCTGGACTACGTGGACCTCCTGCTGATCCACTGGCCACTCCCCCAACGCGACGATTTCATCTCCACGTGGAAGACGTTCGAGCGGCTGCAGGCAGAGGGCAAAGTCCGGTCCATCGGTGTCTCAAACTTCAAGCCTGCCCATCTGGAGCGGTTGCTGGCTGAGACTGATGTCGTGCCGGCGGTGAACCAGATCCAGCTGAGTCCGGCGATCACCCGGGCGGCCGACCGTGAGTTCAATGCCAGGCATGGAATCGTCACAGAGTCGTACAGTCCTCTGGGCGGCTCCGGCGCCAGCCTGCTGGGCGCTCCACTCCTCACCCAACTGGGCGAAAAGTACGACAAAACGCCGGCTCAACTGGTGTTGCGATGGCATATTGAGCAGGGACTGGTGGTCATTCCAAAATCGGGTGATCCGGAGCGGATGCGGGAGAACCTGGACATCTTTGATTTCTCCCTGGATCCGCAGGATCTGGCGGAACTTGCCATCCTGGACGAGGGTCCCGGCGCCGGGAACGACTCGGACACGGCAGGCCATTAAGGGACCCGAACCGGCCTTTTGGCAGGTCGCAGACTGGCTTAACGAAACTAAGCATGATTAGTATTGAGGCAGAAGGATGAAGCGTGCCTGGGATCCGGGCACCTCCTTTATGTAGGAAGAAGGACGACAAAATGGGCTTCTTTGCTTTTTTGATTCTTGGCCTTATTGCCGGCGCGATTGCTAAGGCAATCCTTCCGGGTAAGCAGGGTGGCGGCTGGATCATCACCCTTATCCTGGGCGTTGTCGGGGCATTCCTCGGCGGTTGGCTCGGCGGACTGCTTTTCAACGCCCCGCTGCAGGAGTTCTTCTCACTGCAGACCTGGCTGCTCGCCATCGGCGGTTCGATTATCGTGCTGCTGGTCTACGGCATGGTCACAAAGCGCAGCGTCCGCGGCTAATTTCTGCACCGGCGTAAAGACCGGCCTGGGGCAACATCCCCGGGCCGGTCTTCTTTTTCCAGCCAAACAGCCGGAGACTGGCACCCTTTCTTTACGAGCAGGAGTTCATCATGAAATCTAAACTTCTTTTGGGTATCGGAATCGCGGCGGGCTACGTCCTGGGATCGCGTTCCGGCCGGGCAGCGTACGACAAACTCAAGGCCAGGGCGGCCAACATCTGGGAGAGCAAGCCTGTCCAGGAAAAGGTCAGCGCCGCCACGGAGGCAATCAAGGAAAAGGCTCCCGAGGTGGCGGACCAGCTGGGTGAAGCCGCCCGCCGCGCGGGCACCGTGATCGGCTCAGCAATGCACCATGACGCCGCGGGCAGTAACGGCAAGGCAAAAACGTCCGACGCCGATGCCTCCGCAGGTGCGTCCGGAACCACCGGGGACCACATCCCCGCCCACAGCACCCATCCGGAAACGGTGAACCTGGGGACCTCGGATGTTGAATCCGATCCAGCACTGAACGATGGCCAGGGCCAGGACTGGTCCGATGAGGGCGGCGCCACTCCCGCCGGCGCAGCCACAAACGTTGACCCCAGGCGGGAATGATCGCAGGTTTCCCGGGGGAGACGGACGTCCTCCTGCGGAGACGTGACGGTTTCTTGCGGGACCGTGACGGCCCAGCCGCTGTGTGACAAGAAGCCGGGCCTGAACTGTGCTACAACTGATTGACCTTGCCGGCCGTCGCGATCCTTGGGGGACGCGGCGGCTGGCGGCGTCTTAAGTGGTGGCCACCAACCGCGGCTTGCTTGGCCAGCGGGCTAATCGGGAGAACAGATGAGCACTGCAGGCAGCATCCCCGCCGCGCCTCCGGGCTGGTATCCCGATCCGGCCGGCACCGGCCGCCTCCGCTGGTGGGACGGCTCCGCATGGACCGACCAGTTCAGCACCCCTCCCCAGCAAGGTCCGTACGCCGGGCACTACGCGGCGAGCCCGTATGCGGCAGGCCCGTATGTGAACGTCCCTGCGGCTGTTCAGCGCCCCTTCATCAGCCGGGATGCTCCGGTCTACAATCCACTGATCTGGGCCATCACGCTGCTCCCGCTGGTGCCCACACTCCTCTTGCTCTTCTGGAATCCGGAGCTTCGGTTTATTACCGTCGGACGGCAGCAGACCCCCACTCTGGACCCGTTTTCCATCTTCAGCCCCGCGTACTTCATGCTCCTTTTCTCGGGCTTCCTGGCGTACGCGGCTTCCGTACTGCTTGCCTACTTCGACTCCGAGCGGCTCAAACGCATCGGCGTCGTGAGGCCCTTCCATTGGGCCTGGAGCTTCCTCAGCAGCGGCGGTATACGTCATCGGCCGCTCGGTGATCATCTCGAAGGTCGCCCGCGGGCGGGGGCTCGTGCCTATCTGGGTACTGATCGGCGTCTTCGTCCTCAACATCGTGGTGACAAACATCAAAATGTCGGCGCTGATGTCCTCGATGATTGCCACCATTCCGGCCTGACCAGGCTCCTTGGGGTGGGTTTGTGGGGGCCCTTTGGGCGGGCTCGTCTTGCCGGTGCCCGGGCATCGGGTCACCTCGCCGGCAGCCAGTTCTACGAGTAAGCCGCGCGCTTGCCATCGTGCTTCCTTGAATGTCAGACCCCCACGGCAGAGTATTCCTATGGAGGCTTTCGGCGGATCGGCTTGCGGACGAACGGCGGCACTGCTGCCGTGCCAGTGCGCGCTGCCCCGCCGCGTTTGTGGCGCTTCCAGGCGTTGAGCTCTCGACGCCGGCCAAAATGTCAGACCCCCACGGCAGAGTATTCCTATGGAGGCTTTGACGGAGCAGCTCACGGACCATGGCAGCACTGCTCCGTGGCTGCCCCGGTGAGCCTGGCGGCCGCGATCGCCGTGGTCCGCGCCGTAGTTGCGGCGGCTCCGGACCACCTGGCGATGGCCGGTTACATTGAGGCCGCCGAGTACGCCGGCATCGACCGAGGAACTCTCCCGGACCGTGGAATACCTCCAGATCCTCTCCGCCGGGACCGTGGACCGCACCCGAACCCAGGCCATCACCACCGCCGCGACCACCCGGGCCACCAGGGCCTGGACCACCGGCTGGGACAATAACGGCATCGAAACCGTCAACGAAACCGACGCGGCCTGGCCCGCCGAAACACGGTCACCAAAGGCTCCTGCTTCCCACCTCCCCGGCGGACGACGGCTGCAAAAACACCGCCGAATTCCTGCGTCTGCGGCTGCGGATCGGACGTGCGCGAAGCCAACCGCCGCCTCCACCTCGCCCACGCCATCCTCCCCGAAACCACCCTCACCGGCGACCCCATACCCCCGGCACGGGAACACCTCGCCGCAGCCTTCACCCCCACCAGCGATACAGACCCCAGCAGCGACGACTCCGTCACCCCGCCTCAGTTTCTGGCAGGTTCCGGGCCCGTGATGTCCTCCCGGGCCGGGACCATCATCAGCGCCACCCTGGACCGGCTCAAACACCACACCACCCCCGAGACCCTGGACCGGATCGAACACGACCTGACCCGCACCGCCGCCACCGCCGACCCCGACTTCCTCGCCCGCGTCGCCCGCCGCTGGGCCGACACCCTCGACGCCGACGGCACCGAACCCACCGAAGAAGCCCTCCGCCACACCCAAGGCGCGTTCATCCGCAAACCCCGCCACGGCCTGCACCACCTCGAAATCTTCGCCACCACCGACCAATACGAACACTTCGCCACCATCATGAACGCCGCCACCAACCCCCGCACCCACCACCAGCCACACCACAGCCCCGGGGCCGGACAGGGACCGGCGAACAGGACAGCACCGGCACCGGACACCGTCAGCGGCCAGGACACTGGAGCTTTCAGGACACTGGCGCGTTTCAGGAAACCGAGCGTGTGGCAGGAGCAACGACGTGGACCTGGACCGGCGCACCCGGCCCCAGAAACAACTCGACGGCATCATCACCGCCTTCAAAGCAGCCCTCACCACCAACAAACTCCCCACCGCCGGCGGAAACCGCCCCCAAATCCTCGCCACCATCAACTACCAAGACCTCCTCCCCCACCTTGCCGGCCCATCCGACCGCCAAGACGGGCGCCGGAAGACGCACAGGCACCGGCACCGAGACCGGCACCAGCACAGTCGCCGAGACCAACACCGGAACCAGCACAGGCATGGACACCGGCAGCCTGCGGGACAGCCGGTACCGGGAACTACATCTTCACCGGACCCGTCGCCGCCGCCACCCTCCGCAAACTCGCCTGCGACGCCGACATCATCCCCGCACTCCTCGGCACCCACGGCGAAATCCTCGACCTCGGCCGCAAAACCCGCCTCTTCACCCCCGCCCAACGCCTCGCCCTCACCGCCCGCGACCAAGGCTGCACCTTCCCCAACTGCACCATCCCCGCACCCTGGTGCGAAGCCCACCACATCACCTACTGGTCACACAACGGCCCCACCAACACCGGACAACGGCGCCCTCCTCTGCTCCCATCACCACCACCTCATCCACAAAGAACAATGGAGCATCCACACCCGCAACGGCGTCCCCTGGTTCACACCCCCACGCCACATCGACCCCACCCAAAAACCCCAACAAAACCACTACTTCAAACCGCCACCACCACCCCAACGCGCCCAACGCGAATAAGCGTCACGGTGAAGCCTGCAGGGTCTGAACTAGGCGTGCTATACGGGGTTGGCTCACATTCCCGGCCTTTTGGTGCAACAACTCACCATGGCCCCGGGTCATCCGTCCAAAGCGCACTAGGGCCGCGCCATACCGCGTCCAAGGAGATGGCCGGAATCAGCCGGCTTTCCATCGCGGATAGCCGGCACGGAACCAGCGGATTCCGGGGAGCTAGTCGGCCCTGCCGATAACTACAGTGCCGTCGAGCTCGTCCGACCGGACGGTCCGAACCGAGAACCCCGCAGCCGCCATGATCGACGCCGTGTGTCCAGCCTGCCGCTCGCTCGTTTCGATGAGGAGATATCCGCCGGGGCGCAGCCATTCCGCCGGCCCCGGCGGCCACCCGGCGATGGAGATCGAGGCCGTCCGCACCGCCGTCGAGCGACAACGTTGGCTCATAGTCCCGTGCTTCGCGCGGCATGGTGGCAATCTCGGCCGTCGGGACATAGGGGGCGTTCGCGGTCAGTACCGAAACTTGCCCTTTGATGGCGGGCGGCAGCGCTTCGAACAGATCGCCTTGGTGAACCTCCCCACCCACCTTGGCAACGATTCCGGCGGGCACATGCCACGGCGGCCGGATCAATGTCCGCAGCATACAGTTCAAGCCCGGCGACCCGGGACGCGATGGCCGCGCCCGCTGCGCCGGATCCGCAGCAGAGATCAACAACGACGGCGGCGCCGCCCAGAAAACGCACCGACTCCGGCCCATGAGCTTCCTGAGCCCGGGCGCGTTCGTGTGCCCGGGAGGCTTCGCGGGCTTGGGCGCCTTCGTGGACCGGGCGCGTTCGTGGACCTGGGCGCCTTCGTGGACCTGGGCGCGTTCGTGAGCCCGGGAGCCTTCGTAGACCTGGGCGCCTTCCTGAACCCGGGCGCGCTCGTGGACTCCGGAGCGGCGAGGCTGGGGCTCCCCCGGCAGAACCTCCGACAGCAACGCAACAGCCTCGTTGACGAGGAGCTCGGTGCGGCGGCGTGGAACAAAGACGCCGGCGTCGAGCTCGATCCGCAGACCGGCAAACTCTGCCCAGCCAAGAATCTGCTCAAGCGGATAACCGGCAATGCGCCGCCCCACAGCCGCCTCCACGTCGGCCGGAGAGGCTGCGTCCTCCACCAGCAGCCGGGCCTCCTCCTCCGCAAAGACACACCCGGCGGAACGAAGGCGCCCGGCGATCCCGGCAATGGAATCGGCAATGGAGTAAAAGTCCGGTGCGGAGCGTGACAACGAAGACCCTTTCGGTTCGCCGGCAGGAACAACAGCGGGCATTTCCAGGAACGTCGCCAGAACCCGCAAGGCACCCGCCGCGAACCTCATGGTATGCGCACAATAGCCTCTCTGCCTGGCTATCAAAAGACTGGATTTATTCGGTGCAAGCGCTTACAGTTTGGCGTGGTTCACTCCAGCGATCGCTGGGATCGTCCTGGACCGACATCTGCAACCAGACCGCCAATGACACCCATCCATCTGCACCCACTCAGCACCCTGAACAGCATCGCCGCTACCAGGAAGGTCTCCTGACGTGAACTCACGCACCCCTAGAGGCACCACCCCACGCCTCGGCAGCCCATTCAAAACCCGAAAGACCGCCGAGTCCTCACACGCTGCCCGGACCAGCTGTGGCATCCGTGATGTTGGCGGCAGCCTTGGCCGTCTCGGCAGCGGCGTCTCCCGGCGCAGGCCACGCCCGGCACCAAGGATCCTGATCCGAAGAAGCCCGCGCCGTCGTCGGCCCTTCACTCACTCCGCGCTCCGGTGACGGACGAGAATTTCTACTTTGTGATGGCCGACCGGTTCAGCAACGGGGACACCGCCAACGACGACGGCGGGCTGGGCCCGGACCCCATGGTCTCCGGGTTCGATCCCACCAAGAAGGGCTTCTACAACGGCGGCGACCTCGCCGGGCTGCTGGACAAGATCGACTACATCCAGGGCCTGGGCACCACGTCCATCTGGCTGACTCCCAGCTTCAAGAACAAGGCGGTCCAGACGGAGGACAAGTCGGCCGGTTACCACGGCTACTGGGTCACGGACTTCACGCAGATCGACCCCCACCTGGGCACCAACGACGAGCTGAAGGCCCTCATCAACGAGGCCCACTCGCGCGGCATGAAGGTCTACTTCGACATCATCACCAACCACACCGCAGACGTCATCAGCTACAAGGAAAGAGCCCGCCAGCCCTACGTGTCCAAGGACACGAGGCCCCTACCGGACGGCAGCGGGTGAGGTCTTCGACGACCGCGACTTCGCCGGCACAAAGAACTTCCCGAAACTCGACGCCGAAGACGTCCTTCCCCTACGTCCCGGTCCTGGAGACAGGCGAAGAAAACCTCAAAGTCCCCGAGTGGCTGAACGATCCCACGCTGTACCACAACCGCGGAGACACCACCTTTGTGGGCGAGGACTCCTACTACGGCGACTTCTTTGGCCTGGACGATCTCTTCACCGAACACCCCAAGGTGGTGGACGGCATGGAGGAGATCTACAAGACCTGGATCCGCGATTTCGGCGTGGACGGCTTCCGGATCGACACCATGAAGCACGTGAACAACGAGTTCTGGCAGGAATTCGGCCCGGAAGTCCTCAGCTACGCCAAGGCGCAGGGCAAGGACGAGTTCTTTATGTTCGGCGAGGTCTTCGACACCACCAAGAGCTTCACCTCGCAGTTCACCACCCGCAACCAGATGCAGGCGGTGCTGGACTTCCCGTTCCAGGACGCGGCCCGCAGCTTCGCTTCCAAGAGCCAGGACGCCCGCACCCTGGAGACCTTCTTCGCCGGGGACGACTGGTACACCGACGCCGATTCCAACGTCTACCAACTGCCCACTTTCCTGGGCAACCACGACATGGGCCGGATCGGCAGCTTCATCGCCGCCGACAACCCCGGCGCCAGCGACACCGAGAAGGTGGCCCGGGACCAGCTGGCCCACGAGCTGATGTACTTCTCCCGCGGCAACCCGGTGATCTACTACGGTGACGAGCAGGGCTTCACCGGCCCCGGCGGCGACCAGGACGCCCGCCAGACGCTGTTCGCCAGCCAGGTTCCGGAATACCTCGACGACGACCTGCTGGGCACCGACGCCACGCACGCCACCGACAACTTCAACGCCAGCCACCCGCTGTACTGCCAAAATCAGCCAGCTCGCAGCCCTGACCAAGGAGCACCCGGCCCTCCGCGACGGCGCCCATCAGCACCGCTACGCCTCCGAAGGCCCCGGGATCTACGCGTTCTCCCGCACGAACGCGGAGGACCAGCGCGAATACGTCGTGGCCTTGAACAACAGCGAGCAGACCCAGACCGCCGACGTCCCCACCTACATCGGCAAGCGCAACTACACGAGGATCTATGGCGACGCCGCTGACGAAGTGAAGACCTCCGCGGACGGCAAACTGACGGTTACTGTTCCGCCGTTGTCCGCCGTGGTCTACAAGTCGTCGGGCCGCATTCCGCACTCCAAGGCGGCTCCCGCCGTCGAACTCCAGGACCCTGCCGCGGCACCCGCGGACAACGGCCGGATCAAGGTGACGGCCGACGTCGGCGGTACTTCGTTCTACGAGGTCACCTTCGAGGCGAAGACGGCGGGCGGCGGCTGGGCCCCGATCGGCACCGATGACACCGCGCCGTACCAGGTGTTCCACGACGTGGCGGCCCTCGATGCCGGCACCGCGTTGGAATACCGCGCCACCGTGCTGGACAACGGCGGGCACACCGCCACCAGCCCGTCCCGGACGGCAGCCGTTCCCGCGCCCGTCCTGACCATGCAGAAGCCCGCAGAGGGCAGCTATGTGACAGGGATCTGTGGAGCTCAGCGCCACCGCGGATCCGGAAAAGCCCAGCCATGTGGTGTCGTTCGAGCGCAGCGTCGCAGGCGGTGGTTGGACGGCCGTGGGCTCTGACGATTCATCGCCGGTGTACTCGGTGACCGATGACCTGGCAGCGCTGGAACTCGCCGACGGCACCGTGGTCCGGTACCGCGCCGCCATGGCCGGCCCCGGCTTCAGCGTGCTCAGCGAACCGCGGACGGTGACAGTGGGCGATGCGCCGCAGCCGGACTCAGTGACTGTTGCCGGGTCGTTCAAAACCGCGCTGGGCTGCCCGGAGGATTGGGACGAAGCCTGCCCGGCGGCGGCCGATGACCCTGGACCCGGCGGACAACATCTGGCGGCTGACCGTTGACCTGCCCAAGGGGCAGTACGAATACAAGGCCGCGCTCAACGGCACGGGACGTCAGCTACGGTGCCGACGGGGTCCTCAACGGGAGCAACATCGTGCTCGACCACCCCGGCGGAGCGGTCACGTTCCGGTACGACAACCGGACGCATGTGACGGGCGCCGTCTACGCCTCCCAGCAGCCGCAGGCCGTAGCCGTGGCCGGAAGCCTGAACGCCGCACTGGGCTGTACCGGCGACTGGCTGCCCGCCTGCGAGCAGGCCCAACTGACCCTGGACCCGGCAACGCTGGTGTGGAAGCTGCTCCAAGAACCTCCCGGCCGGAACGTACGAGTTCAAAGCCGCGCTGAACCGCTCATGGGACGAGAACTACGGCGCTGACGGCGTACGCAACGGCGGCAACATCGTATACAAGCACGACGGCGGCCCGGTCACCTTCCGCTACGACCATTTCACCCACCTGCTCACGGCGGGTTAGTCCGCTTCTGTGCAGTAGAGGAGCCCGGCCCAGGGGAAATTCCCCAAGGCTGGGCTCCTTGTCAGTGCAACACAGACGGCCCTACTCGTGCAGTGACTCCGACACCGCCGCCAGGAGCGAGTTGAACCTGGCGTTGCCGGGAAGATCATCGATGTAGACCGGTTTCCCGGCCGGATCCCCCAGCGGAACCTGCCAGTTCGGATACAGCGCTTCGGTGGTGCCCGGCTGGTTCTGCACGCGCCGCTCCCCCACAGCATCGACCAGTGCGACGCCGAGCAATACCGACGGCGTCTGGGCCAGCAGGCGGTGCAGCGCCTCGATGGTGCGTTCCTCGCTGCCGCTCCCGTGCGCTTCCAGTTCCGCGCATCGGGCAGCAGCCCGCGTTCGCGCAGCAGTCCCATCATCTTCTCCAGCGTGGCCACATGCTCCGCGCGTTCTTCCGCCTCGGAGCGTTCCAGCAGGCCCAGCCTGCTGCGAAGTGCCACGTGGTCGCCCGCAAGGTAACCGGCCGTCGGCGGCAGGTCGTGGGTGTTGACGCTGGCGAGTGCCTGCGTGCGGTACCGCTCGGGCGGCAGCGGGGAGTCGCCGTCGTTCTCGAACCACAGGATGGACGTTCCCAGGATGCCGCGGGCGGCAAGGTAGTCACGCACCCACGGCTCGAAAGTTCCCAGGTCCTCGCCGATCACCACGGCGCCGGCGCGCTGGGCCTCCAGCGCCAGGATGCCGATCAGCGCATCGTGGTCGTACGTGACGTAGGCGCCGTCCCGCGGCGAGTTGCCGGCCGGCACCCACCACAGGCGGAACAGGCCCAGCACGTGGTCCACGCGGATACCGCCGGCATGCCGGAGCACGGTGGACAGCATGTTGCGGAACGGCGCGTACCCGGCCTCGGCCAGGCGCGACGGATGCCACGGCGGCTGGTTCCAGTCCTGGCCCTGCTGGTTGTACATGTCCGGCGGCGCCCCCACGCTGATCCCGGGCGCCAGCACATCGCGGAGCGTCCAGGCGTCGGCGCTGCTCAGGTCAACGCCGACGGCGAGGTCGTGCACCACGCCCAGCCGCATCCCGGCCGCTGCGCGCAGCCTGCTGTGCGTTCTCGAGCTGCTCGTCGCAGATCCACTGCAGCCAGCGGTGGAAACCGATCCGGTCGGCAAGCTTCCCGCGCAGGGCTTCGGCCGCGACGGACCCGAGGGCGCAGTCCGGGTCTGTCCAGAGCGGGTCCCCCGGCGCGAGGTCTTCCCGGATGGCGGACCACAGTGCAAAGTCGTCCAGGCCGGGACCGGAGATCCGGCAGAATTCATCGAACGCAGCCTGCCGCGCCGGCGAGCGCCGTGCGTGGTAGAGCAGCTCCAGGGCCTGGAGTTTGGCCGCGAAAACAGCGTTCCGGTCCAGCCGTTCCCCGTCCTTGTTCAGGCCCTGGACCTGTTCCTGCAGCCTGTCGATCGTGGCGCGCCTGCGCGGCTTCAGGTAGGCGAGTTCCGGAATGGCCTCCACCCGGATGTAGAGCGGGTTGAAGAAGCGGCGCGTGGACGGCGAGTACGGCGAGGGCTGGACCGGCGGGACGGGCTCCGCGGCGTGCAGGGGGTTGACCAGGACATAGTCCGCACCCCGTTCGCCGCTGAGCGCTGCCAGGTCCGCGAGGTCAGCGAAATCGCCGATGCCCCAGGAACGCTTCGAGCGCACGGAGTACAGCTGCGTGGCCAGACCCCACCCGCGGCGCTCCACCAGGGAATCGGCGGTGGTGAGCCGCGCCGGGACCACCACCAGCGCGCACTCGGCAGTGACGCCGTCGGACTCGGCATGCAGCGTGTGCCAGCCCAGCGGCAGCCCCTCCGGCACAGCGAACGTGGCCCGCCCGGTGGGCACGCCGTCCACGTCCCGCGGCGGGACCCAGACGTCCTGCCTGGGCCGCGGCCACCGGCTCACCCGCGCCGGCTTCCAGTACAACGGTCACGCGGGCGGTGGCACCGTCCCGGACATGGACCGGAACCAGCGCGGTCTCGCCGTGTTGAACCACGACGGCGGGCGGCAGCATCCGCCGCCACGGCGCCAGTTCCGCCTCGGCCAGGGCAGCTTCGATCAGTCCGTTGGTGTGGGCCTGGACGCCGAGCGCCGCCAGGACCTTGACCAGGGTTTCCGGGGCGACGCTGTGGGGCAGCCCGTCCCAGCCGTGGAACGAGGTGCCCACGCCGTGGGCGTCGGCCAGGCGATGGAGGAGTTGTTGGTCCACGGACCCATGACCGGCTGCTTCACCGACGCCTGGCGGAGCCGGCGTTCCGGAGAGTTGAGCGTACTGCTGGTCTGGAGCCTTCATGGATGTCCGCCTCGTCTGGTGTGATGGGCCCGAACTTACATTGCGTCCTGTTCGACCGGGGGCTTCCTCGCCCCCGGACAACTGTCGGTTCCGATTATTGCAGGAGCGACACTGATTGCCTGGCCAGCGCCGTTGCCGGGTCCGTAACCTAACGGCCGGCGGCAGCGACGCGGAAAGGTGATCCCCCTCCGCTGCGGCGGGACACCCAAGCGGGAAGCACTGCGACGGAGAGCTCGCGCAGCTATCGGCCTGTTTGGCTCAGCGGGCAGGAACGTTTCAGCGCGCAGCCAGTGAATTCAGCGTCTCCCGGATCCCGTTCAGCGCAGGATCCCGGAGGGCCATAAAGGCCGGCTTCAGGAAGGGCTGGAGGATCTTCGCCGGCCCCTTGATGCTGAATTCAGCTGTGTACTTGATCAACGATCCCTGGGCGGAGGGGCTGACATCTATGGAATCGAACGCTGTCACCGTCTTGTTCTCGCCGCGGAGCTTGATGTGGCGGTCTGTCAGTTCAATGACCTCGTATTCCAGGGACTGGCGCTTCCCGCGGAATTCGGATTCGGCATGGTACCGGTGGCCGACGGCGACGGGTCCCGGTGTGAGCTTGTCCATCACCGGCGTGCTGGGGTCCCATTCGCTCGTATTCTCGAACTCGGAGAGGAACGCGAAGGCCTTCTCGGGAGAGAGTTTGGTTTCCACGGTGCCGCTGACTGTGATCATCCATCCAGTGCTAGGAACCCGGGGCGTGCAGCACAGCCCCTGGGTACTACCCGGAAAGTTCTCCCTTGAGGCACAGAACGAACTCATCCACCGCAGGCGACTGGCGAAAAGGCCGGGCAACGTGGAGTTCCGTCTGCGGCCTGCCCACAAGGCGGCGCGTGGTGACTCCGGGCATCTGGAACCGCTGCACGGACTCCGGGAGGACGGAGATCCCCAATCCTGCGGCCACGAGGCCAAGGACCGTTTCCTGGTGGATGGCCTGCTGCACCACGTTTGGCGGGGTTGGCAGCGGAGTCAAAGAGGCGCAGGACCCGCGCCACGAAGCCGGGCATCAGGCGGTACGGAAAGAGGATCATGGGTTCCCCTTCCAGGTCCTGGGGACGGACTTCTTCCGCGGCCGCCAAGGGAATGGGATTCGGGCAGTACCACCACCAGGTCTTCGGTGCTGAGCAATTCGAGGTTCAGCCCGGGAACGTCGCCAGGATCCCGGATCAGGCCGAGATCCAGGTTCCCCTCCAGCAGTTGCTCAATCTGCTCCCCGCTGGTGAGCGGGTTCAATACCAGGTCTATGCGCGGACGCTGCTGCCGGAAGGCCCGGATGGCTTCGGGCACGGCGGTGTAGCTCGCCGAACTGACGAAGCCAACCCTGATCTTGCCGCTCTTGCCGGCGGCGACGTCGGCAACATCCCCTGCGGCGTCGTCGAGGTCCGCCACAGCAGCCTGGACCCGTTCCTTGAACGCCTGGCCGGCGGCAGTCAACGCCACCCGGCGGGTGGTGCGGTCGAACAGTTGGACGCCCAGCTCACGCTCCAGCCTCCTGATGGCGACGGTCAGCGGCGGCTGGGTCAGGTGCAGGCGTTCCGCGGCCCGGCCGAAGTGCAGCTCGTCGGCGACGACGAGGAAGTACCGAAGCTGCCGGAGTTCCATCATGATTCTTTCGATTGACGCTAATAATTACTAGTCAAATGATATTGGACGGGCAGCGGTTTGTGGATGAGTTACTGGATCCAGACCCGGGCAACACCCGCGATGCCCATCCCGTACCGAGGAGCCAACCATGGAATCGACCGAATACGCCGTCGTCGGCGCTGGGCTCTCCGGAGCCGCCACGGCCTGGCACCTCGCCGCCCGCGGCCACGACGTTGCCCTGCTCGAACGCTCAACACCCGCCAACGATGCCGGCAGCTCCCACGGCTCCGCCCGGATCTTCCGCTACGCCTACCCGGAAGAGTTCTACACCGGCCTCGTCCAGGAGGCGAAGGCCGGATGGGACGAACTGGCCCGCCTCAGCGGCAAACAGCTCATCACCCCCACCGGCGCCGTGGACTACGGCGCCCTCCGTGAACCGGAACGCCTGGCCGCCGTGCTGGCGGCCCGCGGCATCGACCACGAACTCCTCAGCGCCGAAGAAGCCACCCGCCGATGGCCGCAGATCGCGTTCGACACCCAGGTCCTCTGGCACCCGGACGCCGGCGTCATCGACGCCCACGAATCCGTCGCCGCCATGGTTGACCAGGCAGTGGCGCACGGTGCCGCCCTCCACAACAACTGGGCCGTCACCTCGGTAACAGCGTCCGACGGCGGGTACCTCCTGACGTCCGCGGACGGCCGTTCGCTGCGGGCCGCCAACGTCATTGTTGCCGCCGGCGGCTGGCTTCCGCAGCTGCTCGGATCGCTGTCACTGCCCTCAGCCTTCCTGTCCGCCATGCCCTCGCTGGAAGTGCGCCAGGAACAGGCCTACCACTTTCCCTACGCCGATTTTCCCTACGCCGGTGGGACGGACGCATGGCGCTTCGCCGTGGCCCACATTCATTCACAAGCGTGCGGGCTGGCAGGCTTACGGCCTGCCAGGCGGACGCGACGCCGGGTTCCGCGGCCAGAAGATTGCCGAATTCAACGGCGGGAAGATCCTGCCCTCCGCCGCGGAACAGGACGGACAGCTCGACCCCGCGAACCGCCGTCGGGTCATCGAATACGTCGAGCAGTACCTGCCGGGGCTGGTCCCGGAACCGTACGCCGAAACCACCTGCCTGTTCACCAACACCCCCACCGAGGACTTCATCCTGGACCGCGCCGACGGCATCACCATCCTCTCCCCCTGCTCCGGACACGGCGCCAAGTTCGCCCCCTTGATCGGCCAGCTCGCCGCAGACCTGGCAACCGGCGCCGGGCCGGTCCCGGAACAGTTCCGGCTCGCCGCCCGCGCCGGCCTTGCAGAGTCCAGCCACGCAGAGTTGGGGGCACGCTGATGGCACCCGGCACCGAAACCACTCACCTGGCCCCGGCACCGGCCCCCGGCTCCCGCCGCAACGGTGACCGGACTGCTGTCCGACATCGCCGGCACCGGCACCGACGCGCTCCGCGGCGGCTACACCCGGCCCGTGTACTCCACCGCGGAACTGGACCTGCGCACGTGGTTCATCGAGCAGGCTTCCAAGCGCGGACTGTCCGTGGAGACCGACCGCAACGGCGCCATCTGGGCCTGGTGGGACGTGCCAGGCGGGGACCGCAGCAACAGCCTGGTCACCGGCAGCCACCTCGACTCGGTGCCCGGCGGCGGCCCCTTCGACGGGCCCCTCGGCGTAGCCTCAGCCCTGGTGGCAGTGGACATCCTCAAGGCACGGATGGCCACTCCCACGCGCCCGCTCGCAGTGGTGGTGTTCCCGGAAGAGGAAGGATCGCGCTTCGGCGTCGCATGCCTCGGCTCACGGCTGATGACCGGCGCCATCGATCCGGACAAGGCCCGGAACCTGCGGGATCCTGACGGCTCCACCTTCGCGGACGTAGCGCAGGCCAACGGGCTGGATCCCCGTTTTGTTGGCCGGGATGACGAACTTCTCGGCCAGATCGGCGCCTTTGTGGAGCTCCATGTTGAACAGGGCCGCGGCCTGATCGACCTGGACCAGCCCATAGCGATCGCATCCTCCATCCTCGGCCACGGCCGCTGGCGCCTGAGCGTCCACGGGCAGGGAAACCACGCCGGGACAACGCTGATGGCCGACCGGCACGATCCCATGGTGTCGGCCTCCCGGATGGTGGTGGCCGTCCGCGACATCGCCCGGAAGCAGCCCCACACCCGCGCCACAGTGGGACGGCTTCAGCCGGTTCCGGGCGGCACCAACGTCATTGCCTCGCGTGTTGATTTCTGGCTGGACGTCCGGCACCCGGACGATGCCGTGACGGCTGCCGTGGTGCAAAGCATCCATTTGCAGGCACAGGTCATCGCGGCCGGAGGAGGGCTGCCGGGTTGAGCTCCGGGAAGAGTCGCTGAGCCGCACCGTCCACTTCGATCAAGGCCTGCAGAAGGAACTCCAACTGGCCCTGCCCCAGGCACCCATCCTGGACACCGGCGCGGGCCATGACGCCGGCGTCCTCGCGCCCTTCCTTCCCACGGCGATGATCTTTGTCCGGAACCCGAGCGGCGTCTCCCACTCCCCCGAGGAACACGTGGTGGACGAGGACGCAGAGATCGGGGCACGCACCCTGGCCGATGCCCTGCACGGACTCATGGCTGAGTCCCAACCCATCCGCGGCACGCGGGCGGCACAGGTCACGCGAATCGAAGCGCCCGCGCCGGGTCCTCGGCGCGGGCGCTTCGCTATGGCCTGAGTACGTCTCCGTGGCGTGCGCTTGATGACCCGGCCGACGGAGCCGGCGGCGGCCATCGCGGCGTTGCGCGGTGCCGCACCGACGCGGAGCATGGCGAATTGGCCCATGAGGCGCGAGGAAAGCACCAGCCGCTGGGTTGGCTTCCTGCGTGCTTTGTCGTACGCGGCAAGGCCTTCCTCCACAGAGGATGCCTGCGCCACGCACTGTCCAAGTGTTGCCCCGTCCACGATGGCCTCGCAGGCGCCACGGCCAAGGAAGGGCGCCATGGCGTGGGCGGCGTCGCCGGCCAGGGCCGTCCTTCCGCTGACGAAGGAGGGCAGCTTCGGCGTTTCGAAAAGTCCGTGATGCAAAATCGCGTCCTCGTCGATCCTGTCCAGTACGTCCCGCACACTGCGGTGCCAGGAACCGAAATACCTCAGCAGGTGCGGAAGGTGGGGTCCAGAAAATGTCCGGTCGGAGCGGACGCTGGCGTACCAGTTCGTCGCGTGAGGGCCTGCCGGGGTGATGCCAAACAGTGCCCCGGGAGCCCAGGTCTCGCCATGTTCGGCTACGGCTCCCTGCACCGTTCCCCGCCAGGCAACGGCCCCGAGCGGCCGGGCCGCAAACCGGCCACCGAAGATCCGCTGCCTGGTGCGGCTGAAGGTGCCGTCCGCGCCCACCACCAGGTCGGCGTCGGCTGATTTGTTCCGGATCAAGAACCTGAGTGTTGAAGGTGATGTCCACATCCCGGGCGAGGGCGGCGAGCAATGCCGGCCGGGAGACCAGACGCAGGTCCGCTCCGCCGGGGACTGTGAGCAGGGTGCGGCCGGCCGGCGTCCACAGCCGGGTTGATCCACCAGCGCCTATGTGTGCCCAGCCGTCGGTCCGGCGCGAGGCTTCCACCACGCCAATATCACCCAGCGCCTCGAGCGCGGCCGGCCACATGCCCAGCATGGTGCCTGACGCCGGCAGCGCGGCGCCCTGTTCCAGCACTGTCACCGACCAGCCATGACGCTGCAGGGCCCGCGCTGTGCTCAGGCCACCTATTCCCGCGCCGACAATGACGGCTGCTCGTCCCACGCCCTCAGGATACAGAACCCGCCGGCAAGCGGCGGCGGAAACGGACCGCCGGTCATCGTCAGCAGGTTCAGGGCGCCGATTCCCGGATTTTCAGGACATAGCCCGCCTCCACATGGATGCCGCCACCGCCCGCCTCCAGCCCGTCGATCCTGTCCAGCAGCAGCCCGATGGACCGCTCCGCGATCTCGTCCATGCCGGGTGAGACAGTTGTGAGCGACGGCGACGCGAACCTTGCCTCCTCGATGTCATCAAACCCGGCCACCGCCACGTCCCGGGGCACCTTCACCCCGCGGATAGCCAGTTCGTGCATGGCACCCAGGGCGAGCGCATCGTTCAGTCCGAACACGGCGTCGAACTGCACGTTGCGGTCCAGCAGTCCGGCTACCGCGGCGGCTCCGGCGTCCCGCCGCCATTCACCGGGCGCCACCAGTGCGGGGTCGAAGGCGATGCCGGCGGCGTCCAGTGCCCTCCGGTACCCGCTGAGGCGCAGTCCGGCGGAGCCTGCCGATTCCCCGGGATGCGCGCCCACCACGGCAATACGGCGGCGGCCGGCGGCCAGCAGGTGGGCCGTGAGCGCCTGGGCGGCTTCCTCGTTCTTCATGGTCACCAGATCCAGCCTGGGGTCCAGGATGTGCTCTCCGAGCAGGACCACCGGTTTGCTGCCGCGGCGGGCGGCGACGGCGTCGGCGTCCATCACCAGGGGTGTGAACAGCAGGCCGTCGGTCAACTGCCGGAACGGACCCTGCAGTGCAGCCACTTCGTTGTCCGCCAAAGCACCCGACTGCTCCACGAGAACGCGGTAACCCCGCCGTCCTGCCACAGCCATCAACCTGGAGGCCAGCTCCGCGTAGTACGGCGCGGAGAGGTCGGACAGCACCAGGCCCAGCATGCGCGTCTTGCCGGAGCGCAGGCTGCGGGCTGTCAGGTTCGCTTCATACCCGAGTTCCGCGATGGCATCCTGGACCCGCTGCCTGGTGGCCGGGCGGATGAACTCGTAGTCGTTGAGTACGTTCGATACGGTCTTGAGCGAAACCCCCGCGGCGCGGGCAACGTCGTTCATGGTGACTGCCATCGGCGGTCAGCCTTTGGCAGCCTTGGCCGCCGCTTTGGCTGCTTGTTTGCTGGCCCGCACTTTGACGAGCGATTCAGGGCTGACGATGTCTGCAACCGAGAGGAAGGAATCTTCCTGGCCGTAGTGGCCGGCGGCCTCGCGCCAACCCGGCGCGTGCAGCCCGCACTGCTTGCCGAGGAGGGCAAGGAAGATCTTTGCCTTCTGCTCCCCGAAGCCGGGCAGCGCCTGCAGCCGGCGCAGCACTTCCTTGCCGTCGGGTTCATCCTTGGTCCAGATCAGCGTGGCGTCGCCGTCCCAGTCGTGCTGCACCGTCTCGGCAAGGGCCTGCACGCGCGCCGCCATGGAGCCAGGGAAGCGGTGGACCGCGGGCCGTTCCTTGAACACCTCGACGAACGCCTCCGGTTCGTAGGCGGCCACGGCTGCCGGGGCGATCGAGCCGATGCGTGCCCGGATTTTTTCTGGCCCGGCAAAGGCGGATTCCATGGTCACCTGCTGATCCAGCAACATGCCGGTCAGCAGCGCAAACGCATCATCAGTGAGCAGTTGGTCGGCAGCCGGATCACCGGTGATATGCAGTTCCATGGCCTTCATCTTTCCACCTCCGGCTGCCTGCGTCATGACCGGGAGCTTCTGCGGTTCAGGATTCCACAGCCAGCCGGATCATGGACCAGGACACGGCGGGGAGTTCCGCGGTGAGCCGGCCGCCGTCGGCCTTGACGCTTACGTTCCCGGCGGGAAGGACCGACGTCGAGTCCTCCACCGTGGCCTGCCAGTAGGGATCCTTATTGGCGTAGGTGACCGCCTCGATGACCCGGACGCTGCCCAGGCCCTCGACAACGGCGTCCAGCGTCAGGGCATCCGTGGCCGAGCGGTTCACGGCGAAGATGACCGCCTCGCCCGATTCGGCGTCGAGCGTTGCCACCGCTGAGAGGGCCGCGAAGTCCACTGTCTGCCCGCCGCTGACCAGCGGCGATTCGACGGCGAGCTGCAGCACCGTGCCGGCCGCGTGGCGGCTGGTGAGGGCGAACGGGTGGAACGTGGTCTGTTTCCAGGCCCGGCCGCCCGGTTCGGTCATGATCGGGGCAATGACGTTGACCAGTTGGGCCAGGCTTGCGGCGTGCACGCGGTCAGTGTTGCGCAGGAGCGTAATCAGCAGATCCCCGACGACGACGGCGTCCGCCACCGTGTAGCGGTCCTCCAGCAGGGCGGGGGCCACCGGCCAGTCGGTGCCGCTGGGTGCCTTCGATTCGGCCCGGCTCATGTGCCAAACATTCCACTCACCGCTCGAATTTACAACGTTATAGAAAATGATACTCCGGCCAAATTTATGAGTAATGATCTGAAAAACCAAGTACTACCTAATTTCAAATACGAGTACCGATTACGCGTTCGCCTGGGACCGTGCTCCAACTACCTTCGACTTAGAGCCAATGACTCGCTACTCACTGGGTTGGATGTCTCACTAGGGGGTGTGTGAGCAGGAATGAATACAGGACTTAGCAGCCACGTTTTCCCGGACCGACTGATCCGGGAAGTGAGCGGGGCCGGCGACGAGGAGGTCTTCGAGACCAAGGCCTCTCCCCCAGCCGTCGCCGGCCCTCTGACCGCCGGGTATTGGCTCCCGGCACCCCTGTTCCCGGTACCTCATGTGGTGCGACGGCAGGACACGTCACGCTGCGGAGCCCGGCCATGAAGTACTCCCCTTCGCAGGTTTCCTCACCCTATGCGCCTGCGGGCAGGCGTTCATCGGGGCCGCACCAAATCCCGCATGCGGCCGGACATTCAGCCACGCCACCGGGCCAGACTCCCGGCCAAACGCAGGCACCGGCCGGCACTGAAACCGGCACTGTAAGCGCCGCCGGGTACATCCCCGATCTGGCCACCGGCGCGAAAAACCTCGACGATTCCCTCGAAATCCTGGCCCGGACGGCATCGGAAACCCTGGGCAGGCTCACGGAATCACCGGTGGAATGCGGCGTGATGCTGAAGAGGGTCAGGAGCCTCCCTGCCACTGCCGGCACAACCATGCAAACTGCCAGGCTGGCCCGGCTGGAGCAGGAAGTGGGCGAAGGCCCCCTGACCGAAGCCCTGACCGGCAACGGCACCGTGGCCATGAACCACGCACCCTCGGACTTCCGCTGGGCACGTTACCGGCCACACCTGCAGCGGGCCGGGTTCGACAGCGTCCTTGGCCTGCGGCTCCGCCTCGATGACGGCGCCGAAGCCGCCCTCGCCTTCTTCGCGCCGGGCGTCCAGGCGTTCCCGCTTCAGGTCATCGCCGGCGCCCGCAATTTCGCGGACCTCGCGGCACGCGGCCTCAGGCTCGTCCTGGAACTGCAGACCACCATCATCCGGGCGTCGGACCTGCAGTCGGCCCTCGAAAGCCGGACCTCCATCGACATCGCCTGCGGAGTGATCATGGCCCAGAACAGGTGCTCCTACAACGAAGCTATTGCCATCATCGCCAAGGCGTCCAGCCACCGGAACCTCAAGCTGCGCAAGGTGGCCGAGGGCATCCTGGAGAAACTGCCCGGCGGAGCGCCGCACACGCATTTCGAACACTAAGCCAGCCCCACTGGCGGTGCCCTCGCTGGTCAAGCCTGTTGGTGTTGCCTCCGCGTTAGTCCCGATATCACCGTGAGTTTGCCGGCAGGCCGGAACCACTGAGCTAGATTGGCCATAACTCTGCGCCGGGATGACGGCGACAGGGAAAACGATCGGGTGATAAATGGTTCAGATTTGTGCGTTCATTGCCACTGCGATCCTCGGCGTGCTTGCCGCCTTCCAGGTAGCGCTGATAGCCGGTGCGCCCCTGGGCCACCTGGCCTGGGGCGGCCAGCACAAGGTCCTGCCACGTAACCTGCGGATCGGCAGCGCGGCATCCCTTGCCCTGTACGGGGTTTTCGCCTACGTGGCCCTGGCGAGGGCCGGGCTGGCGGGACCGCTCATCAGCGGGCCGTTCACAGACGTATCCGCCTGGGTTCTCACCGCCTACTTTGCCATCGGTGTTGTGATGAACGGAATATCGCGGAGCCGGCCGGAGCGCCTCACCATGACGCCCGTTGCGCTGGTGTTGGCGGCGCTCTACCTGGTGCTGTCGCTGAGCTGAGCCTTGCCGGACCCGGGCCGCGGGCAGGAGTAACGGGTTAAAGCAAAAAGACCAGAGACGATATGTCCCTGGTCTTTCCGCGTGGGTGGGCCCTGTGGGGATCGAACCCACGACCCACGGATTAAAAGTCCGATGCTCTACCAACTGAGCTAAAGGCCCCAGCCGACCGGTCAAGCGACCGATCAGCCCAGTCCATTTCTGGACGATAAATACTCTACCCCACGCGCGGGACCGCTTTGCACGCACGGTGTCACGCAAGGTGCGTGCCGCCGTCGTGCGTTCCTGCTTCTGCATGGTTTCACCGCCCCGGCCGCTTGCATCCTGCCTACCGGGAGTACTCGATTTCCCGCACGGCACAGGAGTAGCGTGGGGGCATGAGCGAGCAAACAGGACCCAGTCACTACGGCGGAGCCAACCGGCATCACAAGCCCAAGCCGTTCGCCCCCATCGACTTTGAGCCGTTCGCCGGCGGCCCGGATCCTGCGCGCGTCTCCGAGGCGGCACACCTTGCCGCCCAGGCGCTGGTGCGCCACGGCCGCGACAGCGACGACCCCGTCATCACCGAACGGCTGGTCAAACTGACGGACGAACAGGGCCTGGAAGCCATCGCCGAGATGTGGGCCGAAAGCCCGGCACGGTCCCTGCCAGGCGCCCTCTGGCGGCTGTACGCACTCCGCGCGGCCACGGTCCAGGATCCGGAACGGATCTCGGTCTACTTCCGCGCAGGCAAAGACACCGCGCAGGTCTCCCACGTGGTGGCGGGCGCTGCCGAACCACCGGGCGCCGAGGAAATGCGGGCCATGGCTGACGCCATTCTTTCGGGCGCGTTCGACGGCGAATTCGACGTCGCGCTGGAACGCTCCGCCGCTTTCTGCCGCGTGGTGGCGCTGGGCCAGGCGACCCTCGCCGACGGCGCCGAACACGGCAACGAGGCCCACGCGAGCAAGCTCACGCGCAACTCGCATCAGCTCGTGAAGACCGCCGAGGACCTTGAACACGCGGCGAATGCATGGCGCCTGGGCGAGCTCGACTGACCCAGCAGGCCCGATCTGTCAATGTTGACTTGAGCCAGCCGACGTAGAACACTGAAACTGGTGTCGAACCGCGAAACCCCCGGGCTTCAACATTTAGCCGCCTAGAGCGGCCTACCGCCGAGAGGCGTATCCGGTTCGGCACCATTTTTATGCCTGTTTACAGGCCGCGGGCAGGGGCCGGGTAGAATCAAGACCAGTTGCCGGCCTGCGTCAAGTCACAGCGGGCGGCCCCCGATCCAGTACATACCCGGAGACCGGTAACCCAACGTGAAGCTGCGCCTTTTTCCCCAGGAGCCCGCAGGGCTGACCCTGTTGTCCCAGATGGCCCAGCAAATTGTGCACGCCAGCGCCACCATGGCCGAGATCCTTGGCGTCCCCGCCACTGAGCACGCCAAGCTGGTGGACGACATGCACAACCACGAGGCCAAATCCGCCGAGCTGCACTTCGCCCTGCTCACCCACATGCGCACGAGCTTCGTGAACCCGCTCCCCCGCGAAGACATGTACTCCCTCTCCCGCTACCTCAACGAGGCCCTCGAGAAGCTGGACGGCGCCGCGGAACTCGTGTCCCTCTACAAGCTGGACCGGCTGCCCAAGCGTGCCGCGGACCAGCTGGAGATCATCAGCCGGCAGGCCGAACTCACCGTGGACGCCATGCGCCGGCTCAACAACCTCGATGACCTCGAGGACTACTGGATCGAGATCCTCAGGCTGGCCAAACGCGCGGAGCGGACGCACCGGGTCTGGGTGGCGGACATGATCCGGGACATGAAATGGGCGCAGTACTCCCGAAACCGCGACGTCGCCAACCAGCTCGTGGAAGTCACCAAGGACATGCGCCGCATCGCCACCCAGGTAGGCAGCATCATCGTCAAGGAATCCTGACGTGACAGCAGTGATTTTCGGCGCCGTGGTCGTGCTGACCGCGTCGTTCGCCTTCCTCAACGGCTTCCGGGACGTCTCCAACGCCGTCGCGCTTGCAGTCCGCACCAGGGCTCTCACGCCCAGCGTGGCCGTTCTGCTGGCCGCCTTCTTCAACCTGCTGGGCGCCCTGCTCAGCGCCAGCCTTGTGGTGGCTGTCAGCCGCACCTGGATCCACGTTCCTGACGGGACCAGCGGCCTGAGCATCCTGATGGCGGCTGTGGCCAGCGCCTGCGCCTGGGGCCTGCTGATGTGGTGGCGCGGCATGCCTTCCTCCTCCACACACGCGCTGGTGGGCGGCCTGGCCGGCGCGGGCATCGCCAGCCTGGCGGTGGGAGGCCTGGGCGTGGGCGGAGTTGACCAGTCACTGCTGGTCCAGGTGATTCTGCCGCTGCTGCTGTCGCCCATCGTGGCCTACGTCGGCGCGTACCTGCTGGTTTTTCCGGCAACGTGGGCGGCGCGCCATACCCAGCCCAATGTCGTCAACCAGCGCTTCCGCCGCAGCCAGGCCATCGCGGCCGGGGCCGTGGCGTTCGGCCACGGCCTGCAGGACGGCCAGCGGGTAGGCGCCGTGCTGCTGCTTGCCCTGGTCGCGGCCGGTTACGCCGACGGCGAGAGCTATCCTGTCTGGGTGGCACTGGTGGCCGCCGATCATGGTCACCGCCGGGACGCTGTTTGGCGGCTGGCGGATCTGGCACACCATCGGCTACAAGATCACCAGGGTTGATCCGTTGCGCGGCTCCGTGGCGCAGACGTTCAGCGCCATGATGCTGTTTGTGGGCGCCATCGCGATGCATGCACCCCTCTCCACGACCCACACCGTGACGTCCTCCGTGCTGGGCGCCGGCGAGAACCAGCACTTCTCGGTCACCAACCGGAAGCTCGTCCTGCAGATCCTGGGGCTGTGGGTCCTCACGCCCGCGGCGGCCGCGGCCATGGCCTTTGTCTTCGCGCTGGCGCTGTCACCCCTGGCTCCTGAGCAGCCCTAGCGGGCAGCCCTGGAAGCCCGTATCGAAGCCCCACCAGCTCCGCCTGTAAGCACAGAATCGACTGCTGCCGGCGTGGGCACGTCCTTCTGAGCTGTCAAAAGGGCCCCTACGGAGCAATCGATCCGTAGGCTCGTGGCGGCTGGTGGGCCCAGCGAGCACGGCTGGGTGGGCCCACAGCCGCGGGGTCCCCGGGCGAGCTTGCGAGCCTGGGGAGCGGCTGGGGATTATCCGAAGCGGCCGGAGACGTAGTCTTCGGTGGCCTTCACCGTGGGGTTGCTGAAGATGTTCTGGGTGTTCCCGTATTCGATCAGCTTGCCCGGCTTGCCGGTACCGGCGATGTTGAAGAACGCCGTCTTGTCGGAGACGCGGGCGGCCTGCTGCATGTTGTGGGTCACGATCACCACGGTGTACTGGTCCTTGAGCTCATTGATGAGGTCCTCGATGGCCAGGGTGGAGATGGGGTCCAGCGCCGAGCACGGCTCGTCCATGAGGATCACCTGCGGTTCCACGGCGATGGCGCGGGCGATGCAGAGGCGCTGCTGCTGGCCGCCGGACAGGCCCGAGCCCGGCTTCTCCAGGCGGTCCTTGACCTCGTTCCACAGGTTGGCGCCCTGGAGGGAGCTTTCCACCAGGGCGTCAGCCTCGCCCTTGGAGATCTTCTTGTTGTTGAGCTTCACGCCGGCCAGCACGTTGTCCCGGATGGACATGGTGGGGAACGGGTTGGGCCGCTGGAAGACCATGCCGATCTGCGAACGCACGGTCACCGGGTCAACGCCGGGGCCGTAGAGGTTGTCGCCGTCCATCAGGACTTCACCTTCAACGCGGGCGCCGGGGAGCACCTCGTGCATGCGGTTCAGGGTGCGCAGGAACGTGGACTTGCCACAGCCTGAGGGGCCGATGAAGGCCGTCACGGACTTGGCCTCGATGGCGATGCTGACATCCTCCACGGCCAGAAAATCGCCGTAGTACACGTTCAGGTCTTTGACGTCGATGCGCTTAGACATGATGTTCCTTCACTTGCTGGGGTACGGATTGAAGTCTAGGGTTTGGCCGCGAGGACCGGAACGGCCTGCCGAAAACTTTTTCAGCGGCCGGTCTTGGGGGCAAAAATCCTGGCGATCAGGCGGGCACCGAGGTTCAGGACCATCACCAGGATGATCAGCACCAGGGCGGCGCCCCAGGCCCGCTGCGAGGACGGGTCCGGGTTGGCCGGCGACGTGGGGTTCAGGATCTGGGTGTAGATGAACGTGGGCAGCGAGGCCATCCAGCCGCTGAACACGTTGTTGTTGATGCTGGTGGCGAACCCGGCGGTGACCAGGATGGGCGCGGTCTCACCGATGACGCGGGCGATCGCGAGGGTGACGCCGGACGCAATGCCGGAGATCGCCGTCGGGATGACCACCTTGATGATGGTGCGCCACTTCCGCACGCCCAGCGCGTAGGCTGCTTCGCGCAGCTCGTTGGGGACGATCTTCAGCATTTCCTCGCTGGAACGCACCACCACGGGGATCATCAGCACGGAAAGCGCGACGGCGGCGACGGCACCGGTTTTGGTGCCCGGCCCAACCACCGCGAAGAAGAACGCTGCGGCGAACAGGCCGGCGACGATGGACGGGATGCCGGTCATGACGTCCACGAAGAACGTGATGGCACGGGCCAGCCGGCCGTCGTTGCCGTACTCCACCAGGTAAATGGCGGTCAGCAGGCCGACGGGCACGGAGATGATGGTGGCAAGCACCGTCATCTGGATGGTGCCGATCAGCGCGTGGTAGATGCCGCCGATGACCGGGGCGCCCTCTTCGACTGCCCTGTTGTCGTAAACGCCCGTGACGCCGTTCATGGAGCTGGTGAGGAAGCCGGGGGCGATGAGGCCGGGGATGCCGTTGACCAGCACCGTCCAGATCACGGAGATCAGAGGGAGCAGCGCGATCAGGAACGAGCCCACCACCAGGCAGGTGGCCAGCTTGTCCTTGGCCTTGCGGGAGCCTTCGACGACGCCGCTCCAGCCCACGAGGCCGGCGGCGAAGAGGATGGCGGAGACGATGCCCCAGCCAAAGGCGTTGAAGCCGATCAGTGCCAGGATCGCGGCACCGACGATGAGGGCGGCGGCCAGGACAACATACGGCGCGTAGGACGGCAGCTGGCCCTTGGTGAGGGCTGAACGCTTGCTGCGCACCGGAGTGAGAGTGGAGGACATTTAGTTTGCTCCCGAGAATTCTTTGTGCCGGCTGATGATCCAGCGGGCGATCATGTTCACGGCCAGCGTGATGACGAACAGGACCAGGCCGGCGGCGATCAGCGTGCTGACCTTGAGGCCGCTGGCTTCGGGGAAGTTCAGGGCGATTTCCGCGGCAATGGTCTGGTTGCCGGACGTGATCAGGCTGGCGGTCAGGGCGCCGGAGGAGAGGACCAGGGCAACGGCCATGGTCTCGCCCAGCGCGCGGCCCAGGCCCAGCATAACGGCGCTGATGATGCCCGGGCGGGCGAACGGCAGGACCGACATCTTGATCATTTCCCAGCGCGTGGCGCCGAGGGCCAGGGCGGCTTCCTCGTGCAGTTTGGGGGTCTGCAGGAAGATTTCGCGGCTCAGGGACGTGATGATGGGCAGGACCATCACCGAAAGCACAATGCCCGCGGTGAGGATGGTCTTGCCGGTGGCCGAGGCCGGGCCCTGGAAGATGGGCAGCCAGCCCATGTTGTCGGCCAGCCAGTTGTAAGCGGGCGAGATTTCCTTGGCCAGGAACGCTGCGCCCCAGGCACCGTAGATCACGGACGGGATGGCGGCCAGGAGGTCAACCACGTAGCCAAGGCTGGTGGCGAGCCCGCGCGGCGCGAAGTGCGAGATGAACAGGGCCACGCCGATGGCGATGGGTGTGGCGATCACCAGGGCAATGGTCGGCGGCGATGAGCGTGCCGATCACAATCGGCCAGATGTAGGCGAAGAAGCCTTCTCCGCCCTGGATCTCGGCGGCCGGTGCTGTCAGTGCCGGAATGGCCTGGACAACAAGGAAAAGCGCCACGCCGAACAGGACGGCGAGGATGAGGCACCCGGCGGCCAGGGCGGCGCCGGAAAAGATCTTATCCCCGGCGCGGCCTGCGCCCTGGGAACTACTCAGGGGGGTGGCGGTCATTCCAGACCCTTCGGATTGTGGTGGTGCCAAATGAGCTGGCTTACAAAAGCCAAGTTCCCCGCCCCGCCTTTCGGCGTGGCGGGGAACTCGGTTCAGGGCAGGTACTAGGACTTGACCTTGATGGATTCGATGGCCTTGTTGGCCTTCTCGGCGAGGGCCGGGGAGAGCGGTGCGGACTTCGCGGAGTCAGCAGCCGTCTTCTGGCCGGCGTCGGAGACTACGTAGCTTTCGAAGGCCTTGACCAGGTCAACGGTCTCCTGCTTGTCGTAGGTGGAGCAGACAACGTGGTAGGAAACCAGGACGATCGGGTAGGCGCCCGCAGCGGTGGTCTTGCGGTCCAGCTTGATGGCGACGTCGGTGGCGGAGCGGCCTTCGACGGGCTTGCCGGCTTCAACAGCCTTGGCAGCAGCGTCGGCGGAGATCTTGACGAACTCCTCGCCCACCTTGATGGACGCGGTGCCCAGCTTGCCGCCCACGGCGGAGTCATCCGCGTAGGTCACGGCGCCCGGGGTGTCGGTGACGGTCTTGACGACGCCGGACGTGCCCTTGGCGTTCTCGCCCTGCAGGGTTGCGGGCCAGACGCCGTCGGCCTTGTCGGTCCAGACCTCGGGTGCAGCAGCGGCGAGGTAGTCGGTGAAGTTGGTGGTGGTGCCGGAATCGTCAGAGCGGTTCACCGGGGTGACCTTCAGGTCCGGGAGGGTGACGCCTTCGTTCAGGGCAGCAATGGCGGGGTCGTTCCACTTGGCGATCTCGCCGCGGAAGATCTTGGCGACGGTGGCGGCGTCAAGCTTCAGCTCGGTGATGTCCGGGAGGTTGAATGCCACGGCGATCGGGGAGATGTAGACCGGGATGTTGAGGGCGCCATCGGGGCCGCACTGGGCCTTGGAGCTGGCCAGCTCTTCATCCTTGAGGTACGCATCGGAGCCGGCGAACTGGGCCGAGCCGTCGATGATGGCCTTGCGGCCTGCGCCGGAGCCGTCCGGGGAGTACTGCACGGTGGCGCCGGAGTTGGCGGCGGCGAAGCCGGCCTTCCAGGCGTCCATGGCCGCGCCGGTGGAGGAGGCGCCGATGCCGGTGAGCGTGCCAGTGACCTTGGTGCCGGCAGAAGTCTGGGTGCCGGCAGGCGTGGTGCCCGTGGCGTTGTCTGAACCGCAGGCGGTGAGCGCGAGTGCGCCGGCTGCGATAACAGCGATAGCCGCGTGGCGGCCGAAACGGAGTGCCTTCACTAGATGTACCCCTTCCAGGGTTATTCAGTAGCGGGCAGGGCCGGAGACGCCCTGCAGCGCGATGCGTACGTTTTGTACCTTCATCGAATTTAGGGTCCGCAGGTAACGGGATTGGCGGCCAAGAGTGAACGCAAGGTTAACGACGGTTGGACATTGGCCTACATATGCGGCGTCACCATTGCGCAGGTCACACTTTTGGTCCTAGGGACGTGGCCGGGAAATAGACTGGAACGCATGGCCGCAGCAGCAGGACTCTCAGCAAGCAGGCGTTTCCTGCGCGGTCGCATCCGCACGGGCCTGATCCGGAGCCGGAACTCGCTGCTCCCCGCCGTCCAGATGACCGCGTGCGCGGTGGGCGCCTACGCCTTCGCCGAGTACGTCCTGGGGCATTCCGGCCCCCTGTTCGCAGCCACTTCCTCACTGATTGCCCTGGGCTTCTCCCGTGACCCGCGCCTGCGCCGGGTGATGGAAGTGGGCCTGGGCTGCACCATCGGCATTGCCGTTGGTGATCTGCTGCTGCACTGGCTGGGCAGCGGAATCTGGCAGGCCGCCGTCGTCCTCCTGTTCTCCATCCTGCTGGCCCGTTTCCTGGACAGCGGCAACATTTTCACCACCCAGCTGGGCCTGCAATCCTTGCTGGTTGTGCTGCTGCCGGCGCCCGACGGCGGGCCGTTCACGCGCAGCATTGACGCCATTATTGGCGGCGTGTTCGCGCTGCTGGTGACCATCCTTGTGCCCAAGGATCCGCGCCGGGAGCCCCGCAAGGATGTCCGGAAGCTGCTCCACGAACTGGCCGAGGTGCTGCGGGAATGCGCCACGGCCCTGACTAACAGCGACTCCACGCAGGCGTGGCACGCGCTGATCCGCGGCCGGAACTGCCAGCCGCTGGTGGACGCGATGCGCCATTCCCTGCGCGCGTCCGGCGAGGTGGCCACGCTGGCACCCGCCCAGCGCCGGCACCGCGACGAGTTGGAGCGGCTCAAGCAATCGTTGGACTCCATCGATCTCGCCCTGCGCAACAGCCGGGTTTTTGCGCGCCGGCTCACCAGCGCCATCAACCATGCCGCCCTGTCCGACGAGGCGACCGAGAACATCGCCGAGGTGCTGCAGGATACCGCGGCCGCGATTGATGAACTCTCGCTGGGACTCGCCGAAACGCACGACGGCGTCCGCCGCGCCCATCTGCGCACCGCCCGGCAGGACCTCAGTGAGATCGCGCTTCGGCTGCACCCCAGGCTGCTCAAGGTCCAACGCCTGGAGGGTGAGACCGTGGTGATGCTGTTCCGGCCATTGATGGTGGACCTGCTGGAGGCCACCGGGATGGATGCCCGCGAGGCGCGGGACGTGCTGCCGGGCCTGTAGCCGCCGGTGGTTGGGCTCGTCGAAACCTGGTGCCGTCCCCTCTATGTCGGTGCCCGCCAGTAGGGTGGAACCCATGGCAACAAAGACTTCCCGCGCCTCCAAAGCGCCCGCGTACAAGTGCGCCGAATGCGGCTGGACCACCGTTAAGTGGGTGGGGCGCTGCGGCGAGTGCCAGGCGTGGGGCACCGTTGAGGAAACCGGCGCGGCCGTAGCGCGTACGACGGCGGCAACTACAGTTCTGGAACCGGCGCGGCGGATTGCCGAGGTAGACGCCACTACGGCGGCGTTCCTGCCCACCGGCGTGGACGAACTGGACCGTGTCCTGGGCGGCGGGCTGGTCCCAGGTGCCGTGATTCTGCTGGCCGGTGAGCCGGGCGTGGGCAAGTCCACGCTGCTGCTGGATGTCGCCGCGAAGTTCGCCCGCACCGCGCAGGACGTCCTGTACGTGACCGGCGAGGAGTCCGCCGCCCAGGTGAAGCTGCGCGCGGAGCGGATCGACGCCGTCGCGGATTCCCTGTATCTGTCAGCCGAAACGGACCTGGGGCAGGCCCTGGGGCAGGTGGAAAAGATCGAGCCGCGCCTGCTGATTGTGGACTCGGTCCAGACTCTCAGCAGCGCGGACGTGGACGGCAGCGCGGGCGGGGTCTCGCAGGTGCGCGAGGTGGCCGCGTCCATCATTGCGGCGGCCAAGCGGCGCAACATGACCACCCTGCTGGTGGGCCATGTGACCAAGGACGGCTCCATCGCGGGGCCGCGACTGCTCGAGCACCTGGTGGATGTAGTGTGCCAGTTCGAAGGCGAACGCCATTCGCGGCTCCGGATGCTGCGCGCGGTGAAGAACCGGTACGGACCTACGGATGACGTCGGCTGTTTTGACCTGAACGAGAACGGGATCGAGGGCCTGACGGACCCCAGCGGGCTGTTTGTCAGCCGGACCAAGGAGCCGGTTTCCGGCACCTGCATCACGGTGACCATGGAAGGGCGGCGGCCCCTGCTGGCAGAAGTGCAGTCATTGCTGGCCGAGAGCCCCAATTCGCAGCCGCGCCGTGCCACCAGCGGCCTGGACAGTTCCCGCGTGTCCATGCTGCTGGCGGTCCTGCAGCAGCGGGCCGGCTGCCTGCTGCACAAGGACGATTCCTACGTGGCCACGGTGGGTGGCGTGAAGCTCAGCGAACCCGCCACGGACCTGGCCGTTGCCCTGGCCGTGGCGTCCGCCAAGGCGCGCAAGCCGCTCCCTATCAGGCTGATCGCCTTCGGAGAAGTGGGCCTCGCCGGCGAGGTGCGTCCCGTGCCAGGCATCAACCAGCGGATCCAGGAAGCCCACCGGCTGGGGTTCACCCACGCGGTGGTTCCGGCCAGCCACAACGGTCCCGGGCCTGTTCCGGCGGGCTTTTCCGTCCGCGAAGTGGAGCACCTCACCGAGGCGCTGAGTTTGCTGATCGGCTAGCGGCTGGCTCCCGCTGACGAAGGAACCGTAAACAATGAACTAGGCGCAGGCAATTGACGAAACGCAGGCAGCGAACGAACCGCAGGCGCGGCGCAGCCCGCATCGATCGACAGGGCCCCTGAAATCAGTCCTGCGGATCCAGGATGAAGTCATAGGTGACTTCGCGGCCGTGTCCGTCAGTGCGGTCCGTGGGAGCAAGCACGAGTTCGGGCTTGACGGCCGAGGCGATGTCGTCGCCAACGTGCTCGTCGCCCTCGAAGTAGAGCTGTGTGGTGATCAGCTGGTGGCCGGGGGCCGAGACTTTCAGGTGAAGGTGGGCCGGGCGCCAGGCATGCCAGCCGGCTGCCGCGATGAGGGCACCGCACGCGCCATCGGTAGGGATCTGGTACGGCGCGGGTTGTACGGTGTTGATCTGGAAGTTGCCCTGACCGTCGGCAGTGACGGAGCCGCGGAGGTTCCATTCCGGCAGGCCCGGCGCGAACTGCGAGTAGAAGCCGAGGTCATCGGCGTGCCATAGCTCAATCAGCGCACCGGCCAGCGGCTCACCGGCGACATTCCTGACCTGGCCCTGGAAGAGCAACGGTGTGCCGGGTTCGTCGTCGCGCATCGGCAAAGTGGCAGGGGTGCCTAGCGACGGCGCGTTGGGGACGTAGTACGGGCCCTCAATGGTGCCCTTGGAGCCGTGACGGTTGGCGTTCGCCACCTCCTCGACCGAATGCTCCACCCAGACGTCCAGGAACAGCGGCCATTCGCCGTCCTCGCCCACCCTGATCAGCCAGGCTTTGAGGGCGTTGTATTCGTCGTAGGAGACCTTTTCGTCCAAAACGGTGTCATTGATGGCCTTGATGACCCGGCCCGCCAACGCACTGACACGCTCTTGGCTGGTGGTGGCCGCAAACTGCTTGTTCTTCCGGAAGCGGGCGGTGGCCCCTGCACCGGAAGCGGCAGCGGTGGCCTCTGTTTCGGTCGACATGCTGGCTCCTTTGTCTGTGCTGCTGTTGTGCCTGCTGCGTGGGTGCACGGGTCCGGCGCCCCGCCGCCGCCGCGTGCTCCACGTCACACAGCGTCGTAGCTTAACCGTAGGACTGTTATTGGGCGAGGAGAAATACTCATTTCCGGCGCATTGACTGCTTTTGCATATGAATTACGACGGCGGCGGGGCGCGGTCAGTCCTGCCGGTACCTCTTCAGTTTGTCCTCGTCGATTCGTGCGCCGACTCCCGGGACGGCCCGGACACGGATGGCTCCGTCCCGGATCTCCAGCGGCTCGGCCAGGAGGTCGTCAGTCATGTCCAGGAAGTTGGACAGTTCCCCGGCGCGCCTCGAACTGGCCTCAAAAGCGGCCCCGAAGGTCACCGTGGCAAGGCTGCCCACTTGGGTGTCGATCTGGTTACCCATGGTGACGTCAACCCCCATTCCCTCGCACAGCCCCAGGATTTTCTGCGCTTCAGTGAAGCCGCTGCGCGCTGTCTTGATGCAGATGGCAGTGCTTCCGCCGGAGAGGAGCTCCCGCGACACGTCGCCAAGGGTGGTTACGCTCTCGTCCCCCACGATGGGGATACTGGCGTGTTGGACCAGCCTGCGCCGCCCCAAGGCCTCACCTGCATCGCACGGTTCCTCCAGCATGGAGAGCCCCAGACCCTCGGTGCGGCGCAGGACATCCATGGCTTCGTTGGCAGTCCAGCCCCGGTTCGCATCAAGGTAGATCTCGGTGTCCCCGCCCAGGCCCTCCCGCAGGACGTGGCATGCTTCGACGTCAAGGGACAGCGGCCGCCGCCCCGTTTTCAGTTTGAAGGTGTTGATGCCGTACACCTCCCGGAACCGCAGGGCCTCGTCCAGGAGTTCTGCCGCCGGTTTGAAACCGAGCATGTGCGAGACCCTCATGCTGTCCGTGTAGCCACCCAGGAGCTTGTGGACAGGCGTGCCCAGCGAGACTCCGATGATGTCCCACAGCGCAATATCCAGAGCGCCCTTGGCGGTGGGATTGTGGACGGTGCGGCGCAGGATCTGCTGGACTTTGGACCGGTCCAGGGGGTCCAGGCCAACCAGTTGCGGGGCAAAGATTTTGGTGACAACGGAAACGATTGAATCCTGTGTCTCGCCGTACGTGTAGGGCCGGGGCGGCGTATCCGCCACGCCGATGATTCCGGCATCCGTGTGGATCCGAAGCAGGACATGGTCTGCGGTGGCTACCTCGCCGCTGGCGAACTTCAGCGGCCGCGCGTAGGGGATCGCGTACGGGATGGCTTCGATGCTTTCGATTTTCATGGAGTCAGTCCTGTGCTTCTGACGTTATGGCCGGGGATCCGGGGAGGGAATCGAAAAGGGCCAGGAAACTGTGCAGCAGCGGCGTTTCGCTGCCGCTGTTCCACGCAACCGCGAGGTCCACCGGCGGCGGATTGAGTAGCGGACGGAAGACCACGCCCTGGAAGGAGAACATCCGCGACGTCATGGGAACCAGCGCAATCCCCATTCCGGCAGCTACCAGCGACAGCAAAGTGGAAGTCTCCTTGGCCTCCTGGACCACCCGGGGCTGGAAGCCGGCACGCCGGCAGGCATCAACAAATATGCTGCTGACCGCCGAATAGCCCGGATAGCTGATGAATCCCTCCCCCGAGAGCGCGCCGAGCTCCAGGGTTCCCTTCTCTGCCCACGGCGAGTCAGCAGGAAGGGCGGCCACCAGCTGGTCCTGTTCAAGCAGTTTCAGGGAGATGCCTGCCGAACGGACGGGAGGGCGGAGGACGGCGGCATCGAGCCTGCCCTCTTCCAACGCGGTTTCCATCTGAGGGGTCAGCATCTCGCCCTGGACCGTGATGCGAAGCCCGGGCAGGGTGCGGCGCGCGGCTTGGACGATGACCGGCATCAGACGGTACGTGGCCGTGCCCGTGAACCCCACCCGCAGCACCCCCGTGGCGCCAGCGCCGACCTGCCGCACATCGGACTCGAGCACCTCAAACTCTTGGAGCAGTACGCGTCCCCGGTCCAGCAGGGTCTGGCCAGCCGGGGTCAGCTCCACCTTCCGGGTGGTCCGGATCAGCAGAGGAGTGCCCAGCTGCTCCTCCAACTGCCGGATCTGCTGGGAAAGCGGCGGTTGTGCCATATGGAGCCTGGCAGCCGCCCGGCCGAAATGCCGTTCTTCAGCTACAGCTATGAAGTACCTGAGGTGTCGCGTCTCCATTAATGTCCCTTGGTGTTGAGCCGGCGTAAGGCCATGCTGAAACCAAGCCTAGGAGCGCACATTAGTAAAAAGGAAGTACGCCTTTCTCACTGACTGGTACCTCCCACGTCCTAATACGGTGCGCCGTGCTAAAACAGTGCGCCGTGCGGACCGTCGCGAAGCAGCCGCGGACAAACCTGTTTCAGGCCCGTTATTCGGGCTGGAAGTTGAGGAGGACTTTGCCGGATTCGGCGGAGTTTTTGGCGGTGGTGAAGGCCTCGAGTCCCTGGCTGAGGGGGTAGTCGTGGGTGATGACGGGCCCGATGTGCAGGGTGCGGTCGGCGAGGGCGGTGATGACGTCGTCGATCTCGTCGTTGAAGCGGAACGAGCCCTTGAGGTCCAGTTCCCGGGTGATGGCCAGGGAGATCAGGACCGGCTGGGGTCCGGTGGGCAGCAGCCCGACCATGACCACGGTCCCGCCGCGGGCCGCGCCGCCGATGGCCGAGGCCAGGCCGTGGTGGCTGCCGGAGGATTCGATCACGACGTCGGCCTGCACCGCAGCGATCGCCTCCGCGTCACCGGCCTGCAGGACCTCGTCCGCGCCGACGGCTTTGGCGATCTCCAGCGGTTTGGCGTGCATGTCCACCGCGGTGATCCGGGCCGCGCCGGCACGCTTGAGGACCGCAACCACCAGGGCACCGATCGGGCCGGACCCGATCACCAGGGCAGACTTCCCGGCCACGTCCCCGGCCCGGGCCACCGCGTGCCAGGCCACACTTGCGGGCTCGATCAGCGCCGCCGTGCGCAGGTCCAGGTCCCCGGGCAGGGCCCGGAGCATCCGGGCCGGCAGGTTCACATACCGGGCGAACGCCCCGTCCGTGTGCGGGAACCGCGCCGCGGAGCCCAGGTACGTGCAGCCCGGAGACAGGTTGGGCCGGTCCACCGGGAACCTGATATCCCCCGCGCCCGGGCCCGGGGTGGCGGGGTGGACCGCCACCGGGGTCCCCGCGGCCGGGCCCGTCCCGTCCGCCGCGGCCACCACCACGGTCCCGGAAATCTCATGGCCCAACACCATCGGCGCCTTCAGGATCGACTCCCCCGCCGCGCCGTGCAGCCAGTAATGCAGGTCCGACCCGCAGATCCCGCCGTACGCGACCTCCACCACGGCCTCGTCCGGGCCCGGCGCCGCCAACGGCACCTCCTCGATCCGCAAATCCCCCGCGGCGTACGCGACCACGGCCGGACCCGAGACCGGCAGCACTGACCGTTTCGATTGTTTCCTGCGCGTTATTGCTGCGCTGCCCATCAGACCACCACCGTCATTCCGCCGTCGATAAAGATCGTCTGCCCGTTCACAAAATCCGAGCCGTCCGAGGCCAGCCACACCGCCGGGCCGGCCAGATCCTGCACGGTCCCCCACCGGTGCGCCGGGGTCCGGCCCAGGATCCAGGCATTGAACTGCTCATCATCGACCAGGTTCTGCGTCATCTCCGTATGGATATAGCCCGGCGCGATCCCGTTGATCTGCAACCCCGAGCCCGCCCACTCGGCCGTCATCGCCCGGGTCAGGTTCCGCAACCCGCCCTTCGCCGCCACATACGGGGCGATCGTGGGCCTAGCCAGATCCGTCTGCACCGAACAAATATTGATGATCTTGCCCTTCCCGCGCGGGATCATGTGCCGGGCCGCCTCCCGCCCCACCAGGAACGCACTGGTCAGGTCCGTCGCGATCACCCGCTCCCAATCCGCCACCTCCAGCTCCAGCATCGGCACCCGGTGCTGGATCCCGGCGTTGTTCACCAGGATCTGCAACGGCCCCACATGCTCCTCCACCCACGCCACACCCCGCGCGGCCTCCACATCACTGGTGACATCAAACGCGACACTGTGAACCCGGCCCGGCGCGAAATCAGCCGCCAACACAGCCTCCGCCGCCTTCAACCGCTCCGCATTAATCCCGTTCAACACCACCGTCGCCCCGGCCTCAGCCAACGCCCGCGCCAACGCATTACCAATCCCCCGGCTCGACCCCGTCACCAAGGCAACCCGCCCCGTCAGATCAAAGAGTGAAGTCATGCGAACGGACCTGCCTGTACCAGGTTGGCCGGGGCCTGCCCGGCGGCGAGGGCTTCGAGCTGCTTGCGGAGAAGCTTGAGGATCCTGGGCTGGAAGGCCGACGCGTTGCCGCCAACGTGCGGGGTGATCAGCGCGTTGGGCGTGGACCACAGCGGGTGGTCCTGCGGCAGCGGTTCGGGATCAACGACGTCGAGGGCGCACTGCAGGCGCCCGGACAGGACTTCCTTGGTCAGGGCAGCTGTGTCCACCACGGAGCCGCGGCCCACGTTCACTACCAGGGCACCGTCCGGCAGGGCGGCGAGGACCTTGTCACCGATCAGCTGGTGGGTGTGCTCGTTCAGCGGCAGGACAGAAACCAGGATGTCGTGTGAAGCGGCCAGCTCGGTCAGCTCGCTGGACGCGTGCACCTCGCCGTGTTCGTCTGTGCGGGCCGAGCTCCCCACGCGCGTGACGGTGACCTCGAACGGTGCCAGGCGCAGGGCGATTTCGTGCCCGATCCCGCCAACGCCCACCAGCAGCACGCGCCGGTCTGCCAGGGACTGGCGCCGTTCCGGCCGCCAGAGGCCGTACTGCGAATCGCGGACTGCCTGGTCGATGCCGCGCAGCTTGGCCAGGATCAGCCCCACGGCGAGTTCCGCGGTTGCGGCAGCGTGCACGCCGGAGGCGCTGGCCACGCCGGCGGCCGGTCCGGCCGCCTCGATAACCCCGTCGTACCCGGTGGACTGCGTCTGGACGTACTTCAGGTCCGGGACTTGACCGAGTGAGCCCAGCACGGCGGAGGCGTCGATGTACGGGAGGATGACGCCGTCGATCTCGCTCAGCGTCCCGCCGTCGGGATCTGATTTCAGGTCCCACACCACGCCCCGCAGCCCTTCGGGAAGGGGTGAGAGATCGGCCAGGAGCTGCTGGTCGGGGAAGCTGACGGTACGGACTGTTTGCATCGGGTAAACCTTCGGTTCTGGGGTGTGCGGTAGGGCCGGGCTGCGGGTATGGGCCGTCAGCGCCGGTCGAAGGTGAGGCCGCCGGGGACCTGGAAGGTGGGCATCAGTTCGAGCATGCCCACGTTGACGTGGCGGGGCGTTTCGATGGCGTAGTCCATGGCATTGACGATGTCGTCGGTGGTCAGCGACTCGTAGCCCTCGTAGTACGTCTTCCAGGCCTCTTCCATGGCCTCGGGGGTGCCGCCCATGTTGCGGCCGAAGATTTCCGTTTCAACGCGGCCGGGGCAGATCTCGGTGACGCGGATGCGCTTGCCCACGGTGTCGTTGCGCAGTTGCCGGGAGACCTGGTGCACCGCGGCTTTGGTGGCGTGGTAGACGGTGTGGCCGTAGAAGTTGTAGAGGCCGGCGATGGAGCTGATGTTGATGACATGGCCGCGGTCGCGTTCCACCATGCCCGGCAGCACCAGCCTGGTCAGCTGGAGCAGGCCGCGGAGGTTGACGTCGATGAGTTCGTCGACGTCGCTCTCGCTGGAGTCCAGGAGGTTCCCCGGCCGGGACACTCCGGCGCAGTTCACCAGGACGTCCACCTCAAGGTCACCGACGACGGCGGCCAGCGCAGTGGTGTCGGTCAGGTCCACCACGTGCGGGATGGCGCCGGTCTTGTCGGCCAGTTCCTTCAGGCGTTCCTCGTTGCGGGCCAGGGCATGGACCGTCAGTCCGCGCTTGGTGAGGCGTTCGGCGATCGCGGCGCCCATTCCGGTGGATGCACCGGTGACGACGGCGGTGGAGTAGTCAGAAAAAGGCATGTAGGTCTCCTGGTGGGTGCAGCGGCGCTGTCCCGTAAGTGGTGCGGTGCGCTGCCGCTGGGCAGCGCACCGCTGTTCGGGTGGTGGTGGTTAGGCGTCGCGGAGCGGCAGGTGCGCCCGGTCCTTGACAGTGCTGACGGCGGCGAGGGTGCCCAGCGCCGTGATGACGGCGTAGAACGCGGGCATGTAGATGTTGCCGGTGATGGAGATCAGCCAGGTCAGCAGCAGCGGCGCGGTGCCGCCGAAGAGTGCCGAGGAGATGTTGTAGCCCAGGCCGTAGGCGGAGTAGCGGACACGGGTGGGGAACAGTTCGACGATCAGGATGTGGATGACGGCGGTGTGGCCGGCGAAGACCACTGCCATGATGCAGGCGCCCAGGATGGCCAGTGCCATCTCGCCCGTGGCGATCAGGGCGTAGGCGGGGATGCCGATGACGGCCATGGCGATGGCCGAGCCGGCGATGACCTTCTTGCGGCCGACGCGGTCCGAAAGGGCGCCCATGAACGGGATGGCGATGCAGATGACCACGAGGCTGCAGGCGGTGACGAGGAGTGCTTCGCCGATGGTGAAGTTGAGCTGCTTGCCCTTCAGGAACGTGGGCATGTAGGAGAACAGGACGTAGTAGCCGGAGCCGTTCATCAGCGGGATGAACAGGGCCAGCAGCATGGCGCGGCGGTGTTCGGCGGAGGCGAAGGCTTCCTTGAGCGGGTTCTTGGACAGCCCGCCCTCTTCCTTGAGCTTCTCGAAGTTGGGGGTGTCGCTGATCGCCTTGCGGATGTACCAGCCAATGACGCCCATGGGGATGGCAACCAGGAACGGAATGCGCCATGCGAACGAACCGAAGCCGCCGCCGTCGATCGCTGCCTGGGTGAGCCATGGCGACATGGAGAACGCGACCAGCGTACCGGTGAGCAGGGCTGCGAAGGAGGCGATCTGGGCGTAGGAGGTGATGATACCGCGCTTGCCTTCAGGGGCGTGCTCGGCAAGGAAGGTCATGGCGCCGGCGGCTTCGCCGCCAACGGAGAAGCCCTGGAGCATGCGGAGCAGCACCAGGAGGACCGGCGCGGCGATGCCGATGGCCGAGTAGGCCGGCAGCAAGCCGATGCCCGCCGTCGCAACGCTGATCAGCAGGATGACGAAGACCAACAGCTTTTGCCGCCCGATTCGGTCCCCCAGGTATCCGCAGACCACGGCGCCGAGGGGGCGCACGAAGAAGGACACGGCGTAGCCGGCGAAGACGAACAGCAGGGCATTGTCCGGGTTGCCGGGTGCCAGGAAGACAAGGGCAAGCGTTCCGGCCATAAAGGCGAAGATGCCGTTGTCGTACAGCTCGACGAAGATGCCGACGCAGCCGGCCGTGACGACCTTGCGGGTCTGCTTGCTGCTGAGCCGCTCTTGTGCGGCTGGGCCGCGTGCGTTGAGGTGGACATGGCTTTCCTTACTTAAGGGGATGGTAACAAGGGTTTGAAGCTGAGGCGAGGGTTAGTTTCCGGCCGCCGGCGCAAGCTGTTGCCAGCCGGGCTGGCCGCCAATGCCAATGCCGATGCCGAGGAGGTTGAAGACCGTACTGACTGTTGAACGGAGGTTCTCCAGTTCCCGCAGGGCCGCCCGGTACTTCGCTGTAGCTTCGGGAACGGTGGTCCTGCGGAAGGTTATGGTGTGGCCCGGCCGGGCCTGGGCCAGCACGTCCAGCGAGCGGCTGGTGACCACCGCGAGGACGGGGTAGCCGGCAGTGACTCCACGGCCGCGGTGCAGCACCAGGAGTTCCTCCCTGGACGGGACCTCGATGGCGCCCACCGGGACTCCGCGGGAGAGCACTTCAGCGCTCGACTGGCGTTCGGGGAGTGCCCCGCCGAGGCGAAGGCCGATGTGGTTGCTCCGGGCGCTGACGGTGTATTCGGTGCTGTAGAGCAGGCCGGCGGTGTCGCCGAATTCCTCCACATCGGGGCCGTCGGTGACCTCAACTACAGCGTGGCTGCTGAATTCGGGCCGGGTCAGTCCCAGCCGGAACAGCGGCAGGTCGAAGTACGGCTGCCGGATCGGCGCGACGGTTCGGGACGTCTTGAGTTCGGTGCCTTCGGTCAGGCGCAGGCCGAATCCGACGACGGTGTCCGGCGCGCAGCTTCCGAGCAGGACGGGTGCCTCCACCGAGCCGTGGACGGCAAGGTAGGCGCGCAGGCCGCCGGTGATCCGGCGCAGAGCCACGGTTTCCCCGGCCCGGACGGACACCGGTTCCCACTGCTGGCATTCGCGTCCGCCCACCGTGAGGTGCAGGGGTGCCCCGGTGACGGCGATGAGGATGTCCGTGGTGGCCCGCATCCGGAAGTCCAGGGCGGTGATCTCCAGCAGCGGCGCGTTGTCCTCGTTTCCGGTGAGGATGTTGGCGGCGCGTGCGGAGAACTGGTCCAGCGCACCGTTCACGGGCAGCCCGAACCGGGGTCCGCGGAAGCGGCCGAGGTCAGTGACCACGGAGTTGCCGGGCTGCTGGATGATCAGGGAGCCGCTCATCGTGCCGCCTCCAGTTTCCGGCCGGTGTAGCTGGCGAATTCCTCGGGCATGATCTGGTGGAACCGCAGCAGGTCGCCCGGAACGTAGGGAACCAGGGGTTCGCTGGCAACGTCCAGGACTGCCAGGGGCGTCTGGCCGATGACACACCATCCGCCGGGTGCCATGGCCGGGGCGATGACTGCCTGCCGGCCCGCGACCGCTACGGCACCTGCCGGAACGGACAGCCGGGGGTCCTTCAGCCGCGGAACCGGGAGCGGGAAGTCGGGGCCGTCCATCATGGGCGAGCCGGCGGGGGCGCCGAGGCAGCGGATGACGTAGGACTTGGCGGTGTGCAGGGCGATGATCTCCTCGACCCGCAGTTGCTGCTGCTCGGCAACGCGTTCCAGGTCCGGGCCATACTCGCCGCCGTAGACCACGGGGACGCTGAACTCGCGGGGGGCCCGGGCGGGGGCGCCGATGAAGTCGAGCTGGCGCATGCCCAGCAGGACAAAGGCGCGGACCTGGCGTGCGCTGGTGACTCCGGGGTCGAATTCCACGAGCAGGGAGTCGTACGTGGGCACTGCGCCGTGGACGCCGTCGGCTCCTGCCGCCTCCAGCCATTCGGCGAGGGCGTGCACGGTGGTCCAGTTGGCCTCCCGGTCCGTGGAGGAGGCGACGACGCGCAGTGCGGCGTCCCCGGACTCGAAGACCTCCACGGGGGTTGGCGTTGTGGTGGCGGGCATGTCAGGCGGCTTTCACTTTGGCGGCGAGGACCTGGGCGAGCGGGGGCGATGGTCACGCCGGCGCGTTCCAGTTCGGCGCGGACCTGCCGGGCCAGCTGGACCGCACCGGGCGTGTCCCCGTGCAGGAGGACGGTGTCGGCGACGATCGGCAGGTCGGTGCCGGCGACTGTTTCGATGAGCCCTTCGCAGACCATCCGGATGGTGCGGTCCACAATGGCCGAGGGGTCGTGGATGACGGCGCCGGGGCGGCTGCGCGGCACCAGGGTGCCGTCTGCCTCATAAGCCCGGTCTGCGATGCCCACGATGGCCACCGGCAGCTGCCGTGCTGCGGCGGCGTTGGCCAGTTCGCCGTCCTGGGCGAGGACGATCAGGTCCGGGTTGATGCGGGCGGCGGCGTCGGCCACGGCTTCGGCGTAATCGGCGCGGGTGGCCACCAGGTTGCCGAGGCGGCCGTGGGGTGCGATGTGGGCGACGGCGGTGCCGTGGTACGCGGCGAAGGCGCTGAGGGCGCCGAACTGGTAGAGGATGTCGTTGCGGACTTCATCGGCGGTGAGGTCCATGGCGCGGCGGCCAAAGCCGCGGAGGTCGGGGAAGCTCGGGTGCGCCCCGATGCTGACGCCGCGGCGGACGCATTCGGCGACCGTGGCGTTCATGATGTCCGGGTCTCCTGCGTGGAATCCACAGGCAATGTTGGCGCTGGAAACCACCTCGAGCAGTGCCGCGTCGTCGCCCATCGAGTAGGCGCCGAAGCCTTCTCCGAGATCCGCCACGAGATCAACTGTGGGTCCCATGTGAGCCCTCCTGGGGTGTTGGCTGGACCTCGACGCAGCGGGGCGCGAAGGTCAGCTTCCGGTAGTTATGTGGTTGCCGGGAACGCGCCCAGTTCTGGGTCTGCTGTCCGGCGGCCCGGACTGCCGGGCATCTGTCAAAAAGTCTGGCACCGCGAATTGGCTCACACAAAGACGTAATCCATGTCACGGGATAGGTGGCCGTTATGACCGGTGCACCTTGGAGTGCTGCGCTCATCTGTGTCACCTCGCTTCCCATCGTCAGAACCCGCCTTGCCGTCGCCGTTTTGCGAATGCAATGACGCTATGAAACTCATATTTCAGAAATGTAAAAAGAAAACACCGTCCCGGTAAGCACGCCTATTATGCGAAATGCGTCTGACGTCATCTCAAAATTGCATGTCAGCCGGAAGAGTAGAATGTACGATTAGTGAAATAGCGTTCTGGGTTCAACCTAGTGTCAGCGATGTGGATCACACAAAGACTTATTGTGTATTCCTCCACCACATCCGCTTATGACCCTTCCGGGTCCGGGACGCCGCAAAGAGAGAAGGCGGCTATGGATACGCGGAAGCTTGCGTACTTCGTCCAGATCGTGGATTCGGGAAGCATCACCAAGGCTGCGGCGGCGCTGCATGTTGCCCAGCCCGCCCTGAGCCAGCAGGTTTCGGCCCTGGAAACAGATCTCAAGCAGCGGCTGCTTATCCGCAGCAAACAGGGCGTCAAGCCCACGGCCGCCGGACACACGCTGTACCGGCACGCTCAGTCCATCCTGCGGCTCGTGGAGCAGGCGCGGCAGGACGTCGCCGCGTCGGGAGCGGCGCCGTCGGGGCGGGTCTCCATCGCCATCGCGCCCTACAGCATGGCGTCCAGCCTGACCCCGCAGATCATCAGCGAAGTGGGCCGCCGGTATCCGGACATCGTCCTGCATGTCACGGAAATCTACGGCGGGGTGCTGAGCGAAGCGATCAAGAACGGGCGGCTGGACATGGCCCTCATCTATGAGCCGGGCCCCATCCGCGGCGTCACGTTCACCACCATGATCGTGGAAGACCTGCACTTTGTGGTCAATGCGGATCGGTTCGGGGCGGCGCCAGAAAACGGCGAAATCACGCTGGAGGACGTTGCCGGTTTCGGACTTTTCCTGCCCGAGAAGATCCACACCCTGCGCCAGGTGGTGGAGGGTGGCTTTGACGGCAAGGGACTGAAACTCAAGCTCGTAGGGGAAGTGGAGTCGGTACCGTCCCTGGCCCGGCTCCTGCGCGCAGATTTGGGCTCCACCATCATGCCGAAGTCAGCCGCGGACGCCCTCTTCCACGAGGAGGACTTCCATGTCCTGCGGATCGTGGACCCCGCCCTCCAGTGCAAGATCGCCCTGTGCACACCCGATCACGATCCGCTCTCAGAGGCGGCATCGGCCGTTCTCCTGGTGCTGAAGGAAATGCTGCAGGAAATGCTGAGCAAGAAATATGCCCGCTAGCCCGTCCATAGCATCCGCTTATTAGGCCACGCATCATTGGTCTTAGTAACGGGATGCCCCGTGATTCTAAAATTGGAGCAAGGCCGAAGAAAAGCGGCGGCGACTTTCACAAAGAATTAATTGGGAGCATTCCGTGAAAAAGATCAACACCTTGCGAAGAATTGCTGACGGAAGAATGGGACTCATGGCAAAAACCGGGTTCCACTGCCCGGCCAACGGCTTTTGGCGTCCCGCGGACCGTTCCAAGGATCCTGTGTTCGTCTTCGAAGGAAGCATCATGCCGGCCACCGGCGGCGGCTCCACCGTGTGGTACCTGGAGGACGCCCTGGTCGGTTCCCCTGCATACGTTCTCCCGGGCCAATAGGGCCTGGCGGTCAGCCGGCTCCCTGCCTGCGTAGCTGGCTGATGATGATGATGAGGCCGACACTTGGCGTAGCCGGACCGCGGCCCCACAGACGCCTGGCCTGCCCGGCGTGGAGTTCCACTGTCCGCGTTTTCGCCCCTGTCCGCAAAGGGGGCACTTCCGCGGTAACCAGTGCGTGGTGCACTGCCGCTAGTCATGCACTGCCGATGCGTCATCTCGCGCCAAAGTGCCGCCCGCAGCTTGAATGTCACACCCCCCTGTCATGGTGGAGATATGAGGAACCCGGCAGTGGCAAAGGCTTATGCGGACATCGCCGCGGCCGCTGCTGTGCTCACCGGCGTGGTGAACCAACGCGGTTCCGGCGGACTTTCCGCGGAGGGCGATCCGTCGCGGGAATTGTCCGAGGATTGCCTCGATATCCTGGCCGCGGCCGCGGCAGCGGATGCGCAGATGGCGGGCGTGAAAGCCCAGGCTGCCGTGACCTACGCGGACATTGCCCAGGCCACAGCACCTCCGGAGGCTTCGGTGCAGGCCCAGGAGATGGCCGTCACCGCGGAGGTCGCATGTGCCCTGACCATTGGTGACCGGGCAGCGGGTTCGTTCCTGGCCGTTTCCCACGCCCTGACCACTACTTTGCCGCTGACCCTGGCCGCCCTGCAGTCCGGAACCATCTCCTGGCAGCACGCCCGGGTCATGGCGGACGAAGCGGCCACCCTTGACCGGGCCGGCGCGGCCGCGCTGGAGGCCCACTTCCTGGACCCGGACGCACCGGACGCGGTCCGCGGGTGCCCGGCCGGGGAGATGCCGGCGTCCCGGTTCCGGCACCAGGCCCGGACCTGGCGCGAACGCCACCACACCGAAAGCATCGAAAAGCGCCACGCCGAAAGGTGTCCTGGACCGGCGGGTCGAATACACCCCGGACCAGGACGGAATGGCCTGGCTCTCGGCCTACCTGCCAGCGGACCAGGCGGTCGCAATCTCGAACCGGACCACCGCCATCGCCCGCGGGCTGCAGGGCCCTTGTGAGAACCGGACGCTCACCCAGCTCCGCGCCGATGCCTTCGCCACCGCCCTCCTGACCAGCGGAACCAACCTAACCACCGGAACCGGCAGCGCCAGCGGAACCGGCACCGGGGACAACGCAACGACGACGCCGGCGGCGGCGACGGCGACGGCGACAACGCAGTCATCGCCGGGGCCGGCGGCGCACTGAACGCGGCAGACCAGCATCCCGGGCCCGGTGATGTGCCCTCACCCCGGGCGCAGGTCCTGGTGACCGTGCCGGTGTTTGCGCTGCTTGGCGCCACGGAGGAACCGGCGATGCTGGATGGCTACGGTCCGATTCCGGCGTCGATGGCCCGGGGCCTCGTGGCGGACGGGGCCGATTCGTTCTACCGGGTCCTGATCGACCCGCGGGACGGGGCGCCGCTGGAGATCGGCCGGACCAGCTACCGGCTCACCAAGGCCATGCGGCAATGGTTGCGGCTGCGGGACGGCAAATGCCCCTTCCCGGGCTGCAGCAATAACTCCCTGGACAACGAGGCGGACCATCTCCTCGCCTGGGCCAAGGGCGGCACCACCGGCATCTCAAACCTGGGACAGCCCTGCCCCAAACACCACCGCCTCAGACACACCAGCGCCTGGAAACCCACAGCGGCGACCAAAAACGAACCACCCGGCTGGATATCGCCCACGGGCCGGCACTACAGAAGCGAACACCAGGACTGGGAACCACCACACTGGCCCGAACCAAACGCGAAGAGAACAACCAACGCAAACAGGCCCGGCCAACCCAAACAGCAGGCGAAAGAGGCACCGGGCGGTCACCCGGACTTCATCCACCTCGGGCTGTCCCTGGGAGAAGACGGCCTGGAACGAATCCTCCACGCCTCCGCCTGACTGACCACCCGAGAATCCATGATGCGGACCACGTCGCGGCGGCACAGCCAGGCGTCAGGCGCGGGGGTGGAACTGCTAGGCCTGTTCGACGAGCAGTCCCTTGGCCTTCAGCACCTCGGTGAGGTTGCACAGGTCGATGGTGGTGCCGCCGGCCTTGTACAGGCTGATGAGTTCGCGCTCGGCGTCGTCACGTTCCTGCGAGAGGCGGATGACTTCCTCGATCTCGTCCTTGCGGACCACCACAACGCCGTCCGCGTCGCCGCGGAGGACGTCGCCGGGGTAGATGATTTCGTCGCCGAAGACCACCGGGTGGTTGATGGGGCCGATGGTTTCCTTCACGGTGCCCTTGATGGAGATACTGCCGGAGAAGACGGGCAGGCCCAGTTCGATGAGGTCCTGGGTGTCGCGGACCCCCGAGTCCGTGACGAGGCCGGCCAGGCCCTTGGCCTTCATGGCGTTGCCGAGGACGTCGCCGAAGGTGCCGGCTTCCTCGAACTCCCCTGCCGCGGCGAGGATGACGTCCCCGGCTTCGGCGTAGTGGATGGCTACCTGCAGCATGAGGTTGTCCCTGGGCGCACAGCGGACAGTGACGGCGGGGCCGCAGAAGGACATGGCCCTGTCGATCGGTTTGATTCTGGAGCTGAGGGCGCCCTTGCGGCCCTGTGCCTCATGGATGGTGGCCGAGGAGAACTTCGCCAGCCGGCTGACGGCGTCGGCGTCGGGGCGGTCGATGCTGGTCTTTACGTGGATCACGGTGTTTTCCTTCATTGGGTGTGGATCAGTTGAGGGCTTGGACGGCTTTGTCGATGGCGGCAACGGATTCCTCGATGATGTCGAGGCTGGTTGCGTAGGAGATGCGGAAGTACGGGCCCAGCCCGTAGGCGGAGCCCGGGATGCTGCGACGGAGGCCTGGTCGAGCAGGTAGAGGACGAAGTCCTGGTCGTCGCGGATGACGGTTCCGTCCGGCGCCGTCTTCCCCAGCACCCCGCCGCAGTTGACGTAGGCATAGAAGGCGCCTTCCGGCGTCGAGCATGACAGCCCGGCGACCGCGTTCAGCCCGGCGACTGCGGCGTCACGCCGGCTGCGGTAGACCTCGCCGCTGGTCCGGATGAAGGACTGGTCTCCGGTGAGTGCGGCCGCGGCGGCTGCCTGGCTGACGGAGGAAGGGCAGGAGGAGATCTGCGACTGGAGCTTGTTGATTGCCCCGATCAGACCGGCCGGGCCTGCGCCGTAGCCCGAGCCGCCAGCCCGTCATGGCGTAGGCCTTGGAGACGCCGTTGACAGCAGGACGCGGTCCTTGAGTTCAGGGGCTGCTTCCACGAGGCCGGTCAGCTTGCCTGCACCAAAGTAGATCTGGTCGTAGATCTCGTCGGTCAGGACGTAGACGCTGCGGGAATTCAGCCAGGACGTCGGCCAGCGCCCGCAGTTCGGCGCGTGAATAGACCGCTCCGGTGGGGTTGGACGGGGTGTTCAGGATGAGCCATTTGGTGCGGTCTGTGATTGCCCCGCGCGAGCGCTTCCGGAGTGAGCTTGAAACCCGAATCTTCGCCGCAGGGGACGATCACGGGCTTGCCCTCGTTGGCCAGGACCATGTCCGGGTAGGAGACCCAGTATGGGGCGGGAATGACCACTTCGTCGCCATCGTCCAGGGACGCCATGAATGCGGTGAAAATGACCTGCTTCGCGCCGCCGCCGATGGTTATTTCGTTGGCCGAGTAGTGCTGGCCGGTGTTCAGCTTCCAATGACTGCAGGATGGCTTTCTGCAGGGCCGGGGTCCCGGTGACGGAGGTGTACTTGGTCTCGCCCCGGCTGATGGCCTCGACGGCTGCTGCCTTGATGTGTTCGGGGGTGTCGAAGTCCGGTTCGCCCACGGTGAGGTCCAGGATGCGGCGCCCCTCAGCCTTGAGCTCCCGGACGCGGGCGGCAGCGGCCACGCTTGGAGACGATTTGATGCGTGACACACGCGATGCAGGCACGAATTCAGACATGTTCTCTTCCCATGGTTCATCAGTGAGGGGACTTGTGTCATTCGAGCCTATGGACTGTTGGGCGCCGTGGATAAGACCTATTCTGCGTGGGCGGATAAGCAACCCTTATGCCCCGGGCGGCCACACAATCCGCTTATTGCCACAACGGAATTAGGTATTTCCCGGGAGCAGCGCGGGCGCCTAGCGTTGAACCTGTTGTTTGAGGAAAGGAACTTATGGCTGGCCAGCAGAGCGCCAAAGCGGTCGCGGGAGGCTACCGCTACCGGGGCGGCCAGCGGCCGCAGACTCCAGATCAGCAACGGAAAGAACTGAGCCAGCTTTTGCAGGACACGCAAAGTGCCATCCGTTTCAGGTCGAGCCGGATCCGTGATCTCTCGGCAAGCCTCAACCAGTTGGTTGCACAGGCCCTCCGCGACGGCGCCCCGGTGACGGCCCTTTCGCGGATCACCCAGGTTTCCACCTGGACCGTGCGCAGGACCCGCCTCGCCTTCGACGACCTGCAGCCCACCGGCGTACCCGCGTCCGAGCACCTCCGGCTGATCTCCCAGGTGCTCCACGAACGGACAGCCTTGGAAGAGTCGAAAGCCGCAGTCGAGGAAGAACGCCGCCACCTGCTTGCGGCGGCCAGCAGGCAGGGGTTTTTGGACGACTTCGAGCTGGCGTCCCTTACCGGGCTTAGACCCGAGCACATCAGGAAAATGACCCGCGGTGTCCCATCGGGATATCGGCGGAAAGCGCCGGCGCTCCGGCCGGGGATCAGCTCCCCGTAATCACCAGGGCAACGCTGTGCCCGCCGAAGCCAAAAGCATTCACCAGGCCGGCGGGGGCGGTACCGGGAGCCAGCGTGTGGGCGTTTTCCGTGACAACGTTCAGGTCCACTTCGGGGTCCAGCGACTCGATGTTCACCGTGCCCGGGAGCTGTCCGGTCTGCAGGGCCTGGACCACCACAACTGCAGCCAGCGCACCGGCGCCACCCAGCAGGTGGCCGGTGTGGCCCTTGGTGGACGTCACCGGTACCTCGGCACCGAAGATGGCGTTGATGGCCTGGGCCTCAAGCCGGTCCCCCACCGGGGTGGATGTTGCATGGGCGTGGACGAAGCCGATCTCCGAGGCTTCCATGCCGGCCGAGGCAAGGGCCTTTTGCATGACCCGCCGCTGCATGGCCGGATCGGCGGCCACGATGTCATTCGCGTCGGACGTAACCGCCCCGCCTGCCACGGCGCCGAGGACGGCGGCGCCGCGTGCCCGGGCATGCGCTTCACTCTCAAGCACCACAATCCCGGCGCCTTCTGCGAGGACAAAGCCGTCGCGGCCGGCGTCGAACGGGCGCGACGCCCGCTGCGGCTCATCGTTGCGCGTGGACAGGGCGCGGATTTGGGAAAAACCGGTGATCACCAGATCGTTCACGGAGGCGTCCACGCCGCCGGCAATCACGACGTCGGCCGCTCCGGACCTGATCATTTCGGCGCCTTGGACAATTGCTTCGGCGCCGGACGCGCAGGCGCTGACGGGGGTGCGTGCCCCGCCGCGGGCGCCAAGGTCGATGGATACCCAGGCTGCCGGTCCATTGACCATCAGGCGGGTGAGGGTATGCGGCGATACGCGGCGGGGGCCGCCGGCAGCGAGTGCCCGGTCCTGCTCCAGGATGGAACCAAGGCCGCCGTAGGCGGAGCCGATCACCACGGCAAACCGCTCCGGGTCCACGTCCGGCGCGCCGGCCTGCTGCCAGGCCTCGCGGGCAGCCACCAGCGCCAGCTGGCCGCACCGGTCCATCCGCTTCAGCTCGCGAGTGGAGAGGTGATCGGAGAGGTCGGCGGTGACCTGGCCGGCCATACGCACGGGCAGGCGCTCCGCCCAGTCCGCATCAAGCGCGGCGATGCCGGACTCCCCCGCCACCAGGCCGGACCAGGTCTCGGCCACCGTGGAGCCGAGGGGGTTGATGGTGCCGGCGCCGGTGATCACCGCGCGGGGTTGTTCTGCAAACATCTTTGTTCCTGGCTCTCGGGTTATTCAGGGGTTGCTGGTGGGTCTGCCGGCGCAGCTTGGACGGCTACTTCGCCGGGTTGTGCGTGCCGATGGGCACGAGCGTCAGATCGGGGTGGTTCTTCTCGATCCGGCGGAGCGCCCAGACGTCGTTGAACAAGGCGAGGTATTCGCCGTCGGACCGCAGCAGCACCTCAGCGCCCGGCACGTTGGCCAGCGCGGGCATGGCGTCCGCCGTCGAAATCCTGGCGATGGAGTACGGCAGGCGTTCCAGCCGCATGGGTGCGCTGAAGTCGTGGGCCATCCGGTCCTCCACCACTTCGAACTGCATGGGGCCGACGGCGGCAAGCACCGGCGCCTGGTCGCCGCGGACGTCGGAGCGGAGCACCTGGATGACGCCCTCGTGCTCGAGCTGCTCGATGCCGCGGCGGAACTGCTTGAACTTGCTGGGGTCCTTGGAGCGGGCCACCTGGAAGTGCTCGGGGGCGAACAGCGGAATGGCGGGGTACTCCACCGCGTCCTCAAGGAAGAGGCTGTCGCCAACGCGCAGCGAGGAGGCGTTGACCAGGCCCACAACGTCGCCGGGGTAGGCCTCATCGATGACCTCGCGTTCGCGGCCGAACACCTGCTGGGCGTACTTCGTGGCGAAGGACTTTCCGGTCCGGGTCTGGGTGACCACCATGCCGCGTTCGAAGACGCCCGAGCAGACGCGGATGAAGGCCACGTGGTCACGGTGGGCTTTATTCATGCCGGCCTGGACCTTGAAGACGAAGCCGGAGAACGGCGACTCGACGGCGCGGGGGCTGCCCTCGATATCCGGGCGGGGCGCTGCGGGCGGCGCGAAATCAACCAGGGCGTCCAGGATTTCCTTCACGCCGAAGTTCAGGGCGGCGGAGCTGAACAGGATGGGCGTGGCCGAGCCCGCATGGAAGGCATCAACGTCGAACTCAAGGTTGGACTCGATCACCAGGCCGGCTTCGTCCACGGCGTCGGACCAGTTGTTGCCCTGGCTTTCCGCGGCTTCCTCGGGCGTGAAGTACTCCGTCAGCGCGATGTTGGCGCCGGCATTGTTGCGCTGGAACCGGGCGAAACGGTCATTGCGGAGGTCCCAGACGCCACGGAAGTCGCCGGAGATGCCCACGGCCCAGGTCAGCGGCATGGGCTGCAGGCCGGTCCGCTCCGTGATTTCGTCCATCAGGGCCAGCGCGTCCAGGCCAGGGCGGTCCCATTTGTTGATCACGGTGATGATGGGCAGGTTGCGTGCCTTGCAGACTTCAAACAGCTTCATGGTCTGCGTTTCCAGGCCCTTGGCGGCGTCAACGAGCATCACAGCGCAGTCGACGGCGGCCAGGACGCGGTAGGTGTCCTCGGAGAAGTCGGCGTGGCCGGGGGTGTCCAGCAGGTTGATGACGGTGTCCCGGTAGGAGAACTGCAGTGCGGCCGAGCTGATGGAGATGCCGCGGTCCTTCTCCATCTGCATCCAGTCCGAGACAGTTTCCTTGCGGTTGGCTTTGCCGCTGGAGGCGCCGGCGGTGCCGATCACCTTCGCGTGCAGCGCCAGGGCCTCGGTAAGCGTGGATTTGCCGGCGTCGGGGTGCGAAATAACAGCAAAGGTCCGACGCCGGGCCGCCTGTTTGTGAATCTCGTTGACCCGGGCGGGGCTAAGGACATCTTGGGACACGGTGCTACTTTCGCTGCGGTGGGGACGACGACGGCCGGGACAACCCTGGCGCGTGAGAGAAATAGGACTGGCTGAACGCCAAGTTCCAAGTTTATCGCAGTGCCGCGCTGGCGCCGAAGACGGCGCAGGCGCCCCTGCGTCACAGAGTCCGCGGCGGGTTCCGACGCCCGGCCTCCCCTGGCCCGGCGCCAGGCGAGGGGCGCCAAGCACGGGCGCCGGCAAGGGGATGAAGCGAGGGGCGCCAAAATGCACTCCCAACCAACCGCCGTCGAATGCATTCCGCGCCGTTCAGCGGCAGCCCCTAACGAGGCACTTTAGGGCTAGCCCGTGCGGTTGTTCGGGTTTCTTACCCCTATCATTGACCTTGCGGGAAAATGAGTACTTTTGGTCCTGCCGGCTGAGTGTGAATTCCGGCATTCTGCGGGCGTCAGTCCGCACCTTTGAAGGGAACACCTATGGCGCGGAGCCCCGAAGAATCGCTCAAGGCGACTCTGGGCAGAGTGGCTCCGGGAACGCCGTTGCGCGATGGACTGGAACGCATCCTCCGGGGGCGCACCGGCGCCCTGATAGTTCTGGGCATCGACCGGACCATCGAATCCATCTGCTCGGGCGGTTTCGACATCGGCATCGACTTCTCCCCCACAAGGCTTCGCGAGCTGGCCAAGATGGACGGCGCCATCATCTGCGACAAGGACGCAGGGAACATCCTGCGGGCCGCCGTCCAGCTGGTCCCGGACTCCAGCATCGAAACCCAGGAATCCGGCACCAGGCACCGCACGGCTGAGCGCGTGGCCATCCAGACCGGCGTCCCCGTGATCTCCGTCAGCCAGTCCATGCAGATCATCGCGCTGTACGTCAACGGTCTCCGGCACGTCCTCGAGGGATCCGAGAAGGTCCTGGCCCGCGCCAACCAGGCCCTCGCCACCCTGGAGCGTTACCGCTCGCGGCTGGACCAGGTCACCAGTTCCCTGTCGGCCCTGGAGATCGAAGCCATGGTGACAGTCCGCGATGTCGCCGTCACCCTGCAGCGCCAGGAAATGGTCCGCCGCATCTCCGAGGAAATTTCGCAGTACGTCCTGGAACTCGGCGAGGACGGCCGCCTCCTGTCGCTCCAATTGGATGAGCTGACCGTTGGCCGTGGCCCGGGCAGCGACGTCATCATCCGCGACTACGCCTCCCCTGACGCTTCAGCCGAAGACATCGAAAAGGCCGTAAGCGCCCTGGTGAACCTCGGCCCCACGGAGCTGATCGACCTCGGCAGGATCTCCGGGATCGTCGGCTTCGCAGGCGGCGAAGCCAACCTGGACGCCGTGGTGCAGCCCCGCGGTTACCGGCTGCTCTCCGGCCTCAAGGCAGTCCCCAAAGCCGTTGCGGACCGCCTGGTGGACCACTTCGGCGGCCTGCAGTTCCTGATGGCAGCCACCATCGATGACCTGATGACCGTGGACGGCATCGGTGACCAGCGCGCCCGGACCGTCCGCGAGGGCCTGAGCCGGATGGCCGAAGCGAGCCTGCTGGACCGCTTCCTGTAATCCCCACGATCTAAACCACCATCGGTTGGTCCCCACCGGCAAAACCGGCAAAACCTCAATCGATTGTCCCCACCGGCGCCCTCGCCTCGCAAGCTCGGCCAGGGAACCCTGCCGGCGTGGGCCCACCTCGCTGTGGGCGCCCAAAAGGGCGGTTGCGGAGCAATGGATGAAGGAATGGGTCAGTTGAGCTGGAACACTGCCTTGGGGCTCGCCCTCGAGCCGAGCTTGGCGGTGAAAATGTAGTAGGCCCCGCCGCCGCCGGGCTTCGACTCAATGGGCAGACAGCCCTCGAGCGAGCGGTTCTGCGCCCACGGGAAGTTGGCCGTCTCGCTGGCACCTGGCGCGATGGTCTTCACGAGGTCTTCGCTCTTGGCCTGGCAGTCCCTGGACGAGAAAATCCTGTCCGGTCCGCTCGTCACCAGGAACTCCATCTGGGACGTCCCGATGTTCACCTCGCAGGGCATGGTGCCGCCGTTTGTCACCTTCAGGCTGAGGAGCGGTTTCTCGTCAGGGCCATACGCAGGCTTGTCTGTCGACCCCGACACGGTGACCAGGTTCTGGTTGCAGGTGGGCGTCGGAGTGGGCGTGGGCGCAGGGGCGCTGCTGGGCGCTGCCGACGCCGAACCGCTGGGTGCGGGTGCCGATCCGCTGGCGCCCGGGGTGGCGCCGGCGGTGGAGGACGCCGGCTCTGTGCCGTTGAAGGCACCGGCCACGGCAAAACCGCCAAACGTCAGCCCCAGCACCATCAGGAGTGCTGTCCCCACAAACAGGCGACGGCGGCGGTAGACGGCGGGGCTCGGCTTCCGCGGCGCGCCGGAACCGGTCCGGGAACCCGTCCGGGAACCGGAAGCGGATGCCGTGTTGCGCTGTGATGAATTGCCTTGCCTGCCCATCCTTCTAGGCTAGAGAACCGGGCCGGATTCCGCCCGCCCACCACGCCGTTGCCCAGCCAACGCGAAGGTCACAGTTTGCCGGCAGCGGGCTTGCCGGGCGCCTTGGCATGCGCCACGACGCATCAACTACAGTGTGGGGATCGACGCTATAACCCTCTCCCCAGCCACGCCCGCGGACACTGCACCCCAGGGAGGACCCATCGCGGCCCAGCCACTCGCGGCCCAGCGACTCGCGGCTGAACCCAGCGCCGGCCACCTCACTGGACTGCACCACCAGATCACGGGCTGGTTCGCGGAGACGGCGCGGGAGCTTCCCTGGCGCGAACCGGACTGCTCACCGTGGGGCGTGCTGGTCAGCGAAGTCATGCTGCAGCAGACACCCGTGGTGCGGGTGCTGCCGGTTTGGCGGGAGTGGCTGGAACGCTGGCCCACCCCGGCCCTTCTTGCGGGTGAACCCGCGGGCGAAGCCGTGCGTTCCTGGGGCCGGCTCGGCTACCCCCGGCGCGCGCTCCGCCTGCACGCCGCGGCCGCCGCCATAGTCCGCGACCACGGTGGAAAAGTCCCTGCCACCTATCCCGAGCTCCTGGCACTGCCCGGCGTGGGCAGCTACACCGCCGCAGCCGTGGCCGCCTTTGCCTTCGGACGCCGGGAGACTGTGGTGGACACGAACATCCGGCGCGTGCACGCACGCCTCATTTCCGGCGTCGCACTCCCCGCACCGTCCCTGAGTGCAGCGGAGATGCGGCTCGCCGCGGAACTGATGCCGGACGACGACGGCACTTCCGTGCGCTGGAACGCGGCAGTCATGGAGCTGGGGGCGCTGGTGTGCACGGCGCGGGCGCCGAAATGCGCCGCCTGCCCGGTACGGGACTCCTGCGCCTGGCTGGCAGCCGGCGAACCGCCGCCGTCGTACACCCCCAAAGGCCAGGCGTGGCACGGCACAGACCGCCAGGTCCGGGGCGCTGTGCTGGCGGTGCTGCGGCTCGCGGACGCCCCGGTGCCGGCGGAAATGTTCCAGCAGGAGCCTGCGGACCTGGGCTTCGCGGCCGCCGGCATCGGCGTGCCGCTGGCAGCGCTGCACCGGCTGAACTCCGCCCCCGAACAGCTGGAGCGCGCCCTGGCCGGGTTGCTGGGCGACGGACTCGCCGAGCTGCACCAGGGCGGCTACCGGCTCCCCGCGTGAGCGCATTTTTAGGGCAGCCACGGCCCGGGTGGCATACTTTCTGGTGACTCGAACCGGGGGAAATCAATGAGAATCGTGCTGTACATCATCTGGGCGCTGATCGTGACGGGCGCCGTTACGGCGCTGGTCCAAACGCTGCGGAAGACCAAACGCCACGAAAAGGTGATTGCCGGCTGGCCAAAAGTCCAGGCCACCGTCACCGGCAATGTGGGCGGCTGGTCACGGAGGCACGGGCGGCTCATCGCAGAGCAGGCGCTTCTACCCCACGTACCAGTTCGCTGACCCGAACGGCACCTTGTACGCCGGCGAATCGGAGGTTTCGTACCGTAACCAGCAGGTGCCTGGATCGCTGGTGGAGGTGGCGTACAACCCTGCGAATCCCAACCAGTCGTTCCAGGTGGCGTCCGAATCCAAGATGATACTCGGGTGCATGGTGCCGTTCTTCGCACTGTTTTCCCTGCTGCTTTTCTGGGTTGCCGGCGCCTTCCCGCTGGGCTGACCGTGGACTCCCTCAAGCTGGTTTTTGTGGTGCTCCCCGGGCTTTTCCTGATCCTGGGCCTCATTCTGGCGGGCCTGTCCCTGTCCGCATCTTTCCGGCGCAAACGTTCCATGGCCGGGTGGTCTCAGGCCGACGCCACGGTGACGGGCAATCTGCATGGCAAGGACGGGCCAGGGAGCAACGGCCGGGACCGCTTTGCGGCGTCCTACGAATTCGAGGACGCCAACGGCAAACGCTGGCTGGGCCAGTCCGATGTCTACAGTCCGGACCAGTCGATCATCGGTGAGCGCATCGCCGTGCTGTACAACCCGGCCAACCCGGCAGAGTCCACGCTGCCGGTGTTCGTCATCGCCAAAGGCCGGATGGCCACAGGTCTCATTTTGGTGCTCTTTGGGGCAGGGGCGATAACAATGTTTGGGTCACTTCTCTGGTAGCTGGGACGCCCTGAAGGCCCCGGTTCTACGCTGAAGTATGCGCAAGTCTGGCCTTCTCCTGGCACTGATGACGACGACGGCACTCACGTCCTGCTATTACTTCTACCCGGGCCCGACGGCCTGTCCGGCGATCGCCCAGGCGACAGTTGTCTCGGTGACCATTCCGGTTTCCTACGTGCCGCACGTGCGGACACTGCATCTGAAGGCGTGCCAGGACGGTGTGTGCAAGGAAGACACCGTGGAACTCCGCGCAGGCATGGTGTCAGTGGACCAGGGGTGCAGTCCTGACGGTGTCTGCTCAGCCACGGCATCGCCCGATGGGACGTTGACGGGCGCGCTTAACCTGGACTCCCTCACCGAAGCTCCAATGACCGTGACCGCCACCGGAACCTCACCGCAGGGGCAATCCCTGCCGGTACGGACGCTGGACTTCCGGCCGCGCGGAGACTTCCCCTTTGGCAAGCAGTGCGGACGGTTTGTCACCGCATCCGTGGTGCTCGACGCCGGGGGGCTGCGGCAGGGCTCCTGACCAGCAGTTTCGTCCGGCTCACGCCGATTGCTGCGATTGTGCCGTTTCGCATGGGGAATTTGCATTGCATTTCGAACTTAGCTTTTCTTGATTACCCCCTGCGGTTTTGTATGCGCCGCGGGTAAAGCGACTTTATTCGAAATTTAGGCCCGAAATAATTTCACCGACCATAAGCGGGCAGCAAACTGCGGAAAGACGCCTATTCGTCCGGCAGGAGTTGAAATGCCCTTGGCGGGGCTGCCGCATGGGCGAAAATCCGCGCCAGCGCGCGGCAGACAGCCTGCTCGCCTCTACACTGCCGCGGGGGTGAAGTAGGAAATGCACTTAGGCCGGCCAGCCCCACTTAATCGCTGAGGAAAAGGTCAGAGTGCCGCAATTCTGCCGGTTTCCTTCCTTTTATCCAGGGTGTTGGGCGGCATTTCCGACGCCCTCCAGGGCAGGCTCTTGACTTCCACCGGCAACACTCTTAGCGTCAGGTTTACTAACACTGTGAAGGTTAGATTTAGAGAGTCAACTGGACGCCAGACGGGGGTTCCGATGCCGCTATCAGATCGGGAGCGCAAGCAGCTGGAAGAGCTGGAGGCTGATCTGGCGGCGGATGATCCGCAGCTCGCGCAAAAACTTTCGTCCGGTTCCATCCGGTTCAGGTTCAAGGCAGGCACCTACTTCGGGACACTAATCTGCCTGATCGGGCTGGCATTGCTGATCACCGGTGTCAGCACACAAATCATCGTGGTCGGCGTCGGCGGCTTCCTCCTGATGGGGGCCGGCACGTACCTCCTCATGAGCACTCACCCGCTCCAGCTACACAGACGCCACAGGGAACCCTGAACCTGTCCCGGCCGAAGCCGCCTACGGTTCGCCGAAGCCTGCCTGTACCAACCCGCCCACGTAGTTCAGGGCGCGCTCTGCGTCAGGCCCCCACGCCTCGACGTGAAGCATGGATCCCTTGCCCGCGGCCAAGGTCATGAGTGATGTCATGGAGGCGCCGTCCACACCGTTGACAGTCACCTCTGCGTTCAGGGCGGACAGCCCGCCCGCGATCTTGGCCGCCGGCCGCGCATGCATGCCCGCCTGGTTGATGAGCTCAAAGTCGCCGGTGAATTCGGGTCCGGCGCCTGTCACTGAGCCTTCCGCCACGGAGCTGACCGGGGACGGGGCGGGGGCTCCGGAGCCGTAGACAGCTTCGGCGGCCCGTTTGACGGCTTCCATGTCGGCCCCGCCCTGCGCGGCCACTGCAGCAGCCACCAGCCCTTCCACCAGGGGTGCGTCCGCGAGGAGCACCCCCGACGGATCCTCTGCGAGCTCCAGCGCCGATTCCGCCGTCATCACGGCAGAGCCAAGATCGGTCAGCACCACCACGCCGTCGCCGCCAACCGACTGGTCCATGGCGGACATGACCTTCTCCAGGCTGGTTCCGATCCTGCCGTCCGCGGTGCCCCCGGCAGCGAGCATCACAACGTCGGGTGCCATTTGGGCGGCAAGCTCCACGGCGCCGTCGGCGATTTTTTCGCTATGGGAAACCACTATCAGGCGTACTGTCACGCTGCGGCCCCGACGGCGGCACGGAGAATCAGCGCGCTGGAGGCGGCTCCGGGATCGCGGTGGCCGGCGCTTCGCTCCCCCAGATAACTGGCGCGGCCCTTTCGGGCCACCAGCGGCTCCGTTGCCACGGCGCCTGCTTCGGCTGCCTCTGCTGCGGCCACGAGCACGGCAAGGACATTGCCGGTCCCGTCCGCGGCGGCGGCCTTGGCCGCCTCCGCTGCGGGTGTCCACGCGTCCACCATGGTTTTGTCACCGGATTCGGCCTTGCCCCTGGCCACGATTCCGTCACGGGCGGCCACGAGTGCCGTGGCCAGGGCTTCCGGATCAACTTCGAGGGCGTCCCCCAGCGACGTGGAGGCGCGCAGGAAGGCTGTGCCATACAGGGGGCCGGCTGCGCCGCCCACCTTGGACATCAGGGTCATGGCCGTGAGCTTGAGTGCCGCACCGGGCGTCTCCGGCGGCGCTTCTGCCAGTTTCTCCAGGACGGCCTGGAACCCACGGTCCATGTTCTCGCCGTGGTCCGAGTCGCCGATGGCGCGGTCCAGCTCGATGAGCCACACCCGGTTTTCGGCCATCGCCTCGGCGCACATCGTCAGCCATTTCACGGCCCAGTTGACGTCGAGCAGCATCGCTACACTCCCCAACGCAGCGCGGCCGTGTGGACCGGGGCGTCCCAGAGCTGAGTCAGTTCGTCGTCCAGCCGGAGCACCGAGATGGAGCAGCCCTGCATCTCCAGGGCGGTGATGTAGTTTCCTACCAATGAGCGCTCCACAGTGGCCCCCCGGTCCGCGATGACCTGCGCCGCACGGCGGTACACGATGTACAGCTCACTCAACGGCGTGCCGCCCATTCCATTGACAAACAGCAGCACCTTCTCGCCGCCGGCAATGCCCAGGTCGCTGAGCACAGGCTCCAGCAGCCGGTCGGTGATGCCATCCGCATTTTCCATCGGGATCTTGTGCCTGCCGGGTTCGCCGTGGATCCCGATGCCGATCTCGATCTCGTCCTCCGCCAGGTCGAAGCTTGGCGAACCGGCATGCGGCACCGTGCATGCCGACAGCGCCACACCCATGGTCCGGACATTGCTGTTGACGCGATCGCCGATTGCGGCCACGGCATCGAGGCTGTCGCCACGCTCGGCGGCAGCGCCGGCGATCTTCTCCACGAGGACCGTACCGCCCACTCCGCGGCGTCCGGCGGTGTACAGCGAATCCTCCACCGCGACGTCGTCGTTAACCAGGACCGTACGGACCTCCACCCCTTCGGCCTGCGCGAGTTCCGCCGCAGTCTCAAAGTTCAGGACGTCGCCGGTGTAGTTCTTCACGATATGGACGACGCCGGCACCCGAGTTAACGGCGAGCGTCGCCGGCAGGATCTGGTCAGGCGTGGGTGAGGTGAACACCGCCCCCGGCACGGCGGCGTCGAGCATTCCCTTCCCGACAAAACCGGCATGCAGCGGTTCGTGGCCGCTTCCCCCGCCGGAAACGAGTCCGACCTTTCCGGCCACAGGCGCGTCTTTGCGCGTGACGTACTTGGGGTCCGCGCTGACGGTCACGAGATGGGCATGGGCGAGGCCAAAACCCTCTACGGACTCGTCAACTACGGAACGGGGGTCATTGATGAGCTTCTTCATGGCAGAACTCCTGGGTCTGGGCTCGTCCGACACGATGCACTTTGACCCTACTACCGCGGCATGCACTCCGGTAGCCTCCGGCTCCTGGGGCAGTGGCAAGGGACAGCCCCCAATGACTGTCCCTTACCGGCAGGCCCCAAACTGCGACCCGCCTAGTTTATCTATCAAATCGACTAAAGCCAGCGAAAGTGACATAAATATACTCCGGTCAGGCTTTAGAGGAACTTGATCATGCGCGTATTGCCCAAGGTGTTGGGCTTTACCCGTGCCAGGTCCAGGAACTCGGCCACGCCTTCGTCATGGGAACGCAGCAGTTCGGAGTAGACCACAGGATCCACCGCTGACTGGTCCGCCATGACCTCAAAGCCGTGGCGTTTGAAGAAGTCCACCTCGAAGGTCAGGCAGAAAACACGCGCCACACCGAGCGCGCGCGCCTCCTCCAGCAGGCTTTCCACGAGCACATGCCCCACTCCCCTGCCGCGCCAGGCATCCGAGGCGGCGAGCGTGCGTACTTCGGCAAGGTCTTCCCACATCACGTGCAGGGCTCCGCAGCCAATGACTTCGCCGCCGGCCGACTCGGCGATTCGGAATTCCTGCAGGCTCTCGTAGTAGGCGACCGTCTCCTTGGCCATCAGGATCCGTTGCTCTGCCAGCGGCGCCACCAGTCTCTTGATCGCGGCAACATCGCCAGTGCGGGCAGGGCGGATATGGAAAGTTTCAGAATCGGTCACACCGACAATCCTACGGCGGCGCCCCAGCCACCTCGGGGCGCTCCCGGGCTGGCGGCGCTAGGGGCTGGCGCGCTCCCGTGCCGGCGCCCAGTCCTACGGAGCTGCGGTACAGGCGACAGTGCCGGACGAGTCCGGCGCCGTATGCCAGACATTTGCCGGCGCCTGCTCCTTCGTCGCTTTGACGGCGCCTACACAAATGCCTGGCACCCGGCACCTTGTGCGATAGGCACCAGCGAAGGCGCCGGTGGCATTTGTGTAGCTTGCGTCAGAGCGACGAAGGAGCAGCAAGCGGCAAATGGCGCCGGTGCCGGCGCGCCCCAGCCACCACGACGCAGTCAAGGCGACGCGGTCACTGCCATGCCAAGCCGACCGCAGCTGCTCTAACGCACGAAGCCCCGCCGTTCCTTTCGGAATGGCGGGGCTTTGCGCTTGGGGCGGTCTGTCCAGAAACCTAGACGCTCGGGGCGATCTCCGGGATGCGCGGCTTGGTGTTGCCTTCGAAGGTGAACTTGGCGTCGTCGCCTTCGCCGTCCACACCCACCACCACGATGTCGCCGGCGTGGATCTCGCCGAACAGGATCTTCTCGGAGAGCTGGTCCTCGATCTCGCGCTGGATGGTGCGGCGCAGCGGCCGGGCACCCATGGCGGGGTCGTAGCCGCGGGTTGCCAGGAGCACCTTGGCCGCAGGCGTGAGCTCGATGCCCATGTCCTTGTCCTTGAGGCGCTTCTCCAGCCGGCCAACGAACATGTCCACGATCTCGATGATCTCGTCCTGGGTGAGCTGCGGGAACACCACAACGTCATCCACACGGTTCAGGAACTCGGGGCGGAAGTGCTGCTTGAGTTCCTCCGTGACACGGGCACGCATGCGGTTGTAGCCGGTCTGCGTGTCGGTGCCGGACTGGAAGCCGGTGGCCACACTCTTGGAGATGTCCCTGGTGCCGAGGTTGGTGGTCATGATGATCACGGTGTTCTTGAAGTCCACCACGCGGCCCTGGGAGTCGGTCAGTCGGCCGTCTTCCAGGATCTGCAGGAGCGAGTTGAAGAGGTCAGCGTGTGCCTTCTCCACTTCGTCAAACAGGACCACGGAGAACGGACGGCGGCGGACCTTCTCGGTGAGCTGGCCGCCTTCTTCGTAGCCGACGTAGCCCGGAGGGGCACCGAAGAGCCGCGAAACGGTGTGCTTCTCGGAGTACTCGGACATGTCCAGCGTGATGAGGGCGTCCTCTTCACCGAACAGGAACTCGGCCAGGGCCTTGGCCAGTTCGGTCTTGCCGACGCCGGTGGGGCCGGCGAAGATGAACGAGCCGCCCGGACGCTTGGGGTCCTTCAGGCCTGCCCGGGTGCGGCGGATGGCCTGGGACAGTGCCTTGATGGCCTCGTCCTGGCCCACCACACGCTTGTGCAGTTCGTCTTCCATCTTCAACAGGCGCGAGGACTCTTCCTCGGTCAGCTTGAAGACCGGGATGCCCGTGGAGTTGGCCAATACCTCGGCGATGAGATCCTCATCCACCTCGGAGATGTCGTCCATGCCGCCGGACTTCCAGTGGCGTTCCTTCTCGGAGCGCTCGGTGATGAGCTTCTGCTCCTTGTCCCGGAGTGCCGCTGCGCCTTCGAAGTCCTGCGCGTCGATGGCGGATTCCTTCTCCATCTTCAGCTGGGCGATGCGCTCGTCCATGGCCTTCAGCTCCGGCGGAGCGGTCATCCGGCGGATGCGCAGGCGGGCACCGGCTTCGTCGATCAGGTCGATGGCCTTGTCCGGCAGGAAGCGGTCCGAGATGTAGCGCTCGGCGAGGCTCGCAGCCGAGGCGAGGGCGCCGTCGGTGATGGTGACACGGTGGTGCGCCTCGTAGCGGTCACGCAGGCCCTTGAGGATCTCGATCGCGTGCGCGACGGAGGGCTCCTTGACCTGGATCGGCTGGAAGCGGCGCTCCAGCGCGGCGTCCTTCTCGATGTGCTTGCGGTACTCATCCAGCGTGGTGGCGCCGATGGTCTGCAGTTCACCGCGGGCCAGCATGGGCTTGAGGATGGACGCGGCGTCGATGGCACCTTCGGCGGCACCTGCACCAACGAGGGTGTGGATCTCGTCGATGAAGAGGATGATGTCGCCGCGGGTGCGGATTTCCTTGAGGACCTTCTTCAGGCGCTCTTCGAAGTCACCGCGGTACCGGGAGCCAGCCACCAGGGACCCGAGGTCCAGGGTGTAGAGCTGCTTGTCCTTGATGGTTTCGGGGACATCGCCGCGGACAATCGCCTGCGCGAGGCCTTCGACGACGGCGGTCTTGCCGACGCCGGGCTCACCGATCAGGACGGGGTTGTTCTTGGTGCGGCGCGAGAGGACCTGCATCACGCGTTCCATCTCGGACTCGCGGCCGATCACCGGGTCCAGCTTGTTCTCGCGCGCAGCCTGGGTCAGGTTGCGGCCGAACTGGTCCAGGACCACAGAACCGGCAGGGGTGCCTTCGGGCTGGCCCGGGCCGACGCCTGCGCCGGTGGTTTCCTTGCCCTGGTAGCCGGAGAGCAGCTGGATGACCTGCTGGCGGACCCTGTTGAGGTCAGCACCGAGCTTCACGAGCACCTGGGCAGCTACACCCTCACCCTCGCGGATGAGTCCCAGCAGGATGTGCTCCGTGCCGATGTAGTTGTGGCCCAGCTGCAGCGCTTCGCGCAGGGAGAGTTCCAGCACCTTCTTGGCGCGGGGCGTGAAGGGAATGTGGCCGGACGGGGCCTGCTGGCCCTGGCCGATGATCTCCTGCACCTGTTCCCGGACACCGTCGAGCGAAATGCTCAAGGACTCAAGAGCCTTGGCGGCCACGCCTTCACCCTCATGGATCAGACCCAAGAGGATGTGTTCGGTACCAATGTAATTGTGGTTAAGCATGCGTGCCTCTTCTTGGGCAAGCACAACGACGCGACGGGCACGGTCCGTAAATCGCTCAAACATTTCGCCACACTCCTAGCTACAACGTACTTTGATGCTACGTGGCCGATCCCGAGATGTGGAGCGTGTTCGCCACAGGGGAAACCGTGGTGCGTTCAGCTTCCCGTTACCCGGCCACGCTTGGATCAGCTCAATGGCCCCAAGCAAGGAGAATGTCATGGAATTCATCACTGTGCTCATGACCGCCGCCACCGTAGCCCTGGCCGGGATCGGGGGGCTCTACTATTCGTACGCCTGCTCCGTAATGCCGGGATTGCGTGCCGTGGACGACGCTACCTTTGTTAATGCCATGTCCCGGATCAACACTGCGATCCAGAATCCGATGTTTGCCCTGAGCTTCGTGGGCGCCTTCTTTGCTCTGGCGGGTGCGGCCGCCTTTTCGTGGCTGAACGGGCTTGACAGTGCGGTGCCTGCGTCCATCGCTCTGGCCTGCTATACCGCAACGCTGGCCATTACCTTCGGGGTGAATATCCCCCTTAATAACGGCTTGGACCGCGCTGCCACATCCGGAGATGCCTCGACTGGCAGAAAATCATTCGAACGCCGCTGGACCCGCTGGAACATTCACCGCACTTGGCTGTCATTTGCGGCCCTGGTGGCTCTTTGCATTGCATGGGCCTCGCATTGACGGCCCTTTAGTCACGGGATAGGCGTTTCCGGGAAGGCGGACAGTCCGGTTATTCAATTGGCAGCAAAAAACCCTGCCCCGCCGGAAGGCGGAACAGGGCTCCAAGCGCGCTAAGCGAGCACCCTAGGAATTGGCCTTTTGGTAGGCTTCCTGGATTTCAGCCTGAATTCGGCCCCGGCTGTTGACCGTGTAGCCGTTATCCCGCGCCCATTGACGGATCTGGGCGGAATCATTGCCACGGCCCGTCACAGCTGGCTTGGTGCGGGTACCGCGTCCCGCAGAGGTTTTGCGGGCTGCAGCGACAAAACGCTCCAGGCTTGAGCGAAGCTCGGCCGCATTCGCCGCCGACAGATCGATTTCGTAACTGGCCCCGTCAAGGCCAAACCGGACATTCTCGTCCGCGGATCCCCCATCCAGATCATCTACGAGGATGATGTTTACTTTCTGTGCCATTTAAAGACTTCCTCTTTGAGGTTCGGGTTTGCAGAAAATCAGGATGTTTCTACAAAAAGTATGAACCTCTTTATGGCACCGCGTCAAAGCGACAAATGTCCGCTGGGGATATTCCCAGAAAGTCCTGTCGATTTATTTACTGGTGTCCGCATCCGGGCCGTGCAATGGCTTGGCTGCATGCGCTTCGGCTTCGGCCTTGGCGCGGGCTTCCGCCTGGCGTTCGGACTTATCGGCATTAAATATCGATTTCATGGCGAACCAGAAGATCAGGCCCACCACCAATGACGGCAGCAGTACGGCTACATATTCCATGGTCAGTGCCCTTCGGGCTTCAGGAGCGGGAACAGGATGGTTTCACGGATACCTGCGCCGGTGAACAGCATCACCAGGCGGTCGATCCCCAGGCCAATTCCGCCCATGGGAGGCGCACCGTATTCGAGGGCGCGGAGGAAGTCCTCGTCCAACTGCATGGCCTCGACATCGCCGGCGGCTGCGTGCCGGGACTGTTCGGTGAGCCGCTCACGCTGGATGACGGGGTCAATGAGTTCGGAGAAGGCCGTCCCGCGTTCCATGCCGCCGATGATGAGGTCCCAGGCCTCGATCAGCCGGCCGTCTTCGCGGTGCGGGCGGGCCAGCGGCTGGGCGGAGGGCGGGTAATCGTAAACGAAGGTGGGGTTCAGGAGGGTGGGCTCCACGATTTCACCGAACAGTTCCACGGCCAGCTTCTCGGCGTCCCATTTCGGGTCCACCTTGACCTCGTGCTTCACGGCAATTTCGCGCAGCACCTCCAGCGACGTGTCCGGCGTGACCTCCTGGCCAACGGCGTCGGACAGTCCGGGGTAAACCGAAACCCAGGCCCAGTCGCCGTCGAGGTTGATTTCCCCGGCTTCGGTCTGGAGGGTGCGGCCGGCACCCACGGCGTCAGCGGCGTCGAGAATGATTTCCTTGATGCGATCGGCCATCACGAATTGGTCCGCCCAGGCTTCGTAGCATTCGAGCGTGGTGAATTCGGGGCTGTGGGTGGAGTCCACGCCCTCGTTGCGGAACACGCGGCCCATGTCGTAAACCCGGTCGATTCCGCCCACCACGGCGCGCTTGAGGTACAGCTCAGTGGCGATGCGCAGGGTCATCTTCTGGTCGAACGCGTTCATGTGCGTCTCGAACGGACGCGCCAGGGCGCCGCCGTGAACCAGCTGCAGGATGGGGGTCTCCACCTCCACGTAGTTGTGGCGGTGGAGGCTTTCGCGGATGGAGCGTGTGATGGAGGCGCGGGTGTACACCATTTCGCGGGCTTCGTCGCGCACCATCAGATCCACATAGCGCTGGCGGACCCGGGTTTCCTCGTTCAGTTCCGCGTGCAGTACAGGCAGCGGGCGCAGCGCTTTGGAGGCCATGGACCAGGACTCGGCCATCACGGACAGCTCGCCGCGGCGGGAGGAAATCACCTCGCCCTTGATGAACACATGGTCGCCCAGGTCCACCAGGGCCTTCCAGTCCGCGAGCGCTTCCTCGCCCACGTTGGCCAGGCTGAGCATGGCCTGGAGCCGGGTGCCCTTGCCGTCAACGCCGCCCTCCTGAAGGGTGGCGAAACACAGTTTGCCGGTGTTGCGGACAAAAACGATGCGGCCGGTGACGCCCACAACATCACCGGTGGTGTCGTCGGCTTCGAGGTGCGCGTATTTTTCGCGGATCTCGGTGAGGGAGTGTGTGCGTTCCACACCCACCGGATACGCCTCGGTGCCGCGCTCGATCAGCTTGGCGCGCTTCTCCATGCGGATGCGCATCTGTTCGCTGGCGTCGAGGGGCTCGGGGGCATTTTTGGGGGCGGGGGTGTTTTGGGAAGTCACAATCCCCAAGTTTACCGGGAGTTCAGCTGACCGGCTTCCGGCGGACAGCCGGGCACCCCACCCGCGGGTTTTTGTCCAGACAAACCACATTCACGGGCCGTGTGGAGGCATTATCTGGATAAAATCTCCGGTGCGAGTGGGGGCATAGACTCAGGCTGTGGAGTCCTGGAAAGTCGAAACGGAGGACGGCGGCCACCTTGAGGGGCATTCCTTCCTCACCCCTGCGGGACTGGACCCGACGACGGCGGGACCTCCCGGCGTCGTACTTGTCCACGGCACGTTGGTCACCGACGCCCTCTACCGTCCTTTCGCGCGGAAGCTCAGCGTCCTGCTGGGCCGCCCGGTGCACTGCTACAACCGGCGCGGCCGGGCGGGGTCCTCAACGCAGCCGGACGACTACTCGGCAGACACCGAAATCAGCGACCTTGCCACGGTCATGGACAAAACGGGCTCAACCGATGTTGTGGCACACAGCTACGGCGGCTTCGTTGCGTTGCAGGCTGCACGGACCCTGCCGATGGGCCGGCTGGTGACCTACGACGCCGCGGTGTCACTGTCCGGAAACCTCAGCCACCGCTGGCGGCCCGAGCTTGAGGATGCCGTCACGGCGGGCCAGCTCAACCATGCCTGGGCCCATCTGGTCCAGGGCCTGGGCACGGCCGGCCCGCTGTCCTACCTGCCGCTGGGCGCCTTGCGGATGCTGAGCATCCTCTCCGCCAGGACCAATCTGGGGACGGAAATGCGCCAGCTGCTGCCCACCGCCGTCAAGGAAATGCGCGCCGTGCTCGACGCAGATGCCGGCCTGGACGATTTCGCCTCCCTCTCCACGCCCATCCTGATGCTCAGCGGGGGCTGGAGTCCGGCTTACTTCGCCGAAACCGGCCGGCAGCTCGCCGCCGCAGTGCCGTCCATCGACTTCCGCGTGGTCCCGGGACAGCTGCACGAGGGACCCATCCGCCCCGGCAAAGGGCTGGCTGTGCGGATTGCCCGGTTCATCAACGCCAGCGACGGCCAGGTCCGGCAGCTGGGACGGCGGCGGTAGCTTCGCCGGCCGTTTCGCCCGGTGGGCGCAACGGATTTCGCTCCGTGGGGGCGCAACGCCGCGCACCTAGGATGGGAACCGTGAAAGAACAGGAAGTGCCCACGCACGACGGCGGCAGGCTGGCCCTGTACAGCTACGGCACCGAGGATGCGCCCGGGGAGCGCCGGGTGGTGGTGATCGGCGGAGCGTTCCTCACCGCACTGATCTACCGCCCGTTTTCCATGGCCCTGGCCGACGGGCTGGGCGAGGGGTGGGCCGTGGACGTATACGACCGGCGCGGCCGCGGCAAGTCCACGGAGCAGCCGGCCGGCTATTCCATGGCCACGGAGATCGCCGACGTCCGCACCATCATGCAGGCCACCGGCGCCCGCAACCTCCTGGGCCACAGCCTCGGCGGTTCGGTTGCCCTCAACGCCGTCCAGGAGTTTGTGGGAACGCCCCACCAACCGGACAAGCTGGCGGTCTACGATGCGGCCGTGAACATCGACGGCAGCATCGACACGTCGTGGCTGGAAGACTTTGAGGCCGCGGTCAATGCCGGCAACCTGGGCCACGCCATGGCCCGGCTGAAGAAGGGCATGCAGCCCGCCACCACGTTATCGAAAGTCCCCGAGCCGGTCCTCGCAGTACTCATGGCCCTGGTGTCCCGCACCAAAGTCAACAAAATGGCGCGGGATCTGATGCCGACGGGTGTGGGTGAGCTGCGGGCCGCCTACGACGAGGTTGAGCATGCCCGGGACTTCGCCGTGCTGCCCGCCAACACGCACTTCATGGCGGGAGGCAAAAGCCCGCGCTATTACAAGGTCACGGCCCAGCGCCTGCACGCCGCCGTTCCCGGCAGTACCTTCGAGCTCTCCCCCAAGGGGTTCCACAGCTCCATCCCGGCCGCGGTGAAGGAACTCGTCACCGACATCGCGCAGTACTTCAAGGGCTGAGACATTCCGCAGGTTGCTCGGCTAGGCTCGGATCATGACGCGCGAGAACATCACGACCCCCGACGGCGGCACACTGGAGCTCTTCACCACGGGCGCGGAACTGGCCTCCGCCGGCTCAGGCGTGGTGGTGGTGCCGGCCTCCATGGTGACCGCGGCGGACTACACCCGCTTCGCGCAGAAACTCAGCGCCGAACTGGGCCGTCCGGTCCACACCTTCAACCGCCGCGGCCGGGGTGCATCGTCGCCGCAGGCTGAGGATTACACACTGGACGCGGACATCCGGGACCTGGACGCCGTGATGAAACACACGTCCAGCACCGACGTTTTTGGCCACAGCTTCGGCGGCGCGGTGGCCCTGCACGCTGCACGCACCCTTCCCGTGGAGCGGCTGGCCGTTTATGACCCTGCCGTGTCCGTGAACCACAGCGTTAAGGCCGACTGGACCACGGAGTATGAGCGCGCCACGGCAACCGGGGACGATGACCGCGCGCTGGCCGTCCTGACCAAGGGCCTGGAAACCGGCGCTTTCTCCCGGATGCCGCTGTCCATGCTGACCATCGCCAACAAGCTCACCGCCGGCACCCACCTCGGCAAGCAGATGCGCGAAATGATGCGCACCGGCGTCCGGGAAATCAAGGCGATCATCGCCGCGGACATGCCGGCCGAGCCGTTCCTGGAGCTGCCGCTGGAGACCCTGATTGTGGTGGGCGAGAAAAGCCCGGCCTACTTCGGCGTTGCCTGCGGCCAGATCCACGACATCCTCACCGGATCCAGCTACACCATCCTGCAGGGTGCCGGCCACGACGGCGTCCTCCGCGCCCCGGAGAAGCTCATCACCGAGCTCAGCGACTTCTTCGCCGGCTGAACCCACACCATCGACACCAACGCGGGGTCAGACGATGCCCCTTCCGGTCCATTCTTTGGGGTATAAGTGACCCCGCGTTGGCTGAACGTCGTTGCTGGAGCTGCAGCAATCGCGGCGGCCTTCCTTGCGGGCTGGGCAACGGTTCGCATCGCCAGGATCCTCGTCACGCCGGCTGGCCGGCACCGCGAACGAATCAGGGTTGTGGGTGCTGGCGACGGCACAGTCACCCTCCTCGGAGACAAGGACACGCTGACCCCCGGCGTCTTCAGCCTCTACTGGGACAACCGGAGTGGCCACGCCCGCATCGGTGAGGTGTTGTCCAGCGACGCGAAGGCCGGCACAGTCACCCGCCGGGTGGAAGCGATCTACGCAGGCCAGCTTGAGCCGGGCACTTCGGGGTACTGGTCCGGGTACGTCTACCCGGACCCCGAAGCGGCCGGTCTCCGTTTCGAGGACATTACCCTCCCGGGGCCCGCCCCTGCGTGGCTCATTCCCGGCGCCGGCCAGGGTTCCTGGGTCATCCACATCCACGGCCTCGGCGGACGCCGGGCAACTGGGCTTCGCACGGCGCCGTTCTTCAACCGGCACGGGCTCACCCAGCTGCTGATTTCTTTCCGTGGAGACGGTGACGCTCCGCCGACGGCAGACGGCAAACACCACCTGGGCGTCAGCGAGCTGGCCGATGTTGACGCGGCCCTTGCCTATGCGGCGGGGCAGGGAGCTGCGTCGATCGTCCTCTCGGGCTGGTCGATGGGTGCAATCATGGCGCTGGCCGCAGCCCACACCTCCGAACACCGGCATCTGATCACTGGCCTGGTACTGACCGCGCCGGTCCTGGACTGGCACCAGACGGTGCTTTCCAACATGGCGGCGGTGCGCCTGCCGGCCGCCTTGGCGCTCGGGGCGTCGCGTGTGCTTGGCGGTCCCCTGCATCGGTTCGCCGGGCTGCATCAGCCGCTGGACCTCCGGGCGTTGGGATTCACTGAGGTTGCGCCGCCGGTTCCCGTGATCATCCTTCACGGCGGCGGCGATGCCAGTACGCCGATCCGAGTCAGCGAGGAGTTCGCCGGCCGCTTCCCCGATCTTGTGCGCCTGGTCAGGTTCCCCTCCTGCCGCCACACGCAGGAGTGGAACAGCTGGCCCGAACTCTGGGAAGGCTCGGTGGCCGCCTGGCTCCACCACAACGCGGGGTCACTTAACGCCTGATCCGCTCACTTTATTGGGCATTGAGTGACCCCGCGTTGCTCTCAGAGTGGGTCAGTGGGCGCCGTGGCCCGGGGCCGCACCTTCTGTTTTGCGCATCATCGCAGAAAGCACGACGGCGGCGAGGGCTATGACAGTTGCCGTCAGGAAGGCAGCGCTCATGCCTGCCACCAGGCCGGACGCTGCGGAGACCACTGCGAAGATGGACACCAGCAGCGCCGTGCCGGCCGCACCGGCAACCTGCTGGGTGGTGCTCATGATGGCCGAACCGTGCGAGTACAGGTGCGGCGGCAGCGGGTTCAGGCCGGTGGTAAATGCCGGAGTGAACAGCAGCGCCAGGCCGAAACTCAGCCCCACGTGCAGGGTGATGATCCACCACACCGGAGTGCCGGCGTCGAGCATGGAGAACTGCCACAGTGCCAGCACCATCAGAATGGAACCGGTGACGGTGAGCGGCAGTGGGCCCACCTTGTCGAACAACCGGCCGATGAACGGACCCAGCAGGCCCATCGCCAGGCCGCCCGGCAGCAATGCCAGGCCCGTTTCCAGCGAACCCAGGCCACGGATTTCCTGCAGGTAGAGCGGCAGGAGGATCACGCCGCCGAACAGTGCCATCATGGCCACCACCATCAGCAGCACCGAGACCGTAAACATGCGGAAGTTGAAGGCCCGGAGGTCAAGCAGCGGAGCCTCAACCTTCTGGAGCCGGAGCTGGCGGAGCACAAAGACCGCCAGGCTGGCCACACCGATGACCAGCGCAGCGATGGCCAGGGCGCTCGGACCGCTCTGGCCGCCGTGTCCGCCGCCGATCTGGCTGAGGCCGTACACCAGGCCGCCGAAGGCAGGAACTGTCAGAAGTACCGAGAGGAAGTCGAGTTTTGTCTTTTCCGTCTCGCCGATGTTGGTCAGGTACTTGGCGCCGATGGCCAGGGCTGCCAGTGCCACCGGCAGGACGAAGACAAACATAAAGCGCCAGGTAAAGTGCTCCAGGATCAGCCCCGAGACGGTGGGCCCCATGGCCGGTGCCACGGAGATGGCGATGCTGACGTTACCCATCACGGCGCCGCGCTTCGCCAGTGGCACCAAGGTGAGGATGGTGGTCATCAGCAGCGGCAGCATGATGGCCGTACCGCCGGCCTGGACGATGCGCGCAAGAAGCAGGACCTCGAAACCAGGAGCCACGGCAGCCAGTGCGGTGCCGCCGGCGAACAGGCCCATGGCCAGCATAAAGACGGCCCGGGTGGAAAGGCTCTGCAGGATGAACCCGGTGGTGGGGATGACCACGGCCATGGTGAGCATAAAGCCAGTGGAGAGCCACTGCACGGTCGGGGCATCCACGCCCAGGTCAACCATCAGCCGCTGCAGGGCAACGTTCATGATGGTCTCGTTGAGGATCACCACAAAAGTCGCCACCAGCAGGGTGGCAATGATCGTCACCGACTCGCGGGACATTTTCTCCGGCGCGGAGGACTTCGAGGCCGCCGCCTTGCCGGTTTGGCCCGGCTGGCCGGAGGCGTTCGAAGAGACTTCTGTAGACATGGATGTTCCCTCAGGGAGTAAGAATGAAGTGGCACGCGAGCATCGTCGCTGCAGGTTCAAACACTTTACCGGCTGCAGTCATTCCTGCGCACCGGTTTTTAATGAAGAAGCCGGCCGCCTCAGGCGGCCAGCTTCTTCTGCGGCTGCCGCATCCTCTGGCGCTTATCCGCAACCGCGGCTGCCCGGCGCCGTGGCTGGGCGGCGACGCGGCCGCCGTCGGGCACGCTGCTATCGGTGGCCAGCCGGGCGCCATGCCCAATGACGGCGCCGGCGCCAATCCGCGAATGGCTGCCGATGTGCACGCGGTTACCGATGATGGTCCCGTGGCCCACACGCACGGCGTCGCCGATAACGGTCCGCTCCCCCACCTGCGCGTTGCGGTCGATCCAGCTGCCGTGTCCCACCCTGGTGCAGGCTCCGATCCGCGCGTGCGGCTCAACATAGGTCATGGTCCCCAGTCGGACCGAGTCGGCGACAACCGCCCCGCGGCCCACAAAGCCCCCGCCATTCTCGTGCCGGTGGTAATACACCACTCCGCCGGCGCCGTCCTCAATGGATTCAACCTGCCTGGTCATGCCGATCCCTGTCCATAATTGCCAAGACGGGTGGTTCCCCCGCTCATCAGTATTAACAGCGGGGGAACCGGGCAGATTCCCTAGGCTGTCTGGCCGGCGTGCTGGCCTTCCGAGATTTCTTCCACGAGTTTGCCGTTGAAGGCGTCAAGGTCACCCGGGTGACGGCTTGTCACCAGGCCCTGGTCCACCACCACTTTTTCGTCGCTCCAGTTTGCGCCGGCGTTCTTAAGATCGGTCTGGAGCGTGTGGTACGAGGTGACGTTACGGCCCCGGATCACGCCGGCGTCGATCAGGAGCCACGGTCCGTGGCAGATGGAAGCGACCGGTTTGTGCTGCTCAAAGAAGCTGCGCGTGAAGTCCTGGGCGGCCTTGTCTACGCGGAGGTGGTCGGCGTTCACCACGCCGCCGGGGAGCACCAAGGCGTCGAAATCGGAAGCGTTGGCCTCGGCCAGCGTGAGGTCAACGTTGAAGGTATCTCCTTTGTCCGTCCCTTTAAACCCCTGCAGCCGTCCGCTGTTGGGGGCTACCAGGGTGGGTTCGCCGCCAGCGTCCTTGACTGCCTGCCACGGGCTGGTGAGCTCAATCTGCTCCACGCCGTCCGTCAGCAGAAAAGCTACCTTCTTGCCTGCGATGGTGTGTTCTGACATTTTTCCTCCTTCGGCGAGGCGGACCGGGCGCATTCCAGCGCAAGGGTGACCGCTTCGAGAGTTGTGTGTCTGACGCCATCCAGCCTAGGAAAGCCCCCGGTGATAAGCAACCTGACTATTTGGCGTGGTGCTCGATCAGCCAACCGGCCATCTGCTGGGCGCGTTTCGCCGCCTGGGTGTCCCCTTCGGAGGCCGAGACGATTGACCCCTTCATGAGGATGTGCCAGGACCGGGCGAAGTCCTCCGGGCGGTCCAGCCCGGCCTGCTCCGCGAGGGCCTGCACGTGCCCCCTGATCCTGGACAGGTAATCGATACTGGCCTTGCCGAGCGGATGCGCCGGACCCATTTCCAGCAGGATGTTGATGAAGGAACAGGCTTCAAAGTCGTCCCGGAGGAACCATTCACCAAAGACGTCGAAAATTGCCAGCAGCTGTTCCGTGGGCCTGGTGGCGCGAAGCTTCGCCTGGCCCACGATGGCGTCCACAGTCCAGAGCTGGTCCCGCAGTTCCAGGAATGCCAGGACCAACGAATCCTTGGACGGGAAGTGCCGGTAGAACGTTGCCTTCGCCACGCCGGAGCGTTCAATCAGTTCATTGACTCCGACGTCCCGCACTCCGCGGCGGGCGAAAAGTTCGTAGGCCACGGCGAGGATCCGCTCCCGCGAATCGGCAGGACGAACCGCAACCGCTGCATCGTTCTCCGCAGACGGCAGTGTGGCTTCTCCGTTGGAAATCATCGTGATACTACTTTACTCCTAGGTGCAGACAGACCGGTCTTACTGCATGTACTGTTTTTTCAGACGCAAGTGCTTGGACCCGAAATCGTTCTTTCCAAGCCCAGTCGACATGGTGCAAGGAGGCCCCAATGTCAGCAGAGCGAACATTCGAGTTTATACCGTGCAACGATCCCGACCCGTGGATTGAAACCACTGCAGCCTCGGCTGAGGTGCGGCAGTTTGCCCGCGAGTCCCTCCGGTGGCAGGCCCAGGAAATCATCGATGAAGTGCTCAACGGGACGGACCCCGGTGAAGAGCTGGCCAGGGCCAGGCTGCGCCGCTGCGTGGCCCAGAATCCCGGCAGGCCGGAACGCGCACTCCTCCAGCAGTTGATGATCAACAGAGACCGCCAGGGTGAATCAACACTGTAGGGCGGCGCGCGGCCGCCCAACCCACAAACGGTTTTCTCGCTGTGTGCGGCTCACAAGGAAAGGCTACGGTCCACAATGCTCCCGGCGGTTACCTGAAGGCTCTGGCTGTTGGCTCGTGCGTGGTTGCGCAGCCGGTTGAAGGCTTCATCAATATCGACGCCCGCCGTGCGGGCAATGACTGCCTTGGCTTGCTCAATCAGCACCCAGGTGTTCAAGTCCCGCTGAAGCCCGCACTGAAGCTCGCACTAAAACCACCAGATTTAGGGCCCACCCGACCGGATGTCACCGGCAGGAATCAGGAACTCAGGGGCGCATTGTCTATCAGCCGGACCGGCCCGACTTTGGCCGCGATAAGCGCCAGGCCCTCACCACGGAACGGGACTTTCCGGCAGTTTTCGGCGAGCGGCTCCAGCGTACCCGGGTCCACCACGTCGAAGTAGTCCAGGGCCACCAGCGGCTGGGACGCCACCAGCGCCCGGGCAGAGTCGAGGTCCAGGGGCTCGTGCGCGTTGGCCCGATCTTCCAGCAGGCGCAACGCCCGCGAAAGCACCAGTGCCGCATCCAGCTCTTCGTCGGAGAGGAACCGGTTGCGGCTGGACAGCGCGAGCCCCTCCGCGGAGCGCACCGTGGGTACGGCAACGATGTCCACCGGAAAGTTCAGGTCCGCCACCATCCGCCGGACCAGCGCCAACTGCTGGGCATCCTTCTGGCCAAAGTACGCACGGTAGGCGGGCAAACCGGCGCCGCCGCCCGTGACGAAGGCACCGGCGGCCGGAAGGCCTGCGCCAGGGATGCCGTAGTGCAGCAGCTTGGCGACCACCGTGAGGGCGCCGTCGAAATGCCCGGGCCGCGAGGCGCCTTCCCACTTCTCCCCCAACGGGCCGGCCGTCACCCTCACCAGCGGCTCGCCGCCGGGGTAGACCTCGTCCACCGAGGGTGCGAACACCAGGTCAACGCCCTGCTCTTCGAGCAGGGCAACATCGGCTTCGAGCGTACGCGGGTAGCGGTCCAGGTCCACAGCGTCGCCGAACTGCAGCGGGTTCACAAAGATGGACGCCACCACTACGTCGTTCTGTTCGACGGCGGTCTTCGCCAGCCGGGCGTGCCCCTCGTGGAGAGCGCCCATGGTGGGAACCAGGCCTTGGGACCTGCCGCCTCTTTGGGCCAGCAGCAGGGCGCTCGCCGCCCGCAGCTCCGCCGCTGTCCGCACCACTTGCGCAACCATGTCAGGCTCCTTCTTCCAGGGCAGCACGGATGGCGCCCAGTTGATCCGTTTTGAGCAGGCCACGGCTTTCTGCCCGCCGGGCCGTGGCACGGGCCATGGCGAGATACGCCTCGAGCACATCGCCGTGTGCCCCGGCGTCGTACTCCCGCAACGCCTCGGCGTGGGCTGCTACTGTTCCCACGTCACCGCGGGCCACCGGGCCGGTCAGCGCCGATTCGCCGGAGGCCAGCGCGTTCTCCAGCGTGGCGCGCAGCAGCGGCCCCAGCATCCGGCCCGGCTGGTCCACGCCCACGTCCCGCAGCAGCTGCGACGCCTGGGCCACAAGCGTGACCAGATGGTTCGAACCATGGGCCAGGGCCGTGTGATACAAAGTCCGGTCACCCTCGGCGATGGCAACAGGCTCGGCGCCCATCTCCACCACCAGGGCCTGCGCGATGGGCAGCATCGCGGCGTCCGCGGTCACCCCGAACGTGCAGTCAAGCAGGCGGGTCAGGTCCAGGCTCATTCCGGTGAAGGTCATGGCGGGGTGCAGGGCCAGCGGGATGGCTCCGGCGGCACGCACGGGTCGCAGGACGCCCACGCCGAACCGGCCCGAGGTGTGCGCCACCAATTGGCCGGGCTGCCAGGCGCCGAGTTTTGCCAGGCCGTCCACCAGGCTCGCCAGCGCGTCGTCGGGAACGGCCAGGAGCACCAGTTCGGAACGCTCCACAATGTCCTGGATCTCGAGGACCGGAACGCCGGGCAGCAGCGCTTCCGCGCGTTCGCGGCTGGCCTCGGACACAGCGGAAACCCCGACGACGGCGTGTTCCGCGCCGCGGAGGGCGGCACCGAGCACGGCGCCTACCTTTCCGGCACTGATGATTCCGACGCCAAGGCGCCCCGGCTTAGCCACGGTGCGGGCCTTCCTGTTGGGGACTCGGGGTTTCGACGGGCTCAACCACCGGGGTCGGCTCAACCAGGGGGGTTTCGACGGGCTCAACCACCGGGGTGGGCGCCACCTGCGCCAGCCATTGTTCGCTGGTCTGCCGTTTGCGGGCCAGCCGTGCCCGGGCGGACTGTTCGTCGAAAAGCGTCCGGGCCTCGTCAATCCCGGCCTGGGTCAGCCGCGGCGAAACCGGTCCGGCAGTGGTGTGGAGAACAAGGTCTGCCAGCCCTAGCCGCCGCGCGAGCGGGCCTTGGTGCAGGGCCATGGACTGGGTGCGCTGGTGCGGGACCATCACCAGCTGGCGCCACCAGCGGCCCGAGCGGATCAGCAGGGCCGTGTCCGTGGTGGCGAAGCCGTTGCGGCGCCAGCCCAGCGGTGCCAGGAACCGGCCGCGGGCCGGCGTGGTGACGAATCCGCCGTCGGAATCCAACCCGCTCAGCCCTGCTGCGAAGACGCGCCCAGGCTCCGGCGTTCCGGGGTCCGGGAGCACCAGCGAAAGCATGCTCATCACGTCGGGGAGCTTGCCGACGGGCAGCAGGGTGGTCCGTGGCGCCGCCTCGCCGTTGCTGCCCACAGCACCGTACCCGGCCACGTTGACCTGGATCCGGTACCAGCCAAAGATCCGCCACAGCGGGGATTGGCTGATCCTCAGGGCCTGGATCCTGCCCGGCGGGAGGGTCTGTGCCTGCGTATCCAGGAGGCCGTAGCGGAGCCGGATCCCGTCCTGGGAGATTGCCGCGGTGAAGTTGTAGCCCTTGTTGAAGGATCCCCAGTAGCTCGCGGCCAGGCCGAGCGCCGCCGGGAATCAGGTAGAAGTAGAACCCCCGGTTTTCCGTCACTGCGGACAGGATCACGGAGGCGATGCCGCCCAGAACCACACCGACGCTCTGCTCGCTGAGGAGCAGGGAACCGACAAGGCGCGACGGCGGCACGGACAGCACCGGGTGTTCGGGCGCCTCGGGCGGGGCTTCCTGCGGCCGCGCCGGGTCCGGGACCACGCCGGCGGCCCGCGCCAGGATGGTGGCCCGGAGCTGCCGGGCATCGTCCATCCGCAGGTAGGCGAGCTTGACGGCCGATTCGCCGGCGTCTGCCACCTCGAACTTGAGTTCTGCCAGTCCGAAGATCCTGGCCAGCAGTGGCTGGACGATGTCGATGGCCTGGACGCGGTCCAGCCGGGCCTGCCGCTGCTGGCGGAACAGGAAGCCGGAGTTGACCCGGACGTACCCTTCGGAGACCTGGTACTTGGTGAAATACCAGGTCAGGATGAAGCCCAGCACGGTCATCACCAGCACGATGCCGCCGCCGGCCACCAGCCAGGGTGCGCGGCCGGCGAAGTCCTCCTCGATGAGCGGACGGCCCTGCAGCATCCGTTCGAAAATGTCCCGCCCAAAGAAGAATCCAATGGCGGCCAGCGCTACCCAGCCGCGCACAAAAGGCGACGCCGGGTGCACCCGCAGCCACTCGCCGTCGGGCGCTGACCGGGCGCTGAAGTTGGCGCCTCAGGCGCGCCGCGCCTCCGGAACGTCAGCGGTCACAGCCCTGCCAGCCTGGCTTCACCCCGGGCGGCGAGCTGCTCGCGCAGGCGTGCCCCCTCTTCGGCGGGCAGGCCCGGGATGGTGGCGTTGGTGCCGGGGGCTGCGGTGTGGAGTTTGAGCGTGCACAGGTTCAGCCCGCGTTCCACGGGTCCCACCCCGATGTCCACATACTGCATGCGGCCATAAGGCACCGCCATGGTCCGCTGGAAGAAAATGCCGCCGCGGATCAGCAGGTCGTCATCCCGTTCGGCGTAGCCGATGGCGCGCACCTGGCGCGGGATCAGCACCAGCCGCCAGATGGCAAGCACAAGCGGCACGGCCGGCACCAGGATGGCCAGCCACAGCGGTGGCCACCGCCACCAGCCCAGGAGAACGAAGACCAGCGGCAGCGCTCAGGACAAGCACCGCGATCACATTTCCGATGGCCCACTGCACCAGCCGCACCGTGATGTACTTCGGTGACACCCGCTGCCACGAAATGCCCGATGGATCAATCGCCTCTGTACGCATATTCGCCTTCCCCTGCGGCTTCCCCGCGTACGCCGCGGCCGGGTTTCCCGTCGCCGGGTGCTGCATCAGTATCTTCGGGCGGGATTTTGCAGAACCGCTCCACCAGCAGGCCCACCACGATCATCACCAGCCCGCCGCCGGCTACCGCGATGGCCACCCAGGTGATGCCTTGGTCGCTGCGCAGGTTCCAGATGCGGAGCTGGTCCAGGAAGATCCCGGCGTGCCAGCCCAGCAGGACGGTGCCGGCGTAGGCGCAGGCCTGGGCGAGAACCAGGGTCCGGGCGGCGAGGAGTGGGTCCAGCGCTTTCTTGCGTTTGGTGCTGTTGCGCCACCTGAGGACCCTGATCCCAAGAATCAGCGTGATGGCGACAATCACGGCCATGGTGGCCAGGGCGGTGGCCGGAAGAACCGGCGTGGCCATGCTGTAGCGCGTGGTCACCACCGTGGCTGACCAGCCGGCCACGGTCAGGACCAGGCCGATGAACAGGAGGCGCAGGGGGCTGATGGGCTTCACGGCTACTCGACCGCCCCGGCGGTAGGGGCGCCGTCGTAGTCGCCGAAGCCGTCGAAGGGCATGATGTCCGCGATGTCCGCGGCGCGGGCAGCCAGCTCGCTGATCCGGTTCGCCGCCCAGCGTCGCCGCCGGCTCGATGAGGGACCAGGGGTACAGGACAAAGGCGCGCTCGGCGGCACGGGGATGCGGCAGAGTCAGGTCCGGGTCGTCGCTGGTGACGTCGCCGTAGGTGATGATGTCGACGTCGAGCGTCCGCGGGTCCCCAGCGCACTTCACGGACGCGGAGGTGCTTGTTCTCCACCGCGTGGCAGTGCTCCAGGAGCGCCTCCGGGGACAGCGTGGTTTCCACCGTCATCACCATGTTCAGGAAGTCGGACTGCCCCGGCCGGCCCGCCCACCGGTTTGGTCTGGACCACCGGGGAAACGGCCAGCAGCCGCACCTCCGGCGGGTCCACGAGGTCCGCAACCGCGCCGGACAGGGTGTCGTTCCGTTCGCCCAGGTTGCTGCCGAGCGCCAGGACCGCTTTGGTGTAGCCGGTCATGGCCGGGCCCCGTATGTCGGGGCACTGCTTGGGGCGCTGTGCTGCCGGGCCCGGTGCACGCTGACGGCAACATCGCCGAAGGGCACCTCGATGGGCGCCTGGGGCTTGTGGACGGTGATGTCCACGGCTCCGATGTTGAACTGGGCCAGCAGGTCCTCGGCGATCCGGACGGCCAGGGCCTCGATCAGGTTCAGCGGCTCCCCCGTGATCCAGTCCTTGATCCGTTCAGCCACTTCGCCATAGTGCGCCGTGTCCCGGACGTCGTCTGATTCCGCAGCTTTGGCGAAGTCCAGGTGCAGGACAGCATCCACCACGAAGGGCTGGCCCTCACGGCGCTCAAAATCGAACACGCCGTGATAGCCGACGGCGGTGACACCGCTCAGCGTAATCCTGTCCATGGGTCCCCCGGCCCTAGTGTGTGGTGCGGGCAGCCGCCACGCGCGCGGCGACCTTAACAGCGTCAAGGCTCGGTCCGACGTCGTGCACGCGGACAGCCCAGGCGCCACGGAAGGCGCTGATGGCAGTAATGGCGGCGGTGGCGGCGTCGCGCTCCTCCGGAGCGGCGGACTTGCCGGCAACCGTCAGCAGGGTACCCAGGAAGCGTTTGCGTGATGCGGCCACCAGGACCTTGTGCCCCAGGCTTTCCAGCTGGTCCAGGTTCTGCAGGAGCTCCCAGTTCTGGGCGTCGTTCTTCGCGAAGCCCAGGCCCGGGTCAACGATGATCTGCTCCGGGCTGACACCGGCGGCATACAGCTTGTCCCGCACGCCGGCCAGCTCCGCAACGACTTCGCCGGCAACGTCCTTGTACTCGGCCAGGGAGTTCATGGTGCGGGCGTCGCCGCGGCGGTGCGTCAGAATGTAGGGCACCTTGGACGTGGCTACCAGGTCCGCCATTTCGGCTTCCATGGTGAGGCCGGAGACATCGTTGATGATGGCGGCGCCGGCCTTCAGCGCGGCCGCAGCCGTGGATGTGTGGGTGGTGTCGATGGAAACCAGTGCACCGGCCTTGACCAGGGCTTCGATGACGGGGACCACCCGGCGCTGTTCCTCCTCCGGGCTGACGTCCTCAGCGCCAGGGCGGGTGGATTCGCCGCCGACGTCGATGATGTCCGCCCCCGCGTAGAACATCCGCAGGCCGGCCGCGATGGCGGTGTCCGCCGTCGCGTGCTTGCCGCCGTCGCTGAAGGAGTCCGGGGTGACGTTCAGGATGCCCATGACCAGGGTGCGGTCGGTGGGCAGGTCTGCAAACTTCGCGGCCGGGCGCGGTTTGCGCAGGATGGGCAGCGGAGATGTTGCGGGCCCGGTTCCCGGGGCTGCAGCTAGTGAGTCCATGGTCTGATAATTACCTTCCGAGGATGAGGCTCATGGCTTCGGCACGGGTGGCCGGGTCATGGAGCTGCCCGCGTACCGCGCTGGTGACGGTCTTCGCTCCGGGCTTGCGGACACCGCGCATGGACATGCACATGTGTTCGCATTCAACAACAACAATCGCGCCACGCGGCTTGAGGTGGGTGACCATTGCTTCAACGATCTGGGTGGTGAGGCGCTCCTGCACCTGGGGGCGGCGGGCGTAGATGTCCACGAGCCGTGCCAGCTTGCTGAGGCCGGTCACCTTGCCGTCGTGCGAGGGGATGTAGCCCACGTGCGCCACCCCGTGGAACGGCACCAGATGGTGTTCGCACGTGGAGTAGAACGGGATGTCCTTGACCAGGACCAGTTCCTCATGGTCAAGGTCAAACGTGGTGGACAGGACGTCTGCGGGGTCGTGGTGCAGCCCGGCAAAAACCTCAGCGTAGGCTTTGGCTACCCGTTTGGGGGTGTCTTGCAGCCCGCCGCGGTCCGGGTCCTCACCGATGGCCAGCAGGATTTCGCGGACGGCAGCTTCAATCCGCGGCCGGTCCACTTTCTCGTGCTTTTTGTGGTGGGATCCGTCCTCCGCCGGGTGTCCGGCGGAGGCGGGGGCGTCGTCGTCGTCGAAGTGGTTCACAGAAGAAAGCTTAGCCGCGCAGGGCGTCTGGCCCCGAGTCGGGGATTCCGCCCTGGAACGGAGCATCCTCCGGGACGCCCTGCGGGTGCGGGGGCTGGGCGTCCAGCGGCTCGTCCAGGCGGGCCTGCTTGGCTTCCTCCTGGGCTTCGCGCTCGGCCTTCTCCTGGCGGGACTCCACGGGTCCTGCCTGCTGGACCGGCCGGGACTCCTTGGACAGCCATACTTCGCGGAAGTCACGCAGGCGGATGTCCGTGAAAATGTCCGCGATTTCTGCCTGGTTCAGGGTTTCCCGTTCCAGGAGCTCCAGGGCCAACTGGTCCAGCACGTCGCGGTTTTCGGTGAGGATCGCGTAGGCCTCGTCATGCGCCTGGTCGATCAGTCGGCGCACTTCCTCATCCACCACGTAGGCGATCTGGTCCGAGTAGTTGCGCTCGTGGCCGGCATCGCGGCCCAGGAAGGGCTCGCCGCCGCCCTGGCCGAGGCGCACAGCACCGACCCGCTCGCTCATGCCGTACTCGGTGACCATTTTGCGGGCCGTGGCAGTGGCCTTTTCGATGTCATTGGAGGCGCCGGTGGAGGGGTCGTGGAAGACGATTTCCTCCGCCACGCGGCCGCCCATGGCGTAGGCCATCTGGTCAAGAAGCTCGTTGCGGGTCACGGAGTACTTGTCGTTATCCGGCACCACCATGGTGTAACCCAGGGCGCGGCCGCGGGGCAGGATGGTGATCTTCGTGACCGGGGCAGAGTTCCGCAGCGCCGCTGCCACCAGTGCGTGGCCGCCTTCGTGGTACGCGGTGATCTTGCGCTCGTGTTCCTTCATAACGCGGCTGCGCTTCTGCGGGCCGGCCATCACACGGTCGATGGCCTCGTCCAGGGCGCGGTCGTCAATGAGGTTGGCGTTGGAGCGCGCAGTCAGCAGCGCGGCTTCGTTCAGGACGTTCGCGAGGTCGGCACCCGTGTAGCCGGGGGTCTTCTTGGCGACGGCCTTCAGGTCAACGCCCGGGGCCATCGGCTTGCCCTTGGCGTGCACCTGCAGGATCTGGTCACGGCCGATCATGTCGGGCGCGTCCACACCAATCTGTCGGTCGAAGCGGCCCGGGCGCAGCAGTGCCGGGTCCAGGACGTCCGGGCGGTTGGTGGCAGCGATGAGGATGACGTTGGTCTTGACGTCGAAGCCGTCCATTTCAACCAGCAGCTGGTTGAGGGTCTGCTCGCGTTCGTCGTTGCCGCCGCCGATGCCGGCGCCGCGGTGGCGGCCGACGGCGTCGATCTCGTCCACGAAGATGATGGCGGGCGAGTTGGCCTTGGCCTGCTCAAAGAGGTCGCGGACGCGGGAGGCGCCGACGCCGACGAACATTTCCACGAAGTCCGAGCCGGAGATGGAGAAGAACGGAACGCCGGCCTCGCCTGCGACGGCGCGGGCCAGGAGGGTCTTGCCGGTACCGGGAGGGCCGTAGAGCAGCACACCCTTGGGGATCTTGGCGCCCACGGCCTGGAACTTGGCTGGTTCCTGCAGGAATTCCTTGATTTCCTGCAGTTCCTCCACGGCCTCGTCGGCACCGGCGACGTCAACGAAGGTCACCTGCGGCATGTCCTTGCTGACCATCTTGGCCTTGGACTTGCCGAACTGCATGATCTTGGAGCCGCCGCCCTGCATGCGGGTCATCAGGAACCAGAACAGGGCGCCGAGGAGGATGACGGGGATCAGGAGTGAAAGCAGGCCGGAGAACCAGTTGCTTTCGATCGGCTGGTCCGTGTAGCCGTTGGCCGGCTTGGAGTCAGTGACTGCCTTCACGACGTCGGCTGCGCGGGCATCAACGAAGAAGAACTGGACGCTCTTGCCCTTGTCCTGCCCGTCCACTACCCAGGGATCCTTCAGGACCAGGTCCACACGGTTTTCGCCGTCGAAGATTTTTGCCTGCTCAACCTTGCCGCCGCCGGCAAGCAGCTCCAGGCCCTTGTCGGTGTCGATCCGTGCCGCGCCACCGGGAGCCAGCGTTGCAAAGGCCACAAGGAGCATGGCGATCACAACAACGATCCAGATGCCCGGGCCCTTGAAGAAACTCTTAGCTTTCATCTGATCGGGGGCTGGCCCCGTCCCTCCTGGTAGTGCTGCACGGCGAGTCGTCTACGCGCGTGTGGTGCTGCATCAGCTACTAGCTATACACCGTTCCGAGTAAATCACGCACGATGCCACTCAAAAGTTCCCTCTGGGCGTAGTGGAATCGCGCGGCGGCGCCACCGAATCACGGGCCGCCAGGGTGCACGGATAGACCGTTGCCGGGCCAGTGGACACGGCCCCGTCCGTGGTGCCCTCGATGGCATCGATCAGGACTTCGGCGGCGCGGGCAGCCATCCCATAGTGCGGCAGGTCTACCGTGGTGAGCGCCGGGTACAGGTTCGCGGCAAGGACGCCGTGCTCGGCAAAGGCCACCACCGACAGGTCTGCCGGGATGGCCAGCCCCAACTCTGCGGCGGCGCGGTAGGCCCCCATGGCCATCGTCTCGTTATGGCAGACCAACGCGGTGGGCCTGTCCGCCTGCGTCAGGATCCGGTGGGCAGCCGCGTGGCCGCCCTGCTCATTCGGCTGGCCCGACTCCACTGGCGCTCGCCCAGCCGACACTGCCCCAGCCGGCGCGGACTCAGCTTGCGCCGGCTCAGTCGGCGCCGCACCGCCGTCGAGCCCTGCCTGCAGCGATGCGGCTTGGAAGGCGCGGAGGCGGCCGCGGGCGTCGGGGGCGTCATCTGCGGTGTTGATGAACCCTATTCGGGTGTGGCCGGCGGCAAGGAGGTAGCCGACGGCGGCCCGGGCGCCGCCGTCCTCGTCCGGCGCCACCGCTGCGACGCCGCCACCACCGCCGACTGCGTCCACAAGGACCGCCGGAATGCTGGCGAGGTTGGAGGGCAGCTGCAACTGCCGGTGGCGCTTCGGGGCGTAGAGGATGCCATCCACCCTTCGCACGAGGAGGGATTCGACGTCGCCCGCTGTGGATTCCGGACCCAACGATCCGGAGGTGTTGATGACCAGGAGGTTGTATCCGCGGGTCCGTGCCGCCCCGTCCGCGCCCGAGATAATTTGCCCGGTGTGGGGACTGGCGCCCATATCCTCAATAATGAGCCCCAGCAAGGCTGTCCGGCTGGTCCGCAGGGCCCGGGCAACACTGTTTGGGCCGTAACCCAGCTGTCCTGCCGCGGACCTGACCCTGTCCCGCGTTTCCTGGCTGATGCGGGCGGAGGCTACGTCGTTCAGGACGTGCGAAACGGTGGTTGCCGAGACGCCGGCAGCAGCTGCAACGTCCTTGATGCCAATGTTTTTGGCCCTCACGCGTCTCCCGGTCCTCTTAAATGCCGCTTAAATGCCGCGAGACGGCGCTTCACGGCAATGCGCAGTCGTGGGACTGCCGTGAAATGCCATCTCGGCGGGAAAAAGGTTACTCGTAGACGTGCGGGGCGAGCGTGCCCACGAAGTCCAGGTTGCGGTACTTCTCGGCGTAGTCCAGGCCGTAGCCCACCACGAATTCGTTGGGGATGTCGTAGCCGACGTACTTGACGTCGATTTCCACCTTGGCGGCCGTGGGCTTGCGGAAGGCGGTGCAGATCTCAACGGAGGCGGTGCCGCGGGATTCCAGGTTGGTCTTGAGCCAGGACAGCGTCAGGCCGGAGTCGATGATGTCTTCGACGATCAGGACGTCCTTGCCCATCAGGTCCGTATCGAGGTCCTTGAGGATGCGGACCACGCCGGAGGACTGGGTGCCGGAGCCGTAGGAGGACACTGCCATCCAGTCCATGGAAACGTGGCTGTGGAGCGCGCGGGCGAGGTCGGCCATGACCATCACAGCACCCTTGAGGACGCCGACAACGAGGATTTCACGGCCTTCATAGTCCTTGTCGATCTGGGCAGCGAGCTCGGTGATCCGCTGCTGGATCTGTTCCTTGGTGTAGAGAACGTGCTTGAGGTCTGCCTGGACGTCGTTTGAATCCACCAATGGCTCCTGTGTAGATGCGGGGTGCGACTATTCTTGGGGCGGTTTTTGAGGCCGGAATACTAGCTTCCCACAGCGGGCCGCTTCGCGGGGAACGGGAGTACCGCCGTCGGGCACCTGCGTGCGTCCCGCTCCGCTGGCCGGCGGCGTCCAACTGTGCCAGGGACAGCCGGTACACGCTCACCCCGCCGGGGAGCTCCACGGGACCGGCCGAGCCCTGCCGCCGCAGCAGCGCTTCCGCGGCCAGAAGGCGCTGGTAGCTGGGCTGCTGGCCCCCGACGTCGGCTGCTGCCTTGGCGATGACCCGGAACCTGATGGCCGGGGAAAGTGCGCCGAGGGCGTCCTCGGGAAGGCTGATTTCCGGGCCGGACCGCTGCACCAGATCGGCGAATGTGCGTTCTGCCACGTCCTCCAGATAGTCGGCGTCCAGCTGCAGGATGGACGCCGTCCGGGCCAGCGATTCAGCCACTCCGGGCCCGAGCTTTTCCTCCAGCAGCGGCAGCACTTCCACCCGGGTCCGGGACCGGGCGAAGGCCGGATCCGAATTGCTGGGATCGTGCCACGGCTCCAGCTCCTCAACGTGGCAGATCTCCAGGGTGTCCTCGCGGCGCAGGCCCAGGAAGGGCCGGAGCAGCAGGCCGCGGGCAGGCCGCATTCCGGCCAGCGAGCGCGTCCCGGAACCGCGGGCCAGGCCGAGGAGGACCTGTTCTGCCTGATCGTCCAGCGTGTGGCCCAGCAGGATGGCGGCGGCGCCCTGTTCAGCCGCCGCTGCTTCCAAGGCTGCATGGCGGGCATCGCGGGCTGCCGCCTCCGGGCCCATGCCGGTGGGCGCTACCTCGACGGTCCGGACCTCCACCGGGGAGAGGCCCAGTTCCTTCAGGGCCTGGGCGGCGGCCGCAGCCACCTGGGCCGACCCCTCCTGCAGCTGGTGGTCCACCACCACGGCGCCCACCGTCAGCGGGTGCCTGTCAACGTGGCCGCGGCGGGCAAAGTAGGCTGCGACGGCGGCGAGCGCCAGGGAATCCGGCCCGCCGCTGCAGGCCACCAGCACGTGGGCCGGATAGCCGGCCTCCGCCAGGGCGTTCTGGAGCATTTTGCGCGCTTTGCCAACGACGGGCGCCAGCCTGCCGGGCCGCCGTCGGCCGCTTGCGTGCGGCGCCTGGTCAGCGTGCGCCGCGTGGTGGGAATCCGGAGCGCGGGGGGAATCCGGCACCTACAGGCCCATCCGGTCAACCCACAGCTTGGGCTCGTGGATTTCAGGCTCGGTGGGGAGGTTGTCCGGCGGATTCCCAGACCCTGTTGAAGCCCTCCATCCCGGCGACGTCCACCACGGCGCGGACAAACTTGGCGCCGTCGGAGTACTGGCGCATCTTGGCGTCCAGGCCCAGCAGGCTGCGGATGAATTTCTCGATGACGCCGCGGTCCTTGCCGCGGTCGGTGAAGCGCTGCCGGATGGTCTTGACCGACGGGACGATGCTGGCGTCGACGGCGTCCATCACCACGTTCGCGTGGCCCTCCAGCAGGCTCATCACGGCCGTGAGGTGCGAGAGGGACGCCTTTTCCTCGGGGTTCTGCAGCAGGTCCAGGATGGCGCCGCGGCCGGGGGTGTTGCCTGTGGCCGAGCGGTCCTTGAGGGAGCGGGCGGCGGCGGAGGCACGCTCCATCAGGGAATCGACGTTGCCCAGCAGGTGAACGCTGAGGTTGTCGATCTCGGAGAGCATGTGGTGGCGGAGCCAGGGTGCGGCGGCGAACTGCACGCGGTGCGTCTGCTCGTGGAGGCAGACCCAGAGCCGGAAATCCTCCGGGCGTGACGTTGAGTTCGCGCTCCACGGAAACGATGTTGGGGGCCACGAGCAGCAGCCTGCCGCCTGCCGGGCGCTTTGGAGCCTTCGGCGAGGGCGGCGAAGGGATCGTACTGGCCGAGGACCTTGCTGGACAGGAATGCCAGGACCGCGCCCAGCTGGCTGCCGGTGATGGCGCCGCTGACGCTGGCCGCCGCCGGGCTGACCGTGCCACGGCGGCTTTCCAGCATCTTTTCCATGGCGGGTTTGAGCATCACCGCGAAGCTTTGGGTGTTGGCCTTGGCCCAGTTGGCCCGGTCCACCACCAGGACAGAGGAGTCCCGGAGATCCCTCGCGGCTTCGAGGCCGGTGATCTCGTGGACGTGCGGGACCGAAGCATCCGCGAGGCGGCGCAGGCTGTCCACGGCCTCGCCGATTTCCGCCGAGCCGAGCGTTGGACCCGCGGAAGCCAGCCGGGCCGCGGTGGATGCGGCCAGGTCCCAGTTGATCAGGGCCTGGGCCGGGCTGGATGACGCCGGTGCTGACGAATCACGCGCAGTGGACTCCATAGCCCCATCAGATCACAGCCGACGGCGGATGGTCCTTAAGTTCGCTGACCGGCGAACGCGGCCCCGGCAGGTCCCCACGTGCGCACAGGGCCAAAGCGCTCGCGCACTGATGGGAACGGAAGCGTCCCCGGGCGCCTCGCAGGAGCCCTGCCCCGAGTCGCGTCGGCCCGGCAGCATGCTGGCACTCGGGGCGCCGTTACGGGGCCGGCCGCGTAGCGGCCGGCAGGGCCAGCCTACCGGCAGCCGCAGGCGGCGAGCGCGGCGGCGGCACGGTCCACGGCCTCACGGTTCCCGGCCGCGCCAGGCTTCAGGCCGTTGCCGATGAACGAGAACACCAGCAGCCGGCCGTCGGCGTCCACCACGTATCCGCTGAGAGCGATCACCGTGTTCAGGGTCCCCGTCTTGGCCCGGACCAGGCCAGCCCCGCGGGAGGTGGCGGCATCAAGGTAGCGGGTGTCCAGCGTTCCGGTCAGCCCGGCCACCGGGAAGCCGTCCAACGCGGCCCGCAGCCGCAGATCGGTTCCGGTGGTGATGGCCCGCACCACGTCGGCGAGCTGGCGGGCGGAGGCCTGGTTTCCGATGGCCAGCCCGGACACATCCGCGAACCGCATGGTGTCCGTGCCGATGCCCAGCTCGGCGAGCTGTGCGCGGACCGCGGCGGTGGCGCCGTCGTTGCTCGCCGGCTCCCCCGCCGCTGCCGCGGCCATCCGGCCCAGGGTCTCCGCCAGGTAGTTGTCCGAGGACTCCAGCATCAGGCCCACCTGTTCGCCGACGAGTGGCGGACTGTACCTCGGCAAGGATCGGCGCTGCCCGCGGTTCCGGATGCCTCTTCGGGAGCCGGGAAGACGCCCGACGCCGGCCGCTACCGTGAGTCCCGCGGCGGCGCCGGCCGCCTTGAGCTGCGCAGCGAACGCCTCCGCGGCCGCGACAGCAGAGTCCTGCGGGCGCGGGCCGGTGGTGACGGCGGGGTTGTAGCGCGCCGAGTTCAGGGCGAGCGGGAACAGCGGGGCCACCTCGCCGGCTGCAACATCCCCGTCAGCCCAGGCCGGGTTCAAGGCGGGTCCGCTGAACAGGGAATCGTCCACCATAACCGTCAGCTTGCCGGTTGTTCCGTTGGCCTGGAGCGCCGCCACGGTGGCGGCGGCAAGCGTGGCGAGCCCGGCGTGGCCCATCACTTCGTCGGGCGCGGATTCGCCGGCGCCGAGGAGGACATCGCCGCCGCCGGTGAGCACCACCTGGTTGGGGCCGGACCCGGCCAGGACCCTGGTGTTGAAGCGGTGGTCCGGCCCAAGCGCCCGCAATGCGGCCACGGCGGTAAACAGCTTCATGTTGGACGCGGGAATCCGGTTCTCCGAACCGCCGCGGTCAAAGAGGACATCGCCGGTGAGCGCATCCTGGACGAGCCCCGTGAAGCTGCCGCCGCCGTCGGGCTTTAACACGCCGTCCAGCTGCGCCGCGACGGCGGAGGGCAGCGGCACCGGCGCGTTGTCTGTGAGCGGCGGCAGGCCTTGCCGGGCAGAGAGCGTAGCCGGGGGCAGCTGCCAGGCCGGCGCGGCGGGAGCGGCGGCCGGCGGTTCCGGGCCGATGAAGCCGGGGGCAACCACAAATGCCGCGGGAACGGCGAGCGCCAGCATCAGGGTGGCCAGGACGGCGAGCGGCCATGCCTGGCGCGCAGTGCGGCCGGCGCGCCTTGTGACAGAAGCGAAAGCGTCCTTGAACCCGCCCTTGAACGCTGCGGGGCGCGATGTTTCCTTCATGCTGCTGCTGGTCCTCAAGTCCTGAAATTTCCCCGCAAGTTCCTGAAACCTGGGCCTCTCGCTATATCCTCAATAGTAGTCGGCGGCACCGACACTCCTTTTGTGGTTCGTCTCCTGTGCCGCGCACACCCCCTGCAATTGCCGAGGAGCATTCCATGAAGCATGACGTGACCATCGAGATCCCCAAGGGATCCCGCGTCAAGTACGAAGTTGACCACGAGACCGGCCGCGTCCGCCTGGACCGCGTCCTCTTCACCTCCATGCAGTACCCCACGCACTACGGATTCTTCGAGAACACCCTGGGCGAAGACGGCGACCCGCTGGACGCACTGGTGCTCCTGCAGGACTTCGATCTGCACCCGGGCGTCATCGTTGAGTCCCGCCCCATCGGCGTTTTCAACATGACCGACGACGGCGGCGGAGACGCCAAGGTCCTGTGCGTCCCCGTTGACGCCCGCTTTGACCACATCCAGGAAGTCAGCGACGTCAGCGAATTCCTGATCAAGGAAATCGAGCACTTCTTCACCCGCTACAAGGACCTGGAGCCGGGCAAGTGGGTCAAGGCTGAGGGCTGGGGCGACCGCGCCGCCGCCGAGGCCGAGCTGGAAGCATCCATCAAGCGTTACGTTCCGGCCGCTGCACTGATTTTCACGCAACGCGGGGTCACTTCCCGCCCATTCCACGTCAGGAATTGGGCATGAAGTGACCCCGCGTTGTGGTTAAAGGTGGAGGGTGAGTTCCGAGCCTTCGAGTCCCCCGTATTTTGAACCGCCGTGCGGGCCCATCACAGGGTGGCGGGACGGCGAGGTGGTGCGCGCCACCGGCATCCCCTTCGCCACCGCCGGCCGCTTCCAACCTCCAGTGGCCGCTCCGGACTGGACAGCTGATTTTGCCGCCACCACCCTCGCGCCGGCCTGCCCGCAGGGTCCCGTCCCGTTCCTGGACGACGTCCTGGGCACCCGGTACGGCGAGCTTCCGGGCAGTGAGGACTGCCAGCGCCTCTCCATCACCGTGCCGGCCGGCCTTGCCGACGACGAGCGGGTCCCGGTCATGGTGTGGCTGCACGGCGGCTCGTACACGTCCGGTTCCGGCGACCTGGCGATCTTTGATGCCAAGGCCCTGGTGGCCGAGAACCGGGTCATCGTGGTCTCCGTGACGTACCGGCTGGGCCTGTTCGGCTACCTGTCCACCAACACCGGCCGGCCCGCCAACCTCGGCCTGCTGGACCAGCTGGAAGCGTTCCGCTGGGTGCAGCGCAACATCGCCGCATTCGGCGGCGATCCGGGACGCGTCACCGCGTTCGGCCAGTCAGCCGGGGGCGACTCCGTTGCCCACCTCATGGCGACGCCCGAAGCGCCGGCGCTGTTCCAGCGGGCCATCATTCAAAGTGCACCACTGGGCATTACCCGCGGCCGGCACAAGATGAGCCGCGCCATGGGCATCGCCGCGGAAGCGGTCACCGAGGACACTCCGGCCATGGAGGTTGTGGCCATTGAGGACCACGTCTCGCAGGTGGCCCGGAAGTACGGGCTGATGGCGGCCATGCCGTTCGGCACGCAGTACGGGCATGCCCCGCTGCCGCCCGAGGCTGAGATTGAGGCCGCCTGGGACGCGACGGCACCGGGCATCGAAGTACTGATCGGGCACACGTCGGATGAAGCGAGGCTGTTCCTGCCGCGCAGTACGTTCGTCAGCCGGCTGGGCAGGGTTCCCGCCGTGGGCGGCGCCGCGGTCAGGGCCATCAACTGGGCCGTGACGGAGGCGGTGTACGGCAGGGCGGCCCGGAAGTTTGCCCGCCGCCATGCCCGGGCGGGCGGCAAGGCACACAGCTACGTGCTGTCCTGGGGTGCGCCCGGGAACTTCTACCGCGCCGTCACACACGGTTGACCTGCCACTGCTGTTCGGAAACCAGCAGACCTGGGCGGCGGCAGGGCTTCTACGGGCGCCACCTGGGATGAGATCAATGCCGTGGGCCGGGAGGTGCGCCGGCTGTGGGCTTCGTTTGCCCGGGGTGACAGCCTCGGCGAGACGGGCGGCATCCCCGGGGCACTCCAGTACCGGTCGGTGTAACGGGGGAAGTCCTCAGAAACCGGCGCCGGTATTGCGGATTGCTGCCACCAGCAGGTCCTGCCGCTGGAAGTACGCGTTGTGGCCTGCGTTCTCCACGACCAGCAGGCGGCTGCCGCGGACGGTTGCGGCAACGTGCTCTGCCCCGCGGCGGATGCGTGGCCTTTCGGCGTCCCCGATCAGCACCAGCAAGGGACTGGTGATCGACTCGAGCCCTTGCTGGAATGCCTCGATATCCTGGGCTGCGGCGCTAAGGAACTCGCCCTGGCTTGCAGCGAGGCTTCGTGGGTAGCGCGCGGCTTCGATCGCTGCGGCCGTGGACCGGACCCGTATATAGCGGGCGTAGTCGAGCGGGTTGTCAGCGATCCATTGCTCCGTGAAGGAGTTCCCCACCCCCAGCCAGATCCGTTCATCGGCGTCGAGCGAGCTGAACACCTGGAATTCCTCCGGCTGGCCGGGTTGCCCGGGAGGTGGCACCACCAGCGGCCAGCCCATGCCGCACACCACCAGCGCCGCCGCGTCGCCCGGATGGCGGACGGCCCAGCGAAGCGCAGTCATGCCACCCATGGACTGCCCCACGATGATGGGGTTCTCCAGGCCGAGCGAACCGATGAAATGCTCCAGCTCCTCCACCCGGTCAACCAAGGGACCCTGCCGCGGCGAGTTCGAGGACCAGCCGTGGTCATAGGTGTCGTAGGCCAGCACCCGGAAGTCCCGCTCCAGCTCCGCGCTGATCGGTTCCCAGCATGCCGCCGCGGAGGCATGGCCGTGCAGCAGGACCACCGGCTGGCCGTGGCCGGCGTCGGTGTAGTGGATGTCGTTGCCGAGCACGTCAAGCCATGGCATGCGGACGGTTCCTTCCGGGCATCAGGCCGCGGGTCGGCCCTCCGCCAACCAGCGTTCCAGACCGGAATCCGCGTGTCACGTGGTGTCCAGCACGGCGGCGTAAGGTCGGTTGCATGACTACCCCGGCAACTGGCGGCGTCGCTTGAGGACGCTGGGCGTCGATCTTGCGGCGGCGGCCAAGAAGACGGCCGTCGCTGTCCTGGAGTGGGACGCCGGCACTGCACGCCTCGAGCACCTTGCCCTCGACGTGGATGACCGGGAAATCGTGGAACTGTTTGGGACCAGTTCGATGACCGGAATCGACTGCCCCGTCGGCTGGCCCGACGCCTTCCTGCCGTTCCTCGCCGGACACCTGAACTTCGATGCCCGTCCGGTCCTGGCGCACGACGGCATCGAAGGGCGCCGGCTGCTGGCTTACCGGGACACGGACCGGTTCGTCACCGGGCACACCGGGCTGATCCCCCTCAGCGTCTCCGCCGACAGGCTCGCCCACCCGGCCATGCGGTGCGCCGTGATCCAGGCCAAGATCGCAGCTGCGCACGGGCCGCAGGCCAGGGACGGGTCCGGCCGCTTGGCTGAGGTCTATCCTGCAGCGTCGCTCAAGGTCTGGGGCCTGCTGGCGCGTGGCTACAAAGGCCGGGGCGCTCCCGAGGCGGAACGTCTTGGCGTGATCCTGGAGCACCTGAGAGCGGCGGCGCCCTGGCTGGACCTGGCCGGCAACGAGGACCGGCTGGCTGCATCCGACGACCTCTTCGACGCGGTGATCGCGTCGCTGACCGCACGCGCTGTGGCAGTTGGCCAGACACTCCGCGCTCCGGAAACGTACGCTGCCGCGGCCCTGACCGAGGGCTGGATCCACGTGCCGGCCAGCGAGCTCGCCAGCCTCGTTCGCCCTGGTCCACTAGGCTTTGGGCATGAATAACACCGGAAGGGCAACGCTCATTTGGTCGCTGGGGGCAGTTATTTTCTCGCTCATCGGCGTATCCGCCGCACTCACCTCGGACGGACGTTGGTATTCCATCGTGTGCGCCGTGGTCCTACTTCTGGCAGGCATCGTCTTTGCGTCACGGGCTGTACTCACCCTGCGCGCCGCTGACCAGCCTGATCCCTAGACCCGCAGGAGCAACGCGGGGTCACTTTTGGTCCAATGAAGCCCGTTTTTCGGGCGAAAAGTGACCTCGCGTTGCTTCGGCTCAGGCCTTGCGGGTCCAGTTGCGGATGTCCTCCGGGTCCTCGCCCTCGGTCCGGGTGTGTTCGCGGGCCTGCATCCGGCGGTCCTGGAGGTTCTGGCGCAGCAGCGAGTGCTTCTCCGCCAGGCCGGGCACGCGGTCGATCGCGTCGATGGCCAGCTGGAAGCGGTCGATGCCATTGAGCATGGCCATGTCGAACGGCGTGGTGGTGGTGCCTTCTTCCTTGTAGCCGCGCACGTGCAGCCCCTCCTGGTTGGTGCGCCGGTACGCCAGCCGGTGGATCAGCGACGGATAGCCGTGGTAGGCGAAGATGATGGGTTTGTCCGGGGTGAAGATCCCGTCGAAGTCTCGCGACGTCAGGCCGTGCGGGTGCTCACTCGCATCCTGCAGCCGCATCAGGTCCACCACGTTGACCACGCGGACCTTCAGCCCGGGCGCCCCTTCCTTCAGCAGCTCCGCAGCCGCTACGGTCTCCACCGTGGGAACGTCACCGGCACACGCGAGCACCACGTCCGGCTCCTCCCCCGGCACTTCGGAACCCGCAAATTCCCAGATGCCCAGCCCCCGCCGGCAGTGGTTCGCAGCGTCGGCGGGCCCCAGCCATGTGGGCGACGGCTGCTTGCCGCTGACCACGATGTTCACATAATCCGTTGACGCCAGGCAGTGCTCCATGACGGAGAGCAGTGTGTTCACGTCCGGCGGCAGGTACACCCGGATGACCTCGGCCTTCTTGTTCACCGCATGGTCGATGAAGCCCGGGTCCTGGTGCGAGAACCCGTTGTGGTCCTGCTGCCAAACGTGTGAGGACAACAGGTAGTTCAGCGAGGCCACAGGCTGGCGCCAGGGGAGTTTCCGGTGCACCTTGAGCCATTTGGCGTGCTGGTTGAACATGGAGTCGACGATGTGGATGAAGGCCTCATAGCAGCTGAAAACACCGTGCCGGCCGGTCAGCAGGTAGCCCTCAAGCCAGCCCTGGCACAGGTGCTCGCTCAGCACCTCCAGCACCCGGCCGGACCGCGCGAGGTGCTCATCGACGTCGTCAATCCTGTACTGCCACACCTTGTCGGTGACCTCGTAGACGTCCTGCAGCCGGTTGGACGCGGTCTCGTCGGGCCCGAACAGCCGGAAAGTCTCCATGTTCAGCGAGATGACATCGCGCATCCACGAGCCCAGCGTGATCATCGGGCTGATCCGCTCGGTTCCCGGTTCCGGAACCTCGACGGCGTGGGCCGGGTAGGCGGGCAGCTTCAGCGGTGTGCGCAGCAGTCCGCCGTTGGCGTGCGGAGTGGCACTCATCCGGAGGTTCCCCGTGGGCGCGTTGGCGGCGACGTCGGGCCGGAGCCGCCCGTCGGCGTCAAACAGTTCGTCCGGGCGGTACGAGGCCAGCCATTCCGCCAGCTGCCTCAGATGTTTGTCGTTGGTGCGGACCTCGGCAAGCGGGACCTGGTGGCTCCGCCAGGTCCCCTCCACCTGTTTGCCGTCCACCGTGCGCGGTCCCGTCCAGCCTTTCGGCGAACGGAGCACAATCATCGGCCAGCGCGGCGCGGTGCCGTTGCCGGTGCGGCCCGCGAGTCCGCGGCAGCGCCGCCGTCGTCCGTTCCTTCTCCGCCCGAAACGCCGCGGCGTGCCTCCTGGATGTCCCGGATCTCCGCGACGCAGTGGTCCAGGGCCGCGGCAAAGTCGCGGTGCGCCTTCGCCGTGTCATCGGGCTCGGCTACGGTCACGAAGTACGGCTCGTGGCCGTAGCCGCGCAGCAGCTGCTCCAGCTGTGCCTCCGGCATCCGCGCCAGGATGGTGGGGTTGGCAATCTTGTAGCCGTTCAAGTGCAGGATGGGCAGCACGGCGCCATCGTGAACCGGATCCAGGAAGTTGTGCGAGTGCCAGCTCGCCGCGAGCGGCCCCGTTTCCGCTTCCCCATCGCCAATCACGACGGCGGTAATCAGCTGGGGATTGTCGAAGACAGAACCGTACGCGTGGGCGAGCGCGTACCCCAGTTCGCCGCCCTCGCTGATGGATCCCGGTGTCTCCGGAGCGGCGTGGCTGGGGATGCCCCCGGGGTAGGAAAACTGGCGGAACAGCTCCGCCATTCCTGCGTCATCAGCACCCACGGCTCCGTAGATTTCGGAGTAGGTACCCTCCAGCCAGGCATTGGCCACCACGGCCGGCCCGCCGTGGCCGGGTCCGGCAACGAAGAGCATGTTTTGGGAGTCGCGGCGGATCACCCGGTTCAGGTGGGCGTAGACAAAGTTCAGTCCCGGTGTGGTCCCCCAGTGCCCCAGCAGCCGGGACTTGGTGTGATCCGCGGAAAGAGGTTCGCGCAGCAGCGGGTTGGCGCGGAGGTAGATCTGGCCCACCGAAAGATAGTTGGCGGCCCGCCACCAGCGGTCCACGAGGTCCAAGTCTTCCTGCGTCACTTTGTGCTGCGTCAGTGCGTCCTCCGGGCTGCCGGTCATAACCGTCCTCACGTCGCTGAACGCCGCCCCATGGCGGCCGTGCCACCATCGCAACACCTTCGGCGCCCGGGCACAACCCAGGCATGCCCCTGACCTGCTGCAGCGTCCCCGGCTCACTTGCCCGTGGCCTGCTACCAGCGGGTAGTCTGTCTTTCACATGTTCACGTTGACCATCAACCAGACCGATAGCCGGCGCGACGGCGACCGCGTCCCTCAACTGTTGAAGGACCTGCGGCATATTCCGGCGCGCCTGGACTTCGACCGCTCGGTTGAGGACGAAGTCCAGGGAATCGTCGACTCACCGCATCAGGCGGTGGAAGCGGCACTGATCGCCCTGCGCTGTGGCTCCTGGTACGTGGGCGTGGGCGTGGGGCCGGTGAATGAGCCGCTGCCCAACCAAATCAAGGACGCCTCCGGCCACGGCCTCGTGTACGCCCGGCGCGCCGTGGACCGGCTCCGCAACGGCAAGGAACGCATCCCGGTTGCCGTTGAAGGTCCCCTGGCCGATGTCTCGCACGAGGCCGAAGCCGTCCTCCGGCTCCTCGGGCACATCGTCAGGGACAGGTCCGGTGCCGAGTGGCGGGTCCTGGACCTGATGACCCCCGGTGTCCGCGGACAGCAGAAAGCGGTGGCCCAGGAACTGGGAATCACCACCCAGGCCGTCAGCAAGGCGGTGGCACGGGCGCAATGGACCGAGGAACACGCTGCCCGCCCGGCCGCCGCACGTCTTCTGGCGCTCATCCTCGAGGTGCGCTGAGCGGTCCCGCTGTTCGGCGATGCCTGCTGCGGCACGCCTACGGCGGCGCTCTACTGGAGGGCTCCTATGATCGCGCCCATAGCCGAGAAAGTCACAATGTTGTAGCTGGCGTTGATCGCAAACAGGGTCAGGCTTCGGCGTTCAAACAGGTAGTTCACGCCGAGGGCTGCCGCCACCCAGGCCGCACCGGCAGCCAGCCCGGCCAAGGCACCAAATGCTGCGCCACCGCCGCCGATAAACGCCGCGAGCACCACCGCCATGACCACTGCGAGCAGAAACGAGCCGACAAACACCTGGGTTGTGCCGCGCTTCAGCTGATCGTCGGTTACGCCGGCTTCACGCTGCCACACCCTGGCGAAAAGCACCGAGTACCAGAGCCCGCCCACGATGAAACTCGCGAGGGCGGCCAGGAGCACTGCCAGCCAGTTGATGTTGATGTCCATCGGGGCATCCGCCTTTCAGAGGGTGATAGCCCGATGCTAGCCGCCGCCATGTGGCGGGTCTTGTACAAATCCCGCAGCGTTAGCGGCGTCCTGATGTGCCGTCCGGCAGCTCCTCCAGCGGAACAAACGTGGCGTAGCCTGCGCCGTGCTCCCGGACGATCCTGAGGTATTCCGACGCAGTGAAGCCGGCAAAACGCCGGAACGCCCGGGCCAGGTGCGGCTGGTCGTAGTAGTCGGCCAGGGCCAGGAGGTCCCTGCCCGCCGCGGCACCCGGGGGCAAAGCGGCAGCGGCGTTGACGAAGCGGTGGAAGCGGCAGACGTCAGAGAATGCCTTTGGCGTGGTGCCGCAGTCCCGCATGATGATGCGCTGCAGCGTGGAGGTGCTGAGCCCCAGCCGCCGTGAAAGTTCCGCCACCGGGATGTCTTCCTGCGCAAGGAGTCCGACGGCGGCCGCCGTCCTCGCGTCGGACCGGTACCCGGGGCGAAGCCTCGCCGTGAGGAACGATTCCAACGCGGCGAAGGCGCGCGCCGGCGTCGGGCCCTCCGGACCCTGGCTCAACATGCCACGCAAGCTGCCGAATCCGGGGAAGATCGCCTCCGCGTCCAGCACCTGCCCGGTGACGGACGACGGCGGCACGTCAGTAAACGCGGCCGCCCCGAAAGGTGCCAGGACGGCCCCGACGTTGAAGATCCGGGAGGGGTTTTCGCTGATCAGGTACGTCCGCTGGAGCCCCGAGTAGAACCCGGCCGCGACTTCCCTGGCCGGCTCCCGGCGACGGTGGCGGGCTCGATCAGGCGGTACGGATCGGACAGGTTCAGGACCAGATGGGCCGACGGGCCCGGCAGGATCTTCTCGAAGCGCGCCGCGGGGATGGCACGGATGAACCAGAACCCCGTGACGAACGGCTGCAGCCCGGCCGGGGCAGGACACTCCTCGAAATGCACCCGTGCAGTCTACGGTGCGGCCGGAGCCAGCCCTACGGGAAGCAGCCCTACGGAAGGAGGCTGCGAAGCACGTGGGCGGCGCCGTCGTCGAACACTGACGCGGTGACCTCATCCGCTGCGGCGATGACTTCCTCCGGGGCCTGGCCCATGGCCACGCCCCGTCCGGCCCAGCCCAGCATTTCGATATCGTTGCGGCCGTCTCCGATGGCCACGGTGAGGTGGGATTCGGTCCCCAACTGGCCGCGGAGCCGCTCCAGCGCACTGGCCTTGGTGACTCCCGCAGCGGCGATGTCCAGCCACGCGGTCCAGCCGACGGAGTAGGTGACGCCGGCCAGGCCGATCTGCTGGATGGTCTCGGAGAACTCCTCCGGCGTGTTTTCCGTGCTGAACACCACCAGGCGCACTGCGGTGGCTTCCAGCAGCGTCTGGAAGTCGACGCCGATCGCCTCCACGCCGAAGCTGGCGTCCTGGAAGCGCTCGGTGGCAAGGAAGTTGCCGTCCTCGTCCTCCAGCGCGTACTTGGCGGTGGGCAGGCGCTCGCGGAGGGCGCGGAGGGCGGGAGCCGGATCGAACGTGGACTTGTGGATGATTTCGTAGCCATCGGTCAGGTCCGGATCAAGCCGGAGGGTCACGCCGCCGTTGCAGCAGACCGCGTAGCCGGTGTCGATGCCGATCTGCTCAATGATGGGCAGGGTGGCGTTCAGGGAACGGCCGGTGGCGATCAGGACGTCGTGTCCCGCTGCCACCACGGCCTGGGCGGCCTCGCGGACGGGGACCGACATGTGGCCGTCGTGGTCCACCAGGGTGCCGTCCACGTCCAGGGCCACCATGAACTTGGTGATGTTTTCGGTTGCGATCCGCTGGTCATCGATGCCAGCGACTGTGGTTTCAGTCAATGTAGTCATACATCAAGTAGACCAGAGGCCCCGGAGACCAGCTAGGACGCACGCCACAGCACGCGATGAACACGGGGTTAATACTCACAGGTTATCCCCGCTGTGAGTGTTAACCTTCGGCTCACGGGCCCGCCGCTCCAACCACAACGCGGGGTCACTTTTCGCCCGATAAATCCCGATTATCGGGCGAAAAGTGACCCCGCGTTGGAGTAGACGGACGTCCCGTGTGTCAGCGGGGCTTAGAGGACCGGGAGGACCTCCATGCCACCCAGGTACTTCTGCAGCGCGGCGGGGACGTTGACCGAGCCGTCGGCGTTCTGGTGGTGCTCCAGGATGGCCACGATCCAGCGGGTGGTGGCCAGGGTTCCGTTCAGGGTGGCCACGGCGCGGGTGCCCTTGGCTACGCCTTCGTCGTTGATGACACGCTCACGGATGTTCAGGCGGCGGGCCTGGAACGTGGTGCAGTTCGAGGTGGACGTGAGTTCGCGGTAGGCGCCCTGGGTGGGAACCCAGGCTTCGCAGTCGAACTTGCGGGCGGCGGACATGCCGAGGTCGCCGGCCGCGGTGTCGATGACCCGGTACGGCAGCTCGCACTTGGCCAGCATCTCCTCTTCCCAGGCCAGCAGCCGTTCGTGCTCCGCGGCGGCCTCTTCAACCGTGGTGTAGATGAACATCTCCACCTTGTTGAACTGGTGCACGCGGATGATGCCGCGGGTGTCCTTGCCGTGGGAGCCGGCTTCGCGGCGGTAGCAGGAACTCTGGCCGGCGAACCGGATGGGACCGGACGTGAGGTCCAGGATCTCGTCCGCGTGGTAGCCGGCCAGGGCCACCTCGGAGGTACCCACGAGGTAAAGGTCATCTTCTGCGAGACGGTAGATCTCGGCGTCGTGCTTTACATCAAAGCCGGTGCCCTGCATGGTTTCGGGGCGCACCAGAGTGGGCGTGATCATGGGGACGAAGCCGGCCTCGATGGCCTGGTCCATGGCCATCTGCAGCAGCGCCATCTCCAGCCGAGCGCCCACGCCGCGCAGGAAGTAGAAGCGGGAGCCGGAAACCTTGGCGCCGCGCTCCATGTCGATAGCGCCGATCAGTTCGCCGATTTCCAGGTGGTCTTTGGGCTCGAAGTCGGGGAACTCGCGGGGCGAGCCGACGGTCTTGACCACCACGTAGTCGTCCTCGCCGCCCTCAGGGACGCCGTCCTCAATGAGGTTGGGGATGCTGCGCAGCAGTTCGTCCTGCTTTGCCTGCACGGCGTCCGCCTCGGCGGAAGCGGCCTTGACCGTGTTGGCCAGTTCCTTCACTTCGGCCAGGAGGGCTTTTTTCTCATCGCCCTTGGCCTGCGCCACCTTCTTACCGAAAACGTTCTGCTCGGCACGGAGGTTTTCAAACCGGATCAGGGCGGCCCGGCGGGCGGAGTCTGCGGCGATGATCGCGTCCACCACTGATTCGTCGGCGCCGCGGGCGCGCTGGCTGGCACGGAACTTGTCCGGGTTTTCGCTGAGGTCTTTTACGTCGATCACCAGACAAGAGTATCTAATCCCCCGCCCGCAGCACTGCCGCCCAGGCGCGGGAATGGCGGCGCCGCGGCCGGGATACTGTTGAGGCACCATGAACGACTGGCTTCTATACCTCCTGAGTGCGGCAGCGCTGGCCTTCGCCGTCTCCAGTTGGTGGGGCGTGCGGAAGCTCAAAGCCCTGCACGTGCGCAGCGCCGTCCACGAAGACGCGCACGAAGCCGGCCTCAGCCACCAGCGCGTGGCCGTCATCCTCAATCCCATCAAGGCGCGCGCCCCCGAGGCCAAAGCAGCCATCCAACGCGCCTGCCTGGCTGCCGGCTGGGACGAGCCCCTCATTCTGGAGACGACGGCCGAGGACCCGGGACACTCCCAGGCCCAGGCGGCGCTGGACTACAAGGCCGACGTCGTCCTGGTGGGCGGCGGCGACGGCACGGTACGGGTGGTGGCGGAGTCCCTCGCCCACACGGATGTGGCCATGGGCCTCATTCCGCTGGGAACCGGGAACCTGCTGGCACGCAACGTTGACCTGGACGTCTACGATCTCCACGCCAGCATCGAGACTGCGTTGTTCGGCCAGCAGCGCTACATCGACACCGCACGGATGGGCATCGAAAACTCCCGCACCGGGCACTCCTCCGAACACCTGTTCCTGGTGATTGCCGGGATCGGCATGGACGCGGAAATCCTGGCGGACACCAACGACGGCCTCAAGAAAGCGGTGGGGTGGCTGGCCTACACCGAGGCCGGCATGCGGCACCTCCCTGGCAGGCGCAGGAAGGTTTCCGTCGCCCTTGATGACAACCCCGAGCAGGTCCGGAACATCCGCAGCGTGCTGTTCGCCAACTGCGGGCTGGTGCCGGGCGGCATCGATTTCATCCCGGAAGCCATGATCGATGACGGCATGCTGGATGTGGTGGTCATGAGCCCGCGCAGCGCCATCGGCTGGCTGGCTATGTACGCGAAAATCCTCTTCAAACACAAAGGCAACCTGCCCATCATGACGATGTACAGGGCCGGGAAAATAGTCATCAAATGCCCGGAGCCCATGCCCACACAGATCGACGGCGACACCTCGGGACTGGCGACGAAACTCACCGTCCGGGTGGCGCCGCGGTCCCTCCTGATCAGGGTGAAAGGGCAGGCAGCCTGAGCTTGCGCTGGCCTCAGGCGGTGGCCTTCTTGGCTGCTTCCTCGGCGGCGGCCTTCGCTGCACGCGCCTCGGACTGTTCACGGATCATGGCCTGCTCCTCCTCGAAGCGCAGGCGGTCAGCGCGGTCAGCCTCATCGCCGTCCCAGTCCTGGTTGTCGGCGGTCGGTTTGGGGTTAACGATCATGCCCTGGCCGTCATTATCGGTGCTGCTGGTACTCATGACCCGCTCCCTTCGTTAGGGGCCGTCCCCCAAGTGGATCAAGCAAGCATACGCACAGTACCAATCGCGCGGAAGTACCCTGACCTACGCTGTGGGCGAAGCCTCGGAAGCGGTTTCCTGCACGACCGGTGCCCCATGCAGGATCCCACCAACCCATCGATGCGCCGCGTGGAATGCCTCGTCTGAGGTGTGCGGTGCCACGTGAATCGCCTTGGGCGTCCGCCCGCCCGTAGGAGCCCAGGAATCGGGTGGCCGGGCTGATGCGGTGAAGCCCGGCCAGCGCATCCGCCACGCGGGCATCCTGCACATGGCCGTCGGCGTCGATGCTGAAGAAGTAGTGGCCCAGGTACTGTCCGGTGGGCCGGGATTCGATCCGGCTGAGGTTGACGCCCCGGGTGGCGAACTGGTCCAGGATTTCCATCAGCGCACCCGGCCGGTCCTCGGGCAGCGGGACCACAACGGTGGTCTTATCCGCGCCCGTCCGCCCGGGCAGGACGCCGGGACGGCCCACGAGGATGAACCGCGTTACGGCACCCGGGTTGTCGCCAATGTTCTCTGCCAGAACGGCCAGGCCCGGCTGTTCCTGCGCGACGATCGGTGCGCAGATCGCGGCGTCGTAGGGGGCGTCCTCCTGCCAACAGCCCCATGGCTGCGGCTGCCGTAGAGGACCCGGGGACATATTCTGCGCCGGGAATATTTGCGTCCACCCACAGCCGGCACTGCGCCCACGCGTGGCCGTGGGTGGAGATGCGGCGGATGCCGGTGACGCGCCATGCCCGGGCGGGCCACCAGCACAAAGCTGATGGGCACCAGGACCTCGCGGATGATCCGGAGTTCCGGTCCGCTGGCAATGGCGTCGAGTGTGGCCGTGACGCCGCCTTCAACGGAATTCTCAATCGGGACCATGGCCGCGTCCGCAGAGCCGTCCCGGACCATGTCCAGCGCCGCGTTCACGTTGGAAGCCGGGATGCGGGTTGCCGCCGCGGCACCCGGCACCTGCATCAGCGCCGCCTCGGTGAAGGTTCCCTCGGGCCCGAGGAAGGTGTAGGTTGCGGGTGACGCCGGCATGGAATATTCCTCTACGGTGATGGACGAAGCGGGGGCAACTACAGAACGAGTGGCTTGAGCCCGTTGTCGGACACCAGCGGCTTCCCTGACTCCAGCCACTGGTCCATCCCGCCGGCAACGTTGATGGCCGCATAGCCCTGGCCGGTGAGCCACTGGGTGGCGCGGAAGGACCGTCCGCCGGTGCGGCAGATGACGTAAAGGTCCTGGTCCGGGTCCAGCTCTTCCAGCCGTGCGGGCAGCTGGTCAAGCGGTATGTGGGTGGCACCCTCTGCGTGTCCCGCTACCCACTCGTAGTCTTCGCGGACGTCCAGGATGGCGGCGTCGGCCGGAACGTCGCTGACTGGCACGGATTCGAAATCGCTCACGGGAGTCCTCTTTCGGATGATCATGGTCTGCTCCCAGCCTAACGCCAGCCGTCCCCATGCCTGCCGAAACCCGGGCAGGTTACGCTTCTCATTGATCCTGAGGAGGAGCCTTGCCCGCTGCGCAGTCAACCGCTTTCATGGCTGAGATCCACCGCCTGTCCGCCGTCCAGCTGCGGGACTCCCTCCGGTCCGGCGAGCTCTCTGCCCGGGAAGCGACGGCCCACTTCCTTGCCCGCATCGCCGAGCGGAACCCGCTGCTGGGCGCGTTCGTTACCGTCACCGCGGAACAGGCCATGGCCGACGCCGGTGCTGCCGATGCGCTGTATTCCCGCCTTCGGAGGGGCTTGGGTGCGGACGGCACGGACAACCGGCCGGAGGAACCGCTGACGCCCTTCCGCTCCTCCACGGCATGCCGCTGGCCTTCAAGGACCTCACTGATGTGGCCGGCGTGGTGACCACCCATGGCAGCGCAGCACTGGAGCACAAACCCGCCCCGGCCGACGGGGCGTTGGCGGCGGCTCTGAAAGCTGCAGGCGTGATCTCGCTGGGCAAGACCCAGGTTCCGGAGTTCGGGCTGACCGCCTACAGCGAAAACCGCATCGCCCCGCCGTCGCGCAATCCGCATGCTCCCAGCCGGAGTTCCGGCGGTTCCTCCGGTGGCAGCGCTGCCGCTGTGGCCGCCGGTCTGCTCCCCTTCGCACCCGGGACCGACGGCGGCGGATCCATCCGGATCCCCGCGGCTGCGTGCGGACTCGTGGGGCTCAAGCCGGGCCGCGGGCTGGTGCCGTCGGGCGAGAGCGTGGGTGATCCCGCCGGACTGGTGGTGGCAGGCCCGCTTGCCCGGAGCGCCGCCGACGCTGCCCTGCTGATGGATGCGCTGGTGCCCGCCCGCGAAACCAGCTACCTCGGCGCCGTCACGCACGAACCGCGGCCGCTGCGCATCGGCCTCACCCTGGACAGCCCCTGGTCCGCGACGTTCCCGTTCACGCCCGAACCGGAAGCCCTGGCCGCCCTGAAGGCGGGCCGGGACATGCTGGAACATGCCGGGCATGCCGTGACCGAAGCTGACATCCGCTACGACAACCGCTACCCGGACGCGTTCACCACAGCGTGGACCGCCGCCGTCGGAACCGCCCGGATCAGTCCGCACCGCGAGGCGCTGCTGGCCCCGCTGACCCGGACCTTCCGGCGCAGGGCCCAACAGCGCAGTGCGTCCAAGCTCAACGAATCGCTCGCGTTCCTGCGGCAATTCCAGCGCGACACCATCACGCAGTACGGCGCCTGGGACCTCATGCTGATGCCTTCCCTGGCCCAGACGCCGCGGCCGGTGGGGTGGTTCACCGGCGCCACGCACGGTGACGAGCGCTGGCCCGCCGCCGCATGGGCGGGCGACGCCGACGACGACTACCGCAGGCAGTGCGAGTTCGCGCCGTGGTCCTCGATGGTGAACGTCTGCGGCCTGCCGGCCATCACTATTCCCGTGTACTGGACCGGCGGACAAGCCGGCCAGCGGACTCCCGATGGGCATCCAGCTGGTGGGACCGGTGGGATCGGAATTGCTCCTGCTCCAGGTGGCGGCCCAGCTGGGGTTCTGAAGCCGGTGTGAGCGGCTCCGGGGTGTCGACTCCAGGGCCGAACGGGTGGACCATTAAAAGGGCAGTCACCTATGAGGAGGCCTGTGATGTGCTATTCATCGAGCAAGGATTTCGGGTGGGGCATCAAGAAGGAAGCCACCCGCGAACCCGAAGCGCGCCAGCAGACACCCGCAGACTCCGCCGGACCGTTCGGAGCCCACTTTCACGGCTCAGGACTTCACCTTCTGGGCCTTCCCGCGTCGCCGGAAGACCCACGAAGCCGAGGAACCTGCTGCTGAGCGCACCCGCGAGAGGGTCTGACCTGTTGGCCAAGCCCGCTTGACGAAAGGCCCCTGACCGGGGCCTTTCCCCTGCCGGCCAGGCACTCCGCCACGCGCACGGCCGGGAACCGCCGGCGGGACCACGCCGCCGCAAGACCGCCTTGGAAATCTGGAGGGACACCAAATGCGCGGACAATACGTACACCAGGCATCTTTGCTGATGGCTGCCGGATCCGACCCCGGCGGCACCGGGCGCGGCCATCACCCTCGAACTATGCGGAAGCTGGGAGCATGAGCCGCCGTGCCCGTTGGCCCCGCATCACACGGGCCACGCCCGGGATGGCAACGAGGTCAGGCTCAGGATCGTCTTCGCCGCCGAACCGGCCAAGGAAAACGAGGTCCGCCGCCGGATCGAAAAGGCCTTGGCTGGCGGGACCCTCACCGGACCGGGCGGAGTGAAGACGAACTGGACTTTCCGTGACAGCGGGCCCGCTGTGCTGAGCGAAGCGGAACGGGAGCAGGCGAAACGGATCGCGGCCGAAACCCCAGCTCTCCGGAAACCTAGTAGCTGTAGCTTGAGCTGTAGGCCATCAGCCCGATGATGAGGAGCAGCCAGATCGCGCCGTAGCCGAGCAGGCACAGGTAGCCCAGGACCAGCCCGGTGATGGACATGCCCTTGCCGGAAGGTTCGCGGCTGAGCGCCAGGTGGCCGGTGATGATCGCAGCGATCTGCGGAATCAGGAACCACCCCAGGATGACCGAGGAAATGCCGCAGACCATGCTGGTGATACTCAGGCCTTTGGGCTCGGCCGGCATGCCGTAGTACGCGGGCTGGCCGATAAGGGTTGGGCTGGCCGTAGGCGTCGGCGGACCATAGGGGCTGCCTGGCTGCGCGTACGGCGCACCGTACTGCTCGGCGGGCTGCTGGTACTGGCTTCCGCCGGGCTGGCTCCAGTCGTAAAGGGGCGGCGCGGGGACGCTCGAACCCTGCGGCGGCACAAACTGCGGCGGTTCGTAGCCCGTTGGTGAATCGCCGGTTCCGTGGGCGCCGGACCCCTGCGAATCCGGGCGCGGCGTTGTCTGGTCACTCATTTGTTTTCCCCAATCGAAGTCTTCGCTTTCCAGCCTACCGCCGGCCTTGGCCCAGTCCTACTGCCCCCAATACGGCAGCAGCGTACACGGCGAAGACCACAAAGCCGGCGAGGCACAGCAGCCGGGCCATCGCCCCGGCCGCATGGTGCTGCGCCTGGTTTTCCGGCCGCTGCCGGAGCCACCGCGCGGGCCGTAAACGGCTCCATGGGCGAGTTGCCGCGGTCCCGGCCGGGCACCCTGACGTGCCATTGGGATTCTGTGCAGCATCCGGCTGGCCGGCGGACGGCGTGACTACGACGCGATGGGCAGTCAAGGACTTCAGCACGGGACTCTCCGCCGCCGGTTCCTGCGTGAACTGCTCGCCGAGGTGGGCATACAGGCCCACCACTGTCTGCTGGTCGAGCACCGGAGGAAGCGCCAGGACGGCATCAACCACGCGGTCTGCACCAGCCACGGCGACGTCGGCGCTGGTGATGGCGAAGACGTCCGGCTGGCCGGCGAGGCAGATCAGGGGGCGGACAAAGCGCCGGTGCGGCGGCGCCAGCACCGAGGCGACGGCGGCGCATTGCGCCAGGGCGCCCTCCACGGACTGCGTCCTGGCAAACCGGCCCTGCCACAGGACCCCCGCGGAAACGCGGACTTCACCGGTCCAGTTCTTGGCGTCCACCACCACCACTCCGCCGGGCCCCACCAGGACGTGGTCCAGGTTGGCCTTGGGCCGGCCTGGCCAATGCACGTCGTGGAGCAGGTACCAGCCGTGCGGGATCAGCTGGCCCAGCCGGTCAGCAACGACCGCTTTCGCTGACTGCCCCGTCGTCCCATGATTTTGTGGCCTGCTCTGCCTGGTCCAACTGGCGTTTCAGCCGCTGAACGCGCTCAGCAGCGAGCCTTGACTGTTCGGCCGCGCCGTCCCCTGCCCCCATGACCGGTCCCCCTACCTTCCACGCGGCTGCTACTGCCGCATGCGCGACGGCGGTGCTGCCGCCGTCGTGCGTTCCTTCCTGACTTTTTCCGAACGTAACAGCGGCAGCAGGCAGCCGGTATATAGGTACTTTTGGGCCAAGTACTCAGGTTTCACTACCTGTTCATGACATTCCGCGTCACAGGGTCCGCGATTTGGACCGGGGCGTATTGCCGCCCGCCCGGGTCTGGCATGCTGGTCCCATGGCTAGCCGCGCGGGCACAGTTGCCCAACCCCAGGACCTTGTTGACATCACTGCGCTCCTCGACGCGTACTACGATATTTCGCCGGATCTGGGTGATCCCGCCCAGCGAGTGGCGTTCGGCACCTCGGGGCACCGGGGATCCAGCCTGAAGGCGTCGTTCAATGAAAAGCACATCGTCGCGATCACGCAGGCGATCGTGGAATACCGTGCCGGGCAGGGCATCACCGGCCCGCTGTTCCTGGCGAAGGACACCCACGCCCTGAGCGAGCCGGCGCAGAACTCCGCGCTGGAAGTCCTCGCCGCCAATGGTGTGAACGTGTTGGTCGACGCACGCCACGGCTACACGCCCACGCCTGCCCTGAGCCACGCCATCCTCACGTACAACAACAACCGCGCTGCCGGCGCCCCGGAGGCGGACGGCATTGTGGTCACTCCCAGCCACAATCCCCCGGCCGACGGCGGCTTCAAGTACAACCCGCCGCACGGCGGCCCGGCCGATTCCGACGCCACGGGCTGGATTGCCAACCGCGCCAACGAACTGCTCGAAAACGACCTGCGCGGGGTCAAGCGCGTCTCCGTGGCGGATGCCCTGGCAGCTGACAGCACCGGCAAGTTCGATTTCCTCAGCAGCTACGTTGACGATCTCCCGTCGGTTCTGAACCTGGACGCCATCCGTGAAGCCGGTGTCCGCATCGGCGCCGATCCCATGGGCGGCGCCGCCGTGGATTACTGGGGCGAGATCGGCGAGCGCCACCACCTGGACCTGACCGTGGTGAACCCCACGGTGGACCCGCAGTGGGCCTTCATGACCCTGGACTGGGACGAGAAGATCCGGATGGACTGCTCCTCGCCTGCCGCGATGGCGTCGCTGATCAAGCGGATGTCCGACGGCGGCGCGGGCTCCGCGTTCGACGTCGCCACCGGAAATGACGCCGACGCCGACCGGCACGGCATCGTGACCCCTGACGGTGGGCTGATGAACCCGAACCACTACCTCGCCGTCGCCATCGATTACCTCTACCGCAACCGCAGCGGCTGGAACCCCAACTCGGTGGTGGGCAAGACCCTGGTGTCGTCCTCGATCATCGACCGCGTGGCGGAGAGCCTGGGCCGCAAGCTCGTGGAGGTCCCCGTGGGCTTCAAGTGGTTTGTGCCGGGCCTGCTGTCCGGCGAAGGCGCGTTCGGCGGCGAGGAATCGGCCGGCGCGTCCTTCAACAAGCTGGACGGCAGCGTGTGGACCACCGACAAGGACGGCATCCTGCTGGCCCTGCTGGCCTCGGAGATCACTGCGGTCACCGGCAAGTCGCCGTCGCAGCTGTACAAGGGCCTGACCGACCAGTTCGGTGCGCCCGTCTACGCACGCATCGATGCAGCAGCCACACGCGAGCAGAAGGCGGCACTCGGCAAGCTGTCGCCGTCGGACGTCACCGCCACTGAACTGGCCGGCGAAACCATCACCGCCAAGCTGACCGAGGCGCCCGGCAACGGCGCGTCCATCGGCGGGCTCAAGGTGGTCACGGAGAATGCCTGGTTCGCAGCCCGCCCGTCCGGCACCGAGGACGTCTACAAGATCTACGCCGAGTCCTTCAAGGGCGAGGAGCACCTCAAGCAGGTGCAGGCCGAAGCCAAGGCCCTGGTGGACGGCGTAATCGCCTAACCTGCCTTTCCCGCCCCACCCGCCGAGAACGAACCCAACGCTCTCTCACTTAATGCGCTTAAAACACCGATGCTCTCTCACTTTCCTGAAGAAAGTGAGAGAGCATCGGTGTTGAGGCCGCATTAAGTGATAGAGCGTTCCCCAAAAAGCCGCGTTAAGTGAGAGAGCGTCCTGGGTGAGCGGAGGTCAGACGGTGCGGACGACGTCCTCGTAGGCGAACTTGGGCTTTGCTGCACCCCAGGCGCCTTCACCGGGCTGGCCGATGTTGACCACCAGGAAGCTCTTCTGCTCGCCGTTGGGGAAGAGCTGGGCGTCGATGGCGCTGAAGTCGGCGCCGGTCATGGGGCCTGCGGCGAGGCCGAGGGAGCGGACGGCAATGATGAAGTAGCCGGCCTGCAGGTGCGCGTTGTTGTTGCCGGTGGCCGCAGCCAGGTCCGGGGCGGCGTCGTACATGGCCTTCGGGGCGCCGTACTCGGGCAGGAAGGTGTCCCACTGCTCGGCCCAGGCGGTGTCGTAGCTGAGGACGGCAACCAGCGGAGCGGAGGCGGTCTTGGCCTTGTTCCCGTTGGCCAGGGTGTCTACCAGCTTGGCGCGGGCCTCGTCCGAGCGGACGTAGGTGACGCGGAGGGGCTGGGAGTTGAATGCCGTGGGGCCGAACTTGGTGAGCTCGTAGATGGCGCGGGCCTGGTCCTCGGTCACCTCGCCGGTGAAGGAGTTGGCGGTGCGGGCTTCGGCAAAGATGGCGTCGACGGCGGCTGAGTCGATGACTGCTTCTTCGTGGGCGATAGTCATATGCGTACCTTTCGCTGGGCCCGCTCATCAGGTTGATGGGCCGGCGGTCTGCTTTCCATAGTTGCAACTTCAAGCGTTCCTGTCTTCTTCCCGTGACGGCACGTGACGTTCGGCACAACGCGCAGCTTCCCGTGAGTCGACGCGGGGCGCTTGACCGCCCCGGGGAGCGTGAGGAACATGGGCAGTATTGGCGCTGGCAGCCATTCGCACTTTCCGGCGCTGCCCTACCCAGCAGGGACGTGATGCCATGTCGGAGACCCGGAAACGCACGTCAGCGGGCCGCCGCCCTGCACTGCTGGCAATGGTCATGGCAGCACTGCTTACGGGCTGCGCCTCCGGACCACCGGCACCTGTCCAGAAGACCCAGGCAGCCGTTACCCACAAGACGGTCCTGGCGGAATTCAGCGAAAGGATGCTCAAGCTCGGAGCGCCGGCTGTCCTGATCGAGGCGCGGATCAATGGAGAGGCCTGGTCCTCAGCCGGCGGGGTCCGCAGCCTTGAGAGCCGGACTCCGGCCGAAGTCACCGACCCGGTGCACGTCGCAAGCGTCACCAAGTCCATGGTGGCCGTTTCGGTCCTGAAGCTGGTGGAGGAAGGCGTCATCCGGCTCCAGGACCCGGTGGAAACGCACCTCCCCGAATTCAACACTCTGCTGAAGCCGCCAGGCCCTGTCACGGTGGAGCACCTCCTGCGGCACACAAGCGGCATGCCCAACTATTACGACCCACAATTGACGTCGCGCACGCTGCGGCAGGAACTCACCCGGCCCATCACGGCCAAAGAGATTCTTGCCCTCACGGCCACTGTTCCGTGGGTGCTGACACCCGGCGACCGCATGCTGTACGCCAACGCGAACTACGTTGCCCTTGGCCTCATGCTGCAGCGCCTGCGCGGCCAGCCCGTGGCCGAGATCCTCCGGTCAGACATTATCGATCCCCTCAAGCTGACCGGCACCCACCTGACCGGCCCCGGCCCGGCACCCGCAACCATGGTCCACGGCTACATCACCATCGACGGCGTTCGGGTGGACACGGCGTACGTGGCCGGACTCATGGGCAACACTGCGGCTGGCCTCGTCTCGACTGTCGTGGACGTGAACACGTTCTACTCGGCGCTCATGGAAGGGCGGATCCTGAAACCCGATACCGTCAAAGAGATGATGTTGACGCCCGAGGGCTATGGGATGGGCCTCACCCGGTGGGCCAGCGTCTGCTCGGGCGCCTCCTACTACGGACACGCGGGCGACGCCGCAGGCTACGGGACCATAGCCCTGACCACCCCGGATGCCAGGCGTCAGGTGGCTATTAGCCTCGCGTATCCCCCTGCCCCGCTCAACCTCACCCCCTACACGCCCAGTCACGAGCTGGCATGGGAAGTCATGAGGATCGCCCGGAAGGCGCTGGACAGCAGCTGCTAGCGCATGCGGGGATCCCGGCCGGCATAGCTGCGCGGTATTGTTGCACCGGAAGATCCCCGGCCCCAGCGGCCAACCCCTGAAAGGCCCGGCCCATGAGCATGCTCGGAATGAAATGGAAGCTCCACGGCAACGGCAAGTCGATCAAGCCAGGCCAGGTGGTTGCCCCGGATGAGCGGCTGGCCTGGCCGCTGACCATCGGCGTGGGCATGCAGCACGTGGTGGCCATGTTCGGCGCCACGTTCCTGGTCCCCATCATCACCGGGATGCCGCCGGCCACCACCCTGTTCTTCTCCGGCATCGGCACGCTGCTGTTCCTGGTCATCACCAAGGGCCGCGTTCCCAGCTACCTCGGCTCCAGCTTCGCCTTCATCGCCCCCATCATGGCGTCCCAGCAGCAGTTCGGCGTGCCCGGTGCGCTGGGCGGAGTGCTGCTCGCCGGCGTCGCACTGGCCCTGATCGGTGCGATTGTGCAGAAGTTCGGCGCGGGCTGGATCAACCGGCTGATGCCGCCGATCGTCACCGGGGCCATCGTGGCACTGATCGGCCTGAACCTCGCTCCCGCGGCGAAGATGAACTTCGACGCCGCCCCGGTCACCGCCGTGATCACGCTGGCCACCATCATCCTGGTCAGCGTCCTGTTCAAGGGGATCATCGGCCGCCTCAGCATCCTGGTGGGTGTGGTGGTGGGCTACCTGGTGGCCATGCTGCGCGGCGAAGTGAGCTACGACAAAATGGACGCCGCCGCATGGATCGGCCTGCCGCACTTCCAGACGCCGGAATTCCACGTGGGCGTGCTGGGCCTCTTTGTCCCGGTGGTGCTGGTCCTGGTGGCTGAGAACATCGGGCACGTGAAGTCTGTGGCGGCGATGACCGGCCAGAACCTCGACGGCGTCTCCGGCCGTGCGCTGATGGCCGACGGCGTGGCCACAGTCCTCGCCGGCGCCGGCGGCGGTTCCGGCACCACCACCTACGCGGAAAACATCGGTGTGATGGCGGCAACCAAGGTGTATTCGACGGCGGCGTACTGGGTTGCCGGCGTCTTCGCCATCGTGCTGAGCTTCTCGCCGAAGTTCGGCGAACTGATTGCCACCGTCCCCCAGGGCGTGCTGGGCGGCGCGGCCACCATGCTCTACGGCATGATCGGCATCCTGGGCGTCAAGATCTGGGTTCAGAACAAGGTGAACTTCTCCAACCCGATAAACCTGACCACCGCCGCAGTCGCCCTGATCATCGGCATCGCCGACTACACCTGGACCATCGGGGAGCTGAAGTTCACCGGCATCGCGCTGGGCTCCGCGGCGGCCCTGGTGATCTACCACGGCATGAAGGCCATCGCGAAGGCCCGTGGCACGGTGGCGGAACCGGAAACTGAGCTGGCGGGCCTGCCGCCCGCGGCGAAGGCCGCCCTCAACGCGGCCGCGAAACGCACCCCGAAGAAGCGCTGATCCTGTAGCCGCCCGCGCCACGCTGCTCTAACGGTTTCGGGGTCAGGCCGCCGCATCATGGCTGCCCCATGAGGGCGCCCCATGAAGAGGTAGCTCAGGCTGCGTGGCCGCCCCCGATGAACGGGCCCGGCGGGCTGCCGATGCCAAAGACCGGTCCGGGCTCGGGCCGCTTGGCGGTCAGTGCCGCTTCTGCGGGGTGCCTCAGCTGCCGGACCACCCATGGGACCAGGTATTCGCGCGCCCAGATCAGGTCCTCGGACCTGGCTTCCTTCCAGCTCCGGGCCAGCGGCGGCTTGGGTTCCAGCGGCACCAGGGTGTGCGGGACGCCGAGGGCCTTCAACACGGCCGCCGCAATGGTGTGGTGCCCCAGCGGCGAGAAGTGCAGCCGGTCCGGATCCCACATGCCGGGGCGTGTGAGTTCGCGCAGGAACCACAGGTCAACCATCACTGCGTCGTGGCGGGCGGCCACGGTGTGGAGGTTCTCGTTGAAGATGGCAACCTTGCCCCGGATCTGGCTGAAGACCGGAGTGGCACCCCAGTCGGGTCCGGCGAAGAGGACCACAGTGGCGCCGGACCTGGTCAGTTGGTCCACCCCGGCGTCGATCTTCTCCGCGAGCCGGTCCGGATCGCTGCGCCGGAAAACAATATCGTTGCCGCCGGCGGAGAGCGTTACCAGGTCAGGCTTCAGGGATAGCGCCGGCGCAAGCTGCTGGTCGAGGATCTGCTGCACCAGCAGGCCCCGGACGGCAAGGTTGGCGTAGGCGAAATCAGGCTGGTTTGCACTCAGCTCTTCAGCCACCCGGTCCGCCCAGCCGCGCAGGCCCCCTTCGCTGCGGGGCTCGGGGTCGCCGATCCCCTCGGTGAAGGAGTCGCCCAGGGCAACCAGCCGGTGCCACGGGTGTGCAGGCACCGCAGCTAGCGTTGTGGACTTCTTTGTCATGCTTCCAGGCGTTCATGCCGTACTCCCTGTTTTGTAGGGTCCCTCGTTTCGGCCTGGGGTTTTGGCCGAGATGAGTCCGTCGAAGCCGGGATGGTCCGGGCGCGGTTCTGCCGGGCCCGGGCGCGAAGCCGCCACAATATTCATGGCGGTCTCGCGAAGCCCCTGGTTGGTATGCCGTGCAACGGTCCGGAGGTACTGAAGTGCTGCTTCCTGGCCCAGCCCGTAATCAGCGGTGAGGACGGTGACAGCCAGGTCCATCAGCACCATGGAGCTTTGGGCAACCGCCAGCTGCGCGCCGGCCTCGGCCCGCTCTGCCACGCGAACCACCATGCGGAGGGACCTGGCCACCTGCCGCACGTACCGTCGCATCTGAACGATGTCTTCGCTGGTGAAAGTGTGGGGCGTGGACGCGTAGAGGCTCAGCGCAGCACTCCAGCCGGACCCGGCCACAATCGGTGTGGACAGCAGGGACCCGACACCGTGGTCCGCGGCAACATTGGCATACCCTGGCCACCGGCGGTCGCGGGCCACATCGGCCACATGAACAAAGTCACCGGCGCGCAGGGATTCCAGCACCGGGCCGTCCGCGAACGAGCACTGTTCTTCGTCCGCAGCCCGGGCCGCGGCGCTGCCCGCGGCGGCAGTGCGGGCCGATCCGGGGCGGAAAAACGTGACAGCCCAGCTGATGCCGCGGAGGTCGCCGTCAATGTCGCGCATGAACTCGTGGGTGACTGCAGCAAGGAAGTCCTCAACATCCGTGCTGTCGAACACCAAATCCTGGGGGTCGGGAAGTGATTCCCAGCTCGGCCCCCCGGGGGTTGCCGCGGCCATGATCCACGCCTAGCGTTCGAACGCTGCGGCCCACTGCAAAACCTGTTACTCAGGATACGTCCTGAGACGGCTCCGCGGGCGGGACCGGGGGCACAAAAGGTCCCCGATCCCGCCCGCGGTGGGAAGGCTAAGCCAGCCCGCGCCTACGGGTCAGCCGGCGTCGAAACTTTCCTCGTCGTCGTCGTTCGGTGACTTCTCCTTGGGCAGGTCATCGCCGCTGCCGTCCGGCAGGCCGGCAGCGTCCTGGCCCGACTCCGACGAGAACGGCTCCGAGCCTTGTGAGTCAGCGTTGGACTCGTCGATTTCGGCCTCGGCGGAGGGCACCTCCGCGTCACGCGGCACGGGCGGCTCCCCCGGTTCGAACCCGGGATCGTTCGAATCGGCTTCAGCATGGCGCTGCTCGTCCGTGCCGCCGAACCGGCCGGCTCCGGGCTCACCGGCACTGTCCTTGTCCTCCTCGTCGAAGTGGCTGAGGTTGGGGGTGCCCGTGGCGAACGTTTCGCCGTCGGGGCTGTCCTGGTTCAGGCCGGCGGCGTCGAAGTCTTCCTCGTCGCGGGGCTGGGCGAACTGCTTGTTGTCCGCACCGCCCATCTCCTGCTCCGCTGTCGGTGTGCCGTAGCCGCCCACTTCCTCTGCCGGTTCCGCGTGCTGGTTTTCCTGGCTCATGGTTCCTCCTGTTGTGGATGTGGATGAATCTGACGTGCAAGTACCCTAGAGACCCTTGCCGCCGGTGACCGGCAGCACCGCTCCCGAGATGTAGGACCCCTGGTCGGAAGCCAGCAGCACATACGCGGCTGCGAGCTCGGCGGGCTGGCCCGCCCTCTGGAGCGGCGTGTCCTGGCCGAACGTGGGAAGTTTGTCCGGCCACTCGGTTGCGGGAATCAGCGGGGTCCAGATGGGGCCGGGGGCCACGGCGTTGACACGGATTCCCTTGGGTCCCAGCTCCTGGGCCAGCGCCTTGGTGAAGGCCACCTGCGCGGCCTTGGTCATGGCATAGTCAATCAGCCCCGGGGACGGGTTGAAGGCCTGGATGGACGCCGTGGTGATGATCGAGGCGCCGGCTTTCAGGTGCGGAACCGCCGCCCGCGCCGTCCAGAGCAGGGAGTACAGGTTGGTCTTGAAGACCCGGTCGAACTCCTCGGTGGGCAGCGACTCGAGGCTGTCCCGGTTCTTCTGGTAGGCGGCGTTGAGCACCACCACGTCCAGTCCGCCGAACTCCGCCACGGTGTCCGCCACGATCCGCGTGCTGAAGTCCTCCTCGCGCCCGTCGCCGGCGAGCAGCAGCGCGCGCTGGCCGGCTTTGCGGATCCACTCGGCAGTGTCCTGGGCGTCTTCCTCTTCTTCGGGAAGGTATGAGATCGCGACGTCGGCCCCCTCGCGGGCGAACGCAATGGCTGCAGCCTTGCCAATCCCGGAGTCTCCGCCGGTGATCAGCGCCGCCTTGCCCTGAAGTGCGCCGTGCCCTTCGTAGCTGAGTTCGCCGTGGTCCGGCTTGGGGTCCATGGGCGCCGTGAGGCCCGGCTGCTCCTGTTCCTGCTTCGGGAAGCCGCCGGAATGGTAGCTGCCCCGGGGGTCTGCGGGCGGTTCTGTCTGCTTCTGCTTATCGCTCATAGTCCACCTCTTCACTGAATCGGTTTCCGAAGGGCTCCTGCTGCACCGGCCCTTCGAAACTATCCCGCCCGGCAGAGCAAGTCCACCGTTCGGAGGAAACAATCAGCAAACTTAGCAATTGTTGATCTTGGCGCAACTTCGGCCTAGCTTTGGAGCACGCGGCTTGGCCGCCACGCCCCGGAGCGAGGAGTAGCAATGTCGGATATGGAGGACTTCACCGGCAGCACCGGCCGGAACGAAACCCGGGAGGAACAGCTTGACCGGAACTGGGGCGAGCTGCTGCAGGAGCTCCGTGTGCTGCAGACCGGGGTCCAGATCCTGGCGGGCTTCCTCCTGACCCTCCCCTTCCAGCAGCGGTTCGAGGATCTGGACGATTTCCAGGTCATCCTGTACCTCGTCAACGTGGTCATCGCCACGCTCACCACCGCCCTGATCCTGCTTCCGGTGAGCGTCCACCGCCGCCTGTTCCGCCAGCGGCTCAAGGAGATGCTGGTATCCAGCGCTGATTCCATCACCAAAATGGCCCTGGCCGGGGTGGGCATGCTCAGCGTCGGAACGGCCGCGCTGGTTTTTGACGTGACTGCGGGCCGCCTGGCAGGCCTTACGGCCGGCGGCATCCTGCTGGCGGTACTCCTGGTGCTGCTGGTCTATGTCCCGCTGCGGCTGAACCGCCGCGCCCAAGAAGGTTAACTGCCCGCCACCGAGGCAACGCGGCGGGAGATCACAGAGCTAAGGAGCGGACATGCGCAAGTGGGCCAAGGAACACGGACTGATGCTCGCCAACGCCGGGCTGTTCCTGGCCTTCTTCGGCGGCATGATCCTCTCCGGCGCAGCCGCGTACAGCGAGGAGCAGGCCACCCATGGGCAGCCGGGCGTCACCGTGCTGGAGTATCTGTCCACGGGCGACTTTGTGGAGGCCACGTTCGAGAACTGGGAGTCCGAGTTCCTGCAGATGGCCATGTACGTGATCCTGACGGTGTTCCTTTTCCAGAAGGGCTCCTCCGAGTCCAAGCCCATGGGCAAGGCCGCCCCGCAGGACCAGGATCCCCGCGATGCCACCATCAAGGACGCCACACCGTGGCCGGTGAAGCGCGGCGGGCTGGTGCTCAAGCTCTATGAGCACTCGCTCTCCATCCTCCTGCTGCTGCTGTTCGTTGCATCCTTCAGCCTGCACGCGGCCGGCGGAACCGCGGCGTACAACGACGAACAACAGAGCCACGGCCAGCCCACTGTCACTGTGCTGCAGTACCTGGCCACCAGCCGCTTCTGGTTCGAGTCCTTCCAGAACTGGCAAAGCGAATTCCTCGCGGTGGCCGTCCTGGTGGGCGCCTCCGTTTACCTCCGCGAGAAGGGGTCACCGGAATCCAAACCGGTGGCCGAGCCGCACTACGAGACCGGCGCCTGAGCGTCCTGCTGCCGCTGCGGAACCTGGCTTCAGGCGCCTTCGAGGACCTGGGTGGTGGCCCACGCCAGGTACTTCGCGGCGTTTGCGACGGCGTCTTCCGGGCTCGCTGCCACATCAAGCAGTTGCGCGGCGGCTACTACACCGTGCGCGGCGAGGTCCTCAGGCGTCACCAGGATCCGGCCCGCCACCACAATCACCGGGATGCCCCGTTCCCGGGCGGCGTCGGCGAGCGCAATGGGCGCCTTGCCCGTCAGCGACTGGGAGTCCATGGATCCTTCGCCGGTGATCACCAGGTCCGCGTTGTCCAGCTGGCCGGCGAGGCCGGTGAGCCCTGCCACCAGCGCGAATCCGCCTTCCAGCCGGGCGCTGGTGAAGGCAAGGAACGACGCCGGGAAGCCGCCGGCCGCGCCGGCGCCCGGGAGGTTGACGTCCCGGCCGGTTGCCTCACGGAGCAGGGACGCCCAGTTGCGGAGGCCGGCGTCGAGCAGTTCCACGGCCTCGGCGTCGGCACCCTTCTGGGGCCCGAAGACGTGGGCGGCTCCGGTGGCGCCGAACAGCGGGTTCTGCACATCCACCGCGATCCGGAAGGAGACGGCGGACAGGCGCGGGTCCAGCCCGGAGGTATCCAGGGCCACCACATCGGCCAGCGATCCGCCGCCCAGCGGGACCACGTTTCCGGCGCTGTCCAGCGGCTTGAGGCCCAGCGCACGCAGGGCGCCGCTGCCGGCGTCGGTCATGGCCGATCCGCCCAGGCCCAGCACAATCTCGGTGGCGCCGGCGTCGAGGGCAGCGGCGATCAGCTGTCCGCAACCGTAACTGTGGGCCCGCAGGGCATTGGCCGGGGTGGGCTCCATCTCCGCCAGGCCGGAGGCCTGGGCCGTCTCAATGACGGCGGTAGCGCCGCCGTCGGCGTTTTTCCGGATGGCCCAGGCCGCGCCAACGGGCTTAAGGATGGGCCCGACGACGGCGTTGAGCCGCTCCTCGTAGCCGGCAGAAACGGCGGCCTCCAGGGTTCCCTCACCGCCGTCGGCGATCGGAAACTGGTTGGCCACGGCGTCCGGGTAGACGCGCAGCGCGCCTTCTGCGATGGCGGCCGCGGCCTCGGCAGCGGTAAGTGAGCCCTTGAACTTGTCCGGAGCGATGAGAATACGCATGCCGCCCATCATGCCAGCCTCACGCAGGAAAGCGCTTGCCCGATCCGTCATGCGGACAGCCGTGGCTTACTGGCCAGGCGCCGTTGCCCCTGAGCACCGCGAAGTATCCGGGGATCCGGCTGTCGCCGTCGGCGTCCATCAGCGGGTTGGTTTCGATAGTGACGGGACCGTCCTCCACAAGCGTCCACCGGTCCGTGGGCATTACCCGCGCAAGTTCCTCCGGCCCGAAACGGCCGGGCATGGGCAGCTTCCGGATGGCCATTTCCAGCGGGGCCGGGATGCGTCGGCGCGAGGCGCCCAGATGCGAGACATATTCCACCGGGTTCCCGTTGAAGTTCGTCTCCGCCAGGAAAACCCGGCCGCGCGCACCCACCAACCGCCAGAATGTTTTCCATCAGCGCGGCCTGGTCTGCGGCGTCCAGGACATGGAGCACGCCGCGGATGAACACATTGGCGTCCGTAACTTCCGCCAGCCCGGCAGACGCTCCGGGGCGCGTCATGTCGCGCGCCACGAAGCTGATGTTGTTGATGCCTGCGGATTCCTCCTGCGCGCGGGCCACCGCGTGGTCAGATACATCCACCCCGGTGACCTGTGGGGAAAACTCCGCGAGGGCGCGGCTGAAGCCGCCGTGCCCGCACCCCACATCCACCACGGGGAGGCCGGGATCGAAGTGCCGCGCCAGGATGTCACGGTAGCCCAGCAGCTCGTGGTCGGAGCCGGAGTCCCACAGCACGTCGCTCTGGGCGCCCGTGCTGGCGATCCCCGCCCAGTACCTGTCCCAGGCAACAGTGCGGTTTTTGGGCGCAGAGCGGGACAGGCTGATGAGCTTGGGCAGGATCAGATACTTCCGCCAGGCGGCACGCATCGATTTCGACGGGGAGGACACCGTTCAAATATAGGTCCCGCACGCTGCACGGCCGCGCGGGTACGGAAGCTGGTGCTCAGGCTGTGGCCGGCTGACCCTTCCGCAGCCAGGCCATGGCCTCGTCCCGGGACGTAAAGAAGCGGGTGGGGCAGGGCAGCTTGTTGATGCCCAGGATGAAGTTGGCCAGCACCTTGTCAACCGGCGAGGACCCCAGCAGCGCAATGCGGGACGCCTGGCACGGCCTGCCGAAAACAGCGCGGGCACCGCGGCTGACCTGCGCCGTCGTTGCCATATCCACCAGCATGGGATGGCGGAGCTCCCCGCACAATTCGTTGACGCCGCGCATGGCCGCCTCGGCGTCGGCTTCGGAGATGGACACCGCCCGCGGCCACTTCAGCTGGATGACACCCTGCCCATCCAGTGTCAGATCCGCCTTGGCAGCATCTGCAGGCTGACTCGTCACGATTACCCTCCGCGCATCTCTATAAGGACCAGGTGTGCCCCGTCACCCTACAATGTACTCATTCAGGACTGAACAGGTGCTCAATCAGCAGCGAGGGGGACGGCTTGCCAGCGGACACGCCACATTTTGCCACCGTGCCATACCTGGCTGTCGTTGCGGATCCTGACGCCGGTCGCCGGGAATTCACCGCGGCAACCTTGGAGGCGGCGGGTTTCATGGTCCACACTGCCGGGAGTGCCGCCGGCCTGACCGCCCTGCTCGGCGACGGCGAGCCGTCAGTTCTCGTCCTGGACAGCTCGCTCTCGGACGTCGACGTCACCGCTCCCGTGCTGGTACTCGTAGACCTGGACAGCCCCGCCGAGGTCAAAGCCGTGGAGCATGCCGGCGTGCGGGACTGTGTGGCCAAGCCGCCCGCGGCCAAGGAACTGGTGCACCGCGCCACTGCCCTGATCAATTTGGTTTCCCGCCGGACCGAGGCCCGCCAGGAAGCCGAGGCGTTGCGTGAAAGGCTGCGGCAGGTATCGGCAGCCATCCGCGGAACCAACGATCCACAGCAGATCGCCGACTTTGTGGTGAAAGGCTTTGGTGAGACCTTCGGCGCCGACCGGGTCTGGCTGACCACGTTCGACGACTACAGGGTGCCGCTCATCACCGCCCAATGGCACCGTTCCAGGCTTGCGCCACTGCCTGCGGCCCTGTTCGCGGACGCGGACCAGGCCCGCACCGCAGCCGATCTCCTGTGGGCACGGGCGGAATCCCTGACTGCGGAAGGGGCCTTTGTGCAGGGCGGCAGCGGCGACGTCGTGCTGCCCGGCGGAACTTGCTGCACTTGGCGCGGCCGCGTCCGTCGCCGTCCCGATGGGTGAGGGCAGTTCGTCGCTGGGCATCATCTGGATAGCGCTGCTGGACTCCCCGAGGGAATGGTCACGGACTGAGCTCGGACTGATCCAGCACGTGGCAGGCAACGCCGCCCACGGCCTGATCCAGAGCCACCTGATCACCAGCCAGCAGCAGGTGGTCAAGCAGCTCCAGCAGCTGGACAAAGCCAAGACCGATTTCCTGGCCACCGTCAACCACGAGCTCCGCACCCCGCTGACTTCGATCATGGCGTACCTGGACATGATCCAGGAGAATACGTCCGATCCGGTGTCCACGCGAGGTCCACCAGATGCTGGACATCGTGGTCAGGAATACCGAACGGCTGCGCTTGCTGATTGAAGACATGCTGAGCGTTTCCCGCAACGGGCACGAGCTCAGCCCCCTGCAGCTGACACCGTTCCGGCTGGACCGGACCCTGGAAATTGTCACCGCCGCGCTGACGCCGCTCGCGAAGCTGCAGAACGTCACCATCGCGCTGGCACCCCTCGGCTGACAACCCGGAAATCATGGCGGATGAAGTCCAGCTGCAGCAGGTCTTCACCAACCTGGTCTCCAACGCCATCAAGTTCACGCCAAGCGGAGGCCGGATCGACGTCGCCAGCGTTTCGAGTACCGAAACCGACGGCACCCGCTGGGCAACCGTGAGCGTCTCAGATACGGGCATGGGGATCTCCAGCGATGAGATAGCCCATGTCTTCACCCGCTTCTACCGTGCCTCCAACGCCATGTCCGGGGCGGTGCCGGGCACCGGCCTGGGACTGGCCATCACCCAGGACATCGTCGACCGCCACGGCGGGCGCATCGAGGTAGCGTCGGAACTGGGCCTGGGGACCACTGTCACGGTGAAGCTCCCCCTGACCGCCCACGCATCGCAGAATCCCTGAACCCCGGAGAGGAGGACGCAATGTTCGCGGACGATGATCCCAGGCTGTCCCAACTGTTGGAGGGCATTGTCCGGCTTGCCTCCGGCGACCTCCAATCGCGGATAGAGGTCTCACCGGCCCGGGACGAACTCGATGCCATCATCATGGGCACCAACCTCCTGGCCGAGGACCTGCAGATCATCTACGAGGAACTTGAACAGCGCGTCGAGGACCGCACGCAACTCCTCCACGAGGCCCACCGTGAAATGCAGATGATGGCCATGCAGGATCCCCTCACCGGCCTTGCCAACCGCTCGGCGCTCCTCGCCGCGATCAAGTCCGCCCAGGACGACGACGGCGACGCCGCCAGCCAGCCCGTGGTCCTGCTCCTGGATCTCGACGCCTTCAAATCCATCAACGACACCCTTGGCCACGACGCCGGGGACCAGGTGCTGATCACCGTCGCCAAGCGCATCCGCGGCGCCGTCCGCGGCACCGACGTTGTGGCCCGGCTCGGCGGCGATGAGTTCGCCATTGTTATGCCGGCCACGGGTCCCGACCAGGCCGCCGTCGTCGGTCAGCGCATCCTGGCCGCCCTCAAGGAGCCCATCGAACTGCCTGACCGGACCATCCGCTGCGGGGCGAGCATTGGGCTCAGCGTCGGGCGAGGCCGGGCGGTCGGCCGAGGACCTGCTGATGGAGGCCGACGTTGCAATGTACGCTTCCAAGGCCGAGGGCCAGAACCGGCTGCATGTGTTCGAGCCCGGGCTGCTGCTGGTCCGCAGGCTCCGCAGCCAACTGCTTGACGACCTCCGGACCGCCGTCAAGGGCGAAGGGCCTGGTCCTCCACTACCAGCCCGTGATCGAGCTGGACACCGGACGGATCGAAGGCGTGGAAGCCCTGGTCCGCTGGCAGCACCCCACCCGCGGGCTCATCATGCCGGATGAATTCATTCCCCTTGCCGAGGATGCCGGGCTGATCTCGGAGCTTGGCCTGTGGGTCCTCACGACGGCGGTTGACCAGCTCCGGCAGTGGATTGACGACGCACTCGTGGACAGCACGTTCTCTGTCCGGATCAACATCTCCGCCACCGACCTGCAGAGCCTGCAGTTCATTGAAGACGTCCGGGGCGTGCTCAAGGAAACCGGTGTCCGGCCGGAGCAGGTTGTCCTGGAACTGACGGAAGTGGCCATCGTCAGGGGCAACGAACTGGACCGGTACTCGCTGGGCGGGCTCCGGGGGCTTGGGGTCGGAATCGAGATCGACGATTTCGGGACGGGCTACTCCTCCATCAGCTATCTTCGCCGGCTCCCCGTGGACCGCGTCAAGGTGGACCGCTCCCTGATCGAGGGACTGGGGACAGACCCCAGCCAGCCGGCCCTGGTGGCCGCGGTCCTGCAGCTGGTGCGGGCGTGCGGGCTGGAAGCTGTCTGGGAAGGAGTGGAAACGGCGGAGCAAGCCGAGCATCTGCGGAACCTCGGCTGCCTCAGCGCGCAGGGGTATTACTTCAGCAAGCCGGTTCCGCCCGAACAGATCCCCGGGCTGCTGGCCAAAGCTTCAGCGGAGAGTAATAGCGGTTAATCCGAGAGGGCTGCGCTTTTGGCCCGTCCCGATATACGATCTAGTTGCGGTATCCTATTCTCCGCGGCCAGGGAGATCGGCCTAAAATCAGAAGTAGCAAATTCCGAAGGCGTCTGGAAATTTTGAAAATAAAATGGCCAATGGGCCATTACTTCGTCACTGGGGGGCGTTGCTAATGACTGTTCGGGTGCAAGCATGGGGAGTTATTGCTGCGGTATTGGCGGATCCGGATCCTGCCGGGGCAGCAATCCGTCAGCGCCTTAGCGACCGCCTGGGCGAAAACCCAGGCGTACCGGAGCGGGCTTTGCTGGAGTACCTCCTGGAGCGCCGGCAGCAGGATGCCGAGCAGGAGGGCACTCCTGACACGGCCCGCGCGCCGCAGCCAATGAACGCCATGCCGCCACACCTGGCTGAGCGGCTGGATTCATTGCGGAGCCTGTCGCGGATCAGCGCACTGCTGGAGAACCAGATGCTGATGACCGCCTTCCAGCCGATCTATGGCCTCGAGTCCAAATCCGTGGTGGGCGTCGAGGCGTTGTCGCGCTTTGTCAGCGACGACGGCGCAGGCGCGGAACTCTGGTTTGCCGAAGCCGCCGCCGTTGGGCTGGGCGCAAACCTGGAATTCTCGGCTCTCGGTTCTGCAGCGTCGGCCGCCGCGAATCTCCCGGCGCACCTTTATGTCGCCATGAACATCTCCCCGACGTCCTGCCTCGATCCGCGCCTGCCCGAATTGTTTGACCACATCGAGTTGCCTATAGACCGTATTGTGCTCGAATTGACGGACGGAATTCCCGACGAAGAATACTCGCATTTCATTTCCGCAATTACTCCGCTGCGGGAACGCGGTCTGCGTATTGCAATCGACGATTCACACTCCAGCGCCGGCACCCTGAGCCGGATGCTGCACCTGCGCCCGGACTTCATCAAGCTCGGCAGGAGCGTGATCAGCGGTGTGGACTGGGATGCCTCCCAGCGGGCTGTTGCGGCCTGCATGGTGGACTTCGCGGACCAGATCGGCACCGTCCTGGTGGCGGAAGGGCGTTGAAACCGCCGAAGAACTCAGCGTCCTGACGGAGCTGGGCTTCAGCGCCGGACAGGGGTACCTGCTCGGCCGGCCGTCAGTACGGCCGATGGACTGGGAGTCCTGGAACACCCCGCTCGATCCGGAAGAACTCCGCCACGCTCACCGCCGCCGAATCCGGTCACGCCTTCCCCGGCCCTGGCGGCGCCGACCGGCACTGATCAGCCCGGTACCTGCGACGCCTGCGCTACTCGTCGTGTCCCTGGTCCCCACTCATCTGGTCCTCCATGGGCGGGGTTTCCCCGGGCGGCACTCCCCCGCCCGGCTCCAGGCCGGTAACGTTCCCCTCTGCGGGGTCCGGATTGGCCGAGTCTGCGGAGTCCTTCGCGGGCCGATGGGGCTCCTTCACTGACTCTGGAGGGTCTTCTTCCGGGAGGTTGCTGCTCATGGCGCTGATTCCTTCCTGGGGGCGGCCGGGGCTGTTCCCGAGCTCTGGACTAATTGTAAGCATGCTGATAATTCTGGAGGATAGGTTCCGGCGGGATCTCAGAGGTGCTGCCGGGCTCGCATTTCAGGAAGGAGCGGTCAGATGGGCATTGGCGACAGCATCAGCAAGGCGGCTGAGAACGCGATGGAGGACTTGGCGGGTACGTCCAAACCGACTGAGGGCACAGGCGTCCCGGAGCCAACGGATCCCAACAGCGACGTCGAAGTGCACTCATCCATCAGCGAGGGTTCCAATGCCATGGAAGCCGAAAAGGAAAAGGCTCCTGGCCTGAAACCCGGCCCCGCCACGGGGCCGGTGTCCGCCAGACCCCGCCCCGTCCGAAAATGACAGCGGGACCACGGAATCCGAAGCCGACAGACGCGCCTGATGTTCCCCGCGACGTTCCCGGGCCTGGCGGCCTGCCGGAAGGCGACCCCGGCGAGCTTCGCGCCGATCCGGGCGAAGGCGACGAGGACCCTTCTACGCAGGCTGGGCCGCGGCTGACTCTAGAGGCCGGCGGGCTGGCCAAGCGGCGCTTGGCCAGCAGCCACGCGAGGTCAACTGCCCGGCCACTCGCCCCGTTCCTGCAGGACCTGCTTCAGCAGATCCGCCCGGTCCGTCACGATCCCGTCCACGCCGAGATCCAGCAGGCGGCGCATCTCGGCGGGCTCGTTGATGGTCCACACATGGACCACCAGGCCGAGGCCTGTGCGCGCGCCGGATGAAGCCCGGCGTCACCACCGGGATGACCCCCTGCCGGACTGGAACCTGCAGGGCCTGAACGTCACGCAACGGCCGCCGGAGCACCCAGCGCAGCAAAGCAACGGGAAGCACGGGGCCGAGCAGGACGAACAGCCCGTTCGTCACCACTCCTGCCGAGGACGCAACCGGGCGGCTGAGCAGCCTCAGCACCGCCCGCCGTCGGCGGTCTGAAAAACTCGCCACGAGGACCCGGTCATGCGCCCCGTGCCGTTCGATGCCGGCCGCCAGGCTGCGCACGGAGTCCCAGTCCTTGACGTCCAGGTTCACCCGGGCGTCCGGGAACGCCGCGAGCAGTTCATCGAACAGCGGCACAGGCTCGCGCCCGCCGATCCGCGCGGCTGCCACCTCGGCGGCGGTCAGTTCGGAGACGCGGCCACGGCCGTCGGTGACCCGGTCCAGGGTGTCGTCGTGGAAAAGCAGCAGCACGCCGTCGGACGTGGTGTGGACATCCGTTTCGAGGTACTGGTATCCGAGGTCGACGGCGGCGCGGAACGCTGCCATCGAGTTTTCGAGCCCGTCCACGGGAGAATCCGCGGTGGGCCATGGCGATGGGGCGCGCGGGACGCGAAGCATCGCCGGAAGTGTCAAAGTACGGCCAAGTCACGCTGCGAGCGTACCGGAACCGGCCCGCTATGCCTCCTGCAGCATGATCTCCACGCCGTCGCTGCAGTGCAGGAGCGTGCGGCCCAGTCCGTCGTCGAGAGCCACCCAGACGGCGGTGTGGTCCGAGGTGATGGCGTCCACGAGCCCGCCGGTTTCGTAACCGGGGGTGAGGAAGACGCGCACGCGGTCGCCCTCTTTCAGTGCTTTCCAGTGCGCGGCCGGCTCTGCCGGTCGCAGCGGCGCTTCGGCCGCTCGTTGGTTGCCGTTCCTTGCCATGACTTCCCCTCAAGCTGCGGATGTGTATATCCACGGCCCACGTTAGGGGGCGAAAGTGAACGTCAGGTGAGCGGAAGCTGTGAATCCCGGCATGAGGAGCCGGCTCAGGACAGCTCTACCCCAAGCGCGGCGAGCCTGGCCTCAAGAACCTGGGCCACGCCGTCGTCGTCGAAATGGGGTGCCTGCTGCCCGGCGGCCCGGATGGCTGCCGGGATGGCCGCTGGCCATGGCGTAACCGTTGCCCGCCCAGCGCAGCATCTCGACGTCGTTGGGCATGTCACCGAACGCCACCACATCGGTGGCGTCGATCGAGAGGGACTTTGCGTACTCGGCCAGGGTGACGGCCTTGTTGACGCCGGGAAGGGACAGTTCCAGCATGGCAACGCTGGGGGCGGAGTGCGTTGCGTACGCGAGGTGCGCCACGGCGGGCCGGACGGCGGCGAGGAAGTCGTCCGGGGTGCCCTCCCTGACGATCGCCAGGAACTTCACGACGGCGTCGTCCGCGGTCAGCGTGTCAGTCAGCGGGGCGGGGGTGAATTCGGACAGCAGTTCGCTGGAGCCGTTCTCGATGAAGCCCGGCTCCAGGTGGAACCCGGTGAGGGTTTCCGCGGCGAAGAGCGCGGCCGGGCGCAGGTCCTTGATGATCCGGCGGATTTCCCGCACGGCATCAATGCTCAGGGTCTGGGCGGAGACCAGCCGGTCCGTTTCGAGGTCCCACACCACGGCGCCGTTGGAGCAGATCACCGTGCCGGTGTGGCCCAGCTGTTCCTCGAGGGGGTGGAGCCAGCGCGGCGGACGGCCGGTGACGAAAACAAGCTCGATGCCGGCGTCCCGGCAGGCGTGGAAGGCGCGGATGGTGCGGTCACTGATTTTTCCATCGTGCCCAAGGATCGTTCCGTCAATATCACTTGCTACCAGCCGCATCCTGCCAGTCTACGTGGGGCGGTGGACATACCGAACCGGCCGTCCGGGCTTCGGCGGAGCGTCCGTTGGAGTCGCCCCGAGACGTTTTTTTACTCTCCAAGACGCCACATTGAGCCTTCGCTACGCCGGGTGAACGCCCGTGTCCGGAACCGTTGTGGCGTGTCTGGGCCGTCCGTAATCTCTTCTCCAGTACCTCGCCCCAACAAAGGAATCCCCATGGCAACACCTCAGGACAACAGTCCGCAGAACCAGCCAGAGCTCCACCCGCATCGTCGCCGGACAGTCCGCCACTCCGAAGCGCCCGCTCGGCCTGAAGATCGGCATTGTGGCCGGCGTGCTGGCCCTGATCGGCGGCGGCGTGGCCGTGGCAACCGCCGTCAACAACAACTCCACCGCACCTGCCGCTTCCGTTGCAGCGCCGGGCAATGCCGCGGCGGAGCTCAAGCTCGGCTACTTCGGCAACGTTACCCACGCCCCCGCACTGGTGGGCGTCAGCCAGGGTTACATCGCCGGCGAACTGGGCGATACCAAGCTCAGCACGCAGGTGTTCAACGCCGGCCCTGCCGCGATCGAGGCGCTGAACGCCGGCGCCATCGATGCCACCTACATCGGCCCGAACCCGGCGATCAACTCGTTCGTCAAGAGCGGCGGGGAATCGGTGAACATCATTGCCGGTGCTGCCGCGGGCGGCGCCCAGCTGGTGGTCAAGCCGGAGATCACCTCAGCCGCTGACCTGAAGGGCAAGACGCTGGCGTCCCCGCAGCTCGGCGGCACCCAGGATGTGGCGCTGCGCGCTTGGCTCGCCGCCCAGGGTTACAAGACAAACGTGGACGGCAGCGGCGACGTCGCCATCAACCCCACCGAGAACGCTCAGACCCTGAAATTGTTCCAGGACGGAAAGCTCGACGGCGCGTGGCTGCCTGAGCCGTGGGCGTCCCGGCTGGTGCTGACCGCCGGGGCCAAGGTCCTGGTGGATGAAAAGGACCTGTGGGACGGTTCGCTGACCGGCAAGGCCGGCGAGTTCCCCACCACCATCCTGATCGTGAACAAGAAGTTCGCCGCCGAACACCCGGACACCGTGAAGGCCCTCCTGCGGGGCCACGTTAAGTCAGTCGAGTGGCTGAACGGGGCGGCCGCCGGCGAAAAGGCCACAGTCATCAATGCGGCGCTCAAGGAAGCAGCCGGCGCCGAGCTAAAGGGTGACGTCATTGAGCGGTCCCTGAAGAACATCGTGTTCACCGTGGATCCCCTGGCCGGCACTTACACCAAACTGTTGAAGGACGGGGTTGAGGCCGGCACCACCAAGCAGGCGGACATCAACGGCATCTTCGACCTCACCGCCCTGAACGAAGTAACCGGAGAGAAGACCTCCGCGGCGGGTCTGGGCAAGGAGTAGCTTCTTCCTGCGGGCCGCTCCAGCGTGCAGTACACGGTGGAGCGGCCCGCTGGCGTCGGTTCGAACTCTAGGTCAGTGCGATGCGCGCCAGCTGGAGCGCGCCCACGGTCACGTCGAAGACGGCGCGGCCGTTTTCATGTGTGTAGGGTATCTCCGCCGGCGCCGCGTCCCCCGGCTGCGTGACAGTTACCCGCCTCGGTGTCTTTCCGCCGCAGGGGATGGCGACCTTGAAGCTGGCACTCTGCCCCTTGAACCCGCCGGTATCTAGGCCCTGGATGTTGGCGAACACCACATCCAGGCGGTGCTCCGTGCGCTGTCGCAGGTCGATGACCACCCCGGGCGGCGCATCGGTGACGATGGTGCGGCCGCCAGCCTCCAGGATCCGCGCCAGCTGGGTCGTCGTTGCGGCATCGGAGCTCTGGTAGTACTTCTGCCCCACCTGCTGGGTCACCAGTACCACTGCACCACGGCCGTACGGCGTGCGCGACCAGTTGGCACCTGCCTTGAGGCCAAACGCCTGCAGCAGCGCCGGCTTCGCCCGCAGCGCGCCGTTCTCATCGAAGACGCCGGCATCGGTTCCACCGGTGACCAGCAGCGTGCCGCCAGCCTCGACGTAGCTTTTCAGGCTGGCGATCTCCCCCTTCGACAGCGCCGCAGGCCGCGGCGCCACCACCAGTGGATAGGGCGCCAGCCGCGCCGGCGACAAGTGCGGTGTAGTGACGACGTCGTATGGTGCGTGCGCGTGGATGAGGGCCTTGCAGATGCCGCGGTATTCGCCGAGATAGGGCAGGGTCTTGGCGGAGTCGGACAGCGTGCTCGCCGACCAGTCCTCATCAGCCGGGTTGATGCTGGTATAGAGCCCCACGCCGGCGTTCATGTCGACATAATCGCGGCTGGCGCTGGAGAAGACCACCGCCACCGCGTTGGCGCTCTCGCCGGCCCAGATGTCGTTGTTATCCTTGAGCCAGCCATACATCTTGCCGCGCCAGGCATCGCCCACCGTGTTGTTCAGGAGCGGGACCTGGCTCTCGTATGGCCGCACGCCACCGGCGATGCAGATGGCCATGACCCGCTCGGCGTCGTCGGTCTCCTTGCCGTAGCAGATCGCCCAGCCCGGGTTCTTGCCCGCGCAGCCGCGGCCGTGGCGCATCATGATTGCCATCGAGATCCAGTCGTCGGCGGGCGCCTCGCGCATGCCGGTCGCGTCGCTGGCAGCGCTCACCTCCCACACGCGCAGCACGTCGCCGGCGTCACGGCTGGCGCCGTCGAGGCCCTCCACCGTGGCATTGCTGTAGTCCACGGTGCCGGTCTCGACGATGAGCTGGAAATCGGGCCGTACCGTGCGCGCACCGGCGAGCACCGCCTGCTCGAACTCGTGGATGACGCCGTGGCGCCACGCCACCCAGCGGCGAAACACCGGATTGTTCCAGTCCACGCGGGTGGGCTGGGCGAGCCCGGTCTCGGCGAGGAACTTGGCGGCACACGACGCGTTGGTGCATGGCCACACCCCGACGATGTCCGAGAGCAGCGGGACGTCGCCCCACAACCCGTCGAGCTCGGTCTGCGCCAGCCGCTTCACCCGGCTGATGAAGTAGTCGCGGTAGCCCGAGGTGGGGCAGAGCCAGGCACTCTCGGTCCCCCTCGGCACCCAGAAAACGCGGCCCCCGCCGACAAACTTATTCGGCCTGCCGTCGATGCCGCGCTGCACCCAGTCCGGGTGATCCTTCCACATGGTGCGGCGCCTGTCCCGGGCGCTCCTCGTGAGCGCCTCCAGCATCGGGTAATAGGCCACCGCCTTCATGCCGCGCTGGTGGCATTTCTTCGCCACCGCCTCGATAAAGACAACGGCTTCCTCGAAGCGTGCGCCGGTCATGTAGAAGGAGAGATCGGAATCGATCACCACCACGCTCACGTGCGCGCCCGCAAGCACGTCCAGGCGCGCGTCAACGTCCGGATCCTCCGAGTAGGTCTCGAATCCCGCGACGCGAGCATCGGAGACCCAGCTCAACTCCGCAGGTGGCAGCTCCACGATCGGCGGGAGCCCGTCCGACGGCGTCGCCGTCCCCGGTGCCGGCGTCTCGCCGCCGCCCGCGCCGCCGAGCAGGTTGCTTCCACACCCCGCACCAACGGCGGCAAAGCTCAGCGTGACTGCAACGAATTTACGTCTGGAAATCTCAGGCCTTGGTCCGGGACGGTACAAAATGACTGCCTTCCTGTTGAGGAAGCCCCCCACCTACATCCTCGACCAGTGTGGGCGAATGGTTGCCAGTTGCACAAGGGGGTTGCGGCCGCGACTCCGGCTATGTTGTTCAAACGTGCATGCCGTCCCGCTTTTGGCTCACGACGCGGGGCAGGTTTCTGGTGCTGTGCAACAGGAACGGGACACCTAAACCGGGCAACGGGCGCGACGGTCCTGATCAGGCCTTGGCGATCGGCAGCACCAGCAAATAGCCGGCCGGCAGATCACTGCTCCAACGCCGCGGCTCGCGTACCACGAACTGCGTCGCCAGCTGCTCGGGGGTGAGCAGGCTGTTCGGCGCGGGCGATGGACCCCACTGCCCGCTGCCGTGAGGATACAGCGGATCCTGGACGCGGATGCCGGTGACCGAAAATTCACGGAATTGGCCGGGATCGCCGAACGACTCGAATCCGCTCATAACCCACGCGTGGCGGCCGCTCCACATCACCAGCCCCACGGGCCGGCCCGTGTCGGCGATGGCGCGCGCCGCAGTCTGCAGCGCGTCCTGGTAGTCAGCGATGCTGACGACGCCGTAGGGCCCCATCCCCACCTCCGTCAGCACCTCCGCCCAACCGAGCGGGTTGGCACCGTTGAATGAGTTGGACGACCGCGCGCGGGCCATTTCCCACAGCTCGCCCTGCTGAGCGCGATCGGCCCACGTGCCGCCCCCTGTGTCATCGATGAGGTTGTGCGCGATCTGGATGCTCGCCGCAACACACCAGTCGAAGGTGTACTGCGGAACGAAGTCACCCTCCCGGTAGAGGTTAAGGGAGAACGCCCGGGGTGCCGGGGCTGGTGTGGGAACCGGCGTCGGCGTGGGGGTCGGGGTCCGGCGCGGTACGAGGTCGACGTCGTACGCGGATGGCGAGGCCGGGGAGGAAGTGACCGGTTGACCGGTGGCGGCCTCATCGAGCCTGACCGCGGGCGCACAGGCCGTCAGGAGGGCCGCCAGGACGACGAGCCACACCACAAAACGAGGCTGGGTGCCGGTCATGATCGCTCCAGTCTACCGATGCACCGCGGGTACGTGTGGGTAGGATGGCAACACATCCAAGCCTGAGGGGGCAGCGCTATCAATTATCGTTTGTTTTCCACCATGGCCGCCGCGCTCATGGCGGGTTTGCTGCTCAGCAGCTGCTCTGGCCCGACCGGGTTCAAGGCGCTGGAGCGTCCCGCCACAGCCACGGACGAGCTTCCTGCCGGCGTGAATTTTGGCGAACAAGCCTTGGACAAGGTGCTCCTTGTAGCCGAAGCGGATGGGAGGAAGTACTTCCTTGGCCAGAATGCCGAGAAGTCGACGGCGTGCCTGGCCGTTTTTCCGGTGGATAATCCGTCTGGATGGCACACGGCGTGCAGCACTGGCGGAGTGCGCGAGGGACAGCTTCTGGGGGCCAGCGGGTCAAGCCAGGAATCCTCCATCCTCGTGTCGGACGGGTACGACACGAAGGAGCTGGAAGCATCCGGCTACAAGAAGATCCATGGCAACATCCTCGTCGCCGGCGGCTAGGACTATTCACGGGCGGCCTGGCCGCCGCCGGCCACCGCAGGTGTGGCTGAATCCCTGGGATTGTGCCGTCGTGGTAGTAAATCCCACACAGGCGACAGCCCGCCTGTGACGTGAAGTAGGCTCGAAAGGTCCGAATCAGGACTGCAATCTTTTGGGGGAAACAACATGGATATCGTCCTGGCCGCCGTGTTCGCGGCAATCTTCTTCTACGTCCTCTACGGCGTTATTCGAGCCGCAACGCGGGACGGAATCATCGCTGCACGGCAGCAGGCCCAAAAAACCGAGGCAACGCTAAAAGAATAATCGAATGCCTGGGTGTTCCTGCGGATTCGGGCCCGCCGCCACTCTGTATCGCCGCCCGATAGCCAGCGCCGGTCAGTCCGAAGATCGCCTCGTCATAGCTGCTGCCGCTTCACCATCTCGGTGATCCAGATGGGTGCGAACGGAGAGGTGCAGTTCGGCGGTGTGGGGTAATCCTTGAGCACCTCCAGGCGCTCCCCGATGTCCAGTGCGCGGGCGCGGTACCCGGCGTGCTCAATGCCGATCTGGGCCAGGCAGTGGTTCATTGCCCACTGCAGGCGATCAGGGGCGGCCCGCATCTCCGATTCGATGATCTCGAGCAGTCCCGGGAGGTCGAGGCCCTCGGGTTTCTTCACCACGCGGTCGCTGGTCAGCGCCCAGCCTGCACTGGCCACCACCGGGTCCCGATCGGCGAACCAGAGCACGCGCAGCACCTCGGCGTGGGGGCTCTTCTTCACCACGTAGTTCACCAGCCAGTCCTGCACCTTGGGCGTGCCCGCCTGGCGCAGCATCGCGTCCAACTCAGCACTCCCGAACGCCTTCGGACGGCAGATCAGCAGCGCCAACAGCCGCGCCGCAGTATCGCCGGTCTCCCACAGCTCAAGTGCGAGCTCCTGCTGGGTCTTGAGCCGCTTGGCCACCGCCCGCAGCTTGCCGAGGTTCACCCCGTGGTCGTCGCCGTGCCGGGCGTTCACTTCACGGGCCCGCGGGTCCTCAAGCGCGGCCAGCTCGGCCATCACCTCGTCCAAAGTCGTTCCGGTCACCGCCGTCGTCTGGGCCACCTCAGTCTCCTGTCCATCGTGCGTGTGGGATGCAGAGTCAGCCTACCCACCCGCGACGGATGCTCGGCCTAACCTTCCGGGATCAGCTAAACGCCAAAGCCGAGGATCGGCATCCCGACGCCGTTTTTAGTGATGGCGTTCAGGGCAGGTCCTATCCGTCGTGAGTCATGCCCGGCTCTGGGACTGGGCGGCTGCGTACTCCTGGCCGGACACCGGTTCGAGCCACGTGGCGGTTTTACCGTCGTCGTTCTCGAGAAGGGCAAGGTGGCACATCATGCTGTCCACGGTGGCGCCGTGCCAGTGTTCTTCTCCGGGTGGAGTGTGGACCGTGTCTCCCGGACGCATAACGATGACGGTGCCGTCACGGGTGGCGACGAGCCCCGTGCCGTCCGTGCAGTGGAGGGTCTGCCCGAGCGGGTGGGAATGCCAGTTCGTGCGGGCGCCGGGAGTGAATCGGACCATGGCAGCGACGAGCCGGGACGGGGCTTCGCCATGGTGCAGCGTGTTGACGTACACGTCCCCCGTGAACGTCTGTGCCGGGCCCTGGGCGGTGGATGTTGGAGCTATGAGTTTCATGGTCCAAGACAACCAGTCATTTCAGGCGCGCGGGAGTGCCTGTCGTGACGTGTACTGCCGGTACCTGCCTGAGGCAGGCCCAGGCCGCCTACTCCTCCGAAACCACGTTCAGTTCCGCACGGGTGGGCGGGTTGGCGCCGGGACGGGACACGGTGACGGCGGCCGCACGGGAGGCATGGGCCAGGAGTTCGGCAAGGCCTTCGGCCGGCAGCTCGCGGAGGTCCTTCCGGTTCTGCGCGCCGTCCAGGCCGCGGTCCACAATCCCGGAAAGCAGCGCAGCCATAAAGGAATCCCCCGCACCCACAGTGTCCGCAACCTCCACTTCCGGCGCCGGATACTCCGCCTCGCCCGCAGCCGTGATCCCCCATGGACCGGCCGCGCCGCGGGTGACCACCACCATCGCAGGCCCCTCCGTGCCGCCCAGGGACAGCCAGCGTCGGGCAGATTCCAGCACGTCGACGCCCGGGTACAGCCACGCCAGGTCCTCATCCGAAGCCTTCACAACATCCGCCAGTGACGCGAACTTTTCAGCCTGCTTCCGCGCATAGTCCGCATCGGTAATGATGCTGGGCCGGCAGTTGGGGTCGAAGCTGATGGTGGCGGACGGGTGGGCGTGTTCGACGGCGGCGAGCACCGCCGCGGCGCCCGGCGCCAGCATCGTGGCAATGGAGCCGGTGTGCAGCAGCGTGGTGCCCTGCAGCACAAAGGCGAGCCGGTCCGCCAGGTGGGGAAGCTCCCAGGCGAGGTCGAACGTGTAGGTGGCGGCGCCGTCGTCGTCAATCAGGGCAGTGGCCACGCTGGTTGGCAACTCGTCGGGGCCCTGCGGCAGCATCACGGAGCTGGCCCGCAAGTGGGCGGCCACGGCGTCCCCGTAGGCGTCGCGGCCGTAGCGGCCGATGAACTGCACGGGATGGTCCAGGCGGGCCAGTCCTACTGCGACATTGAGTGGGCTGCCGCCTACGTGGGCTTCGATTCCGGAGGCGCGCTGGACAACGTCAACAAGGCCCTCGCCGATAACAGTGAGCATCCTCATACTCTGCCAGAGAAGCTGCTTCCGTATGCGGGTTTATTACTCATCACCTAGCATGGAGATATGACATCCCATGTCCTGCCGATGATGGCTGCTGTGCCCGACGTCGAACATGTACTCGCAGTTCGGGGCACGGGCGGTTACCGTCAGTACAGAATTCCGGCCCTCGCCGTGTCGCGGCAAGGCACCGTGCTGGCCGCCTATGACGGGCGCCCCAACCTCGATGACCTGCCCAACCCGATCGACCTCCTGCTTCGCCGCAGCACTGACAACGGGCGGACCTGGGGGCCCCAACAGGTGGTGCGGACCGGCGGCGGCCTGAACGGCTACGGCGATCCGAGCCTCCTGGTGGACGTGGAAACCGGCAGGATATTCATCTTCCACGCGGCCGGAACGTGCGCCGGCTTCTTCGAGGCCGTGGCCGGCCTGGAGCCGGATGACCACGTCCAGCACTGCGACCTCAGCTTTTCCGACGACGACGGGCTCACCTGGGAGCACCGCCGGATCACCGCGCAGCTCAAGCTCCGGCCGCCGGTGCGCCCGGGCGAGCCGGCCATCACCGGCATCTTCGCTGCGGCAGGGCAGGGCATCCAGGTCCACGCCGGACCCTTCCGCGGCCGCCTGGTACAGCAGTTTGTGGTCCTGGCCGGCGGCGAGATCATGGCCGCGTCCGCCTTCAGTGACGACCATGGCGAGAACTGGACGCTCGGGGAGCTGATCGGCGCGGGCACCCACGGCTTCAGCCCGAACGAGAACAAGGTGGCCGCCCTCTCGGACGGGCGCCTTTTGCTGCACAGCCGCGGCACGCCGCGCCGTCTGGCCGCAACATCCGACGACGGCGGCGCCACCTGGAGTGCGCTGGTCCCCGTCGAGGACCTCCCGGACCCGGGCGACAACGGTTCGCTGGTCCGCTTCGACGGCCTGCCGTCCGTTGCCTCCTTCGCTCATGAAGCCTCCGATGCGTGGCTGTTGGCCACCAACAACCACGACACGGCGTTGCGGCGGAACACCGTCCTGAGCCTGTCCGCCGACAACGGGCGCAGCTGGCCGGCCAAGCTGGTCCTGTGCCGGGGCAGCTCCGCGTATTCGACGGCCGCGCGGCTGCCTGACGGAAATATCGGCGTCCTGTACGAGCGGCAGGGATACCGCGAGATTGTGTTTGCTTCCGTGCCGGCCGGGCAGCTCACCGAACAGCTCGCTGCCCGCAGTGCCGACGACGGCGGCCGGAGTTCCGCGTCAGAGCCTGACGGCGCCGCGCCGGAGCACTCGGCGGCAACGCCGCGCCGGGTCCCGTCGGCGACGCCGGCCTCGTGTTCGACATGGAACTCCGCTCCATCACTCCCGGCCGGCCGCCCGCCTGGCAGAACGCGGGCGAGTTCCACGTGATGCCCGCCGGCGGCGACGCATGGAGCGTCCACACATGGAAGGAAATCGGCCAGGGCTACACGGCCGAGGCGGCGCAGGTGATCGGCACCAGGGAGGCGCAGGACCTCAACTACGGCCCGATCATTCCCGGCTACAAACCCGGGGACATCCTTGCCTTCACCGGCCGGGCGCGCAACGACGGACTTCGGCCGGTGACCGGCGTCCGGCTGTCCGGCCCCGGCGCGGCGGCCTTCCCCGCTGCGGATCTTCGCCCGGGCGATGAAGCCCTCTATTTCACTCCCGGCTACACCGTCACCGAGGCGGACGTGGCTCGCGGCTACGCGGACGTGGTGTTCGACGTGACCGCAACCCGGGGCACCAGAGCCGAGCGCCGCCGTCGTGCGTTCAGGTTCGACACCCGCACCGGGGGCGTCAGCGCGTCCGAGTGAGAGAGCGTCCGCCGAAAACCCACGTTAAGTGAGAGAGCGTCCGCCGAAAACCCACGTTAAGTGAGAGAGCGTCCGGGGAAGTGGAGCAAGTGGCGCTTGACGCGGGGCTGTGATGAGACTTACAGTCGTCCTACGAGCTCGGACGTCCTACATCCGATAAACCTTCTGGAATGGCGAGGCCCTCATGAACAACATCACCAAGAACCTGCCGCTGGTCAATGACGCCAGCCGCCGGAACTTCCTCAAGCTCACCGGCGCCATGGGTGCCGCTGCAGCCTTCACCACCACTCTTGCCGCCTGTGGCGGCCCGGCCCCCACCACCAGCGGCAACTCCGCCGGCGCGCGCCGTCAACAAGGACCTCACCATCGAGGCGGGCATCTCCTACGCCCTCTCCACCGGCTTCGACCCGCTGAGCTCCTCCGGCGCCACGCCGATGGCCGCCAACCTGCACATTTTCGAAGGCCTCATCGAACTGCACCCGGCCACCCGCGAGCCGTACAACGCCCTCGCCGCGGCCGACCCCAAGAAGGTCAACGACACCACCTACCAGGTGACCATCCGCGACGGCGCCAAGTTCCACAACGGCAGCCCCGTCACCGCCGAGGACGTTGCTTTCTCCTTCACCCGCGTCATGGACCCGGCGAACAAGTCGCTGTTCTCGCAGTTCATCCCGTTCATCCAGGACGTCAAGCCAGTGGACGCCAAGACAGTCGAGTTCACCCTCAAGTACGCCTTCGCCGGCTTCGGCCCCCGCATCTCCGTGGTCAAGGTTGTCCCCAAGGCCTTGGCCACGGACCTCAAGGCATTCGACGCTGCACCCGTCGGCACCGGCCCCTACAAGCTCATCTCCGCCGTCAAGGACGACAAGATCGTCTTCGAAGCCTTCGCCGACTACAACGGCCCGAAGCCTGCCCTGGCCAAGGGCATGACCTGGCTTCTGCTCTCGGACGCCGCAGCCCGCGTCACGGCCGTCCAGTCCGGCCGTGTCCAGGCCATCGAAGACGTCCCCTACCTGGACGTCGACGGCCTCAAGTCCAGGGTCAAGGTTGAATCTGTCCAGTCCTTCGGCCTCATGTTCCTGTTGTTCAACTGCAACAAGGCGCCGTTCAACAACAAGCTGGTCCGCCAGGCCCTGCACTACGGCCTGGACAAGGACGCCATCATCAAGAAGGCCCTGTTCGGCAACGCCAAGCCGGCCAGCTCCTACTTCCAGGAGGGCCACCCGGACTACGTCAAGGCCAAGAACGTCTACGGCTACGACGCGAAGAAGGCCGAGGACCTGCTCAAGGAAGCCGGCGTGACGAGCCTCGAATTCGAGCTGCTCACCACGGACACCGCCTGGGTCAAGGACGTCGCCCCGCTGATCCTCGAGTCCTGGAACAAGATCCCGGGCGTGAAGGTCTCCGTGAAGAGCATCCAGTCCGGCGCCCTGTACACGGACCGTGTCGGCGCCGGTGACTACTCGGTGGTCGCGGCCCCGGGCGACCCGTCAGTCTTCGGCAACGACGCGGACCTGCTCCTGAGCTGGTTCTACTCGGGCGCCACCTGGATGGAAAAGCGTGCCTACTGGACCGCGCCGGAACGCGCCAAGCTGCAGGAACTGATGAACAAGGGGTCGCAGGCCTCCGCGGCGGATGCCAAGAAGATCACCGGCGAAATCGTGGACCTCGTCTCCGAGGAACTCCCGCTCTACCCGATCTTCCACCGCCAGCTGCCGTCCGCCTGGGACGACAAGAAGCTCAACGGCTTCAAGCCGCTGCCCACCACCGGCATGTCGTTCATCGACGTCGGACGCACCTCCTAGCAGCCCCCTTGCGTTGCGAGGCCTGCTCTGCACCCCTCATCCCCCCGGGAGAACGCAGAGCGGGCCCCGCAACATCTTGAACTGCAGTACCCAAACAAACCGGAGAACAAATTGGTCACGATATTGCGTCTGCTCGGCCGCAGACTCGCAGCACTGCCATTGATGATCCTGGGCATCACCCTGCTCGTCTTCCTCGTCCTGCAGGCCGCCCCCGGCGACCAGGCAAGCTCCGCCCTCGGCGACGGCGCCAGCGAAGAGGCGAAAGAGCAGTACCGCCAGGAGAACGGCCTGAACGATCCGCTGGTCCTCCAGTACTTCAGCTTCCTCGGCAAGCTGCTGCAGTTCGACCTCGGCGTCACCACCCCGCCGGCCAAGTCGGTGGCCTCCATGATCGGCTCCGCGTTCCCCCTGACGCTGCAGCTGACCTTCCTCGGCGTCCTCATCGCCATCGTCCTGTCCCTGACGTTCGGCATCCTCGGCGCCCTCTACCGCGACAAATGGCAGGACCAGCTGGTCCGCGTCTTCTCGATCGCCGCGATCGCCACGCCGTCGTTCTGGCTGGGCATCCTGCTGATCCAGTGGTTCGCCCTGGGCGCCACCCCGCTGTTCCCCTCGGGCGGCATCGCGACGCCGGAATCCGGCTTCGGCGGCTGGCTGAACTCCATGGCCCTCCCCGCCCTCGCGCTCGGCATCCCTGTCTCGGCCTCGCTGATCCGCGTGGTCCGCACCTCCATGGTGGAGGAACTGGACCGCGACTACGTCCGCACCGCCATCGGCAACGGCGTCCCCTACCGCGAGGTCGTTTCCAAGAACGTCCTCCGCAACGCCCTGGTGACTCCGGTGACCGTGCTGGGACTGCGCGTGGGCTACCTGCTCGGCGGCGCCGTCGTGATTGAAATGATCTTCGCCCTGCCCGGCATGGGCCAGCTGATCCTCAACGGCATCACCAACCTGGACGTCAACCTGGTCCAGGGCGTGGTGCTCACCATCTCCGTCACCTTCGTTCTGGTGAACATCGTGGTGGACCTCCTCTACTTGCTCATCAACCCCCGAATCAGGACGGTATAGCTCATGCGCAGCAAGCTGGCTGAACGGCTGAGTGCCCCGGGCATCCGTTTCAAGGCCCTCCCATGGGGCTCCCGCATCGCCCTCCTCTTCCTCATCATGATTGTGCTCGCCGCCGTCTTCGCGCCGGTCATCGCCCCGCACGATCCGCTGGAGACCTTCATCCCGGCCACCCCGCCCGGCGCCGAGCACTTCTTCGGCACCGACCGCCTGGGCCGCGACATCTTCTCCCGCATCCTCTTCGGCGCGCAGTCCTCGCTGATGATCGGCCTCGGCGCCGTCATCCTGGCCATCGTGGCGGGGGCCCTGCTGGGTTCCCTCGCCGCGACGTCCAGCAAGGCCGTGAACGAACTGATCATGCGCCTCATGGACATCCTGATGGCGTTCCCGGGCATCGCCCTGGCCGCCGTGCTGCTGGCCGCGTTCGGCAACACGGTGCCCACCATCATCATCGCGATTGCCATCATCTACACGCCCGCAGCTGGCCCGCGTGGTCCGCGCCAACGTGCTCTCCCAGTACGGCGAGGACTACGTCCGTGCCGAGCGCGTGATCGGCGCCGGCCGCTTCTACATCCTGCTCAAGCACATCGTCCGCAACACCGCCGCCCCGGTGCTGGTGTTCGCCACGGTGATGGTGGCCGACGCCATCATCCTCGAAGCCTCGCTGTCCTTCCTCGGCGCCGGCGTCCAGGACCCCGCACCGTCCTGGGGCAACGTGATCTCCTACGGCCGCAACCTGGTCCTGTCCGGCGGCTGGTGGGCCACCACCTTCGCCGGCCTGACCATCCTGCTCACCGTGCTGTCCCTGAACATCCTGGCCGAGGGCCTCACCGACGCCATGGTGAACCCGAAGCTGCGCAAGGCGGCTGCTGTGAAGGACGACGACGGCGCGTCGGCTGTTGTTGCCGGCGCTGCGGTGGGTGCCGCCGCCGTCGACACTGAGGTGGCCACCTCCGTGGCCCAGCCGTCGGTGGTGGAAGCGCACGAGCTCGACGGCGTCCGCGCCGCCTACGGTGATGTCCTCACCGAGGAGCACTACAACGAGGCCGCCATCCTCTCCGATCCGAAGCTGGCCGCGGCGAACCCGCACCTGCTGCTGGACAAGGAACTGGAACTGCTCGCGGCCATCGAGGCCCAGCGCACCGACCGCCTCCCCCAGGTCCCGGCCGGATGCCCGCAACGTCCTGGAGGTCAGGAACCTGTCCATCCGCTTCCCGGGCCGCTTCGGCGACACCGCGATCGTGGACAACGTCTCCTTCACCGTCCGCGAAGGCGAGACCATGGGCCTGGTGGGCGAATCCGGCTGCGGCAAGTCCATCACCTCCCTCGCGGTCATGGGCCTGCTGCCCAAGACCGCCGTGGTCACCGGGTCCATCAGGTTCGACGGCAAGGAACTGCTGGACCCGGCCACCAGGCACAGCAGCGCCAAGGCCTACGAGGGCCTGCGCGGCGAGCAGATCGCCATGGTCTACCAGGACGCCCTGAGCTCCCTGAACCCGTCCATGAAGATCAAGGACCAGATGGAGCAGCTGACCAAGCGCGGCGGCCGCAAGACCCCCGCGGAGCTGCTGGAACTGGTCAAGCTCGATCCCGTCCGGACGCTCGCCAGCTACCCGCACGAGCTCTCCGGCGGCCAGCGCCAGCGCGTCCTGATCGCCATGGCGCTGTCCCGCTCGCCGAAGATCGTGGTTGCCGATGAGCCCACCACCGCCCTGGACGTCACCGTCCAGAAGCAGGTTGTGGACCTGCTCAACGAACTGCGCGAACAGCTCGGCTTCGCCATGGTGTTCGTCAGCCACGACCTCGCCCTGGTGGCGTCCCTGGCCCACCGCATCACGGTGATGTACGCCGGCCAGGTGGTGGAATCCGCGCAGGCTTCGGAGCTGCTGCAGAACCCCAAGCACGAATACACCCGCGGCCTGCTCGGCGCTGTCCTCTCCATCGAGGCCGACGCCGTCCGGCTGCACCAGATCCCCGGCACCGTGCCGTCCCCGCGCGACTTCGCCCCGGGTGACCGCTTCGCCGCACGTTCGCTGCGGGCCGACGCCGACCCCAACCAGCAGCTGGTCCTGACCTCGGTTTCATCCGCCGGAGGCGAGGCCGCAGACCACTTCTGGGCCAGCCACCTGAAGGAGGACGCAAAGTGAGTGAATCAACCGGCAAGCCGGTCATCGAGCTCAAGGACGTCAAGGTCCACCACCACGCACGTGGCGGCGGGCTGTTCCGCCCGAACATCGTCAAAGCGGTCGACGGCGTCGACTTCACCATCAGCCGCGGCGAAACCGTGGGCATCGTGGGTGAGTCCGGCTGCGGCAAGTCCACGCTCGCGTCAGTGCTTGTGGGACTGCAGACGCCGACGTCGGGCGAGGTGCTCTTCCACGGCAAGCCCGCCATCAAGCGGAACGCCGCCATGCGCAAGGAATTCGGCCGCTCCGTGTCCGTGGTCTTCCAGGACCCGGCCACCGCGCTGAACCCGCGCATGACCGTCCAGGACATCCTCACCGACCCGCTGCAGATCCACGGCATCGGCACCGCAGCCACCCGCGCGGCCAAGGTCAAGGAACTGCTGGCGCTCGTGGGCCTGCCGCAGTCCGCGGCCGAGGTCACGCCGTCGCAGGTTTCCGGCGGCCAGCGCCAGCGTGTGGCGATCGCCCGCGCCCTGGCCCTGGACCCGGACATCATCGTGGCGGACGAGCCGACGTCGGCCCTGGACGTTTCCGTCCGCGCCCAGGTGCTGAACCTGCTCTCCGACCTGAAGACCCAGCTGAACCTCGGCATGGTGTTCATCTCGCACGACATCCAGACCGTCCGCTACGTCTCGGACCGCATCTGCGTGATGTACTTCGGCAAAATCGTCGAACAGGGCACCGCTGCGCAGGTCTTCGACAGCCCCACCAACGACTACACCAAGAAGCTGCTGGGCGCCGCGCCGAGCCTGCTCCACATCTAGCACTTCCCTCTATTAGTTTTCGTCCAACCACAATATTTGGAGAATTCTGTGACTACTGTCACTCCCGTTCCAGGGCGTCATCCCGCCCGTCGTCACCCCCCGCCACGCGTGACGGCAGCATCGACACCGCGTCGCTGAACAACGTCACCAAGCACCTGCTCGACGGCGGCGTGACCGGCCTGTTCGTTCTGGGCTCCTCCGGCGAGGTCGCCCTACATGACCAACGCCGAGCGCGAACTGGTGGTCAGCACCATCGCCGACGCGAACGCCGGGCCAGTGCCGCTGATCGTGGGCGCCAACGAGCAGACCACCAACCGCGTGATCGAGGAAGCCAAGAAGGTCATCGACCTCGGCGCCGACGCCATCGTGGTCACCTCCATGTACTACGCCATCGGCAACGCCGCGGAAACCGAAACCCACTTCCGCACCATCCACGCCGCCGTCGACAAGCCCGATCTTCGCCTACGACGTCCCCGTGCGCACCCACTTCAAGCTGCCCACCGACCTCCTGGTCCGGCTGGGCCGCGACGGCGTCATTGCCGGCGTCAAGGACTCCTCCGGTGACGACGTCTCCTTCCGCCAGCTGCTCCTGGCAGCCAAGGACATCCCCAACTTCGACATCTTCACCGGCCACGAAGTGGTAGTGGACGGTGCCCTCCTCGGCGGCGCCCAGGGCGTTGTCCCGGGCCTCGGCAACGTTGACCCGGCCGGCTACCGCCGCCTCTTCGACGCCGCCCAGGCCGGCGACTGGGCCAGGGCCGCCGCCGAGCAGGACCGCCTCGCGGACGTCTTCGAGATCGTCTACACCCCCAACGGCCGCGTCTCCGGCGGCGCCGCAGGCCTCGGCGCCTTCAAGACCGCCCTGCAGCTCATGGGCATCATCGAGTCCAACACCATGAGCGTGCCCATGCTGTCCCTGAACGAGGACGAGACCACGGCAATCCGCGGCATCCTGGAACGCAACGGCCTGTCTAGCCCGTCTCGGCTGAGTCGTCGGTCGCGGGCGCGTCTGAGCGTGCTCATTTTGCCGGTCGCTTGACGCCTCCGCCATGCCTCGTCCGCGCTCTGACGCAACCTACACGAAAGAATCATGGCCAGCGCTGCGTACCCGGTGATCGAGCCTGTCGAGATCCAGGTTTCGGCAGGCTCAACCACCGGAAACTAAGTAAGGACAGAAATGCAGTACGCGATCGGGGTTGACCTTGGCGGTACTAAGACTGCTGCCGGGGTTGTTTCGGCGGCCGGCGAGGTGCTGTTTTCGGAGACCATTCCGACGCTGAACCGCGACGGCGGCGACGCGATCCTGGATGCTACTGCGGCGCTGGTTTCTTCCCTCATGTCCCGGGCTCAAGCAGAGGGCCTGGACGTTGGTGGGGGTTGGCGTTGGTTCTGCCGGGGTGATTGATGCCGGGCGCGGGGTGGTGGTTTCTGCTACCGATGCGATCCTCGGCTGGGCCGGGACGGAGCTGACGGCTGGATTGGCGGCACGGCTGGGCCTGGATCCGGAGGCGGTGCGTGCGGTGAACGATGTCCATGCGCATGCCCTCGGTGAGGCCTGGGCGGGTGCCGCTGCCGGGACGGCAAGCTCGCTGCTGGTGGCCTTCGGCACCGGCGTCGGCGGCAGTTTTGTGCTCGACGGGCAGCCGCTCCTGGGCCACCGTTACGTGGGCGGGCACGTGGGCCATTTCGCGTCGCCGTATGCGTTCCACGACGGTGAGCGCCGTTCCCTGCGTCTGCGGCGGAGCCGGGCACGTTGAGGCGATCGCCTCCGGGCCCGCCATCCGCGAGGCGTACGTGCGGCTGGGCGGCACATCGGACGCGTCGGACGCCCGCGCTGTGTTTGCCCTCGCCGGCGGAAGCGATGCCGTTGCCATCCAGGCAGTGGGCATGGGCGCCGCCGCTGCCGGGCAGGCCGTGGGCGGCCTCGCCAACATCCTGGACCCCGAAGTGGTGGTGGTGTCCGGCGGCCTGTCCGACGCCGGAGCCCCCTGGTGGCGTCCCATGGAACGCGCCCTCCGGGCTGAACTCCTGCCCGCCCTGGCCGGACTCCCCGTGCTCCCGGCTAAACTCGGCAACGCAGCGGCCATGGTGGGCGCCGCGCGCCTGGTCCTCACCGCGCCGTCCTGACACCATCGCCCTAAGCCCTTCGCCTGGAACCCGCTCCGCCACATACCCCGAGGAACTGACCGTTGATCCTGACTCCCGAAGCCCTTGAAGCCCTGCGCGGCCAACTGATCGTGTCCTGCCAGGCGTACCCGGGCGAGCCCATGCGCGATCCCCGCACCATGGCCCAGATAGCCGCCGCGGCAGTCACCGGCGGCGCTGCGGCCATCCGCGTCCAGGGCCTGGCCGACGTACAGTTCACGCGTGCGGCCGTGGAAGTTCCGGTGATCGGGCTCTGGAAGGACGGTCACGACGGCGTCTTCATCACTCCCACACTCCGGCACGCTTTGGCTGTGGCCAACGCGGGCGCGCACGTCGTGGCGATCGACGGCACCCGACGCCGGCGCCCCGACGGCCTGACGCTGGCCCAGACCGTGGCGGGGATCCACACCGAATCCCACGCGCTGGTCATGGCGGACTGCGGCTCCTTCGACGACGCTGCCGCCGCCGTCGAGGCCGGTGCTGACCTGATCGGCACCACGCTGTCCGGCTATACCGGCGAGCGTCCCAAAACCAACGGCCCCGACCTCGAGCTGATCGAGCAGATCGCCGCCGCCGGCTTCGGTGTTCCCGTCATCGCCGAGGGCCGGCTCCACACCCCCGCCCAGGCGCGGCAGCTGCCTCGACGCCGGCGCGTTCGCGGTTGTGGTTGGCACAGCCATCACGCATCCGGCCACCATCACCGGCTGGTTCGCTGAGGCGCTGAAGTGAACCCGCAGCCGGAACAGACACAGCCGGAACAGAACAGCGAAGCCGCAGGCGGCGAACGCCGGCAGCTACCTCCTGGCCGGCACGGTCCTGACGGACGGAATGTCCATGGACAACGCCGTCGTGGCCGTCGCTGATGGCCGCATTGCCTATGTTGGCCCGCGCGCAGGCCTGGACGCGTCGCTGACAGCTTTTGAAGAACTGGACCTCCCGCCGGGCAGCATGATCCTGCCCGGCCTCGTTGACCTCCATTGCCATGGTGCGGCCGGCGGCGACTTCCCCACCGGCGATGACCAGGCGGCGCGGACCGCAGTGGACTTCCTGCACCGCAGCGGCACCACCACGCTGCTGGCCAGCCTGGTGACTGCCGGGCGCGAGGACCTGCTGCGGGGCCTGGAAACCCTGCGCCAGCTCGCCAACGAAGGGCTCATCGCGGGCATCCACTCCGAGGGCCCGTTCCTGTCCCACGCACGCTGCGGCGCCCAGGATCCACGGTTCCTGCGCGACCCCGACGTCGAACTCCTCGGCGACATCCTGGACGCGGCCGGCGGACACCTGCGCTCCATGACCTACGCGCCCGAGCTCCCCGGCGCGGACGCCGTGGTGCAGACTGCTCGCCCAGCACGGCGTCACGCCGTCGTTGGGCCACACCGATGCTGATGCGCGCACGACGGCGGCGTCCCTCACCGAGGCGGCGGAGCTGCTGGCTGCCTCCGGGCAGGGAACCGTCTCCCGCCCCACCGTCACACACCTGTTTAACGGGATGCCGCCGCTGCACCACCGCAGCCCCGGACCCGTCGCGGCGTGCCTGCGCCTGGCCGGGGCAGGCACGGCCGCCGTCGAGCTGATTGCCGACGGCGTGCACCTGGATCCGGAAACCGTCCGGATGGTGTTCGAACTGGTGGGCGCAGAGAACGTGGTCCTCGTGACCGATTCAATGGCAGCCACCGGGCTGCCCGACGGCCACTACGAGCTGGGCCCCCAGTCCGTGTCTGTCAGCGGCGCCGTTGCCCGGCTCAGCGACGGCACCCTGGCCGGCGGAACAGCCACGTTGCTGGACGTTGTGCGGCGGACCATCGCCGCCGGTGTGGAACCGGCGGCGGCCGTCAGGTCAGCCACTGCGGTCCCGGCCGCGATCATCGGCCGGCAGCAGGACATCGGCAGCCTCCGCGCCGGGATGCGTGCCGACGTCGTGGTGGTGGACCGCGGCTTCGGCCGCGTCCTGGTTCTGCGCGAGGGCCGCACGTTGGGGCGGCCCTGACACATCTCTGACGAGGTCCGCCGCTGTCAGAGCTACATTCCGGGGATGTGCTGGGACTCGTGGACCTCGATTTCGCAGCCGGGCCGGTTCAGGTGCGGGTGGTCCTTGGCCAACACCAGGGCTTCGTCGATGTTCCCGGCTTCGATGAGGCTGTAGCCGGAAACGTCGCGCTGGCTCGGGGCCGTGGCGCCGCCGGGCGACACGCGGACTCCGTTGGCCAGGGGCGTCCCGAAGTCGATCAGCCCGTCGCCCACCTTGGCGCCCCAGGCGTTCCACTCCGCCAGGCCGGCTTCCATGTCTTCCGGAGCCATGGGCGCGGCATCGGCGGGCGTTGCCGGGGCGTGGTAGATGAAGAGAAACTTGGACATTTTCGTTTCCTTCTTTCGTGCTGGTTGTTTTGTTATTGCGGGGCTGATTCCCATCGATTGCTCCGTAACCGTCCTTTTGAGCCCCGAAACCGGTGGCCCACGCCGGCAGGGTTCCCTGCCGAGCTTGCGAGGCGAGGGGGCCGGTGGGGAGCAATCGATGGGTCAAACGGGGCCGGTGGGGAGCATCGATCGGTCAGACTGTGGCGTTCCGGCCGGTAAATGCTATGAGCCGCTCGAGGCTGCCAGCGGTCTCCGCAACAGGCTGCGCGGGGGCGAAACTGCCGCCGGAGCGCACCTGCTCGGAGATGGTCGCCAGAGCCAGGCCCTCCACGTAGTCGGTGACGACATCGGACACGGCGAGTTCCTGTCCGGTTGCCTTCGCGAAGTCCCAGGCATGCACCAGCAGTTCGAGGTTGACGATGCTGGCCACCGTTCTCGCGGGAAGTTCGGCGAAACCCATGTCGACGGTGCCGTCAACGCCGCGGCGGGCGAAGGCTTCGAGCGTGGGCTGCGCGAGTTCGGCGATGCGGACCTCGGGTGTGGCATCGGTGCTGTCGGTGAGGTCGGCACCAAGGGCGGCGCCGATGCTTTTCAGCGACCCGGCCAGATGCTCCACCAGTTCGTGGGCGGTGAAGTCCTCGCACGGCGTCGGCCTCTCACGGTCCTCCGGGGTGAGCGTGCGCAGCACGCGCAGGAGCACGGCAAGTACCGCATCGGCGGAGCTGAGGTGATCGATCGGATCAGGTGCAGCGGACCATTCGTCCGGCCCGGCACCTGCGGCCGACGACGTTTCGGCCACCAGGCGTCCGAGGTAGTGGTTCCAGCCTTGGGCGTGAGCCTCGGCCTGCTCCGGTGTCAGTCCATCGTGGACCAGCCGCAATGAGGTGCCGCCGGCCTCGGGCTCCAGCGTGATGGTCACGGTGGAGGCGCCGGGCGGCAGGTCCGTGCCGGCTTCCCAGCCCCAGGTGAAGACGATGCGTTTGCCCGGCTCGATCTCCTGGAATGTTCCGGCCGCATGGTGGCCCGGAATGATGGTCCAGCGGTACTCGCCGCCGACGCGGAGGTCCACCCGGGCCGCCACCGTCTTCCAACGGCGCAGGCGTTCCGGCTGGGTGATCAGGGCGAATGCCTCGTCTGCGTCGACGGGCAGGTGGATGGTTTTATCGAAGCTCATGTGGGCGATCCTTGTCTTGAAACGAAGCATCTCTAGCGGGGCGGTGCAGGATTCCCGGGTTGTCTGCGGTTTTCGGCCAACGCGGCAGCGTCTGTTGCCAGCAGATCCAGTTCGTCAGTCCAGAACTGCTCAACAAGCGCACGGAGCCTGCCCATGCCCACGGGGTCGAGCCTGTAATACCGGTTCCGCCCCTCCTTGCGGGCAGCCACCAGGCCTGCCTGCTCAAGCAACAGCAGGTGTTGGGAAACGGCGGAACGGCTGACCGCGAAATGCACGGCCAACTCCCCCACCGCTTGTTCCTTGCCTGCCAGGAGATGCAAAAGCCGACGCCGGTTCGGCTCCGCTGCGATCTCCAGGGCATCCAACACACTTAATACGTTAGCCGTCACTAACGTATTATTCAAGACCTGCGACGGTCACCGCAGCTGGCGCCTCGGCCCTTAGACCCCGGCCGCAGCGCCCGCTACCCGCACCGCGACCTGGCCGCTGCCCGGCGCCAACAGCGAAGCGGCGGCTTCGTCGGCCACCACCGTCACGTGCGGGTGCCGCTGCAGGACCGACGCGGGGCAGTCGGCGGTGACGGGACCGTTCAGGGCCGCGGCCAGGATGCCGGCCTTGTCCGCGCCGTTGACCACCAGCAGCAGGTGCCCGGCCTCCATGATGGTGCCCAGGCCCTGGGTGATGCAGCGGAGCGGAACCTCCTCCGGCGTGCTGAAGTAGCGGGCGTTGGCCTCGCGGGTGCGCTCCGTGAGGACCTCAACCCGGGTCCGGGAATCCAGGGCGGAGCCCGGCTCGTTGAAGGCCAGGTGCCCGTTGTGGCCGATGCCGAGGATCTGCACGTCAATGCCGCCAGCGTCGGCAATGGCGGCGTCGTAGTCGGCGGCGGCACGCTCCGGGTCCGCGGCACTGCCGTCAGGAACGGCCACCTTGGCCGGGTCCAGCTGCAGCCGTTCTGTCACCTCGCGCCGGACGACTTCGGCGTAGCTTTCGGGGTGCCCGGCGGGCAGGCCCACGTATTCGTCGAGGGCGAAACCCCGGACGCCGGCCATGTCCACCGTGTGGCCTGCGAGCGCGGCGTAGATCGGCAGCGGCGAACCGCCCGTGGCCAGGCCCAGGACGGCGTCGGGCTTGCTGCGGATGACGGCGGCCAGGATCCCGGCGGCAACGGAGCCGGTGGCTGAGGCAGTAGGCACAACAAAAATTTCCACGGCAAAGGCACTCTCTACGAAAATTGGGCAGGACTGAATGCGCCCGGACGTGCGGGCGGTGGGGAACAGGTCTAACGGGTGGTGGAAGCGCTAGCTGGCCGCGACATCCTTCAGCTTCAGGCGGATGCCGTCAAAGTGGCGCTGCAGGCGTTCGGCGGCCAGGGCTTTGTCCTTGTTGGCCACGGCCTCGTAGATGTCCCAGTGGTCCTGGGTCTGCTGCACGAGGTTCACCGGGCCGGTGCCGAGGGCCAGGTGGATCTTGCGGTACACCTGCCAGAACACGTCCATGAGGTTGATCAGCAGCTCATTGTTAAGGGGTGCGTACAGGCGGCGGTGGAATTCGGCGTCGTGCACGTACAGGTGCTCGCCGTTCTTGGCGGCGGCTTCCATGGCTTCCATGGTGGAGCGCAGAGCCGCCAGGTGCTCGTCCGTGAGGAGGTCGATGGCGGATCCGATCAGGCCGGATTCGAGGGCCTGGCGCACATCGATAAGCTCCATGGCCTCTTCGCCCTTGTGGCGCAGGGACAGCCGGCCACGGAACGTCAGGCCGGACACCAGGGCGCTGAAGTTGTTCGGAGCCACAAACATGCCGAAGCCGTGGCGGATCTCGATGACCCCCAGGGCCTGCAGCACTTTCAGGGATTCGCGGACGGTGTTGCGGCCCACGCCGAGCTCGGCGGAGAGCTCGCTTTCCGTGGGCATGGCGTCGCCAACGTCCAGGCCGCGCTCCAGGATGAGGTCCATGATCCGCGTCTGCAGGGCATGCGAACGGAGCTGCGCGCTGAAGCGGGCGGGCGATACTTCTTGCGATGCGGTGGCCACGTAATCTCCTCCTTGCCGCGCCGGACGGCAACGGCTTGTATTACTTACCAAGGGTACAGGAGATGGGACGTCCAATGTCTAGAGTGGCGTACCTAATTTGTGGAGTTCGTACCCACACGGTCCGAATCTAACCCAGAAGGGTACGGATCAGCTCGCGGCACGTCCGGTAGCCGGGTGTTTTCGGGTCGATGAGCGCGTAATGGTCGCCGGGAACCATGACCAACCGGGTCGCCATGTGTGCCGCCGTCCCGGCATTGACGTAGGACGCGGACTGGCTCAGTGGAACCGTGTCGTCATCGGCCCCATGGACGGCGATGACGGGCACCGCCAGCGGCAGGGTGGTCATGGGGTCCGCATACCGGTGGCGGAGGGGATATTTCGACGACGATCCGCCCAGCAGGTTGCTCACGGCACCGTTGCTGAGGTCCAGATGCTCCGCCTCGGCGAGGTTGAGGAGCCCGGACTGGCTGACCACGCCGGTGAGGTGCACCGCCGCCGCATCCTGCCGGCGCTGGATCTGGCGGTCCGCGTCCGGCAGGCCCAACTGGGCGAGCTTGCCCCGCCCGGCCGCCCATGCGGCCAGGTGGCCGCCGGCCGAATGCCCCAGCGCCACCACGGGGCCCAGATTCAACGTGTGCTCCACTGCGAGGTCCTGCAGCTTGTCGATTCCCGCAAGGACGTCGATGAACGTGTTCGGCCAGCCGCCGCCGTTTCCGGCCCGGCGGTATTCAAGGTTCCAGGCGGCCATGCCGTTGGCGGCAAGGTCCTTGGCGAGCGGTTCCCCAAGTTCTGCTCCGTACTGCGAGCGCCAGTAGCCGCCGTGGATCACCACCACCACGCCGCGGTGCTCACCGCCGGGCGGCAGTTCCGGCAGGAAAAGCTCACCCCATTGGCTGGCGTCCTCGCCGTACTGGTACTTGTGCCGCTTCACCGCATCCCCCTTGCCGCTCCCATGGTCCCCCTCGGCGCCGGGCGAACACGCGGCGGCGAAACTTCCAGCCGCCGCCGTTGCCGCGCCCGCCAGCGTGCGCAACACAAACGTGCGACGCCGCAGCTCAGCCATGTGCCGAGCCTACAGCGTTGCGGTACATGCCAGATTGGGGCGCCGCACCCCTATCCGGTCATGACCCGGCTGCAGTCGCTACCCCGGGAGGACACGCCTAACGCCGTCGGGATGATCTTGCGGGACTGCCGGAACACAACAGCCGCCGTCGTACTTGTCCTGCGGGACCACGGTGACCTGCGGCTCGCCGCCGTGGCCAATTTCCATTGCTTGGACGGCGCCGCTGTCTCCGCGTTCGTACCGGCTGATGGCAGCACGGCCAGTGATGGGCTTCCATGCAAGGGCTCCTCTCCCTCCCCTAACTGCAGCGCGATCTCCGGGCCATGGCCGCCAACGAACTCTTCACCAACCACAACGGCCCCCGCGCACCCTATGCCGACGAGATCGCAGACGGTGGAATCAGAAGACGGGGATCCGCCCGGCTCCGAACAGGCCTGACGCTCTCTCACTTAATGCGGGTTTTCCGGGACGCTCTATCACTTAAACGCGGGTTTGGGCCGAACGCACTATCACTTTCTTGAGGAAAGTGAGAGAGCGTCTGCGTGTTTTTCTTGCGTTAAGTGAGAGAGCGTCTGACTGGGCTAGCGGCCTGCCCGGGGGCGTTCCCGCCCAGCCGGGCGGTGACTTTGTTCGCCGCGGCCGCGCAGGATTCGCCGAGGCTCTGCAGGCGCTCGTTGGAAACGCGGAACCGCGGGGCGGGGATCAGGACGGCTGCCACAACGTCGCCGCGGTGATCGTAGACGGGGCGGCAACGCCCACTTCATCCAGCGAAGATTCGCCGTAGTTGACGGCCCAGCCCCGGCGGGCGTCGTCTTTGAGGCGGATCAGATACGCCTCAAGGCTGGTCTCATCCAGCCCGGGATACTTGATGGCTCCGCCGAGCAGGAGGGAACGTACGCGCTCTTCCGGTTCGGTTGCAAGGAACACCTGGACCGAGGAACTCAACGCATCGCTGTAGCGCGCCCCCAACGGCGTGGTGTGTTTGATCTGGTGGCGGCTCGCGATCTGCTCCACGCAAATCGACTCGTTGCCCTCCCACATCATCAGGGCACTGGTTTCACCCGTAAGTTCGGTGAGCTCGCGCAGGACCGGATAAGCGACGCGGCGCTCCTCGAGTTCCGCGAGGAGCGGTCCGGCGACGGCAATCAGGCCCAGTCCCAGGCGGAAGCGGCGGGTATCTTCATCCCGCTCCACAAGGTTTTCCTGCTCGAAGGTTGCCAGGATCCGCGACACCGTGCTTTTGTGCAGGCCTACCCTGTTGGCGATTTCCGTGACGCCCAGCAAGGGTTCATCGGCGGTGAATGAGCGCAGGACGGCGATGGCGTTGACAATGACTGAGGCGCCCTTGGTGTCGCTCTTGCCGTTCGACTCGATGCTGTTGGTGTCATTGCCGTGGTATCGCGGGAATCTGGTGTGGTCATGGTGCTTACTATCATTGCGCATAGTCAGCTGAAGGCGGCGCCGTGGCAGGCATCGGTGCGTTCACTGTTAAGCTCGCGGGCCAGGTCCACGGCAAGATCTTCGACAACCTGCCGGTAGAGCAATTCGCCCTTGGCCGCGCTGGACCCGGCAGCCGAGGAGAGGCAGCCCGTGGCCGGTGTGCGTTCAGGGACCACAGGGAGCCTGTCGAAACGCGGCAGGACTGCGGCCGGCCCATCGACCAGGCGGTCCATGCCAACCCGGGCCGGCTCAAGGTGGAGCATCAGCGAGGTTTCCAGGACGCCGCCGTGCTCGATCTCCCAGCCCGGGAATCCGTCCGGGTAGACCTCCGCCAATGTGTCCTGGCTGACAAAGTCCCAGTAGGACAGCAGCAGCACGCTCTGCTCCGCTCCCGGCTTGATCCCCAGGTCTTCCAGGGCCAAGTCAATTCCCTCATAGAGAAACTGGTAGTTCTCGAAGTGGCCGTTGACAAAGACCACATGCCGGACGCCCTGGTTGAGGAAGGACTTGACCAGGTTGCGCGCCACCCCAATGAGCGTCGCGCCGTCCAGGCTGGTGGTCCCGGAGAGGTGGTTGCCGCCGCCGGATTTCTGCTGCGACTTGTACCCGTAGGCGATCGGCTGGGCAACGAGTGCCCCCAGACGCTTGGCAACACCCTCCGCAAAGCGCGACGACAGGAGGGTGTCAGTGCCCAGCGGCAGGTGCGGCCCGTGCTGCTCCAGGGACCCGACAGGTATCAGGACGATCGATTCCCCGGAGGACAGGACTTCGCGGTAGGCGAAGGCGTCCAGGTCTTCCAGAAATACTGACTTGTCCATGCTCGTGGTGCTCCTTGTTGGTGGTTGCGGAAGAGCGGCGCCGTGTCAGGCACGGCGCCGCTTTTCCTCGCCGCTGTTTGGTGGTGTCAGGCGCCGATGATGTTGTATTCGGGGCCGAAGGGGAACTTGGTGATGTTCTCTGCCCCGTCTTCGCCCACCACGAGGATGTCATGCTCGCGGTAGCCGCCGGCACCCGGCTGGCCGTCCAGGACGGTGATCATGGGCTCCATGGAGACCACCATGCCCGGCTCGAGTACGGTGTCAATGTCCTCGCGGAGCTCCAGTCCGGCTTCACGGCCGTAGTAGTGGCTCAGGACGCCGAACGAGTGGCCGTAGCCGAACGTGCGGTTGGCCAGCAGGCCGTGGCCGACGTAGATCTCGTTGAGCTCGGCGGCGATGTCCTTGCAGACGGCGCCGGGCTTGATGAGCTCCAGGCCGCGCTTGTGGACCTCGACGTTGATGTTCCACAGTTCCAGGGAGCGGGCATCCGGTTCGCCGTAGAACAGGGTGCGCTCCAGCGCGGTGTAGTAGCCGGAGGTCATGGGGAAGCAGTTCAGGGACAGGATGTCGTGTTCCTGGATCTTGCGGGTGGTTGCCCAGTTGTGCGCGCCGTCGGTGTTGATGCCGGACTGGAACCAGACCCAGGTGTCGCGGATTTCGGAGTCGGGGAAGGTCCGGGCGATCTCGTGGACCATGGCCTCGGTGCCGATCAGGGCAACCTCGTACTCGGTGATCCCGGCCGTGATGGCGTTGCGGATGGCCTCGCCGCCGAGGTCGCCGATCCGTGCGCCGTGCTTGATGACCTCGATTTCCTCGGCGGACTTGATCATGCGCTGGCGCATGGCGGCCTGGGCCACGTCCACCAGGGTTGCGCCGGCGAAGGCGGCCTGGATCTTGTTGCGGTTGTCCAGCGGCAGCGAGTCATCCTCGACGCCGAGGCGGCGCGGGTTGATGCCGCGGGTGCGCAGGACTTCCTGGATGGCGAAGATGTAGTTGTCCCGGCGCCAGTCCGTGTAGATGATGTTGTCGCCGTAGCTGCGGCGCCACGGCATGCCGGCGTCGATATTGGCGGTGACGGTGACGTTGTCATCCTTGGTGACCACCATGGCGTAGGAGCGGCCGAAGGTGGTGAAGAGGAAGTCGGAGTAGTACTTGATGGAGTGGTAGCTGGTCAGGACGACGGCGTCGAGGTCCTTCTCTGCCATGATGCGGCGCAGGCCCGCGAGGCGGCGTTCGAACTCGGCGTCGGAGAACGTGAGGCTGACCTTTTCGCCGTTCTTCAGGACCTTGGTGCGCTCCAGTTCGGCGACGGTGGTTGCGTTTTCGGTGGTGGTGGTCATGGTGGTGCCTTTCTGTGGTGCAGTTACGTGAGAGGAAAGAAGAAAGTCAGTTATTCGTGGCGCAGCGGTTCTTTGCAGGTTTCCCTGGAGAGTGCGACGGCGATCAGCGAGACGACTGCCGCGGCGACGAGGTACCAGGCCGGTGCCAGATCGTTGGCCGTGGCCGCAATAAGGAGCGTTGCCATGAACGGGGCGGTGCCGCCGAACAGGGCGTTGGAGAGGTTGAAGCTGACTGCGAAGCCGCTGTAGCGGACCCGGGTGGGGAACATTTCGGCCAGGAAGCTGGGAAGTGTTCCGTCATTGAGGGTGAGCATCGCGCCGAGCAGGATTTGGACAAGGACGATGACCAGGAAATTCCCGGTTCCCAGGAGTGCGAAGGCGGGCACTGTCAGCATTATGAAGGTGATGGAGGCACTGATCAGCACCTTCTTGCGTCCAAAGCGGTCCGAGAGCATCCCGGTCAGGAAGATGAAGCCGATATACGTCAGCAGCGCGATGGTGGTGGCGAGGAACGATTCGGTTTCGCCGAGGCCCAGCTCCGAGGACAAATAGGTGGGCATGTAGCTGAGGATCACGTAGAACCCGACGGCGTTGAGCAGCACTGCGCCGACGGCCTGGAGCAGCTGGCGCCAGTGGTTCCGGAACAGGCTGGACACGGGCGCCTTGACCGCCTGGTCCTCCTTCGCGATCTCGCGGAACACTGGGGTGTCTTCGAGCTTGGTCCGGATGTAGCGGCCGATCAGCCCCATCGGGGCGGCCAGCAGGAACGGCAGGCGCCAGCCCCAGCTGTGCATGCGCATCGGACTGAGCAGGACAGTCAGAAGGCCTGCGATCAGGGAACCGAGGAGCAGACCGGCCGCGGTGCTGGCCGGAACCACCGCCGCGTAGAGGCCGCGCTTGTTGGCCGGGGCGTACTCCACGAGGAAGGCCGAGGCGCCCGCGTACTCACCGGAGGCGGAGAAGCCCTGCACTACCCGGATGATCAGAAGCAGGACAGGAGCCCAGATGCCGATCGTGTCGTAGCCCGGGATAAGGGCTATGCAGAACGTTGCTCCGGACATGATCAGGATGGACAGCGAAAGTGCCGTCCGCCGGCCCACCCTGTCGCCGATGTGGCCCCAGACGAACCCGCCGAGCGGGCGCACCAGGAACGAAATCGCGAACAGGGCGAAAGTCAGCAGGAGTCCGGTCTGCGGATCTGATTCAGGGAAGAACACTGTGGCGATCGTGACGGCCAGGTAGCCATAAACGGCGTAGTCGAACCATTCAACGAAGTTGCCGATAAAGCTGGCCGCGATGACCCGGCGGCGGGTTTCCTTGCTGACGGCGTTGTCAGCAGACGCGGCATCCTGGGTCTCAACCGATGTCCGGTCAGAAGCCAGGGAGGAAGTTTCGTTACTCATGTATCCACCAAATTGTTGTGGTTGCATTCAGCGCAACGCTGTTGCAACAGACTATGGCGTGATTGAGGACACAGTCAATGCCTTTCTGAAAAGAATTTTGGCCGCCCATAGCGGCGCGCGAACCCGTCGGGGCGTGGGCGCAAGAATGCCCAATCGTTGCGCGTGGCGAAGCGCTGTTGCACACGCAACAAGGTCCCCAAACAAAAATGGCGGCTCCCACGAATGCGTGGGAGCCGCCATTGGTAAGAGACGGGCCGGCTGGACTACAGCATCTTGCGGACGGTTTCCTCAAAGCTGGTGACATGGTGGAGGGCCAGCTCGGCGGCCTTGTCCGCATCGCCTTCCGCAACCGCCTTGAGCAGTTCCACGTGCTCGGTGATGTGGCCGCTGACTGAGGGCAGCTTATCCAGGACCAGGCACCAGATGCGGGTGGCAAGGTTGTCGTAGCGGATCAGGGTGTCTTCCAGGTGCGGGTTCGCGGCCGCCTTATAGATCAGCCGGTGCACCGTCAGGTCGTAGCGCATCAGTTCCCGGGATTCCGCGGGGCCGGGTTCCAGAGTGGCAATCGCCGCGGCAACGTTCAGGAGTTCCTGCCGCATGGAAACGGAGGCCCTCATGGCTGCGCTCCGCGCGGCGAGGGGCTCCAAAAGCTCGCGGACCTCGGATACGTCAGCCAGTTCCGTGAAGTCCACAGAGGTGGCGAACGTCCCGCGCCGCGGATAGGACACCACCAGGTGGTCCACCTCAAGCCGCTTGATCGCTTCCCGCACGGGGGTGCGGCCGAAGCCGAGCTCCACCGCCAACTGCCCGTCGTTAAGGGGCTCGCCGGGCCTGATCTCGAGCATGATCAGCTTGTCGCGTAGCTGCCTGTACGCGGCCTCCGCCTGGGAGAGGACAGCGTCCTCCACCCGCGGCAGGACGGGAAGTGCATTCACGTAAACTCTCCGATCTCAGTTCCCGCCGTTGCGGGAAGTAACTTTGGCGGGCCTCTTGACTCTGCTGTGATCCCAATCATACCATTGACCTCACACTGATATATCAGTCATTACAACAGTGGTATTTCAAAGGAGCATCCGTGGTTGAGCAGTTGAACGAGCGACTTTCCGCAGTCGATCCCGAGGTCCAGCAGGCCATTAACAACGAGCTGGTCCGCCAGCAGTCGACGCTGGAAATGATCGCGTCGGAAAATTTCGCCCCGTCCGCCGTCATGGAGGCGCAGGGCTCAGTGCTGACGAACAAGTACGCCGAGGGCTACCCCGGAAAGCGCTACTACGGCGGCTGCGAGCACGTGGACGTCATCGAGCAGCTGGCCATCGACCGCGTCAAGGCGCTCTTCGGCGCGGAATTCGCCAACGTGCAGCCGCACTCCGGCGCACAGGCCAACGCCGCCGCGATGTTCGCCCTGCTGAACCCGGGAGACACCATCATGGGCCTGAGCCTGGCCCACGGCGGCCACCTCACCCACGGCATGAAGATCAACTTCTCCGGCAAGCTCTACAACGTGGTCCCGTACAACGTGCGTGAAGACGACCTCCGGATCGACATGGCCGAGGTTGAAGCGCTGGCCCTGGAGCACCGGCCCAAACTGATCGTGGCCGGCTGGTCCGCCTACTCCCGCCAGCTGGATTTCGCCGAGTTCCGCCGCATCGCAGACCTGGTGGGCGCCTACCTGATGGTGGACATGGCCCACTTCGCCGGCCTGGTGGCCGCAGGACTGCACCCGAACCCGGTGCCGTACGCCGACGTCGTCACCACCACCACGCACAAAACCCTCGGCGGACCCCGCGGCGGAGTCATCCTCGCCAAGGAGCAGTACGCCAAGAAGATCAACAGCGCAGTCTTCCCCGGCCAGCAGGGCGGCCCGCTGGAGCACGTCATCGCCGCCAAGGCCGTGGCCTTCAAGCTCGCCGGCAGCCCCGAATTCAAGGAACGCCAGGAACGGGTCCTGCAGGGATCCAAGCTCCTGGCCGAACGGCTCCTCCGCGACGACGTTGCCGCGGCAGGGATCTCCGTGGTCAACGGCGGTACCGACGTGCACCTGGTCCTGGTGGACCTCCGCCACTCGGAGCTGGACGGCCAGCAGGCCGAAGACGCCCTGCACCGGATCGGCATCACCGTCAACCGCAACGCCGTACCGTTCGACCCCCGCCCGCCGATGGTGTCCTCCGGCCTCCGGATCGGCACCCCGGCGCTGGCCACCCGCGGCTTCGGCGCCGAGGAATTCACCGAAGTTGCGGACATTATCGCGACGGCGCTGATCGGCTCGGCGGGCACCGGCCACCCTGGGCGACCAGGCCGCCGTCGAACTCCGCGCCCGCGTCACCGCCCTGGCAGAACAGTTCCCCCTTTACTCCCACCTCAACGGCGGCACCGACGTTGCTGCCTTCGAATCTGACCTGATTGGAGCAGCCCAGTGAGCACCCAACAGCTCCCCGAGCACCCGGATTTCCTTTGGCGCAACCCGGATCCCAAGAAGAGCTACGACGCCGTGATTGTCGGCGGCGGCGGGCACGGCCTGGCCACTGCGTACTTCCTGGCCAAGAACCACGGCATGACCAATATCGCCGTCCTGGAAAAGGGCTGGCTCGCCGGCGGCAACATGGCCCGGAACACCACCATCATCCGTTCCAACTATCTCTGGGATGAGAGCGCGGCCATCTACGAGCACGCGCTCAAGCTGTGGGAGATCCTGCCGGAGGAGCTCGAGTACGACTTCCTGTTCAGCCAGCGCGGCGTGATGAACCTCGCCCATACCCTGGGTGACGTCCGCGAGAGCATGCGCCGGGTGGGAGCGAACCAGCTCAACGGCGTGGACGCTGAGTGGCTGGACCCGAAGCAGGTCAAGGAACTCTGCCCCATCCTGAACATCAGCGACAACATCCGCTACCCCGTCATGGGCGCGACGTACCAGCCGCGCGCGGGCATCGCCAAGCACGACCACGTGGCCTGGGCCTTCGCCCGCAAGTGCGACGAGCTGGGCGTGGACATCATCCAGAACTGCGAAGTCACCGGCTTCATCAAGGACGGCAACCGGGTCACCGGCGTCAAGACCAACCGCGGCACCATCAACACCGAAAAGGTGGGCCTCTGCGCCGCCGGGCACAGCTCCGTGCTGGCCGAAATGGCGGGCTTCGAGCTTCCGATCCAGTCCCACCCGCTCCAGGCCCTGGTCTCCGAACTGCACGAACCGGTCCACCCCACGGTGGTGATGTCCAACCACGTGCACGTGTACGTCTCCCAGGCCCACAAGGGCGAACTGGTGATGGGCGCGGGCGTGGACTCCTACAACGGTTATGGCCAGCGCGGGTCTTTCCACGTGATCGAGCACCAGATGGCCGCCGCGGTCGAGCTGTTCCCGATTTTTGCCCGGGCGCACGTGCTCCGGACCTGGGGCGGCATCGTGGACACCACGCTGGATGCCTCGCCCATCGTGGGCAACACCCCGGTGGAGAACATGTTCGTGAACTGTGGTTGGGGCACCGGCGGTTTCAAGGGCACCCCGGCCGCGGGCCTGACGTTCGCCCATAACATCGCCACGGGCACCCCGCACGAGCTGAACAAGCCGTTTGCGCTGGAACGCTTCGAGACCGGCGCCCTGATCGATGAACACGGCGCAGCCGCCGTCGCCCACTAGCAGCCCTCCCTCAGAAAGACGACGGACATGCTCCTCATTTCATGCCCCAACTGCGGCTCGCGTGACGAGACCGAATTCCATTACGGTGGCCAGGCCCACGTGGCCTACCCGGAAAACCCGAACGAACTGACCGACAAGGAATGGGCGCATTTCCTGTTCTACCGGGAAAACACCAAGGGCATTTTCGCCGAACGCTGGCTGCACAGCACCGGCTGCCGCCAGTGGTTCAACATGCTCCGCGACACCGTCACCTACGACATCCAGGCCGTCTACCCGATGGGCACGCCCCGGCCTGACCTGACGGCCAAGGCAGCCCCGGAAGCCGGTACCGCGAGCCTGGCCGCGGACAGCACCACCACCGGCACCGCCGCGCCGAGCATCTCGGGCACCAGCCTCGCACCGGCCGTTTCAGCACCAGCACCACCGCCCCGGAAGGAGCAACCAAGTGACTTCCCAGAACGCCCGCCTCGCTGCCGGCGGACGCATCGACCGCACTATTTCCTGGCGTTTCACCGTGGACGGTGAGGAATTCACCGGCCACCCGGGCGACACGCTCGCCTCGGCCCTGCTTGCCAACGGCCGGATCTCGGCCGGGAACTCGCTGTACGAGGACCGTCCCCGGGGCATCATGTCCGCCGGCGTGGAGGAATCGAACGCGATGGTCAAGATCTCCCCGCGCTTCCCGGGCGATGTTGCCGAGTCCATGCTCCCGGCCACCACCGTCACCCTGGTGGACGGCCTGAAGGCTGAACTGCTTAACGGCCTGGGCAAGCTGGACCCGGAGGAGGACCGTGCCGAGTACGACAAGAAGTACGTCCACACCGACGTCCTGGTGATCGGCGGCGGCCCCGCCGGCCTGGCCGCGGCCCGCGAGGCGGTCCGCACCGGCGCCCGCGTCATCCTGATGGACGACCAGCCCGAACTGGGCGGCTCACTCCTCTCCGGTTCCACCGCCCCCGGACTGGCCGAGACCATCGAAGGCAGGCCGGCCCTGGAATGGGTGGCCGATGTCGAAGCCGAACTCGGTTTCCGGCGCCGAATCCACCGTCCTGAACAGGACATCCGCTTTCGGCGCGTATGACGCGAACTACGTCATCGCCGTCCAGAACCGCACCGACCACCTGTCCAGCCCGGCCGCGCCCGGCGTGTCCCGGCAGCGGATCTGGCACGTGCGTGCCAAGCAGGTGGTGCTGGCGCCCGGCGCGCACGAACGCCCGCTGGTGTTCGAGAACAACGACCGCCCCGGGATCATGCTGGCCTCGGCCGTCCGCAGCTACCTGAACCGCTACGCCGTGGCCGCCGGGCAGCGCGTGGTCATCAGCACCACCAACGATTCCGCCTACGCCCTGGCCGCGGACCTCCGCGCCGCCGGCGTCAAGGTCGCCGCCGTCGTCGACGCCCGCCCCGCCCTGACCCCGGTGGCGGCTGCCGCCGTCGAGGCCGGCACCCGGGTGCTGATCGGCAGCGCGGTGGCGGACACCAGCCGCAGATGCAGACGGCCGTGTTGCGGGCGTCACCGTCCGCAGCATCAACGACGACGGCGAACTGACCTCCGGCGTCGAAGAGATCGCCTGCGACCTGCTGGCAGTTTCCGGCGGCTGGAGCCCGCTGGTCCACCTCCACTCCCAGCGCCAGGGCAAGCTGCGCTGGGACGACGAACTGGCCGCTTTTGTGCCGAGCACCGTGGTCCCGAACCAGCAGAGCATCGGGTCGGGCCGCGGCAGCTTCGACCTCGCGGACGTCCTGGCCGAGGGCATCTCCGCCGGCGCCATCGGCGGCCACCGCCGCCGGCTTCGCGTCCGCCACCAAGCCGGTCACGTTCGGCGAGCCGAAGGCCTCCGCCCCGACCCGCCAGCTCTGGCTGGTCCCGGGCCAGGCCGGCACCCCGGATGACTGGCACCACCACTTCGTGGACTTCCAGCGCGACCAGTCCGTGGCGGATGTCCTGCGCTCCACCGGCGCCGGCATGCGCTCGGTGGAGCACATCAAGCGCTACACCTCGATCAGCACCGCCAACGACCAGGGCAAGACCTCGGGTGTGAACGCGATCGGCGTCATCGCCGCCGCGCTCCGGACCGCCGGCGAAGCGTCCCGGGGCATCGGCGACATCGGCACCACCACCTACCGGGCACCGTTCACGCCGGTCGCGTTCGCGGCACTGGCCGGACGCCAGCGCGGCGAGCTGTTCGACCCCGCCCGCGTCACCTCGATCAACCCGTGGCACGTGGCCAAGGGCGCCCTGTTCGAGGACGTCGGGCAGTGGAAGCGGCCCTGGTACTACCCGCAGGCCGGGGAGGACATGGACGCGGCCGTGCTGCGTGAATGCGCCGCCGTCCGTGACTCCGTGGGCTTCATGGACGCCACCACCCTGGGCAAGATCGAAATCCGCGGCAAGGACGCCGGTGAGTTCCTCAACCGGATCTACACCAACGCGTTCAAGAAGCTCGCCCCGGGTTCGGCCCGCTACGGTGTGATGTGCATGGCGGACGGCATGATCTTCGACGACGGCGTGACCCTGCGCCTGGACGAGGACCGGTTCTTCATGACCACCACCACCGGCGGCGCCGCGAAGGTACTGGACTGGCTGGAGGAATGGCTGCAGACCGAATGGCCCGAACTCGACGTGCACTGCACCTCGGTGACCGAACAGTGGTCCACCATTGCCGTCGTCGGGCCCAAATCCCGGGCCGTCCTGGCCAAGGTGGCTCCCGGAACTCGCCGCAGACGGCGGGCTCGAAGCCGAAGCGTTCCCGTTCATGACCTTCCGCGAGACCACCCTCGCCTCCGGCGTGCAGGCCCGGGTCTGCCGGATCTCGTTCTCCGGTGAACTGGCCTACGAGATCAACGTGCCGTCCTGGTACGGGCTGAACACCTGGGAAGCCGTGGCCGCCGCCGGCGCCGAATTCAACATCACCCCCTACGGCACCGAAACCATGCACGTGCTCCGCGCCGAAAAGGGCTACCCGATCGTCGGGCAGGACACCGACGGCACCGTCACCCCGCAGGACGCGGGCATGGAATGGGTGGTCTCCAAGGCCAAGGACTTCATCGGCAAGCGCTCCTACGCCCGGGCCGACGCCCAGCGCGAGGACCGCAAGCACCTGGTCAGCGTCCTGCCCGTGGACGGCACCATCCGGCTGCCCGAAGGCACCCAGCTCGTGGAAAAGGGCATCAGCACCAGCCCCGCCTACGGCCCGGTCCCCATGCAGGGCTTCGTGACCTCCAGCTACCACAGCGCCGCCCTGGGCCGGTCGTTCGGGCTGGCCCTGATCAAGAATGGCCGCAACCGCATCGGCGAGACCCTGGTGGCCGCCGCCGGCGACCAGCTGGTCGATGTTGTTGTCGCAGAAACCGTACTGTTTGACCCCGAAGGGACCCGCAAAGATGGCTAATTCAGCAGCACTCGAAGGCATCAATGGACTCCGGGACATCCGCCGCAGCCCCGCCTCGCACCTGGCCGCAGCGCTGGAAGCAGGCTCCATCGACGGAACCGTGGTCCTGAAAGAGGGCCCCTTCCAGACCATGGCCGGGATCCGCGTAGACCCCCGCTCCGAGGAAGGGGCACGGATCGCCGCCGCGACCGGCGGCCTGCCCGCACGCTGCGGCGAGGTCGGGCGGCGCCGACGGCGTCAGCGTCCTCTGGCTGGGACCCTCGGAATTCCTGGTCGTCGCACCGGAACAGGCCCACGACTCCCTGGGCGGGAACCTCATCGGTTCCCTCACCGCAAGCACTGGCCGACGCCCCGGGCCAGGTAGTGGACCTCTCCGCCAACCGCACCACGTTCGAACTCTCCGGCCCCCGCGCCCGGGCCGTCCTGGAAAAGGGCTGCGCCCTGGACCTGCACCCGCGCAGCTTCACCCCGGGAACCGCCCTGAACACCGAGGTGGGCAACATCCCGGTGGTCCTGCAGAAGACCGGGGAGGAAAGCTTCCGGCTCTTCCCCCGCGCCTCCTTCGCGGACTTCCTGGGCCGCTGGCTCCTCGATGCCATGCGCGAGTACGCCTCCCCCGAGGTCCCCTAAATGGCCCTCAGCGTCCTGGACCTTTTCTCCGTTGGCATCGGGCCCTCCTCCTCACACACGGTCGGCCCGATGCGGGCGGCGAAGCTGTTCGCCGACGGACTCAAAGGCGACGGGCACCTGAGCTCCACCACCCGCGTCCAGGCAGAACTGTTCGGTTCACTCGGTGCCACCGGCCGGGGCCACGGCTCGGACAAAGCCGTGGTCCTGGGCTTCAAAGGACTGGACCCCGAAACCGTGGACACCACCACGGCGGACGACCAGGTAGCCGCCGCAGCCCTCGACGCCGAACTCATGATCGCCGGAACCCACCGGGTGGACTTCAACTGGGACGAGGACGTGGTGCTGCACCGGCGCAAATCCCTCCCGGCCCACCCCAACGGCATGACCTTCCGCGCCCTGGACCACGCCGGGGCCGTCCTGAGCGAACGGAGCTTCTACTCCATCGGCGGCGGCTTCGTGGTCGACGGCGACGCCGACGCCGGCGACCGGGTCGTGGCCGACGCCACCACCCTGCCCTACCCGTTCACCACCGCCGACGAACTCCTGGCGATCTGCAAACGCGAAGGCATGTCCATCTCCGACGTCATGCTCGCCAACGAACTCGTCTGGCGCAGCGAAGCCGAACTCCGCGAAAAACTGCTGGCACTCTGGGCAGTCATGCGCGAATGCGTGGACAACGGCTGCGCCGCCGAAGGCATCCTTCCCGGCGGCCTGAACGTCAGGCGCCGCGCGCCGTCGCTATTCCAGACCCTCACCGCAGACACCGGCGTCACCGACCCCCTCCGGGCCATGGAATGGGTCAACCTCTACGCCCTCGCAGTCAACGAGGAAAACGCCGCCGGCGGGCGCATCGTCACCGCCCCCACCAACGGCGCGGCCGGAATCGTCCCCGCCGTCCTGCACTACTACATCAAGTTCGTCCCCGGCGCCAACGACGACGGCGTCATCCGCTTCCTCCTCGCCGCGGCCGCCGTCGGAATCCTCTTCAAGATCAACGCCTCCATCTCCGGCGCCGAAGTGGGCTGCCAGGGCGAAGTGGGCTCCGCCTGCTCCATGGCCGCCGCCGGGCTCTGCGAAGTCCTCGGCGGAACCCCCGAACAGGTCGAAAACGCCGCCGAAGTAGGAATCGAACACAACCTCGGCCTGACCTGCGACCCCGTCGGCGGCCTCGTGCAGATCCCCTGCATCGAACGGAACGCCATCGCCAGCGTCAAAGCCATCAACGCCGCACGGCTGTCCCTCCACGGCGACGGCAACCACAAAGTATCCCTCGACAAAGCCATCAAAACCATGCGTGAAACCGGAGCGGACATGAAAACCAAATACAAAGAAACCTCCCGCGGAGGCCTCGCCGTCAACGTCATCGAGTGCTGACCATGACTGCCATCCAGACTGAATCCTCCCCCGCTTCCTCGGAGACCACCGTGGAGCACGTCCTGACCCTCGATTGCGCGGAGACACCCGGCATCGTCCATGCCGTCTCAGGGTTCCTCCTCGAGCACGGCTGCGACATCCTGGACAGCAAGCAGTTCGGCGAGCGCGACGAGCGGCACTTCTTTATGCGCGTGCATTTTGTGTCCGACGGCGATGCCTCCACCGCGGACACGCTGCGGGCGGATTTCGCCCCCGTGGCCGAGCGGTTCGGGATGCGCTGGCGCCTGGAGCCGCAAGGCGCCAAGCGCCGCGTGCTGATCATGGTGTCCAAGTTCGGGCACTGCCTGAACGACCTGCTGTTCCGTGCCAGGACCGGTGAGCTGCCCGTGGAGATCGCGGCCGTGGTCTCCAACCACACGGACCACCAGGCCCTGGTGGAATGGCACGGCATCCCGTTCTTCCACGTACCCGTAACCGCCGCCACCAAACCCGAGGCCGAAGCCCGGCTGCTGGAACTGGTGGATGAGTACGATGTGGAGCTGGTGATCCTGGCCCGCTACATGCAGGTGCTCAGCGACGAACTCACCCGGCGGCTGGACGGCCGGGCCATCAACATCCACCACTCGTTCCTGCCCAGCTTCAAGGGCGCGAAGCCGTACCACCAGGCGTACGCGCGCGGCGTCAAGACCGTGGGCGCCACCGCCCACTACGTCAACGCCGAGCTCGACGAGGGGCCGATCATCTCCCAGCAGACGGTGGACGTGGACCACACGTACGGCCCCGAGGACCTGGTAGCGGCCGGACGGGACACCGAATGCAAGGCATTGTCCAACGCGGTGCGCTGGCACTGCGAAGGCCGGGTGATCCTGCAGGGGAACCGCACGGTGGTCCTCCGCTAGCCTCCCCTCCCCATCCCCCTCGCCCCCCGACGCTCTCTCACTTAATGTGGGTTTTCGGGGGATCCTCTCTCACTTAATGTGGGTTTTGGCGTGACGCTCTCTCACTTTGGTGAGGGGGCGTCACGGCGTTAACTCTCAGCCGGCGGCAAAACCGGCCGCTTGGGGGTGGTCGAGCCAGCAGTTGCGCAGCGCCCTCTTGATCGTCACGATTGCTTGCTGGAATTCGTCGGCGAGATCGCCCCTATCGAAAACGAGGACCGTCCAGCCGGCCGATTCGAACGCCTTGTCCCGTCTCCTGTCGCTGAGGATCTGTGCGTCATCAAGGTGATGACCGCCGTCGTACTGGATGGCAAGGCGGCGGTGACGGTAGGCGAGATCGGCCGACGGCGACCGCGCGTCTCTGGCGCGCAACGGCACCTGGAGTGCGGGCTCGGGCAGCCCGGCATCCGCGATAGCCAACCGAAGGAGCGTCTCGGGGGCGGAATCCGCGCCCACCCGCATCAGATCCAACGCTTCACGCGCCCGGACGATGCCCTGGAGATTCGGGTGGCGGCCTGCCAGGATGCGAAGTCCCGCCACCGTGTCATAGGGCTCCGTTCTTCCCTCGAAATCCACCCGCGGGACTCGGATCAGTTCATCACCCATGCTCACCAGGTCATGGAGCGGCAGCACCCGTGCCAAATCGAGCCAGGTGCGGGATCGCGTGCTCAGGCGGATGCCGTTGACCAGTTCAATCTCATCTTCACGGGCAATGACGGTGTGGCCGAACACGCCCTTGCGGCGGACCGGTGGCAGGGAACGCGGCTTGCTGAGATGCAACTCCGTGGAGTCCGCAAGCCACGGAGGCAGCACCTGGCATCGAAGCCGGGCCGCGGTCACATGGGATATCCAGGCTCCCGGCGACGCAGCGGACAACGCCTTCGCCGCGCCCTCCAAATCAAAGTCCCAGTCCGCGGGCCGGTAGAGGCCACGGCCCACGTTGACCATGTCCTTCCGCCGGAGCCGGTTCAGGGAGACGCCGGCGGTCACGGCTGAGTCGAAAGTGAACGGGGCCGCCGCTAACGGCTGGGGCAGGAAATCTTGCTTTCGCATGCTGGCATTCTGCCCCGAAACGGCAGAACGCTGCAGAAGTTATCCACAGGCCTGCCGTCGGAGCGCCGGAGGTGAAAGAGGGATGCCCAAAAACCCACATTAAGTGAGAGAGGATCGCCAAAAAACCCGCGTTAAGTGAGAGAGCGTCGCTCGTCCCGTGTGACGACGTCCAGGGGGCCGGTGGCCTCCGGGATGCCTGGGAACTGAACCTGCTGCGCATCAACAACAGCCGGCGCCGCAGGCTGGCCTGCCGAACGCATGCGGAAGAGCGCCACGGCGGAAATAAGGAACCACGCCACGTTCGTCACTACAGACGGCCATGCTTCGTGGAAGGCGCCGTTAATAATAAAGGCGACGGCGCCCAGGAGGTTGGCTGTCTGGAAGGCACGGCCGGTCTTCAGCCACCCCATGGAAACAGCCAGAAATGCGCTGAGGATGGCAACGGCGCCGGCCCAGCCGGCTATTTCCCATAAGAGTTCCATCGTCAGCTGACACTTACTCCGGCAGCCGGGGCATCGCCAGCTTCGGCACCCCCGCCTTTGGTTACCTCGTAGTGGAACCCCGCGCGGTCCTCCGTAGCCCAGGCCTCGTAAAACTCGGCCTTTTCAAAGAGCCTTCGGTCCTGGGCCGGAGCGGTGAGCCACAGGATCTCTCCATCGTCGGTGACTGCATCGACGTATCCGCTGCAGACAGCCGCACCCTGCTGGCGGATCTCGATGCTGGCGCCGGGGAGCAGTCTCCAGTCTTTGATGCGTCTCAGGTCCATGACCTCAGCCGCCCTTTCCTTGTTGCCGGATTGGATATTTTGTCCGTCATTCACAGCGGGATTCACACACGGGCGTGCACCCCGGGAGCTGTCCCGGAGTGCACGCCTGGTGAAACCGCTCAGCCGTGGTTGTACATGACGTGCTTGGTGCGGGAGAAGTCCTCCAGGGCGTAGACGGAGAGGTCCCGGCCGTAACCCGATCCTTTGAATCCGCCCCAGGGCATTTCGTTGGCGATGACGAGGTGGGAGTTGACCCAGACGGTGCCGAAGTCGAGCTTGCGGGGAACGGAGAGCGACCGGGCAGAGTTGGTGGTCCACACGGAGGCGGCCAGCCCGTAGACGGTCTCGTTGGCCCGTGTAATGGCCTCCTCGTCGGTGCTGAAGATTTCCACCGACACCACCGGGCCGAAGATTTCCGTCCTGGTGATCGGGGCTCCGGCCGGCACGTTGGTGACCACGGTGGGCTCGATGAAGTACCCCGGGCCCTCGATGGAACGGCCGCCGACGGCGATGGTCAGGCCGTCCTTGCGGGCATCTTCGAGCGCGGCGAGGACCCGCTCGTAGTGCGCACCCGAGATCATGGACCCGATTTCGACGTCGTCGCCGGCGCCGGGGGCTCCCACCGTTATCTCGCTGATCTCCCGCACCAGCAGCTCGGTGAATTTCCCGGCCACCGATTCGTGGACCAGGACCCGGCACGCCGCGCCGCATTCCTGGCCACCGTTCCAGAACCCCGCGCTTCGGACGCCCTTCGCTGCGGCCTCCAGGTCGGCGTCGTCGAAAATGACCACGGGTGCTTTGCCGCCGAGCTCCAAGTGGACGCGCTTGACGGTGGCTGCTGCGCTGGCGGCTACTTTCTGGCCGCTGCCCACGCTGCCGGTGATGGCCACCAGGTCCACGTCAGGGTGCTCCGAAAGCCGGTTTCCCACCACGCGGCCCGGGCCTGTCACGATGTTCACCACGCCTGCCGGAATCTCGCCGGCAATGAGTTCGGCGAGCTTGAGCGTGGTCAGCGGCGTCTGCTCCGAGGGCTTGAGCACCAGGGTGTTGCCGGCGCCCAGGACCGGGGCGATCTTCCAGGCGGCCATCAGCAGCGGGTAGTTCCACGGGGTGATGACGCCCACCACCCCCACGGGCTCGCGCAGGATCACCGAGGTGTGGTCCTCTGCGTAGTCGCCCGACCCTGGGGTGCTGAAGGTCCGTGCCGCTCCTGCCGAAAACCGGAAGGTGTCGATCGCGCTGGAGATGTCATCCTCAGCCACCGCGGCAGGTTTGCCCGTGTTGGCAGCTTCCAGGGTTTCGAACACTTCCCGGTTTGCCTCAATGATGTCCGCGATGCGCAGCAGCACTGCCGCACGGTCCTTGGGTGTCTTCGCCGCCCAGGCTGCCTTGGCTGCCACCGCGGCCGCGACGGCGGCGTCCACGTCGTCAACGGTGCCGGCGGGGACCTGCGTCAGGACTTCCTCCGTGGCGGGGTTGACGATATCGACCGTTGCGTCCGAGGTGGACGGAACGAAAGCGCCGCCAATGAACTGGCCGAACGGCGGGAGGGTCGGGGTGGGAGTGCTTTCCGCCCGGCGGACGGTGAACAGGGTCTTCTCTGCGGTTGTCATGGCTTGCCCGGGGTCCTTTCAGTGGGGTGACTGGTGTGAAGAAGGTGATGGTGGTGGTGTTCGACCGGGACGGGTTTCTCCCAGAAGTCGGCCCCTTCGATGCCCAGGGCTTTGGGGTCGAAGGTGGGGTCCAGCCCGAGCTTCCGCTGCCGTTCGTAGTCGCGGTAGATCTTGCGGACCAGCGGGAACAGGAAGACCAGGCAGATGAGGTTGACCCAGGCAATCAGGCCCAGTCCGATGTCTCCGGCTGCCCACATCAGCTGCGCGTTGACGATGGAGCCGAAGAACACGATGGCCATGGTGCCGAGCTTCAGGACCAGCTTCCAGCCGTGTCCATTCCTGCCGTCCAGCAGGTAAAGGAGGTTGGAGTTGGCCACATAGAAGTAGGCCAGCAGGCAGGTGAATCCGAAGAGGAGAACGGCGACGGCGACGAACCCGGCTCCCCAGCCCGGGACCAGCGTGTCGATGGCCTCCTGTACCCAGTTGGCGCCGACGGGGACGCCCGGAAGGTTGTTGACGAGGTATCCGCCGGACCCGTCCGAGACGTTGTACTTGCCGGAGACCACCATCATGAGCCCGGTGGCCATGCAGATCAGCAGCACATCAATGTAGATGCTGAACGTCTGGACCAGGCCCTGTTTGCCCGGATGGGACGTGCGTGCAGCGGCTGCCGCGAAGGTGGCTTCGCCAAGGCCGTTTGATGACGCGAACACCGCACGGCGCACTCCCCATGCCACGGCTGCACCGGCGATGCCGCCCAGGACCGGGTGGATACCGATGGCGGACTGGAAAATCAGTGCCACGGCTGCGGGAACGCTGCCGAGGTTGATGCCGATGACGGCGAGTGCCAGAAGCAGGTAGCCGACGGCCAGGACGGGGACCAGGGCCTGGGTCACCTTCACCAGCCGGGTGGTGCCGCCGAAGATGACCAGGGCGATCAGGACGGTGACCAGGACGGCGGGGATCCAGCTGTCCAGGCCAAAGGCGAGTTTGGCGCTGGCTGCGATGGTGTTGACCTGGAGTCCCGGGAAGATGAACCCGTAGCCAATGACACCGAGTACCGCGACGAGCGCCCCCACTTTCGGCAGTTTCAGGCCGTACTTGATGTAGTACGGCATGCCGCCGATGTCCTCGTTGGCGTTGCGGCGGTCCTCGTCCAGCACCTGGCGCTTGAAGGTTTGCGACAGGGTTGCCTCGGCGTAGCCCACGGTGCAGCCCACGAGGCCGGTGACGGCCATCCAGACCAGGGCGCCCGGGCCGCCCGCGCCGACAGCGGTGGCCACACCGGCGATGCTGCCGACGCCCACCCGGCTGGCGAGCGCCAGCACGAGTGCCTGGGAGGAGGACAGGCCTCCTTCCCCGCCTTCGCTGTCCTTCAGCTGGCGGAGCATGTCCGGGATCCGCCGGAACTGCACCCCCTTGGTGGCGACGGAGTAGAGGATTCCGAGGCCCAGGACCACGTAGGCCATGGGCGCCCAGATGGCATCGGAAACGCTGGACAGGAACGCTTCAAAATTCCATGGGTTAGCCGACGGTCTGGTACAGGGCGGACAGGGCACGCTTCACGCGCTCCAGGTCTTCGGCGTTGAGGTCAGCCGTGGGGCGCTTGGCTGAGCCGGCCGGCAGGCCCTGCAGGGTGAGGCCGGCCTTGACTGCCGGGATGAACGGCACCGAGAGCAGTGCGTCGATGACCGGGTAGACCTTCTTCCACTGCTCCAGGGCACCGGACAGGTCACCTTCGGCGATGCTGCCGGCTGACGGCGACGATTTCGTTGGGGACCACGTTGGCAGTTCCGGCCATGACGCCGGCTGCGCCCTCCACCAGGGCGCTGTAGAGGTAGACGTCCCAGCCGATGAACGTGCCGATGACGTCCGAGTGGTGGTGGATCAGCTGGAGTGCCTGCTCCCAGTTGGCGCTGGAGTCCTTGATGTAGCGGATGTTGTCCACTTCTTCGGCCAGGGCGCGGACGGTGGCCGGGTCCAGGTTGACGCCGGTGACCGCCGGGATGTTGTAGAGCATGACCGGGATGGTCACGGAGTTGGCCACGTCCTTGATGTAGGTGACCGTTTCCTCCAGGGACAGCGGCTCGTAGTACGGCGTGATCAGCATGAGCACGTCGGCGCCCAGCTTCTCGGCGGCCTGGGAGAGCCGGATGGCCTCGGCGGTCGAGGTGGCGCCGGTGTTGGCGATGACCGGAACGCGGCCGTTGGCCTGCTCGATGACCGTTTCGATGAGGAGCAGCCGTTCCTCGGAGGACAGGGCGCCCGACCTCCCCGGTGGAACCTGCGGCCACGACGCCGTCAACACCGGCGTCGATGGAGCGGTCGACGATACGCCTCAGGGTTTCGACGTCGATCGGCTCGTCCTGGTTGAACGGGGTGGACAGGGCGGTGAGGACACCGCGGAGGTTGTTGGACATGAATTCCTCTTCTAGGTATGTGGGGTGAATGGGTCGGGAAGTTGTTCAGGCGACGATGGACAGGCCGGGACTGCGGCGGTGCCTGGCGCTGGGTGGCCAGCACGCTGGCGGCCTCCTGCGCGGCGGAGAACCCGGTGGTGATGGAGCTCTCGGTGTAGAGGGTTCCGAGGTAGTCGCCGGCGAGGAAGACTCGGTTGGTTCCCCGCATCAGGGTGGACTGGATCTTGGCCCGGCCCGGGAAGCAGTAGGGCGAAGCATTCTTCCACCGGTCCACCTTGGCCTCAACGACGCTGTCGGCGAAGCCATGGCCCGAGGACCTGGTCGAGGTCGGCGAGGTGGGTCTTGACGACTTCCTCCTCGCTCTTGTTCGAGCAGGGCGCGGCCCAGGCTGGCCGGGGAGAACGTCATGAAGCTGCCGCCGGGCTTGCGGACGGACTCGGTTCCGCGGACGATGCTCGCCTGGTTCAGCGCGATGGCGAACGAGCGCTTGGGGGCGGCGATCGCGTAGATGTCGTCCCAGGGCCGGGCTGTGGTCTCGTCGGTCAGGAAGGCCGTGCTGACGTGCGGGCCGTACTTGATCTGGCTGAGCGCGCCGCGCAGGTCCTCCGGGAGGTCGACGCCGATCCTGTGCGACACGTCGGCGGTGGTGGCCAGGACCACCGTGCGGGCCTCCACTTCATGGTCCGCTCCGTTCTGGCGGTAACGGACCACCACGGAGTCCTTCTTGTGCACGACTTCCTGGACGGTGGCGCCGAGCTGGACGCGCTCATCCAGCGCCACGGCGATGGATTCGGTCAGCGTGGACGGCCCGCCCACGATGCCGCGGCTGAGCCCCTGCCCGAACCCAAGGACCAGGCTGAAGTATCCGATGCCTGCGCCGGCGGAGATCTGGTCCATGTCGCCGGCAGACCGGGTGACGGTTGTCTTGAACAGCGCCGCGGCGTCCTCGGACAGGTTTCCGACGAAGTCCTGGAAGGAAGCGTTGTTTTCGAAGTCGTAGATGCGCTGCTGCCGCATGGCGCCGGATTCACCCGTCCGTTTCCGGACGACGCCCGTGTACTTGGCCACGCCGGCAACCACTTTCATGCCCGCCCGCATGGTGTCGATGCGGGCGGAAAGGGACATCGGGATGCGGAACGGGTAGGTGGCGATGTGTCCCTTCTTGATGAACTTTCCGTTCATGGAGAGGCCCTGGAGCGAGCCGGGGATCTGGACGGCCATCACGCCCGACCTCGTTGAGCAAAGCATCGGTGGAGGATCCTGCGCCGGCAAAGACGTGCCCGCCCCAGTTCAGCCAGTAGTCGCCCCGGCGTTCCGAGCGAATCCGTCCACCGACACGGTCCCCGGACTCCAGGACAACTGTGTCCCAGTGCCGGAGCCGCCAGGCTGCCGAAAGTCCGGCCAGTCCGCCTCCGACGATTACTGCGTCTTTCATGATGAGCGTTTCCTTGCTGTGCGTGGTTGCTGTTGTTTTGATGTCGGCGGGCCGCCGCGGCGGCTCCCCCGGAAGTTTCTTGGGGCTTAGTTGATTGCGTGCTTCCTGAACTGCGCGCCGGACCGGCGGCGCCGCCGTCGAGCATTGCCGCTTCTGGCGTCCTGCCCCGGGGATGTATGCCGCCGTTGGCAGCGGCACCGGTCCCTTCGAGCTTGCGGCCCCTCCCCCGGGGAGGCTGCAAGGGATGCGCTTGAGTCGGTGTGACACAAACCACCATAAGATGTGATCACAGATCACACAAGACCTTTTTGAAAGATTTCTTTTCAGCCGGGGAGCGTACCGGCCGCAGGCGGCGGGGCGCGGGCCGGGCCGGCCGTATATTTGACTCGTGGTTATATCCAAGCGCGCCGAACCCACCCTGCTGACCGATCAGGTTTATGCGATGATCCATGCCGCGATCCTGAGCGGGGAGCTCCCCGCCGGCTCGCGGCTGAAGGTGCGCGACCTCGCCGAGCAGGTGGGAACCAGTGTGATGCCGGTCCGGGAGGCGATCCGCCGGCTGGAGGAGACAGGCCTCGCGGAGCGCGAACCCCACAAGGGCGCTGTGGTCAAGAGCCTGTCCTTCGAGGAGCTGATCCACGTCTATGACGTCCGCCGGCTGCTGGAAACCGAAGCGGCACGGCTGGGCAGCGAACACGTCACGCCACAGGACTGCGACAGGATGCAGTCAGAGTACGAACTGATGCGCAAGGCCATTGACGAGCGCCAGGTCATCGCCCTGCTCGATCACGACGAGGCCATGCTGGCCATCCTTTACGAGGCCGCAGGCAACCCGGTCCTGCTCCAGATGATCAGGGCGCTGTGGCAGCAGTGCCGGGCCTACAAGATTGTTGGCGCCCAAGGTTCCCTTGATGCCGAAAAAGACGACTCGCTGTGGCGCTACCAGCAGGACCTGGTGACCGCCGCACGAAACGGCGATCCGGCAGCTGCGGCAGCCGTCAACCAGGCTTCCCTCCTGGATGCGAGCGAGCGGATCAAGGCGCGGCTGGCGGGGCAGGGCGCCCCCTAAAGCTCGGCACAACCCCGGTTGGCCGCTCCCCTGCTGACGGTCCGGCGTCGAAATTAATCCGCCATCCTGCCCGAAGCCGGCCATCCTGTGCTGGCACGGGGCAGAAGAAAAATGTCCTTGCGGGCGAAACCTGCGCACCCCATTCACCCTCAGTACAGGTTTCTTAAAATAATTCGTGATCTGTGATCACAGATCTAGACAACGGCCTGATTCGCTGGCTAAGGTGATGTGCAGCACATGCAGTGACGCAAGCCACAGCCTGTCCCAACCCTGAGTAAGTCGTCGGGCCCCGCAATCAAAACAGCGTCAGCGTTAGCGGCCCCGGCCTCGGTGTTACATGCGTCATTTATCCAAAGGAACCAAAAATGAGCTTCAGTTTTGGCACTAAAACTCCACCGATCGCGCTCTCCGGCGAGGTTGTGGTTTCTGGGCTCGGCAAGAGTTATGGTGCCAGCCGAGTGTTGTCAGATGTGAACCTGGTCATGACCGAGGGCGAGGTGGTCTCGGTCATCGGGCCGTCGGGGGCGGGCAAGAGCACCTTCCTGCGCTGCCTGAACTACCTGGAGACACCAACGGAGGGCACCATCGAAATCGGTGGCGCCCGCGTTGTTGCTGGTGGGAAGATGCCGGACAAGTCCAGCCTGGACCACCTCCGGCGCGTTACGGGGATGGTCTTCCAGAGCTTCAACCTGTTTCCCCACCTCACCGTGATGGAAAACATCACCCTGCCGCAGCGGAAAGTGCTCGGCGCGAGCAAGGAGCAAGCACAGGAGACTGCCAACAGATTGCTCAAGCACGTTGGGCTTCCCGACAAGGCAAACGCGTATCCCGCCCGCCTCTCAGGAGGACAGCAGCAGCGCATCGCCATTGCCCGTGCTCTGGCGCTGTCGCCGAAAGTCATGCTCTTCGACGAGCCGACGTCAGCCCTCGACCCCGAAATCGGGCTCGAGGTCCTCGCGGTCATGCGCGACCTCGCGGACGAGGGCATGACCATGCTCGTGGTCACCCACGAGATGCACTTCGCCCGTGACGTCTCGGACCGCATCATGGTGATGGGCAACGGCGGCGTACTGGAGATCGGCCCGAGCAAACAGGTGATGTCGGAGCCGCAGAACGAACGCACCCGGCAGTTCCTCAAAGCCGTGCTGGACAGGTGAGACGGCGATGATTACAGAACTCCTGCCCGCGATCGCCCGGGGCGTCGGACTAACGCTTTACGTCACGGGTGCCTCGCTCGCTATCGGTGGGGTTATTGGCCTGGTCCTTGTCGGGGCCGCGCGCTCGCCGTTCGCCATCGTTCGGGGTATCGCCACCCTGTACATCAATGTGGTCCGGGTCATCCCGCCGATCACGTGGCTGTTCCTGATCTATTTCGGCCTGCCCCAGTACTCGCTGCGACTCTCAACGATCCAGGCCGCAATTATCGGATTTTCCGTTATCGCCTCGGCGTTTATGGCCGAGATCTACCGCTCGGGACTGCTCAGCATCCCCGATGGCCAACGCGAAGCCGCCCACGCCCTCGGGCTCAGCACGGTCACCACCGTCCGGCACATCATCACCCCGCAAGCATTCCGTGTCGCGCTGCCCGCAATCGCCACGTACGGCATCGGGCTGCTGAAAGACTCCGCCCTCGCGTCCACCATCGGGGTGCGTGAGATCACCTACTACGCCCAGCAAAGCGCGAAGCAGACGCATGAGGGGCTTCTCTCGTTCATCGTTGCCGGTGCGCTCTACATCGTGATCAGCCTCGTCGTCGCCCTCGTCTCCCGGCAGGTCGACCTCGGGCTGCGCAAGAAGATCGGAGTGGCGTGATGGACATGCTTACCCAGTGGCTCGGATGGCTGCCGAGCCTCGCTCCGGGACTTCTTGTCAGCCTCCAACTGACCGGACTCTCGTTGCTCTTCGGATTCCCCCTCGGCCTGCTGTTCGCTGTGATGGCAGCGGCGAAAGTCGCACCCCTGCAATGGATCTCGTTCCTGTTCGTGGAGGTGGGCCGTGGACTGCCTGCCCTGGTGCTGTTGTACCTGCTGTACTTCAGCCTCCCGGACGCCGGCATCACCCTGACATCCCTGACCACAGCGATCATCGCGTTGACCTGGAACACCGGCGCCTACGCCTCGGAGTACTTCCGCGCCGGGCTTGCCGCGGTACCACTCGGGCAGAAAGAAGCTGCACTCACGTCCGGTCTCCGTGGCTGGACCGGGTTCCGGATCATCATCCTTCCGCAGGCACTGCGCATCTCAACCCCACCCCTGGCAGGACTCGCCGTCCTGGTCTTCCAGGGCAGCGCACTCGCCTTCGTGATCGCCGTACCGGAACTGATGTCCAAGGGCTTCGAGATCGCATCCATCACCTTCGAGTACCTCAGCGTCTACCTGCTCACGGCAGTGATCTACGGATCCATCACCCTCCTCTTCCTCGGCTTTGTCCGCGTGCTGGAACAGCGCCTCGGCCGCCACCTGCAACGCAACTGATCCCGCTCCACTCACCCAGGGCAATCCGCCCCGCAACCTCAGTAAAGAAAGAAAAAACCATGTCACGGACTCCCCAAACACTCGTGCGCGTGCTTTCCGCCAGCGCCGCGGCTGGCCTGCTCGCCGTCTCCCTCACCGCCTGCGGCGGCAACGACACTGCAGGCTCTGCTTCCGACTGCACACCGGCACACAGTGACCTCAAAACAATCACCGAAGGCGAGCTCACAGTCGCCAGCTACGACTATGCACCCGCCACGATCCTCGACGGCGACAACGTCACCGGTATGGAGGGTGACCTGATCAACGAGATCGCCAAGCTTGAGTGCCTCAAGGTCACGGTGAGCACCTCCGGCGGCGCGGGAGCGGTCATCCCGTCAGTGCAGTCAAAGCGCGTCGACATCGGCTCGGGAAACTGGCTCCGGACCAAGGAACGGACAAAGATCGTCTACATGAGCACGCCGCTGTGGAGCGACCCGCAGGCAATCGTCTCAAAGTCAGGCCTCACCAGCGACAACCTTGAAGGCAAAATGATCGGCTCCGTGGCAGGCAACCTCTGGAACGACAGCATGTCGAAGTGGCTGGGAGATAAGTTCAAGATCTACCAGGACGACGAGTCCATCTACGGAGACCTCAAGGCGGGCCGCATCGATGCCCTCGTGGCATCCTCCGCGTCCGCTAACTACCGCTTCAAAGATGCTCCAATCGAGGGTGCCACTGTGGTCGACGTGAAGCCAAACGCGAATGTCCCCCAGTTCGCCGCGGTAGGCCAGGTCATGCTGCCGTCCAGCCTCGACAACGACGCGCTTGGCAAGGCACTGGACGAGGACATCAAGAAGCTCCGTGAAGACGGCACCATCAAGAAGCTCCTTGAGAAGTACGGAATCGACGCCTCCGTCGGCGAGCCGGGCGCACCCACCGAACTCTGACGCGAACGTCGATCCACGGCGGGGCGACGCCGGATATCCGTCCGGCGTCGTCCCGCCAGTGGCCGGCGGGCGCCCCAATTATTAAGTGTTTCAAAGCAAGCAAGGGAGCATGCACATGAGCGGGACCATTGTTGTAGGGGTTGACGGCAGCGCGACGGCCAGAAAGGCCGCGGAGGCTGCCAGGGACCTGGCTACAGCACTTGGCGCGACCCTCCACGTTGTGTCGGCCTTCGACGCTGAGCGTTCGGATTTGTTCAGCAGCGGTGGTGACAAATGGCTGGTATCGGATGCCGACAAGGCTGAACACGTCTCGAGGACGGTGGCGGACACCTTGGGCGGGGACATCAAAATTACCCACTCTGCGGCTGCGGGCAGGCCGGCGGATGCCCTCATCAGGGAAGCGATCCGCAAGGAGGCCCGGGTCATCGTGGTGGGCAACCGCAGGATGAGGGGCATCGGACGCGTCCTGGGCAGCGTGGCCAGCAGTGTGGCTCACAACGCGCCCTGCGACGTCTACATCGCCAACACGTATGACGCAGACTAAGCAGATTTTCCAGAAGGAGCGCACATTGCATGACGTGATAATTATTGGGGGCGGCGCCGCAGGACTTGGGACCGCGTACTACCTTCGGGACACCGGCCTGGATGTCCTGATCCTGGAGTCCGGCCAGGACATCGGCGGACGGTCGCACACGGTTCAGCTGGCGGGAACCTCGGCGAATTCCGGTGCGATGTTCGTGTACAAGGGAACAAAATCCGAAGAGCTGGTGCACGAGCTGGACATTGAGACTGTGCCATTCCTCCCCACAACGTACGGCATCCATGTCAACGGCAAGACCGTCGTGGCCGAAACCAACGAGGACGTGGTGGCCGGCCTCAATCTCACGGATTCCGAAAAAACGGAGCTGATCAAGTTCATTGGCACTTCCCTCACGGAGTACCAGGACTATGTCAATGACCGGACCTCAGCCGGCGAACTCGACAAGCTCTCGGGTGAGACAGTCGCCGATCGGATCGCCGACCTGCAACCGGCAGTCCGGGACATCATTGCCACGGCTATCCGCGGCGGCGCCGTGGGAGATCCCGCCCAACTCTCAGCCAAGTATGCGCTTCGCTATTTCGCCAGCTATCTGGCACGGGAGAAGGACAACCGCCTGTTTGCGCTGGAAGGAATGCAGGCCATTCCACGGGCCATCCTCAAACGCCTGCCCGAGCACACCGTCCGCTACAACACCCAGGCAACAGATGTAGCCCAGCTCGAGAATGAGGGCGCCCACGAGGTGACGGTGATGGGCGAACGCGGCGAAGAGAAGCTGACAGCAAGGCACGTGGTGCTGGCCGTTCCCGCCCCGGTGGTTCCCGGCGTCGTCAGGAACCTCCCGCAGTGGAAAACCTCCGCGCTCAACAGGGTGGCCAGCCCCGGCAGCACCACGCTGAACATTGTCGCCGATATCGAAGGGCTCCCGGAGTTCAAGGACTGGGCCTTCATCGTTACCGTCGGCATGCCCTTCGACGCCATCATCAATCCTGTCCCGGGCGGAACTGAAAAGACCTCCAGCGAGAACATCGTCCAACTGACCTGCTATGGAAATTCCTCGGGCTACCTGCCGGGGTTCGCCGACGACGGGCAGAGGGTCGCGCAGTGGATGGAGGACGTCTACACGGTGGCGCCCCAGCTTCGCGGCCGGGTCCTCGGTGTACACGCCCAAACCTGGCAGCACTGCTTCGCTTTGCTGAGCCCCGAACGGGCAGAAGCCCTTCCCGAGCTTCAGCGTTCGATCGGATCGCTGCACTTCGCCGGCGACTACACCTCCGAGACCGCCGGGACCCACGGGGCCTACGCCGAGGCCGAACGCGTTGCGTCACTGATTCGTGCGTCCCTCCAGCCCGCGGGCTAGATATGGCGCTCCGGATATTCCTGCGGAAAGTGAGAGAGGATCGGCCGAAAACCCACATTAAGTGAGAGAGGTCGCCCAAAAACCCACATTAAGTGAGAGAGCGTCTCCAGGGGGCTAGAGGGCGGCGAGGCGGGTGGCCAGGTGCAGCGCCGCGAGCCGGCCCGTGCCCGCGGGGGTCGCCGCCGCAGAGCGAGAAGATCCGCTGCAGCCGCTGATGCATCGACTGGCGCTCCAGGTGCAGCTCCCTCGCGGCCTGTGCGGTGTTGCAGCCTGAATCCAGCCAGACCCGCAGCGTCTCCATGAGGGTGGAATGCCGCTGGTCATCGTGCTCGATGATGGCGCCGAGCTGCTGGCGGACAAACTCCGAGCGCCGGGCCTCATCCAGGGAGTGGAACGCGAACCGTTCCAGGGCGAAGGCCTCGGCGTCGAGCACCGCTCCGGCCTGTCGCGGGCCGGCCGGGTGGTGCCCGTCGCCCGCCCCCAGTTCCAGCGTCAGCCGGGCCTCCGTCAGGGACCACGGCGCGGCAGAAATCCCGGCAGCCACCGGACCCACCGCACTGATGCTTCCCTCGGGCAGTTCCAGCGACCGCAGCCCGGCCAGGATGTCCTTCCGGTCTTCCTGCGCCTTGCCGGGGCGCAACACGGCCAGCGCCAGCAGCTCTTCATTATCCGCGTAACTGGCGCTGTGCCGCCCCACCCGGTCCAGCAGCTGCTCCACCGCCGTGCGGAGCTGCCGGGAGCCCGGGGACCGGATCACCACTGCCACCAGCTGGGCAGCCAGGGGGATCCCGGCGGCCGGGGCCAGCTGTTGGAGCCGCCAGTTTTGGGTGCCGGAATCGACAGCGCGGATCAGCGCGGCGCCCGCCATGTCCTTAAGTCCGGGCGGCATGCGCTGCAGCAGGGCCAGCGCCAGGATGTCCACCGAGCGGTTCCCCGCGATCCTCGCCAGGTTCATATCTCCTCCGGCCAGGGAGTGGAGGCTGAGGCGGGCCGACGGTATGCCCCGCACGGATACATCAATGTGGGTGGTGCGTGCATGGTCCTGCTCGGCGTCGGCCGCCGGCGCAGGGTTGGCCTCCGCGGCATGTTCAGCAGGCAGGGCGCTTGCCAGCGGAGCGCCCGCATTGGAGGTCAGGACCACTTCCGCACCGGTGGCATCGGCGAGGACGGCCAGGATCCGGTCAAGGCTGCCGCCGTGGGCCAGCTCCACCGCCATCGCGTGGCTTGCCCGGTCAGCCTGCTGCAGGTGCGCAGCAGACTCGCTCACCAGCAGCGAGTTGATGGCTTCCATCACGCCAACAAAGGGCACCACTTTGCGCAGCTCTATCAGGGGAAGCCCGGCGGCTTCAGCTGCCCCCACCATCGAGGACGGAATGGACGGCAGCACGGTACCCGTCTCGATGGCCAGGGCAGCCACGCCACGTTCCGCCAGCTCCCAGATGTAGCCGATGCGCCGCTTATCCGTTGCCGTGGCAAGGGCCTGGCCGCCAGTAAGCAACAGTTCACCGCCGCCAAGTAACGGGGCGATGTCCAATACCTCACTGGAATGGATCCAGCGCAGCTGCGTGCTGGGCCGCGTTGGCCGCCGCCGCGCGGATCACAGGATCCGCCGGGGTGAGGGTGGAATGTTTCAAAACATCCAGCAGGGATATGGGCATGACACTCCGTCGCGTGAATGGCAGATCTTCATGACACATTGTATGTGGTGGTTGTGGCGTGAGCCACATAATCTGGGGTTATCCCTTTTACTCATGGAGGCTCCCCCATGCAAGACAACCTCTCCACTAAGCAGCCAGAGCCGGCAATGACGCCGGCCGAGGACTGCGAAGCCTGGCTCCAGCCCATTCCCGAGTCCCAGCGCACGCACAAAGTTTCCGGCCAGTTCTGGATCTGGGCCGGCGCAAACCTTGCACCGATCAACTGGGTGCTCGGTGCACTCGGCATCCACCTCGGCCTCGGCTTTGCCGACACCGTCACCGTTCTGGTTTTGGGGAACCTGATCGGCATGCTGCTGTTCGGCTGCTTCGTCCTCCTCGGCCAGAAGACCGGCGCCACCGGCATGGTCCTGGCCCGGGCAGCCTTCGGCCGCCGCGGCAACTACCTCCCGGCAGCCATCCAGGCGGTCCTGGTGATCGGCTGGTGCGCGGTCAACACCTGGATCATCCTGGACCTGGTCATGGCCCTGTTCGGCACGCTCGGCTGGGTTGATCCCACTGCCCACAACTACGCCTGGAAGATCGGTGTGGCCACCGCCATCATGGCCGCACAGGTGGCCATCGCCTGGTTCGGCTACAAGGCCATCGCCGCGTTCGAAAAGTGGACCGTGCCGCCCACCATCATCATCCTGGCCGTGATGTCCGCCGTGGCCTGGTTCGGCATGAAGATCGACTGGGGCTACGCCGGCCCCGCCGGGCAGATCCTTGAAGGCTCAGATCGCATCGCCGCCATGAGCGCCGTGATGACCGCCATCGGCATCGGCTGGGGCATCACCTGGTTCACCTACGCCGCAGACTACTCCCGGTTCGTCAGCACCGAAGTCCCCAAGAAGAAGGTCTACCTGGCTTCGGTCCTGGGCCAGTTCATCCCCGTGGTGTGGCTCGGCGTCCTCGGCGCCAGCCTCGCCACCAACAGCGGTGAGATCGACCCCGGCAAACTCATCGTCCAGAACTTCGGCGTCCTCGCACTGCCCGTGCTGCTGATGGTGCTGCACGGCCCCATCGCCACCAACATCCTGAACATCTACACCTTCTCGGTGGCCACCCAGGCGCTGGACATCACCATCAGCCGCCGCAAGCTCAACCTGTTCGTCGGCGTCTTCTCGCTCGCCGCCGTCGTCTTCTTCATCTTCCAGGAAGACTTCGCCACCGTCCTGGACGCCTGGCTGATCGGGCTGGTGGCCTGGGTTGCCGCCTGGGGCGGAGTCATGCTGGTCCACTACTTCTGGCTCGAGAAGCGCTGGCCGGGCAACCCGGAAAGGCTCTTCGACGCGGTGGGCACCAAGCGGCTCCCCGCCGTCAACTGGGCCGGCGTGGTCTCCCTCCTGGTGGGCATCTTCGCCACGTGGCTGTTTATGTACGGACTGGTTCCCGCCATGCAGGGCCCCATCGCCGTAGCCCTGGGCGGCTGGGACCTGTCCTGGCTCGCAGGCGGCCTGGCCAGCGCCGGCAGCTACGCCCTCCTGGGCCCGGCCTACCACCGCAGGCACCTGGACTCCGCTTTGCCGGCCGAAACGGTTGCCCAGGCCACCGCCGACCTGCGCTTCGCCACCCAGCCCAGCGCACCGGCCGGACACTGACAACACCTCCACACACAAAGAAACGCCCGACGGCGGCAGGTCACCTGCCGCCGTCGGGCGTTTCTTGCGTTGTGTGGGACCGTCAGGCGACGCCCGCGGCGAGCACCCGCTTGACGTCATCCTCGTCCGGGTAGGCGGCCTGCGTCCCCTTGCGGGTGGTGGCGAGCGCGGCGGCGATCGAGGCGAACGCCGCGGCGTCAGCCAGTGACGCGCCGGCTGCCAGGCGCGCGGCCACGGCACCGGTGAAGGCGTCGCCGGCGCCGGTGGTGTCCACCGCGTTGACCTTGACGGGTGCGATCTGGACAAGCTGCTGCCCGGCGTCGGCCAGCGAATCCAGCACCACGGAGCCGTGGGCCCCGAGCGTGACCAGGACCCGCTGGAGCCCGCGCTCGGCAAAGCGAAGCCGGACCGCTTCCCAGTCGCCGGCGTCCGCGCCGCTGCCGGGAATCTCGGCGGAACCCAGGAACTGCGACGCCTCGTGGGCGTTGACCAGCAGGACGTCCGTCAGGTCCGCCAACTGCTGCGGGATCTCCGCATAAGGCGAGAGGTTGAGCACCACTGTTGCGCCGGCGTCGTGCCCTGCCTGCGCGGCGGCCAGCACCGTCTCCGTGCTCACTTCGAGGCAGAGGCTGACCACGGCGGCGCCGTCGAGCACGTCCGCTGCCGCGGCGACGTCCGCGGGCGACAGGGTGCCGTTGGCGCCCGCCGAGATGATGATGTTGTTCTCGCCGTTGGCGTCCACGGCGATGACGGCGACGCCCGTCTCCGCCGCGGCGGTCCGGACATGCCCGACGTCGACGCCCGCGCCGGCGGCGGAGGAGAGCAGCATCTCGCCCGTTGGAATCGTCCCCCACGGCACCGACGAGGCGGACATCCGCGCCCAGCCGGCTCGCCGCGACCGCCTGGTTGGCGCTCTTGCCGCCCGGGTTCACGGCGAATCCGTTGCCGTGCACCGTCTCGCCGGGCAGCGGCAGCCGCTCGCAGTAGATGGTCAGGTCCGCGTTCAGGGAGCCGACGACGACGATCCGGCCTTTGGACTCGGCCGTTGCGGGGCTCATTCGGTCACCTCAGCCTCAACCGGCTTGGGGATCAGGAGCGAGGCCCGAAGGCGGCGACGGTGATGACCAGTCCGGTGACCACAACGCTCAGGTAGGACGCCTTGGCGTCCCCGAGCGCCGACGTCGCCACCAGCACGGCGGGCAGCACCAGGAAGCTGAGTCCGGCGCCGAGGTTGAAGGCGCCCGCGTTCATGCCGGGCAGGAATCCCGGGTTTCCGGCGGGTGAGAGGACAACTCCGAGTCCGTTCAGCATGATGTTGACCGTACCGGCGTACATGATGCCCAGCAAGACCGTGCCGGCGATCATCATGGGCAGGCTGCTGAGGCCGAAGAACGCGATGATGGCCAGGGCCACGATGCTGCCCAGCATGCCGATCCGCAGGACCTTGGTGTAGCCGAGGACCGGTGCGAGCTTGCCGCTGATGGGACCCACCAGCCAGCCGAGCAGGGCGTACGGGGTGAGGATGATCAGCGACATTTCGGTGGGGCCGATGCCGAAGCCGGGGTCTGCCGCCTGCACGTAGGCCGGGACGATGCCGTTGATGACGGCGAAGATGCCGGTCATGGTCAGGGTGGTGGTCAGCAGCGGCGCCCAGGTGGAGCGCTGGCGCAGGTGGACGGTTTCCACCATGGGCTGCTTGGCGCGCTTTTCCACGGTCCAGAAGGCGTAGAACGCTGCGACCGCAACAACCACCAGGCCGATGGACAGCATCAGCGTGCCGGGCTCGAAGGCGCCCACCAGCTTGGAACCCTCGTTGAGGGCCGTGAGCAGGGCTCCCACCGCAACCACGATGAAGAACACACCCAGCCAGTCCATGGTGGTGCCTTCGGCCGGCTTGCTTTCGCCTGCGAGGAACGCGATCAGGGCGGTGGCCACGACGGCGAGGACCACCATCAGCCAGAAGATGCTGCGGAAGCCGTAGTGCTCGGCGAAGTAGCCGCCCACAAAGGAGTCCACGCCGGCCACGCCGCCGTTGACCGCGGTGATCAGGCCCATGAGCGTGCCGTATTTCTTGGGGCTGCTGACGGCGGAGCGCAGCATGATGAGGCAGAGCGGGACCGTGGGTCCGCTGACGCCCTGGATGATGCGGCCCACGAACAGCCAGGTGACGTCCGGGGCCAGCGCGGCGATGACCGAGCCGACGGCCATCAGCACCATCATGCCGATCAGGATCTTCTTGCGCCCGATGATGTCGCTCAGGCGGGGCAGGAAGAGGGAGAACAGGGCGGCGGCGGTGAAGAACCAGGTCTGGGACAGGCCGATGGTGGCCTGGTCAGTGTTGAGCTCCTCGCCCATGGTGACCAGGGCGGGGCTGAGCATGGAGGCGTTGAGCTGGAACGCCACGCAGGCGGCCAGCAGGGCCACCATCAGGGCGGTGACGTTGCCGGTTTTGGTGCTGGGGCTCGTGAGGGTGGTGCTCATGAGTTGGCCCCTGCGGTTGCTGCTTCGAGGGCTGCGGGAGCTGTATCTGCCAGAGGTTCTCCGATCCGCACCAGCGCGTCCGTGACAAGGTCCCAGAACTTTTCGTGGTCCAGGTCGACGGCCACGGAGGTGGTGCAGTCGTCGGGAGCGGGGGCGCGGAAGTCGGCCACGGTCATGCCGAGGGTCAGGGTGCCCTGCAGCTCGATGTCCACGGGAACCTTGCGGGTGGTGACGATGCTGGGGTCGATCACGTAGGCCACGGCGCAGGGATCGTGGACCGGCGGGTAGTCGAAGCCCTGGGCGTCCTTGTAGGTCTGGGTGAAGAATTCCATCAGTTCCATCACGAACTGGGCCGGCTTGGTTCCCACGGCTGCGATCTTCTCCACCACCTCCGGGGTGGCCAGGGCCTGGTGCGTGAGGTCCAGGCCCACCATCACCACGGGCCACTTCTCGTTGAACACGATGTGCGCGGCTTCGGGGTCGATGATGATGTTGAATTCGGCCACGGCGCTCCAGTTGCCCACGTGGTAGCCGCCGCCCATCAGGACAACTTCCTTCACGCGCTCCACGATGCGCGGTTCCTTGCGGGCCGCGAGCGCGATGTTGGTGAGGCCGCCGGTGGGGACCAGGGTGACGGTGCCGGGTTCGTGGGCCATCACGGTGTCGATGATGAGGTCGACGGCGTGGCGCGGGTCCAGTTCGATGGCCGACTCGGGCTGGGCGGGGCCGTCCATGCCTGATTCGCCGTGGATGTCCGGCGCGTTTTCGATGGTGCGGACCAGGGGCCGGGCGCAGCCGGCGGCGAAAGGCACGCCGGTGATGCCGGCGATGGTGCCGACGGACAGGGCGTTCTTGGTGACCTTCTCGAGGGTCTGGTTGCCCACCACCGTGGTGACGGCCAGCAGCTCGATGTTCGGGTTGCCGTGCGCGAGCAGCATGGCGACGGCGTCATCGTGCCCGGGGTCGCAGTCGAGGATGATTTTCCTGGGGGCGGGGTTCATCGAATTGGATTCCACGTCTATTTTCTCCACGTCATTGGGGCCTGCTAAGAGCAGCGGGCGCGCACTTATCAGAGTGATCATGACATCCGTGCGGGCGTTACGTCAAGCGCTTAACGTCGCTAACGTTAAGCGCTTGATGCCTTGCGGCGCGGTTTTCCGCATTCTGCCCGCTACGATCGGAGTATGGAATCGGCGGAGCAGGTGGAGCAGCCCGTCCGCTCGCGGCGCGCGACGGCGGCCATGGTTGCGGCGCGTGCCGGCGTCTCGACGGCGACTGTCTCGCTGGTGGCCAACGGCAAGACCGCGGGCCGCGTCTCCGAGGAGAACATCAGCCGGGTGCGGGAGGCCATTTCCGAGCTCGGCTATGTGGTGGACGGGATCGGCAGCTCGCTGGCCAAAGGCGTCAGTTCCATCGTGATCCTCGTGGCCCCGGACATCTCCAACCCGTTCTTCGCCAAGGTGATCGCCGGCGTCCGGGAGTCCCTTGGCGCGGACTACCAGCTGCTGCTGTCCGTCACCGACGCCGGGGAGTTTCCGCAGGCGGACGACGTCCGGAAGCTGATGGCGCTCCGGCCGGCCGGGCTCCTGGTGGATGCCCCCAACGCCGGATTCCTGGAAGAACTCTCCGCCGCCGGACCGCTGGTCCTGCTCGACGCCCCGGGCCTGGAGTCCTACGCCCCGTCGGTCAACCTGGACGTGGCGCACGGCGCGCGCCAGCTGGCAGCGCACCTGGCCGAGGCCGGCCACCGGCGGGTGGCCTACCTGGACAGCGTGACGGGAACGGCAACGTTTGACGTCAGGCGCCGCGCCTTCCTGGCAGAGGCTGACGCCCGCGGCATCTCGGTGCCGGCCGACGGCATCATCAGCACCACCATCGACGTCGGCGCGGCAGCGGCTGCCTTCGCCGCCGCCTGGCCGGAGTGGCAGCGGTCCGGGGTCACCGCCGTCGTCTGCGGCACGGATACGCACGCCTACGGCGTGCTGCAGGAAGCGCGGGTGGCGGGCGTGCAGATCCCGGGCCAGCTGGCCATCGCCGGCTTCGACGATCTGCCCTACTCCGCCACGAGCAACCCCAGCCTGACCAGCGTGCATCTGCCGGCAACCTCGCTGGGCGTGCAGGCAGGCGGCCAGCTGCGCCGCCTGATGGAAGGCCGCCCGCTGGAGCAGCCGCAGCTGACGCTCGAAAGCTCCCTGGTGGTCCGCAACTCCACCCGCCCCACCCCCTAGAAACGCCCCCCACCCCCGGGACGCTCTCTCACTTAATGTGGGTTTTTCGGCAATGCTCTCTCACTTTCCTCAAGAAAGTGAGAGAGCATCGCCGTTTTTCCCACATTAAGTGAGAGAGCGTCCTGGCGGGAGGGTGTCGGACCGCCGCCGTAAGCTGGGACCATGCCGAGTAACTGGGACAGCCTGGACGTCAGCCTCCGCGAATCCGTGCAGGAGAACGTGGAGCTCTACGAGCGTGTCCGCCCTGCCCTGAAGCTGGTCACGCGCGATGTCCTCCTGACCCTGCGCCGCATGCTGAAGGACAGCGAAGTGACGCCGCTGTTTGTCACCGGGCGCACCAAAACGGTGGAATCGTTCCGCGAGAAGATCTCCCGGATCGAGGATCCGCTGGAGCCCGGCGGACCGCCGGTGCTGAAGTTCCCGGACCCGTTCCGCACGCTCAATGACATGGTGGGCGTCCGCGTCATCACCAAGCTGCCCGCCGAGAACGCCCTGGCGGCCAACATCATCAAGCGCGAGCGGCAGGTGTTCGACTGCCGCGGGGACCGGGAGAAGGACATCGGCTCCATCGAGTCCGGCACGTACGGCTACTCCAGCCGCCACCTCATCCTGCGCACCATCCAGAACGAGGCCGTCAAGGAGTACCAGCAGGTCTTCAACCCGGACATCCCGGCCAACGGCAGCTACTTCTTCGAGTGCCAGATCCGCACGGTCTTCGCCCATGCCTGGAGCGAGATCGAGCACGACATCCGGTTCAAGGCCGAGGACCCGCGCGCCTGGACGCCGCATTTCGACCGGCAGTTCACCGCCACCGCCGCCATGCTGGAAACCGTGGAAAGCGCCTTCGCGGACCTGCACGAACGCTACGAGGAAGTCCGCAGCTACTGGGACATGGACGGTGAGGGCGCCGCGCAGCTCACCCCCAACCGGATCCGCGACGTCTGGCGCACCCTGCTGCCGCACGTGGACCGCAAAGTGGATGACGACTGGGGCTGGGCGGCCGAGCTGATGGCAGCCCACGGCCTGAACCAGACCGTCCAGCTCGCCGGCCTGCTCAGCGCCCAGCGCATCACCGAAGTCCGCAAGGCGCTGGACCACCGCTACTCCCCCGGCCCGGACCGCCTGCTGGATGACCTCCTGCTCTGGCAGTACGGCACCAAACACATCGACCTCACCGCGGAAGCGCCCGACGCCGTCCCGCACCCGCGGCGCGACAGCCTCCTGCGGCGGCTGAAGCAGATCGAGCGCTACCGCCAGGCAAAGGCCACGTAGGCGCCGCGGGCCCTCAAAGGAGACGGTCGTACGGCCGCAGGATTATTGGCCACCGCGGGCATTCAACTACCCTTGACTCATAGGGGCGGCTGTTGTACACGGACCCCCGAGGCTTCCGGCTCCCGCCCAGCGGCACGGTCCGGCGCCTGTTTTTGCCCCTCTCTGACAAGGATTCCGCCATTTCCACGGACGCATTCTTCGCCTCGCTCACCCGGATCCGCAATGTCATCCTGCCCGCGGCCGTACGGTCCTGGCTGAACACTTCCCGCGGGCTGCTCACGGGCTTCATCCTGGTGCACCTCGGGTTCCTGATTTTCGGTGCGCTGCTCTCCCTCCGCGGCGAAGCGTTCAGTGACACCTTCATTTACCGTGACTGGGCTGCGGCCGGTTTCAACGAGGCGAACCTCACCGGCGGGCCGAGCCCGTGGGTGTACCCCATCCTGGCGCTGATCCCCATGGCGATCGCAGGGCTGGCCGGACCCGGACCGTTCTTCTTCCTCTGGGTGCTGATGACCACGCTCCTCAACGGCTGGGGCCTGGCCAAACTCACGGACCGTGGCCGGAACCAGGACGCGATCCCCGCCGGCTGGTGGTGGCTGATCTTCACGCTGCTGATGGGCTGGCTGGGCTTCGCCCGCGTGGACGGCCTCACCGCACCGATCGTCCTCGTCGCCCTGGCCTATGGCGTCGGCCGCCCGTTCATCGCTTCGGTCATCCTCGCCGCGGCCACCTGGGTCAAGGTCTGGCCGGCCGCCGTGATGCTGGCCCTCTTCGCCGTCGTCAAGAACCGCCTGCTGGTGGTGCTGGCAGGCGTGGCGACGTCCGCCGTTGTGGTGGCCCTCGCCGCCGCCGTGGGCAGTGTGCCCAAGCTGCTGAACTTCCTGACCCAGCAGGGTGACCGGGGCATGCAGCTCGAGGCAACCTTCACCACGCCGTGGCTGTGGCTGTCCGTGCTGAACGTCGGCGACTCCCGGATGTACATGAACACCGACATCAACTCGATGCAGGTGGACGGCCCCGGCACGGCCGTGATGTCCGTGCTGATGCAGCCGCTGCTGATCCTGGCTGCGCTGCTCGTGGCCGGCCTGACGTTCTGGGCGCTGCACAACGGCAAGCTCAACCAGGCCGCCAACGGCACCGGCGTGGACCGCACCGAGCTGCTGCTGGCCGGAGCCCTCACGCTCACCACCGCCTTTGTGGTCTTCAACAAGGTGGGCTCGCCCCAGTTCATGGTGTGGCTGGCCCCCGCCGTCGCCGTGGGCCTGGCGCACAGCTGGCGTGAATGGCGGGTTCCTGCGGCCATGCTCATCGCCATCGCCGTGGCCACCTTCTTCATCTACCCGCTGTTCTACGACGCCCTGAGCCACAACAACCCGCTCATGGCCGGCGTGCTGACCATCCGCAACGTGCTCCTGGTGGTGCTGTTCCTGTGGTCCGTCCGGCGCCTGTACTCGCTGGGCAAAAAGACTCCCGCGTCCGTCCCCGCGCTCAAGGAGTCCTGAGATTTCCACGAAGTTCTTCGACCGGCTGGTCAGTGTCCGCAGCAAGCTCCTGCCCGCGCGCGTGGTGGACTGGTTCGCCCGTCCGTCAAGCGTCTGGTGGGGCTTCGCGGTCATCCACCTGTACTTCCTGGGCTGGATGGCATCGTTCTTCCTCAACGGCGATACGTTCAGCGACACCGAGCAGTACCGCCAGTGGGCCATGGACGGGTACAACCCGGACAGCCTGGACGGGAAAATCAGCCCCTGGGTCTACCCGGTCCTGGCGCAGATCCCGATCTTCCTCGCAAACATCGCCGGACCCAGCCTCTACCTGCTCTGCTGGTTCCTGATCATCACAGCCCTCAACGCCGTCGGGCTCGTATACCTGACCCGCGGACCGCGGAAGGTGCGCGGCATTGCCCCGGCCTGGTGGTGGCTGTTTTTCACCGTCTTTATGGGGTACCTCAGCTTCGCCCGGGTGGAGGGCATCACCGCCCCCATCGTGCTGATCGCCCTGCTCTACGCGGCCGAACGGCCCGTGGTGGCGGGGGTCCTGCTGAGCGTCGCCACCTGGATCAAGGTGTGGCCGGCGGCCGTCCTCGTGCCGATTGTGATCGCCAGCCGGAAGCGGATCCAGGTGCTGGCCTCCGGTGTCGCGGTCACCGCCGTGGTGGGCCTGGGCACGTACCTGTCCGGCGGGCTGCCGCACATCATGGACTTCCTCACCAACCAGGGCGAGCGCGGCATGCAGCTTGAGGCCACGTTCTCCACGCCGTGGGTGTGGCTGAGCGTGTTCAACATCGCCGGCTCCAAGATGGCGGACAACACGGCCATCAACTCCACCGAGGTCTACGGACCCGGCGCATCGGTGGCCGCGTTCCTGATGCAGCCGCTGCTGATCGTCGCCGCGGTGGTGGCCGCCATCCTGCTGGTCCGGGCACTGAAGCGCGGCGCCGAGCGGGAGGAACTCTTCCTCGAGGGCGCCCTGATGATGACCACGGCGTTCATCGTGTTCAACAAGGTGGGTTCGCCGCAGTTCATCATCTGGCTGGCGCCGGTGATCATCGCCGGGCTGACCCACGACTGGGAGCGCTGGAAGGTTCCGGCTGCCCTGCTGATGGGGATCGCCATGACCACCTTCGTGATCTACCCGCTGTTCTACACGCCGCTCATCCACGCCCACCCGGTCATGGCCGCCATCCTCACTACCCGCAACGTGCTCCTGGTGGTGCTGCTGTGGTGGTCGGTGAAGCGGACCGCGGAACTCGGCCGGAAGTCGACGGCGGTTCCGCAGGCTGCCTAGGATCCCTGCCCTAACCCTGGGGGAAGTTTTGGGGCCGGTGTTCTGCAATCAGTCCGGCTGCCATCCGCCGGGCCCGGCGGGCGGCCTGCTTGTCGCCTTCGGCAGCGGCGATGATTGAGCCCTTCATGAGGATGTGCCAGGAGAGGGCGAACGCCTCTGAATCCTCCAGGCCGGCTTCATCGGCCAGGATCCGGACCTGCTGGCGGATCCTGCCCAGGTATTCAATGCTCGCCTTGCCCAGAGGATGGGCCGCACCCATTTCCAGCAGCACTTTCACGAACGAGCATGCTTCGAAATCCTCGTCCTGGAACCACTGGTGGTAAACATCGAAGATGGCCAGCAGCTGGTCCTCGGGGTTCTCCGCCCTGCTTCTGGCCTCCGGGACCACGGATCCCATCATCCACAGCTCGTCGCGCCGCTTCAAAAAGGCCAGCACCAACGCGTCCTTCGACGGGAAGTGCCGATAAAACGTTGCCTTGGCCACGCCTGAGGCGCGGATCAGCTCGTCGACCCCGACATCACGGATCCCACGGCGCGAGAACAATCCGTAGGCTGCCACCACAATCCGGGTATGGACATCATCAGGAGCTTCGAGATCGTCAGCGAGTGTCCTCATGCCAGCGAATTCTACCTTCGCCATGCAGGATTCGTTCTTCGTGCGGCATTAGTGCCGCGGCAGACCCACAAGGCCCACGTTGCAGGCAGGTCCCTGCCGGCAGCCTAGTTCCGTCGCTCCATGGCCTCAGCGATCCGCCGCGCTGCCTGGATCACAACGTCGCCGTGGTCCTTACCCGGAGATTCGGACACCCGGGCCAAGGGCATGGCAAGGCAGACAGCGGCGACGATTCCCTGGTCCGTCTGCACCGGCGCGCTGATCGAACCCAACCCCGGTGTTCGCGCCCCGACCGACTCAATCCAGCCCGTTGTGGCCAGTTCCGCCAAGGCGTCCTCGTCGCCGGCCAGCAGCCGTCCGCTGGATCCTTGAGGCAGGGGCAGCCTGGAGCCGGGCGGCAGCGTGGCGCGGAGTTCGTGGCGGCTGTCGGCGCTGAGCAGGCAAACGCGGTCACCGCCGCGACGGACCCACAGCTGTGCGGTCTCGCCGGTGGAGTCCCTGAGGTCGTTCAGGACCGGCACGCCGGCGTTCTCGAGTGCTGACCGGACAAAACGGTCCCCCAGCCGGAAAGCACCGCCCTCGCTGCGGCGCAGGAATCCGTAGTCGGCGAGCTGCAGCGCAAGCCTGTGCGCCGTCGACAAGGACAGGCCGGTCCGCCGTGACAGTTCACTCGCTGACACAGCGGACCGTCCCACGGCATCGAGAATTGCGGCGGCACGTTCGAGGGTGCGGTTGCTTCCGTTGGTATCAGGAGACGGCATATGGCCAGCTTATGACGTCCGCTCAGCCCTTGGCGGCCACAGATTCCGCCATGAACTCGGCCACGACTTTTTGGGAGATCGCCACGTCCAGGACATAGACGCCTTTCTCGTGGGTCGCGAGCCATTCCTGCAGCCGGTCCAGGTCCGCCAGCGTGTGCGCCTTGGTGCCCTGGGCACCGAGGGCACGTCCGACGGCGGCAAAGTCCACTTCGTCAATCAGCATCGCCTGGTCATGAAGCCCCTTGGCGGCGTACTGGTGAAGCTCTGCCCCGTAGGCGGAGTCGTTGAGCACCACCACAACGCCCTTGCGGGTAGCCCGCAGAAAGGTCTCGAAATCGGCGAGGCCCATCAGCCCGCCGCCGTCGCCGCTGACCAGGACGGTGGTGCGCTCCGGGCGGGCCACCGAGACGCCGGCGGCGGATCCGAAGCCCAGGCCGATGGACTGGAAGGCGGTGCCCACCAGGATCATGGCCTGCGGGTCCGGGACGGAAAGGTACATCGGGGCCCAGCCGATGAAGTGGCCGCCGTCCATAACCACTGAGCGTTCGGCCGGCAGGATGCGGTCCAGGGCTGCGACGACGGCCCGCGGGTTCAGCCGTCCGTCAGGCCCGAACTCAACAGGGTCCTCGCTGGGCAAGGAGGAGCGGAACTCCGCCTGGGAGACTTCCGGGACCTGGCTGCGCCAGGTGGAAGAGGCGGTGGGGACCCTCTCCAGCAGACCCTCAATGAACGGGTGGATGTCCGCCCGGATGTACTCCGCGTCCGGGTTTCCGGGGTCCGGTTCGTTATCCACGCGGACAACCTTGGTACCGTCCGGGAACAGCGTTCCGTAGCGGGTCTGGAAGGTGTTCAGGCTGGCTCCCACCACCAGGACGAGGTCCGCCTGGCGCGCAACGTCCAGGCGGTGGCTGCGGGTAAACCCTCCTGCAATGCCGAGGTCCCACGGGCTGTTGAAGGCGTTGGCCGCCATGACCGATGTCATGAACAGCGCACCGAGCCGGTCCCCCACCTCGCGCAGCGGTCCGGCAGCGTGTGCCAGCAGGACGCCGCGCCCCGCCAGGATCAGCGGGCGTTCCGCCGCGGCGAGCAGGCTGGCGACGCGGTCCAGGTCCGCCGGCTCTGCGGGCCACGCGGGCTTTGCAGGCAGGGGCTGGAGCGGTTCGTGGTCCGAAGGCGGGGCGGTTGCCAGGTCGTAGGGAATGGCCACGATCACGGGCTGGACAGTCTGCAGCGCGAGGTCGAAGGCGCGGTGGGTGATGGCGGCGGCGTTGCCCGGGCCGGCGACCAGGGTCACCACACCGGCGGCCTCTGCTGCCTTGGCCTGGTCGACGTCGAACGGCCGCATACCGCTGGTGGGCGCGTCCCCCACCACGAGGACCAGTGGAATGCGGGCCATCCTCGCCTCGGCCAGCGTGGTGTACGCGTTGGTGAAGCCGGCACCGTAGGTGGTGGTGGCCGCGACGATGTCTCCGGTTGCCCGGTAGTAGGCGTCCGCCATGGCCACGGTTGAGGCCTCGTGCCGGGCCGACGTGAACGGAAAACCCCGGCGGGTGAGCCGGCTGATGAGGTGGGCGTTGCCGTTGCCCATCAGGCCGAACAGGTGGCTGGCCCGTTCCGCCACCACGTCGGCGACGATCGCGGACACGTGGCCCTCGTCCGGGAAGGCGGGGGCGCAGGCTGCAAGGTCAGTGCTGGTGCTGGTCATGGTTTCTTTCCTGGTCCTGGGTTTCGGGCAAGGCTCTAGCTGGCGGATACGACCAACGGCGAGGCGCCGCGGTGCTTCCGGGTGAGCTCGAGGTACGTGGCGGCGTTCCGGCTGCAGTGCTCAATTTCCTCGGGCGTGAGCGGGCGGCGCACCTTGCCGGGGACGCCTGCAACGAGCGATCCCGGCGGAACCTCCGTGCCCTCGAGCACCAGCGCATTCGCGGCGATGAGGGAGCCGGCGCCGATGACGGCGCCGTTCAGAATGGTGGCATTCATGCCGATCAGCGACCCATCGCCGATGGTGCAGCCGTGCAGCACGGCACCGTGGCCCACGCTGACGTGGTTGCCGATGCGGGCGGGGTAGCCGGGGTCGGCGTGGACAACGGCGCCGTCCTGGATGTTGCTGCCCGCACCAATACTGATGTCCTCCATATCCGCCCGCACCACGGCGCCGTAAAAGATTCCGGTGCCGGCACCTATGGCCGCGGATCCGACGACGACGGCGGTAGGGGCTATCCAGGTGTCTTCGGAGAGTGCGGGGTTGCGGCCGTCGACGGCCAGGATGTGGGAGGTCATGGGTTCCTTAGGTGAGGTGGAAGGGCGGTGCCCCGCAGAACGTGCGGGGCACCGCCGTCGTCATTCGTCCTGGGTGAAAAGGCCGCTGCTAGGTGAGGAACGGGACGATCAGTGAGGTCACGAAGAGGACCAGCGCCCCGCCGAGGCGGTTGGTGAGGGCAGCGAAGGGCATGAGGTGCATGCGGTTCGCCGCGCTGAGGACTGCCACGTCACCGCTGCCGCCGGTGTCCGCCATGACCAGGCCGGGCGTGATGGATGCTTCGACGAAGTTGAACTTCACCAGCCATCCAAGGATGCCGGAGGTCAGGGTCGCGATGACGACGGTGCAGATGGTCAGCAGGATGAACAGGGGGTTGCTGAGCGAGGCGAGCACGTCGGTGATGTCGATGTAGGTGAGGCTGACGCCCACCAGGAGTGCGGGAACCAGGACGGCGCCGATCAGGTCGCCCCAGTCCGCGGTGGAGTCTTCGACGTCCTGGGGAAGCAGGTTGAAGATTTTGACGGCCGCGGCCGCGATGATGGCCCAGGCGTAGGGGTGCAGTCCGGGAAGGAAACCGGCCACGAGGTTGCCGAAGACAAAGAGGCTGCCGGCGATGAGCAGGCCCTTGCCCAGGGCGATGAAGGAGGACGTGTCCCGCTTCGGAGGCAGGGTGAGTTCGTCGGAGCGGCCCTTGATCCGCAGGAGCTGGCCGTGGCCGTTGAAGCCGACGAAGAGCTGTTTTTTGCGCTTGCCCAGTCCGTTGTAGACCCCTGCGATGAGGATGCAGACGACATTGGCCATAACAACAGCGGACATGAGGTCGCCCATGAAGGTGGCGGAGTCGCCGCCGGTGGCGGAGGCGTACATCTCGGACATCGGCAGGGCACCGACGCCCAGCCCGCCGGCCATGATGGGTGCGGCAACAAAGAGAATCCCTTCGATGAACCCAAAGCCCGTCAGGGCAGCGATGAGCCCCACCAGGACGAATGTGGCGATGAGGCAACCCACGATGGGCACCGCGAAGCGTGGTCCTGCCTTGAGCAGGAGCGCCCGGGGCATGCCAAGGATGGAGCCGGCGATGATGCCCACCACGAAGAAGTCCAGGAAGCCGTGGCCGTCGATGAAGTTCTGCACCACGGTGACGAGGTTCTCCGGCATCAGGCCGAGGAAGGCGAGAGTGGCGGGTGCGAACGTGCAGAGGACGGTGGGGAGGCCGAAGTCGCGGACCACCGGGAACAGGTTGCCGATCCAGATGAACAGCCCGCCGAGCAGGATGGTGGTGGCAAAGCCGACCACCATGGTGTCCGGAAGGTTCCCGGTGAGGGCCGCGGTGAGGACCAGGCCCGAGAGGACCACGAAGAGTGGAACCGGGATGCTGGCAATGCGGAAGCCTTGCCGGCCGGGGTAATGGGTCCCCGGCCGCGGGCCCGCCGTGCGGGTTACCGGATGCTCGATGCCCCCGGCGGGGCCGGGGGAGGTCTCGTTCATGGCCGTGTCCGTTGGTTGAGTGGTTGATTCCGTGATGCGTGGGCTTGTAGACATCATCGTCTCCAAAACGGTGAGTAGGAATGAGGTTGGCGAGTTTGGGGATTGCTCTTTAGCGGGCGGGGTCCAGCAGGCCGGCCGCGGGCGAATGCGTGATGATGTCGCGGGCCAGGCGGACCGCTTCCGTAAGGCGGGCTTCGTCAATGCCGGTTTCGTGGCCTGCTGCGTGCAGGTGCCGGACGAGTTCCTCGGTGGCGATGTTGCCGTGCGCACCGGGTGCGAACGGGCAGCCGCCGTAGCCGCCGAGGGCGGCGTCGAAACGGACGACGCCGGTCCCCACCGCCGCGCTGGCGGTGGCCAGTGCCTGGCCGTGGGCGTTGTGGAGGTGCAGGTAGTACGTCAGGTCCGGTTCGGCGTCGCGGACGTGACTCAGGCTTGCCATGACTTGCGTGGTGGGGGTGGTGCCCAGGGTGTCGGCCAGTCCGATGTCGGTGATGCCCATGTCCTTGAACGCGCGGACTACACGCAGCAGGTAGCCGGGGTCGATGCTTCCTTCGAACGGGCAGGTGAACGCGGTGGAGATCCCTGCGAAAAAGCGGGTTTCCGGGAACCGGGAGACGGCCTCGCCAATGCCGGCGAGGGCGTCCTCCACGGCCTGGCCGGCGTTGGCGTTGCTGTGCGCCTGGCTGGCGGAGGTGACCACCTGGATGTCCGTCGCTCCGGCCGCGACGGCTCTTTCGACGCCCTTCCCGTTGAGTGCCAGGCTGGTGTAGGTGACCCCGTCGACGGCGGGCAGCGAGGAGATGACCTCGGCGGCGTCGGCCATCTGCGGTACGCGTTTAGGGTTGACGAAAGAGGCCGCTTCGATGCGCTTGATACCGGCCGCCACCAGGGCCTCGGCGATCTCGAGCTTGTGTGCTGTTGACACGATGACGGGTTCGTCCTGCAGCCCGTCGCGCAGGAAGACGTCTGTGATTTCCACCTTCATTTAGCGCACCTCCTGCAGGCCGAGCCCGGCAATTTCGTCAGCGGTCATGCCGGCGAGCTCCCGCAGGACTTCGTCGGTGTGCTGGCCCAGTTCCGGGCCGACCCATTTGACGCGGCCCTCGTGGCCCGGGATCTTCGGCACCACGCCGGGAAAGCGGATCAGCTCGGGCTCGTTCTCGATGACCACCTCGTGGGTCTGGATCATGTCGCGTGCAAGGTAGTGCTTGTCCACCGCGATGCTGGGCGCGTCGTAGACAGGACCTGCGGGGACTCCGGCTTCGTCCAGCTTGTCGAGGATCTCAGCGAGCGGCGCACTGCCTGTCCACGCGGAGATGGCTCCGTTCAGTTCTTCTTCGCGGGCACCGCGGGCTTCCGTGGCGAGCAGCGATTCGTCCTCGGCGAGGTCCTCGCGGCCGATGGCCCGCATCAGGCGCACGAAGACGGAGTTTGAGTTCCCGCCGATCACCACCTCCAGGTTGTCCTGGCAGAGGTAGGAGCCCGTGGGCACAACGCCGGGAAGTGCGCCGCCGGTGCGCTGCCGGATCATGCCGTACGCGTCGTAGTCCGGGACCAGCGATTCAAGGAGGCTGAAGACCCCTTCGTAGAGGGCGACGTCCACCACCTGGGAGGTGCCTGCTTCGGAGGTGCCGGTTTCCAGCCCGCGGGCTTTTTGCAGCATAAGCATCAGTGCACCGATGACCCCGTAGAGGCCGGCGACGGTATCCCCCATGCTTGCCGCTGCGCGGCCGGCGGGACGGTCCGGTTCTCCTGTGATGTAGCGAAGGCCGGCGAACGATTCCGCCGAGCTGCCAAAGCCCGCGCGGTTCTTGTACGGGCCTGTCTGGCCATAGCCGGAAATGCGCACCATGACCACGTTGGGGTTGAGCTCCTGGAGGACGTCCGGGCCCAGCCCCCACTTCTCCAGCGTGCCGGGACGGAAGTTCTCGATGACCACGTCGCACTGGGCCGCGATCTTCTTGACCGCCTCGCGTCCTGCCTCGGAGCGCAGGTCCAGGGCCACCGACTTCTTGTTCCGGCCAATGGTGCGGAACAGCATGGACGTTGTGCCGCGGGTTTTGCGCCAGTCCCGCAGCTCATCGCCCCCCTGGGGCTTTTCGATCTTGATGACCTCCGCACCGAAGTCACCAAAAACCCGGGCGGCAAACGGCGCGGCAATGAAGCTGCCGAGCTCCAGCACACGGATGCCTTGGAGGGGGAGGGAGTTGCCCTCCAGAGAAATTTCCTGCGTCATGTCATTTCCTGCCTGCGTCTTCGAGTGCAAGACTTCCCACTCAGTGGGAGATGCTTGTCATTGGGCGGATAGACGATAGCATCACCATGTGATGGGCGCAACACTTTTGCGACCAAAAGAAGGTTCGCTGACGGGAAGCGGCTGGTGGCCCCAGGCCACGGGATCCTCCATCGTGGCGGGCCTTCATGTTCGGTAAGTGCACCGCATGTTCTAATATGGAACTCTTTGGCCCCAACCTCCGCCGAGGCATAGACAACGGATCGGAAGAGCACCATGGAAAGCGCAGAAAAGTCCGCCGCGAAAGCGGCGCCGGCCCATTCGCAGACGCTTTCACGCGGGATCAGGATGCTCGAAATCCTGAGCGAAGAAACGGCGCCAATCAGTATCGGAGAAGTCTCCGAACGGCTGGGGTTGCACCGTTCCGTCGCGTACAGAATCCTGCGGACCCTTGAGGACCACGGTCTCGTCGCCAGGGACAGCAGCGGGGGCATCCTGCTGGGCACCGGCCTGGCCGCGCTGGCCCGCGGCGTTGCCCGCGACCTGCAGACGGCAGCCCTGCCCGAGCTGACATCCCTGGCCAATAAACTCGGCGCCACCGCCTTCCTGGTGGTCCTGGACCGCGGGGACTGCACCACGCTCACCAGCGTGGAACCGCGGAACAGCCGCGCCGCCGTCGTCCAGCGCCCGGGCACCCGGCACCCCCTGAACGTCGGAGCGCCGGGCCTGGCCATCCAGTCGATCCTGGACGATGCCCAGTGGGAGGCGATCTCGCCGGATCAGCCGCGCCGTGCGGAGGTGGCGTCGGTTCGCGAGTTGGGATTTGCCGTCAGCCACCACGAAGTGTTGCCGGGCGTGACAGGAGTGTCTGTCCCGCTCAGGCTGCGGGCGGAACTCCAGCCCGCCGCCATCGCGGTGGTTTACCCCAGTGCCCAGCTTCCCTCCGACCAGGTTGGAAGCTCAGTCATGGAAGCCGCCGAGCGGATCAGCGAGCAGCTCCGCTAGTCCGCAGTCCGCCGTCCGCCCCGGGAACAGCCGGATGATCACGCGTGAGACGTGGCATGCCGGGCATGCCGCAGCCGGGCCACCAGGGTGGCGGCGAGCAGCGCGGTGGTCAGTTCCAGTCCGATGACGATGAGCAGGCTCCCGGCCTGGCCGCCCGCGGTGCCGGCGACGGCTTGGCCCGGGCCGTGGGCGTGGCCACCGGCTCCGCTGCCGAGCAGCAGCAGCCCATGAAGGGCAACCATCAACACGGCGCACGCCATGACCCGGCGCAGGGCGGCGACCCGGCTATCCCGCCAGATATGCAGGGCGCAAGGCAGGCAGACGGCCGCGAGCGCCAGCATAAGGGCACCCATCCAGGCTCCGTGCTGGTTTTGGGCGGCAAGCCAAACGTGCACGGCACTGGAGGCCGCCACCACCGCGGCGCATAGCCGGGGATGCAGGACGGGCCTGCCGGAGCGGGCCCGTCCGGGGGCATGGGTCATGGCACGTGCCTAGCCGTGGCAGCTGGTGGAGCCGGCGCCGGAATCGCCGTGGCAACTGCTGGCCGCGCCCGATCCGCCGGGGCTGGCGGGCACGTCCAGGACCGGGCTGCGGTCAAAGAAACCTTCGGGGCGGAGTTTGAAGCCCACGGTGTCCACCGGCATGATCGGCCAGTCCTCCACCCGCGGGAAGTGCGTGAGCCCGAAGGTGTGCCAGACGACGATGTCCTGGCCGTCGATCTCGCGGTCCTGGGCGGCGTAGGCCGGAAGCCCGGCACCGCCCGGGTGCTGGTTGACGAAGTCGCCCGTAGGGTAGCGCTCGGTGTCGGCGTAGCGGGTGACCCAGAGGTCCTTGGTGGCGAAGGCGGCGCGCCGTGCAATGGACGAATCCGGATCAGCCAGCAGTGTGGGCTGGTTCTGGGAGTGGAGCTTGTAGCCGACGGGCTCGCCCAGGCGGTTGCGGGATTCGGGGTTGGAGATGATCCAGGTCCGGCCGGCCCGGGCATCGGCCTCACGGACGGCTTCGGATTCGCGGGTGAGCACCGTGCGCTTGCGGGAGAAGGCGTTGCCCCGCTCGTTCCCCTCCCCCATGGGCTGGCGGACCACGTCCTCCTCCTCCACGCGGTTGGTGAAGCCATCAACGGCCATGTCCAGACGGGCGCTGAACAGGTGCTGGTGGAACGGCGCCCCAAGGCCGGGCGCGAGCTGCGAGATGTTGTCCGAGCCGCCCTCCGGGAAGGCCGACGTGAAGACGACGCCGGTGGCCTTGGCTTCGAATTCGATGGTGCCGTCGAGGTAGAGGTACCAGTAGAAGCCGTAGTCGTAGTTGCCGATGGTGGTGAAGAAGGAGATCACCAGGCGGCGGTTGCGGCGGGTGTAGTTGATGCCGGTCCAGAGATCGCTGTGCTTGGACAGGATGCCCCAGTCCTCCTCGTGCATGCAGATGCCGTTCCGGATCTCGCGGGGGTTGCCGAAGGCGTCGGAAATGACGGGGCTGAGGTAGGTGATGTCGCCGAGGCAGTCGCAGCCGAGCTCCAGGGAGTTGGCGTACTGGCCCACAAGGTATTCGCCGGTGTCGAAGTAGTTCTGCCAGGACCGGATGGGCGAGGGGTCACCGTAAGGCACCACCATTTCCGCGATCGAGGCCCGGTTGATGATGGGCCGCACCCTGTCCCCGTCCTGGAAGGCGAGGTTGTGCAGCACCACGCCTTCGCGCACGTCGAACCCGACGTCCACGCTCCATTTTTCCCATTCCACGTGGTTTCCGCCGGTAATGGTGAAACTTGGACCCTCGGGCTGGGTGATGCTGATCGGCTTCTGGGTGGTGCGCAAGGGCCCGGTGAGCTCAGGGTCCGTGTAGTTGCCGTGCTCCACCGGCACTGGCATGACGCCAAGGTCCAGGACCCGCGTCACTTCCTTGCCCACCACGTCCACGTAGGCAACGAGGCCGTCAACCGGATGCGCCCAGGCGCTGTCCTCCGGAAACTCCTGGACGAACGCCAGGCCGCGCAGGATCCGGCGGCCCTTTTCCTCGGCGTATCCGAAGACACCCGCGGACAATGGCGCCACCCGGACCTTACTGACGTCCAGGTTCCTTGCCTTCAGGGCCGACAGCCAGCGTTCGTCGGTGGCCAAGAGCGCTTCAACCAGTTCGAATTCCTCTTCCAGCACGGGAAGTTCGCCGGTCACGGCGGTGTCCAGTTCCACAACTGAAACCACTTCTCCCCGGTCAACTGAGACCACCACGTCCACCGGCACGCCTCCGGATACGTCGTGGATGAATACCCGGAATCGTCGGTCCGCGCTCACCGGATTCTCGGCTGGTGCCGCCTTGCCGTGCGCGGTGCGCGGCGGGTCAACCTGTCCCAGGTAGGCGATCCGTTTGGCGTCGCCCAGTAGGCCGGCAGAACGCAGGATGGCCTGGAGCTCGGTGACCTCGGAGCCGGTGGTCAGGCGAAAGGGGTTAGCGGTAGCGAGCGATGTAAGCGTCATGGGGAGCCTTTGTCCGGGACCGGTGCCGGTCGCTGGGTTTTATTTTCTATAGCTGTAGAATAAACCGAACGTAAGATGGATCACAAGAGTTCGTTGAAAATTCCCGGGGAGCGGCGTCGTGCCAAAGATTGTTGACCATGATGAGCGGCGCCTGGAACTGGTTGATGCGACCTGGCGCATTATCGCCCGGCACGGCATGGAAGGTGCCACCATGAGGGAGATCGCCACCGAAGCCGGCTTTGCCAACGGGGCACTCAAGCCCTACTTTCCCACCAAGGAATCCCTTCTGGAGTTTGCGTTTAGGCATGTGTTCAACCGGACCAACCGGCGCGTTGCCGATGTGGCGGCGAACAAATCAGGGCTTGCCGCCCTGCACGCATTCTGCCTGGAGGTACTCCCCCTCGATGAGGAGCGGGTGAACGAGGCGCGGATCGTCATCCCCTTTTGGCAGAAGGCCATCGGCGATCCGCAGAAAGCCGGCATCCACCAGCAGTCCATGGACCAATGGCTTGCCGTCATCGGGCAGTACCTCGCTGAGGCCCGGGACGCCGGAGAGATCAACACCCCCGTCAGTGATGCAGTTCTGGCGGGCCAACTCCTGAACATGCTGCTGGGGTCCCAGATCATGGCAGCACTGGCCCCGGATGGCGACGCCGATCCCGGCCTCATCGACCAGCTCGAGGGATTTTTAACCCTGCTGAGCAGCTAGCTGCCTGCGTGCGGGACAGGCCGCCCGGCTTCCAGAGGTGAGCCCTGCCGTTTTTCGCCACGTGTTGAAAAACAACTTTCATCGGGGCTACCCTAATGAGAGTGTGTTCCAGGACACAGTCCTGCCAGGGGCAGTGCATTCGGGGGAAACAACGTGGTAGCCATCCGTCATGAGGAAACATTTATGCCATCAGCTACAGCCCGCCCGGCCAGCCAGGCCCTCACCTCGAGCATCGCCCTGACCTTCGACCACTGGAGACACCTCGTGGCGGAGTCATTCGTGCCGCTGCTTGCCCAGACCGGAGACGTGGACGGCTTCCGCGGGCAGATGCGGGCGCGCGTGTTGGACCGCATGTCCATCGTCGAAGTTACCGCCACCTCGCACGAGGTCCACCGCACCCCTGCCCTGATTGCCCAGCCCGGCGAACGCTACTTCAAACTCAACCTCCAACTGGAGGGCACAGGGCTTTTGGTCCAGGACAACCGTGAGGCCCTGCTTCAGCCGGGAGACCTGGCCATCTATGACACAAGCCGGCCGTACACCCTGGCCTTCGAGGCGAATACCCGCATGATGGTGGTGATGTTCCCGTGCGATGCCCTTGCGCTGCCCACGGACTACGTGGGCCAACTGGCGGCCGTGCGGATGGCCGGCAGCACCGGCCTCAGCGGCATCGTGGGACAGTTCATTGGCCAGCTTGCCAGCAACCTTGAGGTCCTCAGCGGCCCGAGCGGCTCACGCCTGGCCGCAAACGCCCTGGATCTGGTGTCCACCATGCTGCACGCTGAAATGGCCATTACCCCGGACCGAATGAAACCGCAGGCCCTCCTTGCTGTGTCAGTTCGCGAGTACATTGAGGCAAACCTCGCCGATCCCCTGCTGTCCCCCGCGACCATCGCTGCCGCGCACTTCATCTCCACACGCCACCTGCACAACATCTTCCACGAGTCGGGCTCTACTGTTGCGAGCTGGATCAGGAGCCAAAGACTCGACGGCGCGCGCAGGGAACTCCGCGACCCGCTCCACGCCGGCAAGTCCGTGGGAGCCGTCGCGGCACGGTGGGGCTTCCTGGACGCCGCCCACTTCAGCCGGACATTCAGGGACGCATTCGGCCAGTCCCCCAGCGACTGGCGGCGCGGCGCCTGACTGGGCAGCCTGTTTCGAACCCGGACAGCAACTAGCCCGGCGCAAAATCCATCTGCGCCGGGCTAGTTGCTGGTTCTTTATCAGTCGCCGCCAGCACGCTGCACGCTAGCGGTTATGCCCCAGGCTGGCTACGCGCTGCCGCCGTTCAATCCGCGATTCCACCAGCACGCCGGCAGTGAACATGACCGGGACTGCCGCCAGCAACGCCGCCGCCGTCTCGGCACTGCCGCCGATCAGCGATGTGAAGTTGCTTGCCACCAGGTACAGCACCCACGCCAGCAGCACTGACGCCAGTGCGGGCGCAAGGCGCGTCTGCCAGAGCTGACCTTCCACGCGTTCCCGGCGGAAGAATCCGACCACGGCCACGGAGCAGAGGATGTACAGCACCAGGAGCGCCGCAACTGCGAGCCCGCTGAACCAGGAGAACAGGGTCAGGACAGGATCGAGCGCCAGCAGGGCAAAAGGGACCACCAGCACGACGGCGGTGGCGCTCTGGATCCAGGCGGCGAACGCCGGTGCCCGGTGGCGGTTGGTCCGGGCCACGATGGCGGGCAGGGAACCCTGCAGCGCCAGGGAGTGCAGGTACCGGTTGATGCCGTTATGGAACGCAATGATGCCGGCCAGCAGGGAGGTCACCAGCAGGATTCCGGTGGTGATGCCTGCCCAGGGACCGAACAGTTCCTCAATGGGTCCCAGGACGAAGGTGGTGGCATCCCCTGACTCCAGGGCTGCGCCGGCCGCACCCATGACCTGGGTGGGACCGTAGTAGCTGACCAGCATCCAGGAGATGAACGAGAAGAATATGGCGATGACGCCCACGGACAGGTAGGTTGCGCGGGCTACAGTGCGGTTGGCGTCCTTGGCCTCGGCTGAATAGATGGCGGTTGATTCGAAGCCGAACATCGAGGCAACAGCGAACATGATGGCCACGCCCGGGGCGCCGCTGGCGATGGCTTCCGGGGAGAAGGACGCTGCGATGCTAAGGCCCTCCGGCCCGCCGCCGCGGAACAACACAGTGAACCCGAACAGCAGCAGGATCGCCACTTCGAACCCGACCAAAAGAGCCAGGACCCGGGCGCCGAGCTCAATGTTGAGCGAACCGAGCACCTGCACGCCTGCCATCGTGACCAGAGCCAACAGCCACCAGGGAACGGTGATGCCGGCGGAGGCCAGCAGGCCGGAAAAGGCGGCGCCGTACAGTCCATACATCGCCGCCTGGACGGTGCTGTAGGCGAGCAGCGCCAACCACGCTGCGCCCGCGCCGGTCCTTCTTCCAAATGCGGCTGTGACGTAGGCGTAAAAGGCGCCGTTGGCTTGGATCTTCCGGCTCATGGCCACGAATCCCACGGCGAAGATCACAATGACCACCCCCACAATGAGGTAGGCACCCGGGGCGCCGGCACCGTTGCCGAGCGCGGCTGCCAAGGGGGAAGCACCAGCGATTCCCGTCAGTGGAGCCTGGGCGGAAAGAACAAAGAAGAGGATTCCCATCACGCCGATGCTGCCGGCGCGGAGGGCGGTTGAATGCTCGCTGGGGGGCTTGGTTGCAGTGGCCTGGGAGGCAGAATTCGAAATACTCATTGGGTCCTTCTTAACGGTCATGAGCTCTGGGGGTGGGTGCGCGTAGTCGGTGGGGGCACCCTGGGTTCGGTTGAGGAACTATGGTTTCCAGCATGGCAGTGAGGTTCTGTTGGCCCTTGTCCTGCAGCGATCAGTTGTTGTGCTTGAGCGCAGGGCGTGTTTCAGAAACTGGTGCCAATCAGGGCTGATCCATGAGCAGGGACACGGCGCTGCTTGCGGCTTCCATGCCGCTCTCAATGGCCCCGTCAATGAATCCGCCCCAGCCATTTGCTATGTCCGAGCCGGCAAACAGGATGCGCCCGTGCGCCGCCTGCATCGCAGGTAGATGGCTCGACAGAAAGCCGGTCCGGTGCATTGGCCAGGTTTCCCCGGACAGAGGGTCGTCGACCCAGTTGTGGCTGGCGACCGCGAGTACTTCCACCCCGGGCACCAAGCGCCTGAGTTGCGTCTGGACAGCGGCCGGATCCTCTAGGTCGATCATGGACGCGTCGGGTCCAAAGCCGACGGCGATGGTGTCGCCGTCGAGGGTGTATTCAACCTGGAAAAAGTTCAGGGGCCAGTCAGCTCCACCGAGTGCCACAAAGGGTGCATGCTCCCCGCGAAGCCTGAACCAAACCTTTGCCCCCTGGGCAATCTGCCCCCGGCGGGCCCCTTCGGCCTTGGCCGAAGGGAGCTCTGGCTTGAAAGTCACGGCTTTCATGGCATGCAGCGGAACAGTCACAATGACGGCCTTGGCACGGACCATCCGCCCGTCGGCACTGAGGACGTCGACGGCGGCTGTGGTGTCCGAGATGGCTTCCACCGTGAAGCCGTGCTCGATGCTGGCCTTGGAGTCTGCAAGCATTGCGGCCGCCAGGGCTTCGGTGCCGCCGACGATCTTGTAGGTGGCGCAGGCTTCGAAGTTGACTGCCCAGTCGCCGTTGGTGAGGGCAACCCAGCGAAGCGCCTGTGTGAATGCCGCGTTTTTCAGGGAGCCATTGAAGTTCAGCGTCCAGAAGGATTCGAGGATGTCCCGGGGTCCGCCGGCGGGAAACTGTTCCCGGATCCGGTCTTGGACGGATACATCGTCGATGGCCTTGAAGTCGTCGTGGGCCAGGGGCTTGAAGGGTTCCGGAAAGTACTTGCGTGAATCCCGGACGAACTCGCGGTTGGTCTGGCCGATCAGGGAGAGCAACTCGTCCGGGCCGCCTTCATGGCGGCTGCCGTCCGCCCACCAGAACGCCAGTTCCGGTTCCGGGCTGGGGATAGTGTCCAGGCCGTAGCGCTTCAGCTCGGCCCACACGTAGGGCTGGGTCCAATGAACCCAGGTACCGCCGATCTCCAGGTCCCGCCCCAGCCGGTGGTCCAGCCAGGTGCGCCCGCCGATCCTGTCCCTGGCTTCTACGATATGGACGGCGAGTCCCTGCCGGCTGAGTTCCCGGGCTGCGGTGAGTCCGGCAAAACCGGCTCCCACCACGACGACGTCGTAGGGTTCGTTTTCCGGTTTCTGCTCCACTGTGAATCCCTCCCTTATGAGTACACGAAGAATTCGACTGTGGGCGCCAGGACCGCCCATCTGGTGCGGGCACCTTTATTGAAGGAAGCGGCTCCGCCTGGCGTCAGATCGTAGGCGTCTCCACCCTCCACTTCGATACGGAGGTGCCCTTCGACGATTGAGATGGTCTCATCGGCGTGGATTACCAGGTCAAACGGCTCGGGCGCCTCAGCCGGCGTGACGTGCCAGTACCCGCAAGCCAGCGCCGGACGGTCTCCCTCCCCCAGCCTGCGGACCCACTGGACCTGGCCGAGTTCGAAGGGCTCGTTCTTGGAAGGGTCCAGGGAAGACGAGGTGGTGAAGGAAGTGGCTTCTGACATGGTGACTCCAGAGGTAAGGATGCCGGCGGCCGGGCCGGGCAGATCTTGGGCGGGGTGGGTTAGTGCCGTGGCCGCTCAGGGCTCTTCGCGGTGACGTGCATCACTAACCGGTTCAAATCTAAGCAGTTGCTTAGTTTAAGTCAATGCCCTGCCAGGGTTCAGTGGGCGCACTCGCTAGACTCGGCGTATGAAGTCCCCCCAGCCTCCTTCCCCGACGTCGAAATACGGGACGGGAAAGGAGGCCCTGCTCCGTGCCGCGGTGGCCGTTGTGGCGGCAAAAGGTTTACGTGGCCTCACATACCGTTCGGTGGCGGAAGCAGCAGGGGTGAACAACACCCTGGTGGCCCATCACTTCGGCTCCCGCGATGCGCTGGTCGCGGCGGCCATGGACTGGGCAGCTGAGCAATCCATCAGTGCATCCAGGCTCCGTGAGGCCGCGGAACTGGGCGAGTCCTTCACAGAGTCACTTCTGGAGTTGCTGCTGGCGGAGCCGGAGCTGCAGGTCTTTCAGTACGAAATGATTCTCGAGGCGCGGCGCCGGCCGGAGCTCGCCGGAGCTGTCTCCACCCTCTACGAGAACTATGTCAGCGCCCTGGCTGAGGGCCTCCGCGCCTCCGGCCTGACCCGGAACGTGGACGTGGTGGCGCGGACGCTGTTCGCTTCCCTTGACGGGCTGGTTCTCCAATATTTGGCCGGGGTGGAGCGGGCCGTCATTGCAGCGTCACTGAAGGAAGTTCACGAGGTACTGCTCCTCCGGACCGGCGCCCAGACTTAACGGTGTCCCGGGGGTTCGCCTCACCCCGGGTGGGCCCGAAAAAGGAACTGCCGGCCCGGGCCGCATGGCCGGGCCGGCAGTTACCGGTTTTTGTAGTCTGCGCGACGCGAACGGTGCCTCCGCCTAAACGACGCTGGGCGCCTTCTCGGAAGTGCCGGCCCCCAAGGGAGCGCCCTTCGTCTCCTTCACGAGGCTGACCCCAACGAACGAGATGACGCAGAGAGCCATGATGTAAATACCGATTGAGCCCGACCAGCCCGTCTCCTTGAAGAGCGCCTCGGCGAACAGGGGCGCAAAGGCTCCGCCAAGAATGGAACCCAGGGCATAGCCGATGCCGATTCCCGAGTAGCGCACACTCGCGGGGAACATTTCCGCGTACATGGCGGACATGGGCCCGTAGGAGAGTCCCAGCCCGATGGTCAGGACGAAAATCCCGACTCCGTACGCCCAGATATTTCGGGTGTCAATGAGGAGGAACATGGGAATCATCCAGGCGAAAATGAGGACGTAGCCAATCTGGAACGTCCGGACCCGGCCGATCCTGTCGGACAGGGCTCCGCCAAAGAGTGTGAAGATCAGCCATCCGAAGGAGGCCAGGAGGGTGGCCAGCAGCACCGGGGAAGCGTCCATCTTAAGCGTCTTCTGGGCGTACGACGAGAGAAACGCAATCACGAGGTACCCGGCAGCGTTGTTGCCGATGAAAATGACGGCCGCCAGAAGAACCTGCTTTTTGTTGGTCCGGAGCAGCTGCTTCAGCGGGGTGGCTGATTCCTGTTTGCGCTCCACCATTTCCTTGAACACGGGGCTCTCGGCCACAGCTGCCCGGATGAAGTAGCCCACCACAATCAGGGCGACTGACAGCAGGAACGGAACCCGCCAGCCCCACTCGAGGAACTGCTCCGGAGACATCGAGAGCCGGAGCAGGAAGAGCACCAGCGTTGCGATGATCATGCCCACCGGCACCCCGATCTGCGGGTAGGCTCCCCAAAAGCCCCGCTTGTCGCGCGGGGCGTGCTCCACTGCCATCAGGGCCGCGCCTCCCCATTCCCCGCCGGCGGAAAAGCCCTGAAGAATGCGCAGGACCATCAGCAGGATCGGGGCCCAGACGCCGATCTGGGCGTAGGTGGGCAACAGCCCGATCAAGGCGGTGGAGGCCCCCATCATCACCAGGGTGAAGACCAGCATGGCCTTACGGCCCACCCTGTCGCCCAGGCGTCCAGCGATCACTGCACCCAGGGGCCGGAAGAAGAAACTCACACCAATGGTTGCCCAGGAAACCAGCTGTGCGAGCCCCGGGCTGTCGGTATCCAGCGGCTTGAAGTAAAGGCTGGCGAAAACGACGCCGGCAGCCTGGGCGAAGATGAAGAAGTCATACCATTCGATGGTGGTGCCCACCATCGTGCCGGCGACAACCCGGCGGTCCGCCTTGCTCATCTGCTGGCGGCGTGGAGGTGCGGAGGTGGTTGGGGATGTTGACATCAAAACTCCATTGTTTGGTTGCCGGCCAGCGCTGGCGGCATGGTGACTGGGATCGGGCGGCTGCCCTGCCGGTCAGTGGGCTGACAGCGCGTCAGCGGACTTCCGGGCCGGCAGCAGGGGCGCGAAGAACTCCGCCAGTTCGGCGGTTGCCGTGAGCGGGAGGACGTTGGCCACGTACTGGTCCGGGCGCACCACCACCACCACGCCGCCGCGGTCCAGGCCGCGCAGGTCGAAAATGTCCGCGGCAGGGTTGGTGGCGTAAACCTTCTCGTAATCGGTGAGTTTGAAGGGGCCAACCTGCGGCTTGAACACTTCGGGGACGGCGCCGAAATCGATGCTTGGGTGATCCTGCTGGTAGATCACCTTCACGTCGAACCACGCGTCCGGATCGGCGTCCGACGGCGTTGCGGCCAGCGGTGATTCCGGCGAGTTCGCGAGCCACGCGGCGAGGTGTTCCGTGGGCGACGCGGCTTCCTGCTTCCCTCCTGACGGAAGTGCCGCGTCGGCGAAGACATAGATGCGCCAGCGGCCATCCGCCGTGGCATGGTGGCCAAGCTGGACCGGGTTGGTGTCACCGACCCGGACCACTGGCGCCGACTTGAACCTCTTGCCCACCGGGAAGCCGGTGGCCAGTTCCTGATGGTCCGCGTCAGCAACAAGCTCCGACGGCGCGTACTGGGTCATGAATCCGGCGGGGAATTCGGCGGTGCTGACGTAGAAGTCCTCGAGCTCCGAAGGGTCCTCGAACTCCTCAGGCCTCTTGGCCATCAGCGTGGACCACTCTTTGTCGAAGTCAATCAGGTTCTTGGCCACCACTTGGCGCTCGGCCGAATAGGTGGAGAGCAGGCTTTCCGGGCTGCGGCCCTCGAGCACGTGTCCCAGCTTCCAGGCCAGGTTGAAGCCGTCCTGCATGGAGACGTTCATGCCCTGGCCCGCCTTGGCGCTGTGCGTATGGCACGCGTCGCCGGTGATGAACACCCGCGGGGTGCGGGTGCCGCGGTCCTGCGGCAGGACATCGTCAAACCGGTCGGTAAGCCGGTGGCCCACCTCGTAGACGCTGTGCCACGCGACGTTGCGGACGTCGAGGGTGTACGGGTGGAGGATCTCGTTCGCCTTGCGGATGATTTCCTCGATGGACGTGTTGCGGACCGCGCCGTTGTCGTTCGGGTCTACCTCTCCGAGGTCCACGTACATCCGGAAGAGGTGTCCGCCTTCGCGTGGAATCAGCAGGATGCTGCCGCCAGTACCGGACTGGATGGCGCATTTGGTGCGGATGTCGGGGAAGTCGGTGACGGCGAGGGCGTCCATAACGCCCCAGGCGTGGTTGGCCTGGTCTCCGGCGAGGGTGCAGCCAATGGATTCCCGCACCTTGCTGCGCGCGCCGTCGGCGCCCACAACGTACTTGGCGCGGACAACGCGCTCCTGCCCTTCATGGGGGCCGGAAGTGTGGAGAAGGGTCACGGCGACCGGGTACTCCCCCTCGTCCGCGACACTCAGGGAACGGAATTCAAAGCCGTAGTCGGGCGACATGCGGGTGGGTGAGTTGGCCATGAACTCGGCGAAGTAGTCCAGCACCCGGGCCTGATTGACGATGAGATGCGGGAACTCGCTGATTCCCGCCGGGTCATCCGGGGTACGGGCGGTCCTGATGATGCGCGACGGATCCGCGACGTCCGGCTTCCAGAACGCCATTTCGGTGATCGCGTAGGCCTCGGCGATGATCCGCTCGGCGAAGCCAAAGGCCTGGAAGGTCTCCACACTCCGCGCCTGAATGCCGTCGGCCTGGCCGATTGCGAGCCTTCCCCCGCGGCGTTCAACGATCCGCGTGGTGACGTTCGGGAACTGGGACAGCTGTGCGGCGGCAAGCATGCCGGCAGGTCCGGTACCCACGATGAGCACGTCCACCTCGTCGGGAAGCTCTGCGGGCCGATTGATGCCAACGCCGGCGGCGGGCTGCACCCGCGGGTCTCCGGATACGTATCCATGGTGGTGAAACTGCACGGGCTTTCCTCACTTCACTGTGGGTATCGATCACCAAACCTGGTGTTCTATATGCGAATACGCGGTTCTATATTAGAAACACGGCAACTGGTCCAACACTGTACGGCACAGTGATCTGAACAACAAGGGGTCCAAAACAGTGCGAAAAAAGGGGGTTGACGAAGCCGCCGGACTGGGCAATAGTGATCGTATACGATTTCGTACTTGATGAGGAGACAGCTTTGGAGCAGGTCAACGAGGACACCCTGGCGGCGGCACGCAAGGTCATCGCGGTGCACATCAACTACCCCAGCCGCGCTGCGCAGCGGGGGCGCACCCCCGCGCAGCCGTCCTACTTCCTGAAGCCGTCTTCCTCGCTGGCCATTGGCTCCGCCGGCGCACCCTCCACAGTGGAGCGCCCCGCCGGCTGCGAACTGCTCGGCTACGAGGGCGAGATCGCCCTGGTCATCGGCAAGCCCGCCCGCAGGGTAGGACTCGAGGATGCCTGGAGCCACGTCGAGTGGGTCACGGCCAGCAACGATCTGGGCGTGTACGACCTGCGTTACGCGGACAAGGGCTCCAACCTCCGGTCCAAAGGCGGCGACGGCTTCACCCCGATCGGCCCCGGGCTGCTCGCCGCGGACGCCGTGGACCCCGCGGCCCTGCGCATCCGGACCTGGCACAACGGCGAACTGGTCCAGGACGACACCACCGAAGATCTGCTCTTTCCGTTTGCCCGGCTCGTCGCGGACCTGTCCCAGCTGCTCACGCTCGAGGAGGGCGACATCATCCTCACCGGCACCCCGGCCGGCGCCTCCGTGGCCAAGCCGGGCGACGTCGTCGAGGTTGAGGTCAGCGCGGGTGAGCTGAGCACCGGCCGCCTGGCCACCCGGGTGGAGGAAGGCACGACGGCGTTCGCCGAGTTTGGTGCCCTGCCCCAGACTGACGACGTGCAGCGGGAGGAGGCGTACGGTTCGCGGGAAGCCGCCGGCTTGGCTCCCGAGGCGGGCGCCGCCGTCGGGCATGTTTTGACGGCGGAGCTGAAGGCGAAGCTCGAGAGCGTCTGCACCGCCACGCTGTCCTCCCAGCTGCGCAAGCGCGGCCTGAACAACGTGAGCATCGACGGCCTGACGTCGACCCGGCCGGACACACGGATCGTGGGCCTCGCCCGGACGCTGCGCTACGTCCCCAACCGCGAGGACCTGTTCAAGACCCACGGAGGCGGGTTCAACGCCCAGAAGAAGGCCATCGATTCTGTCAACGAGGGCGAGATCCTGGTGATGGAGGCCCGCGGCGAGAAGGGCACGGGCACCATCGGCGACATCCTGGCGCTCCGCGCCCAGGTGCGTGGCGCCGCTGCCATCATTACCGACGGCGGGGTCCGCGACTTCTCTGCCGTGGCCGCGATGGACATGCCTACCTACTATGCCAACCCGCACCCGGCCGTGCTGGGCCGCCGCCACATCCCGTGGGATACGGACATCACCATCGCCTGCGGCGGCACCACCGTCCAGCCCGGCGACATCATCGTGGCCGACGCCGACGGCATCCTGGTCATCCCGCCGGCCCTCGCCGAAGAGCTGGCGGATGACTCGATCGCGCAGGAGCGCGAGGAAGTCTTCATCGCCGAGATGGTGGCGCAGGGACACAGCGTGGACGGCCTTTACCCGCTGAACGCGGCCTGGCGCGCGAAGTACCAGGAGTGGGAAGCAGGCAAAGCCAATGACTGAGGCATTGATGGCCACGGGCAGCAAGTCCGAGCAGGCCTACGGGGCCGTGAAGGCGCGGATCGTCGAAGGGACCTACACCCCCGGCTACCGCCTGGTCCTGGCAGTCATCGCCAAGGACCTGGGCTTCAGCGTGGTGCCCGTCCGGGAAGCAATCCGCCGCCTCGAAGCCGAGGGCCTGGTGAAATTCGAACGCAATGTCGGCGCCACCGTGGCCGGCATCGATCCGACCGAATACCTGTACACCATGCAGACCCTGAGCATCGTGGAGGGCGCCGCCACCGCGTTGTCCGCGCCGCTCATCGGCGGGGCGGACATCGCCCGGGCCCGGGCGGTGAACGGGGAAATGCGCGAATGCCTGCAGCACTTCGATCCCGTTCGCTTCACTGAGCTGAACCAGGATTTCCACAGTGTCCTCTTTGAACACTGCCCCAACCCGCACATCCTGGACCTGGTGCACCGGGGCTGGAACCGGCTCGCCTCGCTGCGGTCCTCCACGTTCCGGTTTGTCCCGGGCCGCGCGCACGAATCCGTGGACGAACACGAAGCGCTGCTTCAGCTCATCGAATCCGGCGCCGGTGCGGACGAGATCGAAAAGGCCGCCCGCCAGCACCGCTCCGCCACCCTGGACGCCTACCTCGCCCAGGCCCAACCCCTCCCATAAAGCAACGCGGGGTCACTAAACGCCCGATAAACGGCCCTCATTGGGCCAGAAGTGACCCCGCGTTGCATTAGATGTAAAGGAAACAACAATGACGTTCACTGCAGAACAGACCAAGAACCAGTACGTGCCGCAGGACCTGCCCACCCACATCCAGCACTACATCAACGGCCAGTTCGTTGACTCCGTGAACGGTGCGACGTTCGACGTCCTGGATCCGGTCTCCAACACCAACTACGCCACCGCCGCCGCCGGCCAGAAGGAGGACATCGACCTCGCCGTCGCGGCCGCCGCGAAGCGTTCAAGAACGGCCCGTGGCCGAAGATGAAGCCGCGCGAACGTGCCCGTGTCCTGAACAAGATTGCCGACGCCGTCGAAGCCCAGGAGGCGCGCCTCGCCGAACTCGAAACCTTCGATACCGGCCTGCCGATCACCCAGGCCAAGGGCCAGGCCCTCCGGGCGGCGGAGAACTTCCGCTTCTTCGCGGACCTGATCGTGGCCCAGTTCGACGACGCCATGAAGGTCCCCGGCTCGCAGATCAACTACGTCAACCGCAAGCCCATCGGTGTCGCCGGCCTGATCACGCCGTGGAACACGCCGTTTATGCTCGAGTCCTGGAAGCTCGCCCCGGCCCTGGCCACCGGGAACACCGTGGTGCTCAAGCCGGCCGAGTTCACCCCGCTTTCGGCCTCGCTGTGGGCACAGATCTTCAAGGACGCGGGACTCCCGGACGGTGTGTTCAACCTGGTCAACGGCCTCGGCGAGGAAGCCGGCGACGCCCTGGTCAAGCACCCTGACGTCCCGCTGATCTCCTTCACCGGCGAGACCACCACCGGCCAGACGATCTTCCGCAACGCCGCCGCCAACCTCAAGGGCCTCTCCATGGAGCTCGGCGGCAAGTCCCCGTGCGTGGTGTTCGCCGACGCCGACCTGGATGCCGCGATCGATTCCGCCCTGTTCGGGGTCTTCTCCCTGAACGGTGAACGCTGCACCGCCGGCTCCCGCATCCTCGTGGAACGCGCCATCTACGACGAATTCTGCGAGAAGTACGCCGCCCGCGCCAAGAACATCGTGGTGGGCGATCCCCACGATCCCAAGACCCAGGTGGGCGCCCTGGTCCACCCGGAGCACTACGAAAAGGTGGCCTCGCTACGTGGAGATCGGCAAATCCGAAGGCCGGCTGCTCGCCGGCGGCGGCCGCCCCGAGCACCTCCCGGAAGGCAACTACATCGCACCCACGGTGTTTGCCGACGTCGCGCCTGACGCGCGGATCTTCCAGGAGGAAATCTTCGGCCCCGTCGTCGCCATCACCCCGTTCGAGAACGACGACGAGGCGCTGGCTTTGGCGAACAACACCAAATACGGCCTGGCGGCCTACATCTGGACCCAGAACCTGACCCGCGCCCACAACTTCTCCCAGAACGTCGAGGCCGGCATGGTGTGGCTGAACAGCCACAACGTCCGCGACCTCCGCACCCCGTTCGGCGGCGTCAAAGCCTCCGGCCTCGGCCACGAAGGCGGCTACCGCTCCATCGACTTCTACACCGACCAGCAGGCCGTGCACATCAGCCTCGGCGCCGTCCACACCCCGAAATTCGGCGCCTAGGACCCTGCAACCAGCATCCAGGCCAACAGGCCGCCGTCGTACTTTCCACCCCCTTTCAAAGAAGAGAGCACACCATGACCAACTTCGTTCCCACCCCCACCGTCCCGGCTCCGGACATCGTCCGCTGCGCCTACATGGAGATCGTGGTCACCGACCTCGCCAAGTCCCGCGCGTTCTACGTGGACCTCCTGGGCCTGCACGTCACCGAGGAAGACGAGAACAACATCTACCTGCGCTCCCTCGAGGAGTTCATCCACCACAACCTGGTGCTCCGCAAGGGACCCATCGCCGCCGTCGCCGCGTTCGCCTACCGGGTGAAGTCCCCCGCCGAAGTGGACGCCGCCGAGGCGTACTACCGCGAGCTGGGCTGCCGGGTTGAACGCCGCAAGGAAGGCTTCACCAAGGGCATCGGCGACTCCGTCCGCGTCGAGGATCCCCTGGGCTTCCCCTACGAGTTCTTCTACGACGTGGAGCACGTGGAACGCCTCACCCAGCGCTACGACCTCTACTCCGCCGGCGAACTGGTCCGCCTGGACCACTTCAACCAGGTCACCCCGGACGTCCCCCGCGGCCGCAAATACCTCGAGGACCTCGGCTTCCGCGTCTCCGAGGACATCCAGGATTCCGACGGCGTCACCTACGCCGCGTGGATGCACCGCAAGCAGACCGTCCACGACACCGCCCTGACCGGCGGCAACGGCCCGCGGATGCACCACGTCGCATTCGCCACCCACGAAAAGCACAACATCATCCAGATCTGCGACAAGATGGGCGCCCTGCGCATCAGCGACCGGATCGAACGCGGCCCCGGCCGCCACGGCGTCTCCAACGCCTTCTACCTCTACATCCTGGACCCTGACGGCCACCGCATCGAGATCTACACCCAGGACTACTACACCGGCGATCCGGACAACCCCACCATCACCTGGGACGTCCACGACAACCAGCGCCGCGACTGGTGGGGCAACCCCGTGGTCCCGTCCTGGTACACCGAGGCCTCCCTGGTCCTGGACCTCGACGGCAACCCGCAGCCCGTCATCGTCCGCGAGGAAAAGAGCGAAATGGCCGTCACGGTCGGCGCCGACGGCTTCTCCTACACCCGCAAGGACGGCTCCCCTGAAGGGGACCGGACAGGCTTCAAACTGGGAGCGCAGCTCTAGCATGCTTGACCCGACGACGATTGAGACGATCGCGGACGAACTGGTGGAGGCCGGCCGGAACCGCAAGCCCGTCCCCCGGCTGACGGCCCGTTACCCGGACATGACCGTGGAGGACTCCTACGCCGTCCAGCAGCTGTGGCGCCGCAGGAACGAGGAAGCCGGGCGGACATTGGTGGGGCGCAAGATCGGTCTCACGTCCCGGGCGATGCAGGCCGCCACCGGCATCACCGAACCTGACTACGGCGCGATCTTCGATGACATGGTGCTGGAGACAGGCTGCTCGGTGGAATGGGACAAGTACACCCATCCGCGGGTGGAGGTGGAGCTCGCGTTTGTCCTCAAGGACGCGCTCAAAGGCCCCGGCTGCACCATCTTCGATGTCCTGAACGCCACCGACTACGTGGTTCCGGCCCTTGAGATCCTGGACTCCAGGATCGAAATGGAGGGCCGGACCATCGTGGACACCATCGCGGACAACGCCGCGATGGGCGCCATGGTGATCGGCGGCAACCCGGTCAAGCCCGGCGCCGTGGACCTCCGCTGGGTCTCCGCGATCCTCTACAAAAACCAGACAGTCGAGGAGACCGGCGTGGCCGCGGGCGTCCTGGACCACCCCGCCAACGGCGTCCACTGGCTGGCCAACAAGATCGCAGCCCACGGCGACGGGATGAAGGCCGGCGACATCATCCTCGCCGGCTCCTTCACCCGGCCGATGTGGGTCTACAAGGGCGACACCGTGCACGCAGACTACGGACCCTTGGGGAGCATCACATGCCGCTTCGAGTAGAACCGGACGCCACCTTCCGCGACGCGTTGCGCGATCAAAACGGCGAAGCAGGCCGGCCGCTGGCCGGGATGTGGGTGTGCTCCGGCAGCCCGCTGATCGCCGAGCTCTGCGCCGGGTCCGGCCTGGACTGGCTGCTGATCGACGCCGAGCACAGCCCCAACGGGCTCGAATCGATCCTCGCCCAGCTGCAGGCCGTCAACGGCTATCCGGTCCACACCCTGGTGCGGCCGCCGGTGAACGACACCGTAGTGATCAAGCAGTACCTGGACCTGGGTGTGCAGAACCTGCTGATTCCCATGGTCAACTCCGTGGCGGAGGCGGAAGCCGCCGTGGCCGCCACCCGGTATCCGCCCCAGGGCGTGCGCGGCGTGGGCTCTGCCCTGGCCCGCGCCGCCCGCTGGAACCGGGTCCCGGACTACCTCGCCCGGGCGTCGGAAACCATCAGCGTTACCGTCCAGATCGAATCGACGGCGGCTGTTGAGGCCGTTGAGGACATCCTGAAGGTGGACGGCGTGGACGCCATCTTCCTCGGTCCCTCGGACCTCGCCGCTTCCATGGGCCTGCTGGGCCAGCAGGAACACCCGGAGGTTCGCGCCGCCGTCGAGCACTGCCTCAAAGCTGCCGCAGCGGCCGGGAAACCGGCCGGCGTGAACGCCTTCAACCCGGACACCGCCCGCCACTACCTGGACGGCGGGGCCGACTTCATCCTGGTGGGAGCCGACGTCGCCCTCCTGGCCCGCGGCTCAGAAGCCCTCGCCGCGCGGTACTGTACCCCCAGAACGCAGTGGTTGAGCCTGTCGAAACCCCAGCCAGCTACTGACTACCTTCCTAAGGACTTCTTGATGACACTTTCTGCGATCTCCCCTGCCATTTCGCCGGAGCGTGAAGCCACCCTGCTCGCCTCCGTGCCTACCGGTCTGTTGATTGGCGGGCAGTGGGTGGACGCGTCCGACGGCGGCACGTTCGACGTGCATGATCCCGCCACCGGGGAGGTGCTCGCGACCCTTGCCTCCGCCACGAGCGACGGATGCCGTCGCCGCGTTGGACGCGGCGGACGCTGCGCAGGCGTCGTGGGCGCGGACCGCGCCGCGGGTGCGGGCCGAGATCCTGCGCCGGGCCTTTGACCTGGTCACCGAACGCGCCGAGGACTTCGCGCTGCTGATGACCCTGGAAATGGGCAAGCCCCTGGCCGAAGCCCGCGGCGAGGTCACCTACGGGGCGGAATTCCTGCGCTGGTTCTCCGAGGAAACCGTCCGCGACTACGGCCGCTACCTCACCACCCCCGAGGGCAAAAACAAGATCCTCGTCCAGCACAAACCCGTGGGCCCGTGCCTGCTCATCACCCCCTGGAACTTCCCGCTCGCCATGGCCACCCGCAAGGTCGCCCCCGCCATCGCCGCCGGCTGCACCATGGTCCTCAAACCCGCCAAACTCACCCCGCTCACCGCCCAGTACTTCGCCCAGACCATGCTCGACGCCGGCCTGCCCGCCGGCGTCCTCAACGTCGTCGCCTCCTCCTCCGCGTCCGGGATCTCCGGGCCCTTGCTGAAGGATTCCCGGCTGCGGAAGGTCTCCTTCACCGGCTCCACCCCGGTGGGCAAACGCCTGATGGCCGACGCCGCCCAGAACGTCCTCCGCACCTCCATGGAGCTCGGCGGGAACGCACCCTTCATCGTCTTCGAGGACGCCGACCTCGACGCCGCCGTCGAGGGTGCCATGGCCGCCAAGATGCGGAACATGGGCGAAGCCTGCACCGCCGCGAACCGGTTCCTCGTCCAGGAATCCGTGGCCCAGGAGTTCACCCGCAAATTCGCCGCCGCCATGGGCGCCCTGACCACCGGCCGCGGCACCGACCCCGCCACCCAGGTCGGACCGCTCATCGACGCCGGTGCCCGCGACGACGTGCACGCCCTCGTGACCGCCGCCGTCGATGCCGGGGCCACCGCCATCACCGGCGGCGCCCCCGTGGACGGGCCCGGCTACTTCTACCCGCCCACCGTCCTCGGTGGCGTCCCCAACGACGCCGAGATCCTCCGCCAGGAAATCTTCGGCCCCGTCGCCCCCGTCACCACCTTCACCACCGAGGAGGACGCCATCCGGCTCGCCAACGCCATCGAATACGGCCTCGCCTCCTACCTCTACAGCCGCGACTTCAACCGGCTCCTGCGCGTGGCCGAACAGATCGAATTCGGCATGGTCGGCTTCAACGCCGGCGTCATCTCCAACGCCGCCGCACCCTTCGGCGGCGTCAAACAATCCGGCCTCGGCCGCGAAGGCGGATACCGAAGGCATCGCCGAATACACCACCACCCAATACATCGGCATCGCCGACCCCTACGCCCGCTGACAACACCCACGCACACGGTCAGGACCCTTGCCGTTCTCCGTACGACAAGGGTCCTGCACGAAAAGACAAGATAGCCGCCAGGCAATAACCCACGACTCTGGGAGTACCCCGTCTGGTCCCCCGGCCGCACGCACCGTCTACTCGAAGTGGAGTACTCCATGGAATCTTATGATGCGCTTCTCGCGTCCATTTCCGACACGTCCGGCCCCAGCCCGGACCATTTTTGACCCGGCAACGGGCGAAACGGTCGGCGAAGCCCCCATCCACGATCTGGCATACCTGGAGCAGGCAGTCGATGCTGCCCAGTCGGCCCAATCGGCCTGGGCTGCGCTGGGCCACGAGGGACGGTCAGCTGCGCTCCTGAAGGCAGCCGCCGCCGTCGAACGCTCCGCCGAGGAACTCGCCCAGCTGCTTTCCCGCGAGCAGGGCAAGCCTCTCAACGGCCCCAACGCCCGCTTCGAAGTCGGCGCCTGCGCTGCCTGGCTGCGCGCCGCCGCAACGATCCCCCTGGAACCGGAAACCATTGTTGATGACGGCGAAACCCGTGCCGAACTGCACTACAAGCCCATCGGCGTCGTGGGCGCCATCGGGCCGTGGAACTGGCCCATGATGATCACCATCTGGCAGATCGCCCCCGCCCTCCGGATGGGCAACGCCGCGGTGGTCAAACCCTCAGGAAACACCCCGTTGAGTGTCCTCGCCCTGATCAAAGTCATCAACGAAGAACTGCCCGAAGGCATTCTCTCGGTCGTATCCTGCGGCCGCGAGGTGGGCGCCCGCCTGACCAACCACCCTGCCATCGGCAAGATCATGTTCACCGGCTCCACCGCCGCCGGTAAAGCCATCATTAAGTCCTCCGCGGACACGGTCAAGCGGCTCACCCTGGAGCTGGGCGGCAACGACGCCGGCATCGTCCTGCCCGACGCAGATCCCAAGGCCATCGCCCAGGACCTCTTCTGGGGCGCCTTCATCAACACCGGCCAGACCTGCGCGGCACTCAAACGCCTCTACGTCCACGAAGACATCTACGATGCCGTCTGCGACGAACTCACCAAAGTAGCCGCCGCAATGCCCATGGGCAACGGGCTCGACGAAAACAACGTCCTCGGCCCGCTGCAGAATCAGGCCCAGTACGACGTCGTAGCCAACCTCGTGGAGGCGGCCCGCGATAGCGGGGCCCGGATCCTGCTCGGCGGAAACCCCGACACCAACCAGCCCGGCTACTTCTACCCCACCACCCTGGTGGCTGACATCGACAACGACAACCCCCTCGTGGCCGAGGAACAGTTCGGCCCGGCCCTGCCAATCATCAAATACAGCACCGTGGACGAGGCCGTGGAAAAGGCCAACGGACTCGACGTCGGGCTCGGCGCGTCCGTCTGGTCTTCCAACCTCCCCGCCGCCCGTGAGGTTGCCGCCCGCATCCAGGCGGGCACAGTGTGGATCAACAAGCACGGCGTGGTGGACCCGCGCATCCCGTTCGGCGGTGCCAAGCAGTCCGGCTACGGCCTGGAGTTCGGCGTCGAAGGCCTCAAAGCCCTCGGCGTTCCCCAGGTCATCAACGGCTGAGGCCTTCCCCGAAGGAGGGGCACTGTGCGCTGCGGCGTGCAGTGCCCCCTTACTTTGAGCGAAGAATTTGTTGACGGCCCATGTGATGCAGGCTACAGTTGGGGAAGTTATACGAATAACCCCAACTCACACTGGCCCAAGGAGGTGCCCATGGCTGGATCACGGCCGAAATCGGGACCAACAATGCATGACGTCGCCGCTGCCGCAGGCGTCTCGCAGGCCACTGTATCCCTGGTGTTGAATTCGGCCTCAGGGTCACGCTTCTCTGAGGAAACGCGCAAGCGCGTGCGGGACGCCGTGAACCGGCTGGGTTACCGCACCAACGCCCACGCCAAAGTCCTCCGCGAGGGTGTGGCCGGCATGATCGGGTTCATCGGCGATTCCGTCGCCACCACTCCTTTTGCAGGCGCCATCATTGAAGGCGCCCAGCAGCGGGCCTGGGAAGACGGGCTCCTCCTGCTCTCAATAAACACCGGTGGTGACAAAGAGCTTGAGGCCGCGTCTTTGGACGCCATGCTCTCTTACAAGGTTGCCGGCGTGGTCTACGCCGCCATGTATCACCGGCGGCTGGACGTGCCAGAGGCACTGGCGGGCGTCAGGTCCGTCGTGCTGAATTCGCAGGACCGGGCCGGCAGGGTCCCGAGCGTCGCCCCGGACGAGGTCAACGGCGGGTACGCGGCCACCTGCCGGCTGCTCGAGGCGGGCCACACCAAGGTGGGAATGATCAATATCGAAACCCTTGAGAGTGACCTTCCAGCCGCCGTCGGCCGCTACGAGGGCTACTGCGCGGCACTTGAAGAGGCGGGGCTGGACGTTGACCCGTCACTGGTTCGCTTCGGCTCGGGCGGTGAGGAAGATGGCTACAAGTACACGATGGAGCTTCTGACCTCCAGCAACCCGCCCACCGCAATTTTCTGCGCCAATGACCGCGGCGCCTGGGGCGCCTACCAGGCGGTCTCGGACCTGCGCCTCACAATCCCCGGCGACGTCTCGATCGTGGGGTTCGATAATCAGGCGACCCTGGCGCCATTTCTTCGCCCGGGATTGACCACTTTTGAATTGCCGTTCGTCGCCATGGGCCGGCGCGCGGTTGACCTGATCCTCCAGGATGCGGAACCCGACGGCCGGGTCGAGCTGATGGACTGCCCTCTCGATTGAACGGAATTCAGTGACTCATCCTAAGGAGATGCCATGAGCCGCACCATCCCGGCCAAACGCGGGCGTCCTGCCGCGGCGCCGTTGCCGCAGCGCAAAAATTCTCTTTCGCTCCGCCTGAAGAGGATTTCCCGTGCCTGGCAGTTATACGTATTACTAGCTCCAGCAATCATCTACATTCTGGTCTTCAAGTACTGGCCGATGTACGGCGTCCAGATCGCTTTCAAAAACTACAACCCGGTGGACGGGTTTACGGACAGCCCCTGGGTGGGCCTGACCCACTTCATCAGGTTCGTGAGCTCTTACCAGTTCGGCCAGGTCGTTGGGAACACCTTATGGATCGCCGTCCTGGGCCTGCTGGTGGCCTTCCCGATCCCGATCATTTTGGCGTTGCTGGTCAACCAGCTCCAGAGCGAGCGGTTCAAGAAGTTCACCCAGACGGTGCTGTATTCGCCGGCGTTCATCTCCACGGTGGTGGTGGTGGGCATCATGTTCGTCGTTCTCTCCCCCAGGTCGGGGCTGGTGAACAACGCCATCCAGCTCGGCGGCGGTGAGCCGATCTTCTTTATGGGTTCGGCGGAGTGGTTCCGCCCGATCTACGTGATCTCGGATGTCTGGCAGAACGCCGGCTTCTCGATGATCGTGTATCTCGCAGCCCTGGCGGCCATCGATCCGGCACTGCATGATGCGGCCAAGGTTGACGGCGCCTCCAAGCTCCAGCGAATCCGGCATATCGACCTGCCGGGCATCATGCCGGTGATGACCATCCTTTTCATCCTGGCCATCGGCAACCTGCTCAACGTCGGCTTCGAGAAGGCACTGCTGATGCAGACGCCCCTGAACATCTCGACCTCGGAGATCATCCAGACCTACGTCTACCACGCGGGTCTGCAGCAGGCGCAGTTCAGTTACTCGGCCGCCATCGGCCTGTTCAACTCCCTCCTCAACCTGGCGCTGCTGCTCGTCTTCAACACCGTGGCGCGCCGGGCCAACCAAGCGACCCTGTGGTGATGCCGAAATGTCTCTGACAACCAACCCCCGCCCAACCGAGAACCGAAGCCGGCCCGTCAGCCAGGTCCGCCCCAAGCCGTCGCTGCGCGACAAATACGGTGACCGCGCCTTCAGCATCGCCGCCACAGCTGTCCTGCTGCTGTCCATCCTGGCGGTGGTGTACCCGCTGTACTTCATTGTCATCGCCTCCATCAGCGACCCGAATGCCGTCTACGAAGGAAAAGTCTGGCTGTTCCCCTCGGGGGTCACCACCGAAGGCTATGAACGGATCTTCGCCGACAGCCGCATCTGGAACGGCCTGGGCAACACCGTCATCTATACCGTGCTCGGCACCGCCGTCAGCGTCAGCACCATCCTGTGCGGCGCCTACGCACTGTCCCGCAAGGACATGCCCGGCAGGAAGATCCTGATGCTCCTGTTCGTCATCACCATGTTCTTCGACGGCGGACTCATCACCAAGTACCTGGTGGTCCGCGACCTGGGCATGCTGGACACCGTCTGGGCCGTGGTCCTGCCGGGAGCGGTGGGCGTATGGAACCTGATCATCGCCAGATCGTTCTTCGAGCACACCATTCCGAACGAGCTACGCGAAGCCGCCCAGATGGACGGGGCAACCGACTTCAAGTTCTTCTTCAAGATGGTGCTCCCATTGTCCAAACCGCTGATCATGCTCATGATCATGGTCCACGTCGTGGCCCAGTGGAACTCGTTCTTTGACGCACTGATCTTCCTCAACGACGACTCCAAGTACCCGCTGCAGCTCGTTCTGCGCAACATCCTCATCCAGTCAGACGTCTCATCCACGGGAACCACCGGCGGAGACATCGAATCCTATGCCGCGGCGCAACGGATAGCAGAACTCACCAAGTACGCCATGATCGTCGTCTCGAGCCTGCCACTCATGATTGCCCTGCCATTTATGCAGAAGCACTTCACCAAGGGCGCCATGCTCGGCGCCGTCAAATAGCCCCTCCCCTGCATCGACCGCCCGGCAACAGCCGTCGGACGGCACCATCCCACCTCAGAATAGGAATGACCATGGCATTCAGCCGCAAATTCACCGCCCTCGGCGCCGTCTTGGCCGGAACATTGATGTTCACCGCCTGCTCCGGCGGCGGCTCCGGCGCCACGGAGATCAACGACGCGTCCGCGGACTTCGGCTTCCAGGAAACAGGCTTCCCCATTGTCAGCAAGCAACTGGACCTGACCTTCTCCGGCACCAAAGCCGCCCTGGCACCGGACTACAACACCATGACCGTGGTGAAGGAATGGGAAAAAGCCACCAACGTCCACATCAACTGGGAGAACCTGCCCGAGACGGTCTTCCAGGAGAAGAAGAACCTGATCCTGGCCAGCGGTGATCTTCCGGATGCCTTCTTCAACACCGGCCTGACCGACGCCGAGATCGCCACCTACTCCGCCAGCGGCACGCTCATCCCGCTCGAGGGGCTCATCGAGAAGAACGCACCCAACCTCTCCAAACTGCTCTCGGACCGGCCCGACATCAAGGCCGCCATCACCTCCTCGGACGGGCACATCTACTCCCTGCCGTCCATCGAAGAACTCGGCCTGGTCCAGTTCCCGAACGAACTTGCCATCAACACGTCCTGGCTGAAGAAACTCAACATCCCGATGCCAAAGACCATCGAGGAATTCCACGACGCACTGCTGGCCTTCAAGACCCAGGACGCCTCCGGGACCGGCAAGACCATCCCGCTGAGCTTCATGCCCGGTTCCTGGTGCGGGGACATCGTTGACCTGATCGCCGCCCTCGGCGGAGTGCCGGACAACATGGACCACCGCATCGTCCAGGACGACAAAGTCATCTTCACCCCAACCCAGGACGGCTACAAAAAGGCCATCCAGACCCTGCACGAGTGGTACCAGGAAGGCCTGATCGACCCCGAATCCTTCTCCCAGGATGACAAGGCCTACTTGGCCAAGGGCAAGGCCGCCAAGGAAAACCTCGGCTCGTTCGTGTGGTGGGAAGTCCCCGAAATGGTCGGCGCTGACCGCGCCAACAACTACGCGCTGGTCCCCGTCCTGGAAGGAGTGGACGGCAAGCGGATCGCCAGCCAGTCCAACAACCAGGAAATCGCCCGCGGAGCCTTCGCCATCACCCGGGCCAACAAGTACCCGGCAGCGACCATGCGCTGGGCCGACAACCTCTACGACCCCATCCAGTCCGCCCAGGCTAACTGGGGACCCATCGGCGAAACCCTGCAGAAGGATGCCAGCGGGCTGCTGACCCAGATCGCAGCCCCGGCCGGGACCAGCGAAGGCGAACGCCGTCAGAAGGTCGCCCCGGGCGGCCCGAAGGCGAACACCGCCGAGAACTTCACCACCGTCGTCGCTCCCGAACCACGCGCCGCCGAACGCCAGAAAACCGTCAACGAACTCTACAAGCCCTTCGCCGGCAACGACGGCTACCCCCCGGTCGCCCTCTCCAACGAAGAACTGCAGCAGATCAGCACCATCCAGACCGACACCAGCTCACTGGTGAAGCAGAACATGGCCAAGTGGATCGTCTCCGGGGGCATCGAACAGGAATGGGACGGCTACGTCTCCCAGCTCAAGAACGTCGGCGTCGACAAAATGATCGAGGTCTACCAGCAGGCCTACGACCGCTACAAGAAGAACTCCTAGCTTCCGAAGCACGGGTGGGCCGGTGCGTCCGCATCGGCCCACCCGCCGCATCCACTTGCTGGTTTTCGGCCAAACCTGCAAAAGTCCAGACCTGCAACGAAATGAGAATGACCTTCATGACTGCCGCGACCGCCACGACAGCCGACACTTTCCGCCCGGCATTGCATTACTCAGCCCGGAACACCTGGCTCAATGACCCCAACGGCCTGATCCATCATGAAGGCGTTTACCACCTCTTCTACCAGAGCAACCCGCTGGGCAACGTGTGGGGGAACATGTCCTGGGGACACGCCACGTCCACAGACCTGCTCACCTGGACCGAACACCCCGTCGCCATCGCCTGCGACGAGGAGGAAGACATCTTCTCCGGCAGCATCGTCTTTGACCGGGACAACACCAGCGGCTTCGGCGCCGGGTCCGTTGCCCCGCTCGTCGCCATCTACACCAGTGCATTCAAACCCGGCTCTGCGCATGAGGGCATCCAGGCCCAGTCGCTGGCCTACAGCCTCGACGGCGGCTACACCTGGACCAAACACGCAGCCAACCCCGTGCTGAACCGCGGATCGGCCGAGTTCCGCGACCCTAAAGTCATATGGTACGACGGCGACGCCGGCAGCTACTGGGTCATGGTCGCCGTGGAAGCCACAGACTTCCAGGTGGTGCTCTACAAGTCCGAAGACCTGAAGAACTGGGAGCTGCTGAGCAGCTTCGGCCCGGCAAACGCCACCGGCGGTGTCTGGGAATGCCCGGACCTGTTCCCCCTGCCCGTCGACGGCGACCCCGATAACCTCAAGTGGGTCCTCACCGTCAACCTCAACCCCGGCGGCCCCAACAACGGCTCGGCCGGGCAGTACTTCGTGGGTGACTTCGACGGGAAAACCTTTACCTCTGCCACTACCGTCACCGAAGGGCTGCAGGATCCTGCGCGATTGGGCGAGTACCAGTGGCTGGACTGGGGCCGGGACTACTACGCCGCTGTCTCCTTCAGCGACGCCCCCGACAACCGCCGCCTCATGATCGCCTGGATGAACAACTGGGAATACGCCAACCAGATCCCCACCTCACCCTGGCGCAGCCCCATGTCCCTCGCCCGCGAAATCTCACTCCACACCAGCGACGGAAACCTGCGTCTGGTCCAGCAGCCCGTAGGCGACTGGGCGGCACTGGCTGACCCAGCCAAGTCCTTCAGCCTTCCCGAGACGACCATATCCAGCGCCACCCAGCTCCTGGACGGCGCAGCCGGCACGGTCCAGCGCATCGACGTCACGTTCACGCCGGGAAGCGCCGAGGAATTCGGCCTCATCCTGCGCGGAGACGGACTGCATGGAACCCGCGTAGGCATCCGGCCCGCCGAAGGCTCTCTCATTGTGGACCGCCGCGAGTCCGGACAGACCGACTTCCACGAATCCTTTTCATCCATCGACACCGCCCCCATCCAGGCACCGGAAGGCTCCTACCAACTCACCGTCTACGTGGACCGCTGCTCCGTCGAAGTCTTCGCCCAGGGCGGGCAGGTCACCATGACCCAATTGATCTTTCCGGCAGACACCAGCACGGACTTCGCCGTCTACGCCACAGGCGGCACAGCAACCGTAAACCACCTTCACATCACACAGTTCGCATAGCGCTTCAGCCAAGCCAGGAAAGGCAGACATGCACCAAGTCGGTAACGCAGGCCCAGCGCGGCAGGTGATGGACGTCGTCGTTATGGGGGAATCCCTCATCGACATCGTCACTACACCCGACGGCATCACAGAACACCCCGGCGGGTCGCCAGCCAACGTAGCGTACGGCCTTGCCCGGCTGGGAGTCAGAACCGGGCTGCTTACCGCCGTCGGCAACGACCGCCGCGGCGCGGCGATCGATAAGCACCTTGCCGGCGCCGGGGTGACGCTCCTGCCCGGCTCGCGGTCACTGGACAGGACCTCGACGGCGGCCGCAACCATTGCCGCGGATGGCTCCGCCAGTTACGCCTTCGACATCATGTGCGATCTGAAACCGCTTGAACCCGCCTACGCTCCGCCCAAGGTGCTTCACACCGGTTCGATTGCCAGCTTTCTCGCGCCCAGCGCCGCAACGGTCCAGACAGTTCTCCAGCAGCTCCGCGATGAATGCACCATTACCTACGACCCCAACATCAGGCCGGCACTTCTCGGCAGCCATGCCGAAGCAACGTCCACTTTCGAAGAAGTTGTGCAGCTTGCCGACGTCGTCAAACTCAGCGACGAGGACGCCCAATGGCTGTACCCGCGGAAGACGCTGGAGGACACTGCCACGCACATCCTGGGGTTGGGAGCGGAGCTCGCCGTCATCACCAAAGGCTCATCCGGTTCACTGCTGGCAACAGCCGGCGCACGCCTCAGCATCCCGGCTGTGGATTCTCGTGTCGTGGATACCATCGGCGCCGGTGACTCGTACATGTCGGCACTGATCTTGGGACTCCTTGCCCGCGGAACCGACGGCTTTGCACCCTCGGTCCTGGAGCAACTGGGACGCACAGCTGCGATGGCTGCGGCAATCACGGTGCGCCGGGCCGGGGCCAATCCTCCCACCCGGGACGAACTCCGCTCACACCTTTGAGGCCCCAACGGCTTCGGTGAAGCCGTGAAAGCGATGGGCCTCGCCATAGCCCAGCTCAGCGCGCCGAGCTGGCCCGCTGTTCCTGCACCCAGCTCCACGCCCGCCGCGCCCAGTCCAGGGGCTTGCCCTCGATCAGCAGCTTCCGGGTGTGGATGTCCAGGACCAGCAGGTAGAACGTGAACAGCAGCGCCGTGACGAATGCCAGCGATGACGCATTAATCGGCAGCTCCACGAAGGACCAGACCGAGAGCTGGTCCTGCGCACCGAACACCACAAAGAACGTCACGCCCACGTAGAGGCACCGGATCTGCCAGTCATTCCGGATGCCCGTCACAGCCAGGAACGGCAGGAACCAGAGGATGTACCAGGGCTGGATGATGGGCGAAAGCATCACGACGGCGGTAAACGCCAGTGCCAGCCGGCGCACCGCCCGCGAGTAGTCGCCGCGGAACATCAGCAGCAGGACCAGTCCGACGGCCGCCCACTTCATGCCGGTCCGCAGCAGGTCCGCGAACGTGCCGCCGGGCAGGCCCAGCACATTGCCGAGGAACTCCACCTGCTGCCCCAGGAAGCCTGACGGCGAATAGCCGGTGTACCCCGGCGTCGGGTCCATAATCGCCCAGACCCAGCCCAGGCCAAGGTTGTAGGGGATGCCGCTGAGCGCCAGCACACCGAAGCTGATCCCCGCCGTCGCGCCCCAGATCAGGAACTTCCGCGTCCACGACGCGGCAGGCCCTGCCCACATGACGCCGATGAACGGGAGCAGCAGCACGGTGATCGGCTTGATTCCGATCGATGCGGTGACCAGTAATATGCCCGTAAGGTAATGCTTCGTCGCGGCGAAGTAGACACCGGCGACGGCGAGGCCCACCATGAGTGCGTCGTTGTGGGCGCTGGCCACGAAGCTGATCAGGAACAGCGGGTTGGCCACCGCGATCCAGAGTGCCCGCGCACCGTTGATGCCGTGCAGTTCGGCCAGCTTGGGTATGTAGATGACGCAGAGGACCACCCCCACGCCGGCGAGGAGCCGGAAGAGCAGGACCGAAACGTCAGGCTGGGCACCGGTCAGCCCCACCACACCGCGGGCGAGCCACAGGAAGTAGGGCCCGTAGGGTGTCCTGTTCTCAGCCCAGGCCGGGTCCGCGCCGAGGGCAAACCAGTTGTTGAGGGTGGAGATGCCGACGTCGTACGGGTTTTGGCCCTCCATGACCAGCCGGCCCTGCCCGGTGTAGGCATAGACATCGCGGGAGAAGATAGGGACGGCCAGCAAAAGCGGGAAGGACCACGCGGAGATGGCGATCACCACCGACCGCAGGGATTGTTCGCCCCAGTCCCCCAGCCGTTGGCCGAGCCGCAGCCAGGAGCGCATCAGCAGCATCGCCCCCACCGTGAGGAGCACGGTGGACAGCGTGACGCCCCAGCCTTCGGTCCGCAGCGCGATGACCACCGGCTGGCGGATCATGGGCGAGCCGTTGGCGATCCAGCCGGTGCCGATGGAACCCACGAACATCATCAAGGCGCCGAGGAACCCCTGCCAGGTGGCGATATAGGCGCGGCGCTTGACTGGTGCGGTGGTTGCGGGCGCAGCAGACTCCGGGTTCCCGGTCCCGGCCGACGTCTTTTTGGACGGGCCCGGAAAAGTCTCCGAGGTGCTGAGGTGCGAACCGCCTGCCGTCATGTTTTGTGTGGTCCCCTACTTACGTTACGGCGCTGGCTGAACCAGCTATAGGCCGGTCTACAACCACGCCATTTTAGCAGTTGGGATGCGGCGTGCCCCAGACTGGTAGCGGCGGACGCGCCCCCTCCTTTCCCGATGAAGCGCCGCGCGGCCCGCCATTCCAGAAGTCAGAACCCGCCAAAAGCGCACTTCACCAGCACGATTGGACCCAGCAATGGCCGTACGAAGCGTCAAGGACGCCCCGACCAACACGCCCCAACAGCTTCAGTCGGTCCGCGCAACATTACGTTCCCCGCGCCGCCTTAAGACCGAGGCCCTGGCCGGCCTGGTGGTGGCGCTGGCCCTGATCCCGGAGGCGATCGCCTTCTCCGTAATCGCGGGCGTGGATCCAAGGATCGGCCTGTTTGCGTCCTTCATCATGGCTGTCACCATCTCGTTCGTCGGCGGCCGGCCGGCCATGATTTCCGCCGCCACCGGCGCCGTGGCCCTGGTCATCGCGCCGCTGATGCGCAGCCACGGCCTGGACCATCTCATCGCGGCCGTGATCCTGGCGGGCGTCTTCCAGATCCTGCTCGCCATACTGGGCGTCACCCGGCTGATGCGGTTCATCCCGCGCTCGGTGATGGTGGGCTTTGTGAATGCGCTGGCCATCCTGGTGTTTATGGCCCAGGTGCCCGAACTGATCGGCGTCCCGTGGCTGGTTTATCCGCTCGTGGCGGTGGGCCTGGTCATCGTGGTGGGACTGCCCAGAATTACGACGGCGGTGCCCTCACCTTTGGTGGCCATCGTGGTGCTCACCCTGTTTGCCGTCCTCGCCGGAGTGGACGTCCCCACCGTCCAGGACAAGGGCCAACTGCCGGAGAGCCTGCCGTCCCTGTTTATCCCCAACGTTCCCCTGACGTGGGAGACGTTCCAGGTCCTGGCCCCGTTCTCGCTTTCGATGGCCCTGGTGGGGCTGCTGGAATCGCTGATGACCGCCAAGCTGGTGGACGACATCACGGACACCCGCTCCAACAAGACCCGCGAGTCCTGGGGCCAGGGTGTGGCGAACATCGTGACCGGGTTCTTCGGCGGCATGGGCGGCTGCGCGGTGATCGGCCAGACCATGATCAACGTCAAGGGCTCCGGCGCGCGAAGCCGGGTGTCCACCTTCCTGGCCGGCGTCTTCCTGCTGGTGCTTGTGGTGACGCTCGGCGACGTTGTCGGCATGATCCCGATGGCCGCCCTTGTGGCCGTGATGATCTTCGTTTCGGCCATCACGTTTGACTGGCACTCCATCGCCCCGCGGACACTGCGCCGGCTGCCCAAGTCCGAGACCGCCGTCATGCTGATCACCGTGGCAGTCGTCTCAGCCACGCACAACCTGGCCATCGGCGTGGGTGCGGGCGTCCTGGCCGCCATGGCCCTGTTCGCCCGGCGGGTGGCGCACTTCGCCACGGTGGAGCGGACCGTCGTCGAACTTAACGGCGAAAACGTGGCCACGTACACGGTGGACGGCGAGCTGTTCTTCGCCTCCTCCAACGACCTCTACACCCAGTTCGAGTACGCCCTGGATGCCGAGGCGGACATCGCCCGGGTGATCGTGGACCTGCACGCCTCGCACCTCTGGGACGCGTCCACCATCGCGGTGCTGGACGCGGTCACGGAAAAGTACCGCCGGCACGGCCTGGAAGTTGAGCTGATCGGGCTGAACCAGGCGAGCATCCAGATGCGGGAGCGGCTGGCGGGGAAGCTGAACTGAGGTTGGTAGCGCGGTCCGGTGATCGAGCTTGTCGAGATCCAGGGGTTTCGACAAGCTCAACCACCGAAGTCAGGCTCAACCACCGGGGGTCAGGCACGCACCTGCAGATAGTTCTCCACGAGGTGCTCGGCGATGGCCATGCAGGATGTGGCCGCCGGCGACGGCGCGTTCCGCAGCAGCGTCACCGGGCCCACCTGCTCCACAGCAAAGTCGTCCAGCAGCGCACCGTCCCGGCCCCACGCCTGCGCCCGCACGCCTGAGGCCGTCTTGGCCGTCAGATCGGACATCTCCAGCGCGGGAATGAAGCGCCGCGCCTTGCGGAAGTAGATCGCCTTGACCAGCGAGCCGCTGATCTCGTCCACCCCCATCCGCCAGTGCTTCTTCGCCAACGGGCCGGCTCCGGGCCAGCGCAACGATTCCCAGGTGTCCTTCGCGGAGACGGACAACCACCCGTAGCCTTCGCGTGCCAGCGCCGGCACGGCGTTCGGGCCCACATGGACGTCGTCGTAGACGCCCCTGGTGAAGTGCACTCCGAGGAAGGGGAACCGGGGGTCAGGCACGGGGTAGATCATGCCGTTCACCAGGTCCGTCCGCGAGGGCTTCAGCGACCAGTACTCCCCCCTGAAGGGCAGGATTTTCGGTGACGGATCGGCGCCCACCAGGCGTGCAACGACGTCGGACTGCAGGCCGGCGCAGGCGATCAGCCGGTCGAAGACATGCTCGGAAACGGCTGTCCGGACACGCACCTTGCCACCGTCCACCTCTATCCCCAGCACTTCCTGCCCCAGCAGAACGGCGCCCCCGGCCGTCCGCACGTCCTGCGCCATCGCCTCGGTAATCGCCGAAAAATCCACGACGGCGGTATGCGGCGAGTGGACAGCCGCCACCCCCGCAGCGTGGGGCTCAATGTCCCGCAGCCGCGCAGCGTCATCAATGCGGTCCAGGTCCGGCACACCGTTCGCCCTGGCCCGCTTTTCGATGTCGGCCAACGCCGGAAGTTCCGAGTCGTCCACGGCCACCACCAGCTTGCCGACTTCCCGGAACGGCAGATTCTTCTCCTGGCAGTATTCCCGGAGCGCATCGCGCCCCGATACGCACAGCTTTGCCTTCAGTGATCCGGCCGCGTAGTAGAGGCCGGCGTGCACAACACCCGAGTTGTGGCCGGTCTGATGCGCGGCCAGCCGCCGCTCCTTCTCGAAGACCGTGACCTCCCCGAGTCCACGCGTCAGGAGGGACCGCGCCAGGGCGATGCCCACAATGCCCCCACCGATGATGCCAATGCGTTCACCCATGTCAACGTGTCCTTCTCGTCGCGGCCTTGACCCGAGTATAGAAGCTGAGCGCCTCAGCTGCGGCGGTCGCTGTGGACGGTGCGGTTCCGGCCCAGGGACTTGGCGGTGTACAGGGCCCCGTCAGCGGCGGCGATGAGGTTTTCCAGGTCTCTTGTGTCGGCGTCGTAGAGTGCCACGCCGTAACTGACGGTGGGCATCAGGAGCCCGTTGGCGGTGGGGACCTGGGCGAGGCGGCGGCTGATTTCCTCCGCGATGTGTTCAGCCCGGGCGGAGGAGGCGCCGGGAATCAGGAGGACAAACTCTTCCCCGCCGTACCGGCCCACGAGGTCCGTTGACCGGACGGTGTCCTGGCACGCCGCGGCGAAAGCCTGCAGGGCAACATCGCCGGCGGCGTGCCCGTGGGTGTCGTTCACTGCCTTGAAATTGTCCAGGTCGGCAAGGATCAGGGCCCCCACTCCCTGGGTGACGGCCCTGTCGCCCAGCAGTTCCGCGGCCATGTCCAGGAATGCTTTGCGGTTCAGCAGCCCTGTCAGGTCGTCCCGGGTGGCCACCATGCGCAGGGCGCGGGTCTGCTGTTCGCTGCTGAGCGCGGCCATGCTGAAGGACACCACCACCAGCAGCACCATGGTCACCAAGGTGGTCCCCGCGGAGCCGAAGTAGGTTGCGAAGGTACGCCCGTCCGGGCCCTCCAGCAGAAAATACACCAGCCGGCCGAAGTAAAACACGGCCATGATCGCCGCGGCGGCAGCCATCGGAGCCCGCACGCGGGAATAGCCAGGTTCCAGCCGCCAGAGTTCGCGGGATGCCAGCCCCATCGTCAGGCACATCGCGGCGAGGAACACCGCACCGCCCGCCCAGACGTTGGTGCCGGGATGGTCGACGGCGGTGGCAACCAGGGTGACCAGCGGCAGCCCCGTGAACAGCCAGCGGCGGGGCCGAAGGTCCCGGAGCGAGCGGGCACCGGCCCACACGGCTACGCCGCCGTGGACCAGCAGGACGTTGCCAAGAGTGTTGGCCCACCACTGGTGAACGGTTCCGTTGAGCAGGAAGGCGGCGGATCCGCCAAGAAAAAACACCAGCGCGAGGCACCACCAGCCGCTGTAGGGCGAACGCGTGTAGCGGTAGGCCGAAAAGTAGAACAGCAGGCCGAGCACCAGGGCCATCACGCCGAAGGCGACCCGGAGGGTTGCCGTATCAAGGACCATTTCCGAAGTTCCCCCAACGTCGATGCAATGCACCCTTAGTATCGCATCGCCGTCGGCCTCGCGAGCGGCAGCGGACGGTACTCAACGGGCCATGTCCCGTGACCGCCGGATGAGCTGGCGGATATCGCCGCCGGGCGCCGCGTTACTGCCCCGGCGGGCGGATGATCCGGCGTTGCGCGGCCACGGCGATGGCGGACGTGCGGTTGTCGACGCCGAGCTTGCCGAAGATGTGCACCAGATGGGTTTTGACGGTGGCCTCGGAGATGAACAGCTGCCGGGCGATGGCCCTGTTCGTCAGCCCGGTCGCCAGCAGTTCCAGCAGCTGCACCTCGCGCGGGGTCAGGGCGGTTTCCGGGCTGCTGATCCGCGACATCAGCAGCGCCGCGACTTTGGGTGCCAGCGCCGTCTGGCCAGCCGCCGCGGACAGGACGGCCTGGCGGATCTGTTCCGGCGGCGCGTCCTTGAGCATGTAGCCGCTGGCGCCCTGCCTCCACCGCGGCCAGGATGTCCGCCTCGGTGTCGTACGTGGTGAGGATCAGGACCGGCGGCGCGGAATCCAGCTGCCGGATCGCCGCCGTGGCCGTGACCCCGTCCATCCCGGCGCCCATCTGCAGGTCCATCAGCACCACATCCACACGCTCCCCCAGCGTCCGGAGCCGGGTGAGTTCACGCAGCGCGGCGTCCCCGTCGGCAGCCTCGGCAGCCACGCTGAAGTCCTCAAATTCGGTGAGCATGGCGCGCAGGCCGGCGCGGACCACGGGGTGGTCATCCACCAGCAGGATGCGCAACGTCCCCATCAGCGCTGCTCCCCCGCCGGGCCGGACGCTTCCCCGGACGGCGTCTCCCGTGATGGCGTCTCCCGAGCGGGCGTCTCGCCGGCGAGCGCCTCTCCAGTGAGTGGCAGCCGGACCGCGACGACGGTCCCCTCCCCCGGCGCCGACTCCACCTCCAGCGAGCCGTTCAGTTCCGCCACCCTGGCGGCCAGCGAGCGCAGGCCAAAGCCGCTTCCGTCCGCCCGGCCAGCCACCCGGGGACCCTGCGCTTCGGGCTCAAAGCCGGTGCCGTCGTCGTACACGTCCAGGGTGACCTCGTCCCCGAGGAACGCGAGGGTGACGACGGCGGTGCTTGCCTTCGCGTGGAGCCTCACGTTGGCGAGGCTGGCCTGGGCGGCGCGGAGCAGCGTGACACTGCACTGCGGCGGCAGTTCCGCGGCGTCCCCCACCAGTTCGAACCGGCAGCGGAGCCCCTCGCCGCGTGCGGCGGCCAGGGTTTCAGTCTCGGCGCAGAGACGCTGCAGGCTTTCCGGCAACGAGGACTCCTGGAGCCGGGGCGCGGTGAGCCCGCGGACAAAGCTGCGGGCCTCGGCCAGGTTCTCCGACGCCGTCTGCTGGACCAGCGCGAACCGTTCGGCCGCGGTGGCAAGGTCGCCGCCGGCCAGGGACTTCTCCGCAGCCCGGGCCACCAGGACAATGCTGGACAAGCCCTGAGCCAGGGTGTCGTGGATTTCGCGGGCCAGGCGTTCGCGCTCTGCCGCGACACCGGCTTCGTGCTGGGTCCTGGCCAGCTCGGCCCGGGTCCGCCGGAGTTCGTCGGCGGCCAGCCGCTGCGCCTCCCCCTCCAGGTACAGCGCGCGGTAGCCCAGCCCGGTGACCACGGCGAACCCGGCACCCAGGACCGGTCCCAGGACCATCGGCACAGGCGGTGACGGCAGCCCGCTGGCCACCCACTGTGACGCCACCACTGCCGCCGTCATGACGGCGATGCTGAGCAGCGCGACGCGGCGGGGCAGCACCTGCAGGTGCAGGAAGAACAGCGGGAAGGCCACCCAGGAAAACTCGGCGCTGCCGGCCAGGAGGACGCCCCACAGCGCCGTGACCAGGCCCAGCCACAGGACGGCGTACGGATGCGGATTGAACGCCGAGCGGCCGGCGTCGTACCGCTTTTCCAGCACGGTGCCGGCGAGGTAGGCCGCGGCGAGGGCGACGGCGAGCGCGGACCAGACGTTGCGGAGCGTGCCCTCCAGGCTTCCCCCGGGGCCGGCCACGAAATGCATCCGCAGGATGGCAACGAGCAGCAGCACCGCGAACCCCACATGCAGCGTCACCCGCAGGAACCGCAGGATGGCGGCCCCGGACGGGGTGGTCTGTGGGTCCGCGGCAGGCATTCCCCCAGCTTAGGCGCCCCGGTCCGCGGGCGGATCAATCAAAAGGTTGACCGCCGGCTCAACCCTTTATCGCGCCGGGCTCAACCACGTACACGATGTGGGCCGCGGCGGTGCGCAGGAGAGTGGATTCAGAAGGAAGTCCACCCCATCCGAAGGAAGTGCAACGTGTTTCTCGCTATCCGTGACATCCGGTTCGCCAAAGGCCGGTTCGCCCTGATGGGCGGCGTGGTGGCCCTGGTGACGCTGCTGCTGGTGCTGCTGTCCGGGCTCACCGCCGGCCTGGGCGATCAGTCCACCTCCGCGATCAGCAAGCTGGGTGCTGCGCCTGATGGCGGGTCCGGGAGCGGCTCCCGGCCGGTGGACAGCATCGTCTTCGGCGCACCAGGCACCAACCAGCCCACCGCGTCCTTCACCGAGAGCGAGGTGACCTTTGCGCAGGCAGAAGTGTGGGCCCAGGCGCCTGGGGTCGCTGCCGCCGAGCCGCTCGGCATCAGCCAGTCCCGCCTGCAGGCGGGCGACGGCGGGACCACCAACGTGGCGGTGTTCGGCGTTGCGGCGGACGGCGGGCTGGCACCGTCGCCGGTGCGGGCGGGGACGGTGGTGATCGGTTCGACCGTTGCATCGGACCTGTCGCTCGACGTCGGGGACACGGCCACGGTGGGCGGCACCGACCTGACCGTCACCGCCGTCGTGGATGACCAGTGGTACTCCCACACCGGAGTGGTGTGGACGGCGCTGCCGTCCTGGGCTGAGGTGGCCCACCTCCCGCCCGCGGCGGAGAGCAGCGCAGGCCGGGACGGTGCGTCGCCGTTACTTACCAGGACGGGGCGGTGGTGGACGAGGACGCCGCAAATGCCGCAGCGCGCACCGTCAGCGCGAGCCGGACGGGTTCGTTCCAGGCGCTGGGTTCCTACAAGAGCGAGAACGGTTCGCTGATGCTGATGCAGGCGTTCCTCTACGGGATTTCGGCGCTGGTGATCGTGGCGTTCCTGACCGTGTGGACCGTCCAGCGGACCCGGGACATCGCCGTGCTCAAGGCCATGGGTGCGTCCGGCAGTTACGTGCTGCGGGACGCCATTACCCAGGCCGCGCTGGTGTTGCTGGCCGGCGCCGGGCTCGGCGGGGCAGCCGGTGTGCTGGGCGGATTCGCCGCGGCGCAGGCCGCCCCGTTCCTTGTCACCCCGGCCACTACTGCTGCTGCCCGTGCTGGGAATCATTGCCCTCGGCCTGGCCGGCGCCGCGCTGGCGGTCCGGCGCGTCACTGCGGTGGACCCGCTGATCGCCCTCGGCGGCAACTAAAACCCCTCCTCCTACCGAAAGGTCCGTCCTGATGTCTGCCTCCTCCATGTCTGTGTCATCCCTCGCCACTTCGTCGGCCGGCGCAGCAGTCCCCCTTGCGCTCGACAATGTCACCCTCGAATACCCGGACGGAGGCGGAACCATCAAGGCCCTGGACAGTGTCAGCCTGGAAGTGGCTGCCGGCCGGATGGTCTCGCTCGTGGGGCCATCGGGCTCGGGCAAGTCCAGTCTCCTCGCAGTGGCCGCCACCCTGGTCCGCCCTACCAATGGGCAGGTGGTGATCGACGGGATCGCCACGGCGGATCTGAAGGACGCGGACCTGACCGCGCTGCGCCGGGAGAAGGTGGGCATCATCTTCCAGCAGCCGAACCTCCTGGCGTCGCTCACCGCCGTCGAGCAATTGATGATCGGTCACCATCTGCGCGGCAAGCCGCTGAGGGCCGCACGTCCCAGGGCCCTTGAGCTGCTGGGCCTCGTGGGGCTGGGCTCATCCGCGGATAAGCGGCCGCACCAGCTTTCGGGCGGGCAGCGGCAGCGCGTGAACATCGCCCGGGCGCTGATGGGTGACCCCAGGGTGCTGCTTGTGGATGAGCCGACGGCGGCGCTGGACCATGAGCGCAGCGCGTCGATCGTCGGGCTGCTGCGCCGGGTCACGGACGAGTTCCAGGTGGCCACGGTAATGGTCACGCACGACACCGAATTCGTTCCGCTGACGGACGCCGTGGCGGTTATGCGCGATGGCGGCCTGTCCAACCCGGCAGTGCCGGGCGGTGCCCTTCACGCGGCGACCTACTCAAAGGGGTTGTTTTAACCATCCCGAAATAGCGTTTCCCCTACCCGCAAATGAAAGGACGATGGATGCTAGGCCCACCCCTGGAGGAGCAGTGAAGGTATGAGGGAGTTTTTTTGGACATCCGGTCAGGATCTCATCGGGCCAAAACAGCAAGGCGGCACCTGAGCAAGGAGCCGTCACATCCCTGCAGCACCTGGAACATCCCAGGAGCTGAAGCTCAAACAGACCCGACGCTTTTGGAAAGGCAGTCCGATGCTACACACCCCAGATTCCAGTCTTGACACGTGGATGGTCAGGGAGGCCCTCGCCGAGGCCATGATTCCGGTAATCGGCCAGCTGTACCGCGATAACAATGTGGTGACCAGCATTCATGGCCGGAACCTGGTCAACAAGTCCACCATGGACATCCTCAAGGCACACCGTTTCGCGCGCCGGGTTGATAAGAACGAACTGCTCCTGGAAGAGACTGCCCCGCTGCTGAACACCTTGGCGCGGCTGGAGCTCGGACCGGCCACCATCGACATCGCCCTCTTGAACCAAAAATTCAAGGAAAAGGGGAACGGTGCCGCCCTTGAGGAATTCCTTCGGAAGGAACTTGCCGGGCTCGTGGGCCGGCGCGGCGCTGACGACCGCGCCAGCACCGACGTCGTGCTCTACGGCTTTGGCCGGATCGGCCGGCTCCTGGCCCGCCTGCTGATCGAAAAGGCCGGCGGCGGCCACGGCCTTCGCCTGCGCGCCATCGTGGTGCGCAAAGGTTCGGACAACGACCTCACCAAGCGCGCCAGCCTCCTGCGCCGCGACTCGGTCCACGGCCCCTTCCAGGGCTCCATCCGGGTTAACGAGGCTGCCAACACCATCACCGCCAACGGCGTCCAGATCCAGGTCATCTACTCGGACAACCCCGCCACGATCGACTACACCGCCTACGGCATCAAGGATGCCCTGCTGGTGGACAACACGGGACGCTGGCGCGACGCCAAGGGCCTGTCGCAGCACCTGCAGAGCAAGGGCATTGGCCGTGTACTGCTGACCGCGCCGGGCAAGGGCGACCTGAAGAACATCGTGCATGGCATCAACCACGGCACCATCGAGGACACGGACCGGATCGTGTCCGCTGCGTCCTGCACCACGAACGCCATCACGCCGGTCCTGAAAGCCATCAACTACAAGTTCGGCGTGGTTCACGGCCACGTGGAGACGGTCCACTCCTTCACCAACGACCAGAACCTGATCGACAACTTCCACAACGGCGACCGCCGTGGCCGCTCCGCCGCACTGAACATGGTGATCACCGAAACCGGCGCCGCCCAGGCAGTAGCCAAGGCCCTGCCCGAACTGCTCGGAAAGCTCACCGGTAGCTCCATCCGCGTCCCCACCCCGAACGTTTCACTGGCCATCCTGAACCTCAGCCTGGAAAACGGAACCACCAAGGACGAGATCAACAACTACCTCCGTGAGATGTCGCTGCACTCGGACCTGCGCAGGCAGATCGATTACATCGATTCACCCGAAGTGGTTTCCACGGACTTCGTCGGATCCCGCCGCGCGGGCATCGTCGACGGACTCGCAACCATCTCCAACGGCAAGAACCTGGTCCTCTACGTCTGGTACGACAACGAGTTCGGCTACAGCTGCCAGGTAGTCCGTGTCATGGAAGAGATGGCCGGCGTGAACCGGCCTGCCTTCCCCGCCACGAATGTCGTTGAGGAGGCCATGTCGGTACTTGCCGCCGTGGGATAGATCAACCGCTGCTCAAGAGAGCCGCGGCCATCACCACCAGCCCGCCGGAGATGTTACGGGCGGGTGGAAGAAGAAAGGAAGATCCAGATGAGCATTACTTTCCAGCCCAGCGAACTTTTCGAAGAGGACCTGGAGAAGTCCTGGCTTGGCCCGCCCTTTGCCGACGTGCTGAGCGACGACATTGCAGTGCGGATGTCCGTTCCCTTCACCAGCGATGACTCGCGCATCGTCTCCGGTGTCTGGGAAGCCGCACCAGGCCTCTCCCGTTGGGAGTTCCTGGAGCGCGGTGAGGTGATTAACGTCCTTGAAGGCCGGATGGTGGTCACTGAGGACGGCCGTGATCCCATCACGCTGGAGGCCGGGACCGCCGCCGTCTTTCCGATTGGGTGGCGTGGGACGTGGGAGATCCAGGAGCGGATCCGAAAGTTCTTTGTCATCTTCGCGGCCTGACCGCGGATCGCCAATTCAGACCCGGGGGCCCTCCCCCGGGTCTGACCCATTCTTATGATTTGAGCCGAAACATGAAAATTGGAATTCTCACCAGCGGTGGCGACTGCCCGGGACTGAACGCCGTGATCCGCGGCGCCGTGTTGAAGGGCATTGCCGTCCACGGTCACGAATTCGTGGGTTTCCTGGACGGCTGGCGCGGTGTGGTTGAGGGCGACATCATCGATATTCCCCGCGTCATGGTCCGCGGCATCGCCAAGCAGGGCGGCACCATCCTGGGCACGTCCCGCACGAACCCCTTCGAAAACGGCGGCGGCCCGGAGGTCATCAAGGCCCATATGGACCGCCTCGGCATCGACGCGATCATCGCGATCGGCGGCGAAGGCACTCTGGCTGCGGCGAAGCGCCTGACGGACGCCGGCCTCAAGATCGTGGGCGTCCCCAAGACCGTGGACAACGACCTCGACGCCACGGACTACACCTTCGGCTTTGATACCGCGGTGCAGATCGCCACCGAAGCGATCGACCGGCTGCGCACCACCGGAGAATCGCACCATCGGTGCATGATCGTTGAGGTGATGGGCCGCCACGTGGGCTGGATCGCCCTGCACGCCGGCATGGCCGCCGGCGCCCACGCCATCCTGATCCCGGAGCAGCGTGTCAGCATCGAGCAGATTACCCAGTGGGTGAAGGAAGCCCACGCGCGTGGGCGCGCACCGCTGGTGGTGGTAGCCGAAGGGTTTGTTCCGGAGCACATGGAATCCCCGCACTCCGAGCGCGGGCTGGATACCTTTGGCCGCCCCCGGCTCGGTGGGATCGCGGACCAGTTGACCCCGGAACTGGAAGCCCGGACCGGCATCGAAACCCGGGCCACCATCCTGGGCCACATCCAGCGCGGCGGCGTACCGTCCGCCTTCGACCGCGTCCTGGCGACCCGGCTGGGAATGGCTGCCATCGACTCCGTCGTGGAAGGCCGCTGGGGCACCATGGTTGCCCTGAAGGGCACGGAGATCGAACAGGTGGGCTTCGAGCAAGCCCTGGGCAAGTTGAAGACAGTTCCGCAGAACCGCTACGACGAAGCGGCCGTCCTGTTCGGCTGAGCTGCCTGCCCCAACCCGGCCTTACGGCACCCTGTGCCCAGATTCGCCGGCGGCTTCGCCGCGGACAGGCTGCACGTCAATGAGCGGCTCCTGAAACTGATATCAGGAGCCGCTCATCCATTTCCCTTGGCAACCAGGCCTATGCGTCAGAACGTCTTTCCTGCGGAGCCGAGCTGCTTGGTTGCCTCGACGATCGCGGGCGGACAGGCCTGCCTCGGCGGAGGCGCCCCAGACGCGCGGATCGTAGAGCTTCTTGTTGCCCACTTCGCCGTCGACCTTCAGGACGCCGGCGTAGTTGCTTGAACATGTGGTCCACCACCGGGCGCGTGTAGGCGTACTGGGTGTCGGTGTCGATGTTCATCTTGATCACACCGTAGGAGACGGCATCGGCGATCTCCTGGTCCGAGGAGCCCGAGCCGCCGTGGAACACGAGGTCAAACGGGCTGTCCTTGCCGAGCTTGGCACCCACCTGGGCCTGGATGTCCTTGAGGATCTCCGGGCGGAGCTTCACACCGCCGGGCTTGTACACGCCGTGCACGTTACCGAAGGTCAGGGCCGTGATGTAGCGGCCGTTCTCGCCGGCACCGAGGGCCTCAATGGTGGCCAGGGCATCCTCCACCGTGGTGTACAGCTTGTCGTTGATGGCGTTCTCCACACCGTCTTCCTCGCCGCCCACAATGCCGATCTCAACCTCGAGGATCATCTTCGCGGCCGCGGTGCGCTCCAGCAGCTCGCGCGCGGTGCTCAGGTTCTCGTTCAGCGGCTCGTGCGAACCGTCCCACATGTGCGAGTTGAAGATCGGGTTCCGGCCGGCCTTGACCTCGGCCTCCGACGCCGCCAGCAGCGGCAGGACAAAACCGTCCAGCTTGTCCTTGGGGCAGTGGTCCGTGTGCAGGGCGATGTTCACGCCATAGTTCTTCGCCACTTCGCGGGCGAACGCGGCGAAGCCGAGCGAACCGGCCACCATGTCCTTCGTGGCAGCGCCGGACCAGTACGCGGCACCGCCGGTGGACACCTGGACAATGCCGTCGGACTCCGCCTCGGCGAAACCGCGCAGTGCGGCGTTCAGCGTCTGCGAGGACGTGACGTTAACGGCCGGGAATGCATAGCCGCCGGCCTTGGCACGGTCAATCATCTCGGAGTAGATCTCTGGGGTTGCAATGGGCATGCTGACTCCTGCTGTTGGATTTGGGTCTTAAAAGAAAGGCGGCCACGTCATAGCCCCGCCGCATGGGACGGGGCTATGACGCAGCCGGGTTATTACTCGGCCACCTCGCCGGTGGTTTCGTAAGTGGCGATCTTGCCGATGCGGCGCTCGTGCCGCTCAGCGTTGCTGAATGGCTCTGCCAGGAACGCTTCGATCAGTTCGGTGGCCTCCTGAACGGTGTGCTGCCGCCCGCCCACTGCCACCACGTTGGCGTTGTTGTGTTCGCGGGCCAGTTTCGCTGTGTCGAGGTTCCATGCCAGGGCCGCACGCACGCCCTTGACCTTGTTCGCGGCGATCTGCTCGCCGTTGCCGGAGCCACCCAGCACTATCCCGAGGGCGTCAACGCCCGCGGCCTGATCGGCCACGACGGCAGACGCTGCCTTAATGCAGAACGACGGGTAGTCGTCCTCGGCGTCATAGGCGGCCGGCCCGTGATCCACCATCTCGTAGCCGTTGGCAGACAGTGCAGTAATGAGGTGGGAGCTCAGCTCCATCCCGGCGTGGTCGGTTGCGATGTGAACGCGCATGAGTAGTCCTTCAGACAGGTTGGGGTGCGGTGTGGTTGAGGTGGAGGGCCCGTGGCCCGAACGCGAGTTGCCCGTTCGTGCGCAGTGACTCGATAGCATCCGCCGGCGAGGGCTTGCCGTACACGGCGGACCCGGCCACAAAGACGTTGGCTCCGGCTTCCGCGGCGCGGGTGATGGTTTCCTCCGTGATGCCGCCGTCCACCTGGATGGCCACGTTCACCCCCGAACCGTCAACCGCAGCGCGGGCGCGGCGGATCTTCGGCAACATCACGTCAAGGAACGCCTGGCCGCCAAAGCCCGGCTCCACCGTCATGATCAACAGCATGTCCAGTTCGGGGAGCATGTCCAGGTACGGTTCCACCGGGGTGGCCGGGCGAAGTGCCATGCCCGCCTTGGCCCCGCGGGCACGAAGTTCCCGGGCGAGTTTGATGGGGGCGTCTGATGCCTCCACGTGGAAGGTCACTGAGCTCAGGCCGGCGTCGGCGTACAGCGGAGCCCAGCGGTCCACATTGGCAATCATCAGGTGGGCGTCCAACGGGACGGGGCTGACCTTCTGCAGCCGTTCCACAACAGGCAGGCCGATGGTCAGGTTTGGCACAAAGTGGTTGTCCATGACATCCACGTGCACGGCATCGGCGTTGCTGATGCGGGCGAGCTCGGCCTCGAGGTTGACGAAGTCGGCCGAGAGGATGCTGGGGTTGATGCAGCAGTTCAGAGGTGATGCGGACATGATGTCTGCCTTTCGGTAGCGGTCAGAGCTCGGGTCAGGATGCCTTCCGTGCGGTGGCGAGGGCGCCTTCGACGTCGGCCAGCAGTTCCTTCCAGCTGGCCACGAACTTGTCCAGGCCCTCGGATTCGAGGAGGGCAACCACCTCGTTGTAGGAGATGCCCAGCGCGTCCAGTGCGTACAGCACGGCCTTGGACTCGGCATAGGTGCCGGTGATGGTGTCCCCGGTGACCACGCCGTGGTCGAACGTGGCGTCCAGGGTCTTCTCCGGCATGGTGTTGACGACGTCGGCAGCAGCCAGTCCGGTCACGTACAGGGTGTCGGGGTAGGCCGGGTCCTTGACACCGGTGGAGGCCCACAGCGGACGCTGCGGGCGGGCGCCGGCTTCGGCCAGGACCTCCCACCGATCGGTCGAGAAGAGCTGCTCGTAGACCTGGTAGGCCAGGCGGGCGTTGGCCACACCCGCCTTGCCCTTGAGGGCCTTGGCGTCAGTCGGTGCCGAGGGCGTCCAGGCGCTTGTCGATTTCGGAGTCCACTCGGGAGACGAAGAACGAGGCCACCGAGTGGATCGTGGACAGGTCGTGGCCGTTTTCCTTGGCCTGCTCCAGGCCGGACTGGAAAGCGTTGATGACGGCGCGGTAGCGCTCGAGCGAGAAGATCAGGGTCACGTTGACGCTGATGCCCTCGGCGAGGGTTGCGGTGATCGCTTCCAGGCCTTCGAGCGTTGCCGGGATCTTGATGAGGACGTTGTCCTTGTCCACCTTCTTGTAGAGGTTCTTGGCCTCAGCAATGGTGCCTTCGGTGTCCCAGGCCAGGCGGGGATCGACCTCGATGGAGACACGGCCGTCCACGCCGTTGGTGGCGGCGGCAATCGGGGCGAACAGGTCGCAGGCGTCGGCGACGTCGGTGGTGGTGATCTCGAAGATGGTCTCCTCGACGCCGGCGCCCTGCGCGGCAAGTTCGGCGATCTTTGCGTCGTAGTCCGAGCCGGAGGTGATCGCGGCCTGGAAGATGGACGGGTTGGTGGTCACACCAACCACGTTCTTTTCGTCGATGAGCTTCTGCAGGCTGCCGCTGGCGAGACGCTCACGCGAGAGGTCATCGAGCCAGATGGACACGCCGGCGTCGGAGAGCTGGGCGGTGGGGGTTGCGTTGGTCATGGCTTCTGCTTCTTCCTTCAAAAATTGTGGACTGGTGACAGTTCGCGGCCGCGCCGCGGGACGTCCCCCATGAGGCCGTCCCGCGGCGCCGGCCGCAGTACAGGTAAAAGGTCAGCTGCGGGCAGCGGCCAGGGAGTCCTTGGCGGCGGCGGCGACTGCCTCCGCGGTGATGCCGAACTCCTGGAACAGGCGCTTGTAGTCTGCCGAAGCACCGTAGTGCTCGAGCGAGATGGAGCGGCCGGCGTCGCCAACGAATTCCTTCCAGCCCAGGGCCAGGCCGGCCTCGACCGAAACGCGGGCCTTGACGGCGGCGGGAAGCACGGACTCGCGGTAGGCGGCGTCCTGCTTGTTGAACCACTCAACGCACGGCATCGAGACGACGCGGGCAGCGATGCCTTCAGCCTGGAGAGCTTCGCGGGCCTGGACGGCCAGCTGGACCTCGGAGCCGGTAGCGATCAGCAGCACATCGGCCGGAACGGTGGCGCCGTCCCTGGATGCTTCGGCCAGCACGTAGCCGCCCTTGGCCACACCCGCCGGGGAAGCAAAGGTGTCACCCTGTGCTGCACCATTACCGCGGGCGAAGGTGGGGACGTTCTGACGGGTCAGGACGATGCCGGCCGGGTTGTCGTGGTTCTCCAGCATGGTCTTCCACGCTATGCCCACCTCGTTCGCGTCGCCGGGGCGGACAACGTCCAGGCCCACGATGGCGCGCAGGGTGGAGAGCTGCTCCACCGGCTGGTGGGTGGGGCCGTCCTCGCCCAGGCCGATGGAGTCGTGGGACCACACGTAGATGGACGGGACACCCATCAGGGCGGAGAGGCGGATGGCCGGGCGCTGGTAGTCACTGAAGATCAGGAACGTACCGGAGAACGCGCGGGTCCGGCCGTGCAGCGAAATGCCGTTCACGATCGACGCCGCGGCGTGCTCGCGGATGCCGAAGTGCAGGACGCGGCCGTACGGGTTGCCCTTCCACGCATCGGTGGAGCGGGAGACCGGGATGAACGACGCCGATCCTTCGATGGTGGTGTTGTTGGACTCGGCGAGGTCAGCCGAACCGCCCCACAGCTCCGGCATGACCGGGCCGAGTGCGTTGAGCACCTTGCCCGACGCTGCGCGGGTGGAGACGTCCTTGCCGGCTTCGAACACCGGCAGGGCTGCGTCGATTCCGGCGGGAAGCTTCTTGGCTTCGATCCGCTCCAGCAGGGCAGCGCCCTCCGGGTTGGCCGCCTGCCACGCCTCGAACGAGGAATCCCATTCGCTGCGGGCGGCGGCACCGCGGTCAACCACGGCACGGGCGTGGGCCAGGACGTCCTGGTCCACCTCGAAGGACTTCTCCGGGTCGAAGCCCAGCACGGACTTCAGGCCAGCCACTTCGTCGGCGCCGAGGGCTGAGCCGTGGATCTTGCCGGTGTTCTGCTTCTTCGGCGCCGGGTACCCGATGATGGTGCGCAGCGAGATGATGGACGGCTTGGACGTCTCGGCCTTCGCGGCGAGCAGGGCCGAGTAGAGCTCCTGGACGTCTTCGACGTATTCGCCGGTCTCGGTCCAGTCCACGCGCTGGGTGTGCCAGCCGTAGGCCTCGTAGCGCTTGAGGACATCCTCGGTGAAGGAGATGTCGGTGTCGTCCTCGATGGAGATGTGGTTCTCGTCGTAGACCACCACGAGGTTGCCCAGTTCCTGGTGCCCGGCCAGCGAGGAAGCCTCGGAGGTCACGCCTTCCTGGATATCGCCGTCGGAGGCAATGACCCAGATGGTGTGATCGAACGGGGACGTGCCCTCGGCAGCGTCGGCGTCGAACAGGCCGCGCATCCGGCGCTGGGAGTAGGCGAAGCCCACCGAGGAGGCCAGGCCCTGGCCCAGCGGGCCGGTGGTGATCTCCACGCCGGCGGTGTGCTTGTACTCGGGGTGGCCCGGGGTCAGCGAATCCCAGGTGCGGAGCGCCTTGAGGTCGTCCAGTTCCAGTCCGTAGCCGGAGAGGAACAGCTGGATGTAAAGCGTCAGCGAGGAGTGGCCCGGTGACAGGATGAACCGGTCACGTCCCAGCCAGTCCGGGTCACGGGGATCGTGGCGCATCAGCTTCTGGAAAAGAAGGTAGGCGGCCGGGGCAAGGCTCATGGCCGTGCCGGGGTGGCCGTTGCCAACCTTCTCCACAGCGTCCGCAGCCAGAACACGGGCGGTGTCCACTGCGCGGTCGTCTGCGGGCGTCCAGTTGAGTGTTGCTGCAGTGGCAGCGCCGGGGAGCGTCACATTTGTTGTCGGGTTCACGGTTTGTCCTTTTTGGATCTGGTCGGCCTGGAGCGGCCGGACGGATACTTTCTGGTTGATATCCATGATTGCGAACCAAATGGGCAGGGGTAACACTGTTTTCTGACGGTTCTTACTACCCTTTTGGGTTGGACGGACTTTCCGCCCGGGTAGGATGTCCGGATGAGCAACGTCGCCCATCAGCCCGTGAAGGAATCCACCATGCCTCTTCCAGACCTGCCGTGGCCGCTGTTACAGAGCGTGGCAGCCTTGGCCGATGCCCCCCTCGCCCAGATAGCAGAACGCCTGCGTGATGCCACGCTGCCCTACATGGGAAGCAGCGCCTTGGTGATCTTCACGGAAGACTGCACAGGCCGGCCGCAGAAGAAGGCCGGCGATGAGGACATCATTTCCCGGGTCTCCATCACCGAGCTGGACACGCTTCGCGCTACCCTTTCGGATGAGACACCCTGGTTCGGGGAAGCCGAAGTCGCCGGCCGGCCCCGCCCCGTGCTCGCCCTGAAACATGCCTCCAGCAACGCCCTCCTCATCCTCACCGATCCCCCTGCGGATCCGGGGCGAAGCGCCGGGCTGGAGCTGGTGACCTATCTGTGGCGCCTTACTGCGCGGCGGATCCGGGAGAAAGTGGCCGATGCGCCGCCGTCGTACCTGCTCGAATCGCGGGCGGCATCCGCTGAACGCCTCCGCGTGACGGCGGAACTGACCGATCTGCACTCCACCACCTTGGAGACTCTCCTGGCAGCCCTGCGGTCATCCTCCTTGGAGGATGCAGCAGCCCGCACCACCGTCACCGACCTCACCGCCAAGGCTTTGATCGGGCTCCGGACACACAGCGACCGCACAACAGACCTGGTGAAGGAGCCCGTCGCCAAGGCCTTCGAACGCCTGCGGGAGGACCTGCGGCCGCTCACACGCTACAGCGGCATCGAGATCGAATTCATCGAACCGCCGCTCAACGGAAGGGCCCTGCCAGGCGAAGTAGCCCACGCGGCCCGGGCGATCGTCCGCGGACTTGTGCTGGCCATGACGGAACAACCGGATGTCAGCAGGGTGCGGACGCAGTGGGACTGCGACGGCGAAAACCTGCTGATCAACGTCCGCGACGACGGCCGGGGTGCCCTCAAAGCCGACGCGCCGAGCATCGCCCGCCTGGATCGCCGGGTCCAGGCGCTCACCGGAACACTGCGGATCGATGTTATGCCGGGCTGGGGTGCGGACGTTTTTGTCACCCTCCCCCTGGACCTGCAGAAGACAAGCCCGGCTGGCGATGTCGCCGGCTGGGATCTCGCCGCCCGGGAGCTCGAGGTGCTGGAGCACCTTGTTGCCGGGCACCGCAACAGGACCATCGCCTCAACACTGGGCATCAGCGAGAACACGGTCAAGTTCCACGTGCGGAACCTGTTCAGGAAGCTTGAGGTCGGTTCACGCACCGAGGCCATCGCACTGGCACACAGCCACGGACTCCGGTGACCGAGCAGGCCAGCGCCGACCACCCAACGGTGGTTGAGCTTGTCGAAACCAAGGTCATCCAGCGATCGGGGTTTCGACAGGCTCAACCACCGGGTACGCCCTAAGCGGTGGCAGCCGCAAGCGAAGCGGATTCTTCGGCTGATTCCGGCTCCGCCGGGTGCGGCACAAACCGGACGAACATTGCCTTGAAGCCGGGTGTATTCGACTCGCGGGCCACGTTTTCCTTGTGGACCAGGGCGTTGGCTTCGGGGAAGTACGCCGCGGCGCAGCCCTTCGCCGTCGGGTAGGCCACCAGGCGGAACTTGTCCGCCTGCCGGTCGTGGCCGCGGAAGGTGCTGACCACGTCCACGAGGTCCCGGTCCTTGAAGCCAAGTTCGGCCAGGTCCTCAGGGTGCACCAGGATCACCCGGCGGCCACCCGAGATGCCGCGGTACCGGTCGTCCAGGCCATAGAACGTGGTGTTGTACTGGTCGTGGCTGCGGATGGTCTGGAGCACCAGGTGGCCGTCCGGCGGGGTCAGGTATTCCAGCGGGCTGACCGTGAAGCGGCCCCGGCCGATGTCTGTCTTGAAGGACCGGGTATCGCGCGGCGGGTTGGGCAGCACAAAACCGTTTTTGGTCCGGACCCTGGCGTTGAAGTCCTCGAACCCGGGCAGGACGCGGGAGATGTGGTCACGGACCACGTCGTAGTCCTCGGCCATGGCTTTCCAGTCCACGGAGTGGTCCGGCCCGAAGGTCGCCTCTGCCATCCGCGCCACAATGACCGGTTCGGCGAGCAGGTGGTCGGAGACCGGCGTCAGCCTGCCCTGGGTGGAGTGGACCACGGACATGGAATCCTCCACGGACAGGAACTGCGCGCCCTTGGGGTGTTTGTCGTCCTTGTCCGTCCGGCCCAGCGTGGGCAGGATCAGCGAGGTGCGCCCGTGCACAATGTGGGACCGGTTGGGCTTGGTGGAGATGTGCACGGTCAGGCCGATCCGCTGCATGCCCGCTTCCAGGGTTTCGGTGTCCGAGCAGGCGAGCGAGAAGTTGCCGCCCATGGACACAAAAACGTCCACGTCGTCGCGCTCGAAGGCTTCCATGGATTCCACGGCGTCGTAGCCGTGGTGCCGCGGGGACTCGATCCCGAACTCCCCATCGAGGGACGCCAGCAGCCACTCTTTCGGCTTCTCCCAGATGCCCATGGTCCTGTCACCCTGGACGTTCGAGTGTCCGCGGACCGGGCAGGCGCCTGCGCCGGGCTTGCCGAAGTTGCCCTGCAGCAGGAGGACGTTGACCATTTCCTTGATGGTGTCCACCGAGTGCGGCTGCTGCGTGACGCCCAGGGCCCAGCAGAAGATGGTGGCCTTGGACCTGATGAGCATCCCGGCGACGGTTTCGATCTGCGCCCGGTCCAGGCCGGTGGCCTTCTCGGTTTCGTCCCAGTCCAGCTCGCCGCGGGCGTCGCGGTAGGCGTCGAACCCGTCCGTCTGCGCATCAATGAAGGAACGGTCGACGACGGTGCCCGGGTTGCGTTCCTCCTCCGCCAGGAGCAGGTGGCCCAGTGCCTGGAACAGTGCCAGGTCACCGCCCACCTTGATCTGCAGGTACTCGTCCGCCAGCGGCGTGCCGCCGCCCACCACTCCCGAGACGGTCTGCGGGTCCTTGAAGTTGAAGAGGCCTGCCTCCGGCAGCGGGTTGACGGCCACTACCTTGCCGCCCTTGTCCTTGCACTCCTTCAAGGCCGAGAGCATCCGGGGGTGGTTGGTGCCGGGGTTCTGCCCCACCACGAAGATGAGTTCGGAATCGTGGATGTCCTCCAGGGAGACGGTTCCCTTGCCGATGCCGATGGTCGGGTTCAGCGCCGAGCCAGAGGACTCATGGCACATGTTGGAACAGTCCGGGAGGTTGTTGGTGCCCAGGGCGCGGGCGAACAGCTGGTACATAAAGGCTGTCTCGTTCGCGGTGCGCCCGGAGGTGTAGAACACGCAGCGGTCCGGAGTGGAGGCCCGGATGTGTTCACCAATGAGTTCGAAGGCGTCGGCCCAGGAGATCGGGGAATAGTGGGACTCCCCCTCACGGATCACCACCGGTTCGCTCAGCCGGCCCTGGTTACCCAGCCAGTACTCCGTCTTTCGTTGCGAGTTCGGCGATGGAGTGCTTGGCCCAGAACTCGGCCCCCACAGTGCGGAGGGTGTTCTCCTCGGCCACCGCCTTGGCCCCGTTCTCGCAGAACTCGGCCGCTTTGCGCTTCGTGGCCGATTCCGGCCAGGCGCAGCCGGGGCAGTCGAAGCCGCCCTGCTGGTTCAGCCGCAGCAGGGACTGCGCCGTCCGGGTCACGCCGGCCTGGGCAACGGCGCGTTCGAGGGCCACCATCACGGCCTTAACGCCGGCCGCTTCCGTTTTGGGCTTGTGGACTGCGAGGTGGTCCTCGTTGATGTCCGCGACGGGGGCGGGCTGCTTACCGAACTTCATTGTTCCAACTTCCTTTGCGGCTCACGCCGTTCCTGTTCAAAACGCCCGTTGAGGCGCGCCAGCTGTGCTGGCGCGCCTCAACGGGTTCCTGCTGTTCAAGACCCTTCTTTATTGGGAAACCTTAGCCAGAGTTTCCCGTTCGGCACCAATGGTGGTGTTGTCGCCGTGGCCGGTGCGGACCACGGTCTCCGGCGGGAGGGTGAGAAGCCGTGCCCTGATGGACGTCAGGATGGTGGGGTAGTCGCTGTAGGAGCGTCCAGTCGCTCCCGGTCCACCGTTAAAGAGGGTGTCGCCGGTGAAGACCGTTCCCTCGCTTTCGAGGTAGAAGCAGGTGGAGCCCGGGGAATGGCCCGGGGTGTGGATGGCCAACAGCGCGGTGCCGCCCACCTCGAACACGTCGCCGTCACCGTGGTACCGGTCCGGGTCCGAATCCGGGTAAACCTGCTTCCAGAGAACCAGGTCGTCCGGGTTCAGGACGATCGGGGCGCCGACAGCGGCCGCGACTTCCCGCGCCGCGCCAATGTGGTCGTTGTGCGCGTGGGTCAGCAGGATGGCCAGGACCTTCCGGCCGCGGACCTGGTTGATGATCGCTGCCGCGTCGTGCGGGGAATCGATGATCACGCACTCATCGTCGTTGCCCACGATCCAGACGTTGTTGTCCACGTCCCAGGTGCCGCCGTCGAGCGAGAACGTGCCTGAGGTGACCAGGTTTTCAATGGTGACTGTCATGAGAGCTCCTTCTGGGACTGTATTTCGACGACCGATCGGAGGACCTTGCCGTCATGCATCTTGGCGAAGGCTTCCTCCACCTGGTCAATGGTGATGCGCTCGGTGACGAAGGCGTCCAGGTCCAGGTTGCCCTGCTTGTAGTGCGCCACGAGCATGGGGAAATCACGGGAGGGCAGGCAGTCGCCGTACCAGGAGGACTTCAGCGACCCGCCCCGGCCAAAGACGTCCAGCAGGGGCAGCTCAAGCACCATGCCCGGCGTCGGGACACCCACCAGCACCACGCGGCCGGCGAGGTCGCGGGCGTAGAACGCCTGTTTGTAGGTTTCGGGACGTCCGACGGCGTCAATCACCACGTCCGCTCCGTTGCCGTTCGTGAGGGCCCGGATGGCCTCGATGGGGTCTTCCTTGCTGGAATCCACGCCGTGCGTTGCGCCCAGGGACTTGGCGAGGTCCACCTTGTTCGCGTCGATGTCCACCGCAATGATGGTGGCGGCGCCCGCCAGCTTGGCCCCGGCGATCGCGGCGATGCCCACGCCGCCGCAGCCGATCACTGCCACCGATTCGCCGCGCTTGACCTCGCCGGTGTTGATGGCGGCACCAATGCCGGCCATCACGCCGCAGCCAAGCAGCCCGACGGCGGCAGCATCGGCGTCGTCGTCAACCTTGGTGCACTGCCCGGCCGCCACCAGGGTCTTCTCCGCAAAGGCGCCGATGCCCAGCGCGGGCGAGAGTTCCGTACCGTCCTCGAGGGTCATCTTCTGCGTCGCGTTATGGGTGTTAAAGCAGTACTGCGGCTGGCCCTTGGCGCAGGCGCGGCATTCCCCACAGACGGCACGCCAGTTCAGGATCACCCGGTCGCCGGGGCCCACAGAAGTGACGTCGGGGCCCACCGCGCTGACCACACCTGTGGCCTCATGGCCCAGCAGGTAAGGGAACTCGTCGCCGATGCCGCCCTGCTTGTAGTGCAGGTCCGTATGGCAGACCCCGCAGGTGAGAATGTCCACCAGGGCCTCCCCCGGTCCCGGATCCGGGACCAGAATAGTCTCCAGCGAAACCGGGGCATTCTTCTCCCTGGCGATGACGGCCTGTACTTTGTGGACCATTATTCTTGTGTTCCTTTCCTGGATCCGGCCGGATCCGGTGAATCGGCACGAAGTGCCAATCTAACTGACGCGTTGTGGTTCCTGGGTCCTCGGTTGCGCGGTCCCCTTAAACGGCGATCAGTGACTGACGGTCCTGGTTACGTCCGGGCTCCCCGCTGCACGTGAAGGTCATGGGGGTTTCCTGCTGCATGGTGGAGGTATTAAGGCTGGTGATGGTTTCGCCGAAGACTTCGTCGGGGTCGAGGCGGCGGAGTTCTTCGGCGAGGCAGTCTTTGAGGCTGCGGCGCGGGCAGGGAGATCCGCTGGGCGGGCTGGCCGGGCTGGGTGAGTTCGGCGATGGAGGGCCCGGGCCGGTAGAGCTGGACGTCGCCGCCGGGGCGGGTGAGGCGGACGCGGCGGATGCCGGTGCCGGCGGGGTCCGCGACGATGGTCACGGGGGCGTCCAGGGCCAGGGTGAGCCAGGCCGCGAGCAGGATCGTGGACGGGTGAGTCGGAGGCGCCTTCGACGGCCACCGCGGTGACGGGTGAGGAGTCGGCCTGGTCCAGGACGGCGGCGAGCTGGATCCGCCAGTTCGTCAGCCGGGTCCAGGCGAGGTCGGTGTCGCCGGCCTTGTAGGTGTTGCGGATGTTCTCCAGCGCCGCCTGGGGGTCGGGTTCGTTCGCGGAGTCGGTGATCCGGCGGTGCGCGATCCTGCCCACGGAGGTTTCGCAGGCGTTCTCCGGTGCCCCGTGCGGCCACCAGGCCACGATCGGGGCGTCCGGGAGCAGCAGGGCCGCGACGAGGGATTCGCTTTCGTGGGCGAGTTCGCCGTAGCCGCGGAGCACGATGACTTCCGAGGCGCCGGCGTCACCGCCGACCCTGATCTGCGCGTCGAGCCGGTTCGGGGCCTGTGGCCCCGGCGTCGGCGAGGACGATGATCCGGCAGGGGTGTTCGCGGCTGGCCTCGTTCGCGGCCTCGATCGCTTCTTCCTCGAGCCCGGACCGGGTCACGACCACGAGGGTCAGGACCCGGCCCAGGGCGATCACGCCGCCCTGCTCACGCAGGGACATGATCTTCTTGGAGATCTTCGAGGTGGTGGTGTCCGGCAAATCTACAATCATGGCCTTCTCCAGGTTCGTCCGTCACGGGCCAGCAATTCGTCCGCGGGCCGGGGCCCCAGGACCCCGGGCGCGTAGGGTTCGGGCTGTTCGTCGAGCCCGGCCCAGTAGTCTTCAAACGGGTCCAGGATCTTCCAGGACAGCTCCACTTCCTCGTGCCGCGGGAACAGCGGCGGCTCACCCAGGAGCACGTCCAGGATCAGCCGCTCATACGCTTCCGGGGACTGGACTCGGTGAACGAGTGCCCGTAGCCGAAGTCCATCGTCACGTCCCGGACTTCCATCTGCGTGCCCGGGACCTTGGACCCGAACCGGATCGTCGCGCCCTCATCGGGCTGGACCCGGATGACCACCGCGTTCTGGCCGAAGTCATCCTCGCCATGGTCACGGAACAACAGGTTCGGGGCCCGCTTGAACACCACCGCGATCTCCGTCACCCGGCGGCCCAGCCGCTTGCCCGCCCGCAGGTAAAACGGCACACCCGCCCAACGCCGGGTATGGATATCCACCCGGATCGCCGCGAACGTCTCAGTCTTCGAATCCGCCGGGATGCCCTCTTCCTCCAGGTAGCCCTGAACCTGTTCCCCGCCCTGCCAGCCGCCGGCGAACTGCCCCCGCGCCGAATGCGTGGACAAATCCTCCGGGAGCTTGACCGCGGCGAGGACCTTTTCCTTCTCCGCCCGCAGGTCATCGGCGTTGAAGGAAATCGGCTCCTCCATCGCCGTCAACGCGAGCAACTGCAACAGGTGGTTCTGGATCACGTCACGGGCAGCCCCGACACCGTCGTAATACCCCGCCCGGCCGCCGGTGCCGATGTCCTCGGCCATGGTGATCTGGACGTGGTCCACATAGTTCGCATTCCACAACGGCTCGAACAGCTGGTTCGCGAACCGCAGCGCCAGGATGTTCTGCACCGTCTCCTTGCCCAGATAATGGTCGATCCGGAACACCGCGTCCGGCGGGAACACCGACTCCACAATGTCGTTCAGCTGCCGGGCCGACTCCAGGTCATGCCCGAACGGCTTCTCGATCACCACCCGCCGCCACTTGTCCCCGTCAGCCTGCGCGAGGCCGTGCTTGGAGAGCTGCCGGCAGACCTGCTCGAACGCCTTCGGCGGGATCGAGAGGTAAAACGCGTGATTACCCCGCGTCCCGCGGACCTCATCGAGTTCCTCGATCGTCTCACCGAGACGCTCAAACGCGTCATCGTCGTCGAACTCGCCCTGCACAAAACGGATGCCCTCCGACAAGCTGGTTCCACACCGCCTCATCAAACGGCGTCCGCGCATAAGCCTGCACGGAAGACTTCACCTCCGCGGCGAAATCCGCATCGGACCAGGCCCGGCGGCCGAACCCCACCAACGCGAAACTCGGCGGCAACAACCCCCGGTTCGCGAGGTCATACACGGCCGGCATGAGCTTCTTCCGGGCAAGATCCCCCGTCACCCCAAAAAGCACCAACGAGGACGGACCGGCAATCCTGTTCAGACGGCGGTCCCGCGGATCCCGCAGCGGATTGGCCCCGGACCTGTGCCCGGGCCTCGCACTTGGATCAACGTAGGTAAGTGACATGGTGGCTTCTAACTTTCGACAGGGTAGTGCGGCCGCAGACCGGCGGCTAGGAGAGGATCTGCTCGCGGGTCTCACCGTAGGGAACGGTGTCGCTGAGGGCGAGGGTGTACCGGCTGGGAGTATGGCGGGTGACCAGAATGCCGGAATAGCAGTGGGGCCTGGCTACCTGCCGGAGCGTGGCCTCGGCATCGTCGAGCAACTCGTAGAGGCGGCTTGGCTCGGTAACAACTACTTCTAAATTGTGTGTGGCCTGACTACGCATGATGAACAGTTCCTTCCCATGGGTATAAGTGCGCCCATGCGCCAACCCCACATCTTTGGGGTGTTGTGTTCCTGGAATCGGATTCAGCACTGAACCGTACTGCCCGCGGTGACGTATCTCCGCGGGCAGTACAGGAAAGACATTCCGGGCTGCAGGCCCCAATCACAAGGTCCTGCAGCCCGGAGGAAGCGTCCCGCGGCTGTTGGGAGTGCGGGACGCCTCCGTCAACCGGCTGGTTAGTTGATGGCGGCGCGGAGCTGCTTGGCTGCCAGTGCCGGGTCGGCTGCACCGTAGATGGCGCCGCCGGCGACGGCGACATCGGCGCCGGCCTTCTGGACGTCTCCGATGGTGGCGAGCTTCACGCCGCCTGCCACGGAGAACGGAACGCGGGCTTCTGCACCGGCGCGGAGCAGACCGTTCAGGTCGAAGCCGGGCTTTGCCTGCTCGTCCAGGCCGGCGTGCATCTCAACGAACTTCGCACCCAGGGCGCGGACTTCCTTGGCACGGGTTACCTTGTCCTCGATGCCGATGAGGTCAACGACAACGCCCTTGTTGTGGGCCTTGGCAGCCTTGACGGCGCCGGCGATCGTGGAGTCATCGGCTGCACCGAGGACGGTGACCAGGTCAGCGCCGGCCTTGAAGGCGATGTCGGCTTCGAGCTCGCCGGCGTCCATGGTCTTCAGGTCAGCGAAAACAACCTTGTCCGGGTGGGCGTTCTTGATCGCGGTGATGACGGAGAGGCCTTCGGCCTTGATCAGCGGGGTGCCCAGCTCGATGATGTCAACGAATTCGGCAACCTGGCCGGCCAGTTCGAGGGCGGCTTCGGTGGTCAGCAGGTCGATAGCAACTTGGAGCTTCATGATGATGTTTTCTTTCTGTTGGGAAATGCGGTGGGTGTTGAAAATTGTGGAATGGGTCTCGATTATTCGAGGTTGGCGTGCCTGAGCCAGAGCTCTTCGGCAGGAACATCCGTGTTGTCCCACAGGGACTGGAAGAGTGCTTCCGTGGCGAGGAAAAGTACCTGCTCGAAGAGGGACCCTGAGTACTGGCGGGAAACGCTGGAGCCGTGGTCGGTCTTCTGGGCCGCGGGGATGATTACCACCGCGTCGGCGAGGCCGGCAAGCGGTGAACTCGCGTTGGTGGTGAACGCGGCAATCCGCGCTCCCGCCTTCGCCGCTGTTTCGGCTGATTTGACTACGCCCGAGGTGGTTCCCGATCCGGAGGCCACCAGGAGCAGGTCGCCGGAAGCGATTGCGGGGGTGGTGGTGTCACCGGCGATGTGGACGTTCAGGCCCAGGTGCATCAGCCGCATGGCGGCCATGCGAAGGACCAGGCCGCTGCGGCCGGCTCCGGCGACGAACACCCGGCCAGGGTGGCTGAGGTGGCGGGCCAGGTCGGCGATCTGCTGTTCGTCGATCTTGGCCGCCGTGTCCGAGATCTCGTCCCTGACAAGAGAGAGATTCCGGACAATGTCATCTGTGCTGCTGTACCCGGTACGAACTGCACTTGCTGTCGTAGTCACGATGTTTTCCCCTTCTGTTCGGTCGTTGGCTGTAGCAGCCGAACGACGCTTTCTGGTTGATATCCATACTCCCGAAGGGAACGGGCAGGGGTAACACTGTTTTCTGACGGTTCTGACTACACTTTAGGATTGGTGCTCCCAGAGGGGTCGGGTGGGAAGTCCCGGAAAGCCGCAGTTTTGAAGGATTTATTGCATAGACTCTGTACAACAAGATGAGTCCTGACGCTGCTGTCCGGACTTGACTGGTATTGACCCACCCACCCCGTATCCCATTTCCCGGAGCGCAGACTTTTGGCCTCGCCGTCCTCATTCCAGTCCCAGATATATCGGTCCCTGCCGGAAATCGAGAGGGCCGATGCGATCGTGGACAGGATTACCAAGGCCATCGGGCTCGGGCTGCTCAAAGTAGGTGAACGCCTGCCCCCGGAAGCGGCACTCTCGGAAATGTTTGGCGTAGGTGGCGCTACCCTTCGCGAAGCTTTAGGGGAACTGCGCGAGCGCGGAGTCGTCGAGACCCGCAGGGGCCGCAGCGGGGGAACCTTCGTTGTCCGCCAGCCTCGTACGCAGACTGATGCCATCCGGGATTGGTTCCTCTCGACGTCGATTTCGGAAATTCGTGATATCGGTGACGAACACTCCGCTATCTCCGCTACCACCGTCCGGCTGGCCTGTGAGCGCGCCGAAGCACACGACTGCGAGCGGCTGCAGGAACTTGCCCGGGCATTGGTACTGGCCGATACCCCTGAAGTGCGTGCACCGGCTGACAGCCGCTTCCATATCGAACTGGCCATAGCCGCCCAGTCTCCAAGACTTGCCAATGCTGAGATCCGGCTTCAGGAAGAAACTGTTCAGCAGCTTTGGACACCCCTCACGGTGGCATTTGACCCCGAACAGGCAACCGCTGAACACTTGGAATTGGTCCGGGCAGTCGCCCAGGACCAGCCCGAGAAGGCCCAGAACCTCGTCCTTGAGCACATCAGGCGGAACATTTTCCACCTGATCGACAAGAAACTCACCCTCGGCTACGCCCAATCGAACCAGGATGGCCAATGAAGCCCACCGCTGAAGTCATACGTGCCGCGACAGCCCTTTCTTCCTGGCTGAGCGGCGTCTGCACGGAGGTCAATAAGCTCTCCAGCGACGCTTCTTCCCTCCTTGAACGAAATCTCCCGGGCAAGTCCCGGATCGATAGGGCTGTCCTGGACGGACTGGACGAATATCCCCGGGAGTTCCTGACCAATAACACTTTTGCAGCCGGAGCCGGAACCTTCTTCGCCGCGGAAACCATCAAGGAGGGGTTGCCGGCCCTGGACTGGTGGGCACGCAAGGAATACGGCACCATTGGCAGGCTCGACCTCGACATGACTCCTGGAAGCAGCCGCTATTACGACTATGAGAAGCTGCCGTTCTTCTCCACTGCCGCTGCCACAGGTGAGCAGAGCATGTGGGGGCCGTATGTGGACTTCCTCGGCTTCGAGGAGTACATCCTCACTTTTGCGGCTCCCCTTCGCGTCCAAGGACGTTTTGCCGGGGTAGCAGCCTGCGACATCCGGATCAAGGACCTGGAACCCCTCATCATGCCGACCCTCCGCGCCATTTCCGGAGATGCCGCCCTCGTCAACGCCAGCAACCGCGTGATTCTCGGCAACTCCGGGATATACCTCGTAGGTGAACGGATTAAGTCCGGCGACCCCACTCAGGATCGGGTGGCGCTGGATGTCCCCCACCTTGGGCTTTCCCTGATTTACACGGTCTAGGCCGGGAACTCCCCCGTGCTCACGGCAAGGGTTGTTGGCAACGAAGCTTCAAAGTTTGGGTGAACAAAAGCTATCGCAATAGAGCTTTTAAGCGGTAACCTCTGGGGGAGTGATCTGTTTCACATGCGATAGTGCGGAACGGTCACTAGTCCTTCAGCACCAGAGGAAGAACTTCCCCGGTTCGGACAACACCCTCGTCCAAATACCGCGGATTCAACCCCAAAAGGTGTCTTGGCGAGCGACCCCCTGGCGCACCTGCCGGCATAGCACGCTGGCTTTACCCCGCACGCACCGGAGCCTGCCTCGTTTACTTGCCAGTCCGCCGTCGGACATTCACGCAGCTGCACACGCGCGCTGTTGATCGGCGCCGTGGCACCGCATGCCGGGCTGGACAGATGTGGTTTTTCAGCCACCGGAAGATCCAAAGACCGAGTTCCATAACGAAGAAGTCAGAGACGACTTTAAGTAGTTTTAGGGAGATTTTTATGAGTGAGAATCGTACGGACCAAGTCGATCACCTTGAACGGTCGATCGACTGGAAGCAGGGTTTGGCCATTGCGCTGGGGGTACCACTGCTCGTTCTGCCCTCGCTGGGCTACCTTCCGCTGTATTTATCGGCTGCAGCAATTCTAATCTGGGGACTATCGGTCGTTCAGGGCTTCTTCCAGAACGCTGCCTATGCTGAGATGGCTACAACCTTCCCCAAGGCCTCTGGTCTTCCGGGTTTTGCGCAGCACATCTTTCGAAACGATAACCACCAAGGCAAGTACGACAAAGGCAAGCTGATCGGCGGGTTCAGCGCCTGGAGCTACTGGTTTGCCTGGACCCCGGTACTGGCGATCTTCTCCATCCTGGTCGGCGGATACCTGCATGGACTCTTTCCGGTGCTCGGCGAGACATTTACCGAGAATCAGCTCGCCCTGATCACGGGGCTGGTGATTTTCACCGGGCTGTTCATCGTGAACTGGTTCGGCCTCAAGGATGGCGCCATCCTGGGTTATATCCTGGCTGCTGTTTCCCTGATACCGCTGGTTGTCCTCACAGTGGCGCCCTTTGCTACCGGACACGTTGAGATGGCTAATATCACCGGCAACTGGTTGCCGGCCGACTGGGCATGGGACATGCACCACGTCCTGATTCTGTTTGGCATCTTCGCGATTGCACAGTGGAGTGCCTGCGCGTGGGAAACGGCAGCCATCTACGGGCCGGAATACAAGAACCCATCCAGGGATGTACCCAAAGCGCTGCTTGCCTGCGGCATCGTCTGCTTTTTCTCATTTGTCCTGGTACAAGCTGCGGTGATAGGTGTACTTGGGGTTGAGGGCGTACTGGCGGAGCCCGTGTCGCCGCTGATCCCGGTGGCCCGGGCCGTCTTTGGCGAAGCCGGTTCCATCATCACCATCATCATGCTCATCGCCGCCATGATCCTGATCATTCAAACCGCTTACCTGGGTTCATCCCGCGCCATGCACTCCATGGCAATGGAAGGCAACCTTCCCAAAACCCTCGGCAAAACGAACCGCCACGGAACCCCCTTTGTTGCCATGCTGGTCATCGGAGCCTTTAACCTGGTGCTGATTTTTATGGGAAACCCGGCGGCAATTGTCGCAGCGTCTGCGATCGGATATACCTGCGCCAATGGCATCAGCCTGTTCGCCTATGTCAGGGCCAAAAAACACCCCGCCTTCGCCAACCTGGAACGGCCCTTCAAAGCCCCCAAGGGCTGGAAGAACGTCGCCATGATCTTCGGCCTGTTCAACCTGCCCCTATGCCTCATCGGCGTGGTCTACCTCAACAGCCTGGAAATCGGCTGGACCCCGACGTGGGTCGGGTTCATAGTGCTGGCGCTCTACATACCCATCTGGTTCTACTCCCAGCATGAAACGAGGCGCTCGATCGCCAAGTTAGCGCCTGCGCCGGCCTGCAGATCACGACGCCGGAGATCTGGAAAGGGTTCCGGAGCCGAGGTGACGTCCCGGCGCCTGTGCTTTTCCAGCCGGGAAGGTCCTTGCCCTGACCCTTCGCAGCTTCTTGTCTATAGCGCATTGCGATAATCACCAGCACACCGCCTGAAAGGCAGTGTGTGCTCGGCTCACGGCGGATACCAGGCCCTTTACGAGGGTCCGGTATCCGCCGTGAGTGCGTTCCTGCGGGTTTCTGCCTGTCAACCACGCAGCGAAGAACGAATCCTTAAATTTGCGACTTAACTTTTTAAAAAAGTCTGGACTAGATGAATTACGTCCCGTAGGTTTGCTTGTGGGACGAGGAGCGTGACTCGTATCACACCAGCGGAGCATGGCTCGGCCGGCTATCCCGGAAGACGGTCCCCCTCCCGAAACCCCATTTTTCACCACTAGTCACAGGAGACACCATGGAAACTGCACTCGTAGGATCACTGACCAAGGCCGGATCCATCCACAAGGTAGAAAACGGCTTCATCGGCCTGCCGTCGATGAACGAGCCGGGGACGATCTCCGCGATCGGCGACTCCCTCCACAACCCCGAGGGGTCCGTCATGTGCGCCGGATTCTTCGAGCTGAAGGCGTCCGAGCCGCTGGTGTACACCTACACCTACGACGAAATGAAGGTTGTCATCAAGGGCGAATTCATCCTCACCGACCAGACCACGGGCGACGTGACGCACGCCAAGGAACGCGACGTGCTGTTCTTCCCCAAGGGCACCACCGTCAAGTTCGAGACCCCCGAGTACGGCCTGGGGTTCTTCGCCGGCGACCGCACCTTCGCACCCTAAGGACCGGCCATGCGTTCCGCGTCCATGCCGCCGGCACCCGGCAACGGCCTGGAACCTGGTTTCCGCGGTGTCATCTGTGTATCTTTCGGATCCACAGGTGACACCGCAGTTCCAGACACCGATGGCCAGCCCCGGTACGATCTCCATTTCGAAGCAGTAACCGCCGAGACCCTCTCGGAACTCAAGTCCGTGTTCAGCAGTTCACGTGTAGGCGTTCGGCTTGTACTCGCAGGCCCCCCGGCGGATATCCGTGCAGCCGCCGCAGCCGCCGCGGACTGCGGACTTCTGGGCGAGGAGGTAACGCTCCTGCCCCAGGAAACCGGACCCCGGTACATTTATTGCCCGCATTGCCTTACCACCACCATTGATGGGGCAGGCGGCACCGAGGTGAAGTGTCAAGGATGCGCCACCACCTTGACCATCGCTGATCACTTTTCCCGACGAAGAGGCGCATACCTGGGCTACTCAGCCCATGCCGAGGAGGCAGCATGACCGCCATAGCGCTCCAGTCCCAGGTCCACCCGTCGGTGGAGGGAGGCCTCCATCTGGAGGTGACAGACGTCAGCCATCAAACGGGATCGATTGTCAGCATTACGTTTGCTGCCCCGGCAGGTGGAACGTTGCCCTCCTATGTTCCGGGGAGCCACCTGGTGGTCCAGTACGGGAGCGGCGTCAATGCATACTCACTGACAGGTTCGGGCAACGCGCCATCCGAATACACCATCTCTGTTCTGAGGGTCGACGAAGGCGCCGGCGGCTCCGTGGCCATGCACCGGCTCCGCGTAGGTGACCGTGTCAACGTCTCGCGCCCTCGCAGCGCTTTTGCCCCCTCATCAACAGCGACGCATCATCTGCTTGTTGCTGCAGGAATCGGGATCACGCCTATTCTTTCGCATGCCAGGGCTGCGGTTGAACGGGGCAACACTGCATCGATGATTTACGTGCACCGGCCCGACGCCGGCGCCCACGTTGCGGAAGCGCGGCAACTGCTGGGGCCGGGGTTGATCGCTTTGGTCGAGTGCACTGACCGGGGCAGTTTCCAAAACGTCCTCGCGGAAGCACTCGTCACGCAGCCCCTCGGCACCCACCTCTACGTGTGCGGTCCGGTCGTCTTCATGGATGCGGTCCTGGAAGAGGCCCGGAGCCAAGGGTGGTCATCCACCCGGCTCCATTCAGAAGCCTTTGGCGCAGCCGAACTGGACGAAGGCGAACCCTTTACGGTGCACCTGGCACGCAGCGGCGTTCGCTTGGAAGTTCCGGCCGGCGTTTCGCTGCTGGAGACGCTCGAAACAGCAGGGAAAACCATCCCTAATATGTGCCGCAAAGGCATCTGCGGCGAATGCGTCCTTCCGGTACTTCGTGGCACACCCCAGCACCGGGACCTCTACCTTTCCGATCAGGAAAAAGCCGAAAACACCACCATGATGTGCTGCGTTTCGCGTAGCAACGACCCAGAATTGGAGTTGGACCTGTGAGTAGCACGATCATCGAAACCGATCCGGACGCCGCTCTCCTCCCGGAACGGATCAGGCGCTTTCCCTTTCCTTTTGCCTCCGACACCTACCGGTACAGCGCGAACGTCGAACCGGCCACCAAGACAGCACCTACAGAAGCCGGCTCCTGGGGAGACCACCTGGTGGACATCGACGAACACTATCTGGAGGAACTGGCCGACCGCGCCAAGGTGCTGAGCCGCGACCCTTCCCGCGTGAATGTCCTCCCCCACATGCGGCCGGCGGTGTGGGACACCCTGACCACCCTGCTCTCCTCCATGGCGGAAGATTACCCGGATACGATGTCTTTCCACCGGGAAGGAAACATCTGCCGCTGGCGTAACGGCCTGCAGGATCTCGAGGTGGAGTTCACCGTCGGCGACGACAGTTCACTGCCTGAGGGACCGCTGCGCTTCCTCGGCAGCCAGATCCAGGACGACATCATTCTTCTTGACGTCCGGGACGATACCCTGTGGCTCGATGCCGGCCTGGTGACCTTCGCCGCGGACTGGTCATTCGGTTTCGATGTCGGCATGAACTTCATGGAAATCCACCATCCCGTCCCGCGAATAAAGGAAGAACGCATCATCAGCCGGGCTGAGCAGTTCCTGCTGCGCCTGCAGCCCGGGGAACAGTTTCGGCGGACCAACTGGACCATGACCATCGGCCGGCGGTTGGATACTTCGACGGAAACCTACCCTGAGTGGGGCCCGGACCGCAGCACCATAGCCGACGACCCCGCCATGCCGGAGAAGCTCCACCTGCGGGTGGAAGTGCAGCACTTGATCCGGCTTCCGCACTCCGGCGCCCTGCTGTTCCTGGTCCGGACCCACCTGCTGCCGCTCTCCGACATCGCCCGGGTCCCCGCGTGGCGGGAAAAGATGGGCCATGTACTGGCCGAACTGCCGGACGACATGGCCGAGTACAAGGGCATCATCCGCTACCGCAAGGCCGCGTCCGATTGGCTGCTCGCCCGCTAAACCTGGGCAGCGCGCCGTAAATAGTGCAACAAAAGAATATCCCTAAAAAAAGCTGGACTAAAGGTTTTATTTGACGTAGCTTGGCTGCAAGAGGAACGCGTGACCGGCATCACGCCAGCGGAGTTCAGTGTTGAGCTTCGCCGGCAAAGTCCAGGTCCGGCATCCTCCAGGCAGGTTTCAAGCATATGAGTGGTCTGCCAGGCATTCGCCAAGCGCCACTCATGTCACGGGGCAACTCGCCTATCAGGCCATAGGGATCTCATCCTCACGAAAGAACCAAGGAGAAAACCATGACTCTCAACACTGAAATCACCACCGAGGTAGGGGTTGCGCACCCTCTCGATCCGCTGTCCCGTGAGGAGATTTCCCGGGCGGCTGCGATCCTGAAGGACGGCCCGGCCGCGGCGGAATCGTTCCGTTTCATCAGTATTGAGCTGCGCGAGCCGGAGAAGGAACTGCTCCGGTCCGGCGCCGCGGTCGATCCGTGAGGCCGACGCGGTCCTGGTCAACCGTGCCGAGGCACGTTCCTACGAAGCGATCGTGGACCTGGAATCGGGCATCGTGTCCAAATGGACCCAGCTCGCCGCGCACATCCACCCGCCGTTCATGCTCGACGAATTCGCCGAGGGCGAAGAGTCCTGCCGGACCAACCCCGAGGTCCAGGCCGCCCTGGCCAAGCGCGGGATCACCGACATGTCCCTGGTCTGCTTCGAACCCTGGTCCGTGGGCTACTTCGGCGAGGACGACCTGGGCCGGCGCCTGATGCGCGCCCTGGTCTTCGTCCGCGAGGAAGCCGACGACAGCCCCTACGCCCACCCGATCGAGAACTTCATCGTGATCGTGGACCTGAACTCCGGCGAGGTCGTCAAGGTCGAGGACGACCAGGCCATCCCGGTCCCGTCCGCGTCCGGGAACTACCTGCCCAAATACGTCGGCGAAGCCCGCACCGACCTCAAACCCATCTCCATCACCCAGCCCGAAGGCGCGTCCTTCACGGTCACCGGAAACCACGTCCAGTGGGCCGACTGGTCCTTCCGCGTCGGCTTCACCCCCCGCGAAGGCCTGGTCCTGCACCAGCTCAAATTCCGCAACAAGGGCGTCGAACGGCCCGTGCTCAACCGCGCCTCACTCTCCGAAATGGTCGTCCCCTACGGCGACACCGCCCCCGTCCAGGCCAAGAAAAACGCCTTCGACTCCGGCGAATACAACATCGGGAACATGGCCAACTCCCTGACCCTGGGCTGCGACTGCCTCGGCGAAATCAAATACTTCGACGGCATCACCGCCGACAGCCACGGCAACCCGCTGACCATCGAGAACGCCATCTGCATGCACGAGGAAGACGACTCCATCCTCTGGAAGCACTTCGACTTCCGCGAAGGCACCACCGAAACCCGCCGCAGCCGCAAACTCGTCATCTCCTTCATCGCCACCGTCGCGAACTACGAATACGCCTTCTACTGGCACCTCTTCCTCGACGGGTCCATCGAATTCCTCGTCAAGGCCACCGGCATCCTCTCCACCGCCGGCCAGAAACCCGGCGAGAAGAGCCCCTACGGCCAGACCCTGAACAACGACGGACTCTACGCCCCCATCCACCAGCACATGTTCAACGTCCGCATGGACTTCGAAATCGACGGACCCAACAACGCCGTCTACGAAGTCGACATGGAAATCCCCGAGAACAACCCCACCCACACCGCGTTCATGGCCGTGGACCGGCTCCTGGAAACCGAACAGGCCGCCATCCGCAAAACCGACTCCGCCAAACACCGCTTCTGGAAAATCGCCAACCACGAAAGCAAAAACATCGTCAACGAACCCGTCGCCTACCGCCTGATCCCCACCGACGGCATCCAACTCGCCGCCGGCGACGAATCCTACGTCTCCAAACGCGCCCAGTTCGCCCGGCAACAACCTCTGGGTCACCGCCTACGACCGCACCGAACGCTTCGCCGCCGGCGAATTCCCCAACCAAGCCACCGGCGCCGACGACGGCCTGCACATCTGGACCCAAAAAGACCGGAACATCGTCGACCAGGACCTCGTCGTCTGGTACACCTTCGGCATGCACCACGTCGTCCGCCTCGAAGACTGGCCCATCATGCCCCGCCAAAACATCGGCTTCATGCTCGAACCCCACGGCTTCTTCGACCAAAACCCCACCCTCAACCTCCCCAGCAACGAAAACCGAACCGAAACCACCGACACCGAAACCTGCTGCGCCACCGATAAATAATCCGGGCCCAGCTTTAGGACGGCCAAGAACCACGCACATGAACTAGAGCTGGAAACGAACAACCCTCAGACAGGCGGTCCCCGGTGCTGTAACAAAAGCACCGGGGACCGCCTGCACCCAACCCAAACCCAGTAGCGAGAGCGTGATCCGCGTGTTCAATATCCCCGCAATTACCTGGACCCTCACAGCCGTCCTGCTGCTCAGCGGAAGCTACCACCTCCTGCAGGCCGCCAAGCCACACCATCTGACCGACCGGGTCAACAACACCCTGCATGCCCTCATGAACATCCTGATGGCCGCCATGCTCTGGAACCTCGCGCCCGCCACCGTGCTGGCCCAGATAGCCGTCCTCGCCGGTGCGGCACTGTGGTTTGTCATTCAGGCGGTCGCCCGGCCGGAGTTCAAAATGCTCTGCGCGGGCAGCCAGGGCCGGCTAAAGTGCGTCTACCACAGCCTCACAATGGCCGGCGCTGCTCTCATGGTGGTCATGATGATGGGTCACGTGACTACAGTCGGCCATGTAGCCGTCCCGGCAGGCGGAATGCCACTCGCGCACGCACACCACGGGGTAACGGCAGCCCCAAGCACAGCTGCAGCAACCCTTGATCATTTGCCCGATCTGGCCATCCCACTGACAGTCTTCTTCGGAGCTGCGGCACTAGTTTTTATTGTTCTTCTCCTGCGTTTCCAGGCAAAGAAATCCACGTTCCGCAGCAAGGCGGCTCCAAAGTTCTCCATCCGCGCAGAACATGGGCTCGAAGCTGCCGGCGCAGCCGTCATGGCCCTCATGTTCGCCACGATGGCGTAGCAGGTGTTCATCTCATGAGCGCCGCAGCCGTGGCAGAAACCCGGGCTCTATCCAACGCCGGGCGATCCACATTCATTGAAAAGATTTGCGACTCAAGTCTCGAGGCCGGGGAGTGCTTCTTCTGCACCGGACCGGAAACCGACTGAGCGCAGCAGACCCCGGGGCCTTCCGTTGCGCAACGCGGAAGGCCCCGGTACCAACAAGAGGGCGGAATGGCGGCGAAGCCTAAACGCCGGCCTTAATCAACAGTGCATCAACCATCATGAAGAACTGTTCCCGGTGGTCGGTAGCCTTTGGGTCGGTCATGTACTGAATGGCCGCGCCGTCATAAATCATCAAAAAGATCCTCACCAGCGTAGGGAAGCCAATGAGGCACTGGTCGCCGCTGCCTTGCGCGGCGGACGAGAAGATGTTTCCCAATTCCACTTCATAGGCGGGGTATATTTTCGCGGCCAGCGGGCTGACGGCGGCATTCCGTGTTGCCCACAGAATGAGTTCGATCTCAGAAAGTATGCTTGCGGGCTCTTCCTCCAGCGCGCGCCAGTAGCCGTCTGCTACCTCTTCCACAGCCTTACGAAGTCCCAAATGGACCGGGACGCCGCTGGAAAAACGGCTCAGGTTCTTAAACCAGGCCTCGGCGGCCGCCTCCATGAGCTCTTCTTTATTACTGAAGCAATAATGAGCCGTTGCCAACGGGGCATTGGCCTCCTTGGCAATAGCCCGAATGGTCACCGACTGAACTCCCTCACGACGCATAAGTTCAACGGTCGCAGAAATCAGCTGTTCTTTTCGTTCTTCAGCGGGTACCCGCATATCTCACTCTCCAGTCTCCCGGTTTCGGTCCGGCAGGGACACTCCCTCAAGACTATTGCTTGGCTCGCGGAAAATGGTTCAATATCTCCGTCTAGGACGCTTGACTTGAATACTCCGAAATCTGAGCCCTCCCATTTGGGTCCAGCCCCCACTAAAGGCTAAATCCGGTTAGCAGGACACCTGCGCAGCGGGCTCATATCCCACCAGCCAGTGAAGTCCATAACGATCAATGACCTGGCCGTCTGACGCGCCCCACGGCTTCGGCGAGAGTGGATCGAGCACCGAACCGTCCACGGAGAGTTTGTCGAACCACTCATGAAGGAGTGCCGGTTCGGCAGTCCCCAGCAGCGAGAACATGATGCCTTCGAGCCGGACCGCAGTTTGCCCTTCGGCTGCATCCGATCCTGCCAGGGCAACGACGCCGTTGAGCACGCCATGGGCAACGGCTTCCGGTGGGCCGTCGCTCCTGCCGAATTCCTCGTAGGTGTGCAGGGAAAGCTCACCGCCGAAAACATCCGCGTAAAAGTTCAGTGCGTCCCGCGCCGTTCCCGGAAAAAAGACATAGATCTGGGGCCCCGCCATGGGCCCTGTTGTCCTGGGGGTCATGGCCGTGCTGTCCGTGACACGGTCGATCGTGGCACCCCAGCCCTCTTGGGTTCCGCCATGCATGAGTTTTTGCACCTCTTCGATGTCGAGATGCTCGGAGAACTGAACTGTGAGGACGAGTTCCGTTTCCGTGCCGAGGTCGTTGAGTTGCACCGTGACAACAGGGGCAGTCAGTCCGTTCGGGCCGTCGAGTTCGGGCCAGCCCCCGGCTGCTCCCCAGCGGAAGACGAGTCGTTCGTCGGGAACGATCTCCAGGTAGATCCCCCCGGTGGGGTAGCTAAGGCCGTCGTTGACGACCATCTGTTGTTTCCACGTTCCCCCAACACGGAGGTCGACCTCAATCTGTGTGGTGGGCGTGGGCATGCCGGGGTTGTAGAACCAGGCGAGGTGTTTAGGGTCGGTCCAAGCTGTGAACACGGCATGCTGCGATGCAGCGAAAATTCGGGTAAGGGTGAAGCTTCGATCCTGTGCGGGGTAGTCGGTCATCATCTATCCTCCGGCTCTGTGAGTTCATCGGGCCGATCGGGCGTTATGGCGAGCTGAGCGCCAGGCGATCCAACCGTGTGCCCAAGCAATCTCGGTACGGGCGCATCCATTCCTCACCCACGCTAATTGATTGCCGAGCGGACGGCGTGGAAGACCGTCCGAAAAACGAACATGGTGGGCGACAAAGTCGCCCACCATGTTCGTTGTGATCTCTTTATGTCATTCCGGTCTCCGGCGACCGTCCTGCCGCCTCAGGCGCTGCATCCGCAGGCCCTGCCTATGCGAGGGAGCCAGTGCTCGGCGGTACCGGAGGCGTGATGAGGGAAGGGTGGTCGTACTCGTTCGAGAAGGCCAGGAAGCCCAGGTGGGCCTCGTAACGGACCAGGACGTCTTCCATGATCTGCTGCTGTGTCACGCCCATCAGGTCGTAGCCTTCGGAGCCAGTCTGCGCGAAGACCTCCACGCGGTAGTAGACCTCGGATTCACGGTGCATGTGCCGGCCGAATTTCGGCACTGAGGCCTCCACCGCCTGGACTTGATAGTGGAAGTCGCGGTTGTCCGGGATGGTGACCACGAGCACCTGGCTGGGCACGCCCGTGTGTTCGTTCGGGATGATGTCCAGGGTCGCGTCATGGCCCTGCTTGGTGAACTCCTCGAGCGCTTCAGCCAGCGCCGGCTGCGCTGTGAGTTCAATGAACCGGGCGGCCTCGTCCCTGGACGGATAGGAGCGTATCCGTGCCAGCCGCTGGCCCCAGGTGCGGTCTGCCGCATGGCCGCCGTGCACCGCCATCGACTGCCTGCGCAGGACCCGGCCTTCACGTTCAATCCGCTCCATCCGCAGCGCCTTGGTGAAGGAGGCCATCACCAGCCAGGCGATGATGGTCACCGGGAGGGCGAAGATCAGCGTGGCGTACTCCATGGTGGTCACACCGCCGGCAACGAGCATGGCAATGGTCAGCAGTGCGGTGACCAGCGCCCAGAAGATTCGCAGCCACTTGGCGCCGTCTTGGGTGGCATTGGTGATGTTGGACGAGAAGTTGGACATCATCATGGCGCCGGAGTTGGCGCTGGTGAGGTAGAACAGCATGCCGGACAACGTGCCCAGCCCGATCAGGAGCGGGGCTCCGGGGAACATCCCAAGCAGCGCGTACCAGCCCTCTTGCGGGCTGGTAATGGCCAGCTGCGCGAACGCCTCGTTCCCGTTCAGTACCTCGTGCAGGGCACTGTTGCCGAAGATGCTCACCACCAGGAAGTCGCACAGCACCGGGAAGGTGATGGCGGCGATGACGAATTCCCGCAGCGTACGTCCACGCGAGATGCGGGCCAGGAACAGCCCCACGAACGGACCCCAGGCCAGCCAGAAGGCCCAGAAGAACAGGGTCCAGCCGCCCATCCACTCCGAACCGCCTTCCTGGTATGCGAACGTCTGCAAAGTTCGTTCAGGCAGGGTGAAGACAAAGCGGCCGATGTTCTCCACCAATGAATTAAGCAGGAAGGACGTCTGGCCGGTCACCAGCATGTACAGCAGCAGGGCCGCGGCACTCCAGATGTTCAGCTCCGCGACCCAGCGGATCGCTTTGTCGACTCCGGACGTGCACGCCGCGATGGTCAGTACGACGGCGACAATCACCAGGGCAATCTGCAGGGCCAGGCCCTGTTCCAGGCCGAACATGATGGAGAAGCCGACGTTCAGCAGAACCACGCCGATCCCCATGGCCGTGGCCACACCAAAGACGGTGCCCACCAGGGTGATGACGTCGATGGTGTCGCCGAGCCCGCCCCGGACGCGTTTGCCCAGCAGTGGATACAAGGCAGCCCGGATGGACAGCGGCATGCCCCACCGGTAGGCGAAATAGCCCATGGCCATGCCCAGGAGCGCATACATGGCCCAGCCCGCCACACCGTAGTGGAACATGGTCCACACCACGGCTTCGTGGGCTGCCTCGGCCGTCTGGCCTGCGCCCTCCGGCGGTTTCATGTACTGGGTAATGGGTTCTGTCACGGAGTAGAACAGCATGTCGATTCCCACACCGGCGGCGAACAGGTAGGCCACCCAGGTGAAAAGCTTGTACTGCGGACGGGAGTGGTCAGGGCCCATCCGGACCGAGCCAACTTTGGACAGCGCAACCCACAGCACAAACCCGATCACTACAGTGACCGTGAGCACGTAGAACCAGCCGAGGTTCTCTGCGATCCAACCCACCACCGTCTTCATGGTGGACTGGGCGCTGGCAGGCATCAGCATTGCCCAGATAGAGAAAGCAATAATAATGACTGACGCGATGATGAAGACCCGCCAGTTGACCTTGGGCGCGCGGTCCTTAGTGAGTTCGGCGGGGGCCGTGTCAGGTTCTTTGTCGATGATGGTTGTACTCAATGGTCCAACTCCAATTCTTGGTCTCTGCTGCGGGAAACGCAGCACATCATGATGGTGTTCGCGGCCTTTTGCTGGTCGGTCAGGTTGAGATCCCGGTGCTGAGGTGCCGCTCGAAGCACTGGGAGGGAGCAGCGGCCCGCAGATGCCTTCAAGGCACATGCTGGGACGCTTTCCTGCTTTTTCGAGGGTCTCCAGCACCGAAACGCCGGCCGGAACTTCCAATCTGATGCCGCTACGAGCCAGGTTCACAGCGAACCGTTGGCCCTCGTCTATTTCGGCCACGCCGAAGGTTTTGTTAATGCAGCGGGCCATTCGGCCAGCCAATATCCCGGATCTGCCGGAGCGCTGCAGCCAGGCAGCCCGGTCCGCAGACGTCGAGGTGGATTCCGGGTGGGAAGTGCCGCGGCCATGCATTCAGTCAGGGCCCGGGTCCCTGGTCAGGCGAATGATGCGTCGCCGTTGCTGCCTGGGTGAAGGCCCTGCAGGACGCCGTACTGAAACCGGTCGCCGAGGGCGGGCCGTTGCATTTCTGGGCCGCTACCGGAGCATCCATGTCCCGGAGGGCCGAGATGGTACATCGGGAGGGGCGCCGCCTGATCAGTGAGCGAACAGGCGAGCGCCCTCCCGAGCCGAACCGCAAGGTGGATCCCCGGGGACTTAGGACGCCAGCGGTGTCCCCGGCCCGATCCGCAGCCCGCGCTTGCCGCCGTCGGGCATGGATGCGGAACGCGTGGTGGGTCTTAGGGTGCGAAGGTGCGGTCGCCGGCGAAGAACCCCAGGCCGTACTCGGGGGTCTCGAACTTGACGGTGGTGCCCTTGGGGAAGAACAGCACGTCGCGTTCCTTGGCGTGCGTCACGTCGCCCGTGGTCTGGTCGGTGAGGATGAATTCGCCCTTGATGACAACCTTCATTTCGTCGTAGGTGTAGGTGTACACCAGCGGCTCGGACGCCTTCAGCTCGAAGAATCCGGCGCACATGACGGACCCCTCGGGGTTGTGCAGGGAATCGCCGATCGCGGAGATCGTCCCCGGCTCGTTCATCGACGGCAGGCCGATGAAGCCGTTTTCTACTTTGTGGATGGATCCGGCCTTGCTGAGTGTTCCTACGAGGGTGGTTTCCATGGTCTCTCCTCTGAATAGTGTGGTGAAAGATTTGTCAGAACTGTTCATCTTTGTCAGGGCTGTTCAATCTTTGGTGCGTGGAAGACTGCGCTGACGATCAAAGTCAGAATCCCGGGGCATCGGAGGGATCGCCTCCAAACCCGAATTGATCTGGTTTCCGGCGGACCAGCCGAGCCCTCCTGGAGGCCCTCCCGGTGTGATGCCAGTCACTTTGTTCGTCCCACAAACTTTGACATGAACGCGTGTTCAAGTCAATGGTTCAAGACGAAGATTTTAAACGTCCTAATGACCCAGGCAGTGATCCGAAGGCAGGCTCTCGAATCCGGTGGCAACCGGGCCTTCCCTACCCGCCGAACGTACTGCGGAGTAGGGTTCCGTCATGGACATCATCCTTGTACCCGGATTTTGGTTGGACGCCTCGTCGTGGGAGGAGGTGACGCCTGCACTGGAAGATGCGGGACACACGACCCATCCCGTGACCCTTCCCGGCCTTGAATCCGTGGATGCACGCCGTGCCGGCATCACCCTCAAGGACCACATTGCCGCCGTCGTGGACGTGGTGGACGGCCTCGACGGAAAGGTGGTCCTGGTGGGTCATTCAGGTGGTGGTGCGGTCATCCACGGAGTGGCGGACGCCCGGCCGGACCGCGTGGCCCGGAACATCTACGTGGACAGCGGACCGCTCGGCGAGGGCGGTGTGATCAATAATGAGCTGCCGGCCGAGGGCGACGACGTGCCGCTGCCGCCCTGGGACGGCTTCGAGGACGCCGACCTGGTGGACCTCACCGACGACCTCCGCACCACGTTCCGGGCACGGGCCATCCCCGAGCCCAAGGGCGTCGCCTACGGCAAGCAGCGCCTGCATGACGTCCGCCGCTACGAGGTCCCGGCCACTGTGATCGCGTGCGAATTCCCGTCGTCGCTCCTCACCGAATGGATCGACGCCGGCCACCCCTTCACCGCGGAACTGGCCCGCATCACTGACGTCGACTACGTGGACCTCCCCACCGGCCACTGGCCCCAGTTCACCAAGCCAGCCGAGCTGAGCCAGGCGATCCTGAAGGCGGTGGAGCGGGCGGGGTGAACTGGGGGCAGCTAGCCTGGTGAGCCGGCCCGCACACCGCGGCCGCGCTGCCGGAGGCTGGCCGCGCCCCATACGGCCAGCAACAGGGCGATCAGCAGCAGCCCGGCGTCGCCGAGGTCTACGGCACCGAGCCAGCTGGTGACCGGATCCTGCAGCCGGAAGGCGGTGTTGACGAAGCCGCCGAGGGTGATCGCAGCGATGAACAGGGCGGAGATCGCGGAGATCCCGGTCACCGCCGCGTTGAAGCCGAGCTTGCGCCGGGGATCATCCAAGGCCGAGCGGTACATCCGCATCATGGCCACCCCGTTGAGCGAATCGCACAGCGTCATCGCGGCGGTGAACGCGAGGGGCAGCGCGATCAGGGCGAGCGGCGAAACGCCAGCCAGCGACGCCGCCGTCGTCATCACCAGCAGGCCAATGGTGGTGGCCGTGTCAAAACCCAGCCCGAACAGGAACCCGATCACGTAGATGTTCCGCGGCCGCCGAACCCTGGACAGGGGTTTGGCGAGGAGCCGGGCCACGAATCCTTGCGCTTCGAGGTCAGCGACGTCGACGCTGCCGCCGGCGCGTGCGCCACGGTAGGCCCGTGCGGCCCGGACGAACGCGGAGCCGTTGAAGATCCCCATTGCCAGCAGGAAGAGTCCCGAGACTCCGCTGCCGATCAGGCCGAGCACCAGGTTTCCGGCCGAGCCGTCCTCCATGAACTGCCCCACCATGGTGGCTCCTGCGACCACCAGGACGCCGGCCAGGATCACCACCGAGCTGTGTCCCAGGCTGAACGCGAATCCGACGCTGACCGGGTCCTGGCGCTGGGCCACGAACTTGCGGGTGGAGTTATCGATCGCGGCCAGGTGGTCCCAGTCGTAGCTGTGCTTCACGCCCGCAAGGTAGGCCGTCAGCACCAGGCCCAGCGCCAGCGGCTGGCCGCCACCCGCGGTTCCGCTGAGCAGAAGAACGACGGCGGCTAGGTGCAGTGCGGCCACCGCGCCGAAGGTGAAGAGCAGCCGGGTCCGGACCGGCAGTGAGTCCCGCTCGCGGTACATCACTGCGAACTGGGTCAGCGCAGTCATTTCAGTACTTCCTCAGGTTCAGGGGCGCCTGCCCGTGCCAGCGGTCCCTCAGCAGCGCGGTGCATGCGCCCAGCAGGCCGTTCAGTTCATCGGTGCTGTTGGACAGGGCCCGCAGCACCAGCCCGGTGGTTCCGGCCACGGTGCGCGTGCGGGAGATTCCCGTGTGGGCGTCATGTCCGGCGGTCACGGCGTGGAGTTCGTCGGCGAGCGCCTGGTCAACACGTGCGTCCACCACCACGAGCGACCCCAGGTGGCTGAAGCCCTCCATAAAGCCCAGCCCGGTGACATCGTTCAGCGGCGGCCGGATCAGCAGATTGTCCAGGGCGAGAAGCTCCCTGCCGCCGTCTGTTTCAACGTGGATCTCGTTGCGCAGCCGCAACTCCTCGTACCTGAACGACGCCCCGTCAGGCGACCAGCCGGGCGTGACCACCTCAGCCATCACAAGGCTCGACGACGGCCGCACCGTAATGTGCGTGTTCTGCCGATAGCTGGCCTCCCGATAGGCAATGAGCTGGTCAGGCATCAATTCCAGCCGGGCCCCCTCCCCCAGCCGCAAGGCCATCCGCTGCTCAGCAAAAGACCCCGGAGTCCGATAAACCTTCGTCGCCGACTGCGTAGTCAAGAACAAATCGAAGCCCCCGCCTGGACCTCCACATCAACAAGGAAGAGATCAGCCCCAAGATACGCCCCGCCAGGATTCACAAGCACATAACAAACCTGCCCGGAATCATCGAGATAATGCGGCCGCAAAACCCGAAGAGCGCCCTCATGAAACTGCTGCGACGCAATGGATCTGCCGCGCGCGTTGACTGATGCGCAGCTCAAGCCCTCCGCGAGCGACTCACGCGCGGAGGCGGCGGGCCGGATTTGGGGGCCGCGGCGTGGTGGGCACCGCGAAGCGGGCACGGCCCCAAATCCGGCGGAGCCGTCGGACACAGCCCCGAACCGGTGAGCGCGGCTGACCGCCGTCGTGCTCATGTGAGCGAGGTCGAGCATCAGGACGTCCCGCCGCACCCATTCGATGACGGCGTCGAGCCCTTCGTCGGTTTTGAGGTTCGTGAAACAGAACGGCTTCGTGCCGCGAAACTCACGGGAGTCCCTTTCCATGACGGACAGGTCGGCGCCGACGTGGGGTGCGAGGTCGGTTTTGTTGATGATGAAGAGGTCGGACTTGATCATGCCCTGGCCGGCCTTGCGGGGGATCTTTTCGCCCTGGGCCACGTCGATGATGTAGATGGAGAAGTCCACGAGTTCGGGGCTGAAGGTGGCGGAGAGGTTGTCGCCGCCGGATTCGACGAAGATCACCTGCAGGTCCGGGTGGCGGGCTTTGAGTTCCTCGATGGCGGCAGTGTTCATGGAGGTGTCTTCGCGGATGGCGGTGTGCGGGCAGCCGCCGGTTTCCACGCCGATGATCCGGTCCTCGGGCAGGATGCCGTTGGCGGCCAGGATCTTGGCGTCCTCGATGGTGTAGATGTCGTTGGTGATGGCGGCCATGGAGATCTCGCGGCTCATGTGCCGGGTGAGCCGCTCCACGAGCTGGGTTTTGCCTGCGCCCACTGGGCCGCCGATGCCGATTTTGATGGGTTCAGTCATGGTGTCCTTCTCAGTAATATGCACAGTTAGCTCATGAACATTCGGGCGCGCTGCCGCTCGTGCCGCATCTGCGAAATTTCCAGCCCGGGGCTGAGGGCCCCGAAGTCGTCCGGCGTGAGGTGCGCGATCCGCTCGACGGCGGCAGCGACGTCGTCGGCCGCTTGCCGCAGCAGCCGCTGCCCGGCGTTCTGCCCCAGCGGGATCGCTCGCACCGCGTTCTGCGTCAGCGAGGTGACCGTGGCGAAAAGGTAGGCGGCGAGCGCTTCTTGAAGCGGCACGCCCAGGGAACGCGCGACGACGGCGAACGCCAGCGGCTGGTGCCCGGCAGCCCGGCCCGTGGTCACCAGGTCCCGGTACAGTCCCAGCTCGGCCGACGGAAAAACCTCGGTCCCGATCTCCAGCAGCCGCCCACCCATCTTCAAGCTGGCCTCCCGAACCTGCCGAGGCAACAAAGAGGCAGACAACAACTCATCCAACTCCCCCACATCCCACCCCTCATACAAAAACCGAATGGCCAACCCATCAGAGTAAGAAAGCTGCTGCCGAAACAAAAGCAGCCAACCAAACCCCAAAAGACCCCTCATCAAAAATGACCCCAGCGTCGACATAGGTCTCAAACCCAAGAGAGTGCGCAAACGCCCCAGTAGGAAGCGCAGAATCGGTGAGCTGCTGCAGCGCAAGCTGATAGTCGTCACTGCCCGCGCACCAAGGGTGAGCGAACGCAAGCGGCGCGACGGGATATGGGGCTCGCGGCGTGGTGGGCACCGCGAAGCGGGCACGGCCCCTATCTCTCGCGAGCGCCCGAGCCGCACCGGAATGCGGGACGACTTAGTGACTGTGCTCAGCATGGCGGAAAGGCACAGGCATGACGCGTTCCTGGCGGGTATAGGCCACACCCACGTGGCGAAGGTAGTCCTCGACGGTGTGGTCGTAGGCGCACACCATGACCTCGGCCCCGTACTCCGAGGACTCATCAAAGAACTGGGCCTGAAGGTGCCGGTTGCCGAGGGAGTGGGCCACGACCCCCATTTCGTGGACGGACCGGGGCGCGATGACCAGGACGTCGGTGGGCAGCACGGACACCACGATCATGTTGGTCTCGGCCACGTGCAGGATGTCGCCGTCGCGCAGGTCGCCGGAGCCGGACGGGAGCCGGATGCCGATTTCCTTGCCGTGGTCGGTGAGGACGCGCTGGATGCGTTTGACCAGCTGGGCGCTGGGCAGGACCACCTTTTCGCGGTGCAGGCCGATGTAGGCGGCCAGGTCTGTGGCGGGCAGCTCGTGCAGGTTGCCGAGGACTTTTTCGATGATCACATCAGGCTCCGGGTGGTCGGTTGTCTCTGGGAAGGGGATCAGAAGAGGAAGTAGCGCTGGGCCATGGGCAGGACGTCGGACGGCTCGCAGGTGACGTCCTCGCCGTCGACCGTTACTCGGTAGGTTTCCGGGTCCACCTGGATGTCCGGGGTGGCGCCGTTGTATTTGAGGTCGGCCTTGGTCAGGGACCGGATGCCCGAGACGGCCCGGATGTTCTTCTGCAGCCCCAGCTCCTCGGGCACACCGGCGTCGATCGCCGCCTGCGACAGGAAGGTGATGGAGGACTGCTGCACCGCCTTGCCGAACGCGGCGAACATGGGCCGCATGGTGCGCGGCTGCGGCGTGGGGATGGAGGCGTTGGCGTCGCCCATCAGCGCGTAGGCGATCTGGCCGCCCTTGAGCACGAGTTCGGGCTTGACGCCGAAAAACGCCGGATCCCAGAGCACCAGGTCCGCGAACTTGCCCTCCTCCACGGAGCCGATGGAGTCGGCCATGCCCTGCGCGATGGCCGGGTTGATGGTGTACTTCGCCACGTAGCGCTTGAGGCGGAAGTTGTCGCTCTCGGAACCCAGGCCGGCGGCGGAACCGTGCGCACCGCCGTCGGGATCCTTCAGCACTCCCCGCTGCTTTTTCATCTTGTCCGCCACCTGCCAGGTGCGGGTGATCACCTCGCCCACGCGGCCCATGGCCTGGGAGTCGGAGGAGGTGATGGAGAAGATGCCCATGTCCTGCAGGACGTCCTCGGCGGCGATGGTCTCGGCGCGGATGCGGGAATCGGCGAACGCCACGTCCTCGGGGATGTCCGGGTTGAGGTGGTGGCAGACCATGAGCATGTCCAGGTGCTCTTCGATGGTGTTGCGCGTGTACGGCAGGGTGGGGTTGGTCGGACGCCGGGAGCACGTTGGGCAGCCCGGCGATCCGGATGATGTCCGGGGCGTGGCCGCCGCCGGCGCCCTCGGTGTGGAAGGTGTGGATGACGCGGCCGTTGATGGCGCGGATGGTGTCCTCCACAAAGCCGCACTCGTTGAGGGTGTCGGTGTGGATGGCCACCTGGACGTCGTACTCGTCGGCGACCTTCAGCGAGGTGTCGATGGAGGAGGTGGTGGAGCCCCAGTCCTCGTGGACCTTGAGCCCGATGGCGCCGGCGCGGATCTGCTCGGCGAGGGGCTCGACGGCGGACGCGTGGCCTTTGCCGAACAGGCCGATGTTGATGGGCATGCCCTCGGTGGCCTGCAGCATGCGCTGGATGTGCCATTTGCCGGGGGTGACGGTGGTGGCCTTGGTGCCTTCGGCCGGTCCGGTGCCGCCGCCCACCATGGTGGTCACGCCGCTGGTGAGGGCCGTGGGCACCTGGTCCGGGGAGATGAAGTGGATGTGGGAGTCCACGCCGCCGGCGGTGAGGATTTTCCGTTCCCCGGCGATGATTTCGGTGCTGGCGCCGATGACGATGTCCACGCCGTCGGTGATCTGCGGGTTGCCGGCTTTGCCGATTTTGAAGATGTGGCCGTCCCTGAGCGCGACGTCGGCCTTGTAGATGCCGGTGTAGTCCAGGATGACGGCGTTGGTGATGACGGTGTCCGGGCACTCCGCCGCCGGAACCAATACCGTCGGAGCCGTCGCCGTCCCGGGTGGCCTGGCCATTCTGGCCCATGCCGTCGCGGATCACCTTGCCGCCGCCGAACACCACTTCCTCGCCGTAGACGGTGAGGTCCTTCTCGATTTCGAGGAACAGGTCGGTGTCCGCGAGGCGGATGGCGTCGCCCGTCGTCGGGCCGTAGAGGTCCGCGTACTGCCGGCGGGGAAGGTCGAAGCTCACTGGGCGTCCTCCTTCCTAGGCGAGCGCCGCCGATCGAGCGGTCCGTTGACGGCGTTGCTGAGCCCGAAGACTTCGCGGCGGCCGGCGAGTTCAATCAGCCGGACCGTCCTGCTGTCCCCCGGCTCGAACCGCGCCGCGGTTCCTGCCGGGATGTCCAGCCGCCGGCCATAGGCGGCCTGCCGGTCGAACGTGAGGGCGGCGTTCGCCTCGGCAAAGTGGAAGTGCGACCCCACCTGGACGGGACGGTCACCGGTGTTGGTGACGACGACGCCGATCGCCTCCCGTCCGGCGTTCAACGTCACCGGTTCGGGCCGAAGGATGTACTCGCCTGGGATCATGGGCTGCCCTATCGGATGGGATCGTGGACGGTGACGAGCTTGGTGCCGTCGGGGAACGTGGCCTCGATCTGGACGTCATGGATCATTTCCGGGACACCTTCCATCACGTCCTCGCGGGTGAGGAGGGTGGTGCCGTAACTCATGAGGTCCGCCACGGTGCGGCCGTCCCGGGCGCCCTCGATCAGTTCGTAGCTGATGATGGCCACAGCCTCGGGGAAGTTCAGTTTCAGGCCGCGGGCCTGCCGGCGCCTGGCCAGATCGGCCGCCACCACAATCATGAGCTTCTCTTGCTCACGGGGCATCAGATGCATCAGGTTCCCTTCGGCGGCGGGGCACAGTCCTACGTTTATAGACCCGGAGGATGATGCGCCGCCAGCATTTCCGGTGCATCGCCCGCCGTGGCGGTTTTTCGTGATCAGCGTAGGCCGGTCAGGTTTCCGTCAGATTTCCGGCGGCCGTCGGGGCCTGCGTCTTGGCCCGCGGACCAGCCAGATCCTCGACATAATGGCGTACAGGAACACATGTGGCACGAGGGGGTGCCCGCCGCAGACTGACCACCGCCATGAAAGGGCCAATAATGCCTGACGTCAGCGACCTGATTGACTTTGATTCCCTGCTCACCGCGGACGAGCTTGCCCTGCGGGATACGGTGCGGTCCTTCGTGGACAGTGAGATCAGGCCCAACATCGCGCGACTGGTACGAAAAGGCAGTCTTTCCGCTCGAGATCGTGCCGGAACTGGCCAAGCTGGGCCTGCTGGGCATGCACCTGAAGGGCTACGGCTGCGCCGGCCGGTCCGCCGTCGACTACGGCCTGGCCGGCGCTGAACTCGAAGCCGGCGACTCCGGGCTGCGAACGTTCGTTTCGGTGCAGGGCTCCCTGGCCATGAGCGCCATCCACAAACACGGCTCCGAAGAACAGAAACAGGAGTGGCTGCCGGCGATGGCCGCGGGTGAGGCGATCGGCTGCTTCGGCCTGACTGAGCCCACCGCGGGCTCGGACCCGGGCAGCATGACCACCTTCGCCCGCCGCGACGGCAGCGACTGGGTCCTCAACGGCGCCAAACGCTGGATCGGCCTGGCGTCCGTGGCCCAGGTCGCCATCATCTGGGCCCAGACCGACGACGGAATCCGCGGCTTCGTGGTGCCCACCTCAACCCCGGGATTCACCGCCACCCCGATCGAACCGAAACTGTCCATGCGCGCCTCCATCCAGTGCGACATCGACCTGACCGACGTGCGCCTGCCCGAATCCGCGGTACTGCCGAACGTCGTCGGACTCAAGGGCCCGTTCTCCTGCCTCAACGAGGCCCGCTACGGGATCATCTGGGGTGCCATGGGCGCGGCCCGCGACTCCTTCGAGGCCGCCCTGGACTACTCCAAGGGGCGCCTGCAGTTCGACAAACCGCTGGCCGGCTACCAGCTGACCCAGCAGAAGCTGGTGGACATGGCCCTGGAGATCAACAAGGGCTTCCTGCTCGCCCTGCACCTGGGCCGGCTCAAGGATGCCGGCCGCCTGCAGCCGCACCAGATCTCGGTGGGCAAACTCAACAACTGCCGCGAGGCCATCAAGATCGCCCGCGAAGCCCGCACCATCCTCGGCGGCAACGGCATCACCCTGGACTACTCACCCCTGCGCCACGCCAACAACCTCGAATCCGTCCGCACCTACGAGGGCACCGACGAAATCCACACCCTCATCCTCGGCAACAAACTCACCGGCGTTCCGGCCTTCCGCTAACCGCTCCGCACGCTGGACCGTCAGCGGGGATCCAGGCGCTTGCGCAGGAGGCAGAACTCATTGCCTTCGGGGTCTGCCAGGACGTGCCACTGCTCGTCGCCGGTCTGCCCGACGTCGGCGGGACGGGCGCCGAGGGCGAGCAACCGTTCCAGCTCGGCCTCCTGGTCCCGGTCAACAGGGTTGATGTCGATGTGCAGGCGGAACTTTCCCGTTCGCGGTTCACTGCTGGGGCTCAGGATGAGGGTGGGCTGCAGGCCGCCGAATCCGGCGTCGGCAGGGCCGATCTCGATCGCACCGTCTTCCCGGTCGAGCTCGACGTAGCCGAGAACCTCACTCCAGAACCGCGCGAGCAGTTCGGGATCGGCGCAGTTGAGGACCAGTTCGCTGATGCGGGATGCCATAAAACCCAGTGTACGGAGACGCCCGAATCGTCCTCGTCTACGCTTGGAGCCATTTGGGTATTACTGTGCTGACGAAGACTGACTAGTGGGGCACACGCAGGGGCTAACGTGAAATTCGTGAGGGTGGCCGGCTCCGCTCCTTCCGGCGAGCCTATTCAGGCCGCCGGAGAATGGCCCGGTACCTGGTTCGCCCTGATGCCACGGAGGACGTGCAGTCCCGCCTGGACATAGGGCACGGCGACGAGAAGGACGCCTGCCAGCGCCGCCGTCAGGGCAACGAGACTGAGCGCGAACTGCGCCTGCCCGGTGTACGCCTGGAAGACGCTGACAGCGAGAACCAGCGCATATCCTGCCGCCGCGCTCCCGACTGCCCTCCGGCGTCGCGCGTCTGACCAGGAGATGCGCTGGACGAGCCAACCGAGCAGAGGAACGATCTGGATGGCGTGCAGGGCAATACCGTGCGGCGACTTGAGGACGCCTGCGGCGCCGACCACAACGCCCTCCGGGCCGAAGACTGCTGCCTCGTTGCCCGCCAGTGCCGCCGTTTCACCGACGGCGATGATCGCCACGCCGAGGACCTGTCCCGCTACCAGCAGCATCATGCCGGCGCGGATCGCCAGCGTGAGGGCGGGGGCGCCCGTTTTTGCCGAAGTGAAACTCAGGATGGCCAGGCTGACAATCACCACAACGATGACCGTCACCGTCGCGCCCATGGCGGAAAAGACCATGGCGTCGAAGGGTGCGGCGGTATTAAAGTGCGACGGGACTCCACGCCAGGCCTGCAGGGTCACGAGGAAGTCTTCGAGCACAAAGGCCGCGCTGAGGGCGCCGAGCAGGAACCACGACACCACCGGACGCAGGCGAAGGCGGGATTCGACCAAGGCGAGCGTGAAGGCTGTGAGCGCCAGGGACAGGCCGAACGTTATGGGTTTGCGCCACGAGACGGGGCCTTCCCAGGCAGTGCCGGAGTGAAGGAACACCACGGTATGGAAGGCGGCGGAGGCAGCCATCAGGAGGCCGACGGCGGTGAGGAGTTTGGCCGGCGCCGACAGTTCCTGCCAGCCGCGGGAGAGGTGCGCAAGGGGGGAACGCTGGGTCACGGTTGCTGTGAGCATGAAGGTCAGATTAGGACTGCAGCCGTGCCGCCCGGATCGGGGGCTCCCCTGAGCCGGACCCTGGCCAACCCCCGTTTAACCCCCAGGCATGGCCCCGGGCACCCCGTGCGCCCTTTAGGCCGCCCGGTCCACCCGCGAACGCCACAGCAGGTACACGAAGTACGGGGCGCCCACCAGCGCGGTCATGATGCCGGCCGGGATCTGGGCGGGCGCAATAACAGTCCGGCCGATCACGTCCGCGAACACCACCGTGCAGGCGCCGATCAGGGCCGCCACCGGCAGCACCCGCGTATGCCGCGCGCCCACCAGGGTGCGCGCGGCATGCGGCGCCACCAGGCCCACGAAGGCGATCACGCCCACCGATGAGACGGCCCCGGCGGTCAGCAGCACCGCCACGGAGAGCAGCAGCAGCCGGGAACCGGACAGCCCGATGCCGAGCACGCGGGGGGAATCGTCGTCGACCGCTATCAGGTCAAGGTCGCGGCGCAGGCCGGCCAGCACCGGCAGTGCAATAACCAGCGCCGCCAGCGGCGGCAGCACGGAAGCGAAGGTCCGGCCGTAGGTGGAGCCGGAGAGCCAGGTCAGGGCCTTGGTCTGGTTGTAGGGGTCGGTGGTCACCAGGAGGACGGTGATCAGCGCGGCCAGGCCGGCCGAAACCCCGATGCCGATCAGGACCAGCCGGTTCTGCTGCAGTCCCCCGCGGAACGCCAGCCCGAAGACCAGCAGCGCGGCAAGCGCCGCCCCCACCAGCGCCGAGCCGGTAACGAGCCAGGCGCTGGCCAGCGGGACGGTGGTGATGACGATGATCGCGGCCAGGCCGCCGCCGCCGGAAACGCCGATGATGCCGGGTTCGGCCAGCGAGTTCCGGGAGACCGCCTGGATCAGGGCGCCGGCAATGGCGAGCGCCGCACCGGCCAGCACCGCCGCCACAACGCGCGGCATCCGGGTGCCCAGCACGGCGCTGACCCTGTTGCCGGACTGCCCGGTGAGCCAGTTGACGAGGTCGCCCGAGCAGGAGTTTTGCATCGCCCAGCAGCGCACCGGCGACCAGCAGTCCCGCGAGCAGGAGCACCAGGCCAATCAGCACGGTCAGGAAGAACCTTGCGGGAGCGCAACCGGGCCAGCGCATCCCCCGCGACGCTCAGGCCGGCGTCGGACATCCGCAGCGCCAGGACCACCAGGAAAACCGCACCAAAAACGGTGGTGACCGCGCCGGTAGGCACTTCCACGCCGGCCTGCGCGCCGAAGACCACGCGGACCAGCACGTCGGCGCCGATCACCACCACCGCACCGGCCAGGCCGGAAATGGGCAGCAGCGCCCGGTGCCGGCCCAGGCCGCGGACGCGGGACGCGAGCAGGCGCACGATGGCCGGCGCGCACAGGCCCACAAAACCGATGGGCCCGGCGACGGTCACCGCCGCGGCGGACAGCAGGACGGCGAGGACGACGGCGGCAACCCGGGCAAGGCGCGGATCCGCCCCGGCCAGCCGGGAGGCGTCGTCGCCCAGACCGAGCAGATCCAAGCGCCGGCCAAGGACCAGCAGCCCGGCGACAGCCAACAGGACCACCGGCGTGAACTGCAGCAGTTCGTCGGGGCGGGACTGGGCCAGGCTGCCCTGGCCCCAGGCGTAAAGGCCCGTGGTCTCCTGGCTGAACAGCAGCAGCAGCGCACTCGTGGCCGAATGCAGGCCCAGAGCAAGGGCGGTGCCGGCCAGCACCAGCCGGATGGGCCCGCCGTTGCCGTTGCCACCGCCGCCGGAGAGGGCAAGCACCAACAGCGCCGCGGCGAGGCCGCCCACAAAGGCGAGCCCGCCGGACAGCAGTGCGGGAAGGGTGACGCCGAACGCCGCGACGGCCACAATCGCCAGGTGCGCGCCGGCGTTGACTGCCAGCGTATCCGGGGAGGCCAGGACGTTGCGGGTGGCCGACTGCAGTGCCGCGCCGGCCACCCCCAACGCCACACCCACGAGCAGCCCGGCCATCAGCCGGGGGACGCGCGAGGCAACCAGGACGGCAGTCGCCTGGTCAGACCCGCTTCCCGTGAGCAGGCCCAGCAACTCGGCAGGGCCGACGTCGGCCGTTCCCTGCGTGAGGTGGAGCAGTGCGAAGAGGACCAGGACGATCAGTCCGCCGCCGGCAACCAGCGCTGCCGGTGGCCGCCCGCGGGCAGCCTTGGGCGCCGGCGCGGGCGCCCCCGCCACGGCCGTCGGCGCGGCCAGGGCGGCCGGCCCAACGGCGGCCGACCCAACGGCGGGCGGAGCAGCCGGGGCGGCCCTCTTCACAGTTTCGGTCATGACGCGGCGGTACTACTTGGTGAGGGCCGCGACGACGGCGTCGACGTACTGGGTCATCGAGGCCGGGCCACCGAACATCCAGATGCCGTCAGAGAGCCGGTGTACCTTGCCGGATTCGACGAACGGGAGCGACTTCCACACCGCGTTGCCGGCCAGTTCCTCGGTGAAGTCCCCGTCGGCGCTGTTGGTGATGTAGACAAAGCTGTCTGCCTTGATGGCGGTCAGGCCCTCAACGTCGGTGGACGCCAGCCCGTAGGCGGGGTCGCCTTCCATGGTCCACGGTGTGACCAGGCCCAGCTCGGTGTTGATGTCGGTGAGCAGCGAGCCCTTGACGAACGGGCGGACCGAGACCTTTCCGTCGGCCACCCAGCCGTCGGCGAAGGCCACGCGGGAGCCGGCCAGGCCGGCCTTGTCCAGGGCTTCCTTGCCCTTGGCAACGGCGGCGTCGAACGCGGCAACGGCCTCATCGGCCTTGGCCTCGGTGCCGGTTGCCTTGGCCACCAGCTTCAGGTTGTCCTTGGCCTGGTCGATCTGGCGGCTGGCGTCGGCGGACTTCACCACGACGACGGGGGCCAGGTCTTCGAGCTGCTTGATGACGGCTTCGGGCAGGTCAGCCGTGGCCACGATCAGGTCCGCGTCCAGGGAGGCGATGGTGTCGAGGCTGGGCTCGCCGCGGGTACCGATGTCGGTGGCGGTGCTGTCCAGCTTGCCGGCGCTGACCCAGGCGTTGTACCCCTTGATGTCGGCGACGCCGACCGGCTGGACACCGAGGGTGGTCAGGTTCTCGACGACGTTCCATTCGGTGCCGACGACGCGCTTGGCCGGGCCCTCGAGCTTCACATCAACGCCGCGGGAGTCCGTGACGGTGACGGCTTCGCCGGCGCCTGCGCTGCTCGTTGCGGAACTTGCGGGGCCTTCCGTGGTGCCGCAGCCGGTCAGCAGCAGCGCCAGGGCAGCGGTGGCGGCCAGGGCGGCCTTGGGGATCTTCATGGACGCGTTGTCCTTTCGGGTTGGAGGGTTTGACTGTCGCTGTGCCGTCCGACGGCGCGGGTGCGCAGCCGGCCGGTGAGCGGGTCGGTATGGGTGACGATGGGGATGGAGTAAACGTTGGTGAGCAGCTCGGCGTCGAGCGCCTCATGGGCCGGACCTGCGGCCGCGATGCGGCCCTCGGAGAGGACCACCACGTGGTCGGCCAGCGCGGCAGCCTCGTCGAGATCATGCAGCACCACGCCGATCGCGACGCCGTGCACGCGCGCGAGGTCGTACATCAGGTCGAAGATCTCCACCTTGTAGCGGAGGTCCAGGTGGTTGGTCGGCTCGTCCAGCAACAGCACCGAGGTGTCCTGCGCCAGGCAGCTTGCCAGCCAGACGCGCTGCAGCTGGCCGCCGGAAAGTTCGTGCACTCCGCGGTGGGCCAGCTCAGTGATTCCGGTGAGGCCCATGGCACGGTCGACGGCGGCAGGGCCCTCGGGATCGGCGGCCCGCCACCGGCCGCGGTACGGGTGGCGGCCGAATTCGACGACGTCACGGACGCTGAGCCCGTGCGGCACCGGGCGGCTCTGCGACAGCAGTGTCACATGCCGGGCAAAGTCGCTGCGCTTCATCATGAGCGCATCGGCGGCTTCGCCGCCGGCGGGCCGGACGGTTACCGTTCCGGCGGACGCCTCATGCAGGCGGGCGAGGGCGCGCAGCAGGGTGGACTTGCCGCTGCCGTTGGGCCCGACGAGGGCAACGATCCGGCCGGGCTCAAGCTGCAGCCCTGCACCGTGGACCACGTCCCTGTCCCCGTAACGGAGCACCAGGTCGCTGGCCTCGAGCCCGAAAAGTTCACTTTGCTGAATCACAAAATGAAGATTAGCTTAGCCTTACCTAATACTTCTAATTCGTGGCGTCGCGTTGAAGGCGCCTGCGCGAGAGGGTGGTCGGACATGGACGCCGGTGAAATCCGTCAGCTGTTCCCGGGGCTCAAGAACACCATCTACCTCAACACGGCCAGCATGAACGTCGGCTGCGCCCCTGCGCGGGCAGCCTACGAATCGGCTCTCGAGCGCTGGTCCACTGGCCGGTTCGACTGGGCCGAGGCGGAGCGGGCGGGTGAGGATGCCCGCGCCCTGTTCGCCGAAATCATCGGCGCCACGGCGGCGGAGATCGCCATCGTTCCGGCGGTGAGTTCAGCTGCCGGGCTGGTGGCCGCCAACCTGCCGCCGGCGTCACCGGGCGAGAACGTCATCGTGGCACAAAATGAGTTTGCCTCGAACTACTACCCCTGGCTCCTGCTGCGGGAGCGGGGCTACGAGGTGCGCGCGCTTGCGCCGCGAGGTGCCGGTGTTTCCGTCGAGGATTTTGGCAAAGCGGCCGACGGCGGCACCCGCCTGATCGCGGTGAGTGCCGTTCAGTCGGCCAACGGCTACCGGCCCGATCTCGCCGCCATCGGCCGGGTGGCCGCGAGCTCGGGAGCCTGGTTCTTCGTGGACGCCTGCCAGGCGGCGGGAGCCGTGCCCCTGGACGTGGTGCGGGACGGCGTGGATTTCCTCGCGACGTCGAGCCATAAGTTCCTGCTCGGATCCAGGGGCATGGGTTATCTCTATGTCCGCCGGGAGTTGCTGGACGGCTTCCAGCCCGTAGGCCCCGGATGGAAGGCAGCCCGAATACCCGCGGAAAGCTTCTACGGGCCGGCCATGGACCTCTCGCCGACCGCGTCGAAGCTCGATACCTCACTGGCGTGGTTTCCGGCCATGGCCGATCAGGCCGCGCTGGGTATCTTCCGCCGCTTCGGAACCAGTGCACTCCTTGACCGCAACGCCAGGCTGGCCAAGTACCTGCAGGACGCGCTGGCCGCCAGCGTTCCGAATTTCCGCCCGCTCGCTGACGCGGAGAGCTCAACCATCATCTCCGTCCCGGTCAGCGACGCCGACGCAGTGCTGGAGCGTTTCCGCCGGGCCAACGTGGTGGCCTCCGTCCGGGCCGGCAGGATCCGGCTGTCCGTACATTTCTACAATCTGGAGGAAGAGCTCGAGCGGGTGGCCGAGCTGATTGGGCATCCGTGAACTATCCACACGCCCACGGAAGTCGCGATGCCGCTGGAGGTTCCGAAGTCAATGTGTGCGCGGCTCGGTTTCCCGGACCGCCGCCGCGCGATAGCGCTCCAGCACTTCAGGGGCGGGGACCGCGGCGACGGTGGTGGCGGTGGCTGACTTCCAGCGAGGGAAGGCTCCCAGCAGGACACCCGCGGCCTGCCGGGCGGCGCCGTCTGCCACGTACTCCCCCGGCTCCGGCACCTCGACCGGAAGTCCGAAGATCGCGGCGGCCACCTCCTGCACGGCGGCGGACCGGGCACCGCCCCCGACGAGGATGATGCGCCCGGCGTCCACGCCGAGGTCAGTCAGGGCCCTGAGCCCGTCCGCCAGCGAGCACACAACACCTTCGACGGCGGCCCGGGCCAGGTTCTCCGGGGTGAAGTTCTGCAGGGTCATGCCGTGCAGCGAGCCTGTCGCATCGGGGAGGTTGGGGGTCCGCTCACCTTCGAAGTACGGCGACAAATGTCAGGCCGCCGGCGCCGGGAGCGGCAGAAAGCGCCAGCTCGGAAAGCCGGGGAAGGCTGACGGAAAGCAGTGCCGCGGTGGCATCCAGGACACGGGAGGCGTTGAGCGTGCAGGCCAGCGGCAGGTAATGCCCCGTGGCGTCTGCAAAACCGGCAACCAAACCCGAGGAATCCGAGGTGGCCTCCTGCGCCACGGCGAACACGGTGCCGGATGTTCCGATCGAAACAACCACGTCGCCAACACCGGCCGCCACACCGAGCGCCGCGGCCGCGTTATCGCCCGCCCCGGGTCCGATCAGGGCACCGGCAGGCGTGCTGAAGTCGCTGGCCAGCGTGCCAAGCACCTGGGGCAGGACGGGAACGTGTCCGAGGGTGGACAACGAGCACGTCCTCAAGATAGGTGCCGGTGCGCGGAGACCAGTAGCCGGTGCCGGAGGCATCCGAGCGGTCCGTCCGCAGCGCCGCCAATCCTTCGGCGCCGCTGCCGGGCCCGAATCCGGCCAGCCGCCAGCTCAGCCAGTCGTGCGGAAGGCAGACTGCGGCGGTGCGGGCGGCATGCTCCGGCTCGTTTTCGGCCAGCCAGCGCAGCTTGGTGGCCGTAATCGAGGCAACGGGAACTGTGCCGGTGGTTGCAGCCCAATGCTGCCTGCCCGGCCTCGTCGCTGCCGTGGCCGGCCTCCCGGATAAGGGCCGCCGCGGATGCCGCGGAACGCGTGTCATTCCACAGCAGAGCGGGACGGACCACCGCGCCGGACGCATCCAGGCAGACCATTCCGTGCTGCTGGCCGCCCACGGAGATGGCGGCAACGTCGTCCAGTCCACCGGCCGCGGCAACTGCGGACTGCAGCGCATCCCACCACGCATCGGGATGCACCTCGGTGCCCGCCGGGTGAGGCGCGGAACCGTGGCGCAGCAAGGCGCCGGTTTCAGCGTCACGGATGACCACTTTGCAGGACTGGGTGGAGCTGTCGACTCCCGCGACCAAGGGCATGGGGCTGCTTTCAGAGGTGGGTGAAAAGAGTGCGCTGCTGCCGCCCCTGCGTGCGGGTGCGGCAGCAGCGGAAGGAGGTTAGCGTGCGCCGAGGAGGTGCTCCATGGCCAGCTGGTTGAGCCGGACGAACGCGAAGGAGCGCTCGGCGGCAGCATCGGCGTCGAACGTTTCGAACACGGTGGCGTCAGCCAGCAGGTCCGCGGCGGTCTCGCCGGCAGCGAGCGTGGGTTCGCCGAGTTCGAACACGCCGGAGGTTTTCAGGGCTTCCTGTACTTCGGCGTCGGCGCGGAAGGCCAGGGCGCGCTCCTTGAGCAGCAGGTACATGGCCATGTTCGCCTTGGCGGAATCCCAGACACCGTCGTAGCCGTCGGTGCGGGAAGGCTTGTAGTCGAAGTGGCGCGGCCCGTCGTAGGTGGGGCCGCCGTTGGGGAAGCCGTTTTCGAGCAGGTCCACGGTGAAGAAGGCGCTGGTGAGGTCGCCGTGCCCGAACACCAGGTCCTGGTCATACTTGATGCCGCGCTGGCCGTTGAGGTCGATGTGGAAGAGCTTGCCGGCCCAGAGCGCCTGGGCGATGCCGTGGGTGTAGTTCAGCCCGGCCATCTGCTCGTGGCCGGTTTCGGGGTTGATGCCCACGATGTCGCCGTGTTCGAGCTGCGCGATGAAGGCCAGCGCGTGGCCCACGGTGGGCAGGAAGATGTCGCCGCGGGGTTCGTTGGGCTTGGGCTCAAGGGCGATGCGAAGGTTGTAGCCCTTGTCCTTGATGTAGCCGGCGGCGGTGTCCACGCCTTCCTTCATCCGGTCCAGGGCTGCGGACAGGTCCTTGGAGCCGTCATACTCGCTGCCTTCGCGGCCGCCCCACATCACGAACGTCTCGGCACCGAATTCCGCGGCGGAGTCGATGCTGCGCAGGACCTTGCTCAGGGCGAAACGCCGGATGGAACGGTCGTTGGAGGTGAAGCCACCGTCCTTGAAGACCGGGTGGCTGAACAGGTTGGTGGTCACCATGGGGACCTTCAGGCCCGTCTCGGCCAGGGCGGCCTTGAAGTTCTTGAGGATCAGGTCCTTTTCGGACGCCGTTGCGTCGAAGGGAACCAGGTCGTTGTCGTGGAACGTGATGCCGTAGGCGCCCAGTTCGCTGAGTTTGTGGACTGCTTCCACGGGGTCCAGCGCCGCGCGGGTGGCGACGCCGAAGGGGTCGTTGCCGGTCCAGCCGACAGTCCAGAGTCCAAAGGTGAAGCGGTCTTCGGGGGTGGGCGAAACAGCCATGATGAGTACCTCGTTGTAATCGGTTCTGCGGGAAACATGAATTAGTATTGGTTCTGAACTATATGGCCTGTGATGAACTGGGGTCAACAGATTTCCGGAAATCTCCGGCTGAAGCATGGGAGGGCGTGAGGATGCGCGGAAGAGCGCCCGCTGACGGTGGACCTGGCCGCGTGCAGGATGTCCGGCGGCAGAACCTGGCCCTGGTGCTGGACGCAATCCGGCGCACGGACCGCACCACGCGGGCAGAGATCTCCGCCGGCACGGGCCTCACCAAGGCCTCAGTTTCCAGCCTGGTCACCACGCTCCTGGACACCGGCCTGATCGAGGAAGCAGGCATAGCCCGCGACGGCGAGCGCGGGCGCCCCGGCAGTGGCCTGGTGCTCAACCGCCAACGGGGAGCCTTGGGCGCCGAGGTCAACGTGGACTACCTGGCAGTCGGCATCGTTGACGTCCTGGGTGACCTGCGCGCCCACAAGGTGATGGAGCGTCGCCCGGGCGGGCCGGACGCGGTCTTCGGGGACCTCCAGGAGCTGGCGCTGGCGGTGGCCGGTGAAGCCGAAGCGGCCGGCATCAACCTGCTGGGCGGCGGCCTCGCGGTGCCGGGACTCGTTGATCCGACGCGCAGGCTCGTCCTGACCGCACCGAACCTCGGGTGGCAGGATGCCGCACTGGAGCGGCACCTGGAAGCGCTGCTCCCGGACTCGCCACTCGGCGTCGTGCTTTCCAACGAGGCCAACAGCGCCGCCCTGGCGGAACTCTGGTACGGCCGCGGCTCCTCCCTCGGTGACTACCTTTACGTGTCCGGCGAAGTGGGCGTGGGCGGCGGCCTCGTTTTCGGGTCCAAGCTCTTCGCCGGACCGCGCGGGCACGCCGGCGAGATAGGGCACATGGTGGTCCAGCCCGATGGCCTGCAGTGCGGCTGCGGGGGCCGCGGCTGCCTGGAGACGGTTGCGGGACAGGACGCGGTTTTTTCCGCGGCGGGCATCCAGGGTGCCACCACCGCGGACCGCATGGCAGCGCTGGTGCATGCGCTCGGCACCGGCGCGCCGGACGCAGTCCGGGCCGTGGAAAGAGCCGGCCACTTCCTTGGCATCGCCCTCGTATCCGCGGCCCGCATGGTCAACGTGTCAGCCGTCATCCTGGGCGGGCATTTCGCCGGCCTGCAGGAGTGGATCAGGCCAAGCCTGCTGCAGAGCCTGGACACCCATGCCCCGGGCCTGGTGCCCGCGGACGGGGTGGCTTTCTCCGAACTTGGGCAGACCGCGGCGCTGCGCGGGGCGGCGGGGAGCAGGCTCCGCGAAGCCTTCGCCAGCCCCGCCGACCTGCTGAACTGAGCACCGGGCGCTGCGGACGGCCCGCGGCGCCTCTTACGGGACGGAATCCTTCGCCGCCGGCACAGCAGCCGGGTGACCACTGCCCCGCTTCCCCACGAGCCCAAGGCACAGCACCGCGGCGGCGGCGGAAGCGGCCGCCACCAGGCCGAACGGAACGGCGTCAGTGGCTCCGCCGATCCCCACCAGCGGCGCGGCGAAGCCACCGAAGGCGAAGCGGGCCAGGCCCAGCAGCGAGGAGGCGGTCCCGGCGATGTCGGGGTAATCCTTGAGTGCCAGTGACGTGGCCGGCGGGCTGGTTACTGCCACCCCGCTGACCATGGTGAACAGGGACAGGACAATGGCCACCAGCGGCAGGTGCAGGAGCGCCGTTGCCAGCAGGCCCAGGGCGCCGGCGGCCGTCATGATCAGGCCAACGGTGAGGGTCCCCCGCTCAGACCACCGCTCCGACAGGCGGCCGGCGATGAACCCGAACACCATGAACCCGAGCGAGTTCAGTCCGAACGCGAACGAATAACCCTGCGGGGAAAGCCCGTAGACGCCCTGGAGGATGTAGGTGGCCCCGCTCAGGTAGGCGAAGATGGCCGAATAGGTGAAGCCGGTGATCAGCACTGCCCCGACGAACACCCGGTCTGCGAGGAGCCGGCGGAAATCCCGGAGGGTGTGGGCGAAGCCCCCGGCAACGCGGCGGTCCGCCGGCAACGTCTCCCGGAAGATCACCAGCGATGCCAGCAGGATGGCCACGCCGATGGCTGCAAGGAACAGGAACACGCCGCGCCAATCGGTGACCGCGGCAAGTTGGCCGCCGATGACCGGCCCGATGATGGCGGCCAGTCCCCCCAGGACTGTGAGCCGGCCGTAGTAGCGAAGCAGCTTTCCGCCCGAATACACGTCCCGCCCCGCTGCCTGCGCGATGACGATGCCCACGGCGCCGGCCAGGCCCTGGACGAACCGGGCGAGAATGAGGGCTTCGATGGTCGGACTCAGCGCGCAGAGGGCAGAAGTGAGCGTGTACGCCACCACGCCGATCAGCAGCGGCATCCGCCGCCCCAGGCGGTCCGAGAGGGGCCCTGCCACTATCTGGCCGATTGCGAGTCCCAGCAGGCAGGCGGTAATGGTCAGCTGGGCCACCGACGTGGTGCTGTGAAGCTCGGCGGTCAGGGCCGGGAGGACCGGCAGGTAGAGGTCCATGGAGATCGGGCCGAAGACTGTCAGCAGGCCCAGCACCACCGCCAGCGGGCGGCCCACAGCCAGTTCACGGGCGGGTATGGGGGTTTCGACGGCGGTCACGCTGGTTCCGTTCAGTGGTTTTGGCAGGGTCTGCATTCCATCCAACCGGGTTCTGCCCGTCCTAACGAGGGCCCTGCCTAGCCGGGTTATGGCAGTACCTCCCTGGGCATCCGGTGGCCGGGTAGTGTCACCGTTGGGTCATACCGAGCGACGGAAGAGGCAATGGCACGCATTTTTATCACCGGCTCCACGGATGGCCTCGGACGGGCTACGGCACAGCAGCTCCTCGACGGCGGCCACAAGGTCATCGTGCACGCGCGCCGCGCCGACCGGCTGGGCGCGGTCCGGGATCTTCTGGACCGCGGCGCCGCAGGCGTGGTGGGCGACCTGTCAGATCTGGAGGAAACGCGCGACGTCGGCGCGCAGGTTAGCAGGATCGGTCACGTTGATGCCGTCATCCACAACGCCGGCGTGCTGGGCGGCCCGAATATCTTTCAGGTGAACGTGGCGGCCCCCTATCTCCTCACCGCGATCATCCAGCGGCCGGAACGGCTGGTGTACCTGAGCAGCGGCATGCACCGCGGCGGCCGCCCCGGTTTCCCAGACACCAGACTCGCCGGAAGCCCGGCGGGCACCGCCGCCACATCCAAGGTGTCCTACTCGGACAGCAAGCTCTGCCTCACGGTGCTGGCAGCCGCCGTCGCACGCCTCTGGCCGGATGTCCTCAGCAACGCCGTCGATCCCGGCTGGGTCCCCACGAAGATGGGCGGTCCGGGTGCTCCCGACGACCTGCGGCTCGGCCACCTGACCCAGGAATGGCTCGCCACCAGCGATGACCCGGAGGCCCGCACGAGTGGCGGCTACTGGTTCCATCAGCGCCGGCACCAGGCGCACCCCGCGGTCCACGACGAGCAGTTGCAGAACACCCTCCTGGACCATCTGGCGGACATTACCGGCGAGCTCCTCACCTGACGACGGGCCTGCGCCACCAGGCCCGAACCCCGGAAACCCATCGCCGGCCGCGCGTCTCCCCGCACACCCCTAGACATTACAGCTTTGGTTGTGTAAATAACCAGATCTAAATTCTTATTTACAACTTTGTCATAACGATATAGGTTCATCCCCAGCGAACCACACCCCGGTCCGCTTCACCCGAACCTACAGAGGACAGCTATGACATCAACCAGGACTCTGGCCACAAGCCTCATGAGCCTCACAACAGCAGCACTGTTCGCCCTTTGCTCGGCAGGGCAAGCCACGGCGGCGCCCACACCGACGGACAACAAAGACGCTGCCGGCGTCAGCAGCTCAACGGTCACCGATTCGAGCGGCGCCGACTACTGGACGCCGGCACGCATGCGCGCGGCAATACCGGGCGATGTGCTGGCGAAGAGGGCCCTGGACCGGCAGAAGGCCAAGAAGCCGGACCTGCCGGCGCAGGCCAAGGGGGCGGAGACCAAGATCCAGGGCTCCGCGCCGCAGATCCAGCAGAAGGCCAACGGCAGCGAAAATCCGGTGTCCCACATCGGCAAGGTCTTCTTCACCCTGGGCGGCGCGAACTACGTCTGCTCGGCAAACTCGGTGGCCTCCACCAACAGGAACACCGTCTCCACTGCCGGCCACTGCCTCAACGAAGGCCCCGGAGCCTTCGCCACAAAATTCACGTTTGTTCCCGCCTACCTCAACGGCGCGGCACCGTACGGGAAGTGGACGGCAAAGGCGCTCTACGCGCCCACGCAGTGGAGCTCGTCAGGCAGCATGCAGTATGACACCGGCTTCGCCGTGATGAGCCAGCTCAACGGCAGCAACCTCTCCGACGTGGTGGGGGCCTCGGGCGTCAGCTTCAACGCCGCACGCGGACTCGCCTACAAGGCCTTCGGCTACCCCGCAGCCTCACCGTTCAACGGGGAATCCCTGAAGAGCTGCTCCGGCACCGCCACCAACGATCCCTACAACCCGCTGTTCAACACCCAGGGAATCCCCTGCAACATGACCGGCGGCTCCTCAGGCGGTCCGTGGTTCATCGGCACCAGCTCCAGCGGCTACCAGAACTCGGTCAACAGCTACGGCTACGGCAGCAGGTCCACCACAATGTACGGCCCGTACTGGGGGTCAGTCATCCAGCAGACCTACAACACCGCGTCCTCAGCCCCCTAAGCGGCGAGCAATTCGGTAGAGAACGACGGCGGTCGCCTGGCGGCCGTCGTCGTCCTCGCCCTTGTGAAATCCTTGGGAGGCCTTCCCGCGTAACGCGCACCGCGCTACCCCGGCAGCCGCCCACCTACACCTCCCGGTGGATCTGGATACCCTCGGATTCCCCTGAGCGGAAATGAGCCGGGTTGCTTGCTCAGGCGGGCGCCCGTTGCCTAGAAAAATACAAGGTGCCGCCCGCAAGCTCATCGTGGGGGCACAACTACATCGTCAGCAGCACGGCGCCCCTCGGACAGGACAGTTTGCCAATAAGGGGGGCCCATTATGCGTAGTGACCAACAAGACCAAGAAGTGCGGCTGAAAGGCCGCCTGGCGCGGCGTCGGCGGGTGGTGGGGATCGCGGCCCTGGGCGCCGTCCTTGCTTCAGGGCTGAGCGCTCTGCCGCCGGCAGTTGCGGCGCTGCCTGCGGGCGGTGCAGGACTGTCGCAGTCCGCCATCGCGGGGATGCTGCCGGCAGCCCTTCCTGCCGGCACTGCAGGCGTGGGCCCCATCGACCCCACCAACGGTTACCCGTACTGGTATGCGGACGGAGGAGACGCGGAGAAAGGTCTGGAGCCCGTCCGGCTGGAGCTGTGCCTGGATATGCAGGGCTGCCCGGTCATCGGCCTCGAGTACGATCCGTCGCAGCCGCTGGCCGTCCCCGGAAACTTTCCTGAAGAGTCGTTCTGGTGGTCGGGCGAAACCTCGCTGGCCTTGCCGGGCGGAGCCGAGGCCCGCCTGATCATGGCTCAGGAGGCGGCTTTCAGTGGTGTGGGAGCGGTCGCCCAGGGGCAGCAGAACGGATTCGCCCGGCTGCGGATCCGGCTCGAAGACGGCGTGCCGGGCCAGCAGTACACGTTTACCCACCCGTACGGTGTTGACGTCCTCACCGCGGATGACCGGGGACGGATCCGCTTCACTGAAGACATCGGCTGCATGCAGCAGCCGTGCAGCTGGGATGAGCCGGCCAGGGGACGCGTCGGCCCGTTCCTGCGCTGGGACCCGGCGGTCCAGCCCTTGGCACCTGAAGGTTTCATTGGTGACCCTAACGTCGAACACGAGGTCGTGGGCAGCCCGTACGGCACGGACTACTTCGAGGTGTCCGGTCCGGGGACGGGCGGGAGCGAAACGGCACGGACAGACCTGTTCGCCGTGCAGGGCAAGATCGCCACCCTGAAGGCCGGGGTGGACAAGCGCGGAGGCCTCTACAATTCCGCGCAGACCATCAAAATCCAGGCATCATTGCCGGACAAGGCGCAGAATTATCTACACCACGGACGGCACGGATCCAAGCATCAACGAGGACGGGACCGTCAACGGTACCGAGTTCGTTCCGGCAATGGGTGACCTCGCCGCGGCGGCCACTGTCGAACTGTCCACGCCCGGTCCAACCACCCTGAAATACATGGCGGTGGACCTCGAGTCGAGGGACAAGGCCACGGCGATTTACACCGAAGACTACGAGCTCGATGCCAGCCGGCCGTGGTTGGAGGCAACACCGGATGCGGCCGCAGGCCCCCTGGCCGGGCCGCAGAAGGTCACCTTGACCGGCTCCACGAACGATCCCGCCACGGCACCGGATATCTACTACACGATCGATGGCGCGGCCCCGGAGTTCACGGAGGAGGGGGAACCGGCCGGCTCCACGCGTGAATACACCGGTCCGATTTCCCTTGGCCTCTCGACCACCATCCGGGCCGTTGCCATCGACCCGGCAACCGGAACCGCGGGCGAGGTCCGTTCCTTCCCGTTCAAAGTCCACAACCTTTCTAGCATCGGTCCCGTGGGTGACCACGGGTTCCCCCTATGGCTGAAGGACAATGGCTGGGAAGGCCAGGAACCTGTCCAGCTGGACCTGTGCCTGGATGACCCGCTGTGTCCGGTCGTTGATGACAGGCCCGATCCCACTCAGCCCACCTCCTGGCCGGACAACTTCCCCGGCGAAGCGTTCTGGTTCTCCTCCGACGCAGAGGTTACGGTGGGCGGCGAAGAGGTCCGGTTAACGCTGGGCTCGGAGGCCGCCTTCGGCGCGGACTCCGTGGAGGAAAACGCGCAGGTCGGGTTCGGCCGGGTCCGGATCCGCGGCGATGCGGTCTTCGAACCGGGGGCCACGTACCGGTTTACGCACCCGTACGGAACCCTGGATCTGACCGCCGATATTGACGGCAACATCAACTACACAGAAGATCTGGGCGCCATGAACGCCACTGGTGATTTCTCCGCGATGTTGGAGGCAAGGATCGGTCCGTTCCTCCGCTGGACCGAGGGCGCACCCGAGGGCTACCTCGGCGACGGCACGACGCCCCACGCTGTGACTGGCAGCCCGTACGGCACCAACGTCTTCAAGATCGAGCAGATAACCTATGCCAGCGGCGACGCGCTCGGCACCCCTGAGGTCATCGCCGAGACCAACGAGTTCGTGGTTCAGGGCCGGACTACCGGCGCCACCCCGCCGGAGCCGACAGTCCCCACCGCCACGGCGGCCACAGCCGGCGGGCTGTTCGCCGCGGACCAGCTGGTGGCACTGACCGCAACACCGGATACCGCACAGATCTTCTTCACTACCGACGGCACGGACCCGACGACGGACAGCACGCTGTACACGGAACCGATCGCGATCACGGCCGAGGGCGTGACCACGATTAAGTTCATCGCCGTGAACAACGGCACCGCCTCCGGGATCGTGACGGAAACGTTCACCCTGGACAAGACGGCGCCGGCCCTGACTGCCAATGTCGACGGGAGCGAGGTGCCCGCGGACACCGCACTGACCCTCTCGGCCGGGGAGAACGCGTCCATCTTCTTCACCCTGGATGGCGCAGTGCCGACGGCCGACAGCACCTTGTACGCCGCACCGGTGCAGCTCGCCGCAGGCCAGACCCTGCGGGCCATCGCCATTGACGGCGCCGGTAACGCCAGCAGCATCGGCAGCTGGACCGCTGCCGCAGCAACCGGCGGTGGCGGCAACACCGGCGGAGAGACTCCGGTTGATCCGCCGGCCGAGGAACCTGTGGTCCAGGAGTCCTCCGGCCGCGACTTCACCGGTGATTCCAGGGCCGATGTCATCACGACGGACGCCTCCGGCAAGATGTGGCTGTACGTTGGCAACGGCAAGGGAGGCTTTGCAGCCAGGAAGGAGCTCGGCCGGGGCTGGGACAGCATGACCATCGTGGTCAGCGCGGGCGACACCGACAGCGACGGCAATGCGGACCTGGTGGCCCGCGATAAGGCCGGCAAGCTATGGCAGTACGCCGGCACCGGCACAGGCCGGTTCGCGCCGAGGAAACAGGTCGGGTCGGGCTGGAACAGCATGACCAGCATCGTTGGCCCCGGCGACTTCAGCGGTGACGGCAAAGCTGACCTGATTGCCCGCGACACGGCCGGCAACCTGTGGCTCTACGGAGGCAAGGGTGACGGAAACCTGGCGCCCAGAAAGAAGATCGGCTGGGGCTGGAACAGCATGACCAGCATCGTGGCCCCCGGCGACTTCAGCGGAGACGGCAAGAACGATCTGATTGCCCGTGACACGGCCGGCAACCTGTGGCTCTACGGAGGCAAGGCTGACGGAAACCTGGCACCGAAAAAGAAGATCGGCTGGGGCTGGAACACCATGTCGCTGCTGATGGGACCCGGTGACTTCAGTGGCGACGGCAAGAACGATCTGATTGCCCGTGACAAGGCCGGCAACCTGTGGCTCTACGGGGGCAAGGCTGACGGAAACCTGGCGCCCAGAAAGAAGATCGGCTGGGGCTGGAACATCATGAAGAAGATCTTCTGATCCGTTCCGGACCACGCTGAATCAGCTGCACAGCAGGCACACACAGTGGCCCCCGCCGGTTTTCCGGCGGGGGCCACTGCTGTACGCCGGCATGGGTATCTGTTTTTTGATGCTGCTTCAGGCGCCGGCGTATTGGGATTCGACGGCGGCGTTCAGTTCTTCGAGGGTGGGCGGGTTCGCTCCCCGGCGCTGTACGGTGATGGCCGCAGCCGCTGCTGCGGTGTGTCCCACTTGTTCCAGGACGGCGGGGGCAAAGCCCTCGGTACCCCGGGTGAGGAGGCCCAGGATCAGGGCGGACATGTAGGAGTCGCCGGCGCCGATGGTGTCCGCGACCGTGGTTTTCACGGCAGGGATGGTGACCCTGGCGTCCGGGGAGGCGAATTGTGAGCCTTCGGCGCCCTTGGTGATGACTGTTAGCCTGGCGCCCAGTCCCAGGATGTGCGCCGCGGTTTCGTCCAGGCTATTCCGGGGGTACAGCCACTGGGCGTCCTCATCGCTGAGTTTGACGACGTCGGTCAAGGGCACGAGTTCTTCGAAGATGGTTTTCGCTTGCAGCTGGCTGCCGAGCAGGGCTGGCCGGATGTTGGGGTCATACGTGATCAGGCAGTGTCTGTGGGCCTGTTCGAGCAGGGCTTTGACGGCACCGGCGCCCGGGCTCAGGAAAGTCGCGATCGATCCGGTGTGCACTATTTTCGGGAAGTTTGCGGGGGCGGTTGGGGCCAGTTCCCAGGAGACATCGAAGAGGTACGTGGCGGAGCCGTCCGCTGCAAGGGTAGCTGTTGCCGATGGCGTCCGGCTGAGCGATTTTGAGCCGGGCAGGAGTGTGACCCCTGCGCTGCGGAGATGGTTCTCGATGGCTGTTCCCCGGGCATCCGGGCCGATGGCCGTGAGCAGGCCCGTGGTGACGCCGAGGCGGCCAAGTCCGTAGGCGACGTTGGCTGGCGAGCCGCCGGGGTGTTCCACCCGGCCGTGTGCGGCGGTGGTGACCACGTCGATCAGCGCTTCGCCTACGACCATGACGTCAAGCGTCTGGTGCGTGCCGGGCCGGGCTGTTTTCAGGTAGTCCATGGCTATTGCGTGACCTTAAGTTCGTGAACGGTGAGGTTCCGGAATGTGGCGGTTCCTTCATGCGCGTAGAGGCGGATGCCATTGTCGCCCTCAAGCGGGAACACCCGGTGCGAGTGCACAACACGCCCGTCTCCGACGAACATCTCGACGCTCGTGCGGTCCACGAGGATGCGGATCGTGAGTCTTCCTGTCGAGGGGTCGATCGGGGTTTGGGTTTCGCCGGCCGTCGGGTTGATCGTGGGGCGCCGGTTGAGGTAGGCGAAGGGGCCGCGGAGGAATGCCCCTGCGGCCACATGCCTTCCGCCGCCGGGTGCGCGGCATACCTCGAGACCAACGTTGGCGGGCGCGGCGGCGGGGTCCCACACCAGCTCGCAGGACAGGTCGTAGGCGGGTGCCCGGACGTTGAGGTCCCGTGTGCCCGCTACCTGCACGTCGCCCAGGCGATGCGTGCGCTTCACGTGGTTCACCAGCGCGGCCGTGGGGGCGGAGGCGAGGTAGTAGCCTCCGTTTCCCCGCTTCAGGCGGACGTCGCGCACGATCATGTCGTCGCCGTTGTAGCCGTCGGTCGCGAGGGTGGGCGTGTTGTGGGGATAGTCCCAGAAGTTCGCCCAGCCGATCGCCCGGCGGAGGGTGTCGTCCTCCGCCCCCGTCGCGTCGTGGTGCGGGTAAGTCACTGCCCCGTAGAAGTCGAAGCCATAGTCGAGCCATTCCGGCTCGGGGTGGTCGGGGGTGAAGGTACTGCCGTCGAAGTCTCCGGTCCAGTACGCGTAGGTCGCTGGCAGGCCGCGGCCTTTGCCGTTCGCGCTGGTGCCGAGGATCCAGTGCGACGTACCGTCGTCAGCGGCCATGCGGAAGATGTCGGGGCACTCGAGCAAGCCCAGGTCGGTGCGGACGAATTCGCCGACGCGCTGCCAGGACCGCAGGTCCGGGGAGGTATAGAAGCCGAGCTTTTGCCCCTCGGCGTTGGCCATGAACCACCGCTCACGGTCGGCGTCCCAGATCACCTTGGGATCGCGGAAGTCGGGCACTCCGGGGTTGGGCAGCACCGGGGCCGTTCCACCGGGCTGGAACGAGCGCCCGCGGTCGGTCGAGTACCAGAGGTACTGCGCCTGGCGGCCGGCAGGCGCCTGGGTCACGAGGGCGATCACCGCGCCGTCGCCGTATCCCGCAGTGTTTCGCTCGTCAACCACAAGGCATCCTGACCAGCAGTCGCCGTTGCCGTTGCTGAACTTCGGGATCGCGACGCCGCGGTCGCGGAAGGCGACGTGGTCGGTTGTGGTCGCGCGGCGCCACGATGTGCCCCCGCCGCCGGCAATGTAGTCGGCGTTGTAGAGGTAGTAGTAGTGGTACTGCCCGTCAACGTAGATGGGGCGCTGCGGATCGTTTTTCCAATTGTTGGGCACGCTGAAGTGATAGACCGGGCGCATCCGGGTTGTTCCTTTCGAGAGGGAGCCGCCCGGCGCGGTGCCGGAAGCGACGCCGGGGCCGCCGCGGCGGGCCCGGCAAGCGGTCCGGACAACGCGAGCGATCCGCCGAGCGCAACTGCACCGGCTCCGGTAAAGAGTGCACGGCGGGAAACCGCGGGTGAATCTTCCATGAGTTCGCCTTCGTTCTGGGGAATGGGACGGAAAAGGTACAGGGGGTGGCCTGCGTCAGGGGAAGAGGGTCCTGGCACCTTCAAAGATTTCGGCCATGGTCCAGGCGTCGAGGGAGAGCAGCCGCACGGTTCCTTCGGAGGCCGCGAGGCTCACGTGTTCACCGCCCAGGGTGGGGTAAACGCGGGCAGTGAGTGGCATTCCGTTGGCGAAAATTTCGACGGCGGACCGGTCCAGGAGGACGCGCAGGTGGACCCGCCCGTCGGGCATCGGAAGCGGTCCGGACTTGTCCTCCACATCAACAGCCGGATCCAGGCTGCTCCGGGTGCGGTCGAGGCGGAGCGTGCCGTGGTGGCCGCCTTCGGCGGCCCGGCCCAGCTCGATCACTGTTTCCTCCGTGGGCCTTCCGGAGGCGTCACCGGCAGTCGATCCCAGCAGGCCCAGCCGCAGCACAGCACCCGGCGCGAGCTGGATGTCCAGTTCAAGGTCCAGTTGGCGGCCGGACACCCCGGTAGCCACGGGGGTCCCGGTGCCCGTCAGCACCTGTCCCGGCAGGGTCACGTTGTCCCGGCGCAGCTTCTTGATTTCGGGCACGGGTGCGAACCGGAGGGTTCCGTCATCCGCCTGGGTGGCGACCCGCGGCACGCTCATAACGCCCGACCAGCCGGCCTCCACCATCGCGGCGTCGCTGCGGCCCTCCTGAAGCCAACCGAACATGATGCGCCGGCCGGACTCGTCCAGGAACGACTGCGGCGCGTAGAAGAACCGCCCGCCATAGTCGAGCCGGTGCAGCCCGGCAGGTTCGAAGGAGTCTCCCGAGTAGCGGCCGGTCCAGTACAGCGGGTGCAGGGTCTCGCCGTCGTTCCATGCGGAAAAGACCAGCACATCGGATGCGTTATCGGCAGGAGAGGGTGTGCCCAACGGGCTCCCGTCGGCCCTGAACAGGTCCACGCATTCCCACATGGTGCCGGTCCACCCGGTGTCACCGGAAGCTTCCTGCGAGGCATCGCCAATGAACAGCGGCCCGATGTAGTCCCACGCCCGCAGATCGGCCGATTCGTAAAGGAACGCGGTGCCGCCGCGGCCGCGGATGCCCGAGCCCACCAGTTGCCGCCATTTTGTGCCCTCGCGCCACACGCAGTGGTCGCGGTAGGCGGTGATGTCGACGCCGGCCGGCGGGGCTGCAATGACTGGATTCTCGGGCGCTTTGGTCCAGCTCGAGAGGTCAGCGGATCCCACGGCGACGCAGGCCAGCTCCCGCTCGCCGGCCCGTCCCGAGTAGACCAGGGTGGGCGTGCCGTCGTCGTTGACTAAAACCCCGGACCAGCAGCCCTCGGCGTCCGGGCCCTGGGACGGTTCCAGCGCGACTGGCTGGTCGGACCAGGTGACGAGGTCGGTGCTGGTGGCGTGGCCCCACTGGATGTGGTGGTGGAAGGCGCCCTCCGGATTGTATTGGTAGAAGAGGTGGTAGGTGCCGTTCCACTGGCTGACGCCGTTGGGATCGTTGAGCCAGCCGGCCGGTGAAACGAAGTGGAAGCGGGGGCGGAGCGGATCGGCCTCGGCGCGGGCAACAAGCTCGTCCCGGGGAACGGTGGCGAGCGGGTGGGTCAGTTCGGTCATGCGGAGGCCTTCTTGTCTGTCGGTCCGGTTGCCGGCGCGGGTTCAGCGGCCAGTGCATGGCCGCCTGCACCGGCGAGCGGCCGGTAGAGGTGGCAGCGGACCCAGTGGCGGTTGTGGGGGTCGCCCACGTGGTGGCGTACGGGTTCCTCGGCGGAGCAGGGCTGGTCCGGATCGCCGTCAAAGGCGCAGGTGGTCGAGGCCATGACCGCCTGGCGCAGTTCGGCACGGCGGACGGGATCGTAGGAGCCGGCTCTTGCCGGGTCCGGGACGGCTGAGACCAGCAGCTGCGTATACGGGTGGGCCGGGTTGGCCAGGAGGTCCAGGGACTCGCCTTCCTCAACGATCTCGCCGGCGAACATCACCGCGGTCCGGTCCGCGAGGTAACGGGCTGAGGCGAGGTCGTGCGTGATGTAGAGCATGGAGATGCCCTGCTCATCGCGGAGCTTCCGCATCAGGTTCAGCACGCCGATCCGGACCGAGACGTCCAGCATGGACGTGGGTTCGTCGGCGAGGATGACCTGGGGTTTTACGGCAAGGGCCCGGGCGATCGCGACCCGTTGACGCTGTCCGCCGGAGAGCTCGTGCGGGTAGGAGTTCAGCATGTCGGCCTGCAGGCCCACGGTGGTCATGAGCTCCTCGAGGAGGCGTTGGGTCTCCTCTTCGGATGGGCGGCCGCCGGCGCCGCCCTTCCCGTGGATCGCCAGGGAACGACGCAGGAAGTGCTCCACCCTGTGTGCCGGGTTCAGCGAACCGAAGGGGTCCTGGAAAACCATCTGCAGTTGGGAGCGGAACGCCCGCGAGGCCTGGAAACGGTCGCGCGTGAGGACATCGACGCCGTCGAGCAGGATGGCACCGGAGCTCGGCTTCTCGAGCCGGGCAACGCAGCGGGCCAGGGTGCTCTTGCCCGATCCGGATTCCCCCACCAGTGCGACGATTTCGCCGCGGCCAATGGTCAGGTCAACGCCGTGCAGGGCCCGGACCGCGTGCCGGGAGAACAGGCCGCCTATGGGGAACGACTTACCCAGCCCGCGGACCTCGAGGGCGGGGATCTGGGTGGAAACGTCTGTCCGGGATGAAGACTGTACAGCGTGGCTCATCGTGCGGCTCCTTCCAGGACGGCTGCTTCGGCGTCGGCACCAAACGGGGCCACAAGATGGCCGGGTGCCACTTCGGCGAGGTCCGGGATGTTCCGGAACTTCACGCCGTCGGGCAGCCCCGTCAGCGGAACCCGCGGACCGGTGAGCGGCGGGAACGCGCCCATGAGGGCCTGCGTGTAGGGGTGGCGGGGGGTGGTGTAGATGTCCTGGGCCTTGGCGGTCTCCACGATCCGGCCGCCGTACATCACGGCCATGCGGTGCGAGAGTTCCACCATGAGGGACATGTCGTGCGTGATGAACAGGACGGAGAAGCCCAGTTCGCGCTGGAGATCCTTGATCTGGGCCATGATTTCCTGCTGCACGACGACGTCCAGCGCCGTGGTGGGTTCGTCGAGAATCAGGAGGGAAGGCTTCAGCGCTACAGCCATGGCGATGACCGCACGCTGGCGCATGCCGCCCGAAAGCTGGTGCGGGTAGGATTTCAGGCGCGCGGGGTCGATCCTCACGAGTTCCAGCAACTGGCCCGCGCGTTGGAGGGATTCCCTGCGGGAGTAGCCGGCGTGCGTTGTGAAGATGTCCGCGATTTGCTCGCCGATGGTCAGCACCGGATTCAGCGAGTTCATGGCCGACTGGAACACCATGGCAACGTCCTGCCAGCGGAATCGCCGCAGTTCCTCCGGGCTCATGGCCAGGACGTCCCTGCCGCCAAAGGAGATGCTGCCGGCGGCGATCTTCGCGGGATCCTTGAGCAGCCGCATGATCGAGTTCGCAATGGTCGACTTCCCGCAGCCGGACTCGCCCGCCAGCCCGAACACCTCGCCGGTGCCGATGCTGAACGAAACGTTGTTGACGGCTGTGGTGGAGCGGGTATCGCCGATGTACTTCACAGTGAGGTTCCTGACGTCCAGAACCGGTTCGTGGGAGCCGAAGGAGATTTGGGAGACAGTCACTTTGCGGCGCTCCTTTCGGTGGTGGCGGGCTTGCGGATCTTCCGCAGCCGCGGGTTGGTGACCTCGTCGACGGCGTAGTTGATGAGGGCCAGGGCGAACGCAACCAGTGCGATGCAGAAGCCGGAGGGAGCGAATACCCACCAGCTTCCAGTGAGCAGGGCACCCTCGTTCCCGGCCCAGAAGAGGTTGTTGCCCCAGGAGACCGTGCTGACGTCGCCCAGTCCGAGGAACTCAAGGCCGGCCTGGGCACCGATGCCGTAGATGACACAGGCAAGCAGCGTGCCCATCACGATCGAGGCCATGTTCGGCAGGATCTCGCGGAACATGATCCGGCCCGCCCGTTCGCCGGACACCACGGCCGCGGCCACGAAGTCCTTGGAACGGATGGACAATGCCTGTGACCGCAGCACGCGGGCCGAGCCGGCCCATCCTGTAACGGTGAGCACCAGGATGACGGTGCCCAGCCCGGGCGGAAGGAAGGCGGCCAGGATGACGAGCAGGGGCAGGCCGGGGAGGAGCAGGAAGACGTTGGTCACCAGGGAGAGTGACTCGTCGATGAACTTGCCGAAGTACGCCGATGCCAGGCCAACAAGGATGCCGATGAAGGTGGACGCGAAGCCCACGGTCAGGCCCACAAAGAGGGAACTCCTGGCGCCGTGGATGGTCAGGGCGAGGACGTCCTGACCCTTGGCGGTGGTGCCCAGCCAGTGCTCGGCGCCCGGTTCAAGCGAGGCCATCGCGGTGATTCGGGACGGGTCGCCCGGGAACAGCACGGGTGCCAGCAGCGCCAGCACGATGAACACGAGCATCAGGGCCATGCCCGTCATGGCCTTCTTGTTGGTGAGAAGTCCGTGGACAAAGCTGCGGTTGGGCTTGCGGGCAGCTTTGGCCTGGGTGGGCTGCTGGAGAATAACGCTTGTCATGATCGGTCCCTTAGTTGCTGGGTACGCATGGTCAGTTGCTGCGCACGCGGGGGTCGAGGCGGACATAAAGGATGTCTACGAGGAAATTCGCCAGCAGCACGGCGGCGGTGATGGTGAGGAACAGGCCTTGCATGAGCGGGTAGTCGAGGCCCTGGACTGCGGCCAGCAGCTGGTAGCCGACGCCGGGGTAGGCGAACACCACCTCGGTGAGCAGCGCACCACCCACCACGAAGCCCAGGCCCATGCCGAAGCTCGTGACCGATGGCAGCATGGCGTTCCGTGCCGCGTAGCGGAGCATGATGCGGCCGGGACGGAGGCCCTTGGCCTCGGCCATGGTGATGTAGTCCTCGGAATTGGTGGCGATCATCGTATTGCGCATGCCCAGCATCCAGCCGCCGATGGAGACCAGCACGATGGTCAGCGCCGGCAGCACAAGGTGCGCACCGACGTCGCCGATGTACTCCCAGGTGAACCCGGGCTCCAAACCGGCCGTGAACGCGTGGCGGATCGGGAACCAGCCCAGCACCACACCGAACAGGTACAGCGCCCCCATGGCGAGCCAGAAGTAGGGGAATGAGCCGATGAACACCAGCACCGGCGGCAGGACCGAATCGATGGCGCCGCCCCGCCGCCACGCGGCCAGGATGCCCAGCAGGTTACCCACGACGGCGGCAATCACCAGTGCGGTCCCGCCGAGCAGGAGGGTCCAGCCGATCTGGGACGAGATGACCTCGGTGACCGGTGTGGGGAAACGGGAGATGGAGACGCCCATCTGGCCGGTGAAGATGTTGTGCAGGTAGTCGACGTACTGCTCCCAAATGGGTCGATCGTCCACACCAAGCAGCTTGCGCAGGGCCTCGATCTGTTCGGGCTGCATTCTGTCCTGGGAGCGGGCGAACATGCGGGAAACGGGGTCGCCGGGCATGAAGCGCGGGAGCAGGAAATTCAGGGTGATGGATGCCCAGAAGGCGATCAGGTAGAAACCCAGGCGGCGCAGGATAAAGCGCACGGTTTCCCTCCATTCGGGAATTGCGGAAAGTTTGGGGGCACGCCCGGCGGCTCCTGGAAAGGCAGCCGCCGGGCGTGCAGTGTGCTGGCTGGGCCGAACCGGTGGTGGGCCCACGCCGCCCGGGTTCCCTGGCCGAAGCGAAGCGAGGCTAGGGAGGCGGTGGGGACTACTTGCGCGGTTCCAGCGTGGTCAGCACCAGGACTGTGGTGGGCGCACGGACCGAGAGCGTTGCGTACGGGTTGCCTTCGGTGGGCCAGCCGGTGAAGCGGGTGTCATTGAAGGCACCCCATTCCGGGCCGGAGAACAGCGGGACCAGCGGTGCGGCGTCGTTGTACTCTTCCTGGAGCTTGTTGGCGATGTCCTTCTGCTTGGACTCGTCGCCCTGCGCGGCGAACTCGGCCAGCAAGGCATCAGCCTTGGCGTCCCCGAAGCGGTGGTAGTTGTCGAAGGTCTTGGTGCCCACCGGCTTGACCGTTGCGGTGCCCATGGAGGTGTTGAAGTACTTGTACGGGCTGGGGTCGTTGGCGCTCCACACAATGCCGGAGTCGAAGTTGCCCGTCTCGTATCCCGCCACGACGGCGGCCCAGTCCGGGGAGTCCACCTTGGCTGTGACACCGACTTCGGCGAGGTTCTGGGCGATCACGTTGGCCACGGACAGCCAGTCAGACGAAGAAGCGCCTACGGAAATCTTGAACTCGAAGGGCTTGCCGTCCTTGAGCGTGCGCTTGCCGTCCGCACCCTTGGCGTAGCCGGCCTTGTCCAGCAGCGCGTTGGCGGCGGCCACGTCCAGCTTGGTCCAGGTGCAGTTGTCCTTGACCTCGGTGTTCTTCCAGTTCTCGTAGTTGCCGGAGAGGCCTGTGCAGTCCGCCGGCTTGGCGTAGCCGCTCATGCCGATCTTGGTGACTTGGTCGCGGTCAACGGCCATGCTCAGGGCCTTGCGGACATCAACATCGTTGAACGGGGCCTTGGTGGTGTTGAGCTGCCAGTTGATCATGGCGCCGGTGGCCGGGAACCAGTACTGGCGGTGTTCCTTGTCCTTGGAGACGAACGTCTTTTCGATGTTCGGGATGTACTGCGGGGCCCAGTCGACGTCCCCGTTCGCAGCGGCGAGGTTGGCGCCGTCGTTGCCGGCAAAAGCAAGCATCTTGATGCCGGCGATCTTCTGCTTTTCGGGCTGCCAGTAGTTCGGGTTCTTCTTGAGGACGAAGGACTGGGCCTGGAAGCTGTCCACCTCGGTGTACGGACCGGTGCCCACGGGCTTGGCGTTGGCGGCCTTCTCGGGATCGGCGAGCGCGGACCAAATGTGCTTGGGCAGGATGGTGAGCTGACCGACGTCGTAAAGAGCCGGCGACCATGGCTTGTTGAAGGTGAACGTGACCTTGTTGGTGCCCTCGGCCGTGACGGTGTCCAGGTAGTCGTAACCGCCCTTGATCTTCTTCTGGAGCTGGAACGTGTAGGCCACATCGTCTGCCACGAGCGGCTTCCCGTCGGACCATTTCACGCCGTCGCGCAGGCTGAAGGTGATGGATTTGCCGTCCTCGGCGGCCTTCCATTCGGTGGCGAGCCACGGCACCGTGTCTCCCTTGGCCGGGTTGAAGATCAGGAGGGATTCGTAGATGGACTGCTGGACCATCGGGTTCACGGTAGGTGCGAAGGGGTTGAAGTTCTGTACGAACGTGCCCATGTCCTCACGCGGGATGGTGAGGAACGCACTCGCATTCGCGGCGGCGTCCGTGCCGGCGGGTTTGTCGACGGTGGCCGCACAGCCTGTCAGCAGCATTGCGCCGACTGCCAGTCCGGCCGCGGCGATGCGGGCGGACGTCAAGAATCCGGGTTGTGTCATGATGGTTTTATCTCTTTCCTGTTCTTCATCAGCAAGGTGAAGGTGTGGGTAGGGGGTAGCTCTTCGAAATTGATTTCGCGGTCAGACCGAAGAGCGTTCTAGCAGCGGACAGTCGACCAATTGCTGGTCGGCGTTGATCGGCTGTCCTGCTGTCAAAGCGGCTAGCGTCCGGACGCCCAGGGCGCCCATTTTTTCGAACGGCAACGCAACCGTGGTCAGCTTGGGCCTGAGGTAGGCCGCAATCAGTTCCTGGTTGTCGAAGCCGATCACGGCGATGTCTCCGGGGATGGTCAGGCCCCGTTCCTTGATGGCGTCGTATGCGCCCATCGCCATGCGGTCGTTGAGGCAGAACAGCGCGGTTGGCCTGTCCTTTTCCGGGTAGCGGTCCAGGATTCGGCACGCTGCCCCGTATCCGCCGTCTGCGGTTGCATGTCCCGCCACCACAAGCTCGGGGTCCAGTTCCAGTCCGGCGTCGGCGAGTGCTTCGCGGGCACCCTCCAACCGCCCGACTGCCGCGGGAATGTCCGGGTCCAGGTTGATGACTCCGATCCTGCTGTGGCCGGCCTGGATCAAACGTTCGACGGCCACCCGGCCGCCGGCGCGCTCGTCCGGGACGATCGAAGGCAGCTTCCCGTCCATGTCAAAGCAATTGATGAGGACGGTGGGTACCTCGTTGGCGCTGTCCGGTACGTGCACGCCACGGTGGTAGGTGGCGGCGTAGAGAAGTCCTTCCACTCGTTGTTCCAACAACTTTTCGACGGCGGCATCTTCCATGCCCTGGTTGGGCCCTGCGGCATCGGCCTGGTCGGACGGCGCGATGAGCAGGAACCGGCGGTCGAGCCAGGCCTCGTCCTGGGCGCCTTTGATGATGTCGACGGCGAACGGTGCCGTCACGATCTCGGTGACGATTCCGTACCAATCACTGCGCTGGGATGCCAGGGCGCGTGCGCCGGCGTTCGGGCGGTAGCCCAGTTCCTGCACGGCTTCGTTGATGCGGATGCGGGTTTCCTCGGAAATGCTGGTGTTTTCTCGGTTGCTCAGCACAAACGAGACGGCCGTCCGGGAGACGCCGGCGTGCTTGGCAACATCATTCATGGTGACCCCCCGCTGCCGCACGGCTGCGGCCTTGTTCGGGGTGGTGGACTTCGCCATTGAATGCTCCGGTGATCTTCATTGATGCTGGCGCAGTGCCAGCCGGTCGGTTCTGGTGTGCTCGACGGCGACCGCCTTAGTAACGCGCGTTACCCGTCGAACATGTGACTCAGGTTACCCGCGTTACTTTGTTGCTGTCAAGGACTTCAGCGGCAGTGCCCGGAGACGGGTTCTGGCAGGATCTCCCACCCCTTTCCGGATTCCCCGTAACGTGATCCGTATGGATAACCGAGCAGAGGTACGGCAGTTCCTGTCCTCCCGGCGTGCGCGCATTACCCCGGAACAGGCAGGCCTCGAACCGTACGGCGGGCGGCGCCGTGTACCCGGATTGCGCCGGGAGGAAGTGGCCCGCCTGGCGGGCGTGAGCGTCGAGTACTACACGCGCCTGGAACGGGGAAACCTTGCCGGCGTCTCGGACAGCGTCCTTGATGCAATCGCCCGGGCTCTCGAACTGGACCGTGCGGAGCATGACCACCTGTACGACCTGGCGCGCGCGGCCATCGCCTCCGGCCGCACGCGGCGTCCCGCCGGCCCCGCGTCGAAGGGCGTGCGCCCCGTGCTGCAGCACCTGCTGGACGCCATCACGGGAGCACCCGCGTTCATCGGTAACAACCGGCTGGACATCGTGGCCGCCAACACCCTGGGCTACGCCCTGTACTCGGACATGTACCGCGGAACGGCACGGCCGGCCAACCACTCACGGTTCATCTTCCTCGATCCCCGTTCGCAGAACTTCTATACGGACTGGAACAGCGCGGCCAGCGCCAACGTGGCCATCCTCCGCCGCGAGGCGGGCCGCAGCCCGCACGACAAAGGCATCGCCGAGCTCGTGGGTGAACTCTCCATGCGCAGCGACGACTTCCGCACCCGGTGGGCAGCGCACAACGTCCGGCGCCACTATTCCGGCACCAAGCTGTTCCAGCATCCTGTGGTGGGGCTGCTCGAACTGGACTACCAGGTCCTGGAACTGGACGAGGACCCCGGCCACACCCTGACGGTCTACCCGCCGTACCGGGCAGCCCGTCAGAGGAGGCCCTCAAGCTGCTCTCCTCCTGGGCCGCCACGGAAGACATCGCGCGGACCGCACAGGCGCACACTCGGGCCCGATAAAGGCCCGCACAGGGCACTCACCGCCAGGCTCGTCAAGGGGTCCCTGCCAGTACCCCTCAAGGCAGGGTCTCCCTCAGATCCCTGCGATGCGCTTTGATGGAATAGTGCCCGCGTGGTGCCAACCATCCCACCCGGTCAAGAACCTGACTCCGCAGCTCCATCCGCAAGCTGCCTGTCCCCTCTCAAACAGGAGAAAATATTGCTTACCGTTAACGCTTATGCCGCGCCGTCCGCTGACGGAGACCTCATCCCCACCACCATCGAACGCCGCGACGTCGGCCCCCACGATGTGCTGATCGAGATCAAGTACGCCGGCATCTGCCACTCGGACATCCACACCGTCCGCGGCGACTGGGGACCCCAGCAGTACCCGCTGGCTCCGGGACACGAAATCGCGGGCATCGTCACCGAGGTGGGCACCGCCGTCACCAAGCACTCCGTTGGCGATCGCGTCGGGGTTGGCTGCATGGTCAACTCCTGCGGCGAATGCGCCAACTGCCATGCAGGCGAGGAACAGTACTGCCTCAAGGGCAACACCGGCACGTACGGCGCCGTGGACCGCGACGGCACCATCACCCAGGGCGGCTACTCCACCCACGTCGTCGTCACCGAAGACTTCGTGGTCACCATCCCCGAAGGCATAGAGCTCGACGTCGCCGCACCCCTTTTGTGCGCTGGCATCACCACGTACTCCCCCTTGCGGCACTGGGGCGCCGGCCCCGGAAAGAAAGTTGCCGTCGTCGGCCTCGGCGGGCTCGGCCACATGGCCGTCAAGCTCGCCCACGCCATGGGCGCCGAGGTCACCGTGCTCTCCCAGTCGCTGAAAAAGCAGGAGGACGGCCTGAAGCTGGGCGCGGACTACTACTACGCCACCAGCGACGAGACCACCTTCACGGACCTCGCCGGCAGCTTTGACCTGATCATCAACACGGTCAGCGCATCAATCGACATCAGCGCCTACCTGCAGCTGCTGTCCCTCGACGGCGCCCTGGTGAACGTCGGAGCCCCCGCCGAACCGCTTCCCGTGAACGCGTTCGCGCTGATCATGGGCCGCCGGTCCTTCGCCGGATCGGCGATCGGCGGCATCCGCGAGACGCAGGAAATGCTCGACTTCTGCGCAGAGCACAACCTCGGCGCCGAGATCGAGGTCATCCCGGCAAGCAAGATCAACGACGCCTACGAGCGCGTCCTGGCTTCGGACGTCCGCTACCGCTTTGTGATCGACACGTCGACGCTCTAGCAGTCAGCGACGCTTCATCAGTTAGTACAGGCAGCCTCCGGACCGTGGTCCGGGGGCTGCCTGTTTCCTGGCACGTCATGCCCGACGAATGGCATCAAGCGGCCGGCACTTACCCGGGGGCAGCATCGGCTAAAGAATTTCACCAGGAGGCTCCACCTGCGGTGACACCTGCGCTAGCGTAGCCGTTATGGCGCCAGGACCTCCCTGGCGTCAGCGCGATCGGGGGCAAAGCCGCCCTCGGGTTGTGACTGTTGGTTCGTTCGAGCAAAGGATGATCATGGCCGTTTCAATTGAGCTCAGCAAGAAACTCGACAAGGACTACGAGGGCAAGACCCTGGCGGAAATCCTCGACGCCCCGCCGTCCGCCCTGGCCGGCCTGACGGACAAGCATGCCGAACTCCTCGCCGGGCTGGGCATCAAGACCGTGCGTGACCTCGGCAGTAACAAATTCTTTGCAGTGGCCGGCGTCCTCGTGGCGTTGTCCAACCACACCGACTGAGGCTTTCCACGAAACTGCGAACGTCCGGCCGGATGGCATTATCCGGCCGGACGTTTGAGGTTGGCGGAGCCGCGTCCGCGCTACTGAATCAGCGCCAGCACGGCGCCAACGTTCACCACACCGCCGGCCTTCGCCCGCATGTCAGTCACAGTCCCGCCGCGGTGCGCGGCAACCTGGGTTTCCATCTTCATCGCTTCAAGAACGACGACGGGATCCCCCGCCGCCACTTCGGCGCCCGGCTCGACGAGCCACTTCACCACGGTCCCGGCCATGTCCGCGCGCAACTCACCCGGATCGGCGGCACCTGCCGCAGCGCCGCCGTCGTACTCCCCGTTTGAGGAATCCCCGGCCACGGAAACACCCGCGGGAACAGCGCCGCCCGAACTCGCCCAGCCGTCCAGCAAATCGGCGGGAAGGCCAACGGCGAGCCGCCGGCCATCGACGTCAACGGTGATGGTGCGCCGCGCACCGTCCGGAACGGAGGTGCCGAACTCCGGATCCGCCGCGATGGAATCAGCGAAGTCCGTCTCGATCCAGCGCGTGTGGATCCCCAAAGCGGTTTCGGACGTGAAGTCCGGCGCCTCAACCACGGCGCGGTGGAACGGCAGGACGGTGGCCACGCCGCTGATCTCCATTTCGGCGAGGGCACGGCGGGCCCGGCGGAGCGCCTGCTGCCGGTCCGCGCCGGTGACAATGAGCTTGGCCAGCAGGGAATCGAACTGCGGCGCCACAACGGACCCGGAACGGACCCCGGAGTCCAGCCGGATGCCGGGACCCGTGGGGCCGCTGAAGGTGGCGACGGTTCCGGGCGACGGCAGGAAGCCGCGGCCCACGTCCTCGGCGTTGAGCCGGAATTCGAACGAGTGTCCGCGGGGTTCGGGATCAGACGTCAGCCGCAGCGGCTCCCCCGCGGCGATCCGGAACTGCTCCTGGACCAGGTCCACGCCGGTGGTCTCCTCGGTGATGGGGTGCTCAACCTGCAGGCGGGTGTTCACCTCGAGGAACGCGACGGTGCCGTCGGCAGCCACCAGGAACTCCACCGTCCCGGCCCCTGAATAGGAGGCCTCGCGGCACACTGCCTTGGCGGCGTCGTAAATCTGCCGGGTCTGCTGGTCCGTCAGGAACGGCGCGGGCGCCTCCTCCACCAGCTTCTGGTGCCGGCGCTGCAGCGAGCAGTCGCGCGTTCCCACCACCACCACGTTGCCGTGCTGGTCCGCCAGGACCTGCGCCTCCACGTGCCGGGGCCGGTCCAGGTACCGCTCCACAAAGCATTCGCCGCGGCCGAAGGCCACCACGGCTTCGCGGACCGCAGAATCGAAGGACTCCTCGATCTGGTCCATCTCGCGGACCACTTTCAGCCCGCGTCCGCCGCCGCCGAAGGCCGCCTTGATGGCAATCGGCAGGCCGTGCTGTTCCGCGAATTCGCGGGCCTCGGCGGCCGAGGCCACGGGACCGTCGCTGCCGGCCACCAGGGGTGCACCGGCGCGGACGGCAATCTCGCGTGCCGTGATCTTGTTGCCGAGCTGCCGGATGGCCTCCGGGCTGGGGCCGATCCAGGTCAGGCCGGCGCCGAGCACAGCCTCGGCGAAGCCGGCGTTCTCGGACAGGAAGCCGTAGCCCGGGTGTACAGCATCCGCGCCGGATTCCGCGGCCACACGCAGGAGGTTGGGGATATCGAGGTAGGTCTCCGACGGCGCGTTGCCGCCCAGGCTGTACGCCTCGGTGGCGGCGCCAACGTGCATGGCGTCGGCGTCCACGTCCGCGTATACCGCCACGGATTCGAGCCCGGCGTCCTCGCAGGCGCGGGCGATGCGGACGGCGATTTCTCCGCGGTTGGCGATCAGGACCTTGCGCATCAGTTACTCACTTTGTCTGGGGAAATGTCTCGGGAAACGTCGGCGGAAGCATTCGCGGGCAGCCCGTATCCGGGGGCCCAACGAAAGCGGATGGAACCGCCGATGGGTATTTGCGCGGCGAGATCCAGCTGGTGGTCCACCACCACACCGATCACGGGGTAGCCGCCGGTGATGGGGTGGTCGGCCAGGAACAGCACGGGCTGGCCCTCCGGCGGAATCTGGAGCGCGCCGGCCATGGTTCCTTCACTGGCCAGTTCGCCGTCCCGGCTCCGTGTGAGCGGTTCGCCGTCCAGGCGCATGCCCACCCGGTTGGAGCGGGGCGTCACGGCCCAGTCCTGGCCGCAGAGCGATTCGAGCGCGGCGGCGTCGAACCAGTCATCGCGGGGTCCGGGCACAATGTCCAGGACCGTCACGCCGGTGTCCGGGAAGTCGGGCTGCAGTTCCGGGTTGCCCACCACGTTGGAGGACGTGGCGGCGCCGGCGCCGAGCAGTTGCCCGGCGGCCAGCGGCGCCGGCCCGATCCCGGACATGGTGTCCGTGGACCGGCTGCCCAGCACCGCGTCGGCTGCTGCCCCGCCGCGGATGGCCAGGTAGCTGCGGAAGCCGCGCTCGGGCGCGCCGATGGTCAGGATCTCGCCGTCGAGCAGGGCGAACGCGGTGGCCATGGGCACCTCGCGCACCTGCTCGGACTGGTCTTCTTCCGGGCCGCCTGCCTCGGCGTCCCCTGAGCCGGAAACGTCCGACGGCGTCACAACAGTCAGTGCCGACGGCGCCCCGGCCACTGCCAGCACCTGGTCCCCCACGGCCTGCACGCGCAGCCCGCCGGCAACGGTTTCGACGACGGCGGCCGAAGGCTGGTTGCCCACGATCCGGTTCGCGCGGCGCAGTGAGGCACGGTCCAGCGCTCCTGCGGCGGAGACGCCGAGCCCCGCGTGGCCGGGCCGGCCAAGGTCCTGGATCAGGCTCTGGAGTCCGGGCGACAGGATCCGGAGGCCGGACTGAACGTCAGAATCATGAGCAGCCACTGCTTCGGACTGTTTGGAGCCAGCAGTGCCGGCATGCGGTTCTGCAATCTCCACGAGCTCCCGCACGGCCCGGAACTGAACCCGGTCGCCGGGCGCGGCCAAGGCAGGCTGCTCCCGGCTGAGGTCCCACATGTGGGCGGCGGTGCGGCCGATCAGCTGCCAGCCGCCCGGCGATTTCCGCGGGTACACGGCCGAATAGTTGCCGGCCAGCGCCACGGAACCTGCGGGGACGGCGGTCCGGGGCGAACTCCGGCGCGGGACTTCCAGTGCCTGGTTCTCCCCCACCATGTAGCCAAAGCCGGGGGCGAAGCCGCCGAAGGCCACGGTCCAGACCTGCCCGGTGTGTGCGGCCACCACTCCCTCGGCCCCCAGGCCGGTGAGCCGCCCCACTTCGGCGAGGTCCTCGCCGTCGTACACGGCATCGATGGTGACCAGCTTCCCCTCCGCGTGGGACCGGACGGTCAGGTCCATCTCCAGCAGCAGGGCGGCCATCCTGCGGGCGGCAGCGGGCGATTCCGCCTTGACCATCACGGTTTCGGCGGCGGCGAGGACGTCCACCTGGCCGGGCAGCGGCTGCTCCAGCAGGAGGGCCTGCAGGGCGAGCACGTCGTGGAGCCCGGAGAGTTCGGCGAGCACCGCCGTGGTGCCCACCGGCTTGACGGACAGCACGCGGACGGCGGGCACCCGGGCTGCCGTGGCGGGGTTGCTGACTGTTTCCATGGGGATCAGGCCGCGCCGCTCAGGCGTGGCTGCCCTGGGCGTTGTCGTTGTGGAGCAGGCGGAGGTCCTCTTCGGGCTGAGGGTCGCGGCCGAGGCGCATGCCCACGATGGTGATGACGGCGGTGAGTGCGATGTACCCGGCGATCAGGTACCAGCCGCCGGACGCCGCGCCGTAGAGGGCGGTGAAGATCAGCGGGGCCACGGCGCCGCCGATGACGCCGGCCAGCGTGTAGGCCAGGGAGCTGCCGGCGTAGCGGAGGCGGGCCGGGAACTGCTCAGTGATGAAGGCTGCCTGCGGGCCATACATAAAGGCGTGCAGGGCCAGTCCGATCACCACACCGATGATCAGCATTACCACGGACTTGCCTGCGATCATCAGGAAGAACAGGGGAATGTAGACGGCGGTGGCAGCAGCGGCAATGCCGTAGACCCAGCGGCGGTTGAACCGGTCCGTGAGTGCGCCGGCGAGCGGGATGAGGAAGAGCTGGAACGCGGAGCCGATCAGGATGGCTGCCAGCACGTTGCCGGTGGTCATGCCCAGTTCCTTGGTGGCGTAAACGGCCACAAAAACGGTGAACAGTGCGTAGAGGACGTCCGGGCAGACGCGGGACAGGGCGGCGGAGATCAGGGCACGGGGCTGGGTGGTGAAGACTTCCTTGATGGGCGCCTTCGGCTGGTCGCCGTGGGCGGCAATGGCCTTGAAGACCGGGGTTTCCTCGAGCTTGAGGCGGATGATCAGGCCGAAGACCACCAGCAGGGCGGAGGCCAGGAAGGCTACGCGCCAGCCCCAGGAGAGGAACGCTTCGGTGCTCAGGGAGGCCGCGAGGATGGCCAGGACGCCGTTGGCCATCAGGTTGCCGGCGGGCGGGCCGATCTGGGCGGCGGAGGACCAGAAACCGCGCTTGTTGGGGTCGCCGAATTCGCTGGACAGGAGCACAGCGCCGCCCCATTCGCCGCCGACGCCGATGCCCTGGGCAAGGCGCAGGAGCACCAGGATGATGGGGGCCCAGATGCCGATTGCGGAGTAGTCAGGCAGCGCACCGATGAGGACGGTGGCGACGCCGATCAGCACCAGGGTGAAGACGAGGACGTACTTGCGGCCCACCTTGTCGCCGAGGCGGCCGAACACGATGCCGCCGATGGGGCGGGCGAGGTAGCCCACCGCGAAGGCGGAGAAGGACAGCAGGAGCCCCACGAACTCATCGTTGGACGGGAAGAAGATCTTGGGGAAGACGAGGGCCGAGGCCACCGAGTAGATGGCGAAGTCGTAGTACTCAAGCGAGGTGCCGGTGAGGCTGGCAACGTACGCCTTGAGGGCGCCGGCGGGCGGCTTCCTTGCCGCCGTCTTGGCTGCCTTGTTGGTGCTGGTCATGGTTTCCTCCGAAGGGTGAGGGATGGTGCGGGGGCCTGGATGCGGCCGTGGAATGGGCTGGGCAAACTGGCTAGACGAACGAGCCGATGCTGACACCGGCGTCGCCGAGAGCGGACTTCACTGCAGTGGCCATGGCTACGGCCCCCGGTGAGTCACCATGCACGCAGATGCTCTCTGCGCGGATCTTCAGTACGGAACCATCAATGGTGCGGACGGCGGATTCGGTGGCCATCCGTAGGACATGTTCCGCCACTTGTTCCGGATCCTCAAGGACTGCTCCCGGGAGGGAGCGCGACACCAGGGTGCCGTCCGGGTTGTAGGCCCGGTCCGCGAAGGCTTCGGACACGCCGCGCAGGCCGGCCTGCTCCGCGAGCCGCAGGACTTCCGAGCCCGGCAGGCCCATGATCGGCAGGCCGGGGTCCACGGATTTCACGGCGTCGACGACGGCCTGCGCCTGGGCGGTGTGCGCCACGATCGCGTTGTAGAGGCCGCCGTGCGGCTTCACGTAGCGGACCCGGGTTCCCTCAGCCGCGGCGAGGGCCTGCAGGGCACCGATCTGGTACACCACATCATCGGCCAGTTCGCTGGGGCTGATGTCCAGGAAGCGGCGGCCGAAGCCGGCGAGGTCGCGGTAGCCGACGTGGGCACCGATGACCACGCCGGCGGCAGCCGCCTCGCGGCAGGTCCTGCGAATCACGCTGGGATCGCCGGCGTGGAATCCGCAGGCCACGTTGGCGCTGGAGACCGAGCCGAACATCGCCGCGTCATCGCCCAGGGTCCAGCGTCCGAAGGACTCGCCGACGTCGCTGTTCAGGTCGATGGTTGTCATTTGTGATCCCCGTCTCATTGAGTGGTCCTACTAGGATGCACTAAATTTACGGATTGTTCAACAATACGGCGATTCAACGATGTGACGATCGTGTAAATTCTCGGGTATGGCCACTACAGACCCGACAGTCCGCTCCCCCCGCTCGGTGACGAATAACGTGCCGGACCGGGGCAACCGCAGCGCAGCAGGCCGCCTTCGGGTGGCCGTTCCGTCGGTGGCGGAGCGCGTGGCGGCTGAACTTCGCCTGCAGTTGGCTGAGGGGGGCCTGCTTCCGGGCGCGCGCCTGACCGAATCCACCATCGCCGAGGACCTGGGCGTCTCCCGCAACACGGTGCGTGAGGCCTTCGCCGAACTCGCCAGCGAACGGCTGGTGGTCCGCCATCCGAACCGGGGCGTCTTCGTGGCGAACCTGGGGGCAGAGGACATCCATGATGTCTATACGGTCCGCCGCGCCATCGAGGTCAGCGCCCTGCGCGCCGGCGGCAGCCCGGAGGACATCGCCGCCGTCCGGGCCGCCGTCGAGGAAGGCAAGCGCGCCGCGGCAGCCGGTGACGATGAAGCGGGGGGCACCGCAAACCAGCATTTCCACGGCGCCATCGTTGCCATGGCCAGGAGCCCGCGGCTGGACACCATCATGGCCCAGGTGCTGGCGGAGATGCGCCTGTTCTTCCACAAGGCCACCGCGGATGCGTATTTCTACCAGCACTACCTGCCGGACAATGAGGCGATCTGCGAGGCCCTGGAAGCCGGCGAACTGGACCGCGCGGCGGACCTCCTGTCGGCCTACCTGGACCGCTCGGAGGACAAGCTGGCCGACGTGCACGGAGAAGCGGCCGACGCTGAATAAGCCGTCGGCCGCTTCCCAGGCGTCCTAATTTGCAGCGGGCTCCGCTGCGCGCTACTTGGCGGCGGGCACCGGAACGGGAACTTCGCCCGTGGGCTGGCCTGCGTCCGCTGCGGCACCGGGGCTCGGCTTGACCTTAAGGCGCTTTCCGATGACCGCGCCGCCGCCCTTGCCGCTGCGGTTCTTGTTGAAGATGTCGAAGCCAACGGCGAGGAGCAGCACCAGGCCCTTGATGAGCTGCTGGTAGTCGGTGCCGAGGCCCAGGATGGACATGCCGTTGTTCAGTACGCCCATGATCAGGCCGCCGATCAGGGCCCCGGCCACGGTGCCGATGCCGCCCTGGACCGCCGCGCCGCCGATGAAGGCCGCAGCGATGGCGTCCAGTTCGAACCCGGTGCCGCCGGCCGGCTGGGCGGAGTTGAGCCGGGCGGTGAACACGAGGCCGGCCAGTGCGGCCAGGACGCCCATGTTCACAAAGAGCCGGAAGGTGACCGCCTTTGTTTTGATGCCGGACAGCTCTGCCGCGTGCAGGTTCCCGCCGATGGCGTAGGTGTGCCGGCCGAAGACGCTGTTGTTCATCAGGGCCGTGTAGCCGATCACCAGGACCGCAAGCACAATCAGGACAATCGGCGTGCCGCGGTAGCTGGCCAGGAGGAAGGTGATGGTCAGCATCAGCAGGGCGATGAACGTGGTCTTGGTGGCGAACCAGGCCATCGGCTCGTTTTCGAGTTCGAACTTCTTGCGGATCCGGCGTTCCTTGACCGCCTGGATCACCAGCGCCAGCGTGGCGCCGACTCCCAGCAGGACCGTCAGCCACTCCAGCACCGAGGTGCCGCCGGAAATGTCGGGCAGGAAACCGCCGCCCAGCGCGCGCAGTTCCCCCGGGAAGGGCGTGATCTGCTGGTTCTTGAGGGTGATCAGCGTCAGGCCGCGGAAAATCAGCATCCCGGCGAGGGTGACGATGAAGGCGGGGATGCCGACGTACGCGATCCAGTAGCCCTGCCAGGCGCCCACGAGTGCGCCGACCAGCAGGCAGGCGGGGATGGCGAGCCACCAGGCCCAACCCCAGTGCACGATCATGACGCCCGCGACGGCGCCGATGAAGCCGGCCACCGATCCGACGGACAGGTCGATGTGGCCGGCGATGATCACCATCACCATGCCGATGGCCAGGATCAGGATGTAGCTGTTCTGGACCACCAGGTTGGTGACGTTCTGCGGCTGCAGCAGGATCCCGTCGGTCAGGACCTGGAACAGCAGCACGATCAGGATCAGGGCGACAAAGATGCCAACCTGGCGGAGGCGGCTTGTCAGGAAGCCCAGGGATTCTCGGAGGGCGGACATGTTCGCTATTCCTTCTCTTTGGTCATGAAATGCATAAGGGTTTCCTGCGATGCTTCGGCGATGGGCACTTCGCCGGTGATGTGCCCGGCGGACAGGGTGTAGATCCTGTCGCAGATGCCCAGCAGCTCGGGCAGTTCGGAGGAAATCACCACCACTGCCTTTCCTTCGGCGGCCAGCTTCGCGATGATCGTGTAGATCTCAAACTTCGCGCCGACGTCGATCCCGCGCGTGGGTTCATCGAGGATCAGCACGTCCGGGTCGGAGAACATCCACTTGCTCAGCACCACCTTCTGCTGGTTGCCGCCGGACAGTTTGCCCGTGATGGCGGCGACCGACGGCGCCTTGATGTTCATGCTCTTCCGGTACTCGTTGGCCACCACGGTTTCCTGGTTTTTATCCACCCAGCCGCGCTTGACCAGCTTGGGGAGCGCGGCCATGGACACGTTCCGCTTGATGTCCTCGATGAGGTTCAGGCCATAGTGCTTGCGGTCCTCGGTGGCGTAGGCGATCCCGTGCTTGATGGCGGCGGAAACGGTGCCGGTGTTGATTTCGACGCCGTGCTTGAAGACCTTGCCGGACGTTGCGGTGCCGTAGCTGCGGCCGAACACGCTCATGGCCAGTTCCGTCCTGCCGGCGCCCATCAGCCCGGCCAGGCCCACCACTTCGCCCCTGCGGACGTTGAGGCTGGCGTTGCTGACCACCATCCGGCTGTGGTCCTGCGGGTGCCGGACGGACCAGTCCTCGATCCGCAGGACTTCCTCGCCGATCCGGGGAGTCCGGTCCGGGTACAGGCTTTCAAGGTCCCGGCCAACCATCCCGCGGATGATGCGTTCCTGCGTGATCCCGCCGTCGCCCAGGCGGAGGGTTTCGATGGTCTTGCCGTCACGGATGATGGTGACGGCGTCCGCCACCTTGCGGATCTCGTTGAGTTTGTGGCTGATGATGATGGACGTGACGCCCTGGCCTTTGAGGTGCAGGATCAGGTCCAGCAGGTGGCCCGAGTCCTCGTCGTTGAGGGCGGCCGTCGGTTCGTCGAGGATCAGGAGCTTGACCTCCTTCGACAGTGCCTTGGCGATCTCCACGAGCTGCTGCTTTCCCACGCTGATCTGCTGCACGGGGGTGACCGGGTTTTCGCTCAGGCCCACCCGGGCCAGGAGTTTGGCGGCCTCCAGGTTGGTTTTGCGCCAGTCCACCCAGCCGCGCGTGGCCTGTTCGTTGCCGAGGTAGATGTTCTCGGCGATCGACAGGTAGGGGCTCAGTGCCAGTTCCTGGTGGATGATCACGATTCCGCGCTTCTCACTGTCGCTGATGCTGGAGAAGTTGCAGGGCTCGTTTTCGAACAGGATGTCGCCGTCGAAGGAGCTGTGCGGGTAGACGCCGGAGAGGACCTTCATCAGGGTGGATTTTCCGGCGCCGTTCTCGCCGCAGATGGCATGGACCTCGCCGCGGTTCACCTGCAGGGTGACGTCCTGGAGTGCCTTCACGCCCGGGAAGGTCTTGGTGATTCCTCGCATTTGAAGAATGGGTGTGTTCATCGCCAATTCTCACTGACTGGTAGTACCTGGGACCGCCTGCGGCTGCAGGGGTCTGCGGGAGGGGAGGCGGCCAGGACCCGACGGCGGGCCGCCTCCCTTCGACGTGGCTACTTGACGTCGGCCTCGGTGTAGTAGCCGGAGTCGATGAGCTCCTTTTTGTAGTTCTCTTCCGTGATGATCACGGATTTGAGCAGGAAGGCCGGGACCACCTTGACCTTGTTGTTGTAGGTCTTGGTGTCATTGACCTCGGGCTCCTGGCCCTTCAGGAGGGCGTCCACCATCTTGACGGCCTGGGCGCCCAGCTGGCGGGTGTCCTTGAAGATGGTGGAGTACTGCTCGCCGGCGGTGATGGACTTGACCGAGCCCTTTTCAGCGTCCTGGCCGGTGACGATGGGCAGGCTTCCCTTGGCATAGCCGCCGGTGCTGGTCAGGGCGGAGATGATGCCGATGGAGAGGCCGTCGTACGGGGAGAGGACGCCGTGGAGCTTGGTGCCGGAGCTGTAGGCGGCGGTGAGGATGTCTTCCATGCGCTTCTGGGCCACGGGGGCCTGCCAGCGCAGGATGGCTGCCTGCTCAAACTTGGTCTGTCCGCTGGGGACCTTCAGGGTGCCGGCGTCCAGGTACGGCTGGAGGGTGTCCATGGCGCCGGTCCAGAAGAAGTTGGCGTTGTTGTCATCCGGGCTGCCGGCGAAGAGCTCCACGTTGAAGGGTCCCTTGCCGTCCACCTTCTTGCCGGCGGCATCGACCAGGCCCAGGCCGGTCAGCAGCGACGTGGCCTGCTGCACACCCACGGTGTAGTTGTCGAAGGTGGTGTAGAAATCGACGTTCGGCGTGCCGTTGATAAGCCGGTCGTAGGCGATGACCTTGACGTTCTGCTCCTTCGCCTTGGCGAGGACGTCGGTCAGGGTGGTGCCGTCAATGGCCGCCACGATCAGGGCCTTGGCGCCCTTGGTGAGCATGTTCTCGATCTGCGCCACCTGCGTGGGGATGTCATCGTTGGCGTACTGCAGGTCGGCCTTGTAGCCGAGCTTCGTCACGGAGTCGGAGACGTTCTTGCCGTCCGCGATCCACCGCTCCGACGTCTGCGTCGGCATCGAGATCCCTACCAGGGAGCCGGCAGCATCGCCGGAGGCGGCGGGCTCGGCGGCCGCGCCACCGCGGCTGCCGCAGCCGGTGGCCCCGACGGTCACAGCGAGGACAACCGCAACGGTGCCCAGGAGTTTCCTGATCTTCACAATTTTCTCCTTCCGCGGCCCTGTGGTCCGCGAAGTTGCTGATCGCAGCCCTGCACGTCGTTGTGCCCCCTGCGGGGCGGGTAACAGCGGGAGGAATGCGTAGGTCTGGATGGAACGGAGGTCAGCCGGCAAAGGATCACCGGCGAATTGTTATCGCTAACAACTGGGTACAACATAGCTTCTCAAAGCATGTGAGTCAACGCACATTCGGCGTTTATCTTAGACCGGCCAACGCCGAATCTGCCTAACCCAGGGACGCGTCAGGCGGCAAAAATACGCCAGGCAGCGTGGTGCGAGGCCCCGGGTTCAAGCCGCACCAGGTCGGTGCCGGAGTTGAACGCGTCCGGCGGGCAGCTCATGGGTTCGACGGCGAGCCCCAGCCGGGTGGGCAGCGGCGGTTCCGTGTCCCCGGTGTAGAGCTGCACCCAGCCGCCGCTGCGGTCCCAGGCCATCCCGACGCCGGTTCCGCCCGGGTCCCGGACCAGCACGCACGCCTGCCCTTCGCCGTCGAACGCAATATCGGTGAAGGCGTGGTCGATCGCCGTGGTGCCGATGACGCGGGCGGCGCGGAAGTCATATTCGTGCCCCGCAACCGGGCGGGTTGCGAGCGGCAGCAGCCTGCCGGCCGTCACCTCAAGGAATGTGCCTGCGGGGACCTCCAGGCTCCATTCGTCCAGCGGCGCCGGACCTGCCAGCAGGTACGGGTGCGGGCACACGCCGTAGGGCGACGCCCGCTCCCCCACGTTGGCTGCGGTCACGGCCGTATGCAGGCCGCCGCCGTCCAGCCGGTACTGGGCGGTGATGGTCAACGCGAAGGGGTAGCCCGGCGTCGGCCCGATGCTGCAGGACAGCGTGAGCTCGGACTCTGTCCGGGTCTCCAGCGTCCAGTCGCGCCCGGGGGTGAAGCCGTGCAGGGCGCACTGCCGGTCCGGTTCGTTCACCGGCACCTGGTAGTCCACGCCGTCGAAGGTGTACTTCCCGTCGGGGATCCGGTTGGGCCAGGGCGCGACGAGCACGCCGCGGAACTGCGGGTTGGGCCCGCCGGCCGGGAACGGGACCACGAGGTCCCGTCCCCGGTGCTGCAACACCCGCACGGCCGCTCCCCGCGCGGTGATCAGCGCGGTGTAGTCCCCGTGCCGGAGCCCGTATTCGGCTCCGGTCACAGCCCGCCGGCCAGCTTGTAGTAGGCGGCGTTCCAGGCGAGTTCCTTCTTGAAGCCCCGGATGGTGGTGTCCTCGTCGATGGTCAGCAGCTCCGTCTGGGCGATCTCGGCGAAGTCCTCAAACACGTCCATCCCGACGGCGGTGCTCAGGACGGTGTGGTGCGCCGCGCCGGCGGTAAGCCAGGCCGCAGCCGAGGTCGCGAAGTCGGGTTTCGGGGACCACAGGGCGCGGGCCACCGGGAGATTGGGCAGCGGCTGGTCCAGGTCAACCACGTCCACGGCGTTCGCCACCAGGCGGAACCGGTCCCGCATGTCGGACAGGGCCACCACAACGCCGGGGCCGGCGTCGGTGTCGAAGACCATCCGCACGGGGTCTTCCTTGCCGCCGATGCCGAGCGGGTGGATTTCGACGCGGGGTTTGGTGGCCGTCAGGGAGGGGCAGACCTCGAGCATGTGGGCGCCCAGGATCTTCTCCTGCCCGGGGACCAGGTGGTAGGTGTAGTCCTCCATCAGCGAGGCGCCGCCGGGCAGCCCTGCGCCCATGACCTTCGCGGCGCGGACCAGGATGGCGGTTTTCCAGTCGCCCTCGGCGCCGAAGCCGTAGCCGTCGGCCATGAGCCGCTGGACGGCCATGCCCGGCAGCTGGCGCAGCGCGCCCAGGTCCTCGAAGGAGGTGGTGAAGGCGGCGGAGCCGTTGGCCTCCAGGAAGCTGCGCAGGCCCAGTTCGATCCTGGCGCTGTAGCGCAGCGACTCGTGGCGGGCACCGCCGGCGCGGAGCTCGGGGACCACCTCGTAGAGGCGCTCGTACTCCGCAACCAGGGCGTCGACGTCGGCCTCTGCGGCGCCGTGCACCGCCTCGGCGAGTTCGTTGACGGACCAGGTGTTGACCGAGACGCCGAAGCGCAGCTCGGCTTCGGTCTTGTCACCTTCGGTGACGGCGACGTTGCGCATGTTGTCGCCGAAGCGGGTGAGCTTCAGGGTCCGGACGGCGGCCCAGCCGGCCGAGGCGCGCTGCCAGGATCCCACCTGGCGGGCCACCTCGGGGTTGGACACGTGCCCCACCACGGTCTTGCGCGGAATGCCGAGGCGCGACTGGATGTAGCCGAACTCGCGGTCGCCGTGCGCGGCCTGGTTCAGGTTCATGAAGTCGAAGTCGATGTCCGCCCAGGGCAGCTCCACGTTTGCCTGGGTGTGCAGGTGCAGGAGCGGCTTGCGGAGCAGGTCCAGGCCCTGGATCCACATCTTGGCCGGGGAGAAGGTGTGCATCCAGGCGGTCACGCCGATGACGGAATCATCCGAATTCGCTTCGAGGGCGGTGCGGCGGATGGCGTCCGAATCGGTGAGGACCGGCTTCCAGACGATCTTGACCGGAACAGCGGAGGCGTCGTTGAGCGCGGCGGCAATCTCCTGGGACTGCGCGGCCACCTGCTTCAGGACATCCTCGCCGTAGAGGTGCTGGCTGCCGGTGAGGAACCAGACCTCGTACTGCTCGAGCGACGTGTTGTTGGCGTTGGGCATGTTTTCTCCTGCTGAAGTAAAAGGGCGACGGCGGTGGGTGGCCTGGCGGCCTGGTTGTGGGCCTGGCGGCCTGGCTTGGGCCTAGCGGCCGTAGACGTTCTGGTAGCGGTCGTAAAGGGAGTCGATCTGGGCCGGGTCGATCGGCATGGGCTCGCCGAGCTGGCGGGAAATATGGACCGTCCGGGCCACTTCCTCGCACATGACCGCGGCTTTGACGGCCGAGCGGGCGTCCTTGCCGATGGTGAACGGCCCGTGGTTCTGCATCAGCACCGCGGGCGAATTGGAGTTTTTCAGCGCCGCCACGATGCCCTGGCCAATCGAATCGTCCCCGATCAGCGCGAACGGGCCCACCGGAATGGGGCCGCCGAACTCGTCGCCCATCATGGTGAGGACACACGGGATCGCCTCGCCGCGGGCGGCCCAGGCGGTGGCGTAGGTGGAGTGCGTGTGGACCACGCCGCCGACGTCGGGCATGTTGCGGTAGACGTAGGCGTGCGCCGCGGTGTCCGACGACGGCGACAGCGGCGGGTTGCCCCAGTCCACAGTGCCGCCGCTGCCGATGTTGGCACCGCTGACCGGGGTGCCGTAGAGGTCGGTGACCACCATGTGCCCGGGCGTCAGGTCGGCGTAGGAAACCCCGGACGGCTTGATGACCATCAGGTCGTGGCCGGGCACCCGGGCGGAAACGTTGCCTGCGGTCCAGACCACCAGCTCGTAGCGGGTCAGTTCGGCGTGCAGGGCGCACACCTCGGCCCGGAGTTGGGCGATGGATTCCAGCAGCGCGCTCATGCGGACACCCCTGCGGTGACGAGGGGGCGGACGGCACCGGCGCTGGATGGCCTTGAGCCGGTGCATCACATCGTTGGCGCCCCGGCCGAAGTGGTCATGGAGCGTCCGGTACTCCTGGAACAGCTCCTCATAGGCGGCCACGTTCTCCGGGATGGGCGTGAAGACGGCACCGGGTTCGGAGCCCATGGCGGCGGCGGCCGCGCGGATGTCCGGGTACCGGCCGGCGGCCACGGCGGCGTGGATGGCCGAGCCGAGGGCAGGGCCCTGGCTGGAGCCGATGGTGGAGAGCTGCAGGCCCGTGACGTCGGCGTAGATCTGCATCAGGAGCCCGTTCTTCACCAGCCCGCCGGCCACGATGAATTCCTTCACCGGCACGCCGGAATCGCGGAAGGCGTCCACGATGGTCCGGGTGCCGAAGGCCGTGGCTTCCAGCAGGGCGCGGTAGGTGTCTTCCGGCCGGGTGGCGAGGGTCTGGCCCAGCACCAGGCCGGAGAGTTCATGGTCCACCAGCACCGAGCGGTTGCCGGAGTGCCAGTCCAGGGCGATGAGGCCGTGCCCGCCGATGGCCTGGCTGGCGGCGAGTTCGGTGAGGTATTCGTGGATGCCCAAGCCCGGGCCGCGGCGGCCTGGTGGTATTCGGGCGGGACGCCGTATCTTGGTGAACCAGCCGAAGATGTCGCCGACGCCGGACTGTCCGGCTTCGTAGCCCCACAGTCCGTCCACGATGCCGCCGTCCACCACGCCGCACATGCCCGGGACTTCGTGCAGTTCGGTGCCGTTCATGACGTGGCAGGTGGAGGTGCCCATGATGGCCACGAGCTGGCCCGGGCTCCACGGCCCGGGCTGCCGGGGCGGTGACGTGGGCGTCCACGTTGCCCACGGCGACGGCGATGCCCTCGGGCAGGCCGGTCCATGCGGCGGCTTCGGCCGTGAGGTAGCCCGCGGCGTCGCCCAGCCGGCCGATGGTGTGCTCCAGCTTGGTGCTGACGAAGTCCTTGAACTCCGGGTTCAGGGCGGCGAGGAAGTCCTCGGAGGGGTAGCGGCCGTCCTGGTAGATGCCCTTGTAGCCGGCGGTGCAGGCGTTGCGGACGTAGTTGCCGCAGAGCTGCCAGACGATCCAGTCGGCGGCCTCCACCCAGTGGTCCATGGCGGCGTAGGCTTCCGGGTCCTCCTCGAGGAGCTGCAGTCCCTTGGCGAATTCCCATTCGGAGGAGATGAGCCCGCCATAGCGCGGGAGCCAGCTTTCGCCGCGTTCAGCCGCCAGGGCGTTGATCCGGTCCGCCTGCGGCTGCGCGGCGTGGTGGCGCCAGAGTTTCACATAGGCGTGCGGCCGGTTGGCGAACCCGGCCAGCTCGTTCAGCGGTGTGCCGTCCGCCTTGACGGGCACCATGGTGCAGGCGGTGAAGTCGGTGGCAATGCCGACGACGGCGGCGGGGTCGATTCCGGCGTCGGCGATCGCCGCGGGGACTGCGTGGCGGAGGACGTCGCGGTAGTCGTTGGGCACCTGCAGCGCCCAGTCCCCGGGAAGCCGGGCGGCGCCGTCGTCCGTTACGTCCGCGGCATCCGCCGGCAGCGATTCCGTCACCACGCCATGCGGGTAGTCAAAGACGCCGCTGCCCAGTTCCTTGCCGTCGCGGACCCGGACCACCACGGCCCGCCCGGAGAGCGTGCCGAAGTCCACGCCAATGACAAAGTTTTCGGTTCCGTCCACTGAGACGTCCATCAGATCCTCCAAGTTGATTTCGCAGCATTGCGAACTCCACTATTGTTAGCGCTAACAAAGAGCCTGTCAAGGAGTTATTGCCTTCGCGTTTATTTCGAGTGGGCTCCGGGCCTTAGGACGGGAGCGGCCGGGCGGCGGTGCTGGCGCGCACCACCAGCTCGGGGCCAACCACCAGGGTGCCGCCCGCGGCGCCGTCCTCGATCTGGGCGCGCATCAGGTCCATGCAGCGTTTGCCGAGTTCTTCGAAATCCTGGCGGACGGTGGTCAGCGGGGGCATGAAGTAGGCGGATTCGGGCTGGTCGTCGAAGCCGATCACGGACACATCCTCGGGCACGCGGACGCCCTTCTCGCCGAACGCCCGCAGCAGCCCCAGGGCCATCTGGTCGTTGCTCACGAACACTGCGGTGGCATCTTGTTGCTCCGCCAACTGCTGCCCGATCCGGTACCCGCTGCCGGCGCTCCAGTCGCCCTCAACCAGGAGGTCGTCGCCGAGCCCGGCTTCCGCCAGTTCCTCGCGCCAGCCGTCAACACGGGCCTGGCCATCGATCCAGTCCAGCGGTCCGGAGACGTGGCCGATCCGCTGGTGGCCGAGGCTGATCAGGTGTGCCACGGCCAGGCGCGCTCCGAGTTTCTGGTCCAACATCACCCCGCACAGGTTCCCGTGGCCGGCGACGCCCACCACGATCACCGGCACAGTCAGCTTCAGGGACTCCAATACCTCCAGCGTCCCGTCGTGCGGGGCGATGACAATCAAGCCGTCCGTCCCCTGGTCCGTCAGGTGGCGCACGGCATCGGAAATCGCCTCAGCCCCGGCCCCCTTGATCGCGGCAATGCTCACAAAATAGCCTGCCTCCCGGGCTGCCTGCTGCACGCCCAGGAGGGTATTAGCCGGCCCATACTGCCCCAGTTCGGAGGCGAGGACGCCGATGGTCTGGGTGCGCCGGGTGACCAGGCTCCGCGCGGCCGTGTTGCGCCGGTAGCCGAGCTCGGCAATGGCCGCTTCCACCCGCCCCCGGGTTGCCGCGCTGACATTCGGGTGGTTGTTGATGACCCGCGAGACCGTCTGGTGGGAAACTTTGGCCCGCGCTGCCACGTCTTCAAGCCGCGGCAGCCGCCGGTCGTGGTTGTTCCCCATACGAGTTGCCTTCCTCCGTTTGCGGCCCGTCCGCGTGACATCAAGTTACCCCAGGGCGGCGCCTTTCACGGGTCCGCCCGGCGGACCGTGACCACAGCGGTCGGCTAGGCTGGACGGATGAAACGCCGCCTTGCCGCCCTGTCCGCCGTTCCCCTGATGCTCCTGCTCTCCGCCTGCGGATCGGTGCAGGAAGTCGCCGAAAACGCCGCGAACGACGCCGCCACGAAGGTGGCCACCGCCGCCGCCGACGAGGTCCGCAAGCAGGTCTGCACCGTGGTGGAGGACGGGCTGGTCAGCGCCTCGGACAAGGCAGTGCTGGGCGGACTGGTCTCCGCCGCGGACGCCGCCGGGGTGCCCGCGGAAATTACGACGCCGCTGGGCGAGATCGCGAAAGCCGGAGACCAGGTGCCGCCGGGTCAGTCACCGCACTGACGGAGGCCTGCGCGGCTTAACGCTGCGGCGCAGCCCGGGCTAAGGCAGTTGGGGCGCTGGGCCGGAGTAGCCCAATTTCGGGAAGTGGCAGGCTTCTGAGCCTGCATCCACAAAGACGCCGCTCCTGGTGCGTACCTTCGTGCAACTGAACCGTAGCCATGGTGCTTGGTGCTTCTTAACCAGGCAACTAGTTGACGAAACGTCCATTACCGGTGTGTCGAAATCCGCGGGGGAGTGGCCGCAAGCGGGTGGTTCCGCCAAGCACCGTTGGAACATGATCTGTTGGGCGGCTGGGGCCCTGGGACCGAAGCGCAGCTGCTGCGGCTGCTGAGCCCGGAAGCTGGCTGATCCAACAGCGCATCGACCGGGCACGGCACGTCCTTGGAAAGCACCGATTTGCCCGTGGACGAGATCGCCGGTCAAGTCGGATTCGCCGGCGGCACATCGCTACGAGAACACCTACATGCCGCCATTGGCGTCTCCCCGCTCACCTATCGGCGCACTTTCCGTGGCGACCCGTCCCCGACGTTGAGGACCACCGCACCTACGGCCATGTGAATGCGGCGGAACTGTGGCGCGGAGGGCTCGGCCGGGGGAATGGCCTCCACCAGAACCCGTACGCCGCTTTCTAACGTGCGCGATCGGTCGTGGATCAGCTCAATCAGCGGGTGGGGTGCATTCCACCCGGGGGCAAGAGAACGTAGACCTGATCTGAGATCTCGGAGAGGATTTCGTCAACGGACTTGGAGATGTTGATGGTGGCCGCCATGCTGAGGAACATAATCGCGGAAACGACATGCGCCAGCCTGGAAGCGTTCCGAGGCTCAACCCGGGGGTCACGCGTCAGTAGCTCGGCGATCGCTTCCTCGGTCTGAACGGTCAGGGCGAGGGCATCGCGGTGGTGGGGCTCCTCGGGGTCGCCGAACACGATCTCTCGAAGGTAGGTTCGGCCGTTGTCGATCTGCTTGCGGTTGCATTCCACGACCGGGCGAACGATCGCCATCACAGCCTCGAACACATCAGGGATGGCCTCGGCGGCCGCTTTACCCTCCACGAGCGCGTCGTCGTAGCTGGAGTTCTGCACGAGCAAAAGCAACTCGGCTTTGGTTTTGGCGTAAAGGAATAGAGTCCCCGTACCGATGTCAGCCTTGTCGGCGATCTGCTGGGTGGTGACGTCATCGACACCGTGCTCGGAGAAGAGCTCCCGCGCGGCGGCCGTGATGCGGTCGAGCTTGTCCTGCTTCTTCCGCTCGCGCCGTCCGGCCGGCTGAGGGGCGACTGACATTGAATTTCCTCGGGAATAGAATCTGATTATGCTCAGTTATGAGCGTAGTCACTACCGTTTGCGGCTCAGTAAGTCCAAAGCTACATGTCCCTCACGGTCGAAGCATCGGCTTGGCGCGGTGGTGATGTTCATGACACGATCGAACGCAAAGGAACACTTAACCCATGACCTTGTCTTCTCTCTGGCAACCGTTCACTCTCGGCCGCCTGGAACTCCCCCACCGACTCGCGCTGGCACCAATGACCCGCAACCGATCGCCAACCCGGATGGCACGCCGGGCGACTTGGCCGCCGAGTACTACGGGCAGCGCGCCTCATTGGGGTTGATCATCACCGAGGGGACGCAGCCGTCAGAGGATGGGCAGGGTTACATGAACACGCCGGGGATCTACACCCCGGGCAGATCGAAGGCTGGCGAAAGGTCACCGACAAGGTGCACGCCGGGCGGCGGGGCGGTGTTCATCCAGCTGATGCATGCCGGCCGGATGTCCCACCCCGACAACACTCCGCACCACCGTCTGCCGGTGGCACCCTCGGCGATCTCCGCCGACCAGGAAATATTCACGCCACCGGACTGCAGAAGACGCCGATGCCGCGCGAGCTGAGCATCGATGACATCCGGGCCACCATGGCTGAGTTCCGTCACGCCGCAGCTTCCGCCATCGCCGCCGGCGCCGACGGAGTCGAAATCCATGGCGCGAACGGTTACCTGCTGCACCAGTTCCTCTCCCCCAACGCCAACCACCGCGCCGACTCCTACGGCGGATCCGTGGAAAATCGGTCCCGGTTCGTGGTCGAGATCGCCCAGGCCGTGGCCGAGGAAATCGGCGCGGACAGGGTTGGCGTCCGCCTCTCCCCGCCATGCCGTTGGGCGGAATCGACGAGGGCGACACCGAGAGTGTGCGCGCTCAGTACCGGCACCTGGTCGGTGAGCTCGCCACCCTGAACTTGGCCTACCTGCACCTTCACCATGTGGGCGACGACGAACTGCTCCGCTCCCTCAGGGATCGTATGGCCGACGGCGGTGCTCGTGGTCCGCTACGGGCGAAACCGTGAGCAGATCGCCGGCGACATCGACGCCGGCTTTGCTGACATCGCCCCGTTGGGCCGTTTCGCGCTGGCCAACCCCGACATCGTCGCGCGGCTGCGTACCGGCGCCCCGCTGAATGAGGTGGACCCGGCCACCCTCTACGGCGGCGGAGCTGCCGGGTACACCGATTACCCGGCCATGGCCCACGCCTGACCGGCGGCCCTCGGGCCGCCCGCCCTGCTGCTCCCCTTGGAGCCCGGGCGGGCGGCGCCTCAGACACATCAGCACCATCCGCGCCACCGGGCGCGGAAGCAGCCCCACAACAAGAAAGTTTGTGAAATGCCCTCACTTAATGAAGCAGTCGTCCTCGTCACCGGAGCAAACGGCGGCATCGGAACCCATTTCGTCCACGACGCCCTCGCCCGCGGCGCCAGCAAGGTCTACGCCAGCGCCCGCACCCCCCGCACCTGGGAGGACGAGCGCATTGTCCCGCTCACCCTCGATGTCACAGACTCCGCCTCCATCCAGGCAGCAGTCGAGGCCGCAGGGGACGTCACGGTGTTGATCAACAACGCCGGAGCGTCCGTGGCAAGCACTGGCATCCTCACCCACACCAATGAGGAAATCCGGACCAACGTCGAGACGAACTTCCTCGGCCCACTGTTCCTCGCCCGCGCCTTCGCGCCGATCCTGTCGGCGAAGGAAGAGTCTGTGATCATCGACATCCACTCCGCCCTGAGCTGGTACGCCGTCGGCGGCATTTACAGCGCCACCAAGGCCGCCCTCTGGTCGGCGACCAACTCGCTGCGCCTGGAACTCGCCCCCGAGGGGTCCACGTCGTCGGGGTCCACGTCGGGTACGTCGATACCGCGATGGCTGCAAACACCAGCGAGCCCAAGACGGACCCGGCCGATCTCGTGCGCACCGTAATGGATGCCGTCGAAGCCGGTGAGTACGAGGTTCTCGCCGACGAGACGTCCCTGCAGCTCAAGGCCGGACTCAGCGCCCCCATCGAGGCTCTCTACCCCCAGCTGACCGTCAAGACCGCCTAGAACACGCTTGGCGCCGTGGTCACAAAAAACGACCTCACTGACCACGGCGCCTCCCAACCCCGATCAAACGAGGGCGGGTATCCTCGACACTTTTCGCGGGTCCTGCCACTTCTTCGTAGCGCGGAAGGATGCGACCCGTCTTTGACGTAAGTCAGGGCCGCAGAGACGTCGTAGGCGTGGACCGCTGAGGCGAAGGTCGCCAGCGAGTGCGACAGGCTCTTAACCTCTGGACTCGTCGAAGAATGCCGCGCGGGCTGACCTGTCTGCGAAGCCGAGGCTAAGCGAGGCGTGAAAGTGCTGGTCTTCGGGTTGTCGTGCGCGACGTCCGGGGTGTCCCAGAGCTTCTCGTACCAGGGCATGAAGGTCTGCGTGCGGAGTTCCGTCAGCCGCCGGCGCTGGCGAGGACCGGGCACGAGCGTTTCGTCGAGATGAACTTTCGGAAGCCGCGGCGCGCTGACATCGTTTCGCCTGCGCGAGGTAGACAAGCGCGCGGGCACCGACGTTTCGTCCGGGACCCGCGACGTCGTACCAGCGGGAGGAGCCCGGCGGGCCCGGCGTAGAGCAGGGTGCGGCGGAACACGTTGACCTCGTCCTTGAAAGCCAACTGCGTCTGCCTGCGGCCCATGAGCGGCGACAAGGCGGACTGGAAGGTGACTTCCGCGACCCCGTCGATCTTTCGATCGACGGGGATGTCGGTTTCGACGCCGACGGTCGCCGGCCAGAAGCCCGGATTTGTCTCGGCGAGATGGAGCTGCCGGTACTCTTCCAGGCCCGGGGTGGCAGAGATGATCCCGGAATGCGGGCCCTTCCAATAGTCCATCCCGGTTTGGCGGGGCTGGTCGGCGCGTATCCACAGCAGGATCGAGGAGGAGAGATGTTTTTTCGGCTCAGCTGTCCGCCGTCGGTTGTCGTATTCATGTTCTTTCCTGCTTTGTTTCCGTAAGGATCGCCGGTCAGCGGGCGAGGAACTCGGCCGCGACGGGGGCGAACTTGTCGTGGAACTGGAAGATACCTCCGTGGCCGGAGCTGGGTAGATGATCAGTCGGAGCCGTTGATGCGGCGGTGCAGATCCTCGGAGAGGACGAGGGCACCATCCGGTCGTTGTCCCCGTTGGCGATCAGGGTGGGCTGGGTGATCTTCGACAGGTCAGCCGGCGTCCCGCGCCCCCACTTCTTGATGGCTTTGAGCTGGGTCTGGAACGCCTTGACCTTGATCGGCGCGTCGCGGTCGGCGGTGCGCTCCTCGAGTCGCTGCACGAATGCTTTCGCGGCGTGCTTGCCCGCGGTGTCGCGGTTGAAGAACAGGAATTCCTTCGGGTCGGACCGGGTCAGGGTGGCCCGAGAGGATGTCGTAGTAGGTGGTCGCCGGCGACCTTGTCCATGTCCTTGCCGCCCTTGGGGCCGGTGCCGGTGAGGACGAGCTTCCGGACGAGATCGGGGTGCTTGACGACCAGGGCCTGGGCGACCATACCGCCGAGGGAGAAGGAGAAAATGTCGATCTTCTCGAATCCGAGCGCCGTGATGAAGGTGTAGGCGTCGTCGGCCATCGCCTCGATGCTGTCGGGCACCTGGCCCGTGGAGGCGCCGACACCCTGGTTGTCGAAAGTGATGACGTGGCGGTTCTTCGCGATGGGGTCGATGATGCGGGGATCCCAGTTGTCCAGGGTCGCGGCGAGGTGGACGAAGAAGATGACGGGGATGCCGCCTTTCGGGCCAAGCTCCCGGTAGGCGTAGGTGACGCCGCCGGCGCTGATGGTCCGGGACGGCGCTTCGGCGTAGGACGTAACGACGGGTTCGTTGTGTCGGCGCGTTCATGATGATTCTCCTGTAGGTCTTGGTGACTGGTGCGGTTCGGGGCGTGGTCAGGGGTTGCTGATGCACGGCCTTGCCACGGATGCCGCCCTTTTCCAGGCCCTCGAGGGCCTCGACGGTCTGGTCGAAGGGGAAGACCCGGCCGACGACGGGGCGGAGCGCGCCGTCGTCGATCAGGGCGGTGATCTGGCGCAGCTGGTCGCCGCTGGCGCGCATGAACAGGAACTCGTAGCTGACGCCGAGCTTCCTGGCCTGCCGGCGGATCCTGCGCTGAGGGCGGTGATCGCCAGGCGGAGCACCGGATTCAGGCCGGCTTCGCGGGCAAAGGCCGGGTCCGGAGGCCCGGCGATGCCGATGGCCTTGCCGCCGGGCTTGAGCACGCGCAGGGACTTCTCGAGATTCTTCGCCGCCGAGGCTGTCCAGCACCAGGTCGTAGCCGCTCAGGAGCTGTTCGAAGTCCTGGCTGCGGTAGTCGATGACGATGTCGGCGCCGAGCTCGCGCACGAAGTCCACGTTGGAGGCACTTGCGGTGGTCGCGACGGTCGCGCCGAGATGCTTGGCGAGTTGGATGGCGATCGATCCGACTCCCCCGGCGCCGGCGTGGATGAGGACCTTCTGCCGGGCTCGCACGTTGCCGCGCTCAACGAGCGCCTGCCACGCGGTCAGTGCGACCAGCGGCAGCGAGCCCGCCTCCTCCATGCTGATCGATGCGGGCTTGAGCGCAAGATCGGCCTCGGCGATGGCGATCCGCTCGGCGAACGTGCCGATGCGGTCCTTGTCCGGGGCGTGCGTAGACCTCGTCGCCAGGCTTGAAGGCGCGCACCTTTGAACCGACTCGGATGACGGTTCCCGCGACATCGTTTCCGGGGATCAAAGGAAGCCGGTAGGGAGGATCTGCTTGAACTCGCCGGCCCGGATCTTCTCGTCGAGCAGGTTGAGCCCTGCGGCCTGGACCTGCACCAGCACATCCTGCTCCCCGACGGTGGGCTCGGGAACATCCGATTCCTGCAGCGGGCCTTTGTACTTTTTGACGACGAACGCTCTCATGGTTCCGATTCCCCCTTGGTGGTGCTGCGTTATGCAATTACTGACTATACTCAATTATGAGTTCAGTCAATAATGTTGTCAAGGGAGCCTGCCCCAGCAGCTGGCCTGGGCGTCAGCCCGCCGGGTGATGCGGTAGAGAACCACCTGGTCGGGGTGGATCCGCGGGGAGGCGACACCGACCTTCGAAAGGACGCTGCCGGGTAAGTTGGCTCCGGGAAAGATCACGTCATCCTGGGTGGCTTGCCGCAGGGAGGTGGGTTCAATCGCTTGACCGGCGGCTGTCGGCCGGCCCCACCACTCGGGCGGCAGAAGCCCGGAGGGTGTGGTCCCGGGGAAGACAGGCTCCACCAAATAGGTTGCTTCCGGGTCGAGTCCGCGGAGCTTCAGGCGCCCGGCAGGATCCGGGTAGAGGCTGTCGAGTGCCGCGGCCGCGAAGATCGCCCGCGAACGGTCGCTGCTGACAACACCGTGGACCAGGACGTTCGAATCGTGGCCGTCCATTCGGACGACGTCGCCGCTGAGCAGGAGGCCGCGTTCCTGCTTGTAGAAGTCGATCCACCGCCGCAGGGCTGATCCATCCTCCGGTGAGGCCTTGGCGAGGTCCCACTCGACGCCGAGGTGTCCGAAGATGGCGGTGCCTGCCCGGAATGCCAGGTCGTGCTGGCGGCCGGTGGTGTGGGAGCGACCTGATGCGATGTGGGAGCCCATGTACTCCGGCGGCATTAGTTGCGTGGTCCAGCGCAGCATGGCCTGCCGGTCGTGGGGGTCGATGTTGTCGGATACCCAGACCCTGTCCGTGTGTTCCAGGACGCCCAGGTCCACCCGGGCGCCGCCGGATGAGCACGATTCGATCTCCAGCCCCGGGTGCTGTGACCGGATTTCCTCAAGCAGGGCGTAGAACGCCAGGGTCTGCGCATGAACGCCCGGGCGTCCGCCGTCGAGCTGGTTGCCGGCCTCGATGAGGTCGCGGTTGTGGTCCCACTTGATGTAGTCGATCCGGTACTCCGCCAGAAGGGCGAGGATCTGCTTTTTGACGTGTTCGTAGGCTTCGGGGATGCCCAGGTTAAGGACCTGCTGATAGCGCGACTCGACTGGCCAGTCGGCGCGGGCGGCCATGATCCATTCCGGGTGTGCGCGGGCGACGTCGCTGTCGGGGTTGACCATCTCGGGTTCGAACCAGAGGCCGAACTGCATGCCGAGTTCGTGGACCGGTCCACCAGGGGGTGGAGTCCGGCGGGCCAGACGTCCGGGGAAACCACCCAGTCGCCCAGCCCGGAGGTGTCGTCGCGTCGTGAACCGAACCACCCGTCGTCGAGCACGTACCGTTCGACGCCGACGGCGGCGGCGCGCTCGGCAAGGTCGATGAGTTTGTCGCATCGTGCCCGAAGTAAACGGCTTCCCACACGTTGAGGGTGACGGGCCGCTCGGCGGAGACCTGTGGCGTGCGGCTGCGCACATGGGCGTGGAAGCGGTGTGCGACGTCGTCGAGTCCGGCCCCGTAGGAGGCGTAGATCCAGGGGCTCGTGTAGCTGTCGTCCGCGGCCTAGCCGGATTTCGCCGGGCAGGAGCAATTCCCCGCCGCCGAGCAGCTGCTCGCCGGTGAAGACGCGTTCGGCGTAGTGCTGGTGGTTGCCGCTCCAGGCCGTGTGGACGGCCCAGACTTCGCCGTGGCCGAAGCCGAATCCGGGGGTTCCTGCGTGCAGGATGTACGCGCTGTCGGCCCCGGTGCGGCCTTTGCGGTTCTCGCGCAGGTGCGTGCCGGTCCGCAGCGTGCCGCGCTGTGGGATCCGTTCGTAGTTGTGGTTGCCCGCGAAGTCCAGCAGCTCCGTGGCCTCTGCGGGAATCGGGAAGGACAAGGCGAGATCCTCGAGCGTGTACTTCTCGTCGGACAGGTTGGTCAGTTCGCGCCCGGCTGCGCAGCAGGCCGCCGGGGAGCAGCTCCACTGTCAGGTCAAGGCGCAGCCGGCCGGCGTCGTCGAGGGCAATGATTCGAGGAGGCCGGCGCCGGAAGAGCTGAAACCCGCGACCGGGGCGCCGTTCAGGGCAAGGTGTCGGTGCGGAACTTAGGCGACCATCCGACGCCGTCGAAGGAGCCGCGCAAGCCGGGGCGGCCTGTCCAGCCGCTGTGTTGCCCTGGCAGCAGGGAGGGGCGGGGCGGCAGGTCCACGGTGTTGGAACTGGTCACCGGGACGCTGGCCGCAATCAGGGTTTCGGCCTGATCCGCGGTCAAAACAGGAAGTTCGGCGCCCCAGTGGACGATGGCGGGCAGCTGGCCGTCCGTGGCGTCTATCAGAACGGATACCCCGGCGGCGGTCAGGTGCAGGATCGCGCCCTGGTTATCGGTTGGCATGGAACTCCTCATGCGTTGGTTTGTGATGGCGCGGTGGTCAGGCCGCCGCGTTCCGGGTCCCAGCGGACCGGTATTGGATCGGACACGATGCCATCGAAGGAGCCGTCGCTGTTGGCGTCATGGCAGGCCATCATCAGCCATTGGCCGGCCCTGTCCTGGATGAGGCGCCCGCTGTAGAGCGGTGCCGTGGTGACGACGGCGGCGGATGCGACGTCGAAGGGACCACTGATGTGGTGCGTTTCCAGGCTCCAGATCCCGCCGCCGTCGAACCCTTCCGCCTTCCTGGCAGAGAGCGTGTCCACTCCGCAGGAGAACAGGAGACGGTCTTGTCGTCAACGAGGCGGTCTGGGGAACCTCGAGATGCCCGAATCCGGCGCCGGGCTGGCTGAGGGGCGGCCTGACGTCCCAGGTCTCGAGGTCGGGCGATACCGCGTGGCCGATGACGCCGCGGTTGTCGACGTCACCCTCGTTTGCCCTGGCGGTGATCAGCATGTGCCAGCCGTCTCCGGCCGGGTCGGCAAAGACCCACGGGTCCCGCCAGGCTTCCTCCGGCCACGTGGAGTCACCGTATTTTTCGTACCAGCGCCCGTCCGCTTCAATGACGACGGCGGGTTGCTTGGTCCACGCGTAAAGGTCACGGGACGTCGCGACGCCGATAGCCTCGATGTTGTGTGTTTCGTAGAATCGGGCACCGGTGTAGAACATCCGCCAGATTCCGTCCGGGCCTTGGAGCACACTCCCGGTCCAGGTTGAGGTGGCGTCAAAAGCATCCGGGTCATCAGGCTGAAGGACCACACCGTGCGGGACCCAGGTGGTCAGGTCCTGCGAGGTGGCGTGCCCGATCCTGGCGTTGCGGTGCCGGAGCGCCGGATCTCCGAGGCTCTTGGGTGCATGGAGATAGTACATGTGGAACGTGGAGCCGTCGTCGGCGAGCCAGAAGTCCCACACCCATGAGTCTTTGAGACTGAAAACCAATTCACTACACCTTTTCTGTTAGTGGGCGGCCGCTCGGGCCGCCGTGGGAGATTGTTAGCCCTTGACGGCGGAGCTGCTGATGCTGGCACGAACCAGCGCTGGAAGATCAGGAAGACCGCCAGGACCGGGACGATGAACATGGTCCCGAAGGCCAGCACTTGGCCCCACTCGGGCGGCTGCTGGTTCTGGAAGATGCTGATTGCCAGCGGGAGCGGCCGGACGGTGGGATCCGAGACCATCAGGACCGGCCACAGGTACGATCCCCACTGCGCCAGGAACGTGAGGATGGCGACGGTGGCAAACGCCGGTTTGGTGATGGGTACCACGACCTGGAAGAACGTCCGGAATGGCCCGGCGCCGTCGAGGCGTGCTGCCTCTTCGATCTCGCCGGGAACATCGAGGAAGAAGGTGTAGAACAGGAAGATCGAGAAGGCGTTGGCGATGAAGGGAATCGCCTGGATAAGGATGGTGTCCCGCTGGCCGGAGAACATGAAGTACAGAGGCAGGGCGACAGCTTCGAACGGGATGATCGTCAGGACAATCACCAGCAGGAAGAGGACCTTTTTCCCGCGCCATTGCATCCGTCGCGAAGGAGTAGGCGGCCATCGAGTTCACCACCAGGCTGCCCGCAACAACTGCCGTGGTGACAATGATTGAGACGGCCGCGAACTGCACAAAGTAGCCGGTCGCGTCCGAGTTGAGGTGCTCGAACACGCCGGTGTAGTTGTCGAAGGACAGGTTCGTCGGGACGAAGCCGCTGAGGCCGCTGAGAACCTCGGCTGACGGGCGGAAGCTTCCGACGATCAGGTAGTAGACGGGCAGGAAGAAGAACAGCGCGACAACGGTCAATATCAGGTAGTGCAGCGCGGTCTGCCAGCGCCGGGTGCGTTTCATGCTTCCGCCCGGCCGGCTCTGCTTCGATGGTCTTTGTCATCGTCATCAGACGCCTCCCCGCTGGCGCGCCGCGGCGCGTTGAATGATTGCGATCACGGTGATGATCAGCATGAAGATGACGGTCATGGCGGCGGCCTGGCCCACGTTGTTGTTGTCGAAGCCGGTATTGATGATCTGGGTCATCACGGTCTCGGTCGAACCGCGGTCAACGCTCCCGGAGCGGCTCAGGAGGTACACCTGGTCGAAGAGCCGGAAGGAAAAGATGGTGGTGATGCAGAGCCACGAAGATCAGGGTGTTCCTGATGCCGGGCACTGTGACGTTGATGAATTGCAGCCCATTGCTGGCGCGGTCCAGCGATGCGGCCTCGTAGAGTTCGGTCGGCACGCTTTGCAGCGCGGCGAGGACGATGATCATCTGGAAGCTGACGCTTTGCCAGATGGACATCACGATGATCGATCCCAGCGCGGTGGAGGGATCGCCGAGCCAGTCGTGGCTGGTCAAGTGATGCCTCCGCTGAAAAGTCCCAGAATGGCGTTGAGAAGCCCTCGTCTCCGCGGGAGTAGATGAGCCGCCAGATCACGGCTGTCAGGGCCAGCGGGAAGACCAGCGGCATGAAGATGAAGGTCCGGAAGATCACCATGCCACGCAGCTTGCGGTTAACGAGGACCGCCAGGGCCAGGGCCAGCACCGTCTGCACGGGGACGACGATCAGCGCGAAGGTGAAGTTGTTCAGCAGTGCCTGGCCGAAAGCTGCGGACAGGTCAGGGTCGGTGAACAGCCGACTGTACTGTTCGAACCCGAAGAACCGGGCGGGACGGGGGCTGTTGAGCTGCACACGGTAGAAGGACAGGACGACTGCGAGCACGAACGGTGCCACCAGGAAGATGGCAAGGCCGAGAGGGCCGGGCTGGCAAAGAGCGGGCCCGCGTACTTGTGCCCGGAAAGCCCGGCCTTTGGCCGGGCCTCGCCGGCGGCGAGTGAGGCGCCTTCTGGAGGGTTTGCGTTTGGGTGGTCATGGTCGGGCAGTTCTACTTCTTGTATCCGTCGTTGTCGGCGAAGTTCTGGTCGATGGCGCGGGCAGCGGCGCTCAAGGCCTCCTTGGCGTCCTTGCCGGCGTAAATGGCGGCCTCGGCCTTGCCCACCTGGTCAGTGACCACGGGGTAGCCTGCGGTGACCGGGCGGGTGACGCTGACGCAGGTCCCATTGATCTGATCCTCGGTGCCGCATGCCTTGCTCAGCTGGTCGCCCAGAAGCTGCAACTGCTTGCCGGGGCCATACAGAGCGGAGGCGGCGAGGGCAGTCTTGGTGGCAGGGGGCGCCCCGTTGGCGTCGGTGTAGGTGCGGACGCTCTCGTCAGACATCAGGTGGTCAAGGAACTTCCCGGCTGCGGTGCCGTTCTTGGACGTGGCGCCCATGCCCCAGGCAAAGGTTCCGGAGGCGGTCTTGGTTCCGTTGCCGAAGTTGGGCAGCGGAATGGAAACCAAATCGGATCGCCAGGGCCTTTGTACGTGGGGTAGGTCCAGTGCCCCACCCAGCTCAGGGCGACGCGTCCGCTCGGTGAAGGCCAGTCCGTCTGCGTTGGGATCTGTGTATTTCTTCCAGCTGGCGAACTGCGTCAGGGACTTCACATTGGCGTCGGAATCCAAGGCCCCGGCTGCCTTGTTGTCTTTGAGCATGGTGCCTCCACCGGACCAGATGACCGGTCCCGCAGAACAGCAGGTTCCCCATTCACCGGCGAATCCGTATTGCTCGGAAAGGTCCAACGGCTTGCCGCCCGGGACGACGGCGGCGAGCTTATCCAGAACGCCGGTGAACTCCTCCGCCGTCCAGGCCTCTTCCGGGGTGGTCGGGTAGTCCACACCGGCGCTGTCCAGCAGCTTCTTGTTGCCCCAGAGAGCAAGGCCGGCGTTCATCATGCCCACGCCATAGACAGCATCATCGACGGTGTTCTGCGCTTGATGGAGTCAGTCTGGTTCGACCAGCGTTTCCCCGGAGACCGAGTCCTTCAAGCGGGGCCATCTTGCCGTTGTAGACGAAGCTGGCCAAGGTGGGCCCATCGAAGTCCAGGACATCGGGCAGGTCACTCGGGAGCGGCAGAGTTCACGGCTTTGGTGTACTGGTCGGACGGGAAAAGTTTCAGGTCCACCTTGATTTTGCCTGGGAGCTTTCGAAGTTCGAGATGATCTTTTTCAAGGCATCGTTCTCGGCCGCCTGACCGTCGACGGCCCAAACATTGATTGTTCCTTCGCCGGAGCCTGCTTCGACCGCGGAATCGGTACTGCCTGTTCCCGGGCCGCCGCAGCCGGTGAGTGCCAGGGCTGCAATGGAGACGGCGGAGCGCCAGCGAGAATCCGTGACCGCGCGGGACTTAGGAATGGTCATCATCTTTGATTCCTTAGGAAATGTGGAATTATGTGGAAGCGATTTTGAGCCTGGATATCGTCAGGCGGGGAACGTGAGGAGGGTCACTGCTCAGCGGCTCAAAATCGAGTCTACGCGGGTAGACTCGATCGTGCAAGGAGTTCGCCTTTCAAATAAATTGCGGCATTGAATCGCGCCAATCACTATGAGTCCACCCGGGTAGACTAAGAGGCAACAAGGAGTGAAAGGTGGTCATCATGGCGAGTCCGCAGACGCAGGCCGGGTCAGGAAAAGTAACGCGAACAGACGTTGCGCGCTACGCGGGCGTCAGCACCGCCGTCGTAAGTTACGTCATCAACGGCGGCCCCAAGCCGGTGGCCGCTGCAACTGCGGCAGCGGGTTCGCGAGGCCATCAAGGCACTTCAGTACCAGCCGAACGCAACGGCGCGGGCCCTGACCATGGGCTCCGCGCGGCTACTGGGAATGATCGTTCCGGACAGCACCAACCCATACTTCGCCGAGCTAACGGACGCCATCGCGCAAGCGGCCGCCGCCCGCGGCTATGCGCTCCTCGCCGCCAACTCCCGCACGGACCCGAGATCGAACGGCAGAACACCCTCAATCTCGTGTCACGACAGGTCGACGCGATCATTCTCGCAACCGTACTTAGTCCGAGCGAAGTGGCCGCAATGCCGGTCCATGGAACACCCCGGGTCCTCATTGACCAGTCCAATTCAGTACACGGCATCCCCACTGTCAGTACCGACTTCGAGCAGGGAGCCCCATCTGGGGGTGCAGCACCTCATCGGCCACGGCCAGCAGGACATCGCATCCTGGTCGGCAAGGACATTGACCCGAACCGCATGGATCCACGGCACAACGGCTGGCGGAAAGCACTCCGCGAGGCCGGGCTGCCGGAGGGCCCCGCGGAATTCACGGACTTCACCCGGCAGGGCGGCTACGAAGCAACCCGCCGGCTACTGGACCTGCCGAAGCGGCCCACGGCCATCTTCGCCAGCTCCGACCTGCTGGCCGTCGGCGCACTCAGAGCTATCCACGAGGCGGGCCTCTCCATACCCGACGACATCGCCGTGGTGTCGTTCGATGGAACCTCGGAATCGGAATTCAGCTGGCCTCAGCTCACAACTGTCCGTCAGCCCATCGACCAGATCGCCGAAGCAGCCATCCTCGCAGCGCTCTCTGCCAACCATTCAGATGGCAAGGTCCAACTCCTCCCCGCAGAGCTCATCGTTCGCCGGTCCTGCGGCTGCTGACCGCGCGGTCAGCAGCCCGACGGAAGGTCCATTATCGGCGCTTCGTCAGACTTTCAAAAAGCCGAGAGAATCATGCGTCTACTCACCGATTTCCGGCCTCAATCACATGTGCATGCCTTGGATCTTGTATCTGGACAAAAGTCAGGCAATCAGGACAGCTCGAGCTGCTCAAAGGGATACGGTGGCCAAGTTTCCGGTGGTTTTTCACCAGTCCAGGGCATTTCAAAAGCAGCCCATACGCCGGGGAACAGCACTTGCTCACCCAGGCGTCAGATTGCTTAGCCCGGGGTTTCATGGGGGTGCCGTGGGGTTGGCGTGTTAATCAGGGAAAGAGTGCTCTGAACTGGGAAAATAGTGGTCGTCGAGACCGTTATTTGCCGAGCGAGGGAGCACCCTTTCGAGGCAGAAGTCTACCGCTGTTTTTCCGTCCCTGCCGGTCAGTTTCACCGGCCAGTCGCTGATCTCCCACGCCGGGGTTTCGGTACTCACCGGCTTCATGGACGCGCTGGGTTTCGGCAGGTTGTGCGAGGACAGGCTTGGCCAGCTTGTCCCCTCTGGCGCGAAGCACCGGTCCGGCCGGCTGGTCGGGCCCTTGCCGCGATGCTCGCCGCCGGCGGCGAACACGCCTCGGATCTGGACATCCTGCGGTCCTCACCCGGGGTCTTCGGCAAGTTGCCTTCGAACGCGACCGTGTCCCGGTTCTTCGAACGCACCGTGACCAACCAGGAACTGTTCAGGTACGGATTCGAGACCCTCACCCGGGAACTGCGGCCCGCGGCAGGTGCGAGAACAGGATCAAAACCCTGAAAAAATACCGGCCTGGGCAAGCTGCCCTTCTTCGACTTCGCCGCGAACCACGCCTGGGCCAACATCGCCGCGCTGGCCTTCAATCTGGTCTTCTGGCTCCAGCTCGCCGCCCTCACGGACGGCCACCGGGCCAAGGACTGGGACATCAAACGCTGGCGCTACCGGCTCTTCGCAATTGCCGGGAAAATCATCACCCGTGCCCGCCGCTCCCAGCTCCTGCTCCCCGAATCAGCGCCCGAGAAAGACCTCCTGAAACTCCTCCTGGACACCACAGCCCGCCTCACCAAAGGCCTCGTTCCCTCGACCGGCTGACCGTGGACCTCATCCTGTACCGACGAACACCACGATCACCGGAAGTGGAACCGGCGCCCACCCAGGCGAACCAACAGGCCACACCAGACTGCCCGAAAACAGAAAACAACTCCGATCAACCGCGGGCACAAGCCTGCGCCCATTCCTGACCGTCATGAAAAATCGAGGTTAGGGTCCATTCTGCATATTCTGGGCGCACGCCGGGAAAGCCCTAAATTCCAAGCTGACACGTTTGATCGGAGGGCTGAATCGCGGGTCGGCGCGAAACTTGCCCCGTCGCCATCGCCGTCGCGGTAAGGACCGGTTTGGACCTAGCGCTTGCCCTTTTTGCGTGAGCCCTTGCCGCGGCCCTTGTCCGGGTTGGGCGCGTAGCGCTGGGCCACCTTCGGCTTCTTGACGGCCGGTCCGCGCCGGTCCGGCTTCGGTTCCTTCTTGGGCTTCTCCTGCTGGGCGGAGGGCTGCCGGGAACTCTGCGCGGTCCGGCCGCGGACAATGCCGATGAACTCCTCGATGATTTCGTCCGTGGAATCGCTCGGCCAGGCCAGCGCGATCTCCGTGACCGGCGCGCCCGTGAGGCGCCTGGCCACGGTGTCCTTGACGTTGAAATGCCGGGCCACGGACATCGGCAGGATCACCAGGCCGGCACCGGAAGCCACCACCTGCATGGCCATTTCCGGGCCGCCGAGTTCCGCGACGTCCAGGAACGCCTCCTGCGCCAGGTCCTCCAGGGCCACTTCCTCAAACACCGAAATCTCGTGCCCCTTGGGCGCCACCACCACGGGCTGCTCCTCGTACAGGGGGATCACGTTGAGGCCTTCGCGCTCCACCGGAAGCCGGACGAAGCTGAGGTCCGCGGAACCGTCCGTCAGTACGGACAGCTGCGCGCCGTCGTCGGACATAAACGATTCCAGCGGGATGTCCAGCACGCGCTCTTCCCAGCGGCGGATCCACTTCCCCGGCGTCACGCCGGCCACGTAGGCGAAACGGAGCACCCGGGGCGCCTCCTGCTCCGTCGGATCGTCGGAGGGGCTGGGGTTCTGCGGGGATTCATTGTCGGCGGGCACGTCTTCACAGTACCGCCCGCCCGGATACCCTTGAAGCATGACCTCTGCAAACTCCCAGTCCATGAAGCCGGCCACCGTTGCCAAGAAACTCGGCATCTACCTGCCCGCAACACCGCAGGAGTTCCAGGATTCAACCATCACCCGCGCCGATTTCGCCGAACTCCAGGCCAACCCGCCGGAGTGGCTCGCGGAACTCCGCCGCAACGGCCCGCACCCCCGCCCGGTGGTGGCCCAGAAGCTGAACGTCTCCATCAGCGGCCTGGCCCGCGGCGGCGTTGAGGAAGCGCTGACGACGGCGGAAATCACCGCGCTGCTGCAGGCTCCCCCGGCGTGGCTGGTCACCGAGCGTTCCACCCACGCCGCCGTCCGCGCCGAAGCCCAGCGCGTCAAGGACGAGGCCGCCAAGAAGGACGCGAAGAAGGCCCGCGCCAAGGCCGAGTAGCCTCAGCGCACGCCTAAGCTTGTTCGCGGATCCGAACCTTAAGGCTCGGATCCGCGGACAAGCTTCTGTTGTTCCGGAGTACGTCAGTCCTGGTGTAGCTGAACCAGGTTGCCGCAGCCGTCCTCGAACACTGCACTGGTTCCGTACGGGTTCTCCGTCGGTTCGCCCTTGAACTGGACGCCGGCAGCCACCAGCCGCTCGTACTCGGCCTGCACGTCCGGTACGCCGAAGACGATGGCCGGCATCCCGGCGTCGTGCACTGCGTTCATGTAGTCCGCGCCGATCGGGTTGTCGCTGGGCTCCAGCAGCAGGCCCGCAGATTTATCGTCGGCACCGGGATCCTTGATGATGAAGAGGTTGTGTTCGGGCATCGCCATCAGCGTGTCGAACCCGAGGGTCTCGGTGTAAAACGTGTGGGCGGCCGCGGGATCCTTGACGTGGATGCTGCACATTTTCAGTCTCATGGTCCCAACGTACCCGGCCCGCAGCAGGCGTGAGAACCTCCACCGCGCAATCCCCGCCGCCCCGGCTGGGCAACCCATTGACCCCGGCGGCGCGCAGGGGATGCAATGGAATCAGCAGTCCGGAATCCTGGGCCGGGCCTGATACGGGGAGGTGCCGCGGTGCCGGCATTCGCAGAATCCGTCCTTGTGGGAGCGTTCCAGCTGGTGTTCTGGGGTGCCGTGCTGGTGTGCGCGGTGGCTGCCACCGTCCTGGCTGTCCGCCACCATTCGACGCCGGACCCGGCCGTCCGCGCTCCGGACCCCGTGTTCTGGGACGTGTTTATGGGATCCGCGGTGGCCATTCCCGGCGATCCTCATCCCCACGCTCGCTGCGCCGTGGTCCGGCGCGGTCCTCACGGTGCTCGGCGCCGGTGCGGGGGTGGCGGCCTACCGCGGCAGCCCGCGGATCATGGAGTGGCAGGCACGCCGCCGCCAGCGCCGCCAGGACCAGCCCGTGTACACCGCGGCGCAGGCTGAGCATGACACCCTGCTGGCCCGGTGGAGCCGCTACGAACTGGATCCGGCATGCTGCATCGACTATCCGGCCATGACGGATGTCCGGTTGCCGGAGACGTCGGCCCTGATCAAAGCAATGCGGGAGGCCGAGCAACTCCGGGCTGAGCGGCACCAAGGGTACGCGCCCGCCGTCGAGCGTTTTGCCCTTGCCCTGACCGCTGCAGAAACGGCCGCGGGCATCCCGGTGCGACGTTAACTGCTGTGTCGGCGGCACTGGAGTCCCACGGCGCAGCCCCGTAGCATCCGAGGATGGAACCCACAGAAGCGGACATCCGTGACAAGTTCGGCCGGAGCCTGGAGGACAAGGGCGCCTGGCGGCAGGCCACTACCCTTGCGGCGGCCGGGGAACTCACGGCCCGGTGGCTTGAGGGCCACAGCGAGTACCAGGCTGCCACGTTCACTGTCCGCTACGACGACGAAACCGAACCGATCGCCGCCGAGCTTGCGGCCCTCAACCGGAACGGGCTGTTCACCAAGGAATCCCAGCCCGGACTGCGCTCCGATGCCACCGCGCAGCGCGCGTACGTCACCGGATTCTGCAGCGCCGACGTGGCCGCGGAACTGCTGGCCCTCTCCACACGCACGGAGCTGGTAACGGTGGCGCACGCCCCCGGCGAGGCCAGCAACGCCGCCATTCCGGTAACGCTCGACGGCGGCGAGGTAGTGACCGTCCTCGGCTCCAGCGAGAACCCGGTGGACGAGGAGCAGATCCAGGACTGGGCGGACGAAACCAACGAAACGCTGGCGCTGCTGCTCGCCGACTCCTGGTACGTGGAGATCCTGGACCCTGCCTGGGGCCGGAATGACGTGCTGCTGCCGGCCGTCCTTGACGCGCTGGCGGGCCGCCAGTAGCCGCCGCGCCCCTCATCACGCTGCAAAAGAAACGAAAGGCCGCCCCGTTCAGGGCGGCCTTTGCGTTTCTTTGAACAGTTCCCTACAGCTCTACCGTGCCGCTTTCGCCCACACTCATCCGGCTGTGCGTCACCTTGGACTTCACCCACTGGATCACCGTGGCCGCGGTCCCGCCGGGGCTGGTCCAGTATTCCGCGGAGGCCGAGTCGACGCGGAGCAGGCACACCTCGGGAGTGTCCGGTCCGTCCGGGTACCAGGCTTCGACAGTCTGGTTCCACATTTCGTGGATCTTGGCGCGGTCGGTGACCACCTCGGCGGTGCCTGCCACCGACACCCACTCGGTGCGTTTGCCGAAGGACACGTTCACCCGCGGGTCGGCCTCGACATGGGCAACCTGCGACGTGCTGCGGCCCGTGAAGAACCACAGGTCACCGTCCGCCTCCACGTCCTGCACGGCGAGGGGGCGGCTGACCAGGGCGCCTTCTTCGTTGATGGTGGTCAACATCCCGATGTGGGAATCGTTGATGATGTCCGTAACTTTGCTGATGCTCTCAGTGTCCGTCATGCTCTCACCTCGTTCTGATCGACAGGGAAGTTCCCCCGGCCAGCCTATTGGTAAGCATGCTTCTTTTCTACCCGGAGCGTTTTCTACCCGGAGCGGCCCGGCCGGCGGTAGACGGTGAGGCCGTCATGCGCGTGGACCATGTGGCGGCCCATTCCTCCGCTCTGGATCAGCCAGAAGACGGAGCCGTCCATGGCCCGCATGTCCACGCGGCCGGCCGCAACCTTCTCGCCGGCGCGGAACAGCAGGACCTCGTCTTCCTTGCACAGCTTGTTCCAGTGCGGCACGGGCTCCAGCATGACGGGAGGGGTGGCTGGGTTGGGCATGGCTTTCCTTTGGCTTAGAAGTGGGAGTTGCCGGCCTTGACGGCGAGCACCGGCCGGTCGGCCTGCATCAGGATCCGCTGGGCGTGGCTGCCGAGGATGAACTTGCCCACCTGCGAACGGTGTCGCAGTCCGATGACAATGAGGGACGCGTCCACCTGGCGCGCCACCTCCAGGAACTCATCGGCCAGGTCGTTCAGATAGGGCGGCTGCATCACGGTTGCCTTGACCCCCGCGTCCGTGGCCCGGCGGGCCGCGTCTGCCAGCAGGTCCGACGGCGCCACGGACTTGTCCACCAGCGCACCTTCGCGCGCCGAATTGACGATCACGAGGTCCTCCTTCCGGAGCGTGGCTTCGGCGATGCCCGCCACCAGGGCGGCCTCACCGGCAGGGGTGGGGACGAATCCAACGATGATGCTCATACCTTCTCCTTGATTTCTGTGGTCGCCGCGCCGGCCGGGATGGAGGCGGCCTTGCGCTTTGCCATGGCACTGCGGATGAACGGCAGCACGGCTACCAGGACAAACACCAGCAGCAGGGTGGCCGAGATGGGGCGTCCGAAGAAGCCGGTGGGGTCTCCGCCGAAGACCAGCAGGGAGCGGCGCATGGAGCTTTCCAGCAGTTCGCCCAGCACGAAGGCCAGGACCAGCGGGCCGGGCTCGAAGCCGAACTTCTTCATGAGGTAGCCGATGATGCCGAAGACGACAACGAGCGTGACATCGAACATGCTGTTGTTGATGGTGTACGCGCCCAGCAGGGTGATCAGCGCGGTGACGGGTGCCAGGATGGCGGCCCGGACGCGGAGGATCTTCACGAAGATGCCCACGAGCGGCAGGCTCATGATCAGCAGCAGGATGTTGCCGATGTACATGGAGTTCACCACGCCCCAGAAGAGCTCCGGGTTCTGTTCCACCAGCTGCGGTCCGGGCGTGACGCCCTGGATCAGCAGGGCACCGAACATGAGGGCCATGGTGGCGTTGGCGGGGATGCCGAGGGTCAGCAGCGGGATGAAGGAGGACGTTGCCGCGGCGTTGTTCGCGGTTTCCGGTCCGGCCACACCTTCGGGAGCACCCTTGCCGAAGCGTTCCGGCTGCTTGGCGCGCTTTTTCTCCATGGCGTAGGAAGCCATGGAGGCGATGGTGGCACCGCCGCCGGGGAGGATGCCCAGGAAGAAGCCGAGGACCGAGCCGCGGCCGATCGCACCGGAGGCCTGCTTCAGGTCCTTCCGGGAAGGCCAGACGTTGGTGACCTTCGACGGCGCCTTCGCGGCCCGGTGCCGTTCCTCCAGGTTGTAGAGGATCTCGCCGAGGCCGAAGATGCCCATGGCGATCGGCACGAAGTCCAGGCCGTCAGCAAGGGGCAGGCTGCCGAACGTAAAGCGGCTTTCACCGGTGAAGATGTCCCTGCCAACGGTGGCCAGCAAGAGCCCCAGGGCCGCGGCGATGAGGGCTTTGGCCTTCGATCCGCTGCTGATGGTGGCCACGAGGAGGATGCCGAGCAGGGCCAGGGCGGTGTACTCTGGCGGTCCGAAATCGAGGGCGAAGCTGGCGACGATGGGAGCCAGGAAGGTCAGGCCGATGATGGCTGCGGTGCCACCAACGAAGGAGCCGATTGATGCCAGGCCCAGGGCGGTACCGGCCCTGCCCTGCTTGGCCATCTGATAGCCGTCGAACACGGTGACTACCGAGGATGCCTCACCGGGAAGCCGGAGCAGCACGGAGGTGATGGTGCCGCCGTACTGGGCACCGTAGAAGATGCCGGCCAGCATGATGATGGCCGTCACGGGCTCCACGTTGTAGGTGAGCGGAAGAAGGATGGCGATGGTTGCCGCGGGCCCCAAGCCGGGCAGCACACCGATCAGCATGCCGATCACAACACCGATCAGGCAGTAAAGGAGGTTGGTCGGCTCCAGGACAACGGCGAATCCGTTGATCACGGGATTTAGAAAATCCACGGGGGTCTCCTAGAAGAGGTGGGGAACGGAGGTGCCGAGCGCGAGGACGAAGATGCCGTAAAAGGCAATGACGACACTTGCGCTGACAACGAGGGTGGAGCGCCAGGTTTCGCCGCCGAGGAAGCGCATCCAGATGACGCACAGGACCAGGGCGGGCAGTTCAAAACCTATTAGCGGCATCAGGGCCACCATGGCGGCGAGGGTCACCAGGCCCGTGAGCGGCGCGGTGGACATGCGGGTGAATTTCTCCGCATCCCGGTTGTGCCGGCCGGCAATCAGCTGGAAGAGCCCGAGGGCCACCATGACGCAGCTGATGATGAACGGCCAGAGACCAGGCTGCGGGGTGGCCGGCGTGCCCAGCCCCATCGTGATGGACAAGATGGCCGCGCCGGTCCCCACACCGAGAACCACCAGCGAGGATGCCGCGTTGGCCAGGGCGCCTGCTGCCGGGGGCTTTTCCTCTTCCCATTGGGCCGCAAGCTGTTCGGGCGTCAGGTCATCCAGGACGTCGTCGGGAATGGAGCGGGGGGCGTCCCCGCCGGAGGCAGCAATCTCGCTGCTGCCTCCGGCGGGTGCTGCGGGTGTTCCTGTCACAGGAGTCACTTATTTCCGCTGAGGCTGATGTCGTACTTCTCCACCAGCTCCTTGTACTTGGCTGCGTAGGCCTTCCACTCGGTGACGACTTCCGCGCCGGAGATCTCCTTGGGCGTCAGCATGTTCTTTTTGTTGAACTCCTTGTAGGCGTCCGACTTGAAGGCCTCCTGGAATGAGGCAAACAGCTTGTCCTTGACCTCCTGCGGGGTGCCCTTGGGAGCGGCTACGGCCCGGTACTGGGCTACCGGAACGTCGTAACCGGCTTCCTTCGCCGTCGGGGTGTCCGGCAGGAAGGTGTTGCGCTCTTCGGAGAAGATCAGGAGCGGGGCCACCTTGCCGGCTTCGATCTGCGGCATTGCTTCACCGAGCTGGATGGTGGCGAGCTCCACCTGGTTGCCCAGCGCGGCAGTCAGGGCGGGCTTGCCGCTGTCGAAGGGGATGTCGGTGCCGGTGACCTTGGCCTGCTTGAAGAGCACGGTCTGGGCCAGCTGGCTGCCGGTGCCGACGCCGGTGGTACCGAAAGTCACGTTCCGGCCGGCGTCGGTCACATCCTTGAAGGTCTTGAACCCGGACCCGGGGCTTGCCACCAGGACGTAGTCGTCCTGGGACAGCCCGGCGATGATGTCCAGGTCGTCAATGTTCACCGCTTCGTCAGCTGAGACTGCCAGGGGCGTGATGGTAATCAGGGAAGCGTTCAGCAGGACCAGTTCCTGGCCATCGGCGGGCTTGCCGGCAACTTCCTTGGTGGCCAGGGCGCCGTTTGCGCCGGGCTTGTTGACCACGGGCATCGGCTGGCCGAGGGTCTTGGAGGCGCCTTCGGCAAGGGCGCGGGCGATCAGGTCGGTGCTGCCGCCGGCTGCCTGGCCTACTGTGAGGTTGACGGGGCCGCTGGGGAACTTGGACGAATCTGCGGCGCCGCTGCCTGCGACGTTGCCGCAGGCAGTCATCGCCAGCAGCGTCAGGGCCGACGCGGTTCCGAGAATCGCGCGACGGGTGGGGAAGTGCTTCATTGGAACTCCTCATAGGGACTCCGGGGATCACCCCGGACAGTTGTGAACCGAATCACGTTGGCTCGCTTGAACGAGTTTAGGGAGCCGCTATGATGCATGTCTAAGCCCATATAAGCATCAGGTGATACCCGGAAGGCATCATGTTTACGTTTGACCAACTGGCCGGATTCATCGCCGTGGCCGAGGAACTGCACTTCGGCCGGGCAGCGGAACGGCTGAACATGACGCAGCCTCCCCTGAGCCGGCAGATCCAGAAACTGGAAAAGATCATCGGCACGGAACTGCTGGAGCGCGACAACCGGAAGGTGCAGCTCACCCCTGCCGGCGAGGCGTTCCTCGAGGAAGCCAGGAGGCTTATGGCCCTGGCCACCCGCGCGCCCGTCACCGCCCGGCGGATCGCCACCGGGCGCTCGGGCATGCTCCGCGTGGGCTTCACGGCCGCCAGCGGCTTCAGCATCCTCGGCCCCCTGCTGGAGGAGATCTCGGAAATCATCCCGGACGTGGATATCGACCTGCAGGAACTCGTCACCGGCGAGCAGATCCAGGGCCTCCTCAGCGGCGGACTCGACCTGGGCCTGGCCCGGCCGCCTTTCGACCGGGAGATCTTCGACTCGCACCTGCTGTATACCGAGCCCATGATGCTGGCCGTTCCCAGCGGGCACCGGCTCGCGGACCTGTCCCGCCCCATCGAGGACTCGGATATCAGCGATGAGCCGCTGATCATGCACTCGCCCACCAAAGCCACGCTATTTCTACGACCTGGTGGTCAGGATGTTTCCCATCCAGCATGCCAACGTGATCCACACAGTCAGCCAGATCCTCACGATGGTTTCCCTGGTGGCAGCCCGCCGCGGGGTGGCCTTCGTTCCGCATTCGGCCACGCTGCTGGCCATCAAGGGAGTGGAGTTCCTGCCCCTCGCCGGGATGGAAAGCGAACAGCCCGTGGAGCTCCATGCGATCTGGAACCGGAAGGTGGTCAACCCCGCACTGCGGCGACTGCTGCAGGACCTGGAGTTCCGCACTGAGTAGGGGACGCCGCCGTCGAGCGCTCAATACCCTTTCGGCATCAATGCATACACAAATACACTTAGACAGGCATCACGTCCTCTGCCTAACCTGATCAGGAACCAACACCAACCCGCCCGCGACACTCAACACGCGGCGTTCACACGGAGGACAACATCGTGGCAAAGTACACCCCTCAGGAACTGGCAGACACCCTCAAGGAAGGCCTGCTGTCCTTCCCGGTGACCTCTTTCGACGCCAACCTGCAGTTCGACGAGGAAAGCTACCGCAAGCACCTGGCCTGGCAGGCCAGCTTCCCGGTAGCCGGCCTCTTCGCCGCCGGCGGCACCGGCGAGGGCTTCTCCCTCACCCCCGCAGAATCCGAGCGCGTGGTCCGTGCCGCCGTCGACGAAGTCGGCAGCATCGTCCCCGTCCTGGCCTCGGCCGGCGGTTCCACCGCCCAGGCCATCGAGAACGCCCAGGCCGCCGAAGCAGCGGGCGCCGACGGCATCCTGCTCCTCCCGCCGTACCTGACCGAAGCAGACCAGGCCGGGCTCATTGACCACGTCAGCGCCATCTGCAGCTCCACCTCGCTGGGCGTCATCATCTACAACCGCGCCAACGCCATCTACAAGGACACCACGGTGGCCACGCTGGCCGACCGCCACGAAAACCTCATCGGCTTCAAGGACGGCGTGGGCGACCTCGAACACGATGCCCGCGTCTACGCCAAGCTCGGCGACCGCCTGTTCTACCTGGGCGGCCTGCCCACGGCGGAAACCTTCGCCCTCCCGCTGCTGCAGCTGGGCATGAGCACCTACTCCAGCGCCATGTACAACTTCGTCCCGCAGTTCGCCCTGGACTTCTACCAGGACGTCCGCAACAACGACCGCGTGGCCGTCAACAAGAAGCTCAACGAGTTCGTGATCCCGTACCTGGACATCCGCGACCGCGTGAAGGGCTACTCTGTGTCCATCGTCAAGGGTGGCCTGGACGCGATCGGCCGTTCCGTCGGTGGCGTCCGCCCGCCGCTGCAGAACCTGGCGCCGCAGGACCTCGCGGACCTTAAAGCCCTGATCGCCAGCATCTCCTGATCCACCCTCTCCAAGGAGTAACCACAGTGACACTCACCGGACATTCCCTGATCGCCGGCCAGGCCGTCGTCGGCGGCGGCAAAACAGCCTTCGGCTTCAACCCCGCCACCAACGAACAGCTCGAGCCCGCGTATTCGCTGATCACCGAAGATCAGCTCACGACGGCGACCTCCGCCGCCGCGGCTGCCTACCCGTCCTTCAGCACGCTGGACCCCGCAACCCACGCCGCGTTCCTGGATGCCATCGCGGACAACATCGAGGCCATCGGCGATGAACTCATCATCCGCGCCGGCCAGGAAACCGGCCTGCCCGCCGCCCGCCTGACCGGCGAACGCGCCCGCACCACCGGCCAGCTGCGGCTCTTCGCGAACGTGGTCCGCCAGGGCGACTTCCGCGGCGTCCGCATCGACCCGGCCCTGCCGGACCGCACCCCGATGCCCCGCGCCGACATCCGCCAGCGCCAGATCCCGCTCGGCCCGGTGGCCGTGTTCGGCGCCAGCAACTTCCCGCTGGCCTTCTCGACGGCGGGCGGAGACACCGCCTCCGCCCTCGCCGCCGGCTGCCCGGTGGTCTTCAAGGCGCACAACGCCCACCCCGGCACCAGCGAACTCGTGGGCCAGGCCATCGCCAAGGCCGTCACGGATGCCGGCCTGCACCCGGGCGTGTTCTCCCTGATCTACGGCCCCGGGATCCAGCATCGGCCAGGCCCTCGTGGCCGACCCCGCCATCAAGGCCGTGGGCTTCACCGGCTCCCAGGCTGCCGGCATCGCCCTGATGCGCACCGCCGCCGCCCGGCCCGAGCCGATCCCCGTCTACGCCGAAATGTCCTCGCTGAACCCGGTCTTCGTGTTCGACGGCGCCCTCAAGCGGTCCGACGAGCAGATCGAAGCCCTCGCCGCCGCGTACGTCACCGCCGTGACCGGCAGCTCAGGCCAGCTCTGCACCTCCCCCGGACTCCTGTTCGCCCCCGCAGGCGAGCTGGGCGACAAACTCGCTGCCGCCGTCGGACGCGCTGTTTCGGCCTGCGCGGGACAGACCATGCTCACCGAAGGCATCGCCGGATCCTGGAACGCCGGCGCCGAGGCGCTCGGCTCCGCGGACGGCGTCACCGTCGTCGGGCAGGGCACCACAGGGCCCCACCGAAAACGCCCCGGCGCCCACGATCTTCGGCACCCAGGTCAGGGACTTCGTCACCAACCACGTGCTGCACCAGGAAATCTTCGGCGCAGCGTCCCTGGTGATCCGCTACTCCTCCACCGCCGAACTGCTGGAGGCCATCGGCCGGCTCGAGGGCCAGCTCACCGCGTCGCTGCAGCTCACCGAAGCGGACTACCCGACGGCGGCGCCCCTGATCCCCGCACTCGAACAGAAAGTGGGCCGCATCATCGTCAACGGCTGGCCCACCGGCGTCGAAGTGGGCCACGCCATGGTCCACGGCGGCCCGTTCCCCGCCACCTCGGACACCCGCACCACCTCCGTGGGCACCCTCGCCATCAACCGCTTCCTCCGGCCCGTCGCCTACCAGAACCTCCCCCAGGAACTGCTGCCCACGGCCCTGCAGGACACCAACCCCTGGCAGCTCAACCGCCGGATCGACGGCAGCGTTGTTGCTGCAGATGCAGAGGTCAGCGCATGAGCACCCAGCCCACCATTGCCCGCGTTGAAGTGGTGCCGGTAGCCGGCCACGACAGCATGCTGATGAACCTCAGCGGCGCGCACGGCCCGTTTTTTACCCGCAACGTGGTCATCATTACGGACTCCGAGGGCCGCACCGGCCTCGGCGAGGTGCCCGGCGGCGAGAAGATCAAGGCCACCATTGAGGAAGCCGGCGCTCTGATCAACGGCAAGCCGGTGGCCCGGTACCGCTCGCTGCTGCGCGAAGTTGCCGCGGAATTCGCAGACCGCGACGCCGGCGGCCGCGGCCTGCAGACCTTCGACCTGCGCACCACGGTCCACGCCGTCACCGCCGTCGAGTCCGCCCTGCTGGACCTGCACGGCCAGTTCCTCGGCGTCCCCGTCGCGGAACTGCTCGGTGACGGGCAGCAGCGCACCTCGGTGCCCATGCTGGGATACCTCTTCTTTATTGGTGACCACGCCCGGACCGACCTTCCCTACCTGGTGGAGGACGCGCCGTCGGACCGCTGGGAGAAGCTGCGCCGGCAGGAGGCCATGACCCCCGAGGCAGTGGTTGCCCTGGCCGAAGCCGCGCAGGAACGGTACGGCTTCAGCGACTTCAAGCTCAAGGGCGGCGTGCTGTCCGGGGACGACGAAGTTGATGTGGTCACCGCCCTGCACGAGCGCTTCCCGGACGCGCGGGTGACCCTTGACCCGAACGGCGGCTGGCTCCTGGAGGAAGCCATCCGGCTGGGCAAGCGGATGCAGGGCGTCGTGGCGTATGCCGAGGATCCCTGCGGTGCCGAAGGCCGGTTCTCCGGCCGCGAGGTGATGGCAGAATTCCGCCGTGCCACCGGCCTGAAGACCGCCACCAACATGATCGCCACGGACTGGCGGGAAATGTCCCACGCCATCCGCAGCAACGCCGTGGACATCCCGCTGGCCGATCCGCACTTCTGGACCATGTCCGGCTCGGTCCGGGTGGCGCAGCTGTGCAACGAGTTCGGGCTGACCTGGGGCTCGCACTCGAACAACCACTTCGACATCTCCCTGGCCATGTTCACCCACACAGGTGCAGCAGCCCCGGGCGAGATCACCGCGCTGGACACGCACTGGATCTGGCAGGACGGGCAGGGCCTGACCAAGAACCCGCTGCAGATCCGCGACGGGGCCATCGAGGTGCCGGACGCGCCCGGGCTGGGCATCGAACTGGACCGCGCCGCCCTGGACAAGGCCCACGAGCTGTACCTGCAGCACGGCCTGGACGCCCGGGACGACAGCATCGGCATGCAGTACTACATCGACGGCTGGTCCTTCGACCCGAAGCGGCCCTGCCTGGTGCGCTAGCGGTCGCTGCTTCGTCCAACCTGTACCGAACACTTCCGCACGGCCGGCCCTCCTCCCGCAACAGGAGACGGCCGTGCGGACTTCCATGCCCGATAGTTAACCAGCCAGACAGCTAAATAGAAGGGCGCATTTGTGGGCGGCGTAGTTTCCGGAATCCTGATCGTCTCCGCCGTCATTTTTGTGGGCTACCTGGCCGCCCGGCTGCGGATCCTGGGGCCGGAAGTCCAGGGTGCCCTGACCCGCACCGCCTACTACGTCACCAACCCCGCCCTGCTGTTCACCGTGGTGGCGGGCAGCGATATCCGTGCCGCCCTCGGAACCGACGCCCCGCTGGCGCTGCTTTCAGCAGCCATAGTGGGGCTTCTCTATTGCCTGGCGAGCTTCCTCTTCTTCCGGCGCCCGGTGGCGGAGACCGCCGTCGGGGCCATGGCCAGCAGCTACGCCAACGCCAACAACATCGGCATCCCGGTCTCGCTGTACGCGGTGGGCACGGCGCAGCACGTGGCGCCGGTGCTGCTGGTCCAGCTCCTGGTGATGGCGCCGTTCTACCTCACCGTGATGGGGCTGGCTTCGGGGTCCCGGCTTTCATGGAAGAAGACGCTGCTCACGCCGTTCGCGAATCCCATGATCATCGCCTCGGCACTGGGAGTGGTGGTGGCCCTGACCGGCTGGGATGCTCCTGATTTGCTGCAGAAACCCATCGACATGCTGGCCGCGGGGGCCGTGCCCATGGTCCTGCTGGCGTTCGGCTTGTCCCTCGCCGGCCGGGCGCCGCTGCAGAAGGGCGATGGCCGGGTTGAAACGCTCGTTGCCACCTTCCTGAAGATCGCCGGGATGCCGCTCATCGTCTGGGTGCTGGGCCGGTTCGTCTTCGGGCTGGATGGCCAGCATCTCCTGGCCAGCGTGATCATGGCCGCGCTCCCCACCGCCCAGAACGTCTTCCTCTTCGCCTCCCCCTACGGCCGCGGAATGACCGTGGCCCGCGACGTCATCCTGTGCACCACGGTGCTCAGCGTGGGCGCGCTTCTCGTTATCGCCTGGCTGGTGGGATAGGCCCGCCCGTCGGCCTCGCCTTTGTCGTTAAGAGCGGTTCTGTCGGAGTGGTGCCACCCACTCTCCGCCCCGCAGCACGCCAGCGAGGTTCAGGTCCGGATCAACCACAACGACGTCGGCACGCATCCCTGCGCGGAGGTCGCCCGCCTGCGATGAACGTCCAAGGACTGCTGCCGGCACGGCACTCGCGGAGGTAACGGCGTCGCCCAGGGAAACGCCTGCAGCGACGGCGGCGCGGACAACGTCCAGCAAGGTGGCTGTTCCGCCGGCGATGGCCCCGGTGCCGTCCACACGGGCCACGCCTCCATCCACGGTCACTGCCAGTGAGCCCAGCCGGTATTGGCCATCCCGCAGCCCGGTCGCAGCCATGGAATCCGTGACAAGCGCGATGTTTTCCGCTCCCACCAGTTCGAAAACTGTTTTGACGGTTTCCGGGGCCAGATGCACGCCGTCCGCAATCAGCTCCACGACGGCGTCCCCGGCGCGTGCTGCGCTGAGGCAGGCCGAGACGGGGCCGGGTGAGCGGTGGTGCAGTCCGGGCATGGCGTTGAACAGATGGGTCACCGTTGGGCGCCGACCCCTCAGGGCGTTCGGGGCTTTGGCAAGTCCCGCAGCGGCACGTTCCAAAAACGCTGCGGCGGCTGGGTGGTCCGCCGCCGTATGACCCAATGAGGGAAGTGCCCCGTGGGCGGTGAGCAGGTCCACAAGTCCGGCCGCGCCAGGGAGTTCTGCGGCCAGGGTCATGGAGGCCAGGGACGGGCCGGCCGCTTCGAACAGTTCGCCCAGCAGACCGGTGTCCGGTTCCAGCAACAACGCGGGATCGTGCGCGCCGCACTGTCCGGCCGAGAGAAAGGGGCCTTCCACGTGTGAGCCTGCAATCAGCCCTTCCTCCTCCACCTGCCGCAGCGCCTTGAGGTTCCGCAGCAAATCTGCCGGCGCTGCAGTGACCAGGCTGGCGAGAAGCGTGGTGGTTCCGCGGCTGTGAAGGTAGCGGGCGGCAGAACGGGCGCCCTCCGCCGAACCCTCGGAGAAATCCGAGCCATTGGCACCGTGGCAGTGCAGGTCCACCAGGCCCGGAAGCAGGATACGGCCGGGCTGGACCAGATTTAGCGTCAGCACTTGAGGAGTCACCAGCTTCCGGGTCCCCGCGAAACCCTGATGCGGGTCCGGCGTACGTGATGTGGCCGCCGTCCACGGCGATGAGCCCGTCAGCGATGTCCATGGTGCTGGACACGATCCGGCCCCGCAGTATCTGTGCCTTGCCCATCATTTGTTAGCCTCCTGCTGCCAGTGCCGCGGCCATGCTGGCAGCGAGCAGGGGATCTGCCGCACGTGCCTTGGTCCCGGTGGCAGGGTCTTGAGTCCGGGCAGAGGAATGGACGGCGTGGACCCCGCTTTTCAGCAGCGCGGGAACGAGTTCAAGCCTTACACCGCCTCCCGCCATGATCTGTACCGATGGAGCGTGGGTCCGTCCCATTTCCACCAACCGGATCAGCATCTGCAGGCCGGCGGTGCAGTGGGGACTGCCTCCGCTGGTCAGCACCCGGTCAACCCCTGCGAGTTCGAGCCTGGCCAGGGCCTCAGCGGGATCTACGCCCGCGGCCAGGGCAGCATCGAAGGCCCGGTGGAACGTCACCTCCGCGGAGGGATGATGTTCGCGGGCGATCCCGGAAATCCGGCGCAGCGCTGCAACGTCCGGGCCGCCGTCGGCCGCCAGGATGCCCACCACAACGCCGGCGGCCCCGGCATCCAAGGCCGCAACGACGTCGCGCTCCAGCACCTCAGTCTCCTCACCGGTGTAGGTGAAGTTTCCCGGGCGGGGGCGGATCAGGACGTGGACCGGCAGGCCCGCCTGGCATGCCTGCTCAATGGTTCCGATGCTTGGCGTGATGCCATCCGTTTCGGCCAGGGCCGCACAGAGTTCCACCCTTGCGGCGCCCACGGATGCTGCGAGGCGCACGCCGCCGGCATCTTCCACCGCCAGTTCGAGCTGCGGCGCCGTGGAGGTGGAGGCCCGCTGGCGGCCTTGCCCCGCACCGTGCCCGGCTGCCCTGGCCCGCTTCGCCGCCACGCTTAGAGCCCCTGCCACTCAGGTTTCCGCCCGAACGTGTCCTGATAGTAGTCCCGGTGGGCCAGCTTGGAGGCAGCCGCTTCGTCCACCAAAACCGTGACATGGGGGTGGAGCTGGAGAGCTGAGGCAGGGCACAGCGCCGCCACGGGACCCTCCACGGCTGCCGCAAGGGCCTCAGCCTTGGACTCACCCATGGCCAGCAGCAGGATATGCCGTGCCTCACCGATGGTGCCCAGCCCCTGCGTCAGCACATGGTCCGGAACGTCCGCCGGATCCTCGAAGAAGCGCGCGTTGTCCTGCCGGGTCTGCCGGGTCAGCGTCTTGATCCGGGTTCGTGAGGCCAGGGAGGACATCGGCTCGTTGAAACCGATATGGCCGTCGGTTCCAATCCCCAGGATCTGGACGTCCACTCCTCCCGCTGCCTCGATGCTGGCCTCATAGCGCAGGGCCTCAGTGGCAGGATCTTTTGCCGTCCCGTCCAGGCCGTGGACCGCATCCGCCCCGAAGTCCACACTGTCCGTGAACTCCCCACGGATCACCGAATGGTAGGACTGCGGGTGGGTGCCGGCCAGGCCCAGGTACTCATCGAGGAGGAAGGCCTGTGCCGTGGCGAAGCTCAGCCCGCCGCTGCGGTGGCGCGCTATGAGTTCCTGGTAGGTGCCCAGGGGGGTTGACCCGGTGGCCAGGCCAAGGACCGAGGGACCGCTGCGGACTTGCTGCTCAATGGCGTCTGCTGCCGTGCGCGCCACGTCGGCGCCCGTGGGAAGGATAACGATTTCCATGGGGAAGGAATGCTTTCAGTTGCTGTTGTGGGAAGGGGTGCAGTTAGTCGGGTGTTATTTTGCTGCCTCGGTGTCGACAGTGACTTCGTCGTCTTCCCGGCCCGGGGTGCGCAGGTTCCAGCGCTTGATCACGAAGGAGAAGAGGAAGTAGTAGATCACCGCATAGCCCAGCCCGATGGGAATAAGCAACCAGCCGTTTTCCGACTTGCCGAAGTTCAGGATGAAGTCGATCAGCCCGGCCGAGAAGGTGAAGCCATGGTGGATATCCAGGGCATTCACCAGCGCCATGGAGGTTCCGGTCAGTGCGGCGTGGACGATGTAGAGCGGGAAGGCAACGAACATGAAGGAGTACTCGAGCGGTTCGGTGATGCCGGTGAAAAATGCGGTGAGGGCCGTGGAGAGCATGATGCCGCCCACCACCTTCTTCTGGGACGGCTTGGCGTGGCGCCAGATGGCCAGGGCGGCGGCGGGAAGTCCGAACATCATGATGGGGAAGAAGCCGGTCATGAACACGCCTGCAGTGGGATCGCCGGCGAAGAACCGGTTGAGGTCGCCGCGGACCAACTGCCCGGAAGCGTCGGTGTAGTCGCCGATCAGGAACCAGACGGCGGAGTTCAGGATGTGGTGCAGGCCTGCCGGGATGAGCATGCGGTTGGCGAAGCCGTAAATGCCGCCGCCGGCCACGGCGTTACCGGCTACTGCCTCGCCTACGGCGGAGAGTCCCGCGTTGAAGAAGGGGTAGACGAGGGCAAGGATGACGCCGGCCACGAGGCTGGAAACGGACGTCAGGATGGGCACCAGGCGCCGGCCGCTGAAGAAGCCCAGGAAGTCCGGCAGCTTCGTGCGGTAGAACCGCTGCCACAGATTCGCCGAAAGCAGGCCCACCACGATGCCGGCCAGGACGCCGTAGTTGATCATCGCCGGTTTTCCGGCAGGGTCAACCTGGCCTGCCAGTACCAGCGGGGACATGGCTTTGAAGACGCCGTCAATCACCATGTATCCCACCACGGCTGCCAGTGCCGTGGATCCGTCTGACTTCTTTGCCCAGCCGATGGCAATGCCCACCGCGAAGATCAGCGGGAGCCAGGTGAAGACGGCGTTGCCGGCTGCGGAGATCACGGCGGCGCCTCCTTCGAAACCGGGAATGGCGCCCAGCAGGTCAGCCTGTCCGATGCGCAGGAGGATGCCCGCTGCGGGAAGTACTGCGATGGGAAGCATCAGGCAGCGGCCAAGGCGCTGCAGGTTGGCAAAGGCCCTGTTCGGCTTCTTCTCTGGAGCCAGGGCGGTGGTCTCGGATGATGACATGTTTGCACCTCTGCGGAGTGAGTGGGGCTGGGAGTGAGTGGGGCTGCTGGGTGGGGCTTGTGGAGTGACGGTTCCAACCGGTACTGTCTGGTTATGACCAGTTCAGTGTGATTCATCCCACGACCGCCTGTCAAGGTAGGAATCTTCCCGGCCAAGCGGTGAAAGTGCCGGCGATGACGCGCAGAATTAGTCCCACCGTGGTCGCCGACCGGGGTGTTCAGGAACGTGCCCCTGGAGGCACCGTCAGGAAGGGCAGTGTTATGTCCAAAGCAGAAAAGATCGTAGAAGGGCTTGGCGGAGCCGGGAACATCGTCGAGGTGGAAGCGTGCATTACCCGCCTCCGTACGGAAGTGAAGGATTCCTCGCTCGTGAACGAAGCCACGCTGAAGGCCGCCGGAGCGCACGGAGTGTTCTCGTCAGGCACCGCCGTCCAGGTAGTGGTCGGCCCTGAAGCTGACACTCTCGCCGAGGACATCGAGGACCTCCTCTAGTGGCGGGACAGTTGGTTGTCCACGCACCGCTGAGCGGATCTGTCATTCCCCTCAATCAGGTACCGGACCCCGTTTTTGCCGGTCAGATGGTGGGGTCGGGGGCAGCAGTGGAGCCGTCCGCAGGGGAAGCTTTCGACGTCGTCTCGCCCGTGGCCGGGAAGCTGGTCAAGCTCCTGCCGCACGCCTTCGTGGTGGTGGAGGATTCCGGCCGTGGCGTCCTCACGCACGTAGGCATCGACACCGTGAAGCTCAAGGGCGAAGGCTTCACGCTGTTGGTTGCCCAAGGTGACACCGTCAGCGCCGGTGCTCCGATCATGCACGTGGACCCGACTGCTGCCCTTGCGGCCGGTTACTCAATGGTGAGCCCCGTCGTCGTGCTGGACACTAAGCCGGACACCGCCACACTCATAGCCTCCGGCGCGGTGACTGCCGGCGTCGGCCTGTTCTCCATGGACTAAGTGCCCGGTTGTGGAAGTGCGGCCCTAAAGCCGCACTTCCATGGTCAGTGAGTACCGGTCGGACCGGTACCAGGAGCGGGAGTGCTCGATCGCCAGGTTTCCCGAGAATGAAACGCGGTCAAACACCAGCACCGGCGCCCCGGTGCCTGTGCCCAGAAGCGCCCCCACATCCGCCGGGGCCCCCTCCGACCGGACGCTTTGCCGGGCGCGGTCGATCTGGTAGCCGAACTGCGCGGCGAGGGCCCGATAGACAGAACCGGTCAAGTCAATGTCCAGCAGGCCGCCCGCATAGTCAGGGTTGTACCAGGCGTCATCAACGCTCACGGGCCGGCCGTCCGCCAGACGAAGCCGGCGCAGGTGGATAGCTTCGGACCCCTGCCTCAGACCCAATGCCTCAACGATGGCATCGGGGGCATCAGCGGCCTCAGCCACCAGCACTACAGTGCTGGGAACATGACCCATGGCCTCCATCTCCTGCGTGAAGGAGGCCAAATGCAGGGTGGATTGAACGGGGGAATCCGCCACGAAGGTACCCTTGGCCGGAACCCGCACCAAATGCCCTTCATTGACAAGGCGGCCAATGGCCGCGCGGACCGTAATCCGGCTGACGCCATAGGAATCCATCAGCGTTCGCTCACTGGGAAGCCGCGCCCCCGGCTCCAGTTCCTCCTTGACCAGCTTGAGGATAATCACCCGCAGCTGCTCGTGCTTGGGAACCTGAGAGTTGCTGATGGCGCCCGTAGCCTGAGCGCTTCCGGCTGTCGCTGTCGCTCGCAATGCGGCCCCTCTAATCGTGGAGCGGTCCGGTAATGACCACTTCCAGCGATTATCCCACAGGGCGTCCGCGGGCGGCGGTACAACGGCACGCAGGCAAAGGCAGGGCGAAGGTCCGGACCCTGACGCATGCACCCTCGGTGGGCGTGATGGCTCCCCCCGAGTGGGAGCCGGGAGAATAACGGCGCAGTAACGCCCCAGTAATGCCACCGGAGGTGCAATGGAACCCCGCGCCCGCGGGGTTCTGGGCCGGTGCCAAGGTAGCTGCGCAACACAACGGATTCACGTTTGTGGACGGCCGCATCCTCCACCGGCTACTCAGGAAAGCAGGAATGCCGATGTCGTCCCACCCTCCGGCCGCCGGACCCGGCCCTCATGCCGACGGCGGACGCCGGCGCACGGCCGCGCTGGCGGCACTGCTGCTGTGCGTGGCCGCGCTGCCAGTCCCCGCCGCCGCGGCCGCGGAAACATCCCCGGAACCGGCCCAGGAAGAGTCTTTCCCGGGCGGAGCCGACTACCGGCCCGGGGCGCCTGGGCTGGGTGATCCCTACCTTCCGCTGGACGGCAACGGCGGCTACGACGTCGACCATTATCTGTTGGATCTCAGCTACGATCCGCTGACCGACGTCCTGGCCGGGACCGCGACCATCACCGCAAAGGCCACGCAGGACCTCTCGGCTTTCAACCTGGACCTGGACGGCATGACGGTCCGCGGTGTGAAGGTCAAGGGCCGTTCTGCCGAATTCACGCGCGACGCCGGCGAACTGACCGTTACGCCGCAGCGCGGTATCAGGGACGGCAGCCGCTTCATAACGCAGGTACGCTACGACGGCGTTCCGGAAACCATCACAGAACTGTTCGGGCAGTCCGGCTTCTTCCACACCGACGACGGCTCCCTGGTCATTGGGCAGCCGCATGTGGCAGCGACCTGGTTCCCGGTCAACGACCATCCGCTGGACAAGGCTTCCTACACCTTCCGGATAACGGTGCCCGAAGGGCTAGAAGTTGTGGCCAACGGGCGCCTGCTCGACGACCGGACCCGGGACGGCCTGACCACCTGGACGTGGGAGGCGCGCGAACCGATGGCGTCCTATCTGGCCACGGCCAGTGTGGGGCAGTGGGACCTCAACCAGTACCGGGCCGGGCGGATCAACTACCTGGATGCGCTGGACCCCGACCTCTTTGACCCGGTGGCGGAACCGCGGACCGGCGCCAATTTCGCGTGGTCCCAGGCGGTTGTCAGTTCCTACAAACGGCTGACCCGAACCATCACCGTCCCGGATGGCGGGGCGCAGCTGTCCTTCTGGCTGACCCGCGATACCGAGCCCAACTGGGATTTCGCCTTCGTGGAGGCCCGCACCGCCGGCGCCGAAGACTGGACCACCCTGCCCGATGCCAACGGGCACACCTCCAGGCAGACGGGCTCTTCTTGCCCCGGGTGGCACAGCCTGCATCCGTTCCTGTCCCACTACCAGACGGGCGCCGGAGCGGGCGGCTGCACGGCGGCGGGCAGCTCCGGTGTGTGGTGGGCGGCCAGCGGTGCCAGTGACGGCTGGGAACAGTGGTCGGCTGACCTGGCCGGCTTTGCCGGCAAGAGCGTCGAAGTCTCCATCAGCTACGTCAGTGACGACTTCGCCCAGTATCCCGGCGTGTTTGTCGACGATGTGGTGGTCTCCACGGGCGAGGGCAGCACCTCCTTCGAGGACGACGGCGATACCCTGGACGGCTGGACGGTCACGGGTCCGCCGGCGGGCAGCCCGGGAAATGAGAACGACTGGGCCGTAACGGCCGAGTCTCCCCCGGGACTCGGGGAAAACGCGCAGGCTTCCCTCGGCAGGCAACCGGAAATAATCGCATTCCTCGAAGGCTACTTTGGCCGGTATCCGTTCCGGGACGCCGGTGGGACCGTGGACGACCTCCGGGGGCTGGGCTTCGCTTTGGAGAACCAGACGCGGCCCGTCTACTCCAGGGATTTCTTCCACGACCGGCTGCAGGGCGATGCTGTGGTGGTGCACGAGCTGGCGCACCAGTGGGTCGGGGACAGTATCTCCGTGGAGGCCTGGCAGCACATCTGGCTCAATGAGGGGTTTGCCACCTATGCCGAATGGCTGTGGAGTGAACGCGAGGGCCTGGGAACCGTCCAGGAAATCTTCGATTCCATCGCCTCAACCCCGGCCGATAACGCGTTCTGGCGCGTCAGGATCGGCGATCCCGGGCCCGACGCGATATTCGACTCCGCGGTGTACGCCCGGGGCGCCATGACCCTGCACGCGCTGAGGAACGCCGTCGGCGACGAGGACTTCCTCCGCATCCTGCATGAGTGGGCGCAACTCAACGCCGGCGGCAACGTCTCCACAGATGATTTCATCGCCCTCGCCCAAAAGATCTCGGGCCAGGAACTGAACCCGCTTTTCGACGAATGGCTGTTCACCGCCGAGAAACCGGCCAGCCTGGAGGCCGCGGCCCGCAGCGCTGCACCGGGCGCCAACAATGTGCCGCCGGCCGTCCGGAGCCTCGAACACAGGACCGGAGACGGCAAAACCCACTGATCCAGTAGCCTGCTCCAGTGCGGCACCGTTGGCCGGTAACCCTGCCTTCGAAGCCGCCTACCGGGCCGCGTAACAGAGCCTCCGTGAGGGCGGCACCCGGTCGGTGCTGCGATTACCCGATGTGCCCGATCTCCCCCGCAATATCCGGGCACTGGACCAGCACCCGTTCCGGCTGCCGGGGATCATCGCCCCAGATACTGACCTTCACGTCGTGGGACCACGTCCGGAATCGGAAAATGCGCTCGAGGTACACGTTCCGGATTTCCAGGGCGCGCCTGTCCGAATGCATGAGCCCTTCATAGAGCGGCCGCATGTTCAGCTCGCGCGGCGCAGTTGTTGCGATCTGGAGGCGGATTGGTCCGTCAATATCGTGCTGGACGGCCTGCGCGAGCACGGTGTTTGTACGCCAGAAATTGGCAACACCGTCGATCTCCGGGATCTCCACCAAGCGCTCGTCTTCGGACATCAGGAACATCAGAGCGTTCGGAAAAGGCACTTCTGAATCGAAAATATGGCTCATCGGACCAGCCCGTCGTGATTATGACCGTCATTCGGGACGCCGTAGAGGCCTAACCTTCGCACTCGATGCAGTACGAGTGGCCGTTGCTTTCGCGCGCGAGTTGAGACCGGTGCCGGACGAGGAAACAGGAATAGCAGGTGAACTCGTCCGCGGCCTGCGGGATGACCTGAACAATGAGTTCCTCGGCCACGATCTCTCCACCAGGGGTAAGGCCCTCATCGAGTGCATCCGCTTCGTCCAGCTCATTGACGACGCTGCGAGCATCCGGGGCATTCGCAGACTGCAATGCCTCCAGGGAACGGTCCTGGGATTCCTTGACGTCGGAACGGACTTCGTCGTAATCGGTTGCCACTTTAGGTCATTCTCATTTCTGACGTTTTTTACGCTGTTCTTTCTGACGAGTCTGAAACGTACACCAATGCGCCATTGTTCCCAAAGGACCGGAAAACGGCAGGCCCGCGCTATGACACGCTGCCGGACGGTCGATCCCGATCCGTCAGGCTCGTCGCCGGCGACGCTTCTCAGCTGCGCCACGCCAAGGTGGAGTGAGCTTTGACCCGGCTTTCCTGGACATTCCTGCCGTTAGCCGCGCGCTGGCTGATCAGTTCTGAACCCCGGGAGCTTGTGGGTCGACGGCACCGGCTGCCTGGCCCGCACGGCCCTTTTTGTGGGCACTCCCACTCATCCTGGAACGCCGATAATGGACGTTACGTCAACTCACACGTCCGATGGTGCTGCCTGCACGCCGCAAAAGATACTCGACCGGCGCATGCGTCCTATGATCGACGCATGGATCCCCAAACGGCTACAGCGCTTCTAACCGGCGGATTCACCATTGCGGGCGGCGTCACCGTTGCGATCCTATCGGCGCTGCTGGGCCGTTCCAACGAACTCCGCAAGGTCAAAGCTGAGGATGACCGCCGTTGGCTGTTGGACAAGCGCACGGCCTATGCAAAATACCTAGGACTGGCCGAAGTTATGCTTCGCGAGATTGATGGTGTCGCAGCGTTCCTGTCCTACGACGGGGTGAACGAGATCTCCGACGAAAATGAAGAATTCATCTCTACGGGGCTCACCGACTACTTCGCGAAATGGGACGACTCACTTCAGCCGCTTCTTGGCGAAGTTCAGTTGTTGGCCACCGGCAACGTGGCTGACCTCGCAGACCGGGTATCAGGGGCGCTCATGGAAATAACCTGGAGGATAGAAAAGCGAGCCTCATTCACTTCCTATTATCCTGCTTGGTTCCAGGCCCAAGATCTGCTCCATGTTCTTCGTGATGCCATGCGCACCGAACTTGGTCTTCCGGCGCTGGGCTCTCTTACGGCGGGGCCCAGAGGCGACGACTGGCCATGGCTGGACTCCCGCCCGCCTTATGAATCGTACATTCAGCAGCATTCACGAGAGCGTACTGACGGTTAAGTACCGGACCCTAAACGCAGGCGGGCCTCAGGCCGACGGGCGGAATATCAGTGTCCACTGCCGTGAAGAGGGGCTCTTGGGGAGACTGGCTTGGTTCGGCCACCAAACGCGTTGCCCAGATCGACCTTGAACCTGCAAGTCGAACCGGAACGGCATGCCTTGACTTTCTTCCGGAACGGGGCCTAGAACTCAACCTGACAGGATGAGGGTTGGAGGCGCCGGTGACTGGACAGCGGATCGGGTACGTTCGCGTAAGCACACTAGACCAGAACGAGAAACGCCAGCTCGAAGGCCAGGTCCTGGACAGGGTCTTCACCGACAAGGCCTCCGGCAGGGACACCGCTAGGCCAGAGCTCACGGAACTGCTGCGGTTCGCCCGGGACGGGGACACCGTGGTGGTGCACAGCATGGACAGGCTTGCCCGCAACCTCGATGACCTGCGTGCCCTTGTCCAGAGCCTGACACGCAAGGGCGTGCGGGTTGAATTCGTCAAAGAGAGCCTGGTCTTCACCGGCGAGGACTCCCCCATGGCCAACCTCATGCTCTCCGTCATGGGTGCCTTCGCCGAATTCGAACGCTCCCTCATCCGGGAACGCCAGCGGGAAGGCATCGCCCTGGCCAAACAGCGGGGCACCTACAAAGGGCGGAAAAAGACCCTTACGCCGGAACGGGCCGCCGAGTTGGTCTCCCGCGCCGGCAGCGGAATCCCGAAAGCCCTCCTTGCCCGGGACTACGGGATCAGCAGGGAGACCGTCTACCAGTACCTGCGCCACGCAAAGCTGGAGTGAAGCACTGCCATCGACACGGAGACTCGGAAACTTGATGGAATCGTTCGATATTGGCACCGCGAAATAGGAGCGGCTCGACTCCAAGCTGCCACCTAGGATGTTCTGATGAGCGATGCAGAAGTTAGCGATGACGAATATGCTGCCCCTTTGGGGCGACTGCTCTTGGCGGTCGCCGATGCGGAAGGAGCGGCCGGTGAATTGGTGGTCTTGAGAACACACAGCTCGGGGCCAGCAAGTAGTGCCTGGTCTAGAAGCGGTGAACAACTCTTTAAGGAGCTCCGCAAATGCTATGACCGCGAGGACTTTGTGCGGTTGTGCGACGATTTTGAAGCCTTGAACGCGCAGCGCAATCAGCTGTTCCACGGCGAGTGGCGCTTCATTGAGCCCAACAAGGCTTTCGTGTTGAAACGCAGTCACACGAAGGAAGCAAAGCGGGCTTCTTATCAAGGCGCCTGGGTCACTCCGCAGCAGGTTGTTGAGATGACCGAGCTGTATCGCAAACTTCAGAATGGTTTGGACGGTTACATCAGCGAAGCTATGGCCCAGCCGGCAACATGAGCCGCCTGCAGCGGTGAGATACATCCGGGCGGCGAGGTTGAACCCACTGGCAGCCGCCGTGCTTGACGAAATCTTCCTCATCGGCGTTTGAAAAATGGCCGGGGAGTGGGCGAAAGAGGGCTGCTCTTGGGCAAGGACCGGGTCGTTTCGCCCAGGCGTCTATCAAGGGTCCCATGGTGTCGATCGCGCGGCCGGACCGCCATCGATGAGGTGGTCGGCGATGTGGTGGGCCTGAATGAGCAGCTGCTGGCTGAGCCGGCGCCATTCGGTCCGTTCCCGGCGGGTCCGGTCGCCGTCATCGTCCTTTGAGTCCTCCAGGAACTCGCAGCGGGCCAGGCTGGCGTGACGGCAGCGTAGCGCGCTACCTAGGTCGGGCCGGTTAGTATTCCCGGGCCTCGACCATCTCCAGGATGTGTGTTTTGGCTTCGCCGACCTTGGCCGGAGACTTCTCCGGGGACGGCCATACCTTGGTGCGCAGCGTGTGGAGGAATGCGTCGGCTTCGGCCGCCGAGTCGAAGTCGATGTCGAGCATCACTTCGTGGTCCTGTTCTGCAGGGCGGAAGATCCGGTAGCTTCTTGCTCCGGAACGCTCACGTCCCGCGGCGTCTTTTTCGAAGGCGCTCCTCCACAGTTCATAATCACGAACCTGAAGCTCGATCCGCAGCGTTGCCATAACCCCTCACCCTTCCCGTGCATCTGTAGGATATTCATTATCCCGACCATGTAATCATTACGTTGGTATTCTACTCCTATGGATACAACGGTCAAGAGCCGCAGGTACGATTCACCCCGCCGCAGGGAACAGGCTGAGGCGACGCGCAAGGCGATACTCGACGCTGCCCAACGGCTCTTCGAGCGCCAGGGCTACTCCGCAACCTCAATGCCCTCCATTGCCGAAGAAGCAGGCGTAGCATTGAAGACCATCTACGTGTACTTCGACACCAAGGCCGCGCTGGTGCACACCCTGTGGGATGCCCGGCTCGGCGGCGAGGAAGCCAGGCTGCCTGTCCTGGAACGGGACTGGTATCAAGCGGTGGTCAAGGAACCCGACCCGGAACAAAAGCTTCGTCTGGTCGCCGCGCAGTCACGCCGCGTCAAAGCCCGCTCGGGAGGGTTGCTGCAAATGATCCGCACCGCCGCGTCCGCCGAGTCCGAGATTGCCGACCTCTGGGCAAGCATCGAAGCGAAGCTCCTCGATGTGCAGCGCGCCATCATCGAGCAACTTCATTCCACCGGATCCCTCGCCCCATCCCTGAACGTCTCACGGGCAACCGACATCCTCTGGACTCTTAACCACCCGAACGTGTGGCAACTTCTGGTCCCGCACCGCGGCTGGACTGACGAGGAGTATGAGCAATGGCTCGGCGACGCCTTCTGCTCCCAACTCCTCGACAACCCCGCAGCGCGACACTCCCGCCGATCCTAGAAAGCATGTCCCGTTCGACCGCTGCCGCACAGGGCGACTCACGCCGCCACTGGAACCGGGCGATACCGCGGAAACGTGACTCTGGGGCCGAAGCCGGGCTTTGCTCCTGGGAAGGGACTTCACCATGACTGGTGCAACACCGCCGGAGTCGACACGCATTTCATCGACCCCGGATCACCGTGGCAGAACGGCTTCATCGAATCCTTCAACGCCCAATTCAGAAGGGAACAACTCTCCGAAGAAATCATGGACACCATGGTCGAAGCGAAGTATTTGGCTGAGGAATGGAAAGCAATCTACAGTCAGGCCGAAATCATCTACTCCATTACCGCCGATGAACCCGACACCCCTCCCCCGCCCCTTGACCAACCCCACCCCGGCCAGGCCGCCCACGTCACTGTAGGTTCCGTGCCGCCGGTCCCGCGTGTCTGCTGCATCCAAACCCGCACGGCGCACTTATGATCTAGGCATGCCGGGTGGACGAATAGACAGCGCCGCAGGAACGCTTCTTTGCTGCCAGGGCAAACATCGATCGATGACGTCCTGAAGGAGCAGTACGACCTGACTCCCCAACTCCCTCTCCATTGAGCCGCAGTGGGCTCATCCCAGCACCTTCACGCAGCCCGGGACGCTGCAGGAGCCCTGGCCTCTGCTCCAACCGCCGGGGTCGGGAATGACCAGGCATAAGCCCGGCACTGCCCGCCGGGTTGCCCACAGCTAATGACCGCCTGGGATACAGCCCAGCGGCCTCGGACCCGCATCAGTCCAGCTTCCAGCTTCCAGCTTCCAGGCAGAGCCCAGCACTACACGGCCACGTCCAAGGCGCCGCGGCACCCTGGCGGGTCGTGCGGGGTCTAGGTGGTTCTTTTTGTTGGTCATCAGAGTCCCGCTGCCTGTACTCTCGGGCGGCTCCGAATGCGATACTAAGGCGTTGGCAGCTTCGGCTTTGGGGACATGAATATGGTTTTGGACACCGCCACGCTGCGGACCGCTTTCGGTTTGATGACCTTGGCCTTGGTGTTCCTCTTTTATTTCTGCACTTACCGTCCCGCGCGCTCACCGTACAGTGGCTGGTGGTGCGTGGCTCTGCTGTTCTTTTTGACCGGGTCTTCGTGCTTCCTGCTGAACAGGACTGACCACCAGGTCTGGGCGAACCCTTTAGGGAATACCCTGCTTGTCACCGGTGCCCTGGCCGTGTGGGCGGGCGCCCGTTCTCTGCGTCCGGCGCGTCCGCCAAAGTCGGCCTTTACCGGGATACCCCTGCTCATCCTGGTCGCCTCCGCGCTGGATAACCCCGCGACGAACACGTGGTCAGGCGGTCCGCTTTTCCTGGCCTTCATGGGCCTTGCGTTCGGCTTGACCTCACACGAGCTGTGGCGCCTGGATCGGGAGTACTCGCAGCTGCGGATTCCTATGGCTGTTTCTTCCGCAGGTCTTGCGGTGTTCTATGTGCTCCGGCTGTTCTTCTTCCTGTCGGAGGGCCAGGCCGGTCCTGTCTTCGTTACAGTTTTCGGGCCGGCGGCCACCACCATGGTCACGATGGTTTTGCTGGTGGTGGTCTCTTACAGCATGGCTGCCCTCAGCACTGAGCAACAGACCCGTGCACTGCACGTAGCCGCGACCCGGGATGACCTCACTGGGCTCCTGAACCGCAAAGCTTTCCTTGACCTCGCCGGCAGACAACTGAGCACTCCAGCCGGAGCCAGGACTTGGGGGAGTCTCATCCTGGCCGATTTGGACCATTTCAAGGCCATCAACGACACGTTCGGCCACGCGGCCGGTGATGAGGTGCTGCGTGCTTTCGCCGATGCCTGTACGGCAACCGTTCGTTCAACCGACATCGTGGGCCGTTACGGAGGAGAAGAATTCGTCCTCCTGCTTCCAGGTGCCCGGGCCCAGGCAGCCGAAGCCGTTACAGAGGAGATCAGCCGGCGACTTGCTGCAGCGACGGAAGCCGTGCCCGCGCCAACCTCCAGCTACGGCATCGCAACCTACAGTGAGCAAGCAGTCACCCTCGACGATCTTCTCCTCGCAGCTGATGAGGCGCTCTATCGGGCCAAGGCGCAGGGCAGAAACCGCTCGGAGACCAGCGACCGCTTAGAACGCCGAGACCTTTGCCCCGAAGGGTCACTTTAGGCGGCGACGAACCCGGCCATTCTGCAGGCCTTCGGGCCTGATCAGACTGGTCCCGCGGCTGTCGACAACGTCCTGTCCAGCGGACCAGGCATCATTTGGCACTCGAAAGCCGGAGCTGGTCTGAGAGCAAGCACTATATTGCGAAGCCGGACGGAACTCATCAGAAGTCGATGATGATGTCGAAGTCTTTGGGCTGTTTGCCGGTCAAGGCAGCGGTGGCGGAACGTACAGCGTCAGGGATGCCTTCTAGAGTCTGCGCATGGGCGGTTAGTTCCGGAATCTGCACCGCTTTGATCGTGAAAAGTCTGTCGTCGGCACTGGAGATGTAAACGTTCAACCGCAAGCGCTCCTCCCTCCCCAAACCCATATAGAGCAAAACGCCACCGCGCAATCAGTGTACGCGCAGGCAGCGGCTGGTCTCAGCAGGCAGTTCCCTTATGTCAATGGTGAGTCTCACGGGCCTGCCGATCAATCAACGCGTTCAGCGGCGGCAAGGGACATGCATGCGAGACACCCTTCAAACCTTCGGGTGTGAATTCAGGTGCTGAGTCAGATAGTGTTTCCGCAGGTCAGACCCGTCTTTGCTCAAGGAGCAGCGCCAAGAGTTGATGGAACCTTGATGGTATTCCGATATGAAAGTTGAGAAGCCGGGCGAAGACTGAGGGCGCGGCCCAATGGGGGGCCTGCCATCTACTTGAGGAGCCCTCCATGCAGTCAACCCTGCCCCATCCCGCCGCATTCATGGCCGCGACCGAGACACATCAATCAGACACAGGTTCTGGACCGGTTGTTGCCGCATGGGACGAGTCCTTCTTTGTCCCGGGACTAAAGCCCGTATCCGCTCTGAGCGTGGTGGTGCTGGTGCCGGCCTATAACGAAGCCAGCTCAATCGGGGCCACTTTGGATGGGCTGATGCTTCAGTCCCGTCAGGCTGACCTGATCGTGGTTGTGCCTAATGGGTGCACGGACACAACCGCATCGGAGGCCCGGAAGTACCCGGTGACCGTCATGGAGCTCCCGCGGCTGGAACACCGTAAATCTGAAGCTCTTAACCGGGCCTGGGCCAAGTACAGTTATGACGCTGACGTGATTGTCTGCCTTGACGCTGACACGGTCCTTCCCCCCAACGCCCTCGAAGCGTGGGAGCGGGAATTTACGGGGCGGCGGGCAGCGCGGCTGGGCGGTTCGTCGTCGAAGTTCACGATGCAGGATCCGGGGTTTCTCAGCAGGTTGCAGAAGGCCGAATTTGCGACCTGGACCGACACCGCGCTCCGCCGGCGGCAAACCAGCGTCCTGGCCGGAACAGGGTGCGCAATCAATAACGCGGTCCTGCGCCAGATAGCAGCGCGCGATGACCGGGAAGGCCCCTGGGTTTACACCTCCCAGGTCGAGGATTTTGAGTTGACCTACCGCATTCGGGAGCTGGGCTACACCTGCCAGGTTTCCCCTGACGTCCGGGCTTACACCGACTCCATGAAAACCATCAAGGCGTTGTGGGGCCAACGGATGAAATGGCAGGTCGGCACCGTCGAGGACCTCCTTGACCTCGGCATTAACCGGCTGACAGTACGTGACTGGGGCCAACAGGCAATGGGCTTGTTGGGGGTGTTCCTGAAGGTTCTGTGGATCGCCGTTACGACGCTGTCCCTCGTCTTGGGAGTCTTCAAATTCATCCTGTTCTGGTGGCTGGTGCCGGTGCTCTTCGTCGCGCTCGACATCAAACGCGCGCTGCGGATCCCCCACCGGGACTGGAAGGACATCCTGCTCGCCGCGACGTTCTTCCCCCAGGAACTGTTCATGTGGCTGCGGTCAGGGCGGTTCCTTGCCTCCGGTGCGCGGTCCTGAGAACAAAGATCACCCGGCGGCGCATAGACCGTTGGGAAGCCCAATACACAGCAGAGGACATCTGAACCAT
>CAVUHH010000017.1:0-10746 GCA_963741285.1 uncultured Actinomycetota bacterium
ACGTCCGCCAGCGTCCACAGTCGCCGCAACCCGGAGGACACCAGATTTCAGCTCGGACGAAGAAAGAGCTCGAGGCGTGGATCCAAGAGCGAACCCATCCTCAACGGGGATCGTGCCGCCGACCTGCGGAGCCAGGTCAACGGCATATTAAACAGAGACCGGGGAACGAGGCCCATGCCTCATTCCCCGGTCCCGTGGCGGGCTCGAAAATGGTTATCCGCCGAGCGTCACCTGGTAGGCGCGCGTCTGGGTTCCGTCTTCGCTGGTGACGGTGATGACGGCCGTGGGTGATGCCTTGGTTGCCTGCTGCAACGTGACGGTGGCATAGGGGTCGGCCGTGGTTGCGCTGGCCAACGCGGATTTCCCACGGGATGGCACCTCGTAGGACATAACGTCAGGACTGAATCCCACTAGAGCCTGCCCGTCAATGGAGATCGAGGCAGCAGCCGCCTCTGACGACGTCCCCGGTGTGAGGGCCATGATTTCCACCTCACTGACCACCATGTGGGTATTCGGGCGGGCTGTCATGATGATGCGGACTTCCTTGGTGTTAACACTGCCCACGGGCACGGAGACTACCGGAGCCGGGTTGCCGCCTCGTACGGCCACCGGGCCGCCCGCATTCTGCCAGGTGCCGCCGGCCGACATTGTCTGGACCTGGAGGCTTTGGGCATAGCTGTCTGTGGATCCGTCGCGGTAGAAGTGGACCTTGACCTCCGAGACAGTGCGTTCGGCTGCCAGCGTGGCGGTCAGGGTGTCGGCGGCGTTCTTAGTTCCGGATTTCCAGTTTGACCATGCCTTGTCGGTGAGGTTGCCGTTTCGCAGCCCGGCTGTGCCGTAACCCGGCTCGGTGAAGGTTGCGCTGATGGAGGCGCCGTCGTCGTCAGCCGCGTTGGCCGCGGCGGGCTGTACAACCTGGATGCGGAGGGTGGCGGGCAGCGTGCGGCCATCCCCTGCGTCAGCCGTCCCGTTGACGCTGACCACGCCGAATTCGGTGAAAGGTCCGGCGGCGTCCCATTTGACCGGACGCTCCACCGTTCCGCCATTGGCGCCAACCGCTGTCACGGTGGCAGGAAGCTCGGCTGTTCCGCCGGGGTAGGCCTTCGCCCGCGCTGGCAGGGTGGAGACGAGTGTGTCCACGGTGACCTCGGCTGACACATCATGCACGCGTCCCAGCACGTCCGTTGCGGTGCCCTTCACGGTGATCCTGCCGGCCTTCTTCCATGCGCTGTCCGGAGGCATCTTCCAGGTGACTGCGAATTCTCCGCGGGCACCGTCCTGGTACAGCGGGGTCACAGCGGCCGGCAGCACAGGCGTGACGCCGGGCACTGTAAAGGCTGAGACCTCGCTGGAATCCCTGGACCGTCTGGTCGATGACTTTCCAGAGCTGGTTGGTGCCGGAATTCGCAGTCCAGAGGGTGACCGCTGACCCTTCCGCGGTGGCGTGTCCACCGACTTCCAGGAGCCGACCCGAGGCGGCATTCACGAACGTATAGGTCCCGTCGCCGGTGGTGGACGCGATCCACTGGGCCTCCAGCGCCGGGGCGGGCGCTGCCGGGACGAGCGTCGCGGAGCCGTCTACCGCCGCAAGCTGGCTGCCGGCGTCGGGCGTTTCGATGGCATAGCGGGCCCTGTTGGTATTCTCTCCACTGAGCAGGCGAAGGTTCCAGTGCTGATCGGCGGCGGCACCGGAGCGGATGACTGTAGAAGTCCCATCAGGGGACGGGGCGAGCGATTTGCCGCTTTCGACTCCCTGCAGGCTGTAGAGGTGGCCTTCCTGGATGTGGGCTGCGTCCTTGGCAACCCCGTGGACACCGTCAATCAGGAACGTCGTGACAGATTCGGCCGGTACCGTGAGGACAGCGGCACGGTCCTTGCCGACGGCGACTGGCTCGCCTTTGACGAGCGCGCCTGCAGCGTTGCTCGTGACGGGAGTAACAGTGGCGTTGCCTTGAATGGCGCCGAAGGCAGTGAGATCCAGGACGACGGGGCGGGCCTGCTTGCCGTCGTTGACGTGCACTACGGTGGCGCCGTTGTTGGAGATGGCGGCAGCGCTGTTGGCGTCGTCCACCTTGATCAGCCGGTCGCCGGGCTTGATGTAGTGCGTGAAGTTGCGTGCGGTATTGAATTTGGTGTTGGTGTAAATCGGGCAGGTTTCCAGCGTGTCCTCCGCCGAGCAGTTGAACGGAAGCTGGATCTCGCCCCAGTTTGAGCCGATGGCGCTCTCGCCGCCGGGCTTCATGTTGTCGTAGTCCTCAACGGGCTGCCAGAAAACCCATGCCTCGGGCTCCAACTCACGGAGGTCGTTGACCATATGCTTGGCCAATCCCAGTCCCGGCTGCATGCTGGTGAAATTCTGGCCGTCCATCCAGGAGCCGCCAGTCTCGCTCATCCAAAGGGGCTTGTCCTCGCCCTTGGCAACATCCCTGACTGCCGTCCGCTGGCCGGTGCCGTACGTGTGAACGTTGAGCTGGTCAACAACGGCTTGGGTGCCGTCCGTGTAACTGTTCCAGTTGTTCGCAAAGGTGGAAGGGTTGGTCTCATCCATGGCGCTGATGGCCGTGCCGCTGTCCGATTTCGCGAGTTCTTTGGCGAGCGAATTGATGACCTGTTCCTGCAGGGCGGGGCCCATGTGGGCGCCCTCCTGCCGGCCTCCGGCGGGCTGTCCATCGGTTCCGAGCCTGGTGCCCCAGTAGTTGGTGTTGGGCTCGTTCATCGGATCCAAAGTTTCAATCTCGATGCCGTGCGCCGTTTCCATTTCCTCGACGACGCGCACCAGATAGGTGTTGAACTCGTCGATGCTCTCGGTGCGAAGCTGGTCTGTGGTGGAGTCGAAGCCGCCCGATACGTAGCCGCTGACGGTCTGGAACCAGGGCGGGGAGTTGCTGAAGGCTTCCCAGGTGGTGACGTCGTTCTTGATCCGGTCGACCCACCAGCGCTGGGTCTGGTCGGCGTCGAGGTTCCAGTGGTCCGGATTTTCCGGGTCCCACCAGTCCTTGTCCTCGCGTGTTGTGCCTTCTGGTGCCTTCCACCAGCCTTCAACCGCTCCGCCAGGGCGGAGGTAGTCCTGGACGTCCGGGGCGTTCCCGCCGCCGATGTTGTACCGGGCGATGTTGAGGTTCAGCCCGTCTTCGCCGAAGACCATGTCGGCCAGCTTGTTGCGGATTTCGTCCGGGTAGTCACCGGTGGCGTTCGCGAACCAGACCAGGCTGGTTCCCCAGCCTTCGAAGGGGTCGCCTTGGTAGGAGGGGTCAGGCCGTACAGTTGCAGCGCCGGGCGGGACCGGTTCATGTGAAACGGGAGCGGCTAGTGCGGGGCCGGCCAGTAAGCCGGCCGCCACCGCTGCAACTGTGGCCCCGGCTGCCATCGCTGCCAGCGGCTTTCTGCGTGTATTCGTCATTGAATGTGTTGCCCTTCTGTTGGGATGCATTACTTGGGAACCGCGAGGACGGCTACGCCCCGGGGTGCCAGCTTTCCGCCGTCGATCGCTCCGCCCAGTACTGTGCCTGGAATTGAGGACACGTCTGTGGCCCGGTCAGTGCGGTTGATAAGGAAGAGGAACGTGTTCGATCCGTCGCTGCGGACCGTAAGCTCGACGACGCCCTGGAGTTCCGAGGGAAGGTCCGGTTCGATTCCGGCCAGCGCCGCGAACTCGCGCACCACGGGCACCAGCCCGATTGGGCCGAGTCGTGTTGCAACATATCCGGCAGAGCCCTGGTTGACGGATCGCCGGGTGATTGCCGGGCTTCCTGCCCGCTCGCCTGTTGTGAACCGGTGGAGAATCTCTGTTGACGGCGTCGTGGGGCTGATGGGATCTGCCCACAGCGTTCCCGCCTTGTCCAGGCCGATATGGGCCTGCTCGCCGTCGGGAAGTGGCCCGAACTCCTCAATGCGGATGCCCAGCAGGTCAGTGAGGGCGCCCGGGTAGCCGCCCAACCAGATGTGGTCATTTTCGTCCACGATGCCCGAAAAGTAAGTGGTGACCAGATGGCCTCCGGATTCGACATAGGACGTCAGCCGGGATCGCAGGCCCTCGGGAACCACGTGGAGAATGGGAGCAATGACCAGTTCGTAGCCGGCCAGGGATGCGGAGGCGGGAACCACGTCGGCGCGGATGCCGTTTGCGAGGAAAGCCGAGTACCAGTCGAGCGCCTCTTGGCGGTAGCGCAGCTGGTCAGTTGGATGTGAATCCAGTTCGCTGGCCCACCAGGAGTCCCAGTCGAAGAGGATTGCGGCCCGGGCCTGTTTCCGCCGGCTGCCTGCGAGGGGTGCGAGGCGTTCCAAGGTTCGGCCCAGTGCGACCACGTCCCTGAATACCTTGCTGTGCTCACCGGCGTGCGGAACCATGCCGGAATGGTACTTTTCAGCCCCTGCTTTGGACTGTCTCCACTGGAAGTAGCACACCGCGTCGGCTCCGTGCGCCACATGGGTGAGTGAATCCCGGGCGAGGGAACCGGATTTTTTGGGTGCGTTGATCGGCTGCCAGTTGACGGCACTGGTGGAATGTTCCATCAGGAACCACGGGTTCCCGCCGGCGATGTTCCCGGTGAGGTTGGCCGAGAAGGACAGCTCATCGAGGTCCTGCGGACCCGGGATGACGTAGTGGTCGTTGGAGACGAAGTCGACTTCAGCGGCCCAAGCGGCGTAGTCCATCCCCTTCGTCTCGCCCATCACCATGAAGTTGGTGGTCACGGGGATGTCCGGGGTGATGCTGGTCAGGATGTCCCGTTCGGCGCGCAAATAATCCCTCAGCGCGTCTGAGGAGAAGCGCTTGAAGTCGAGCTGCTGGGTTGGATTCGGGTGTGACGCCGCCTGGCGCGGGGGAAGGATCTGGTCCCAGGCACCGTACCGCTGGGACCAGAAGTCCGTTCCCCATGCGAAGTTCAGCTGTTCCAGCGTGCCGTACCGGGCCTGCAGCCAGGCGCGGAAGGCTGCGGCGGCGTCCTCGGAATAGTCGTAGATGTTGTGGCAGCCAAGTTCGTTCGATATGTGCCAGGCGCATACAGCCGGGTGGTTCTTGTACCGTTCTGCCATGACCGCGACCAGCCTGAGTGCATGCTCACGGAAAACCGGGGAGGTGGGACGCCAGTGCTGCCGGGCCCCGGGCCACAGGGTTTCCCCGTTCCCGGTGACTGGAAGAATTTCCGGGTGCTCGGTGGCAAGCCATGGCGGCGGTGAAGCCGTGGCTGTGGCGAGATCCACTGCTATGCCGTTCCGGTGCAGGAGATCCATGACCTCATCAAGCCAGGTGAAGTCCCACGTGTCGCGCGTGGGCTGCAGCCGTGCCCAGGAGAAGATGGCCAGCGACACAACGTTCACGCCGGCCTCGCGCATCAGCCGGACATCGTCTTCCCAGACTTCGCGGGGCCACTGCTCAGGGTTGTAGTCGGCACCGAAGGCGAGTCCGGGGGTGTTGTCAGCGGGCCAGCGAAGCCAGCGGCGCCGGGTGGTGTCAGTCATCAGTCTCCTTGGCAGGCGCGGTCGGCTGCCTGCACGTACATCGTGTTGGGCTTGTGTTGGACGCCGGCCGTTTCCGGCCGGCGTCCGTCAGGTGGACGCGAATTACTTGACGGTGAAGCCCTGCTCGGACCCGTACTTGGCGGAAGCTTCCTGCCAGGCCGTCAGGCCGGCAGCGAGCTTGGTGTCGGACACGTATGCCTGGCCAACGGTGTCGTTGAAGATGCTGTTGGCGTACACCTGGAAGGGCAGGTAGGACCATCCGCTGGGCACATTCTTGGCGGATTCGGCGAAAACCTGATTGGCCTTCTGGCCCCCGAAGTATGCGAATTCGGTGTTCAGGAACTGGTCCGAGGAAATGTCCTTCGACGTCGCAGGGAAGGCCCCGCCGTCGATTCGGGTTTTCACGCCTTCTTCAACGTTGGCGTACTGAAGGAAGCCGTAGGCCAGCGCGGACTGGCCGCTCGCGGCAGGAATGGCCAGTGAGCTGCCACCGTTCTCGGCACTGCTCGTTACCCCGGACTTCCATTGCGGCATCGGGGCGACCCGCCATTTGCCTTCACCTTCGGCGACCCCGGAGGCCAGGTTGCCAGGCATCCACGCACCGGTGGTGAGCGTGGCGATCGTGCCGTTACCCAGGCCTTTGTACCATTCATCGCTCCAGGAGCTGATGGGTGCGAGCAGGTCTTCGTCGATGAGCTTCTGCCACGTTTCGGCAAACTTGGCTGAGCCCTCGTCGGCGAAGCTGACGGACACGTCTGTGCCGCTGACTTTGTAGGGCTTTCCGCCGGCCTGCCAGATCAGGCTGGTGGTGAAGCCGGCGTCGCCGGTGTCGTTGGCGATGTAGGCCTTGGGGTCGGCCTTCTTGAGTGCCCTTCCCGCGTCCAGGAATTCATCCCAGGTCTTTGGAACAGCGATTCCGTGCTTGTCGAACAGCTCCTGGTTGTAGAACAGCGCCATTGGGCCCGAATCCATGGGCAGTCCGTAGACGCCGCCCTCGGCCTGCACCGACGACCACGGGCCGGCAGTATACGTGTCATCAAGTTCGGCTGCACCGAACTGCTTCAGATCAGTCAGGGATTTGGCGAGGGCGAATTGTGGGAGGGCGTAGTACTCGATCTGGGCTACGTCAGGGACTCCGGATCCGGCCGAGATGGCATTCTGGACGGCGGTGTACTGGTCGTTGCCGGTGCCCGCGTTGACGAGGTTGACTTCGACGTTGGGGTACTTGGCCTGGAAGCCCTTGACGACGTCCTTAAGCGTTGGTTCCCATGCCCAGACGGTGAGTTTCCCGCCTTTCTGGAGCGCTTCCTGCACGGCGTCGGCGCTGACGGACTGCGGCGTGGCGGTGCTGCCGCCGGCGCAGGCGGTGAGGCCGAGGGCCATGGCGGCTGCAACAGCGGACGTCTGCAGCAGGCCGCGGCGGGTCAGGGTCTTGATCATGGACTTCCTTCTAACTTCGTTGTTGATGAGGGTGGGACAGGTGGGAAATTTATTCCTTGACGCTTCCAGCCGAGAGACCGGACTGCCAGTACCGTTGCAAGAGCAGGAACGCGACCACCAGCGGCACTATGGTCAGCAGCGATCCGGTGATGACGAGGTTGAAAATTGCCTCACCGCCGGCTGTGGCTGCCTGGCCGTTCCACGCGTTCAGGCCAAGCGTCAGGGGATACCATTCAGGGTTCTTCAGCATGATTAGTGGCAGGAAGTAGTTGTTCCAGGTGGCCACCATGGTGAAGAGCAGCACTGTGACGATCCCGGGAGTCAGGAGGGGCAGGCAGACCTGGAAGAACGTCCTTGCTTCGCTTGCCCCGTCGATGCGGGCGGACTCCATGATTTCCGTGGGGATCGCCTCGGAGGCGAAGGTCCACATGAGGTAGAGCCCAAAAGGCGAAATCAGCGACGGGATGATCACGGCCCAGGGGGTATTGGTGAGGCCCATCTGGCTGAACATGAGGAACGTTGGTACTGCGAGGGCAGTACCTGGCACGGCCACCGCTCCGATGACGACGGCGAACACTGCCTTTTTGCCCGGGAAGTTGAACTTGGCAAGGGCGTAGCCGCCGAGGACTGCCAGGAAGGTCGCTCCCCCGGCGCCCAGGACCACGTAGAGAACGGTGTTAACGAACCAGCGGACGAAGATTCCGCCGTCGTAGCTCAGCGTCTGCGCGATGTTGTCGCCGAGGGCGAAGTCGCCGGCAAACCAGAGCCCGAAAGAATTGAAGAGCCCGTCCTGGGTTTTGGTGGCGTTGATAACCAACCACGCCAAGGGGGCGAGGCTGTAGATCAGGACAATTCCCATGGCCGCGGTGAGAACCAGGCTTCGGCGCGTACGCCTCGGTTGACGGTGGTTGCGGGTTGACCGCAGCCGGGCGGGGCTGCTGGCACCCTTGACTGGGGCGGGGGCATGGGCACGGGAAGCTGTGGGGACGCTCAATTCTCAGCCCTCCTTTCGCATGCCGCGGACCTGGACGGCGAAGGCTATGGCCATGGTGATCAGGCCCATGATGATCGCCACAGTGGCCGAGTAGTTGTACTGCTGCCCCGAGAACGACAGCGAGTAGGCATAGAGGTTCGGGGTGAAAGAGGTGGAGATGGTGTTTGGTGACAGGCTCTTGAGGATGCTGGGCTCGTTGAAGAGCTGGAAGCTGCCGATCACTGAGAAGATCGAGGCCACAACAATCGCTCCACGGATGGCTGGCAGCTTGATCGCGGCAATCACCCGCAACTGCCCGGCGCCATCAATTTCCGCCGCCTCGTAAAGCGACTTCGGAATAACGGTCAACGCCGAAAAGAAGATCAGCATGTTGTAGCCGATAAACTCCCAAGTCACGATGTTCCCGATGGATGCCAGCACAAGCTCAGACGAAAGCGGACTAGGTAGCGAGAGTCCGAAGGCTTGGTTGATATTGCCCACCAACCCGAAGCGGGTCCCATACATAAAGCCCCACATAAGCGTGGCCACAACCGCCGGAACCGCATACGGCAGGAAGATCGAAATGCGGAAGAACGACTTCCCGTACAGCCTTCCGCTGTCCAGTGCCAGGGCCACCACCAAGGCTATGAACAGCATGACCGGCACCTGCACGGCCAGGAACAGGGAAACCCTGCCGAGCGAGGACCAGAACTGGGGGTCGCTGAGGGCGCGGGCGTAATTGTCCAGGCCCACAAATGCTGTCCCGCCGATCAACTGGGTGCGGAACACGCTCAGGTAAATGGAGTAGGCAATCGGCGCGAGGAAGACCAGCCCGAACACGGCCATAAAGGGGCCGATGAACCACCATCCCGTCCAGGAACGCTGACGGGTACGGCCGAGGCCTGCCGCCAGGGCGGGAGCCCCGGCGGCGCGTGGGGACGCCATTGTCATGGAAAATCCTTAATGTAGCTCACGGCATCCGATGGGCCGTTCTTAGAGTGGTTACGTAAACATTTCCGAGCTGAAGGGATCGTGTTTACGTAAACATTGTTGGTACGATGTTGGCATGCCACATCATCCCGGTCAACCCCTCACGGAGGATTCACTGTTGCCCGAGTCACCCGAGCCGCGGTTGCGCGAACCCGCCAGCGACCATGGTTCTGCGCCGCCCGGAAAACAAAAAGCCCGGGTTTCCATGGCCGACGTCGCCAAGCTCGCCGGAGTGTCGTCACAAACTGTTTCCCGGGTCTCCAACGGGAGTAAAGACGTGGTGGAGGCAACCCGGCAGCAGGTGATCGCTGCAATGAATGAATTGGGCTATCGCCCCAACAGTGCAGCCCGGGCACTAAAACGCGGCAGCTTTCGGACAATCGGGGTCATTCTTTTTTCGCTGTCCTCTTACGGAAATGTCCGCACCTTGGAGGCCATCGCGCTCCGGGCCGCCAGGGAGGACTTCCTGATTACCTTGATTCCGGTGACAGCGCCTACCCAGGCAGAGATCCGGGGCGCCTTTTCCCGGATGAGCGAGCTCGCCGTCGACGCAGTCATCGCCATTATGGAAGTCCATCTTCTCGATGCGGTCACGGTCTCCCTGCCACCTGGCGTCAAAGTGGTGGTTGTGGACTCCAACGCCGGAGACGAATACAGCGTGGTAGACACCGACCAGGCAGAGGGGGCCCGTACGGCGGTGAAGCACCTCTTGGACCTTGGCCATGAAACTGTTTGGCACGTTGCCGGCCCCGAAGAATCCTTCGCCAGTGAACGGCGCGAGGATGCGTGGCGCAACACCCTGCTTTCCGAGGACAGGACGATCCCGCCGGTTTTGCGGGGAGACTTGGTCCGCGGAATCAGGCTATGCCGCCGGCCTGCAGCTGGCTGACCAGCCCGGCTGCACTGCCGTCTTCGCAGCCAACGATCATATGGCTTTGGGTTTGCTGAGGGCATTCCGCGAAAAAGGCAAGGCAGTCCCTGAGGACATCAGTCTGGTCGGATTCGACGACGTGCCCGAGGCTTCGTCATACTCGCCGCCACTCACAACGGTCCACCAGAACTTTGCCGAGGTGGGGCATCGGTGTGTGGACAATGTTATTACTCAGCTACAAACCAACTCCACGATGCCCGGAGTTTCCCTTATCCCCACGGAACTCATTGAGAGGGCAAGCACTGCCCCTCCAAGCCAAGCAACTCGTTAGCCCCGGTCCGCTTGGCTCTTCCTCAAGGCGTAACCCGTAGCCGGAAGATCGGAGCCTCCTGTCGGATTCGAACCGACCACCCCCGCTTTCGGTCCGGACGCCTACTGACAGGTGAGGAGGCGCGATTTTGCCCGGATTCTAGAGGCCCTTTACGATCTGCGATGACTGTTGATTACTTGTCCTTGGTCGTCGATTTGGGTGAGCAAAAGGTGAGCCGGTTGCAATTGGTGGTTGCTCTGACGGTGCCACCCACCTCCAAGGAAATGTCTTCCTCTTTCAACAAATGGGCACATATCCCGCTTGTCCTTCATGGATAGAAGTGCCCGGCAATAGCCTGACTTATGCCTGCGTTGCAGCCGTCTTGGCGCCGAACCAGACTCGTCGTCGGGATTCGGGCGACCCGCTGCGGCCGAAGGAGCCCAGAACGGGTGCAGCTTGGTCCCGGACTGCGGCCGAGAGGGCTCTCCTGTTTGCTGTTCCATGCGCAGGTCGAAGGCGGGGCCCTAAGTCAGGCCGAATTCTCAATCTAGGGGGATCCCTTTAGTGTTCGAGAGAGGAGGTCAGGACCATTTACTAGTTCTGGGCGGGTTGGAACCGACACAAGCGTTCCAGGCCCTGCACCAAACTGGTCCGGCGCGTCTTGAAATCCGGACTAAACCAGCAGGTCAGAGCCACAATCGG
>CAVUHH010000018.1:0-19751 GCA_963741285.1 uncultured Actinomycetota bacterium
CTTTTCAAAGTTACCCGGTTTCTCGCTCCGATGCAAATCCATCTTTCAGGATCCGCAGCAGCGGGAAACTCATTCTCAACCCATTCCGAAGCGCTCTAAAGAACTACCAGAATTTGGTCTTGAATTTGGGGGTTTTGGCCGCCCGCGGTTACCAGCTTTACGCTGTCTCCCTGCGGCGACTTAGAAAACAATACACCCGCCGGCGCCCAACCGCAAATCATCCCGCCAAGGGGTCTGCAGCCCCGCCAATCCGGGGCTCAACGCCCGCGGAGGGGCCAAAGTCCCACGCCGGCGTCGTACTCGGTTTCTGTGCGCTGCCCCACAAACCCAGCCCCACAAACCCAGCCGCGGACAAAAGGGCGGGGATCCCGGCAAACCCGCCCTGCGGCGCGTGATGACGGCGGCGCTTAAATGCAGAAGGGCCGGCAACCAAACGGTTGCCGGCCCTTCTCAAGCAGCTGGAATCAGCGGTGCTGGATTACCAGGAAGACTTGGTGATGCCCGGAAGCTCACCGCGGTGAGCCATGTCGCGGAAGCGAACACGGGAGATACCGAACTTCTGGAAGGTACCGCGGGGACGGCCGTCGATGATGTCGCGGTTACGAAGACGGATCGGGGACGCGTTGCGGGGCAGCTTCTGCAGGCCGAGGCGTGCATCTTCGCGTGCTTCGTCGGTTGCGTTGGCGTCAACGAGGGTCTTCTTCAGTTCGAGCGCGCTTTGCAGCGTAACGCTCAACGATGACCTTGCGCTGCTCGTTGCTAGCAATCTTGGACTTCTTAGCCATGGTTTAGCGCTCCTCTCGGAATTCGACGTGCTGGCGGATCTTGGGGTCGTACTTCTTCAGAACCATGCGGTCCGGATCGTTACGACGGTTCTTACGGGTTACGTAGGTGTAACCCGTGCCCGCGGTCGACTTGAGCTTGATGATCGGACGTACGTCCTTGTCCTTAGCCACTAGAGCTTCACCCCACGAGCCAGGATTGCGGCGACAACTACGTCGATGCCGCGTACGTCGATGGTCTTGATGCCACGAGCAGAAACCTGCAGCGTGACGTTACGGCGCAGGGACGGAACCCAGTAGCGCTTCTTCTGAATGTTCGGATCGAACCGACGCTTGTTGCGGCGGTGCGAGTGCGAAATGCTGTGCCCAAAGCCCGGCTCGGCTCCGGTCACTTGGCAGTGTGCTGCCATGACTTCTCCTCAAGAATTGAAAGTAATGATCCGCATATCTGCTGCAGGATCATGCGTCTAAGTGCGACCCAAAGTGATCAGGGTGAACGGTTAGTCACGCAACTTGAGCCCCTAACTACCGGCTACCCTGGAGAAAATTACCGGGCCACCGGAGCAATTGCGCACGCTCCGCGCACTTAGCGCCTACCAAGTCTACGAGTTCACGCAATTAAAGACCAATCCGGCGTCGGACGGTGTATAAGCGGCGGCCCTTCAGAGGCGTGTGAGCTGGCCGTACTTGGGCGACAGGCCGTCGCCGGAGGACTTGCCGGTGACGCGGCGGACCACCCACGGACCGGCGAATTCGCGGACCCACCGGGCGTTCGCGCGGATCGCTTCAGCTCGGCTGAGTTCGGGAACGGGCGTCATGGGCGGAACGTCGATCGAATGGTCATGCTCCAGGACAGTGAGCACGCGCTTGGCCATATTGGCGTGCCCGGCCGCCGACATGTGCATGCGGTCCTTAGCCCACATGCCCCAGTCGTAATACTCGCTGAACCGCCAGTAGTCCACCAGCAGCGCCCCGTGGTCTCCGGCAATGCCGCGGACCAGCTCGTTGTAGATGGCAGTGCGTCCGCGCATGGTGCTGAAAACCTTGGAGCCGCGGGCGTCGAAGCCGGTGAACATCACCACGGTGGCGCCGGTCGCGGTCAGCTTGCGGATGCCGGCGTCGTATTCCGCCAGCAGATCATCGATGTCGATCCTGGGCCGCAGAATGTCATTGGCACCTGCGTAAATGGTCACCAGGGTGGGGTTGAGTTCGACGGCGGCGTCCACCTGCTCTGCCATGATCTGGCGAAGCTTCCTGCCGCGGATGGCCAGGTTGGCGTAGCCGAAGGCAGGATCCGCCGCACCCAGCTGCTCCGCTACGCGGTCCGCCCAGCCACGGAGCCCGTTGGGGCGGGTGGGATCGTCATCACCGACGCCCTCCGTGAAGGAGTCGCCGAGGGCTACGTACCGGGTGGAAAAATCCATGGGTTACGGCTGTCCGTCCGTCTCACGGAGGATCCAGTGGTCTTCGTCCAGGCGGGCCACGATCTTTTCGCCGATGCGGGCCAAATCGTTGACATCACGGTCCGTCAGGGCGTCCAGGAACTTGCTGCGGACTGCCTCCACGTGCCCCGGCGCGAGCTCCACCAAGGTGGCCATCCCGACGTCGGACAGGTGGGCTGTGGTGACACGCGCATCGCGCGGGTGCGGGCGCCGCTCCAGCCAGCCGCGCTTTTCCAGCTTGGACACCACATGCGAAAGACGGGACAGGGAGGAACTGGTGCGGGCGGCAAGCTGGCTCATGGGCAGGAAGTGTCCCTCGGCCTCGGACAGCATGGCCATGACGTTGTAGTCGAACAGCGATACCTTGCCGGCGTTGTGGAGCTGGCTGTCCAGGGCGGCAGGAAGCAGGGTGTTGATACTCAGGATCGCCAGCCAGGCACGGCGTTCGTCGGCGTTGAGCCAGCGCGGTTCGGTCATGCCTCCATTCTAGGAGGACAAAGTCCTTGACGGTTCAAGTGGCCCGCCCGGGCACGGGTAGGCTGGCCCTATGTTCGTTGTGACGCTCACTTACAAGGTGCCCGAAGACATCGTCGATTACCACCGCCCCGCGCATATGGCCTGGGTCAAGCAGGCGTTCGACGACGGCGTGTTCCTCGCGTCCGGACGCCTGGTTCCGGCGGTGGGCGGTGTGCTGTTGTCCAAAGCGGACCGGGCCACCCTTGATGCCGCATTGGCCAAGGATCCTTTCTACAGCAACGGTGTGGCCGAGTTCGAGGTCATCGAGTTCACTGCCACCACCGTGGCAGAAGGCTACGAAAACCTGCTGGACAGGTAGGACGTCGCCGCCGTTGCACTGGGCGTGAACGCTCCCGCGGCGCTCCGCCTCCGCACCGGCATGATTAGGCTCCGGGGAACTGCCCGGCATCCCCGGCAGTTCCCCGGGTGGTCCTACTGCTCCAGAACCAGCAGCTGCGCCTTGTCCGGCTCCCAGGTCACGAAGAGCTCCAGGCCTGACGCGGGCCGACCTGACGCGTCCGAACTGAGTTCGCGCACCTGGAGCTCGTGACCGCCGGCCGTCAGCCGGTGGCGCACCGTGGCGCCCAGGTTGGTGGAGGAGACCAGCGTTGCCGGCGCGCAGTTGTCCGGGCGGGCCTCGGAGCTGAACTTGAGGTGTTCGGGACGGATGGACACGGCGTAGTTCCCGCCGTGGCGCCGCGGTCGCGGACCCTGGCCAGGCCGAGGCCGCCAAGGTCAACCAGCGCCTCGCCGCCCTTGCGTTCCAGAACGGTGCAGGGGATGAGGTTGGTGTCGCCCAGGAAGCTCGCCACCCAGTCCGTGAGCGGGTGGTTGTAGACCTCTTCGGGTGGGCCCGACTGGACTATCCGGCCGTCCTTCATCACCACGATCCGGTCCGACATGGCCATCGCCTCGTCCTGGTCGTGCGTGACGAAAAGGACGGAGATGCCCAGGCTCTTCTGCAGCGTCTTGATCTCCTCCTGCATGTGTTCGCGAAGCCGTTTATCGAGGGCAGCCATGGGCTCGTCGAGGAGCAGGGCGGCCGGGTTGAACACCAGTGCGCGGGCCAGGGCCACGCGCTGCTGCTGCCCGCCGGAGAGCTGGCGGGGCTTGCGGTCGCCCATCTTGCCCAGGCCCACGCGCTGCAGCGCATTCTCGGCGCGTTGGCGCCGTTCGGCCTCGGGCACTTTGCGCATCCGCAGCGCGAACTCCACGTTTTCCCGGGCGCTCATATGCGGGAAGAGGGCGTAGTTCTGGAACACGACGCCCAGGTTCCGGTCCCGGGGCGGGAGCGAATCGACGGGCTTTCCGTCGATCAGGACGCTCCCGGACGTGTGCTCTTCGAAGCCGGCCACCATCATCATGGTGGTGGTCTTGCCGGATCCGCTCGGTCCCAGCAGGGTGACGAATTCGCCGGGGTCCACCACCAGGTCCAGCTCGTCGACGGCAACGACGTCGCCGTACGTCTTGCGGACCTGCCGGAGTTCGATCGAACCTTGCGCGGACGCTGTCGTCCGGATGCTTTCTGCTGCGGAAATGACTGAAGTGGTCATGGGCTTTCCTTTAGTTTGGTGCGGACACTGCCAGCGGCAGCATCCTGGCGGTGGAACGCCTTTTGAGAACAAACATGACCTGGAACAAAAGCCCCAGGGTGGCCACGGTGACCAGCAGGGCCGAGGACACGGCGATCTTGGGGGTCAGGTTGAACTGGATGTCGGTGAACATCTTCACAGGCAGGGTGGTGGCACTGGGCGACTGCATAAACAGGGACATGACGGTCTCGTCGATGGAAACCGAGAAGGCGAACAGCGCCCCGGAAACCAGCCCGGGCAGGATGACCGGCAGGTAGACGTGCCGGAACACCGAGAGCCAGCCGGCGCCCAGGCTCTGGGCCGAACTGACCAGCGCCGGGTTCAGCCCGGCAAGGCTGGCGCGGGTGGTCAAGTACACGTACGGGGTGGCGATGACGGCATGCGCCAGGCCGATGGGGACGATGCTGCCCAGCACGCCGAGCGAGATGAAGAACTGGTAGAACGCCAGCGCCAGCACCACCGTGGGGACGATCATCGGCGCAAGGATCAGCCCAACGACAGCCTGCTGGCCCGGGAACTTGCGTCCGTGCAGGCCGATCGCCGCCGTCGCACCGAGAATCACACCGATCACAACGGCGATCGCGGCCGATTGGAGGCTGGCCGTCAGTGCCGAGGTCCAGGCCTTATCAGCGAAGAAGCCGGCGACGGCGGCGAACGAGATGCCCTCGGGCGGGAACGTGATGTAGCGGCTGTCGTTAAGCGCAACCGGCACCACGATCGCCGTCGGGACCACGAGGAACAGGAACACCGGAATGGAAAGCAGCGTCAGCAGGCCGCTGCGGGGATTAATTGTCTTCATGTTGGCCTCCTGCCTTGAGCACTCGCTGGTAGACGGCAACCAGGATGCTGACCAGACCGTCAGGATCACGGCCAATGCGGCGGCTCCGGAGAAGTCGGTGAGCTGGCGGGCGTAGTAGTCGATCTGGTTGGCGATCATCATGTCGCCGGGACCGCCCATAACCACCGGGGTGATGAAGAAGCCGGTGCTGATGATGAACACGAGCAGGCCGGCCGCGGAGATGCCAGGCGCGCTGAGCGGCAGGGTGATCCGGCGGAAGATTGAGGCTTCCTTGGCGCCGAGCGACCGCGCCGCCAGGGCAAGCCGGTCATCGATCGAGGTCAGCGACGAGAAGATCGGGAACACCGCATACGGGAGCAGGCAGTGCACCATGCCGATGATCACGGCCAGCCGGTTGTGCAGCAGCTCGATGGGAGCATCGGTGAGGCCCACCGCCTGGAGGAAGGAGTTCACGATGCCGTTGTCCTGCAGCAGCACGGCCCACGCGAAGTTCTTCACCAGGATGCCGGTCCAGAAGGGCAGCAGCACGACGGCGAACAGGATCACGCGGGTCACGGTGCCGGACGCCAGAGCACCAGGGCAATGACGTAGCCGAGCACCACGGTGACGATGGTGGATGCCAGGCTGATGCTCAGGGTGTTCACCAGTGACCGGACCACCAGCGGGTCTTCGAGGACGCGCTGGTAGGCGTTGCCGGCGAAGCTTGAGCCCACCAGTTTGCCCAGCGGGGTCAGGAACAGGACCACGTCGAAGGCGAGGACGGGGCCAGCAGCAGCCACCACGTCGGTGCGCCGCCGTCGGGGTTTCTCCTGCTCCGGTGCCGGGGCGCGTCCCTCCGGACGCGCGCGTTGCAAGGTTGCGTTGCTCATATCAGCTGGCCTGCCACAGCTTGAACTGCTGCTCGGTCTTCTTCAGGTTTTCCGACCACCACTTGTCGTCACGGACCAGGATCTTGTCGGCCAGGCGCGGGCTGGTGGGCAGGGTGTCCGCGATTTCCTTGGGCAGTTTGGACAGCGCCGGAGTGTTGGCCAGGGTCAGGTTGGTGACCTTATCGAAGGCGGCGCCGGCCTCGGCGTCGTTGGACATGAAGTTCATCAGCTTGAAGGCGGCTTCCTTGTTTTTGGCCCCCTTCGGCACCACGAAGTAGTCGCCGGCCAGCACCGCGTTCTCCGCGCTGAAGTTCAGCTTCGCGCCGTCGTTGCGGGCAGCGTTGATGCGGTTGTTGAAGCTCGTGGACAGCGAGACCTCGCCCGAGGTGAGCTGCTGGATGGGCTCCTGGTTGGCCGCGTGGTAGAGCAGGCGGTCCTTGCCGGGGTGGTGGCCCAGCACGCGCAGGGCGCGGTCGACGTCGAGCGGGTAGATCTGGTCGAACGGCACGCCGTCGGCCAGCAGGGCGGCCTCCAGGACGGAGCTGTCGGAGAGCTGGTTGTAGACCGAGCGCTTGGTGTCGTATTTGCCCTGGTCGAAGAACTGCGCCCAGTCCTTGGGCGCCTGCGCGTCGGGGATGGCCTTCTGGTCCCAGGCCATGACGAACAGGAAGCTCAGGTACTTGATGCCGTACTCCGCCTTGGCGTAGCCGGGCAGGCCCTTATCGCTGATGATGTCGTAGTCGAACTGCTCCAGGAGGCCTTCTGCCACGGCCGTTTCGTATTCCGGCGCGGTGATTTCCACGAGGTCCCACTGCACGTCCCCGGACTGCACCTGGGCTTTGAGGGCGGCCAGGCTGGTGTTGGCCAGCAGCGTGGTTTGGATCCCGGACTGCTTGGAGAAGGGATCCAGGATGGTCTGCGTCAGCTGGTCATTGTAGGAGCCGCCGTAGGAGGTGACCGTGACCGTCTTGTTGGCTGCCGCACTGTCGGCGGGCTTTGCCCCGCAGCCGGACAGCGCCAGGCCTGCGAACGGGGTCAATGCCGCTGCTTTCAGGAGTTTCCTGCGGTCAAAATGAAGGGAACTGTCAGTCATCGCGGTGGTGCCTCTCAAGGCTGTGGCCCGCCCGGCGCACGCCAAAGGACGCCGTGTGCCGAAGGGGCAGGTTGGGGATTCCACGTTCACGCTGGCATCCCGACGGCGGCGGTTCACGCCCCGAACGGTCCACGCAGCGCTGAGCGGACTTGAGCTGACGGGTTGAGTCGTCGTCAGTGCCGCAACAGTATCTGTGATGTTGCACACAAGTCAACAGCTGTTTACAAAACAGGCCCTTTCGGGCCGGGCTTGAGCACTGCGTTCCTGTCCATCAGCTTCTTCAGCCCGCGCTTCCGCGGCACCCTTACGGGTTCGGGCCAGCGCGGCGCCAGCGTATCCCCCAGCGTGATGCCCCGGATTTTGCGGCCAAAGAGTGGCAGAACCCAGTCATTGACCCAGCGCCGCTGCCGCTGCTCCCACTCGCGCAGGCTGAGCCGTGCCGGCGGGTCCCATTCCTTGGGCCGGATTTTGTGCGGCACCCCCAGCTGGTCCAGCACCTGCCCGGCGAGGTACTTGTGGCCCGCCTTGGACATGTGGAGCCGGTCCGAGTCCCACATCCGCCGGTCGTGGAAGGCATCCAGGCACCAGTAATCCACCAGGACGGCCCCGTACTTGGCGGCGATCTCCCGCACGCGCTGGTTGTAGATGGTGTTCCGCTTCTTCAGCAGCTCAAGCACCGCTGAGACCTTGACGTCGAAGCCCGTGAACAGGACCACCGTGGCCCCGCTCCCGGCCAGCCGTGCCACAAGCTTTTCGTAGTCCTCCATCAGGACGGCCATGTCGGTGCCGATGTCCAGGATGTCGTTGCCGCCGGCGTACAAGGTGACCAGCGCCGGGTTCATGGCCATTGCCGGCTCCAGCTGTTCGCTCACGACGTGGCGCAGGCGCTTGCTCCGGATAGCCAGGTTCGCGTACTCCCACCCCGGCTCGGCCTTGGCCAGTTTCTCGGCCACCCGGTCCGCCCAGCCCCGCACGCCGTTGGGCAGCCGCTCGTCCCGGTCCCCCACACCCTCGGTAAAGGAATCCCCCAGGGCAACAAAGACGCGCCGCCCACTCCGAGGCAACAAAGGATCACCAGCCACCCGGCCACCCTAACCACGAAAAGAAAAGCCAAGGTGAACATCGGGCAACGGGATCGGAGTGCGAGAGCGTTCTGGAAAAACCCACATTAAGTGCGAGAGCGTTGCCGAAAAACCCGCATTAAGTGAGAGAGCGTTTAGACCTCGGCCTTGCCCCGGCGCCAGTAGCCCATAAACGCAACCTGTTTCCGGTCGATGCCGACGTCGCGCACGAGGTAGCGGCGCATGTCCTTGATAACGGCGGCTTCGCCGGCGATCCAGGCGTAGAACGGCATGGCACCGGCGGGCATGTCCGGGTTTTTGGTGGCCTCGATCGCGGCTGTCTCCATCCGCGCGGGAGTCTCCCAGAGGATGTCCACGTCCACGTTGACGTCCTCGGGCTCAGGGCCCGCGCCGCCGTCGGCCGCTTTGAGGCCCACCCAGCCGGGCACCGGCACTGCCTTGCGCACGGCCTGCTGCAGCAGCTCGCCCTGCGGGCGTGAGCGGCCGATGGCCGCGCCGCGGGCGAGCCAGGTGATTTCGACGTCGGCGTCGGTCTTCAGGTCCAGGAAGTCACCGGCTTCGGGCACTTCGAGGAAGGCGTGGCCGCTCATGTAGGACGGCAGGCTTTCGAGGATGGCGGAGATGGCGGGGACGGCGGTTTCGTCGCCTGCCAGCAGGACGCGCTGGGCCAGGCCGGGACGCCATTCGATGCCGCCGTACGTTTCGGCGGTTTGGCACTGCGCGGCACGGTTGTTGGGTCCGATGATGGTGAGGGCGTCGCCGGGCTTGGCATCCTGCGCCCAGTTGGCAGCTGGTCCGCCGTGGCCGTCGGCGTCGAAGTGCATCACGAAGTCGACGTCGATTTCCGGGTACACGGCATCCAGCCGCTCGGCCCGAACGGTGTAGGTGCGCATGGAGCCGCGCAGGGCAGGGTCCATCGCGAGCCATTCCCGGTACCAGCCGGCCGCGTTCATGTCGAAGGTGGGCAGCGGGATCTGCTGCCCGTCGGCGTCGAGCGACGGGATCATCAGTTTGATCCGCAGGTCCAGGGTGTCGCCGGAAACGCCGAAATCGCGCAGCGAGTAGCCACCGAACGTGATGCGGCGGAAGTTGGGGCTCAGCTCCAGGACCGAGGAAACCGTCACCTCGAAAGCAAGGGTCATGGGCTCGGTGTTCATCGTCATTGCGGCGGCAGTTTCGCGGGTCTTCATGAAACGAGCTCCAGTTCGTTGGCGGTGGTGTGGTGGCGGCCGATTGGAATGATCAGCGGGGTTCCCGAAATGGGGTCCGGGATGACCCTGGACTCGAGTCCGAAGACGTCCAGGACCAGCTTTTCGGTGACAACTTTTTTGGGGGCGCCGAGGGCCACGATTTCGCCGGCTTTCATGGCGATGACATGGTCCGCGTAGCGTGCGGCCAGGTTCAGGTCGTGCAGGACGATGGCCACCGTGGTGCCGCGCTTGCGGTTCAGGTCCGTGACAAGGTCAAGGACTTCCACCTGGTGCGCGAGGTCCAGGTACGTGGTGGGTTCGTCCAGCAGCAGCACGTCGGTTTCCTGGGCAAGGGCCATGGCAATCCAGACTCGCTGGCGCTGGCCGCCGGACAGTTCGTCCACGTTCCGGTCAGCGAGTTCCAGCGTTTCGGTGGTTTCGAGCGCGCGCTGCACCGCGGCGTCGTCGTCCGGGCTCCAGCTGCGGAAGAAGCCCTGGTGCGGATAGCGCCCCCGTCCCACGAGATCGCGGACGGTGATTCCGTCCGGGGCGGTGGGGTGCTGCGGGAGGAGGCCCAGGGTCCGGGCAAGTTCGCGCGCAGGGCGGGAGTGGATGTCCTTGCCGTCCAGGGTCACCACGCCGGCGGCGGGTTTGAGGAGGCGGGACAGGCCGCGGAGCAGCGTGGACTTTCCGCAGGCGTTGGCGCCCACGATCATGGTCACCTTGCCCTCCGGGATGTCCGCGGTGAGCCCTTCCACCACGCAGCGCTGGTCGTATTTCAACGTGAGGTCCTGCGCGCTCAGAACGGCCATGTCAGGCATCCTTTCGGTTGGCCGTGACCAGAAGCCACAGCAGGAACGGGGCACCGAGGGCGCCGGTAATGACGCCGACCGGGAGGACGGTTCCGTCAAGAACCAACGGGGCGATGTTGGCTGCCAGGAAATCGGCGGCCAGGACAATCAGCGCGCCGGTAAAGGCCGACGCCGGGAGGCTGGCTTTGCGCACGAGGCGCCGGGCGATGGGCCCGGAGAGGAAGGCGACGAACGCGACGGGTCCGGCGGCGGCAGTGGCGACGGCGGCCAGTCCGACGGCGGTGAGCACGAGTCCCAGCCGCGCGGCGTTGACCTTGATGCCCAGCCCGGCGGCGGTGTCGTCCCCGAGCTCCAGGATGCGCAGCGGGCTGGACAGGGCAATGGCGGCCGGCACCAGAACCAGCAGGGACGCGGCCAGGATCCCGGTCCGCTCCCAGTTCGCCGAGTTCAGTGATCCGTTGAGCCACACCAGGGCTTCCGCTGCGGTGCGGATGTCGGCGCGGGTCATGAGGAAGTTGACCACTGCATGGAGTGCGGCGGCGATGCCCACGCCGGCCAGGATGAGGCGGTTGCCGGCCGCGTTGCCGCGGTTGCCCCCGCCCGAACGTGAACCGCGCGAGATCGCGTAGATGATGGCCGCAACGCCGAGGGCTCCGCCCAGCGCGGCCCAGGAGACCACCGCTCCGCCGGCGCCGAAGATGACGATGGCGGTCACGGCTGCCGCACTGGCCCCGTAGCTGATGCCGATGATGTCCGGGCTCGCCAGCGGATTACGCAGCATGGTCTGGAAGAGCGCACCGGCCAGGCCGAACGCCACCCCGATCAGCGTGCCCACGGCCGCGCGGGGCAGTTTGTGCTCCATCACGATGAAGCTGGCACCGGGGATCTTTTCGCCGCCGGTCAGGTGGGCGGTGACGATCCTGAAAAAGTCGGGGATGGTGACGGTGTAGCTGCCCAGGAGCACGTACACGGCGAACATCACCACCACGGCGAAGCCCAGGAAGAAGGTCGGCGTGAGCACGCGAGCCGGCCGTCCACGCCACTGTTTGCGGGTGCGGCTGCCCTCACGGGCAGTCCCGGCGGGGGATTTGAGGATGGTCATAGCCCGGCCCCCTTGCCGCGGCGGATGAGCCAGACGAAGACCGGCGCGCCAACGAGGGCCGTCATGATGCCGGCCGGAACCTCACCCGGGAGCAGGATCACGCGGCCAATGATGTCTGCCGTGATCAGCAGGACAGGCGCGAGGACCATGGAGAACGGCAGGATCCAGCGGTAGTCCGGACCGGTCAGCAGCCGAACCGCATGCGGAACCACCAGGCCAACAAAGCCGATGGGGCCGGCCACGGCGGTGGCGGATCCGCACAGCAGCACAATGCCCAGTCCGGTAATGCCGCGGGTCAACGCGACGTTTTGGCCGAGGCCGCGGGCAATGTCGTCGCCCAGTGCCAGGCTGTTGAGGATCCGGCCGCCGGCCAGGACAATCAGGGCGCCAACGGCCAGGAAGGGCAGCGCGGGCAGGAGGACGGACCAGTCGCGTCCGCCGGTGCTGCCCACCTGCCAGAAGCGGAACCGGTCCAGGGTGTCCTGGCTTGAGACCAGGACAACGTTCAGGAGCGAGAACAGGCCGGCGCTGAGAGCCGCACCGGCGAGGGCGAGCTTGACGGGCGTCGCGCCGTCGCGGCCCATCGAGGCAATGCCGTAAACCACGACGGCGGCGGCGGCCGCGCCGAAAAATGCGAACCAGATGTACCCGGTCAGGGACGTGATCCCAAAAACATAGATGGCGGTCACCACGGCGAGTGCCGCACCGGCGTTGAGGCCCAGGATGCCGGGATCAGCCAGGGGGTTGCGGGCCACGCCCTGCATCGACGCGCCGGCCAGGCCCAGCGCGGCGCCTGCCAGCAGGCCCAGCACTGTACGGGGAATCCGGGCGATGACCACGGCGTGGTTACCGTCTGCCGGATTGAAGTTGGTGAGGGCATCCCAGATGGTGGCCAGGGGAAGCCCGCGTGCGCCGATCGCCAGGGAGGCGGCGCACGCTGCTGCGAGTACAACGACGGCGGCCAGCAGCCACGCGGCACGCGTGCCTGCTGCGCCCGAACCGGTTCCCCCACCGGCACGGCCGCTCCGAGGGCCAGCGCCTCGCTGGCTGCCCGGCACCTTGGTGCCGCCAGCCTGCCCAGCGGAAGCCGCCGTCGTCGTACTCATTTTCATTGCAGTTACTTGCTGACTGCGTCCGCGGCCTTGCCCAGCTGCGGCAGGACCGTGTCCAGGGCCCACGGCAGGCTCAGCGGCGTCGACGCGGAGACGGCAAGCGACAGGGACTTGTCCGAGTCGGTAACGAACGAGCCGTTCTTGATGGCCGGAATCTGGCCCAGGAGCGGGTCAGCCTTGATGGCGGTGGCGGTAGCCGGATCGGCGACCCAGGTCACGAAGACGTCAGCTTCGAGCTCGTTGGACTTTTCAGCGGACCACGGGATGAAGAATTCCTTGGAATTGGCGGAGGCCTTCTCCACCACGGGGGCGAGCTTCATGCCGAGCAGGGTGAGGAGGCGGGGCCGGCTGTCGTAGGCGGTGTAGACGCCGTTGTAGTCAGGGGTGGCCGGATCGACGTTGCCGTAAATGAAGGTCTTGCCGGCGATCTGCGGGTATTTGCCGGCTTTGTCCTTGATGGTGGCCTCGGTATCGGCAATCAGCTTCGTGGCTTCGGCTTCCTTGCCGAGGGCCTTGCCGATGACGGTGGTGCTTTCCTGCCACGGCGTGCCGAAGGCAACTTCCGAGTACGCCACCACGGGGGCGATTTCGGTGAGCTTCTTGTAGTCGGCCTCTTCAAGGCCGGAGAACGTGCCCAGGATAACGTCCGGGTTGAGCTTGGCGATCTCCGTGAAGTTGATGCCGTCTGCTTCGGAGAACTGGACGGGAGCCTTCTCGCTGCCGAAGCCTGCGCCGAGCTTCTCCAGGGCTTCGTCCTTCCACGGCGTGGAGCCCTTGTCGTTTCCGCCCCAGTCGACCTTGGGGACGCCCACCGGCACTACACCGAGGGCGATGGCGATGTCGTCGCTGGCCCAGGAGATGGTGACAACGCGCTTGGGCTGTTCCTTGATGATGGTCTCACCGAAGGCGTGCTTGATGGTCACGGGGAACTGGGAGCTGCTTGCGCTGGAGGCACTGGCGTCCGGCGTGCTGGCTGCGGGCCCGGTGGAGCAGGCGGACAGGGTGAGCGCCGCTGCGGCCAGAACCGCAGTCGCCTTGCCGGCTGACTTGAACAGCGTGCGGCGGGTGGCGCCGGGGCCGGAGAAGAGGGGGGAAGTCACGGAACTCCTTAAGTGAATGATGCGAACTCAAGTAAGGCTAGCCTAGCCTGCGCCCAATTAAGAAAGCTTTGCCTTGCGTAATTGGTCCTGTGACGCAATAAACAGCACCTCGCCATTGCCGGGCGGGGGTGAACAGTGGTTCACTGGAATGCCGGTGAACGGCCGTTCACCTCGTTTCCGAGCCCGAAGGCTTTCTCCGCATGTCATCCCCCCGAACCCGATCCGGCCCCAGCGAACGGCGGCCAGCCTGGGCAATCATCACCGTCCTGTCGCTGAGCGGCACCGTCGTGGCGCTTATGCAGACGCTGGTGGTGCCCCTGCTCCCGGACTTTCCAGGGATCCTGGGCGTCACGGCCGACGACTCCTCCTGGCTGGTGACGGCCACGCTGCTGACCAGTGCCGTGGCCACGCCGATCGTCTCGCGCAGCGCCGATATGTACGGGAAACAGCGGATGATGCTGGTGTGCCTGGGCTCATGGTGCTCGGTTCGGTGCTGGCCGCGGTGGGTTCGACCTTCCCGTGGATCATTGCGGGGCGGGCGCTCCAGGGATTCTCCGCAGCTCTCATTCCCGTAGGCATCAGCATCATGCGCGACGAACTGCCCAAGGAAAAGATCGGCTCCGCCGTGGCGCTGATGAGCGCCACGCTGGGCATCGGCAGCGCCCTGGGCCTGCCGCTGGCCGGCATCCTCTACGAGAGCTTCGGCTGGCACTCAATCTTCTGGGTCGCCGCCGCGGCCGGCCTGCTCCTGTTGATCGCCGTGGCGTTGGTGGTCCCCGAGTCCAAGGTCCGCACGCCCGGCCGCTTTGACTACCTCGGTGCCGTGATCCTGTCCGGCGCGCTGGCGTCCCTGCTGCTCGCCATTTCCAAGGGCGGGGCGTGGGGCTGGAGCTCCGAACCCGTGCTGCTGCTCTTCCTCCTGGCCGCAATCCTGCTGGGCGCCTGGATTCCCTACGAGCTCAAGGTCAGCCAGCCGATGGTGGACCTGCGCACTTCCGCCAAGCGCCCGGTCCTGATGACCAACGTGGCATCGCTCCTGATCGGTTTTGCGATGTTTGCCAACATGCTGCTCACCACCCAGCAGCTCCAGCTGCCCCTGGCCACCGGCTACGGATTCGAAATGCCGGTCGTTGCCGCCGGGCTCGCGATGATTCCCTCCGGGCTGGCGATGGTGGTGTTCGCCCCGGTCTCCGGTGGCATCATCCGGCGCTACGGAGGCAAGCCGGCCCTGATTGCAGGAGCCGCTGTCATGATCGTGGGCTATGTGGGCCGCGTGTTCCTTTGGGATTCGGTCATGTGGATCATCGTTGGCTCAACGGTGGTGAGCATCGGCACCGCCATCGCCTACGCCGCCATGCCCACGCTCATCATGGCCGCGGTTCCCATTACGGAAACGGCTTCCGCCAACGGGCTGAACAGCCTCCTGCGCGCCATCGGCACGTCAACATCCAGCGCGGCCGTCGCTGCTTTCCTGACGTCCGTGACGGCCGACGTCGGCCCGGTCAAGCTCCCCACATTCGGCGCCTTCCAGGATGTGTTCTGGATGGCGGCGCTGGCTTCTGCAGCGTCAATCACGGCTGCCGCCTTCATCCCCAAGGCGGGCCGCGCCGCCGTCGTCGCCCCGGCGCCGACCGCCAACGAACTGGTACTCCGGGGCCGCGTCCGGGTAGCGGACGACGCAGCCGTGAGTCACGCCGTGGTAACCGTCCTCCAGCTCAACGGCGATCCCGTGGACTGGAACCGCGTGGACGCCGATGGCCGGTATCGGTGGCGGTGCCCGGCGCCGGAAAGTATCTGCTGGTGGTCAACGCCGCAGGCTGGACGCCGGAGGCGCACGTCTTCGATTTTGACGGCGTCACCCTGCAGCAGGACTTCACGCTCGGCAACCAACTGACACTGAGCGGCCTGGCGACGTCCGGAGATGTCCCCATCGCGGGGGCCGTGGTGTCGTTGATGCAGGGCGGTGGCGAGCATGTGGCCTCGGTGGAAACGGACCGCGACGGGCACTACACCATGCCGCTTCCGCCCGCGGGCCGGTACATCGTGTCCATGCTGCATCCGGAAACCCACCAGGCCACGGCCCGGAAACTGGCTGTGGACAACCGCTCCGTCACCCTGGACCTTGCCGTGTCAGCGGCCCCTTCCGATCCGCTGGTCAACGCGTGAGCGGCCCCAGCCACGACGCGATCCTCGGAGCCGCAGGCCGCCTTTTCGGGGAACGCGGCTACCGCGCGGTGACCGTACGGGACATAGCCGCCGAGGCCGGCGTGTCCGCAGCACTGGTCATGAAGCTCTTCGTTTCGAAGGAAAAGCTCTACGCCGCCGTACAGCCTGACGAATCGCTGCTCGCCGAACTGGAAGTCCCGACGTCGGAACTCGGCAGGGCACTGGTGTTCCGCGTGCTGATGCGCCGCGAACGCGGAATGCAGGAGCCCTGGGCCATCATCCCGTTTGCCGTGCTGGACTCCCCCGACCCCGAAGCCGCGCGGACGGATATCCGCGAACGCTACGTTGCCGCCATCGCCCACCTGATCGGGGACACCACCGCTGACCGGCGTTTCGCTTCCACCGTGACTGCTTTGATGACGGGCTTCGGGGAGACCGTCCGTACGCTGGGCCTCTTCGACGGCTGGGATTTTGACGAACTCGTGGCCCATTACGGGGCAATCGTGCAGGCCCAGATCGATGCCTGCGCCCCCGCCGTCTAGACGCTCTCTCACTTAATGTGGGAAATTCCCCACGCTCTATCACTTAACGAAGAAAAACACCAGCGCTCTCTCACTTTCTTGAAGAAAGTGAGAGAGCGCTGATGAAAAACGTGCATTAAGTGAGAGAGCGTCTGATCTAGCGGAGGACGATGTCCACGGGGTTCGCCTCGGACCGCCATGCCCCTTCGGACCCGGGCTTGGGCCGGATCACCGGCGCCGTCAAGACCCCGGAGCGGTTGGTGCGCTTGTCGCGGAGGATTTCCGTGACGGACCCCAGGTGCCGGGACAGGTCGATCACGTTTTCCGGCGCGGCCAACAGCAGCTGGAACCCGAATTCGTGCAGGGCCTTGATGCCCGCACCGGCGAATTCCTCCGAGGCCAACACAAACGCCTCATCCATCATCACCGTGCCGTACGTGGTGAAGCCCTGCTCGGCGATGCCCAGCTGGTAGCTGAGTGCTGCGGCCATGATGAACGCGGTGAAGCGCTGCCGCTCGCCGCCGGACATCGAGCCGGTATCGGCATGCATGTAGACGTCCTTGCGCTTGCCCGTCTCTCCGGTGTTCCTTGCACTGGATGAACAGGTGGCCGCGGACATCCAGCACCTCGGCGCGCCAGCGCCGGTCCTCGGGAGTGGGCGATCCCAGCCGTTTGACCAGCGTTTCCAAGGTTTTGTAGCGCGCCGTGAGCTCGGCGTCGTCGCCCCCGCCGGCGTCCGCGGCACCGCGGGCCGGCCGCGTGTGCCGCGCCTTCAGCGCAGTCTGGATGGCGTCCTTGAACTGTTTTGCCGTCGCGGGGAGCGTCTGCTTGATGTCCAGTTCCAGGAAGCTGCCCTCGTGGAAGTTCACCTCGGACAGGATGCCGTTCAGCGGCAGGATCCGGCTGGTAATGGAGCGCCGTTCCTCGTCCAGCAGGTGCAGCAGGGTGCTGAATGATTCGTGGGTGCGCTGGTTGAAGAACTGCCGGAACTCGGTCTCCTGGGCGGGCAGGCCGTCGCTGACGATCGCGTGGTAGCGGGCCTCGAACTCCCCGGCCGCGCCGATGGAGGTGCCGTGGTCCGCGGAGATCGCGGAGCCCCACTCGCGCACAAACCCCTCAAAGATCCGGGTCAGGCGCTCGGAAGTGGCCTGCCCGCGGGTCTCGGCGGTGTGCAGCTCCCCGAGCAGGACGGTCCGGACGCGGTTGGCCAGGTTGTCCAGCTCATGCATCTCGCCGACGTCGCCGAAGTCCGCAAAGTACGGTTCCAGCGCGGTGACGATAGCGTCCGACGGCGGCGCCTGGGCCAGGCGGGCACGCGCGCCTTCCAGCAGCGAATCGGCGGCGCTCAGCTGGCGGTCCAGTGCCTTGTATTCGCTCTGGAGGACGGCCGCTGCCTCGGTGCTGGCCTGGTGCTTCTGCCGCGCCGTTTCGATACTGGCGCGCAGCGGTTCCAGATCCGCCTGGGCAGCCAGGGCATCCTTGAGCCGCTGCTCAATCCGGGCGAGCTCCTCGGCTGCCACCGCAGCGGACACCTGTTCCCAGGGCCGGTGGTCCTCGGCGATACGGCGCAGGGCATCGAGCTGGCGGCTCATGCCCTGGTGGGATTCTTCGCGGCTCTGGGCCAGCTCGGCTGCCTTCGCCAGTTCCTGCTGCAGGTCCTCCACCTGGGTGGCCACGAGTTCCAGCTTGGCGGCGTTGTCGAACCCCAGAACGTAGTCCTGGCGGCTGGTGAAGCGATCGTCCTTTTCCACCGTGTGGCGGTTGCGCTTGACCACACCGCCCAGGCTCAGGCCCTTGTCCAGCTTCGCCAGCTCGTCAGGGTCCTCCACGCACGGATACGCGAAATCGAGGGCGATCCGTTCGCGGATCCATTCCCCGGCGTCGGCCACCGCGCCGCTGGCCAGGATGTCCAGCTTGGTCAGCAGGTCGCCGTCGCGCACGTCCTCCACGGCGAGGGCAGCGCCGGCGAGCGGCTTGGAGACATCCACGGCGCGCAAGGCCCCGCGCACCTTGTGGCCGTTCAGGTAACGGGTCACCGCGGCGAAGTGTTCACCGGGTACCAGCAGGGTGGTGGCCAGGTTCCGGAGCGCACGCTCAGCGGCCGGACGCCACTGCTCCTCCCCCTCGGCGATGTCCATCAGTTCGCCGCCGAACGGCATCCGGTCCTCCGGAACACCGGTGGCTGCGGCGATCGCCGCACGGTTTTCAATGCTCGACGGCGGCAGCAGGGACTTGCGCGTCTGCAGCGAGACAAGCTCCTGCTGGGCAGCCGCCAGCTCGCGTTTTTTCGTGGCGTGGCCATCGAAGGCTTCGAAGCGGAGGTCCTGCAGGGCCTGGGAATCATCCTTGAGCTCGGCTGACCGGGCGGCGGCCTGCTCGTGGGCCTGTTCCCAGCCCTCGGCGGTCCACTCAAGCTGCAGGCCGGCGTCGGACAGTGCCTTGCGGGCTGCTTCCTCCACCTGCTCGCGAAGTTTCAGCGCCACGCGGGCGTTGTCCAGCGACTGCTCGATCGCGGAGATCGCGTTGCCGCCCTGGTTGTTGTAGTCGGTCTCGAGCTGGCGCAGTTCCTTGGCCAGCCCGTCGCGGATGCCCCGCTCTGCCCCGAGTTCCTTGGCCTTGGCCTGGGCCAGCTCCTTGAACCGGGCCAGGGTTTTCTGGTGCACGGTGACCGCGAGCTGCTGCTTGTAGGCCTCAAATTCCTCACCGGCCAGCTCCCGGAACCGGTTCGCGTCCAGCAGGGACTGCGCGTACTCCTTGTTCAGGCCGGGCACAGGGGCCAGCTGGTCGCGCTGCTGACGCACATCCTCCAGCCGCTGCCGGATGGACATCAGGTTGCTGAATTCCTCCACCACGTCATCGGCCGCGGCCAGGGTGGCCGGGGCGTCCAGCACCTGGTCGCGGAAGAACGTGTTGACGCTGCCGCCCAGGCCCTTGCCGGCCTGGATCACGCGGAGCAGCGGCAGTGCCTGGTCCGAACTGATGCCCAGCAGCCGGCGGAAACGCTCGGCGAAAGCTTTGTGGACGTCGAAGATCTGGGCGTCCGGGAAAATCGTCTCCAGCGCGGCCTTGGTGAAGCGTTTCTCCGCGATGTCCTCGATGGCCGGCAGGTCCAGCGGCTTACTGTCGATCAGGTAGTAACGCCCAACGCTGGACTCCGTGCCGTTCTTGGGCACATCAAACAATGCCGACACGGTAACCCGCGTTCCCGCGGCGTTATCGTATGTCAGGGCGACGGCGGACCACGTGGCCCCCAGACGCTGGAACCGCTGGCCGAGCCTTCACCCACCGCCTTGTCGCCCACCTTGCCGCGCATGTACGTGAAGGTGGTCCGTTTGTCCTCCACCGCCCCGCCGGAGCGCTGAGCCGCGGCTTCATTGGACGCGGCCGGGCATCGAACACCCGCAGCATGGCATCAAACAGCGTGGACTTGCCCACACCCGAGTTGCCCGTCAGCAATGTTCCGTTGCGGTCCACGTGCATCGTGTGCGCCCCGTGGAACGTGCCCCAGTTGACCACCTGCACCAGCGCCAGGCGCATCTGGCCGGGGTTCGTGAGCTCGCCCATCGGCAGCAT
>CAVUHH010000019.1:0-30180 GCA_963741285.1 uncultured Actinomycetota bacterium
TGTTGACTCCAGCCGGAGAACTTGCCGCCTGTCCTCAGAACGCGTAGCGGATGCGGCAGTAAGGCGCGATCTCCTCAATAAGCGCGGTCAGTTGCCGCACATAGCCCGCCTTGGTTCTTGAACGGTAGCGGACGTTGGTGAAGCCGTTGGACGAGACCTTCGATTCCTGGAGGTCCGGACGCCACAGCACGTCCTCGGCCTGCGGATGCCACCCTAGGTTGACTTCGTGGAGCCGCTCGTTGTGGGTCAGGAAGATGACTTCGGCCGCGAGCTGGGCCTTCGCGGCGGCGGTCAGGGTGGCATCGAGTTGGCGCAGCAGCTGCTCCCAATCGCTGAGCCAGGTGTCCGTAATGATGACGGGGGAGAAGTTCACGTGCACCTCGTACCCGGCATTGACGAAGTCGTTGATTGCAGCCATGCGTTCAGCCACCGGCGAGGTCCGGACGTCAATCGATTTCGCCAAATCCGCGGGCATGAGGGAAAAGCGGATCCTGGTGTGACCGCCGTGGTCCCAGCCGAGCATTGCCGGGTTCACGTACTTGGTGGCAAAGGACAGCTTGGCGGTGGGCAGGTCGCGGAAGAGCGTGACGAGATCCTCCACGTTGTCGCTGATCAGGGCGTCGACAGAGCAGTCGCTATTTTCACCGATGTCGTAGACCCAGAGTTCAGGGTCGCACTGGTTGGGCTCCAGCTTCATGCCCTGGCGTGTGGCGTGCCGCTCAAGTGTCCGGGCAATCTGGTCGATGTTCGCGAACACGGTTACCGGATTGCTATACCCCTTGTGACGGGGCACGTAGCAGTAGGCGCATGCCATGGCGCAGCCGTTCGCGGTTGACGGCGCAATAAAGTCCGCGGACCGGCCGTTCGGCTTGACGGTCAGCGCTTTCTTGACGCCGAGGACCAGCGCCTCCGTCTTGATCCGGGACCAGCGCGGCACGTTCGTTTCATCACCGTGCACCTCCGGGATGTTCCAGTGGTTGTCGACAAGCACGACGTCGGCGTCGGGCCAGCGTTCGATGATCTCCTTGCCCCTGGGAAGCTCCAGTGCAGCAGGCTGCGCGTAGATGCGCCTGATCTGCAGCAGCCGGTTGAAGTCCATGATTCCATTCTCCCAAGACGCGGAAGATGCCCCTGGCATTTCAGCCCGCTGCCACCGGAACGGGTTCCTTCCGCAGCCTCCGCTAAGTGCTCAACAAGCCCGGCAAGTCGGCACCTGGGTCAAACTGCCGTGTCCGGGAAGCTGGAGGTTTTCAGCGCACGATGATGACGTCCAGCCGACGCGGGCCGTGCACGCCCTCGACGCGCTCGAGCTCGATGTCGCTGGTGGCGCTGGGTCCCGAGATCCAGGTCAGCGGGCGGGTGATGTCCATGCGGGGAAGTGCCTCCGGCAGCAGGCGCACGATGTCGCCACCGGAACCACGCACACATGGTGGTCCGGGACCAATGAAATCGCGCGGCGGCCCTGGTTGGGGGTTCCGTCCAACACGATGGTGCCGGACTCGGCGATCGACACCGCCGAAGAGGTCAGCACGGCACTGCTCCATCCAGCTCGGTCACGCTCAGCACGTCACCCGGCGCATCGATGCGGCGGCGGACGTCTTCGGCGAGTGCGGCATCCGCCAGCCAGGCTTCGTCGATGCCGTGGGGGACAACATAGCTTGCGGCATCCTTGAGCCGCTCGGCAATGGTTGCGGGAAGCTCCGCCTGCTCCACGACATCCACGTGGGCCTTGTAGTCCTCGAGCCTGTCGACCAGCAGGTGACAAGCTCCGCCTGCGGCATGTCGGAGGTCTTCCGGTATTCACGGGGGATGGGCGCGGGGACGGGGGCATCGTGCAGCGCGGAGGCGATGCGGGAGAGGATTTCTTCCTTGGCGCTCATCTGCTTACTTCTCCTGCTGGTGTGTAGGGGCAACCGGTTCATGGTCCTTCTTCCACCAGTCGCGGAAGGACTGTGCGGGAGGCGCGGGCACGTCGCGGGACTGGGTCCAGCCGGCGGCGATGCCGGGCAGGGCCTTGATCTTCTTGTCGCGTCCGGCGGCGAGCCTGCCCAGCGGCAGCCCCTTTTCCAGCAGTGCCAGGTGCTTGCCGGAGGAGAACGCCCAGCCGGCGCCCTTCATCATCAGGTCCATCTGGGTGGGCAGCTTCTTGGTGCCGCGCTTTGAATCGACGTCCTCGCCGCGCAGGTGCACCAGGATCTCGGGGATGTTGATCTTCACCGGGCAGGCGTCGTAGCAGGCGCCGCACAGCGAGGAAGCGTAGGGCAGTGAGCTGTTTTCCTCCGACGTGATGCCGGTGAGCAGCGGGGAGAGGATCGCGCCGATCGGGCCCGGGTAGGTCGATCCGTAGGCGTGGCCGCCGGTGCGCTCGTAGACAGGACACACGTTCATGCAGGCCGAACAGCGGATGCAGTTCAGCGCCGTGCGCCCGTACTTGTCAGCCAGCGCCGCGGTCCGCCCGTTGTCCAGCAGGACCAGGTGCACGTTCTGCGGCCCGTCCCCCTTGGTGACACCGGTCCACAGCGAGGTGTACGGGTTCATGCGCTCGCCGGTGGAGGAACGCGGCAACAACTGCATGAAGACCTCGAGGTCCTCCTTGCCCGGCAGCAGCTTCTCGATGCCCATGACGGTGATCAGGGTTTCGGGCAGCGTCAGGCACATCCGGCCGTTGCCCTCGGATTCAACCACGGCCAGGGTGCCGGAGTCGGCAAGGGCGAAGTTGGCGCCGGAGATCGCGACCTTGGCGGAGAGGAACTTGCGGCGCAGGTGGGCGCGGGCGGCCATGGCCAGCTTGCGAGGTTCATCGGTGAGGTCCGGGTCCACGTTCGGCATCTCCGCTCAGGAAGATGTCGCGCACCTCGGTGCGGTTCTTGTGGATCGCCGGGACCAGGATGTGGCTCGGCTTGTCGTGGCCCAGCTGGACGATCAACTCGGCGAGGTCGGTCTCGAAGGCCGAAATGCCTTGTTCCTCAAGGTACTCGTTGAGCCCGATTTCCTGGGTGGCCATGGACTTCACCTTGACGACCTCGGTGGTGTCCTGCTCGCGGATCAGGTCGGCAACGATGCCGTTGGCTTCGCGGGCGTCGCGAGCCCAGTGGATGGTTCCGCCGCGTGCCGTGAAGTTCTTCTCGAACTCCGCGAGCAGCGCGGGCAGGTTCGCCATGACGTGGTTCTTGGTGGCGGAGCCGGAGTCACGCAATTCCTCCCAGTCGGGAAGTTCCGCAACGACCTTCAGCCGCTTGTCGCGGATGGTGTGGGTGGCGTGGCGCAGGTTGGCACGCATCTGGGTATTGCCCAGTTCGCGGTGGGCCGCTGCAGGGAATGGCTCCTCGAGGTGCAGGTTTCCGTCACCGAAGACCGGCAGCGTCGGCATTCCCATGAAGACGTTGCTCATTTACTTGCCGCCCGTTCCCACGAAGACCTGACCTGTCACGGAGACCGGTTCGTCCAGGGTGCTGGCCAGGATCTCGGCGAAGTGCAGCGTGGTGGCCGCGGACTTGGTGCGCGAGAGGCCGCCGCCGATGTGCATCAGGCAGGAAGCATCCCCGCCCGAGCACAGCGAGGCGCCGGTGGATTTTATGTTGTTGGTCTTGTCCTCGAGCATGGCGGAGGAGACATCCGCGTTTTTCATGGAGAAGGTGCCGCCGAAGCCGCAGCACTGGTCGGCCTCGGGCAGGTCGGCAACCTCGATGCCGGCCACGGACTTGAGCAGGTCCAGCTGGCGGTCGCCCAGACGCAGCGAACGCATGCCGTGGCAGGACGGATGGTAGGTGATCGTGTGCGGGAAGTGCGATCCAAGCTGGGTGGCTGCATCGGTGACGCCCAGGACATCGACCAGCAACTGGGAAAGCTCGTAGGTCTTCGCCCCGACGGCCTCCGCGCGCGCCTTGAGCGCTGCATCGCCACAACGTTCGGCCAGCACCGGGTGCTGGTGCTTGACCGAGGCGACGCAGGAGCCGGACGGCGCAACGGCAACATCGTAGGTCTCGGCCTCGAAGGCCTCGACGTGGTTGGAGACCACCGGAAGGGCTTCGTCCATGTAGCCGGAGTTGATGTGCATTTGTCCGCAGCAGGCCTGGCCGGCGGGGAAGAGAACCTCGTGGCCGAGTCGTTCAAGGATCTTGACCGTGGCACGCGCGGTTTGCGGATACATGGCATCGACGATGCAGGTGGCGAAAAGTGCGATCTTCATGAGTTCATTTCCTGATGAGTGCTGTTTGAACAGTGGAACCGGGCCTGCCGGATCGTCCGGCTACCGTGCGACGGGTACTTTGCGGTCAGCTTCCTTGCCATAACGTTCGGCCTCGATCTGTTCCAGGCTCTTGCCACTGGTATTCGGAGCCCAGATGACGCCGATGAGCAGGGCGGCGACCAGCAGGCCAATCATGATCAAACCGACGAAGGGGACGCCCTGTTCCGCCAACAACGTGGGGGAACCAGTAGCTGAGCAGGCCCACGAACACCCTGGCCACGAAGAACAGCACACCTTGGGCGCTGGCCCTGTAGCGTGTGGCGAACAGCTCTGCGGCCCACAGGGCGTAGAAGGCCTGGGCGCCGATGCCCGCCGAAATGCCCCAGAGCGCGGCGAAGACGATCAGTATCGGCATGGTGACGTGGACGAAGACCAGCAGGATCCAGGCCATGATGCCCAGCAAAGCTCCCACGCTGTAAAGGTCCGGCGGCTGATGCGGTCGCCGAATTTCATGAAGCCGAAGTAGGTTGCCAGCACCGTGCAGGACCACAGCAGCACCTGGAGCAGGTTTTGCTCAGTTGCCGACTCCACCCCGGCACTTTCGTACACCCGCGGCATGAATATTCCCATCTGGCCAGCCACCAGATTCCACAGTGCGTAGACGCCCACAAGGAAAAGCAGCGCCTTGAGATTGGTCTTGTTCCGGAACAGTTCGGCATAGTTGCGCTGCTTGACTCCGGCAGCTTTCGACGCACGGCGGGCCTCGTCAGCCTTTTTCCAGGTGTGCGACTCCGACAGCCCGCGGCGGACCCACCAGGTGACAAAGGCGATGACAAACAAATGGGCAAAGATGATCCGGCTGCCCATCAGGCCCAGCGGCACCACAAAGGTGGCAAACAGGAAGACCAGCGCCGGAGCAAGGGACCAGGCGAACTGGGCCGTGCCCACGTGCTTGGCCCGGGCCTCCGACGGCGCCTCTTCTGCGATGTACGTCCATGCCACCGGCACGCCGGCGCCCACCGCAATGCCGGTGAGGATCACGCCTACGACCAACATCCAGGGGGCCGCCGCGAAGATCACGAACAAGGTGCCCACCATGTAGAGGATCAGGTCATAGGTGTAGATGAACTTTCGTCCGTAACGGTCTCCAAGGGGGCCGCCGATCAATGCACCAATGGCGGAACCGAACGCATTGGCGCTGACGGCTGCAACAAGGCCCACCACAAGGTTGGTGAACCCGAAATACTCCTGCCACAGACTCAGGCTGGTGGCGAGGGCAATGATGGAGCCAGCCTCGATGTAATTGGACATCGATACTGCGACGGTGGCTTTCCAGCCGCCGAGTTTTGTTGCGCTCATGGACTGCCTTTCTGGGCACGGTGAAGTAGGGATACGGGGCGCCAAGGGCAGCCGCCGCGGAAAGGAGGGGGATCAGGTCAGGGGGAGGTACTGGATCCGGCTGGAGTCCGGCGCCTTAGCCATGTGCTGGGGCATTTCGGCCGGCGGCGGGGAGATCGCCGGACGGCCACCAATCAATGCCGCCTAGCGGGGACGTTGTGGTGTTGAAGCCAACGGCGTGGTTTGGCCTGAGGGCATCTGGCCCGCAGGCGTCGGATGACTCGGCTGCCCGCTGTAATGGCCAAGGACTTGGTGGCCGTTGTTGCCCATGCAGCACTCCTTCGTGACTGGAACGCCCTGGCGGGCGCGACGTGATTCGGGATCTTATTCCGGGCTGCCGGTGGGGTAGCCAGGACCGTTTGAGCCCCGTGCAGGGGACCTTGGCCGCTTCATGGATATGATCCACGTCTCGAAGCCGGGTTCATCGTAGCGAATCTTTTGATACGTTTCAAATACGAGCCAAGGGGCGGCTGGACCAGCCCGTTTAAGTGTTCGGGGCCTGCTGCTACTTCATGAGTTGTGACGGTCCCCGGGGCCCATCACATTGAGAGGCCCGACCTCGGCCAAGTCATAGCCCTGGGGATAGACCGGGGGAGCGGACTGCCCGGGGATGAAGCTGGCCACGGTGCTCAAGGGGGTGCGGCGCCGGATCGTGTTGCGCACGGCAAGTCCCGCATTGAGCCCGAGGCGTGACCACCAGGTGCTCCGGGGGAGTCCGAGCGCCTCGGCAAGCGGCCCGTCGTCGAGCATTGTCGAGATCATGCGCTTCGTGAACGGATGGAGCAGCCGGGGCTGCATGCTTTGAAATACCTGTACCGTGGCGCTCATGAGCGTCCTGCCGGCTGCGCTTGGTGCAACCCTCCGGCGTTCATAGTCGTCGAAAAAGATCTCGGCTTCGTCAAACGTGACGGGAATGTCCGTGATGTGCATTCTCGCCCCCAGCTCGCGGAAGAAACGGACTGCGGCGTCTCTTTCGGAGGGTGTTGGTTTGCGCCAGCCGTAACGGTCAGTCCATCGCAGGGGGACCACCAGGAGCGTCATCAGCACATAGAGAAAATCCTCTTGACTGCCTGGAACGTGCCGGTGAACGCGGTTGAGCAAGGTCGTCATGTGCCGGCCGCGCTCCGAGTCCAGCCCGCTGGCGATGAGTTCGTAGATCACCATGCCGGTGTCGATGGACCGCTTCATGGGCCGTGCCGGGATTTCCCCGTTCCTCACGAGGGTGGCTGAACCGGAGGGAATGGCAAAGTTCCGGTAATAGGCGAGGAAGAAGCCGAGTTTGAGGTCGTCTGCGAGGTCAAACAGGGCCATCTGACGGAACGTTTGCTCCCAGTCTTCCGGGTCCCGGGCCAGTTGCCGTTCGAGGCTTCGGGTGAGCGATGAATGAATTGCCATCATTGGAGGCCCCCAAGGCGGAGAAAGAGTGCTCAAAAAGCCCCAGCGGAGGCTGGCGACGACTTCCCTCCATCGTAGGGCAAGCGGAAGCCGGTGACCGCCCGGTTTCAGCGCAGCACGGCAGCCACGGCGCTGATTTCGACGAGCGCGCCGGGCACGCCCAGGCCGGCGACAAAGGCTGCGGTCACCAGGGCAGGTTCAGCGGACGCGAGTTCCGAGGCGATTGCTCCGTACCCCGCGGCGAGATCGGCGCCGTCGACGAAGAGCACAGTCCACTGCACAACGTCGCCGACGGTGGCGCCTGCCGCGGCGAGTGCGGTCTTCGCGTTTTCGAGTGCTCGGGCAGACTGCACGGCCGCGTCGCCCGCTCCGACGAGTGCGCCGTTGGCGTCGACGGCGTTCTGCCCGCCTACGTAGATGGTCGTCGCGCCGGGCGGCACGATGGCTACGTGGCTGAAGGCCGGGCTCGAGACGAGCCCCTGGGGGCGGAGGCGCTGAATGGATTCCATGCCTGTATGTTCCCACCCACGTCAGAGCCCTTGGAAGAGATCGGTCAGCACCGGCGTGCCGGGAGGCCTGCCCGGCCAAGCCAGGACCGCGGATTCACGGGACGCCATCCTGGCCCACCGGCGCTCATCGATGCCCGGCTCCATCAGGACGTCCCGCTGGGACTTGTGCTCCAGCAGGCCCGCAACAACCCGCTGGGCCACCTGGCTGGTGTCCACCTCGATATCTATCGCCTCGTCGGGTACCGGACGCAGGTGGTACTCAACCGTCGGGTCCCAGGGCGAAAGCCCCTGCCGTTGCCGCCTGAGGTTCCACCGCTGAAAGGTCGAGGCGCGCATGGCGCCGTGCACCAGCCGCCGGAAGCCGGGGCCAGGCGTGTGCCGGGCCCTGCTGAAGGCTTCGTCGGTGGCCCTGCCGACCGCGATGTGGTCGCGGTGGCCGGTAATCCCGTCGGGCCCGAAGGTTGCTACCACCTGGGGCCTTTCCTGGAGCAGGATCTCCAGGATCCTGCCAACCAGTTCCTCGAAGTCGACCTCAGATACCTGCCCGTCGGCGTAGTCCAGCCATTCGTGCCTGTCGGGAATTCTGCCGTGGGCCCGCCACGCGTTGGCGCTCTCACGCCGCCGCCAGGCACCCAACTCTTGCGGCGTCGTCGGGACGCCCTCAGCGATCTGTCCGGCTCCTCCGTCTGTTGCCAGCACCAGGCAAAACCTGAAGCCGGGATCGTTCTCGTGCAAGGCAATGGAGCCCGCACAACCGTAGCCATCGTCATCCGGATGGGCAACCACCACCGCGAGTGAGTGCGGCTCATTCATACGACAGACGCTAGCCCCTGCAGCGGCTGGACCACAACGCGGCCCGCTCGTCCCGGATGTCGCCTCAGGTGGCCGGGGCCAGGAGGCGCCCGCTGGATCCGCGCACAATGAGGGTGGTCCGCAGTGGCGAATCACGCAGCGGCGTTGACACGTCACGCAGGCTACCCTCTGCGCCTTGGCGGAGACTCAGCAGCCGCTCCAGAGCCGTAGCGCCGCATTCCTTGAAGGGCGAGGCGATGGAGGTCAGGGTGGGCGTGGTGAAGTCCGCACCGAAGATGTTGTCGAATCCAACGACACTGAACTCGTCCGGCACCTTCACGCCTGCCGCTTGCAGTTCCCTCATCAGCCCGATCGCCAGCAGGTCGTTGTAGCAAAGGGCCGCGGTGGCTCCAGTTGCCAAAACTTCCCTGGCTGCGCGCCTGCCGCCCTCCTGGGTGGGTGCAACCGTGGGAATGGGCTGCGCCGTCCGTCCGGCCCATTCGCAGGCAGCGCGGAAGCTGTCCCAGCGACGTGCGGATATCCAGGACTGTTCCGGCCCAGTCAGAAAGGCGAACCTGGTGTGGCCATTGGCTGCCAAGTGGCGGACGGCGTCGCCAATTCCCGGTTCGATATCAGGAACCACGGACTCTATGCCATCAACGGACCGGTTGATTACCACGACAGGTTTGGCTTTGTTGAGCTCCCTGATCCCGGGATCGGACATGCGGGGGCTGGCAAGGATGAGGCCGTCGGTGGACGGCTGGATACGCTGAGCGACCACCGACTCCGTGGACCCGGATTCACTGGACTCTGCCAGCACCAGCGTTAGGCCACGTGCCGCAGCCGCGGATTGCGCACCGCGGATTATGTCAAAGTAGCTGGGGTTCGTGATGTCCGCGACGATGAGGCCGACCGTCCCCGTGCGCCCGGTGGGCACCTCACGGGCTAAAGGATTGACCCTGAAGCTCAGCTGGGCTGCGGCATCTTCGACGAGCTTCCGGGTTTCGACGCTTACACCGGGTTGGTGTCCCAGGGCACGGGACACCGTGGAGGGATTGACGCCTGCCATTTTGGCGATGTCGTAGATTGTGGCCCTGCCGCCGGCCGTATCGGAACCCACCATGTCCACATTCTGCCAAACCCTTGAGCCTGCCGTGGCCGGGCCGAGGGGAGCGGATCTGCCAGGGCATGATCCGTCACTGCGCTTTATGCCGGCGTGCGTCCGTAATAGTCGGAATATTTGCCGGCGGTTCGCGGTGGATTTAGGTCTTGGTACAGAATGCGTTCATGACCAATGACGATCTTCGGCCTGTCTACTTCCTGTCAGACAGCACCGGCATCACGGCGGAAACGCTCGGCAACACCCTGTTGACGCAGTTTCCCGCCAATCACTTTGACCGCATCACAGTTCCGTTCATCACCACCGTCGAACAGGCCAGAACTGTTGTCAGTACCATCGACAAACTGGCCGCCACCGGCCGGCGGCCGATTGTCTTCTCGACGGCCGTCAGCAGCGACATCCGGCAGGCCATTGCCATGTGCCAGGGGATCATTGTGGATCTCATCGGGACGCACGTCGGACAGCTGGAGCAGGCCCTCGGCACGCCGGCCAGCGGCGAACCCGGCAGGGCCCACGGCCTGGGCAACGCGGAGCGATATCAGTCCCGGATGGCCGCCGTCGAGTACGCCATGGAACACGATGACGGCCAAAGCCTCCGCGCGCTGGAAAAGGCACAGGTCATCCTGGTGGCTCCGTCACGCTGCGGAAAAACGCCCACCACCATGTACCTGGCACTTCAGCACGGAATCTTCGCTGCAAACTTTCCGTTGGTGGACGAGGACTTTGCCCGGGAGGGGCTGCCCAAGCCGTTGCGGCCCTTCGTGGAGAAATGTTTCGGCCTCTCCTCCAACCCGCTGCGCCTGAGCCAGATCCGCACCGAACGGCGCCGCGGCTCACCCTATGCGTCGCTGCGGCAGTGCGGCTTCGAATTGCGCAGCGCCGAACAGTTGTATGTCTCGCACCGGATTCCGTACCTGAATTCAGCGTCGGTGTCCGTGGAGGAGATGGCCGCGACCATCCTTCAGCGCATGAACCTCAAGCATTAGAGAAAATTTTCACAAACTAAGTGTGGCGCATATCATGTGGCAGGAGCGCCCGTTTCCTGTCAGTGTGGACAGGATTCGCGCCCACCAACCGGCCAAAGCCAAGAGTGGGCGGCACATCTGCATGCCACCATCTGCAAAGGAGCAGTAACTTATGACGACAGACATCCTGTGGTTCTCAGAACTCGGACTCAAGGACCTGGACCGGGTGGGCGGCAAGAACGCCTCGCTCGGCGAGATGGTGCAGAACCTGACGTCCGCCGGCGTCCAGGTCCCTGACGGCTTCGCCACGACGGCGGACGCCTACCGCGCGTTCCTGGCAGACTCCGGCCTGGACCAGAAGATCGCCGACCGGATGCTCGGCCTGGACACCGACGACGTGACGGCCCTCGCCGCCGCGGGCCAGGAAATCCGCGACCCTCATGCGTGAGACGCCCTTCCTGCCGGACTTCGAAGAGCAGATCCGGAACTCCTACCAGCAGCTGGTGGACAAGCACGGTGGCTCCGAGGACCTGTCCTGGGCCGTCCGTTCCAGCGCCACGGCCGAGGACCTGCCCGATGCCTCCTTCGCCGGGCAGCAGGAAACCTTCCTGAACGTCCGCGGCATCGAGAACATCCTGCTCGCCATCAAGGACGTGTTCGCGTCCCTCTACAACGACCGCGCGATCGCGTACCGCGTGCACCACAAGTTCGAGCACGCCGACGTGGCACTCTCCGCCGGCGTCCAGCGCATGGTGCGTTCCGACGTCGGGGCCTCCGGCGTTATGTTCACCATGGACACGGAGTCCGGCTTCCAGGACGCCGTGTTCGTCACGTCCTCCTACGGTCTCGGTGAGGCCGTGGTCCAGGGCGCCGTGAACCCTGATGAGTTCTACGTCTACAAGCCCGCCCTGGTTGCCGGCCGCCCGGCCATCCTTAAGCGCGGACTGGGCGAGAAGGCGCTCCAGATGACCTACACCAGCAGCCGCGAGGTCGGCCGCACCATCGACTTCGTTCCGGTTGAGGCTTCGCTGCGGAACCGCTTCAGCCTCACGGACGACGACGTCGAGCAGCTCGCCCGGCACGCCGTCGCCATCGAGAACCATTACGGCCGCCCGATGGACATCGAGTGGGGCAAGGACGGGATCGACGGCGGGCTGTACATCCTGCAGGCGCGCCCGGAGACCGTGCAGTCCCGCCGTGCCGCCGGCAGCCTGAGCCGTTTCCGCCTCAACGGGACCGGCCGCGTGCTGGCCGAGGGCCGCGCCATTGGCCAGCGTATCGGCGCCGGCAGCGTCCGCATCCTCAGCTCCATCGACCAGATGGCTGCCTTCAAGACCGGCGACGTCCTCGTGGCCGACATGACGGACCCGGACTGGGAACCGATCATGAAGCGCGCCTCCGCGATCGTCACCAACCGTGGCGGACGCACGTGCCACGCGGCCATCATCGCCCGCGAACTGGGGATTCCCGCCGTCGTCGGCACCGGCGACGCCACGCACGCCCTCACCGACGGCCTCGAGGTGACGGTCTCCTGCGCCGACGGTGAGACAGGCGTGATCTACGAAGGACTCCTGGACTTCAGCGTCGAGGAAACCGAGGTCACCCAGCTGCCCGAGGCCCCGGTCAAGGTCATGATGAACGTGGGCACGCCGGAGCAGGCGTTCACGTTCGCGCAGCTGCCCAACCACGGTGTGGGCCTGGCCCGGCTCGAATTCATCATCAACCGCCAGATCGGCATCCACCCCAAGGCCCTGCTGAACCTGGACGAGCAGCCGGCCGACGTGGCAGCGGAGATCCGGGAACGGATCGCCGCGTACGACAGCCCGCGCGAGTACTACATCAAGCGCCTGGCAGAAGGCGTGTCCACCATCGCGGCGGCCTTCGCGCCGGAGCCCGTGATTGTGCGCATGTCCGACTTCAAGTCCAACGAGTACGCCAACCTCATCGGCGGGCCGGCCTACGAGCCGCACGAAGAAAACCCGATGCTCGGCTTCCGCGGCGCCTCCCGGTACCTGGAGCCGTCCTTCCGGGACTGCTTTGACCTCGAGTGCGAGGCCCTGTCCTTCGTCCGCAACGAGATGGGGCTGACCAACGTCAAGCTGATGATCCCGTTCGTGCGGACCCTGGATGAGGCCCGCGGTGTCATCGAGCTGCTGGCGGAGAACGGCCTGGTCCGTGGCGAGAACGGCCTCGAGGTGATCATGATGTGCGAGATTCCGTCCAACGCGCTGCTGGCGGACGAATTCCTGGACTACTTCGACGGCTTCTCCATCGGTTCCAATGACATGACTCAGCTGTCCCTGGGCCTGGACCGGGATTCTGCGATCGTCTCGGGCGGCTTCGACGAGCGTGATCCTGCCGTCAAGAAGCTCCTGAGCATGGCCATCAAGGCCTGCAAGGCGCGCGGCAAGTACGTCGGCATCTGCGGCCAGGGTCCCAGCGACCACGCGGACTTCGCCGAGTGGCTGGTCGGGGAAGGCATCGATTCCGTCTCCTTGAACCCGGACACCGTGGTGGACACCTGGCTCCGGCTCGCCGGCGGGGCAGACGGTGCCGCAGCCGGTGCGGCAGTGGGCGCAGGCGCGCTCTGACCCTCTGTGTAGAGAGCGAATGCCCGCCAGGGGAAACCCCGGGCGGGCATTCGCCTTTAATCAGTTCATTCCGGGGCCCGCAGTGGGTACGATGCGTCCATGACCGGTGACGCAAGTGGACCCATCGACGGTGCCCGATACGGGCACACAAATCTGATCGCGCGTGACTGGCGCAGCCTCGCCGACTGGTACGTGCGCCTCTTCGGATGCACGCCGGTTCCGCCGGTCCGCGACTACTCCGGGACTGACCTCGAACGGGGCACGGCCGTGCCGAATGCCGCCCTCCAGGGTGTGCACCTCCGGCTGCCCGGACACGGCGATGACGGCCCGACGCTCGAGATCTACACGTTCGCCTCGACGGACGGCGCGTCGGACGTGGGCATTGACCGGCCGGGCTTCCGCCACATCGCCTTTGCCGTAACGGACGTCCACAGCGCTCGAGGCCGCGTCCTCGATGAGGGCGGAAGCCCGGTGGGCGAGGTGGTAACCCTCACCACAGCCGACGGGCGCCGCGTCACCTGGTGCTACGTAACCGACCCCGAGGGCAACGCCGTGGAGCTGCAGAGCTGGGCGCCGCCGGCATGAGCCCGACGTGGCGGTGCCGCCGGTAGTCTTGAGGAATGAGCGACATCGCGCATGAAACCGTCACATTGGACAGCCATTTCGCCAGGGAGTTCGCGGAGATGGCTATTCCGTGGCGGGCGGAGGAGGCTCCTGACCCGCATCTTCTGGTCCTCAATGAGGTCCTCGCCGCCGAGCTGGGCCTTGATCCGGCCTTTCTCCGGAGCCCCGCAGGAATGCGGCTGCTGATCGGCAACGCACTGCCCGCCGAGGCTGTTCCGGTGGCGCAGGCGTACGCCGGACACCAGTTTGGCTGGTACTCGCCCCGGCTGGGCGACGGGCGGGCACTCCTGCTCGGCGAGATCGCGCACGCTGACGGGCAGCCCCGGGACATCCACCTCAAAGGATCAGGCCGCACGCCGTTCGCACGGAACGGCGACGGCCAGGCGGTGGTGGGTCCCATGGTGCGCGAATACATCCTGAGCGAGTCAATGCACGCCCTGAACATCCCCACCACACGATCCCTCGCGGTGGTGGGGACGGGGAACCCGGTGCAGCGTGAGACCCTCCTGCCGGGGGCGGTCCTAACCCGGGTCGCCAGCAGCCACCTGCGCGTCGGCAGCTTCCAGTACGCCCGGTCCACCGAGGACATCGGCCTGCTGCGCCGCCTTGCCGATCACGCCCTGAACCGCCACTATCCATCCGCAGCGGCGGCCGACAACCCATACCTCGCGCTGCTCCAGGGTGTCATTTCGGCCCAGGCGACGCTCGTGGCGCACTGGATGCTCGCAGGGTTCGTCCACGGGGTCATGAATACCGACAACATGACCATCTCGGGCGAAACCATCGACTACGGGCCATGCGCCTTTATGGAGGGCTTCGATCCCGGGGCCGTCTACAGTTCGATCGACGAGAACGGACGGTACGCCTACCGCAACCAGCCGCTGGTGGCGGAGTGGAACCTTGCCCGGCTAGCGGAGTCGCTCCTGCCTCTGCTCCACGCGGACCAGGAACGGGCGGTGGAGCTTGCAGTCGAAGCGCTCGAGGCTTTCCGCAGGCAGTACAGTGCCACCTGGTCGGCGGGCATGAACGCCAAGCTGGGGTTGCGTGAAGGGCTTGACGATGCCATGACCTCACCGCTCGTGGACGGGCTGGTGGCCCTCCTCGAAGAGTCACGCCCTGACTACACGTCGTTTTTCCGGCACCTCGGCGCAGCCGCCCGCGGCCAGGCTGCACCTGCCCGCGGCATGATGCTGGACCTGGCTGAGTTTGATGCCTGGCTGGAGCGCTGGCGGGCCTTGACGCCGGATGCCGACGCCATGGACCGGGTCAACCCCCTCTACATCCCGCGGAACCATCTGGTGGAGGAAGCCCTGACGGCCGCTACCGGCGGGGACACCGGCCCGCTGGAACGGCTGATGGAAGCCGTCGCTTCCCCCTACGACGAGCGCCCCGGCCTGGAGCATTACGCTGCGCCCGCGCCGGAAGGCTTCGGCCCGTACCGGACCTTCTGCGGAACCTGAGCCGCGGGTCCAGCGTTGGCTGGTTGCCGCGGTTACCGGCGTGCGGAGGCGAGGTACGGCGCCGTCCGGCTCGCTGTTGAACGGGCGACGACGGCGGGTGTCCCCGTGGCGATAATCCTGCCGCCGTTGTCGCCGCCTGCGGGGCCCATGTCGATCACCCAGTCTGCTGCGGCCACAACGTCCATGTCGTGTTCCACCACGATCACGGTGTTGCCGGCGTCAACCAGACGGTGGAGCTGTGCCATCAGGAGTTCGACGTCGGCCGGGTGCAGGCCGGTGGTGGGCTCGTCCAGCAGATAGAGCGAATGACCCCTTTGGGTGCGCTGCAGTTCGGTGGCCAGCTTGATGCGCTGCGCCTCGCCGCCGGAGAGTTCGGTGGCGGGTTGGCCGAGCCTGAGGTAGCCGAGGCCCACCTCACGCAGGGTCGTCAGGCTGCGCGAGGCGGCGGGAACGTCCGCCAGGAACTCGGCGGCGGTGTCCACGCTCATGCGGAGCACGTCGGCGACGTTCTTGCCACGGTACGTGACCTCGAGTGTTTCGGGGTTGTAGCGCGAGCCGTCGCACTCCGGGCAGGGGCCGTAGCTGCCGGGCAGGAAGAGGAGTTCGACGGCCACGAAGCCCTCGCCCTGGCATGTCTCGCAGCGGCCGCCGGCCACGTTGAAGGAGAAGCGCCCGGCACTGAAACCGCGGGCACGGGCTGCGTCCGTGGCCGCGAACTCCTTGCGGACGGCGTCGAACAATCCTGTATAGGTGGCGAGGTTGGAGCGCGGGGTTCGGCCGATCGGCTTCTGGTCCACCGTCACCAGCCGGTCCACGTGTTCCAGCCCCGACACCGGACCTGAAGCTACCAGTGGGGACGCCACCGCGTCAGGATCCGGATCATCATGCGCCGGCTGTTCCGCGGCGTCGGGGTCGGGATGCAGCCGGGCGCCGACCACCCCTGCGAGGACCTGGCTGACGAGTGTCGATTTGCCTGAGCCGGAGACTCCTGTGACGGCCGTCAGCACACCCAGTGGGAACTCGGCGTCGAGCCCGCGCAGGTTGTGGCGGCTGATGTCCTGCAGCTCCAGCCAGCCGGTGGCGGTGCGCAGCGTGCCGCCGGCCTTCCCCGCGGACGCGGAGGGACCGCCGTCGTTGTCCTGTTTGTTTGACCCCTTGGGGAACAGGAACGGCCGCGTGACGGACGTCGCGGACCGTCGCGAGGCCGTCAACAGGGCCGCTGTAAAGGACCTCGCCGCCGCCTTCGCCGGCCCGGGGTCCGACGTCGACGAGCCAGTCGGCGCGGCGGACCACGTCCATGTTGTGCTCCACCACGAACACGGAGTTGCCCGAGGATTTGAGCTGGTCCAGGACTGCGAGGAGGGGCTCGGCGTCGGCCGGGTGCAGCCCGGCGGAGGGCTCATCGAGCACGTAAATCACGCCGAACAGGCCGGAGCGGAGCTGGGTGGCGATCCGGAGCCGCTGCATTTCACCCGGCGAGAGCGTCGGGGTGGCACGGCCCAGGGCGAGGTAGCCAAGACCCAGCTCCAACAGCACCGTGACGCGCAGCAGAAGGTCCCGGGTAATGGCGACCGCCACCTCGTTCCCTTCGCCGGAGGACTGCTTGCGCGACGCGGTCCCGGCTGCGGTGAGCTCCGTGGTGGGTCGGATGATTTCGGCCAGTTCCGTCATCGAGACTGCGTTGAGCATGGCGATGTTTTTCCCGGCGAAGGTCACCGCGAGGGCTTCGGGCCTCAGCCCGCTGCCGCCGCAGCGCGGGCACGGCCCGGTTTCCATAAAGCGCAGCACCTTCTCCCGCATTGTGGCGCTCTTGGAGTCCAGCAGGGTGTGCAGCACGTAGCTCTTGGCGCTCCAGAACCGGCCCTTGTACGGTTTGGCCACCCGGTCACGCTCCGGTGTCACTTCCACCACGGGCTGTTCCTCGGTGAAGAGGATCCAGTCGCGCTCCTTCTTGGGCAGCTGCCGCCACGGGATGTCCACGTCGTAGCCCAGGTGGGTGAGGATGTCGCGCAGGTTCTTGCCCTGCCACGCGCCGGGCCAGGCTGCTATTGCGCCGTCCCGGATGCTGAGGGAGGCGTCCGGGACCAGCGAGGCTTCGCTGACGGTGTGGGCGGTGCCCAGGCCGTGGCATTCCGGGCAGGCGCCGGCCGCGGTGTTCGGAGAGAACGCGTCCGAATCCAGTTGGCTGGCGCCGTCCGGGTAGCTGCCGGCCCGGGAGAACAGCATCCGCAGTGAGTTGGAGAGCGTGGTGACGGTGCCAACGGTGGACCGCGAGCTCGGCGTGCCGCGGCGCTGTTGAAGCGCGACGGCGGGAGGCAGGCCGGTGATTTGCTCCACCTTGGGGTTGTGCCCCTGCTGGATGAGCCGGCGCGCGTAGGGTGCCACCGATTCGAAGTAGCGGCGCTGCGCCTCGGCGTAAATGGTGCCGAAGGCCAGGGACGACTTGCCCGAGCCGGAGACGCCGGTGAACGCCACGATTGCGTCGCGGGGCACGTCCACGTCCACGTTGCGCAGGTTGTTTTCCCGGGCGCCGCGGACCTGGACGTAGCCGTCTGCGGAGTGGTGGTGGGTCAGCGGGGGCAGGGTCAGCGCCGTCAGTTCGGAAACATTCTGTTTGCCTTGCATCGGTCCGACTCTAGTAGCCCTCGCCGCCAACCACGAACTTCCGCCTTAGCCCGCGGCGACCGCGACGGCCACCGGCAGCGGCTCCAGCGGCACGTGGCGTACTGCCCCCTTGTCCGCCGAAAGGGCGAAGGCGGCATAGGCGCGCAGCGCAGGGGAGACGGCCCGCATCGCGGTCGCGGGGCTGGTACCCGATGGTCGCTTCCAGCAGTCGCACGACGGCGGTCCAGCTCGTCGTCGGGCACTTCGACCGTGATGGAGCGGGACGGGAATGTCGATGGAGATGGTGTCTCCGTCCTCGACGAGCGCGATGGCTCCTCCCGCCGCAGCCTCGGGGAGATGTGGCCGATGGACAGTCCTGACGTACCGCCGGAGAAGCGGCCATCGGTGATCAGCGCGCACTTCGCGCCGAGTCCCAGGCCCTTGAGGAACGACGTCGGGTAGAGCATTTCCTGCATGCCCGGGCCGCCGCGCGGGCCCTCGTAGCGGATGACGACGACGTCGCCGGCGACGATCCGCTTGCTCAGGATGGCCTCGACAGCGTCATCCTGTGATTCGAAGACCACGGCCGGGCCGGAGAACTTGAAGATCGATTCGTCCACGCCGGCCGTCTTCACCACGCAGCCATCCACGGAGATGTTGCCCCGGAGCACGGCCAGGCCGCCCTCCACGGTGTGGGCGTTCTCGATCGAGCGGATACAGCCGTTCGCGTCGTCGAGTGTCCAGGGTGTCCCAGCGCTCGGACTGGGAGAAGGCCGTGGCCGAGCGGACGCAGCCGGGGGCCGCATGGAACAGTTCGACGGCGGTATCGGTGGCCTTGCCGCCGCGGATGTCCCAGGCGTCCAGCCAGGAGCGGAGGTCCGGCCCGTGCACGGAGCGCACATCGTGGCGGAGCATCCCGCCGCGGTCCAGTTCGCCCAGGATGGCCGGGATGCCGCCTGCGCGGTGGACGTCCTCGACCAGGTAGTCGCCGTTGGGGGCGACCTTGGTCAGGCAGGGGGTGCGGCGCGAGATCGCGTCGATGTCTTCGAGCGTGAAGTCGAGCTCGGCTTCCTGTGCTGCGGCGAGCAGGTGCAGGATGGTGTTGGACGAGCCGCCCATGGCGATGTCCATGGTCATGGCGTTCTCGAACGCGGCGCGGCCGGCGATGGCGCGCGGCAGCACGGACTCGTCGTCGTCGTAGTAGTAGGCGTTGGTGATGCCCACGATGGCCTGCCGGCATCCTGGTACAGCTCCTTGCGGGCGGTGTGCGTGGCCAGCGTGGTGCCGTTGCCCGGCAGCGAGAGGCCCAGGGCCTCGGTGAGGCAGTTCATCGAGTTGGCCGTGAACATGCCCGAGCAGGAACCGCAGGTGGGGCAGGACGGCTTCCTCGATGCGCAACAGGTCCTCGTCGGAAACGGAGTCGTTGACGGCGTCGGCGATCGCGGAGATCAGGTTCAGGCGCTTGCGGACGGTGCCGTCCACCAGGACGGCGGTGCCGCCCTCCATCGGGCCGCCGCTGACGAAGACCGTGGGGATGTTCAGGCGCATGGCGGCCATCATCATGCCGGGGGTGATCTTGTCGCAGTTGGAGATGCAGATCAGGGCGTCGGCGCAGTGCGCGTTGACCATGTACTCGACGGAGTCGGCGATCAGGTCGCGCGAGGGCAGCGAGTAGAGCATGCCGCCGTGGCCCATGGCGATGCCGTCGTCGACGGCAATGGTGTTGAACTCGCGCGGGATGCCACCGGCCTCGATGATGGCGTCGGAGACGATGCGGCCCACCGGCTGGAGGTGGGTGTGGCCGGGGACGAATTCGGTGAAGCTGTTGGCGACGGCGATGATCGGCTTGCCGAAGTCGGATCCGTTGACGCCGGCGGCGCGGAGCAGGGCGCGTGCGCCCGACCATGTTGCGGCCGTGGGTGACTGTTCGTGAGCGTAGAGGAGGCATGTAAGCAGTCAACCAGTGCAGCGCGCGTGCGGTGGAAGACGGTGCTGGTACTAGTAGTGGCAGTGCTAGATTTTGGGGATGAGTGATGAACGACGGCGGGAGCTGGGGCAGTTCCTGCGCGACCGGCGCGGGAACCTGGTCCGGGCGGAACTGGGTCTGCCGCCCATCGGGCGGAGCCGCACGCAGGGGCTGCGCCGTGAGGAGGTGGCCTCCTTCGCCGCCGTCAGCGTCACCTGGTACACGTGGCTGGAACAGGGCCGGGAGATCAACGCCTCCCGCCAGGTCCTCGAGGCCATCGCGCGGGTGCTTCAACCTGACGGCCGCGGAGAACGTCGTATCTGCTGGCCCTGGGCGGCTACGCGCCCGTTCCGCTCGCGGACGTCGCCCCGATCGAGCAGGCGCCCGCCCACGTGCAGCGGCTGCTGGACTCCCTGGACTTCCCGGCCTTCGCCGTCGCCCCGGACTGGGGGATCGCCGGCTGGAACCGCGCCTACGCCGGACTGTATTCGCGCATCGCGGCCGTGGACCCGGCCGACAGGAACCTGCTCTGGCTGATTTTCACGGACCCTCACCTGCGCGAGATGCTGCCCGGACTGGGAAGAGACCTCGCGCCATTTTGTTGCCGAATTCCGCGCCGAGGCAGGAGCTCGGCTCGGCTCCGCGGCCCACACGGCGCTGATCACCCGGCTGGCCGGGGCGAGCCCGGAGTTCGCCAAGCTATGGGCGGACCGCGGCGTGGAACGCTTCGCCTCCCGGCAACGGGTGTTCCTGCATCCTCGGGGCGGGCGGGCTGGTCTTTGAACAGCACCGGCTGGTGCCGTCCGACGCCCCGGAACTGCACCTGGTCATGTATGCGCCTGTGCCGGGCGCGTAAGGACCGCCAGGCAGCGGCAGGAAGCCCTGGCCTCCGCACATGCCCGCGGCGTTGAGGTTCCTACTGCTTCGCTATAACCAGCTTGTCCGGTTCCCACGACTGGATCCGGCGCGGGAGGGAACTGCCCTCAGCCGTGGCAGCCTGATTTGCGCCTGCCCGCCGCCGAGGTCCTCCCAGCGTCCGTCAATCGCCTGGCCGCGGTCGTCAGGGCTGCTGCCGTGCCAGATACACGTGCCGTCCGCCCGCAACTCGATGGCGTCCCGCCAACGGGTGGGCTGCAAGGGGTAGTCGCGGGGCCGGAACACCATGGTTGAGGGAGTATCTTCCTCGTGGCTGTGCAGCCAAATGCCAGTAATCTCCGGTGAGGGTCCAGTCACGGCCTTCACCGCCCGGCCGGTGTTGTCATCACCCCATCATCCACCCGCGGGGTTGAGGCTGTCACTGTTAAGCGCGGCCCGGATGCCCTCGAGGATCACCATGGTCCGGCGGTAGTCCTGGCGGAGTTGGTCGACTTCCTGCCGGAGCCGGAGCAGCTCGCCCTCCACCTGCGTCTGAGCCGGCGCCGCCAGCGCAGGAACGGGAGCCGCCGGTGCAGGCGCTGCCGCGGGCGCAGGCGCGGATGCCGCCGGATGGGGTGCGGGCGCAGCTGGAGCAGGCCCGGTCCCGGCCCCGGTCAGTGCGAAGGCCGGCGCGGTCAGGAAGGAAGCACGTTCGCCCTCCAGGCAGGCGTCCATCCGCCTGGACTGGCCCTTGGTGAACATAAACATCGCTGCGTCGTCGGTGTAGTCCATGTAGTTCATGAACATGTTGCCGTCAGGTCCGTTGTTGCAGCTGATTTGCGGGAAGGCCGGGCTGTTGAACGTGGCGTCGGCCTGGTTGGGCGTGTCGTCCACCATGTCGCTGCCGCTGCAGGAGCCGCGGTCGTCGCCCCAGATGTGCCGCAGGTCCAGCCAGTGGCCGATCTCGTGGGTTGCGGTCCGGCCGAGATCGAAGGGAGCCTGCGCCGTCCCGCCCTTGCCGAAGCAGAAGTGTGCGATCACAACGCCATCAGTGGTCGGCGGGCCGCCCGGAAACTGCGCGTAGCCCAGGATGACCCGGCCGATCCCGTCCCGGAGGTCATTGCATACCCACATGTTGAGGTAATCATCGCTGGGCCAGGGGTCAGCGCCGCCGGTTGCACTGGACTTGACGTCGTCCAGCTCAGTAGTGAAAAACGGAATTGTCGAAGGGGTCCTTGTAATGCCATCGGTCGGACTGCCGTTAGGATCCTGGGACGCGAGCCGGAACTCGATATTGCAGTCGGCTACCCGGTCCGTCCAGACCGACGGCACGCCGGCCACGTCCGGGTTGTCGGCCCGGAAATCCTCATTGAGGACGTCGATCTGGCTCTGGATCTGCGCTGCGCTGACATTCTGGGCAGGATCAGCCGGGTTGTGCACTACGTGGACCACGACCGGAATGGTGAGCAGGCCGTTCCGTGCGATTCCGCGGGACTGGTCCTCGTAGGCAAGGGCGCGGTTGTCGATCAGGGCCCGGCGCTCCTGGTACGTGACGCTCACGTTCAGCAGCCGGCGGTGTACTTCCATGGTCCCGCACAGTTCGCGGCTGCGCTGCTCCGGGAGGTTGAGTTGATTAGTCTCGGGCATCGCTGGTTCTCCTTCATCTGATGGGTCAGGCAATAGTGGTGTCTCGATCAAGCGCCTGCGCCACGAACATGGTGTTCATCCTCAGAATCTCCAGGGCGAGGCTGAAGTCGAGTGTCTCGAGCGTGTCCCGGTCCGTGTGGACCCGGTCATTGGCAGAGTCGGTTCCCTCGATGGTCAGGACCGCGGGAATGCCCAGATCGATGAAGGGCACATGGTCGCTGTTGAACGGGTTGAGGCTGGTCTGGACGGCCAACGAAGTATGCGTTTGGGCAAGTTCTGCCAGCGAGTCGATCATGCTCTGCGACACGGGGGCGCCCTCAAGCAGCACGGTTGCCGTGGCGGTATTGGTGCAGGCAATCATGTCCATGTTGATGACCGCGCTGATCCGCGCGCGCTCATCCGCGCCGAGTCCGCCAACGTAATGGAGGCTGCCGAACAAGCCCTGCTCCTCGCCCCCGAACAGGATCAGCCTCAGGTCATGCCTTGCCGGCCGGCCGGCCAGCGCCCGGCCGATCGCCAGCACTCCGGCGCTGCCGGACGCATTATCGTCGGCACCCGGCGCGGCTGCCGAAGGCCCCTGGATATTGACCGAATCCAAATGCGCGGTGACCAGTACCACCTCCCGGTCCTCCCCGTCCCCGGGCCGGTCGGCAACCAGGTTGCGGCTCGTCCCGCCGGGCACCGGCACAGTCTGGATCTGCGTGGCATAGCCAAGATCCGCCAGCAGGCCTTCAGCCCACTCGAGTGCACCGAGGAACTCGGCGCTTCGTGAGTGCCGCGTCCGCAGGCGGGCCAGCGTGCCGACGTCGTCCTCAAACGCTGCGCGAGGAACCTCGACGGCGGCGACGCCAGGGGCCTCAGCCGGCGCCGTTGGCCCTGGCCCGGCAGCCCGTTGGTCAAACACCACGGCGTCGGCCGGCAGGGGGCTGACCCGGTAACAGGATGCATGCGGGCCGTCGACCGGAGAAGGCATGCCAGGATCGAGATCGACCACCAGGTAGCGGCCCTTGTCCACCACAACACGGACGTCGGGATGGTCCTCCTGGAAAAGGCGGGCTGTTTGGGTGACCACGTTAAGGCGCTGCTCCGGAACGAACAGGCGGCGCGCGGAGCCTGGCAACCCGCCGCGGGCGGGGCTCTGCCCGGGCCGTGTGGCGGGGGAGCGTACCACCAGCACGTCGCCCAGCCTCGTCCACCTCGCGTCCGTGGCTCCTATGCGCGCCATGACCGCGTCCGGTTCATCCGGGGAAACATCCAAGACAATGGTCTCCACCGGCTCCCCGCCGTTGAGGAAGGTTGTACCAGCGGTACCACCTCGGCCAGCGTGTTCACCTCGCCGTGCGGCTGCCCCGGACCCCGGACGTGGACAGCCGCCAGCCCAAGGCGGCGGGCAGCGAGCACATGGCTGAGGTTTTCGGTGACAAACAGAACATCCCCGAAGGCAACGGCGGGACCGGCCTTCGAAGCCGCGGCCCGGAAGACGGCCTCGTCGGGTTTGAACACGCCCACCTCCGTGGACAACGTGACGTGCTCCGCGACGGGCTCGAAGAATGGCCTGATGCCGAGGTCGTCAAGCAGGCTGTAGTAGCGCTGCTGGATGGTGGCCACGTCCGAGGGCCCGGACGGCATGTGAAAATCGGACAGGAGGCCCAGGAATGCTGCCGGCCCCGTCGGTGCGGAACGAAGAAATAGTCTCCAGCGTCTCCAGCGCCCCGGGCACCAGGACGCCATCGCTTTCCAGCGTGTCGCCGAGATCAAACAGGACGAGTTTCACAACCGGCTCCCCAATTCTGGGCCCACCGCAGGAAGAGTCCCCGTCGGCCTCTCCGCCCTTAGTCTCTGCTGCCACGCGTTACCGGGGCGTTACTGCCTGCCGGAAGCCGGGAGTAACGGACCAGTAACGCCACGGTCCTAGACTCGACGCGCAAGGATACCGGGCCGCGGATCGAGTGGGAGGAAGCAGGAGATGTCCGAGTCATTGCAGGGGCTGCACTATCACGCCGGCGAGGACAACACGGCGGCGCGTTCCCCTGAATCCTTTGACCGTTCACCGGGCGGGGCAGATGATGCGCCGGCCGTGACCTTCAACAGCAACGAAGGGGCGGCGAGGTACTACCTCGACCAGCTCCTCCAGCGGGACGAGCGTGCCGGCATGCGGTCGTTGACCGAACCCGAGCGGCCGGAGCGCGTACCCAGCCTGGTGGTCGAGAGCGAGCGGGATCTTCCTGCCCTGGGAACGCACTCATTGCGGTTTTCGCAGACCTACCGGGACATCCCGATTTTCGGGGCCATGGCGATGGTCGAACTTACCGCGTCCCGGGACCTCGTGAGCGTGAACGGGCAACTCGGCGAAACCCCTGGAGTCAATCCGGTCGAATCCCTCAGCCGTGCCGAGGCGCTCGAGAAGGTGGCGGACTTCACCGGAGCGGACATTCCGGCCGAGTCGGGCATTGGCGCGCGGCTCAACTTCTACAAGAAGGACGACGACGGCTCCTGGCACCTGGCGTGGTTCTTCCAGGAGCTTCCCGCGGAGCCGCCCGCCAACGACGACGCAGACCGTGACGACGAGGCGCTGCTTGGCCATGGTTTCGGACGGCGGCCTGTACCGCCCAGCTTCAACTACCTCGTGGACGCACACGACGGCGAGATCCTGTTTTGCTACAGCGCCGCGCCGACTGCGCTCGCCATCCCGGCCCGGTGCACCGGGATTGATGAGAACGATCACCAGCAGGCCTTCTTCGGGGAGCTGGTCGCACAGACGGCAACAACCTGCCGGCTGAACGACCCCCGGCGCAGGGTCCGCACGTACGACCTGCAGTTCGCGGACATCAACAACGATCCGCCGGACCCCGACTTCCCGGTGGAGGCACCGGACAGTGACTATGGCGCCACGAACCGGGCAGCCGTTTCCGCCCACGCCAACGCCTCGCGGGTGCTGGACTTCTACAACGTGGTCCTGCAACGCCAGGGCATCGACGACAACGGGATGGACCTCGTCTCGCTGGTCAACGTCACGGCAGCAAGCATGCAGCCGCCGCCCAGCCTGCTCAACGCGTTCTGGTTCAGGCATCGCATGTGGTACGGGCAAATCAGGAAGAATGGCCGCCTCGTCAGCCTCTCGCGCTTCCTGGACGTCATCGGCCATGAGCTCACCCACGGCGTGATTGAGACGACGTCGAGCCTGGTCTACGCCACCCAGTCCGGCGCACTCAACGAGTCCTTTGCAGACATTGCCGGGGTCATCATCAAGAACTGGTACGAGGCCCCGGACCGGGCCGATGTGGCGACCTGGGACTGGGAGATTGGCCCTGGACTCAGGGCGGACGGGCGCCCGCTCCGGGACTTCGCAGATCCCTCCCGCACAGGGCACCCCAAGCACATGGACGACTTCCGCCCGCTGGCCCCCGGCGAGCTGCCGGGCCGGTCCAACGATCAGGGCTGGGTCCACTTCAACAGCAACATCCACAACAAGGCAGTCCACAACCTGCTGACCATGAGCACAAACGGGGCCCGGGTGTTCAGCGTCGAAGACGTGGCGGTACTGACGTACCTGGGCATGGCACGGTTGACGCCGCGGGCGACCTTCCCCGAGGCGCTCCAGTCCGTGGTCGACGTCGGGCAAACGTACTTCGGCGGCGACGTCCACAGGACGGAGAAGATCGCCGCCATCCGGAAGGCCTACCAGCTCGTCGGCATCACCTGAATTTGCGATGGCCATGACGATTGACCTTCACGAGGTCGGTGCCACCGCCGTCAAGGATGCCGCAGGGAAGTGGCAGGTGCACATCGGCGTTTACCTGCCCGGCATCACGTTCCCGGACGGGTACCGCGTCCAGGTCCGTCTCATCCATGAGCGTGACCAGTTTGTGCGGGGCATTGAACCGAAAGTCTTTGATCTGTCCTGGCACGGCGGATCCGCACTGGACCTGTGGGACGTGACCGTCGATCTGACCGCGGACACCAACGGAAACTTCGGCCAGGACGGCGTCTACCTTTACCGCTTTCAGCTGCTCCGCGGAGCGAAAGCGGTCACGTTCTGGTTCGCTGATCCGTTCGCCCGCGCAACCGGCCGAGGCGCGTTGTCTGCGTTCACCATCGACAGCCTGGGCGCGCCATTCAGCTGGCACGACGGCGGGTTTGTTGTTCCGGAGGTGGATGACCTGGTGGTCTACGAGCTCCACGTCGGTGAATTCAACGGCACTTTTGACGGCGTGGCCAGCCAGTTGGACTATCTCAAGGGGCTGGGCATCAACGCGGTGGAACTCATGCCGGTGACCAACGTCAAGGATGAAGTCGAATGGGGCTATACCCCGCTTTCCTACTTCGCGCCCGATGACCGGTACGGCGGTCCGGACGGCATGAAACGGCTTGTGGACGCCTGTCACAGCAACGGCATCGCCGTGATCCTGGACGCCGTGTACTCCCACGCACACCCTGAATTCGCCTACAACCTCGTGTACGCGACGTCCGGCCGGCCGAACCCGATGATGGGGCCGTTCGGGGAGGAGTTCGCCGAAGCCCCGGGCTGCGACTTCAGCCGCGGGTTCACGCGTGATTTCTTCCTGACAGCCAGCCGGTACTGGCTGGACGAGTACCACGTGGACGGTTTCCGCTACGACTACGTGCCGGGCATCTTCGATGGGGCCACCGGCCGCGGCTACGCCGACCTCGCCTACCGGACCTATCAGCACACCAGGCAGGCGGCCCGCTACCCGCGCTTTGACGCCGGCAACGGGCGAAGCCTGGTGATCCAATGCGCGGAGCATCTGCAGGATCCCCAGGGAATCCTGCGCACGACTTACTCGAACACCTGCTGGCAGAACGGCCTGCTGGACGAAGCCGCGTCGCAGGCAGGCCAACCCGTCAGGGCCTCCTTTGCCCGCCAGCTGGACCCGGAACTGATCGGCTACCCGGACCGCTACAGGAACCCGACCAACGGCGAAGAATTCCCGGTGGCGCCATTCCAATACCTCGAATCGCACGATCACAGCAGATTCATCACCCGGTTTGGACTCGAGGATCTCTCCGATCCCGTCGGCCAGCCGTACGGAAACCGCAGCCTCTTCTACAAAACCCAGCCATACGTCGTCGCCCTCTACACCGCCAAAGGCGTGCCCATGCTCTGGCATGGCCAGGAATTTGCCGAGAACTGGAGCGTGACGCCGCACCGGCCTGGAGGCTACGAGCGGATCCTGTTCAGCCGGCCGCTCCATTGGGAGTACTTCTACGATGCGGCCGGAAAGGCACTGATCCGGCTATACCGGATCATGGCTGCGCTGCGGTCTCAATACAGGGCCCTGGGCAGCCGGGGCTTCTTTTACTACGACGATGACCCGAACCACCGGAGGGATGGGATCATCGTCTTCCGCCGCGAAGCCTCGGCAGACGGCGCCCTGCCCGCCGAAGCGTTCGTGGTGGTGCTCAACTTCTCGGACAATGACGTCGATGCCTGGATTCGCTGGCCGAAGGCCGGCCACTGGGAAGAACAGATTGACAAGGCTGACAATCCCAGGCCGCCGCTCCAGGTTCCGGCCGACGGGCACGTGGGTCCTGTCCGGGTGCCATCCAATTACGGGGCGGTGTACCGGCTCGTGCCGCAGAGCTGACTGCAGGACTAATCCTGGAGCCAGCGCGGCAGGCCGCATCACCCTGCTATGGTCACCACTGGATGTCAGCGACGCTGTCCAGCGGCTCCCGGTCCCCACTGATTGAGGGTGCCGTAAAGGCATCTGCCGTGCGCAGCTCAGCCGCGAATTGCAGCTGGGTCCGCTGCTCCAGTTCCGCGGTGCTGATCTGAAAGGCCCGGAACTCGTCGAAATCGATTGCTTCAAACGGATTCAGGTTCTGGGTCAGCAGGAATGCATGGCTCTTGAACTGTCCCTGCTCGACGTAAGCGAGGACCTTCCAGTATTCCCGCGGCAGCCGCGTCTCCCGGTAACGCGGTCATCGTCATGGAAAACCGGTCCGCCGAAGGCGCTCACCTTGAGATCCTGGACATCAACGTCGGCAAAGACCGCATCTTCCAGCCGTCCCCAACACCATCTTTGCTGCTCTGGTTGAAGTCATCCATCTGCGGCGTGATGTTGGTGAAGAAGAACGAGTCGATGTTGGCGCTTTTGGCTTCGGACAAGGTCCCCCACACCAGGTCGGCTCGGCGCGCAAGGTGACCGCGGTCAAGGCGGTTGCCGCTGTAGAGCTCGTCGCCGCTCTGAAAATCGGCGGGGATCCTGGGGTCCTTGATGAAGGGGATGCCATTACGGCTGATCTTCTTGAGAGTACCGCCGTCGATGTTCCAGGCGACCCAGCGGGCGAAGCGTCTGGACTTGCTGAGCGCGAGCGAGAAGTGCGTGTAGGGGATGACCTCCGAGCCATCGAGCCGGACGGTGTCATCCTGCAGCGCAGCGCCGATCATCGGCGGATCTATCTGTGTCCCCAGGAAATCCGGGGAGTAACCGGGATACTGCCGGGAACCGGATGTCTGTAGTCACTGGATTTCCTCCCTAACGCTTTGTGGAACATGGCACGACGTCGGCTGGCCGGTCCGCATTTGACCACCCTGACCCGGACGATAGAGGCACGCCGTTACTGGAGTGTTACCAACCGGACTCTGCCAGAAGACGCAGCCCATTGACAGCCCCCTCCGGACTGCGGAAAGTGGTTGTTACATCTGTTCCAGCACTTCAGCCCCCGCTGGATTTAGGGGTACCCATGGGCAATGGCGGCTATGGTTTTCAGTTGCGGCTGCTTCAATCGTGGCAACTTCGTCGGGACACCGACGTGGTGCATGTCGCTGTCCGGCAACAGCGGCTCATTACAGCGCTGGCCGTCAACGGCCCCCGCCCCAGAAGTTATCTCGTCGGCCTGCTGTGGCCGGACACCCCTGAGCCCAAGGGGCTTGAAAGCCTTCGCGTTGCCGTGCACCTGATCTCGCGGCAAAACCCCGGCCTGCTGATTAACGGCGGTACCATGCTGTCCCTGAGTGAGATCGTGGACGTTGACCTGCACCGGCTCCGTGCCCAGATCCAGGAGCTGGGGAGGGCCGGAGTCAACGGCAACGTCGCATCGTGCCTCCAGCAGTTGAGGGACTCCGACCTGCTCCCGGGCTGGTACGACGATTGGGTGCTCTTTGAACAGAGCAGGCTGCAGCAGGATCGGCTCCACGCTTATCACATCATGGCCCGCGAGTCGCTGGCCCGCGGCGATTTCGAATCGGCCCTCGAGGCAGCGGAGGCGGCCTTGGACCTCGAACCGCTGTATGAAAGTGCCGTCTGACTTCTGATCCAGGCTCAACGGCTGTCGTAGAGACGATGCTCTGGCGCTTCGCGCCTTTGGGCGATATGAGTCGAAACTGAAGGAGGACATGGGCCTGGTGCCGTCGGAAGGTTATTCGACGCCTCATTGCGGACATTTCCTGAAAGTCAGGCCATCAGGCGGGGAGTCTCTAAACCGCGGGTGGAGGCCCCTGCCGGGCATTGAGCCATTGGCGCACGACACTCAGGACCTCCTCCGGATCAGCAGCGCACGTACTGCTGGGGTCATCGTCCGGGGCTTGGCTGTAGGTCAGTCTGGCGCGAAAACTGGGCGTCTGGTCCGGCTCGTCCCATGTGCGGATGACCAGGGTGCCCATGGCGGGGGCCGCCTGGTCTGGCTGGATTTCGCCGGAGGTTCCCGACGGCGGGTCATCCTTTGTCATGGCAGTTCACCTTACTTTCATTCCGCGAACACCCATGTGAAGGACGCTCGCGGATGCTGACTTGATACTGCAACAAAAGAATCATAATTTAGCCTAGCTTTGCGAAAGGTTTGCTCAAGATCGCCGGACATGATGGTGAGCCAGTGTACGGCCTGTGTTCGCCAATGACCCGGACGGGCGGAGTGGCCCAGCGCTCAATGAGCTTTGAGGCCAAATCCGTTGGGCTTCAGTCCCAGCGCAGCAACGCTGCCGGCGACGCCTTCAACACCCCCGAGACGGCCGCTTGAACGCCTGATCGTCCGGGCATAGCATTGCCCGCACGGGGACACATGGGTGGTGTCGGGGACCGGCTGTCTCTGCTCATGGAGCTTG
>CAVUHH010000020.1:0-160575 GCA_963741285.1 uncultured Actinomycetota bacterium
GGCCTGGCCGACCTCGAATCGCTCATCGGCACGGCGAGCAGCGCCGTCGTGGTGATCTACAACGATGCCGCCTACGGAGCCGAAATCCACCAGTACGGCTCCCAGGGCCTGACCGAAAAGCCCATGCTGATCCCCGAGGTGGACTTCAGCGGCATCGCCCGCGCTTTGGGGGCTGAGTCCGCGATCATCCGTTCACTGGCGGACCTTTCCGCGCTCACAGGAGTGGATCGACGCCGGCGCCAAGGAACCTTCGTGGCCGACTGCCGGATCACGTCGAGCGTCCGGGCCCCGTGGCTGAGCGAGTGGATGGCGGCCAAGCAGGAGGCGAAGGCGGCGGTGGCGGGGTAACCCTGGCTCGCCCCTTTATCCCGAGGACGGGACCGGGGTCTTCTTCGTGTGGGCCTCGTAGTACCACCTGGCCGGCCGAGGAGTCCCTGGCCGCGTTCACGAACTCGCTGGCACTGGATGTGACACCCCCATGAGTAAGGACCCGTTCACTGTCCGGACAAGTGTCGCTACCCAACTGTTCATGTCCCGTGTGTTGACTGCTTGAGCAAGATGAAGGGGCGGTTCCCTGGTGCCAGCCGTCGAGCCGTTTCCTTCTCCGAAATATTTGCAGTAAAGGCTCTCATGACAAAAGGTATGTCCCGCCGCGGAATATTGAAGACCGGTTCGGTCCTAGGACTCGGCGCTTCGCTTGCAGCGGTCACTCCCGCCCAAGCCCTCGCTGAAGGTTCCCAACGCACGAAAAAGGGCCAGTACTTCTGGCTGAACGGGGACCATCACGTACATACCCTTTTCAGCAACGACGGTAAGTACCGCGTGGTGGACCATGTACGTCAGGCCATCCGGTACGGCGTCGACTGGCTTGTCCTCACCGACCACGGCAACGTGGCCCACTCCCAGCTCAGCACCGACCAGATTGTGCCTCTCATTGATGAGGTGCGCAGGGAGTTTGGGGATTCGATTCTGATCTACCACGGCCTCGAGTGGAACATCCCCGGGGCCGAGCACGCCACAGTTTTCGTGGCACCGGGACGTGACGACGTCGCGGTCCTCAAGGAAGTCGAATCGCGCTGGGATGCCCGGGTAAAGGGCACCCGTGACGGAACTGCCGCCAACGAAGCCCTGGCGCTGGACGGGATCCGTTTCATGGGCGACGCCCGAGCCAAGGGCAGGGTGGAGGACATCCTCATGATTCCAAACCACCCTTCGCGGCAGGGCATCGACTCACCACATGAGATCCGGGCATGGATCCAGGCAGCACCGGACGTGGTCATCGGTATGGAGGGTGCTCCCGGGCACCAGGCCGGCGGGCTGCCCGCCCCACACGCCGGTGATCGTGCGCGCGGCCTGTACGACGGCGCACCCGGCACCTTCTCTTTCAAGGGCTATCCTGCCGAGTCGTACCGCACCTGGGGTGGCTTCGACTGGATGACAGCCACCGTCGGCGGGGTGTGGGACAGCCTGCTCGCGGAAGGAAGGTTGTTTTCCGTCACCGCAACCTCGGACAGCCACAACGTCTATCTGGACACCACTACCCGCGGGCCCGGAAGCAACTTCGACGCCAAGGGCCGCACTGAGGACCCGGTCTACAGCGGCACCGTGGACCTCACAGAAAACGACTTCTGGCCCGGCTATTACAGCCGCACCCATGTCGGCGCCGAAAAAGTCAGTCACACATCAGTGATGCAGGGACTCCGTGAGGGCCGTGTCTGGGTGGACCACGGCTGCCTGATCGATTCCATCGATGTGACCGTGCGGACCAGGCAAAGTCGGTTACCCTCGGCGGGAAGCTTGCGACGAAGCGCGGCAGGAAAGTTACGCTCACGGTCTCCATCGCCCCGGCATCCAAACCAAACTTCGCAGGATTCATTCCGGAACTGGCCCGGGTTGACGTTATCCTCGGCACCGTGACCGGTCCGGCCGCGGACGCCGACACCATGCAGGCACCCGATACGCGAGTCATCACCCAGCTACCTACCAAGGATCTGACGCTGCGGAACGGAAGTTTGACCTGGACGCAGGAAATCGACACACCGGCCGGGCACTACTACATCCGCCTTCGCGGTACGGACGGGAAGAAGTCCCAGCCGGGCTTCCTCGGCGCAGATATCGACCCGGCCGGCCCTGCCATGGATGAGATCGGGAATGCAGATCCGTGGCAAGACCTGTGGTTCTACACCAACCCGATCTTCGTGGAGGTCAGCAACTAACCTCAACGCCTTATCCCTGCCGGCGCTGCGGGGACAAGGCGCTGAGGGCGCCGCTGCCGTACGTTCAGAACAGGAAAGCCCTGGCACAGACCTCGTGCCCGATGGCACGAAAAAGGAGGCCGACGACGACACCCAGTGTCGCCGTCGGCCTCCTTTTATGCCCGCGCGGAGGTGCTATCCCCCGCAGGGCGCTGGGAGCCTAGGCCGCCGTTGGAAGCGTTACGTAGCTGCCCTCGATGACGCCCGCGGCAACAACGGGAGTGCCGTCTACTGTGACATAGCTGCCACGGGTGACGGGGGGCAGGTTTCGGGCGCCAGCGACGGTGACATAGCTGCCCTCGACGCCGGCGGGGACGCTGCCGGCGGGGAGAGTCACGTAGCTGCCGCCGCGCACTGCGGTGTCAGCGAAGTGGTCGGCAGCGGCCTTAAGGGTGGTTTCGGTGGTGGATGAGGAGGCTGCGGGGCGTTCGGTCAGAAAAGTCATGGGTTCTCCGTGGGGTTTCGGGATGAGGGCCATACAGGTTCTTGTGCCGCTCAAGCAGGAGGGCGGTTGCGCGTTGTGTCGCTTGCCCCGCTGGCCCGGGTATGTTCACCGGTGCGGTACTCAAGGGCTACGGCGGCCTGCACCTAACTTTACAGGGTTATCGTGAGCTACTCAGAATAAGGTGGGAAGGCTCACGTTTACGCAAGGCCCTGTTCGCCATCCGGTGCGGGGACTAGTCTGATCCGCATCAACGTCCACCGCCGTCGAGGAGCCGTCATGGCCGGGTTTGTGCAGATCATCGAATTCAAGACCTCCCGCATCAAGGAGATCGAAGAACTGGGCCGTCCCTCAAGAACCGAGGGGAGCACTCCGGCCACGTTCCGCCGCATTGTTGCCACGGCGGACAGGGACCACCCAGGGACCTACTTCACCATCGTCGACTTCGAGTCCTTTGACTCGGCAATGGAGAATTCCGGCCGGCCGGAAACGTCGGAGTTCGCTGCCAAGATGGCGGAACTGTGCGACGGACCCGTGATCTTCCACAATCTGGATGTCATGTGGGAGGACACCGGAGACGGCGCGGGCAACGGCTAGCCGCCTAGCCTTGGAACACCGGATACAACGCCTCATCAGCTGTTTCCTGGCTCCTGTGCCCGGTCAACATCCTTGAGCACCACCCCGGAAAGGTATGCACCCATGCGGATACTCGTCGTCGGAGCCGGAGCCACAGGCGGGGCGTTCGGTACGCTCCTGCAGGAAGCGGGACGGGATGTCACGTATCTGGTGCGGCCGCGCAAGCAGGAGGTCCTTCGCCGCGACGGGTTGCGCTTCGTCTCCCCCACCGCTGACCGGACGAACGCGGTGCAGACCATCACCGCCCAGGACGGGTCAGAGGCCTTCGATCTGATCCTCGTCACGGTCAAAGCCACCGCGTTCGAGGGCGTCCTCGGCGAGATTGGCGCTTTCGTGGGGCCTGGCACCAGCATCATTCCCATCCTCAACGGCATGGCCCATGTGGACCGGCTTGAGCAGCAGTACCCGGGACAGGTGCTGGGCGGCCTGGCCCGGATCGTCGCCACTCTCGACGGCGATGTGGTCCGCCAGCAGGTGCCCCTCACTTCCTTCACGGTGGGCGGGCTGAACGGAAACCCCGTCCCTCCGGAGGTTTCTGAGGCTCTGGACGTGCCCGGCGTCGACTTCTCGGTGGTGGACGACATCTTGGGCGCACTGTGGGATAAATGGGCCTTCATCGCTGCCGCGGGGATCGTCAATTGCCTGTTCCGGGCGCCGGTCGGACGGATCATCGACGCAGGCGGGCAGTCCAGGATCCTGGAGGCCATCAGCGAAACCGAAGCGGTGGCAGCCGCGGCAGGACATCCCGTTTCCGACGCCGCTCATGCACAAGCAGTCGGCATACTCACCGAGCCGGGATCGGCCTTCACGTCCTCCCTGTACCGGGACCTCACCGCAGGGCTCCCCTCGGAAGCCGAGCACATCCTTGGCGACCTCGCACGCAGGGCCCGGGAGCTCAACGTCCCCACGCCGCTGCTGGACCTCACCCTCATCCAGATCAGGGCCGGCCTGCAGCACTGAGATCCCGAACAGGCGGAAACAGGAAAACCACCCGAGACTGGGGCTACCTTCCCGTTGAACTCATGCTGAACAATCGCCGAGCCAATGGCCAGACGATGTTGGCAATGGGCACGATCAGCATGCAGGCGCTAGGTATTCCCGTGCCGTACTTATTCATTTCGTTCTTCGTTTTCACACTCAATTGCAGTGATCAACAAAGGGTCGCCAACGGACGGCAAATGGCTAAAAGTGGAACAGCAGTGGAGCTATTCTCTCCACCTTGGTAGCTTTCACCCATGGTCATCAAATTTGAGAATGTGGGCATTGCTGTTCGCGATATCGAAGCGGCAATCGCGTTTTTCACCGATCTTGGTCTTACGCTCATCGGCCGTGACACGGTCAGCGGCGAGTGGACGGACACGGCCGTCGGGCTCGATGGCAACCACGCCAAGATTGCGATGCTCGAGACCCCAGACGGTCACGGTCGACTGGAGCTCTTCGAATACATCCATCCCGAAGCGATCGAATCGAACCCCACCCGCCCCAACGACATTGGCATGCACCGCGTGGCCTTCTCGGTAGACGATATCGATAAAGCCCTCGAAGTAGCGGCCAAGCACGGATGCCATCCGCTACGTGGTGTGGCGACCTATCAGGACATCTATAAACTCACGTACCTGCGCGGCCCCAGCGGAATCCTTGTAATGCTCGCCGAGGAACTGAACAAAACACACACCACCATCGGCCTAAACGACATCGACGTTACGTTCGATTTTCGCTCCGACACGCCAGAAGGCAAAGATCCGGATACCCACAGCCCCACCCTCCGGAGAACCCACCAGCGGCTTTGGAGTAAGCCTTTGCCTCTGCAAAATCGTGCGCTGTTCGACCTGGACGCAAGCAACCCACGCAGATACCTGCATCACCACTCCGAGCTGGGCGAGTTCTTCTTGTCGAGTGACGCGATCATTCGGACATTCCGCCGGCATTTGGGTGCCGCTTCGGTCATGGCGCAGATTCCGGAGGCAGATCAGGAAGCCTTCAGCCGCCAGGGCTACACAATCGGCGGAATGATGGTCTTCCCAGGCAACATGATCGATGGCAAGCAGACGATTAATCAGCGCAAGGGAACCCACCCACTCATCGCCGACAGGTTCGATCTGACACTCGAGTGCATCCGACGGCACTATCTCCGCCAAGACAGTCCACTCAGCGACACAATCAAGCTGTATTCCGACTTCTTCAGCCTGTTTGTCGATTTCCGGGGCTACGTCAACTTCTTCCTGCTCCAGGACCTCGTCACCAACGACTACGGCGCAGTCCGGTTCTTCCCGCCCTTCAATGACGTTTTGCCGTTCACCGATGACTCGCCTTCGGCGATACCGGCTTCACTCCCTGAGTATGAGCTTTACCGGCAGGCCAGCCTGGAATTCGTCGCTGCCCGGAACGCGAGGATCGCTGCCTTCTGCGCCAGCCCGGACCACTGACGACGGCGGCACTCACGCACGTGCCGCCGTCGTACGTTTTGCCTCACATCACCGTCGGCTTCCCGGCGGGCCCTTGTGCTCCGCGCGGGCGATCTCGAAGCTGCTCTCGAACGGCAGCGAGTCCACGTCCAGCAGCGGGTTATTGTCCTGCGTCTCCACCAGCTTCCGGGCGGCTTCCTCCGACTCCACACTGGGCATGGACCCGGGCAGGTGACGCCTGGCTGATTCGGGCAGGAACCAGATGGTCACGGCGGCAATCGCGGCCACGGCCAAGGTTGTAGGCGATGCCCATGGCGGAATAGCGGTGCTCGGTGGGGAACAGGGCAGGCAGCGCCGAGGCGAGGTTTGGCACCGAAAACGCCACCGGGAAGGCGATCAGGGCCAGGCCCAGGAGCGCATAGGGAGGTTGCCCGCCGCTATCGCGAGGAACGCCGGAACCGCCAACACCGCGGTGCTGAAGGCCATGCTGATCCCTGAGGTGGACTTCAGCGGTGTCGCCCGCGCTTTGGGGGCTGAGTCCGCGATCATCCGCTCACTGGCGGACCTTTCCGCGCTCACGGACTGGATCGACGCCGGCGCCAAGGGAACTTCGTGGCCGACTGCCGCATCACGTCGAGCGTCCGGGCGACTTACCGGAGCCCGGCGAGCTCGCGGGGCGATGACCGCAGACCAAAAAACCTGCGTGACCACAGGTCCGACTGGTACCATATCCAGTACAACAAGGAGGAAGACGTGGCAATCACCATAAGCGAGGCACGGCGCGATCTCTTCGGCCTCATCGAACGCGTCAACCTCGATCACACCGAAGTCGAGATCACGTCCAAGCGCGGATCCGCAGTCCTCATGTCCAAGGAAGAGTACGACGCTCTGGTGGAGACCACCCATCTGCTGCGGTCGCCTAAGAACGCCCAGCGATTGCTGTCATCCCTTTCTGCCGTCCGGGATGGTCGAGTCATCGAGCACGAGCTTACTGATCCGTGACCGCCGGCCGCAGGCTGGCATGGACCGCCGAGGGGTGGGAGGACTACCTCTACTGGCAGACCCAGGACCGCAAGACACTCAAGCGGATCAACACCCTCATCGAGGACGCGCTGCGCGATGATCCCTTCGAGGGCATCGGAAAGCCGGAGGCCCTGAAACACGCGCTGGCCGGAGCATGGTCCAGGCGCATCGACCAGGAACACAGACTCGTCTACATGGCGGATGACCAGTACGTGACCATCCTGCAGGCCCGCTACCACTACTAACGGCCTGGTCCCCGAAGCGCCAACGACGTGGGACTACGCCCGGTCTTGATGGTGCGGGACTCCTTGGCCTGGAAAGGCGGCAGCGCCGACGAACTTGCGTTCAACCTATGCCTCCCGGATGGCCGCAAGGCGTGCTCCAGGCGAACGGAGATAAAGCCCATCGCAGCACCCAGCCGGGCACTCTCCCCGTGACACGAAAAAGGAGGCCGACGGCGACACCCAGTGTCGCCGTCGGCCTCCTTTTATGCCCGCGCGGCGGTGCTATCCCCCGCCGGATGCCGCGACTCTACGCCGCCGCTGGAAGCGTTACGTAGCTGCCCTCGATGACGCTGGCGGCAACAACGGGAGTGCCGTCTACCGTGACATAGCTGCCGCGGGTGACGGGGGACAGGCTCGGGCGCCGGCGACGGTGACGTAGCTGCCCTCGACGCCGGCGGGGACGCTGCCGGCGGGGAGGGTCACGTAGCTGCCGCCGCGCACGGCGGTAGCGGCAACAGTGGCAGCTGCCTTGAGGGTGGTCGTGGATGGGGAGGCTGCGGGGCGTTCGGTCAGAAAAGTCATGGGTTCTCCGTGGGGTTTCGGGATGAGGGCCGTACGGGTTCTTGTACCGCTCAAGCAGGAGGGCTGGTGCGAACTGTGCCGCGCGCCCCGGTGGCCCGGGTATGTTCACCGGTGCGGTACTCAAGGGCTACGGCGGCCTGCATCCAACTTTACCGGCTTATCGTGATTTACTCAGAATAAGGTGGGAAGGCTCACGTTTACGCGAAAGGCTCACCAGAACGCGGTGCGCGCAAGATCAGCGCAGGATTGCCTCAAAAACGAATCGTTCAATCCCGCGCCGAATTAGCATCATGGGATTGGCTGCACAAACAATGGGGAAAAGATGAATGCAATTGGTCTCGCGGAGGCAACGCACGGTCTCAACAATTCAGGGCCGTTCTACCACGGCACCAGGGCGAACCTGCGGGCCGGAAACCTGTTGGTCCCCGGCAACGCCTCGGTCTTCGAGGAGGCGACCACCCATATCTTCGTCACCGCTTCCCTCGATGCGGCCAGGCGGCATGCTGAGTTCAGCGCAGGCGAGGGAAGAGGCAGGATCTACCGGGTGGAACCCACTGGCCCCGTCGAGGACCATCCCCACCTGAGCGACGAAGGGCTTTCCGGAAACCATGCCCGGTCCTATCGCACGCGCGAACCCATCCGTGTGCTGGACGAAGTCCGGGGCTGGCAGACCCACTGCACCGAGGTGCGGGGCTTCGATCCATCCTTCGACTTCAAAACCGACCAGCCAGCGAGGACCAGGCAGGACCCGGACAGGGTCAGTCCGAAGCTCCGGCGGCTCCATCAGGTGCTGTGGACAAAGCGGCTGAACTCCGGCGTGCTTTTCGCCCCGAAAGCGCCGCCGAATCGTGGGGACGGCTACCTCATCTTCACTGACCCGTCGGGGCCGAGGCATCGGTACGGCAGCGACGCCATCACCGCCTCCTACACCAGCTGGTTGCGCCCGAGGGCTCTGGTCGACGCCATCGCCGGGCTCAACGAGGAGCAGCGGGCCCGCTACCTCAACCCGCCGTACACCATCGGCAGTGCGATGATCTGGCCCGTCAGGTCGAAGGACCGGCCCACCATCAACCAGGCACGAGGGACCAGGCCGCTGATCGCCGACCGATGGACCTCACACTGGAGTGCATCCGGCGCCATTACGCAGGAGAGCCCGAGAGTCCCCTCGCCGATGTCCTCAACGCCTACGCGGACTTCTTCGCGCTCTTCGACGGATTCAAGGAGTTCGTGGACTTCTTCCACTTCCAAGACCTGGTGACGCCCGACTACGACGAGGTTCTGTTCTACCTGCCCTTCGACAACTTCAAGCGTCCCGGGACACCGGCCACAACGGAGGAGTACGTGACGTACCGTGAGGCCACGCTGGAGTTCATCGCGAAACGGGGGCAGTCGGATAGCAAAGTGGCTTAAGGACAACTGCCCCGACACCGACACCGACGACGACGGCGAGTAGCGCCGACGCGGGCCGACGAGAACGGCGACGGCGGCACTACGCAAGTGCCGCCGTCGTACGTCCCTGCGTCACATCACCGTCGGCTTCCCGGGCCGTCCCTTGTGCTCCGCACGCGCGATCTCAAAGCTGCTCTCGAACGGCAGCGAGTCCACGTCCAGCAGCGGGTTACTGTCCTGGGTCTCCACCAGCTTCCGGGCGTCCTCTTCCGACTCCACGCTGGGCATGGACCCGGGCAGGTGCCGCCTGGCTGATTCGGGCAGGAACCAGATGGCCACGGTGGCAATCGCGGCCACGGCCATGAGGTAGTACGCGATCGCCATGTCGTCGCCCGTCACCTCGATGAGGGACGCGATGATGAACGGGGCCGTCCCGCCGAAGATGGCCACGGCCAGGTTGTAGGCGATGCCCATGGCGGAATAGCGGTGCTCGGTGGGGAACAGGGCAGGCAGCGCCGAGGCGAGGTTTGGCACCGAAAACGCCACCGGGAAGGCGATCAGGGCCAGTCCCAGCAACGTCATAGGGAGGCTGCCCGCCGCTATCGCCAGGAACGCCGGAACCGCCAGCACCACGGTGCTGAGGGCCCCGATCCACAGCACGCGACGGCGGCCGATCCGGTCCGAGAGAAGTCCGGTGAAGGGGATGCACAACGCCATGACCACCAGTATCGGGATGGTCAGCAGCGTCCCCTCCACCTCGTTGTACCCCTTGTTGCTGGTCAGGTAGGTGGGCATGTAGGACGTGAGGGCGTAGGCGACGGTGTTGGCAGCCGCCGCCAGGATCATGGCCAGGAGGATCGGCCGCCAGTGCGCCTTCAGGATCCCGAGCGGTCCCACCGGCCGGAGGTCTTCCCCGGTCTCAGGATGCTTGGCCGCCACGGCCTCGGCTTCCATGGTGGCTTTGAAGGCGGCGGACTCCTCGATCTTCATGCGGAAGTAGACGGCCACGGCGCCCAACGGGCCGGCCACAAGGAACGGGATCCGCCAGCCCCACGCCTCCATCTGCTCCTGCCCCAGCGTCAGCTGCAGGACGGACACCACCAGCCCGCCCGCCGCGAAGCCGAGGTAGCTGCCCATGTCCAGGAAGCTGACGTAGAAGCCCCGGCGCCGGTCCGGCGAATGCTCGCACACGAACGTGGTGGCACCGGAGTATTCGCCGCCGGTCGAAAAGCCCTGCACCAGCTTGAGGACAACCAGCAGCACCGCCGCCCAGATGCCCAGCACCGCGTACCCGGGAAGCAGGCCGACGGCGAACGTCGCGGCGGCCATGAGCATCAGCGTCATGGCCAGCACCTTTTGGCGGCCGATCTTGTCGCCCAGCCAGCCGAAGAAGACGCCGCCAAGCGGCCGGGCGATAAACGTGGCACCGAAGGTCCCCAGCAGGAACAGGTTCTGCACGGCCCGGTCCGCCTCGGGCAGGAACACCGGCCCCATGGTGGTGATGAGGTAGCCGAACACCCCGACGTCGTACCACTCCATCGTGTTGCCCACGATGGTCCCGCCGAGCGCCTTCCGCAGCACGCGGCGGTTGACGACGTTGACGTCGGATACCTGTAACCGCCGCTGCTGCCCACTGTGCTCTGTCATGGCCCGCTCACCGCCGCCTCGCTGATCAAGCTGGGCACACGTCGTCGTTCTTCTTACCCCTTGATCGGCAGCAGCCCAACACCTTCGTTCATCTTGCCACTGCCGCGCCGGGGGCAACAACGGTTGTGTTTTTTGAAAGTACGACGGCGGCGCGCACCTTGAGAGCGCGCCTTGCGCCTACCCGGCCCACCGGCATTACCGCCCTGCCGAGTCTGCTGCTGTGGCCGGGCCGTCAATGGCAGCCGGCCACATTGTCGTACCCCCGTTAGAGGATGTTCGTATGGGAACCAGTGCGGGGACGGGGACAGGTATGGAGGCTATTTATGCCACCGTTGCTGCTCTCGCCGCGCTCGATGCCGAGGACGCTGCCCTCGCTTCCGCCGGTGCTTCGGCTGTGGCCGGGGACGGTGTGGATGTGCTGGCGCGGGCGTACGAAATTCGGCTGGAACGGATGGGGCTGGAAAAGAAGCTGGAGGCCCAGGCCGCGGCCCGGAAGGCCAGGTCCGTGGCCGAAGCCATGGACCTGCAACACGCAATGACCCCACCAGACGCGCCCCTGTATGAGCGGACCTACACCGAGATGTCCACGGTTGCGGAAATCGGCGGGATCCTGACCATCAGTTCCGGGGCCGCGTCCGCGTTCGTGGATCAGTCCCGGCAGGTGTGTGCATTGCCGCCGGTCATGGACGCCCTCTCCACAGGCGGCCTCTCCTGGCAGCAGGCACGGATCTTCGCCGACGAGACCGAGGCTTTGGACCATCCAGCCGCGGCCGCTTTAGTGGATCACTTCCTCGACCCGGACGCCCCTAACCCGGCGAGGGGTTGCCCCGCGCCGAAGTTGGCGCCGGCCCGGTTGCGGGCCAGGCTAAGGGGCTGGCGGGAACGCCACCACCCGGAATCGATCGAGAAGCGTCACAACAAAAGCGCCGCGGACCGGCGGGTGGAATTCACTCCGGACCGGGACGGGATGGCCTGGATAGCCGCATACCTGCCAGCAGACCAGGCGTTGGCGATCTCGAACCGCATCACCGCCACCGCCCGCAGCCTCCAAGGACCCAACGAAACCCGCACCCTCACCCAACTCAAGTCCGACGACTTCGCCAGACGCCTCCTCACCAACAGAACAGCCCCGTCCCCACCACCATCTCCCTCCAGGGCGACGGCGGTGCGCAGGAGGACCTGCTTGGCCTGGCCACTCTCGTCGGCTCCGATGAACCCATGACAGAGTTCTACAGCTTCGATAACGTCGCAAACAGTGACCGCCCGGACCACGCCGAACCGGTGTTGAGCGGAACCGCCACGGAACCGGATGCAGGCAAGGTCCCCACGCCCCGCGCCGACGTGCTCGTCACCGTCCCGCACTTCGCACTCTTGGGCCTCACCGACGAACCCGCAGAGCTGGACGGTTACGGGCCCATTCCTGCCTCCATGGCCCGTCAGCTCCTCGCGGGCGGCGCCGGATCCTTCCGCAGGGTCCTGCTCGACCCCAGTGACGGAACACCCCTGGAAATCGGTCGCACCAGTTATCGACTCACCAAGGCGATGAAAAGAGCGTTGCAGCTGAGGGACGGCAAGTGCGTCTTCCCCGGCTGCAACAACAACTCCTTCGACAACGACACCGACCACCTACAGGCGTGGGAACACGGCGGAACCACCGGAATCAGCAACCTCGCACAGCTCTGCCCCAAACATCACCGCCTGAAACACAACAGCGGATGGGTCCCCAACGGCCTCAACCAGAGATGAGCCACCCGGCTGGACATCACCCACCGGCCGCCACTACCAAGCCGAACAACCCGACCGCGAACCACCCCAATGGCCGCCGGGAGTCCTCCCGCCCGAAATCAGTCCCTCGGCAATCGTTCCGCCGAAATTCAGTGGGTCGGAAATCAGTCCACCCGAAACTGGGTCATCCCAAGTCAGTCCGCTGGAGGGGCAATTGCTCCAGCTTCTGTCCGGATGATGGGCCACAAACTCAAGGTGCTCTAGCCACGTACTGAGGCTCGGTTTTGAGTACATGCACGAGGGCGGTGGAGCACGCTTGTCCTCCGGATGAACGGTCACCCACGGGAAAGGGACGGGCAAGTAACCCCTCGGTCAGGCGGCGTTGAACCTGTTCCGACGGCGGTTCGCCCGCCCTGGCCGGTGGCTTCCCGAACGCAGGTTCCTTCTGCTGGAACTCACGCGCCGCCGTCGTACGCCAGGTCCTGCACCGCGCCATAGGAAACGCACAGGTCCGCGGCCTACGATGTTCCCATGAAGGCTGCCCGGGATGCCCGCTCTGCCGCCGTTGTGATCAACGCCGGATCACGCCGAGGGACGGCACACGAACTTGCCGTGGACGCGATGCGGAAGGCAGGCGTGCCCATCTCCGCCGTGCACCCCGTGCTGTCCGGGGGCGAGCTGGCCGGGACACTTGACCGGGTGCTTGCCGACGGGCACGACCTCGTGGTTGTCGGCGGCGGCGACGGGACCGTGTCCTACGCCGCCGGCCGGGTTGCCGGCACCAACGTTGTGCTCGGCGTTCTGCCGCTGGGCACCGCCAACGACTTCGCCCGCACCCTGGAGATACCGAACAACCTTGCCGAGGCGTGCGCCACCATCGCCGAGGGAAAGGTGGTGGACATCGACCTCGGCCGGGCCAACGGTGAGCCGTTCCTCAACGTCGCGTCCGTGGGCCTGTCAGTGTCTGTAACCGAGGCCCTGAGCCCCCGGCTGAAGCGATACATCGGGCCCCTGGCGTACAGCATCGCCACGATTCTGGCCTATACCCGACACAAGCCGTTCCGGGCCCGCCTCGAGTTTCCCGAGGGGGATCATGAGCCGCTGGAGCTCGAGGACCTGCTTCAGGTGGCCGTCGGCAACGGCCGGCACTACGGCGGCGGCAACACGGTCTCCCCCACCGCGGGGATCGACGACCATATCCTTGACATCTACGCCATCGTGGCGGGCCCGCTCCGGGAGCATGTGAGCATCGCACGGCTGCTCAAGGACGGCAGCTTCATCAAACACGACAGGGTTCACCACCTCACCAGCCGAAACGTCCGGGTGGTCACCGAACCGCCGCTGCCGGTGAACCTCGACGGCGAGATCGCCACCTCCACGCCGGCCGACTTCACCATCCAGCGCAACGCCGTCCACGTGGTGGTGCCCCAGAGCAGCACCAGCGCGCTGTTCGACGGACCGGGCGCCGCGAACTGGCCGCCCGTTTGAACGCCCAGCGCGGCGCAAACGGAAACCGACTAACTGACAAGGCCTACAGGACTCCAGCTGCGTCGGGTATGCAGTTCGTTTCAGATTTCAGGGGACTAGTGCTTGGGTGTTCCGCTGGATTGACGTGGGATGAGGGTCGGCATGGAGCGCCTGATGAGGGGTTCGGTACCGGGATTGACGATGAGATCTATGGCTGTGGCGGCGATCTGATCCAAGGGAACACGGACCGAGCTTAGGGGTGTGGGCAGCCGCGCCGATAGGGGTGTGTCGTTGTACCCGACCAGTGCGAGGTCATCGGGGATGGTGATGCCGCCGCGGTGCGCTGCCGCCATGACGCCCATGGCGATGTTGTCGTTGGCCGCGAAGATCGCTGTGGGACGACGGTCGGCGGCCAGGAGTGTTTCACCTGCGGTGTAGCCGTTTTCAATGCCGTAGCCTGCGGCGAGGAGCCACTTGTCCGGCGGGTTGATGCCGGCTTCGTCCATGGCCCTGCGGGCGCCGGCGAGACGGGCAGTTCCGGTGGACGTGAAGGCGGGGCCGGTGACGACGGCGATGTCGCGGTGGCCGAGGTCGATGAGGTGGCGCACGGCGAGGTAACCGCCGACTTCGTCGTCTCCGAGCGCTGATGGGCTGATGCCGTCGGTGCGGAGTACCAGTGCGTGCGCTACCCGGCGTTCACGCAGGAGCCGGGGGAGTTCGTCGTCGAGCCGGGCCGTGGCCAGGATCAGCCCGTCCACGTTTCTGTCCAGGAGTGTTTCAGCTGCGCTGCGTTCGTCTTCAGGGTCATCTCCGCTGGTGGCGACCATGGCGAAGTATCCGCGGGAGGACGCGGCCTTCTCGAGTTCTTCGAACATCAGTGCCATGACGGTGTCGCTCAGGCGGGGGACGAGGACGCCCAAGGTCCGGGTCTCACCGCGGCGCAGGCTGGAAGCGAAAGAGTTCCGCCGGTACCCGAGCTCCTCGGCTATTTTCCGCACGTTCGCTGCGGCCGCGGACCGGGAGATGGTCCGTTCATCGAGGGCGCGGCTGGCCGTGGAGATGCTAACGCCACTGGCTGCTGCGACGTCCTTAAGGGTGACAACATTCCCGGTGGCGGCCGGTTCCATGGCAGATCTCCTGGTCAGCAAAGGTGGTACAGACACTCTAATCCTCCTGACTTGCAAACGTTCTCTTGACAGTGAGCTGCGACACGTGCAAACTTGAAAACGTTCCCGCAAACGTTCTCATCTTAGCGGGACGTCGACCATCAATGAAGACAAGAGGTAGCTGTAATGACCATCGATCTCCGCGGACTCAGCCCCGCACCTGTCACCCCGTTCACCGAAGATGGCGCTGTCGACTTCGCTGCGATCCAGCGTCTGGGTTCGTGGCTCGGATCGATTGAGGGCGTGAAGAGCCTTGTCGTCCTGGGGCACGCCGGCGAAGGCACGTTCCTTACCGAAGAGGAGCAGCTGGACGTTATCCGCGCGTTCGTGGCGTCGACCGACGGCCGTGTGCCGGTCGTGGCCGGCATCACGAAGGAGGGCAACAAGACCGCGGCCCTCGAGGCCAAGAAGGCCGTCGAAGCCGGCGCGTCAGCCGGTCTCGTCTACCCTTCGCACGGGTGGCTGCGCTTCGGGTACCAGAAGGGCGCGCCCCAGTCGCGCTACCAGGAGATCTATGACGAGTCCGGTCTGCCGCTGATCCTGTTCCAGTACCCCGACAACACCAAGGCGACCTACGACCTCGATACTCAATTGGAGATCGCGGGCCAGGAGGGCGTGTTCGCCACGAAGAACGGTGTCCGGAACATGCGCCGGTGGTACACCGAGATCCCCGCGCTGCGCGCCGCGTACCCCGAACTGCAGGTGCTTTCCTGCCATGACGAGTACCTGCTGCCGACCATGTTCGATGTCGACGGTCTGCTCGTCGGCTACGGCAACATCGCCCCCGAACTGCTCGTCGAACTGATCGAAGCCGGCAAGGCGCAGGACTACCCGCGTGCCCACGCGATTCACGAGCGGCTGCTCCCGGTGACCAAAAACGTTTACCACCGCGGGTCCCACATGGAGGGCACCGTCGCTTTGAAGTGGGGCCTTGTGAACCGCGGCATCCTGGACCACGCCACAGTGCGCACCCCACTGCTGCCCCTGCCCGACGGCGCCGAGGCCGAGATTGCGGCTGCCTTCGCCGCCGCAAACATCGGCAAGGTCGCCGTCCCCGCCTGACCGACAGCAGGGTGTGTGCGGGAGAATTAATACCGCACGCACCCTGGCTCGGACACTGCTCGCGTTGACGCAAGCGAACGGCCACTTCGATAGGCCGCCCACCCGACATAGAGGTCGGAATTATGGAGTCAAAGAAGACTGTGCGGGAAAATAGTCCCGCGGAAGGAGGGCGCGCCGTGACTGAACACACGAAGACGCCTAGCACCTCTAAGCCGGGAACCGGCTTAGGACATCTGTCCGCCAGCAGCGTGCAGACCAGCGTCGAGGCCCGAAAGAACCGTCGATCATTCTGGGGCCATCTTGCCCTGATCGGTCCAGCCTTCGTCGCCGGCGCCTGGCAGTTCGGGCCCGGTAACCTCGCCACCGCCGTCCAGGCTGGCAGCGGCTACCAATACACCCTGATCTGGGTGATCATCGTCTCCACCATCCTGATGATCTTCCTCACCGACATGAGTGTGCGTCTGGGCATCAAATCGCCCATCTCACTCATCCAGTCGATCAAGGACCACCTGGGAAGGAAGGTCGGGGTGATCGCTGGCATCGGCGTCTTCCTGGTCACCTTGTGCTTCTCGGTCGGCAACGCCGTCGGCCTCGGCCTGGGCGCGTCAATGCTGTTAGGCGGATCGCCGGTCATGTGGACGATCATCGGCACCGCCCTGGTCGCCACGATTCTTCTGGTCCGCAATGTGTATCGGGTGATCGAGAAGGTGCTTGTCGTGATGGTTGGGGTCATGGCGATTGCCTTCGTCACAACGACGTTCATCGCGAACCCCGACTGGGCCGCGGCAGCATCCGGGCTGATTCCCAGCGTTCCTAACGATGCTTGGTTGCTGGTCATCGCATTGGTCGGCACGAACTTCTCCGTGAACGCCGCCTTCTACACCTCTTACGGCACGAAAGAGCGCGCACGCAGCGAGGACGACTACCGCGATATCACCATGATCGATACGATTCCCGGAATCGTTGCCCCCGGCATCATGACCTCGCTCGTCATTATCGTTGCGGCCTCCGTACTCGGTGCCACTGGCAAGGTCGCCTCGACCATGGGCCAGCTCGGCAGCGTCTTCGAACCCCTCGCCGGCCCGATCGGCACCGCGATCTTCGCCATCGGGTTCACCGGTGCCGCATTCTCTGCCATGACCGCCAACTGCACCGCCGGTGGCACCATGCTCTCCGACGCACTCAACCGGCGCGGTACCAAGGGCGTCACTTCCGGCACACAGAAACTGATCAGCGCGATCATCCTCGCGTTCGGCCTCACCATCACCGTCATCTTCCAAACCTCACCGGTGCAGGTCATCGTTATCGCCCAGGCACTGACGATCCTGGTTGCACCCCTGCTGGCCACACTGATCGTGGTGATGGCGAATCGCCGCGACCTGATGGGTTCGCTGCGCAATAAGTGGTGGCAGAACCTCTTTGGCGTGGTGGGCCTCCTCGCGGTGCTCGCCCTGTCCATTCGACTGATCCTCAACTTCGCGGCCGGCGGCTGACCCGCTCAGAGCACACAAGTAGTGCCCCCATCCAATAGGTGGGGGCACTACTTGTGTGCTCGATCGCCGGCAACTGCTGGACCCGCTGCCTGTCTCGCAACCCTTGCGTTTCGAGACCCTGAGGCTATGAGCCACCCAGATGGGTTCAGAGAAGGAGTGGCCCCCGGTGCGGAATCACCTATCCCATTGGCTGGTCACTTGCCGGACCTGAACACGATCGAGTCGAAGACGGCGCGTGCCTCCCTCGTCAGCTCCGGATTGATCGATTCGTGGAAAAAGGTCACCCCGATTACAGCGCGTTCGCCGTTCAAGTCGACCACCCGGTAGGTTTCATGCTCAGCGACGCTCGAGTACCAGCGGGTGCATACGTACGGCGTTTCTGAGCGGACACAGATCTTGTCGTCGTCGCAGGCTGTGATGTCCTTGACGCCCTCAACGGAGTGGTCGAACTCGAAGCCGGAGTAATCGCCCACCGCGACCTCGACGGGAGGGGTGCTGGCCGTTGAGGTCTGCGCCGTCATGGCGTCGACGAAGGCCTCGGCCGACCGATCGAGCTCGACCAGCGCGCCCTTCCACGCGCATGCGTCGGTCGGCACATAGTTCGCGGGCCAAAAAGTGAGGAAGACCGCGCCTTCACCCGGGTGATCCGTGTCGTCCTTGCCCAGGCCATCGCCGTCAGGGGTCGTCCAGCCTGCTGGGACGGTGATCTCGAAAGGCACCGTGAAGTCGCTGACGAGGTATGTGCCGGCGTCGATGTCGCCGCTGTCCGGCAGCGGTGGGACCGTACTAGCCTCCGTAGTCGGAAAACTGGCGGACGGGAGGGAGACGTCGTCGCGCTCATAATCGCACCCGCCGAGACATCCCATCAGTGCGATAGCCACCAAGGGCAAGAGATGGCGCGACCGCTGAGCGGCCAGTTCGAGGGGTGTCATGGCGCTCATCGATCCACCAAGCCGCTAAAGGGTAACTGTGAGGCCCCGCAGCCGGGTGGCCCCGCGGGCGGCCCGAGATGGGATGCCGTCGCCTCAAGTCTCCTCCGGCACGGAACCCGTGACAATGAAGAGTTGTACGGAGATCCGTTGTGCCATGGGGTTGCGGGCAGGTGAGAACCGCAATTTTTCCCCAGGGTTTCCAAGAACGCTTTCACGCATGCCCAACACCCTGTTTACGAAACACGCACGCCTCCGGCGCCTCCCCCCTTACTGTTGATGAGGCAAGTCACGTAACCGTTTACGTAAACCGTTTGCGTACCTGCCGCCAGACCCGCAGCAGAGCCAAGGAGAACCAGTGGTAACCATCAGGGACGTCGCCATGCACGCCGGCGTATCCCCCGCCACCGTCTCCCGGGTGGTGAACGGGCTGGTGGGCTACTCGGACGAGACCCGCGAGCGCGTGGAGGATGCGGTCCGGAAGCTCAGCTACGAAACCGACTCCTTGGCGCGCGGCCTGAAGACCCGGCAGACCTCGGTGATCGGACTCCTCGCACCCATGGTGTCCGACGCCCTCGCCTCGCAGGTGATGCAGGGCGTGGAGGAGGAGGCCCAGGAGCGCGGCTACGCCGTGATGCTGGGCCGCACCGGCGCCAAGTCCGCCTACATCGCCAGCTACCTGCGGACCCTCCGCACCTACCGGGCAGCAGGGGTCATCCTGGTCTCCGCGGTCATCAAACCCGAGATCCGGCAGCTGCTGGGACCCACCGTCCCGGTGATCTCCGTGGCCATCAGCGACAAGTCCGGCTCCCCCAGCGTGGCCATCGACGACGAAAAAGCAGCCTATGACGCAACCCGTCACCTGCTGAAACTCGGCCACCGCCGCATCGGACTCCTCACCGGCGACCCCGAATCGGTCTTCGTTGCCCAACCCCGGCAGCGCGGCTACCTCAAAGCCATGGCCGAGGCCAAGTGCGAACCCGTCACGGCCACCGGCACCTTCTTCTACGAAAGCGGCGCCCCCGGCCTGGACCACCTGCTGCAGCAGGACCCCGGCCTCACCGCCATCTTCGCCGTCAGCGACGAGATGGCCGCCGCGGTGGTCAACGAACTGCAGAAACGCGGCCGCCGGGTCCCGGAAGACGTCTCCGTCCTCGGCTTCGACAACACCTCCACCGCCCTGCACGTCCACCCGCCGCTGAGCACCATGGCCCAGCCGCTGGAGGAAATGGGCCGGATGGCGGTCAAGAAACTCCTCCGCTCCCGCGACCTCGGGCCGCGGATCATGCCCCACAAACTCGTCGAGCGCGGCTCCACCGCCCCGCCGCCGCCCGCCCCCCGCCACACCCAACAGACCTAACCCCAACACACCCCACCCCCACCCAAGGCGACATCCGGCACCTCCGCGTGCCGCCGTCGTCGTGATCCCCTGCGCCCTAAAACAGCCACCCAAACACGCAAGAATCCCCCACTGAAGGAGCAACACATGAGGCAGCGCCGCCACACCTGGCAGACACTCATCACCACCACCGCACTGGTGACGGCAGCCGCCGTCGGCCTCACCGCGTGCGGCGGATCCTCCACCGAACCCAAGGCCGCCCCGAGCGCGGCAGCGTTCGAAGGCAAGGGCCCCATCAACTACGTCTCCTCCCGCGATGCCTCCGGCGCCGCCAACAAGAGCATCGAGGAGTGGAACGCCGCCCACCCGGACGAGAAGGTCACCTTCATCGAACTGCCGGACTCCGCGGACCAGCAGCGCCAGCAGCTCATCCAGAACGCCCAGATCAAGTCGGACACGTTCAGCGTGCTGAACCTGGACGTGGTGTGGAACTCCGAGTTCGCCGCCAACAAGTGGATCCTGCCGCTGCCCGAGGACGCCATCACCACGGACAAGATGATCCCGGCCACCGTGGACGCCGCCAAGTACCGCGGCACCCTCTACGGCGCCCCGTACTACACCGACGGCGCGCTCTTCTACTTCCGCCAGGACCTGCTCAAGGCCGCCGGCATCGCCGCCCCGCCCACAACCTGGGACGAGATGAAGGCCGCCTGCACCAAGATCCTGGCCCTCCCGGCCGCCGCCGGGATGTCCTGCTACACCGGGCAGTTCGACAAGAACGAGGCCCTCACCGTGAACTTCTCCGAGGCCGTGGCCTCCGCCGGCGGCACCGTGGTGGACGCCGAGGGCAAGCCCACCGTGGACACCCCCGAAGCCAGGAAGGGCCTGACCCTTCTGGTGGACGGCTTCAAGGACGGGCTCTTCCCCTCCGACGCCATCACCTACCTCGAGGAGCAGGGCCGCCGCGCCTTCCAGGACGGCAAAGTGGTGTTCCTGCGCAACTGGCCGTTCCTCTACTCCTCGCTGAGCGCCACGGACGGCTCCAGCAAGGTGGCCGGCAAGTTCGGCATCACCTCCATCCCGGGAACCGAGGGCACCGGCGTGTCCACCCTGGGCGGCCGCAACCTGGCCGTCTCCCCCTTCACGGCCAACAAGGCCACCGCCCTGGAGTTCATCAAGTTCTTCACCAGCGAGGAGCAGGCCGCCAAGCGCCTTGAGCTCAGCTCCCGCGCCCCGGCCTACGCCGCCCTCTACGAGGACCCGGCCGTGGTGGCCAAGCGCCCGTTCTTCCCCACCCTGCTCGCCTCGCTGAACAACGCCCAGCCCCGCCCCAAGGTGGTCCAGTACGGCGCCACCACCAAGGCCATCCAGGAAGAGGCCTACGCCGCACTGACCGGAGTGAAGGACACGGACACCGCGCTGAAGGACATGCAGGCCAAGCTTGAGGAGCTGACCGCCAAGTGACCACCGCAACGCTCACCCGGAAGCCGAAGGGGCCCCCAGCCCCGCAGGGAAAACCGGGCCGCACCCCCGGCGAAGGCCGGATGGCCGCCCTGCTGCTCTCCCCCACCCTCCTGGTCCTGGCCCTGGTGATCGCCTACCCGCTCATCTCCGCCATCCACCAGTCGCTCTACCGCGCCGAGTCCGGCCTGGACGCGGACGGCTTCGTCACCGAAGGCGAAACGTTCGTGGGCCTGGCCAACTACATGGACCTGCTGGCGGGCGAATCCGGCCAGCGGTTCCTGAACGCCTTCGGCAACACCACCTTCTTCACCGTCACCACCGTGGCGCTGGAGACCATCCTGGGCCTGGCCCTGGCGCTGGCCATGAACCGGGCCTTCAAGGGCCGGTCCTTCCTCCGGGCCAGCATCCTGGTGCCCTGGGCCGTGCCCACCGCCGTCTCCGGCCTGCTGTGGCGCTGGATCTTCCAGTCGGACGGCATCGCCAACACCCTGCTGGGCAGCGAAATCCTCTGGACCGCCGAGGGCACCGCGTCCAAGGTGGCGGTGATCGTGGCCGAGGTCTGGAAGACGGCCCCGTTCATCGGCCTGCTGGTCCTGGCCGGCATGCAGATCATCCCCGAGGAGGTCTACGAGGCCGCGAAGATCGACGGCGCGGGCTGGTGGCGGCAGCTCGGCTCCATCACCCTGCCGCTGGTCAAGCCCACCCTGCTGGTGGCCGTCCTGTTCCGCATGCTCGACGCCCTGCGGATGTTCGACCTCCCGTTCGTCCTCATCGGCCCCGGCAAGGAATCCGTGGAGACCCTGTCCATGCTCGCCTGGGACGAGTCCAACCAGCTCCGCTACGGCTCGGCGTCCGCCTTCGCCGTGGTGCTCTTCCTGTACGTCGCCGCCGTCGCCATCGTGTTTGTGAAGGTGCTGGGCGCCGACGTGACCGGAGCCAAACAGCTCGGCAGGAAGCGCAAGGCAACCCGCACACAGAAGGCCGAGGCCACCCGATGACCATCTCCGAACTCCGCAGCCTCGCCGGTGACGCCGGCACCCGGGCCGGCCGCCCGCCGTCGGACGCCCTCCGCCCGAAGCAGAAGCGCACCTGGCGCTCCTACTCCGTGTACGTGGGCCTGGCGCTGATCTTCGCCTACTGCCTGGCGCCGTTCTACTGGATGATCGTCTCCAGCCTCCGCCGCACCGCGGACATCTTCGACAACACGCTCCTGCCCGCGCCGTTCTCGCTGGAGAACTACGTCAAGGTGTTCAGCGGCTCCACCATGTTCGGCCAGGCGCTGCTCAACAGCCTGATCGTCGCCGGCATCACCACGGTGGCCGCGCTGGTGCTGGGCATCTTCGCCGCGTACGCCATCTCCCGGCTGAACTTCCGGTTCAAGTCCGTGATCCTCGGCGTTATTATTGCGACGTCGATGTTCCCCGGCATCTCCGTGGTGGTGCCCCTGCTGAGGTTCTTCACGGACCTGGGCTGGATCAACACCTACCAGGCCATGATCATCCCCAACCTGTCCTTCGCCATTCCGCTCGCCGTCTGGAACCTGACCACGTTCATGAAACAGCTGCCGTTCGACCTTGAAGAGGCCGCCATGATCGACGGCTGCACCAAGTGGCAGGCGTTCCGCAAGGTCCTGCTGCCGCTGGCCGCGCCGGGCGTGTTCACCACCGCGATCCTGACCTTCATCCACAGCTGGAACGAGTTCATCATCGCGCTGTCCATGATCAACAACCCCGCCGTCCAGACCGCCACCGTGGCCATCTCCAAGTTCACCGGCGCCACCGAATTCCAGGCGCCGTTCGGTGAGCAGATGGCCGCCGGCGTGATCGTCACGGTCCCGCTGGTGATCATGGTGCTGGTCTTCCAGCGCCGCATCGTGGAAGGCCTCACCGCGGGAGCGGGCAAATGAGCGGTTCAGTCCGGAAAGCGCACGACGGCGGCGCCCGCCTTGGCGGTCCGGTCACCGGGCGACTGGTGGGACTCCGCCGTGATCTACCAGGTGTATCCGCGCTCCTTCGCGGACGGGAACGGCGACGGCGTGGGCGACCTCGCCGGGCTGGCCGCGCGGCTGCCGTACATCGCGTCGCTGGGCGTGGACGGGATCTGGATGACGCCGTTCCAGCCCTCGCCGCAGGTGGACCAGGGCTACGACGTCAGCGACTACTGCGGCGTGGACCCGCTGTTCGGCACCATGGACGAGTTCGACGCGCTGCTGGAGCTCGCCCACTCGCTGGGGCTGCGGTCCTGCTCGACGTGGTCCCCAACCACTGCTCCTCGGCCCACCCGCTGTTCCAGGCTGCTTTGGCGGCCGGGCCCGGCTCGCCGGAGCGGGAGCTGTTCCACTTTGTCGAGGGCCGCAGCTCCGGTCCTGGGTCCGTGTCAGCGACCTGCCGCCGAACAACTGGCAGAGCGTGTTCGGCGGCCGGGCCTGGTCCCGCGCCGCTCCCGGAGTCCGCGACCGACACCGAGTGGTACCTGCACCTCTTCTCCCCCGGGCAGCCGGACTGGAACTGGCGGAACCCGGCGGTGGGCGACTACTTCGAGGGCGTGCTCCGCTTCTGGTTCGACAAGGGCGTGGACGGCCTCCGGATCGACGTCGCGCATGGCCTGTTCAAGGCGTCCGGTCTGCCGGACGCGCCCGTCCGCCACCGCCGTGGTGGACGGCCTGCGGCCAACCCGCTGGTCTCGGACCAGGAGGACGTCCACGAGGTGTACCGGCGCTGGCGTACCCTCGCCGAGAAGTACCAGCCGCACCGCCTGCTGGTGGGCGAGGTCAACCTGGAACCGGCCCGCGCCGCCCGCTACACCCGCGCCGACGAGATGCACCAGGCCTTCGCGTTCGCCTTCGTGAAGCTCGGCTGGGACGCGGCGGCCTGGGCTGCCGTGGGGGCGGAGCTGGAGGCCGCGCGTCTGCTCCATGGCGCGGCGCCGAGCTGGGCGCTGGAGAACCACGACATTGTCCGCTCCGTGACGCGGTTCGGCGGCGGGGACCTTGGCGCCCGGCGCGCGCGGGCCGCGGTTTTGGCGCTGCTCGGCCTGCCCGGCGCCGCCTACATCTACCAGGGCCAGGAGCTGGGGCTGCCCGAAGTGGATGTCCCGGTGGACGCCCGCGTGGATCCCATGTGGGCGCGCGGCGGCATCACCCGCGACGGCGCCCGCGTCCCGCTGCCGTGGACCGCGTCTCCTTCGTTGAACCACGGCTTTTCACTTCGGCGCCGTCGGCGGCGGCCCCGTGGCTGCCGCAGCCTGCCGGCTGGGGTTCCTACGCGGTCGAAAGCCAGCAGCAGGACCCCGGTTCCATGCTCGCGCTGGTGACTGCCGCCGTCGGACTCCGCCGCCAGCTGTGGGAGCAGGGCGTGTTCACCGCGGACGACGGCGGCAGCTGGCGTGTGGAGGACGGGAACCTGCTGGTCTGCGAGCGCAGCCCCCGGTTCCTGGTTGCCGTGGCGATGGGAACCGAACCGGTGCGGCTGCCGGCCGGGACGGTGCTGGCCACTGCTGTGCCGCTGGAAACGGACGGCTGGCTGCAGCCGGACAACGCTGCGTGGGTGCTGCGGGACTAAGCCGCTTTCACTCAAGTGAGTATGTAGCCCGTGAGCTTGGCGCGGCGGAAGCACAGTGCCCCGCCGCGCCGCCCGCCTGGCGCCGTCCTTCGGCTAGGCCGTCAGCAGCTCAGTGGCGTACTTGTTCAGGGGTATCCCGTGATTGGCGGCCTCAATTGCCAGCTTTCGGTGAAGCTCCGGGGGTACCCGAAGGTTGAGCCTGCCACTGAACGTTTGGGTCGAAATTGGTTGCGGCACCGGTTCGCCAGAAGCCGTAAGGTCGTCGAAGACATCGGAAACCAGGCGTTCGACACCGCGAAGTGCCTCGAACTGATCCTCGCGTCCAGCCACGACGCGATGGGAACTCAAGGACAGTGGCCACGAACTCTTGGTCCTCCGGCGACCACTGCACCGAGTATCGGTACTGCGCAACCGGGGAAGGAACGGCTGCTGCTTTTCGTGTGGACATCTACTTCTCCTTGCTCCGATCGATGGCGGCTATGGCTCCCAATATGGTGCCACTTTTGGCACCGCCTTACAACGGCAACGCACGATGACGCCGTCAGTGGTTCGCGGACCACGCCCCGCCTACGTCGAGGAAGACCCGAAGCTCCTGCACGATTCCGAGAACATCTGCACCATGTGCGTCGAGACGGTGGAGAGGCTGGGGGGTGGCCCTCGGGGACCGGCAGTGCCCCATCGACCAGCGCGAGTGTCCCCCTGATGATGAGGTGCACCGGATGATCGACGAGCGCGTCTCCCCCTAGCGTCACACCAGGCGGAGGTGAACGGCCGGCGACAGCCGTTCACCTCCCCTCCAACTCCCCGCATCAAGCACGCAACCTCGCCTCCCTAGCGTGGACGGGTCGCCGGCCACCAGCCGGTACCCGTCATCCCAGGAGGAACCACCCATGCGCCCAGTCCTGACCGCCGCGGCAGCCGCCGCCCTCATCGCCGCCATGGCGAGCCCCGCCGTCGCCGCCCCGGAGAACGGCGCCGGCACGCCGTCGTCGAACGCTGCCGGAGCCGCCACCTCCGCCCTGAAGGTCAACGAACGCAACGGCTCCTTCGACCTGCAGAGCCACCGCGGCGGCCGCGGCGAATGGACCGAGGAGTCCCTCGCCGCGTTCGCGAACTCGCTGGCGCTGGGCGTGACCACCCTGGAACTGGACACGCACCTGACCGAGGACGGCAAGGTGGTGGTGTGGCATGACGACACCATCCAGGCCGCCAAGTGCCTCGACACCGCACCCGCCACCGCCGGCGACCCCGAGTTCCCGTACGTGGGCGACCGCGTGGCCGAACTGTCCCTGGCGCAGGTCAAGACGCTGAACTGCGGCTTCACCCAGCTGGCCGGCTACCCCGAGCAGGACGTCATCGAAGGCAACCGGATCGCCGAGCTCAAGGACGTCTACCAGCTGGTCCGCGACACCAAGGCCGCGAAGGTCCGCTTCAACGTGGAGACCAAGGTGGAGAGCAGCGAGGTGGGCGGCGCCGGGATGGAAGCGCTCACCAAGGCCGTGGTCATCGAGATCTACAGGGCCGGCATGTCCGAACGCACCACCGTGCAGTCCTTCGACTGGTCCTCCCTGAACCTCGTCAAGGAGATTGCCCCGCAACTCCCCCTCGCCGCACTCTCCAGCGGCGACGCCTGGATGGGCGTGGGCCAGCCCGGCGCCAGCCGCAACCTGGGCGGCATCGACATCGACGACTACGACGGTTCCCTTGCCAAGGCGGCAGCAGCCCAGGGGTACGACGCCGTCTCCCCCACGTTCCGCTCCGTCACCCCGGAGATGATCGCCGAAGCCCACGAACTGGGCCTGCCCGTCATCCCGTGGACCGTGAACACCACCGCGGACATGGCGCGCCTGATGGACCTGGGCGTGGACGGCATCATCACCGACTACCCCACCCGCCTGCGCACCCTCATGGAGGAGCGCGGCCTGAAGCTGCCGAAGGCGTACGGGGTCAAGGGCTAAAACATTCCCTGCTTCGCTTCCTGCGTCACTTATAGACTGCTGTGGCATGCGTCCCTCGATTATTAGGAGAAGCTCATGAACTACAGCGGAAGCCCGTCCGAAAAGCCCGTCGCAGCCGGTGACCTTGACCGCAGCCATATCGGTCAGAGTGTGAGCTTTCAGGCGAATGACTTCACGGTTGTCTTTGGAACCATCGCCGGCATCGCCCGGACGGACGCCCAGGTGTACCTCTCCCTCCAAGGGGTGGGCGGCGGCACCCACCTGAAGGACGAGTACGACCTGCCTGTTGGCCACAACGTCTACCTCCAGCTGGACCCGTTGAGCAGCGCCGGAAAGTCACTTTCCGAGGTGGAGCGGGTCATCAAGGAGAAGTTCGACGAGATCAAGCACAACCTCCGGGACCGGGACCAGAAAACCGATTCCGAGTAGCCAGCCCAACCCGAGGGGAACCCCGCAACGCCAAGCGCTGCGGGGTTCCCCTTTTTGTTTGGCCAGGTCGGAAACTCTGGACATGTGACCATTTAGTCACCTATTCTGGAGGTGTGGACGCCGTATTCAAGGCCCTCGCCGACCCCACCCGCCGGGACCTGCTCGATGAGCTCTTCCGGGAGGACGGGCAGACCCTCCATGCACTCGAGGCCCGCTTCGAGATGACCCGCTACGGGGTCATGAAGCACCTCAAGCTGCTGGAGGACGCCGGCCTGGTGGTCACCCGCCGCCGGGGCCGGGAGAAACTCCATTTCCTCAATCCGGTGCCCATCCGCCTGGTCCACGACCGCTGGGTCAGCAAGTATGCCGAACCATGGGCCGCTGCCCTCAGCGACCTCAAAACCCGATTGGAAAGTCCCATGGAAAAGATCTTCGAAATCTATATCAAGACCACCCCGGAACGGCTCTGGGAAGCCATCACGGACAGCGAGATCCGCAGCAAGTACCAGTTCGGGAACACCATCGATTCCGACTGGAAGCCGGGCGGCCACTTCACCATGAACAACGTCAAGGCCGGCGCGCCCCTGGGCGAAGGCGAGAACCTCGAGGTTGATCCGCCGCGGAAGCTGGTCCAGACGATGACCGCGCTCTGGGGCGAGGACGTCAAAGCCGAGGGCACCTCCCGGATCACGTGGGAGATCGAACCGGTGGGCGACGATTCCTGCCACCTCACCGTCACTCACGACCAGCTCCGCGAAGGCGCCAACGAACAGCTTTACGGCGGCTGGCCGATGATCCTGTCCGGCCTGAAGACCTGGCTGGAAACCGGCGAGAAGCTCACCACCCCCGGCTCACTGATGTACACCTAAAGGCGCGTGGCGGCACCCATCCCGGGCGCCGCCGTCGTCCGGGGACCTCGCCGCGACGAACGAAGCGCCGCTGCGGAACATCACTGCCGGTCCTGGCGTTGAGGTGGTATGAGCAAACGCGTCCTCATCCCGGCTGTTCTGCTCGTGGCCGCCATGGTGTTCGCCGTGGGACTCTATCTGTTCCAGCCGTGGCGGATCTTCACGAGTTCCACCGTGACCGAGGACATCCCCACGGCTGCGCAGACCACTACCCCGGCTCCGGGATCATCGGTTGAGCCCTCCGCTGTGGCAGTTCCACGCGAGGTGGCAACGGGCCAACTCATCAGCCATGAACACGCCAGCAAGGGAAGCGTGAAGATCATTGAATTCGCTGACGGGAGACGCATCCTCCGGTTCGAAGGCCTTGATACCTCCGATGGCCCGGACTTGCGGGTCTGGCTCACCGACGCCCCCGTGATTGAGGGAACAGCTGGCTGGTTTGTCTTCGACGACGGTGCACACCTGGATCTGGGCGCACTCAAAGCCAACAAGGGCGACCAGAACTACGAGATCCCTGCCGGGACGGTGCTGGGCGACTACCGTTCCGTCAGCATCTGGTGCGCACGGTTCGCCGTGTCGTTTGCCGCTGCAGAGCTGAGTGCCTGAGCATTGCCTTCCACCCAGCCACCGATCTCAACTTCCACGCCGCAGCCTCCGGCGGCTATCGGGGAACAAGCCGCCACAGGGACGTGACCTCGGCCGCGCGCGCCTCAAACAGGGGATCGTCGCGGTCCGATGCCTTCGGATGCGTTGGCTTCGTGTCGAGCCGTTCCGTCACCTTCAGCCCGGCCGCCGTGATGGCGGCCAGCAGATCATCACGCGAGCGCAGGCCAAGGTGCTCGGCCAGGTCGGAGAGGACAAGCCAGCCCTCGCCGCCCGGCTCCAGATGGTCGGAGAGTTCGTTCAGGAAGCGGAACAGCATCCTGCTGCCGGGGTCGTAGACGGCGCTGTCCAGGCTGGAGTGCGGCGTGGCCGGAATCCAGGGCGGGTTGCACACGATCAGCGGCGCCCGGCCGGGCGGGAACATGTCGGTCAGGACGGCCTCGGCACGGTCCTGGACACCGAGGTTCCGGAAGTTCTCGGCCGCGCAGGCGATGGCACGCGGTTCATTGTCCGTCGCCACCACGCGGTGGACGCCGCGGCGGGCGAGGACGGCAGCGAGCACCCCGGTGCCGGTTCCGACGTCGAACGCCAGCGTGTCAGAGGGCAGCGCGGCGGCGGCCACAAGATCCACATACTCGCTCCGGGTGGGGAAGAACGTGCCGTAGTGCGGGTGGATGCGGCCCTGCAGGGCATCGACGTACACGCCGTTCCGCCGCCACTCGTGGGCGCCAATGGCCCCGACCAGCTCATGCAGGGACACCACGGAAGATTCGCCGATGTCGCCGTACGCTCCAGCGGCGGCCTCCCGGATATCCGGTGCGCGGCGCAGCGGCACCACCGGGCCCGGATCAAGGGGAATCAGCAGCAGGCCGAGAATGCGTGCCCGGTGGGAGCGGGACTGGCGGTGGCGGTAGAACTGATCGGCCGGAGATCCTGCGATCCCCTTCTTCCCGGCGCTTAGCCGCCGGTCCAGGGCGTTGAGGATCTGCCGCGCGTTGTGGAAGTCACCGTGCCAGAGCATCGCGATCCCCTGGGACGCCATCCGGTTCGCGTCATCGGCCGTGAGCGAGTCGTCGACCACTTCGACGCGCGTCGGCGCCGGCCTGCCGTTTGCCGAACGCCAGCGCGCGGTCCTGCTGACACCGGCCTCGGCCCAGGTCACGACGGCGGGCTCCGCCACCTCGGCTGGGCGCGGGGGCTTGGGGACCGACGTCGGGATTCCCACGGGAGCTGGCGTGTCAGTACTGATAAGGATCCGTTCCAAGATTTTGGGGGCCGATCGGAGACCCGAACGGAGACTGACGAGTGCGGCGGCGGTTCGACAGTGTCCAAGGCTGCGGCCCAGGATTCCAGACCGTCATGCGGCGCGAGACGTGTTTGGTCGATGGCCGCTGGAGCCCTTGAACTGCCTTTTCAGGATACAGGGGTGCCGTGGCCGGCTCACTCACGTACACCCCACGCGACCGGCGGCACCCACCCCGGGCGCCGCCGTCGTACTCGCCTATTCGGAGGCGTGTGGTGCGTTCAGTTCGCCGGCAATCTTCACTTCCAGCGCGGCCACCGTGACGTCGGGCAGGACGATAAGGCCGTCCAGTTCCCGCCGGGCGCGTTTGTAGGCGGTCTGCCGTTCGGCAGGTGTCGCGGCGTTGTCCGAGGCGATGTTGAGCAGCTTCCTGGCCGTCGACAGGCGCTGGCGTTCCAGCTCAGTGAAGTTGTGGTCCCTGATCCGCATGGCTTCGCGCTCTGCGACGTCGAATGCCAGCTCGAAGCCGTGCACGGCCGTCCGGTACTCCGCCAGCCGGGCCGCCGTCGTAATGTCGCCCGGGGCGACTGGCTTCAAACCGTCCGCGGCTTTCTTCGCCCGGAGGAAAGCGACAGTCAGGGGCTCCCGCACATCGGTCATGACCGGGAAGTCGATGAGTTTCCCGACGTCGAGTTCATAGTCCAGCCACCGCCGGTTCACGGCGTCGTGCGCTGCCATCAGGGCGGCGACCTGGGCCTGGCTGGCTTGTTCCGCCTGCACCGCCTGGTTCCTCAGCTTGTACAGCTCCACACGGCGGCGGTGCCGGCGTTCGCTGGCCTTGGACCACTGCCGTGCCCACCCGCCGGCCATTCCGCTGAGGGGGAAGACGAGCCACCAGTAACTGCGCAGGAAGTCAAAGAATTGGTCCACAGATTCATCCTCCCACCGCCCCCGCCGCACCCCAAGGGGCGCCCCTGAGGCGAATGTCACCGCTGCTCCCAGCCCCGACTGACTAAGCGGAGCGGCCACCGTCGGCGGTGGCGTTCAGTTGGTAGCGCAGGAGAACGTTTGACGATGAACCGAATTTCACGGAATCCAGAAGGGTGAAGGCAGCAGGTTGGGTGAAGACCGAGCTGAAACCCTCGTAGGATTTCCGGCCCAGGAGCAGCAGGTCCGCCGCCTCGATCCGCACACGGTTGTACGCGTCGAACGCTGCGTCCATGTTAAGCACGAGGGGATTACCGTCGCGGGCCGCGTAAAAACCGTCCACGGACACGATATTGCACCGTAGGGGCCGCTTCCCCGCGCGTGCACGGTGCCATCAGGCACCCAAGCCAGGCACCGCCGTCGTACTCCCCTGGTAGAAAGGGTGAGCGCGGCGGAGACAGGCGCCTTGCAGGTTAGGAGCTTGACCGCGGGTGCATGATCCGCATCTGGTCCCAGGTCCGTTCGGACGCGGCGATGTTCCTGTTTGACCGCTCACGGTCCAGGGAAGCGAGTTCGACGGCGATCGCCTGGACCGCGGCGACGGCACCCGTCAGTGACGGGAAAAAGCCCGCGCCTTCGGTGGGTACAACTATCCGCTGCTCGGCGTGCTCGGCCACGGGAGAGCCGGCGCTGTCCGTGATCGACGCGATGGTGGCGCCCACATTGTGCGCGATCTCCACGGCGCGAATGGTGCTGTCGTAAACCCGCCACAGGCTGATCGCGATCACCAGGTCCTCGGAGGTCACCCGCGCGAGGGTATTCGTCAGTGCGGCAACGTCAGCGTCGAGCAGCCGGACGTTATAGCCGGCAATGACCGCGTGATGCTCCAATGCCTTGCCCGGGATGGCGTAGCTTCCGGCGGCAATAATCAGGGTCTGCCGTGCCCCGGCGATGGCTTCGGCGATGGAGCGGACAGTAGCCGGATCGAGGGTGCGCTCCAGATGGGCCAGATTGGCCCTGTCCGTGGCGACGGCGGCCTGGGCAGGGCTGCTGACGTGGCCGTTATGCTCCGCCGCGACCTCGAGGGCGCTCAGCGACGCCAGGAACCGTGAGCGGAGCTCGAACTGGAAGTCCGCCCAGCCCTTGAATTCCAGTGCCTGCGCGGTCCTGGTCACGGTGGAAGCGTTCGACGACGCCGCTGCCGCGATGTCGCTGACTGAGCCGTAGGAGGCGAGGCGGGGCTGTGACCGGAGGATGCCGATGACCTGCATCTGCCGGGCGGCCAGCTTCCGGCCCTGCACACGGCTGTCCAGCCACTCGGTGACCGAGGAGGAGTTAATTTCTTGTTTCACCTATTGACCTACCTCACACTCTGGCCGTAACTTCGATACATCATCGCATCTGCACAGACTTGTGCATATTCCTCAAAATGTACAACTTGGCCCACTTTGGCAGGAAGCATCATGTCTCTCACAGCACGCTTGGACCGCCTGGCTCTCAGTCGTCCACACTACAAGCTCCTCCTCATCGGAGGCCTCGGCTACTCGTTCGACGGCATGGACGGGGCAGTGGTCGCCTTCCTGCTCCCGCGCATCCAGGAACTGTGGGGCCTCAGCAACGCAAGCCTTGGGCTGGTGGGTTCCGCCGCCCCGCTTGGCTTCTTCTTCGGAGCCATCCTCTCCGGATGGCTGGGCGACCGGTTCGGCCGCAAGAAGGTGATGCTCTGGGCCCTTGCCTTCTACTGCGTTATGTCGGTGATCGCGGCCATGGCTCCCAACTTCGAAATCTTCCTCATTGCACGGATCTTTGCAGGCCTGGGCGCCGGCGCCGAAAGCGTCATCATCGCGCCGTTCCTGTCCGAGTTCATTCCGCCGAAGCGCCGCGGCTGGTTCATCGGAACCCTGGCCGGGTTCTTCTCCTTCGGCTTCGTGGGTGCGGCCCTGATTGGCCGCTTTGTTGTCCCCATGGGCGAGGACGGCTGGCGCTGGGCCCAGGTGATCACTGCCGTTCCCATCCTCCTCCTGCTGTGGTGGCGCCGCAGCCTGCCTGAATCGCCGCGCTTCCTCATCAGCCGCGGCCGCATCGCCGAAGCCACGCAGGTGGTTGAGCGCTTCGAGCAGAGCGTCGTGAAGGCAACCGGCAAGCAACTCACCCCGCTCACCGCCGGGAACGAGGAGATCGCCAAGCACGAGCAGAAGATCACCATCTGGAACGCGCTCAAGTACATGTGGTCCAGGGCCATGCGCCGCCGGACGGCCGTCATCTGGCTGATCTGGTTCGTGATCACGTTCTCCTACTACGGCTTCTTCTCCTGGATCCCCACCCTGCTGGTGGGCCGCGGCATCACCGTCACCAAGAGCTTCGAGTATTCGATCATCATCTACCTCGCGCAGATCCCCGGCTATTTCTCCGCCGCCTGGCTCAACGACAGGATCGACCGGAAGAACACCATCGCCCTGTATCTGACCGGATCGGCACTGAGCGCATTCTGGCTGAGCCAGTCCAACGACTCCGGGATGATCCTGGTGGCCGCGGCAACACTGTCCTTCTTCCTCAACGGCACCTACGCCGGCGTCTACGCGTACACGCCGGAACTGTTCCCCACCTGGATGCGCGCCACGGGCGTCGGATTGGCCAGCGCCGTGGGCCGCATCGGCAGCATCCTGGCCCCGTCCATCATCGGCATCTTCTCGGTGGCCCTCGGCTTCGGCGGCGTGTTCGTGATGACAACGGTGGTGCTGACCATCGGCGTCCTGGGCGTCGTCATCTTCGGCGCCTCCACGGCGGGCAAATCCCTGGAGGACATCAACGCCCGCGCCGAGCATGATCCGGCACCGGCAGGAACGGGACACAAATGAGCGGAACAACGGAAACCATGAAGGCGGACGCAGTGTTTCAGGAGACCTTCGAGGAGATGCGGCGGGCTCCCGGCGTCATCCTCTTCACGGTCCTCCAATGGATTCCCGAACGGTCCAGCCTTCGGCGGCTCTTCACCAGCCACCCGGACGACTACCCGGTGGGCGGCGAGAAGACCGTGGAGATCTCCCCGGGCTGGCTGGGAACGGTGATTGAAGACAAGAAGCCGTTCCTGGCCCCGGACCTGGACGCGCTGCGCGAAGTCTTCGCCGATTCCGAGCTCATCCAGCGGCTCGGCTGCGGTGCGGTGATCAACGTTCCCGTCCTCGACGACGGCCGCAACGTGGTCGGTGTCCTTGCCCTGCTGGACGCCGAAGGCCGCTACACCCAAGACAGTGTGGAAACCGCCGTCGACGCCGTCAACCGGAACCTGGCAGACCTCACCGAAGCCTTTGCCGCCCACCCCACCGAAGTCCCCGGGAAGGACACAGTTTAATGAGCACCACCCCTAACACCCAGGCCCCCACTGACGAGGCGGCCGGCAGCGCTCCCCTGGTGATCCGCAACGCCAGCGTCCTGGACGTCGAGGCGGGCACCTACTCCGTTGCCGACGTCGTCAGTCTCGACGGAAAGATCAGCAGCATCGGTCCGGATGCCGAAGCGCCCTCCGGAGCCCGCGTGATCGATGGCACCGGCAAGTTCGTCATTCCGGGGCTCATCGACTGCCACGTCCACGTGGTCGCCTCCAGCGCCGACTTCCGGTCGCTGACCTGGACACCGGCGTCGTACGTCTACGCGCAGACCGCACGGATCATGGGCCAGATGCTGCGCCGCGGCTTCACCACCGTCCGGGACCTCTCCGGGGCCGACTTTGGCCTGGCGATGGCACAGCAGGAAGGCCTGCTGGACGGGCCCAAGATCCACTTCTGCGGGCACGCGCTGAGCCAGACCGGCGGCCATGGCGACATGCGCCTTCCGGGCGAAGACCATGAGCCCAACGGCCGCGGCTGCTGTGGGATCGGCCGCGTGGCTGACGGGGTGGACGCCGTCCGGGCCGCCGCGCGGGATGAACTGCGCAAAGGCGCCCACCACATCAAGATCATGGCCTCCGGCGGAGTTTCCTCGCCCACGGACCGCATCGACTCCACCCAGTACTCGATGGAGGAGATGCGGGCGGCCGTGGAGGAGGCCGAGGCCGCCAACCGCTACGTCGCGGCCCACGCCTACACCGCGCGTGCCATCAACCGTGCCCTTGAGGCCGGCGTCCGTTCCATCGAGCACGGCAACCTGCTCGACGACGAGAGCCTCCGCCTGTTCCTCGAAAAGGACGCCTTCCTGGTCCCCACCCTGGTCACCTATTGGGCGCTCAAGGAGGAGGGCAGGAGCTTCGGCCTCACCGAAGAAATGTGGGCCAAGGTGGACTCGGTGCTCAGCAGCGGCCTCGAAGCCATCGCCCGCGCGCACGAAGCCGGCGTCAAGATGGCCTTCGGAACCGACCTCCTGGGCGGCATGCACCGCCACCAGAACGAACAGTTCCGGCTTCTGGGGAAGGTCCAGCCGGCCATCGCCGCCATCCGCTCGGCAACCACGACGGCGGCGCAGCTCCTGGGGCGCGAAGGCCAGATCGGCGTCGTGGCACCGGGCGCCGACGCAGACATGCTGGTGCTGTCCGCTGACCCGCTTGCCGATATCGCCGTGCTGGCCGACATTGCCGACCACCTGGACGTCTTGATCCAGAACGGGCGGGTGGTCAGCCCCTAAGCGTCCGTTGTTTTCCGCGCGCCGTGGCCCTACCGTGAAGGGACGGTCAGCCGAAGTGCAGGTGCGGGCATGCGAGCTATTTCCTGGTCAGCGCGCTGCCTCCTCGTGTGCTTCCTGGCAGTAGGGATCCTCGGCGGCACCGCCACCCCGGCACCGGACGCACCCGGCCCGCCGCCCGCGGATCCGCGGATTCCGGGCAGACCTACCGGGCCGTGGATGCCTTCCTGCGGGAGCAGATTGACGACGTCGGGATCCCGGGTGCCGCCGTCGCCGTCGTCCGGGACGGGGTCCAGGTGCATTCCGCCGCCTTTGGCCGGGCGGATGATTCCGGGCGGCCCATGACCGCGCAGACGCCGGTGCTGCTGGCCTCCACCAGCAAGTCCATTACGGCCATCGCCGTGATGCAGCAGGTGGAGGCCGGCCGGCTGCGGCTGGATGAGCCGGTGCAGACCTACCTGCCCTGGTTCACGCTGGACGACGGCCGCTCGTCCGCCATCACGGTCCGGCACCTGCTCCACCAGGCCAGCGGCATGGCGTCCAAGGACACCGCCTTCGAAGCCTCCGACGCACAGGGCCCGGAGGCCCTCGAGGAAGGGGTCCGCGCCCTGGCAGATGCCCCGCTCGCCGGCGAACCGGGCGCGGCCTTCCACTACGCCAGCGCCAACTTCAACATCCTGGGCCTGCTGGTGCAGACGGTCTCCGGCCAGCCGTTCGGCGACTACCTCAAGCAGCATGTCTTCGGCCCCCTGGAGATGGCCCACAGCCACCCGACCCGGGCCGCCGCCCGCGCGGACAATGCGGCCGCCGGCCACTCCCTGTGGTTCGGCTCGTTCTGGCGCCAGACCGACGTGCCCGCACCCACCACCGGAATGCCGTCGTCCACCCTGTACGCCTCCGCCGAGGACCTCGGCCACCAGCTGATCGCACTGCTCGACGGCGGGCGGTACGGCGATGCGCGGATCCTCCAGCCCGGGAGCGTGGCGGCGATGTTCGAGCCCCGCGTGCAGGTGGACGGGTCCAAGGGGTACGCCATGGGGTGGTTCACCCGGCCGCTCGTGGAGTCCGCCGATCCCGCGGCGCCGCCGGTTCCGGAGGCGGACCTGCCGCTGCTCGCTGGAACATCAGGGCGAATGGGGCAACAGCCACACCTACCTGGCGGCGGTTCCGGAGTCCGGCCTCGGCGTCGCCCTGGTCATCAACGGCAACGACACCGCCGCGCCGTCGCGGCTCAAGTCCATCGACACCAACCTCCTGCGGATCCTCCACGGGCACTCCCCCGTGCCCGCGGTGGTGTTCGAGGACTGGCTGCAGCGCTACAGCTGGGCGGTGGCCCTGGGGCTGCTGCTTGTAGAAGTGTTGAGCCTGTGGCTGTCGCTGCGGTTCCTGCTCCGGCGGCGTGCAGCCTTCCGGACGCGTTGGGTTCCGTTGGCGTGGGGCGCCGCGGCACTCGCCCTCGACGGGTTCGCCCTCTGGCTGTGCCTCGTCTACGCCCCGGCCCGGTTCGACACGCACCTGTCCGTCATCGTCCGCCAGTTTCCCGACGTCGGCATTTCGCTGGTGCCGATCCTCGCCCTGGCCATCGTCTGGCCGATCCCGCGGACAGTGTGGCTGCTCGCGACGCTGTGGACGGGGTCCCGCCCGCCAGTGGCCCGTTCAGCTCCGGCCCCCGTTCAGGCTCCGGCTAACCCGGCGTAGCCTGAATCCATGGGCTCCGACGTCCGCCACCTCACGCTCCGCACCGGCATCAGGGTGCCGTGCCTTGTCCATGGCAAATCCAACGCGGAGCCCGTCCTGCTGCTGCATCCGTGGGGCGAATCCCGGCGGAGTTTTGACCGCCTCATTCCTCTGCTGACCGGTTACAGAATTTACGCTCCGGACCTGCGGGGGCAGGGCGGGGCAGACAAACCGGAGGACGGCTACTCCCTGGCGGAACAGGCGGACGACGCCGCCGCGATCCTGGACGCCCTGAACGTGGCGAGCGCCGCCGTCGTCGGCTCCTCCAGCGGCGGCTACGTAGCCCAGCAGCTCGCCGTCGTCCGTCCTGAAAAAGTTGCGGCGCTGGTGCTGGTGGGCGCTCCCCTGAGCCTCCGCGGCCGGCGCGCCTTCGCCGACGACGTGGACCGGCTCACGGATCCCCTCGACGAGGGCTGGGTCCGGGATTCGCTGTCCTGGTTTCCCCTGCTGCACGACGTTCCGCAGTGGTTCCTCGAGGACCGCGTGCGCGACGGTCTCAGGATGCCCGCCCACGCCTGGAAAGCCATCCTGAATGGGCTCTGCGAAGCCACCCCGCCCACGGAATCGGGCACAGTCCAGGCGCCCACGCTGATCCTGTGGGGTGCCCACGACAGCCTGCTGCCCCGCAGTGACCAGGAAACCTTGGCCGCCCGGATCCCCGGGTCCGTGCTGAAGGTCTACCCCGACGTGGCGCACATGGTGCTGTGGGAGGTCCCGGAGCGGGTGGCTGACGACGCGGCGGCGTTCCTGCGTTCCCTGGGCTGAGGCCAACGTGGCAGGGCCTTTTGCCACGTTCTTCGTTAGGGTGAGGGCTATGTGTGCGGCACGGCCGGTGGTTCACGCCTCCGCCCGGCCGCATGCGGCTTGGGGGCGCGCCGCCACCAGGCGTGCCGCCGAGCATTGGACTGCCGTGAACAAAGCTATTCCAGCCACCGCGGTTGCTGCCGCCCTGCTGCTCGCCGGCTGCGCGGTCGTCATCTCCGGCGGAGCCTGCCCCTGCTGCCCCGGCTGGGACGACGGCACCCAGCCAGACTGCGGCGGCCCCGGCGTCGCTGCCCGCAGCCACAAGTGATGCCGACAAGACCGCGGACTTCAAAACTGCGAAGGCCGGCGCTGCCTGGGTGGGCAAGATCAAGTCCGCAACGGCCACCGAACCAGGCAGGATGAAGATCGAGACCAGTATTGTTGACCCGCGGGGTGCCGACGGCAGCGAACCTGCCAGGACCGCGATCGCCATCTGCGAGGCCGCTGTTGCAATCTTCGGCCCAAGCTATGTGGCCGTGATGGAGGATGACGGAACGCATTTCGTCCTGTTCGGCCACCCGTCCGTGCCAGTGGGTGCATGCACCGAAGTCTGAATCCTGCCGAGCACCCCAACGTCACGTCAGAGGAAAAGCATTATGGTCTATGACCGAGAGCGTGAGAAGCGCAACGACACCGTGTACGCCGAACATAAGAGGGCAATCGCAGCCGGCGGGAAGCGTGTCCTCCGCAAGACCAGCACCGGGGAGTTGCACAGCTACCCTGCTGACGAGATCGGCTTCAGTCCTGGACGTGGCCAGGCCCAGGTCAGCACCTGGTGGGGCATGGGGATCCTGATGGTCTTCTCCGCGTCCGTCTTCGTGACGTGTCTCTGGCTGTTCCTTCGCCCCCTCTGGGATGGGGACTCACCCGAGTGGGGTGCGTTGTGGCCCATTGGCCTCTCCGGGTTCTTTACGCCCTACGCCTTCTTCCTTGCCCGGGACGAGTACCGAGCCACCCGACTGCGCAAGCTGCGCAACTCTCCTAAGCCCGGGACAGGGAACGTGGACATCGGTCTTCTTGAATTAGGTCAGGAACCTCCCCACCGTCCCACCACGATCGCTGTGGAGCGCAGCTGATGGACCAGGGTGTTGCAACCCTCGTGGGTCTTGGCTGCGTGCTGGTGCTTATGGCGATTGTGTTTGTCCTGAACTCAATCTGGCAGCGGCGGCACCGGCGCACCAGGCCTCCGCGTCACCAGGGCGAGCGGCAGTCCCAGCGGGGCCGGGAGTACAAGAACCCGCCGCCCACCAATCACAATCAGGATCAATGGAGCGGTTGGCCCTGATCATCCCGGGCGGTTCTGACCAGGCGGAACCGTTCCAGAACCACTAGGGTGTCGTCTTCCACCGTGAATGCGGACCGCGTGAAGCCTCGCATCCCTTCCCGGCGGAGTCGACCACAACCTGCCGGGTGCCAGCCTCCGGGAACGGCTCGTCCTCCACGAGGTACTCCACTGCCATTGACGTGGTGGAAGTCTTACTCCCGTCGAGAATCGCGGAAATGAGCCTGTCGCGCAACGGCCCTGGGAATCCGAATTCGGAGCGGGGCAGGTTGTTGTACTCGATTTGCCGCACCCTTGCGTGGTGCCGGCAGCACGAGCACGTGCTGCCGGCACCTGACAAAAGATCTCTATCTGGCGATGAGCTCCTTTACCGGCCCTTCGTGCAGGGCTAGGTAGACATCGTCGCGGATCTGGTTGGCCTGACGATCTGTCATCGTCCTGGTGAGAGGGCGCAGCACGAGCCGTACCAGCGCGTTGGCCTGTCCTTCACGAATCTTGAGCCGCTCCTGTGCCGACACCGGAAGTTCCGCATGGGGAGTGAGCGCCACCAGCTCAACGCTTTCCAGGTCGTCTGCTTGCCCGTTCAGTGCTGCGCGGACTCGATCCCCTAACACTTCCGCATCCATGTCCGTGGGAACGACGATCGATATGTCACGTCGGATGGGTGGCATTTGGGAGACCGGCTGCCACGGCGCCAGGTCCATCATCTGCTGTCCGATGCGCGCGTCTGCGGACCGGAGAAGCCGGATGTCGGGGATGCCTTTGCGCAGCATCAGGGCGCGGTCCAAGCCCATCCCAAGGGCGAGTCCGGACCACTTGGTGGGATCCAGGCCAGCTTGTGAGAACAGGTGCTGGGCCATGAGGCCGCATTCGGCGAGTTCGAGCCATTCCCCGTCCATGAGGACATCGACCTGCAGGCCTTGCTCGGTGTAGGGGTGGACGGCAGGGACTGCCCGCCACTGGGCACCGGGAAGCACAGCTTGTACCAGAGCCGCGATCATGTCTTGGAGGTGGCCTCTGTCGAGGTTTGCCCGCGAGCTGACGCGCCACAGGTCTAGCTGGTGCGGCGTTCCCACATGGGTGCGGTCGATGGAATCGCGCCGGTAGACCAGGCCCGGGATGGCCCAGAGCTCGTCCGAGGATTCCCCGGGGTCCAGGGCTCGGAGCAGCGACGGGATGGAGGCGGAGGTGTGACTGCGCAGCATGACCGTTGGGCTGACATAGCGGGAGTATCTTTGATCCCGGGTCACGTCTGATGCCCTGAAGCCGAGGTGGTCATAGTTGTCGACCACGCTGACCAGGGGGCCGTGGCGGATGATCCGTTCCGGCACATCCCAGCGGTCGCGGAGCGCATTGGTGACGCTTTGCAGGAGCGCCTGCATTGCATGGGGCCCGCTGCGGGGATCTGACAGGTCCCGGATGCTCAGGGCGTCATGGAGTTCATTGGGGCTGAGGTAATTGGGCATGGTGGTCCTTGGGTTCGGATGTGAGTGGTGGTTTCCTCCCCCGACTCAGATCCGGCGCCAGGACCTAGGCGCGCGCCAGTAAGCCCTCGCGACCGGAAACCGGTCGGGGGCAAGTAAATCGGCGCGTAGAAAGCATGAGGCCGAGTCTACCTCCGGCAACCGCTGGTCTGTACAACGAATACCGACTCACGGGAGACTGACGCCATGCGCAAACTGACCTTCGCCATGAACCTGAGCGTGGACGGCTACATCGCCGCACCCGGCGACGACATCGGCTGGAGCCTGCCGAGCGACGAGCTGTTCCAATGGTGGTCCGACCGGGTGGGGGCGACGGACCTGGCGCTGTACGGGCGCAAACTGTGGGAGACGATGAGCTCCCACTGGCCGACCGCCGACCAGCAGCCTGGCGCCACACCGGCGCAGATCGAGTTCGCCCACCGCTGGCGGGACATGCCGAAAGTGGTGTTCTCCTCTACGACCAGCACGGTCGACTGGAACGCCAGACTCGTCACCGGCGACGCGGTCACCGAGATCACCCGGCTCAAGGACGACGACGGCGGCTCCATGGACATCGGCGGTGCCACACTCGCCGCGGCGGCCATGCGGGCCGGGCTGATCGACGAGTACGTGATCGTCACCCACCCGGTCCTGGTGGGCGGAGGCACGCCGTTCTTCACAGCCCTGGACAACTGGGTGAACCTGAGCCTGGTGGAGACCCGGACGTTTCCCGGCGGTGTGGTCCTGACCAGATACGAGACCACGCGCTGAGTGCCCGACGTCGGATCAGCGTAGGCTTCGGGCCACTTAACGATCTCGTGGCGCTGTGTTCCCAGGCGATCGTGACGTTCCTGCCGGATCCTGGTACACACCTCTGCGCCGCTCCTCGGACGGCGGCTCGGCGCGCTAACCGGGTGCCGGATCCATGGGCAAGCAAGCGATGATGTACCTATGAGTTCAGAAATGCCTATTGCCGTCCGGGCCGCTGCCTCTTGGAGGAGGCGTCGGTGGTTGAAGACGCGCTATCGCAGGATCCGCTATGACGCGTTGTTTTCGGACGGGCACGAAGAGCAGGGCGTCGACTTGAGTTCGGTTCTCCAGGGAGCCCGCTTCCCCGCAGACTATTGGTCTACGCGAGAGGGCGCTATCGATGCCTGTCCGACGGAGGGCATCGGAACATGGGTAGATTACCCCTACGGCCGGCCGCTCTAGTGGGGGGAGTCAGGAGTTAGGTGGGAACCAGGAGCGGGCACGCCGCAGGGCAACCGCCAGCTGGGTGACCGCGTGATGAGACTCGGCGGTCCCGCCGTCGGAGAAGGACCCTGCCCCCGCCATATAAATTGAGGGCGTTGGCGGCGGCCTCTCGAAGGCCGCGACCATCCGTGACATCGACAAACTGTTCATCGAGCCAGTCGGCAGTCCTGTTCCGCTGCTCATCATGCTCTGATCGAGCAACGGCGCGTACTTCTGCAATCGCGGAACTGACTTCGTCCCGCACAACTTCCAAGGTGTTTGGCTCGCCACTCATTGGCCAATCCTACGGACTGCCCTGTGGTGCGGTGGCTTGCCCTTCCCGCGCCGCGCAAAACGCGGTAACGGGTTACCTCTAATTTGGTGTATCGAAACCGCTGCGCCTCCAAAGCCTAGGGTGTGAGACCCTTGGTCCGTATTGCTCCAGTTGGGGGACCTTCGCCGGGCGACACGTCGGGCAGGGCATACGGGCATCCCGACACTAGCCCTCACCCGCGGAAGGCTGGCGATATGGTTGAGCATCAGTAGCCGCACTGTCTTTGGGGGAAAAATGAAACTGGCGCTCGCAACCTCGGAAGTAAATCCACTGGTGCCGTCCTGGGGCATCATGGGATTTCTGCTGATCCTGAACGCAATCCTGTTCATCGCAGCGCTCGTGAGCATTGCCCGCAATAGGACTCATACCAGTGGCGCCCTTGTCGTTTGGGCCCTCATCGTTCTTGCGGTACCGGTACTTGGCTCGGTTCTGTGGTTCCTAATTGGGCGCAGAGAAACATCCAATTCGCTCCGCGACCAAGCGAGCTAGCCGGCATACGGGAAGCCAAGCTCTCTGCTGAGGGAAGTCCTGGAAGGTTAGGATCCGGTGATGTCAGAGAAATTCGCCCGTCGAGTCATCGCCTGATTCCTGATTACGGCCACCGGTGGCCGCTTTGGGAGAACAGCACTGCAGAGCGTCCGACCAAATACACAATGGAGCCCACAGACACACTGCGCGCCTAGGCGTAGATTGCCCCTTCGAGGTTGGGTGAATAGGCCAGTCAGGTGGGGCTGATTCGATGGAATCAGCCCCACTGACAAGTTCTCTCGAACTGCTCTCACTCGTCCTTCTCAGCCTCCGCATGACTCTTAAGTGAGGGGGTCGGCCCGCCCGTCTGCTCCGGCACGTCGCTTCGGGCTTGACCGTCCTGAACGAAAGTAATCCTAATTTGGCTCCCCCACTCAAGGACCGACCCTGCGGAAGGATCCTGGGAGGTCACCCAGAACAGCCCTGGCCACGTACGCGAACGGAGCCCCGGCCCGTCAGGGTCCCCGGCTGCGAGACCAAACCCAATGTTCGCCGCCATCTCTTGTGCAATATGCACAGGCTGCCCAACAAGGTCGGGAACAGTCAGCGTCTGACGTTCAACCATCTATGCATCTCCTTTGAGCCTGAACAGCTAGAACGGTGAGACCAAACCTTCTTCCCACCAGAATATCGCCGGTGGCTCAGAGGGTCCCGTCTGAGGGCGGTCGCCGAGCGACACCAAGCGATCACAAAACGCCGCCACGAAGCGCTGAACTCCACACTCGAATACCCGGGCTGCTACAACTAAGCGATGGGATGGTTCGGCAAGTGGTTCGACACGTGGTTCGACGAAAAGGATTGGCCGAAGGATCCGCGTCTGGATCCGTTTCGTGATGCCGTGTGGCAGCTGTCGTTGAACGGCGAGACCAAAGGGTGGGTGACAACCTCGGTTTCCCCCATGCGCTCATTCCCCATCTTCTGGACCAAGCTCGAATGTATGTGGAACCAGGTGCATTGGGCCGATGGGAAGCACGAGGATGTCGACGAGGACTACGGTCCCGATTGGTTTGCCGTGGAGGAATTGCTCACCGGTCGCTTCACCACTTACTCCCGCTTCGATCGGGATGGCACCTTTGACGCTGCCCTCGTTACCGGACCCTCGCGCGACCGCCTCTGGGCGCACTTGAAGCACGGCAGCTAGCCGACCGCACTTACGATCCACTTACTTATCGCACCCGATTCCGTCGCGGTCTCTGTCCAGGTGCGTCCCCAGCCTCGACCGGACGGGTGCCATAGACAACGCCACGGCCGCTGCCGCAAGCACGCCACCGCCTGCCACGGCGATCGCCAGTACGGGAAAAGCATCGTTATCGGACGCCGGTTCGCTGGCTGCCGCGGCAACCACGGATGCCGACGTCGGCGGCGAGCCTGCCGCCGTCGGACTGGCCGCAGTGGTGGGTACCGCAGCCGTGTCCACCGTTTTTGCAGCGGCAGGCACTGCGGGCTTCGTCGCGCTGGGCCGCGGCGCTGCCGGAGCGGGCGCTGCCGGTCCTTCGGCAGCGGGCGCGGGTGCGTTCGCAGGCGGAATGTAACCGTTCTGCTGCGGAAGGACCGTGACCGGAGTGGCGGAGACCGGCGCTGGCGCGGGTACAGGACCGGCCGGCGCAGGAACCGGCCGTGCCGGGGGCTGAACCACGGGTGCCGGCAACGGAGCCGGAACGAAAGGCGGCTCCTCCACCGGGGCCGGCTCGGGCTCCGGCGGCACCTTTCCATCCTGGTCGTCGTAGCAGTACCGGACGCCGTCGGACATCCAGCAGACAAACTCTGCATGGGCGGGAGCGGGTGCCAACAGCATCACTGCCCCGGCAATCACTGCAACGCCGGCAGCGCGGCGCAACGGCATGATTCTCACGGTGTTTCCCCCAAAACTGTGGCCGACCTGCGGCAATGCTCCGATCCTACCGCTGAGGAGCCAAAGCTGTGGGCACGAGGTGCCGGCGTCGTGATTAACGGCGGAGGCGAACCTCGCCGCCCCTCCGCAAGATTTTCCGCAACGGAAAGGCTTGTCTTTCCGTTGCGGAAAGTCTAGGTTGGAGCCCATGACACATGACCACAGTCCGCGGCCGTCCGCGCGAGAAGCCCGGCAGGCTCTCGACTCGATCGCTGAATCAAAGAAGGCCCTGGCGCCCTATGTGAGGTCGCCGAAGTGGCTCTACCCTGTGCAAGGTTTCGGGAATGGCGCTGTTCATCATCGGGCTGGCCTTCTCCAAGGAGAACGGCTGGGGAATGGGTGTGCTCGCCGCATCGTGCATCATCTTCTGCCTCCTGCCGCTGCTTCAGTCATCACGACGCCGGGTGGTCATGGATGTCTACACGCATCGCGGAAGCCGCGGGCTGGGCTTGGTGTACCTGGCTTCCTTCGCGATGATCACCATCTCGGCCCTGGCACTGTATTCGATGTTTGCCTCCGCCTGGCTCGTTGTAGGCGCCGCGGCACTGGCCCTGGTCCTGACTCTGGTGTCCGGGCCGGCCATGGATGCCCGGCTGGAGCGAGCGGTGCGGAACGGTCTCTGATGACGGAGGGCTTCAGCGAGATCATCCATGTCCCCACGCGGCTGCGCGTCTGCTCCATCCTGGCCGAGGTGGGCGAGGCCGAGTTTGGGGTGCTCCGGGACGCACTGGGCCTGAGCGATTCGGTGCTGAGCAAGCACGTCAAGGTTTTGGACCAGGCCGGCTTTGTGGGGGTCCGCAAAGGCTCAGTGAATGGCCGGACGCGCACCTGGCTGTCGCTGACCCCGGCCGGCCAGGCCGCATTCAAGGCCCATGTCCAGGAACTGCGGAAACTTGCCGCCACCGCAGACGATCTCACGTAGGCCGCACAGAGGGCCCGTCCTTGGACGGGCCCTTCTTTTGCCTATCGCATATTCCTACTGCCTGCGGTACCTTGAGCGCACTGCCCAGAGAAGCGAACTCATGACATCTGCAACCATTCCCCGTTCCCGTCAAAACCCCCGGTTCCGGTGGCTGGTGCCCGCGGCCCTGATCTTCCTCAGCCTCGTCCCGATCATCGCCGGTGCCGTACGTCTGACCGATCTGTCGGGGGGCCAGATCACGCCGGAGAATGCGCGGTTCTTCGATTCGCCGGTCCCTGTACTGATCCACATCCCCACGGTCACCGTGTACCTGGTGCTGGGGGCGTTCCAGTTCGTTCCCTCACTCCGCCGGGGCAAGGGCGGCAGGGCAAGCTGGCACAAGATTGCCGGCCGCATCCTTGCGCCGACCGGACTGCTGGCCGCCCTGTCCGGCTTGTGGATGGCCGTCTTCTACGACCTCCCTCCCCTGGACGGCCCGCTTCTCCTCGCCCTGCGGCTGGTCTTTGGGTCCGCCATGGTGGCGTTCATCATCCTGGGGTTCATCGCGGTGCGGCGCCGGAACTACGTCCGGCACAGTGAATGGATGTCACGGGCGTACGCCATCGGTATTGCCCAGGGAACCATCGTTGTGGTGACCATTCCCTGGATCGTCCTGGTGGGACCGGTGACCGAGCTGAGCCGGGGGCTGCTGATCGGGGCGTCGTGGGTCCTCAGCCTGGCGGTGGCCGAATACTTCATCTACCGGCGTGCCCAAGGGCACTCCCCGACGACCCGCCCCGTCCGTCCGGCCCGCGTCGCCCCGCCCTCAGCCCTCTGAATCCCTGGCCCGGCTCAGCCCGCAGCCAGGGTTCCATTGGATCCGGCTACGGGCTGAGCGGGTTCTGGCTACTGGTAGCTCAGGCTCAACAGCAGGGCCTTCAGCTGGGCGTACTGCGCGCTGCCCATCCATGCCTTTGCCGCCTCAGGAGTGGCGAAAATCGGCTGCTTGTCGATGTCGAACACCACGTAGGCGCTCATGTGTCCGTTGGGCATCTTTATCTGGTTGGTTCCCGAACCTGTCTCCCCGGATTGGAGTTCCGAGGACAGCCGCACGTCCATGAAGTACTGCGGCGGATCCAGCACGGGGGTGCTGTTAGCAGGCGCTCCATACGGAACGTATGTGGCCTGGTTCGCGGCAAACCCGAACTCCACGGAATTGCCGGACGCGTTGGTGAGCCCGGGGACTGCGGCACGGTCATAGACAGTCCTCGTCACGGGTCCACCAGTGCCGTCGCCGTAGAAGCCGCTGCTCACAAAGGCAACCTCAGCACCGGTGCTGTCCAGGATGTGGGCCCCCTGGGATGCGGCCTTCGTTTCCTCCGAAATGAACGGCCCCTGCTCCGTCCTCACACTCCAGCCAGTGGGGTACTGGAAGGAGATATGGCCGTCCGGGAACGTGAACGTTTGCAGGTTTGCGGCCGCTGGCTGCGTGGGCGGTGTTGTTGGTGCTGCAGCAGGGACGGTTGGCGCGGGGGTGGGGTTTGCTGTGCTCACCGATGCCGATGGGGTGGCCGACGGCGTCGCGGAGGGCGTGGGCGCCGCTTCGGTAGTACCCGTGACAGCCGGCGCCGGGGCGGAGTTCACCGACCCGAAGTTGGCCCCAACGAGGACGCCCGCGGTCACTGCCGCGGCGCCCAGCAGCAGCCCACCGGCGATCTTGGCCCTGCGGCGCCTGCGGTTGTCCAGGGACGTCACACCCGCAATCGGACGGCTGTCGCTGAACACCGTGGTGCCGGACAGGATCCTGTGCAGGGCTTCCTCGCCGTTTGGCTCCGCGGCATCATCCATGGCCAGCGGGTCTATCGCTGCAATCTGGTTCTTGATCGGATCCATGTTCGTCAGACCCCCATCTTGTGTGTAGTGGATTCGGCACCCGCAGGCATCTGTTTCCGGAACGCCGTACGGGCGCGGTGAAGGCGGACCTTGGCGGCAGATTCGCTGCACTGCAGCACGCCCGCGATGTCGGCAGTACTCAAACCGTCCCAGTAGGACAGCTGCAAAATGTCGCGGTCCTTTTCACGCAACCGCATCATGGCATCCTGTACCGCGACGTTTTCGGACTCATCACCGAACCGCTGTACCGCCGTCGTCCGCAGTTTCTCCTGAAGCGCCTGCCGCCTGTCGCGGCTTCGGTAGGCATTCCCCACCAGGTTTCGCGCGACTGTCAACAAGTACGCGAGGTCCGGATGTGAGTCGTCAGCCCATTTTTGCCACGCCACGCGGTAGACGTCAGCTGCGATCTCCTCCGCAACGTCCGCCGATTCCACGCGTCGGCGGACGAATTTGAAAACGGATGGATAGCTGTCTTTATGAATGGCGATGAACACCAATTCGCGCTCTGAAAGCACGATTTTCCCCCTGAAATTTAGAACCCGGACCTGCAGGATACTTGTATAGTTTCCGGCCCGGCCCCCACGGTTACATGCCACGGGAAGTTATTTTGCCCATTTCGGACGGGAGTGACACCGCCGCTCAGGACACGCGGCGGAATTCCCCGGTGGGGAGCTGGACGAGGATGGGTAAGACGAGCTGAATGTGGGTAGCGCCGATCGGCTCGTCGAGCAGCTCGTTGATGGAGGTCTGCCCTTCCAACTCGGCTGTCTGTTTCGTTCCCACCACTAGACAATATGTGAAGCGCGGGCACCGTGAATCCTAAGACACGGGCCCGGTGGGGATCAGCTTGTAGGCGTAGCGGGCGTCCCGGCTGCCGGCCGGGCTCATTCTCAGGTCTGCTCCCGTCAGTGCGCAGCAGGACCCGCGCCCTGAACACCCGTCCGTTGCACGGGACCTGCACGGGGGCGAGTGCTTCAGCACCTGCCGCGGTGGACACCGACAGTTCGGCCTTTGATGGTCCTTCGCAGACAAACCGGAGATCGTACCGGCCGGGCTCCGCCATCAGCGTTCCTGTGGTGGTGGTGTTTGTGCTCCCGGAACCACTCACCTCGCCGGGCAAATGCGGTAGCAACTGCTTCGATGACCACTCGCCGAAGTCCGCCAGCTCCGAGGCGCGCGGGTCCGTGTTGGGCTGGACCTTGACCCCTGTTGCGGACGGCCTGCCCGTGGGCGGGACCGCACTGATGGTGATGGGCCCACCGGCGTGCCTGACGAACCGTTCCAGCGTGGAGTCGCACTCAAAACTGGCCGCCTCGGGTACGCCGTCAGCCTTCACCATGGTCAGCTTGGCCCCGTAAACCCCGGCACACGCGCCCGTAACCAGATAGTCCCCGGGCGCCAGAACAATGGAAAGTTTCCCCACAGGCTCCGCCTCCGACGGCATGCCTGGATCCGACGCCGGGGCGCCGAGCATACGCACGACGTCGTCGACGTTTTCCTCGAAGGACCTCGGCTCCGGTGTTGCCGCCGAGGTCGGTTGGGCCGGGCTCTCCTCCGGGCCGCTGTATTCACACCCCGCAAGCGCCACGGCGAGCGCCGCCGCAACCAGCAGGACACTTCCGCGCCGAGCCGGCATCCCCCCATGAGCTGACATGCCCCCGAGTCTATGGCCTCCTGTCCGCGGCAGTGCCAGTATGTTGAGCATCAGGTTCCCTCCAGGCGCCCGCAACCCGGGCAGCAAGGATGCGCGGTCATGACCTATATCAACGATTTGGCCGATGTGGGACGGGGCGACGTCGCCGTGGCGGGCGGCAAGGCCGTGGGACTGGGCGGCCTCCTCCAGGCCGGGCTGCCGGTCCCGCCGGGGTTTGTGCTGACCACCGCCGCCTACTCGCATTTTGTCGAGGCCAACCGGATCGAGGCGGGCATCCAGGAACTCGCCGCCCTGCCCCCGGGTGCGCCGCCGCAGGAGTACGAGAATGCCTCGGGGCGGATCCGCACCCTGTTCAAGACCGGCGCTATGCCGGCCGAGGTCGCCGCCGGTCTCGGCGCCGCCTACGGGCGCCTCGGCGACGGCGACACCGACACCGCCGTGGCCGTGCGCTCGTCCGCCACGGCCGAAGACCTTGCCTCGGCCAGCTTCGCCGGCCAGCAGGAAACCTACCTGAACGTCCGCGGGATGGACGCGCTGTCCGCCGCGGTGATCAACTGCTGGGCTTCACTGTGGACGGCGCGGGCCATGGCCTACCGGGCCCGCGAAGGCATCCGTCCGGACGAGGTTCGCCTCGCCGTTGTGGTCCAGCGGATGGTCGAGGCCGAGGCCGCCGGGGTCATGTTCACCGCCAACCCGGCCAACGGCCGCCGCGACCAGACGGTGATCAGCGCCGCGTGGGGACTGGGCGAATCGGTGGTCAGCGGATCGGTCACCACCGATGACGTGACGGTCGACGCCGGAACGGGCTCCGTGGTGTCGCGGCGGACGGCGGACAAGGACGTCATGACGGTCTACGCGGAGAACGGCACCCGGGAGCAGCCGGTGGCGGCAGCCCGCCGTCGTGCGCCCGTTCTTGACGACCGGGCGGCAGCCGAACTGGCCGGCTACGGGACCCGGATTGCGGACCATTTCGGGGCGCCGCAGGACATCGAGTGGGCACGGGCCGGTGGCGAGTTCTTCCTGGTGCAGTCCCGGCCCATCACGGCGCTGCCCGAACCGGCGGCCGACACCCCGGAGACCTGGCCCATGCCGTATCCGAAGGGGCTCTACTTCCGGGCGAGCATCGTGGAGCAGCTGCCCGACCCGCTCTCGCCGCTGTTCGCCGACCTCATTGACGGCTCGGTGGCCCGGTCGCTGAAAGCCCTGATGTCCGAGGCGGTGGGGACAAACGTCATCCGCGAAGGCGACGTGGGGCTGCCCACCATCAACGGCTACGCCTATTACTACTACCGCAGCTCGGGCATGTGGCGGATGATGGGCAAGGCGCTGACGGCGGTGGGCGCGCTGGCCCGCGGCAAGGCACACATGGGGGTGGCCGGCTGGCGCGACTATTCGCACCCCCGCTACGAACGGGTGATCAAGGACTGGTCCGGCGAAGCCCGTCACGGAGCTCTCCGGTGCGGAACTGCTGGCCGGTGTGCAGGCGCTGCTGGATGCCGGCACCGTGTACTACACGGCCGTGCAGTCCATCATTCCGCTCGCGGCCACCAGCGAAATCTCCTTCGGCGCGTTTTATGACAAGCTGGTCCGGCGCGACGGCGATCCGCCCGCCCAGACGTTCCTCCTCGGCTACGACAGCGAACCCATCCGGGCGGAGAAGTCCCTGTACGGCCTCGCCGGCTGGGTGCGCGGACGTTCCCGGGCTGGCCTCCGCCATCCTCAATGAACCGACGACGGCGCTGGCCGAGTCCCAGCGCACCGGTTCCCCGCCCGCCGGGGTGGAGCCTGCGTTCTGGCAGCCATGGCATGAGCGCTTCCAGGAGCATCTGGACCGGTTCGGCCACGCGGTCTACAACCTGGATTTCGCCAGCCCGGTGCCGGCCGACGATCCGTCCGCCCTGCTGGAGACGGTGAAGTTCTACCTGCGGGGGCAGGGCACGGACCCGCATGAGCGGCAGCGGCTCTCGGCCGAACGCCGGGAGCACCCTGACCGGCCAGATGGCCGGCCGGCTCGGGCCGCGCCGGCGGGCCGCGTTCCTGCGGCTGCTCCGGTGGGCCCAGACCACGGCGCCGATCCGCGAGGACGCGCTGGCCGACGTCGGACTGGCCTGGCCGCTGCTGCGGCGGATGCTGCACGAGCTCGGACGGCGGCTGGTTGCCTCCGCCGTCATCGCGTCGCCGGACGATGTGTTCTGGCTGCGGCACCAGGAGCTGCGCAGCGCCGTCGAGTTCGGCCTCGCCGCGCCGGGAGGCGCGGCGGCAGGAGGCAGGAGCGGCGGAGCGCCGGGCGCCGCGGCCGTTGCCATCACCGGGGCCGACCGGCCCGTCCGCGCCGCCGCCGTCGAGGAGCGCAGGATGCTGTGGCGGGGCCAGGTGAAGGCCGCTGCCCCGCAGATGCTCCCGGAGAGCCGGTGGATGGAAAAGGCCTTCGGGTCCATGATGCCGGCAGGCTCACAGCACCAGTCCGGCGACATCATCAAGGGCATCGGGGCCAGCTGCGGGCAAGGTCAGCGCTCCCGCCCGCGTCCTGCGGCGGGCCGCAGGATTTCGCGCTGATGGAGCCCGGCGAGGTCCTGGTGGCCCGCATCACCACTCCCGCATGGACCTCGCTGTTCGCCATGGCCTCCGCCGTGGTGACCGACGTCGGCGGCCCGTTGAGCCACAGCTCCATCGTGGCCCGCGAGTACGGCATCCCGGCCGTCCTCGGCACCGGGGTGGCCACGCAGCGGCTCACCAGCGGCCAGCAGATCCGGGTGGACGGCGACGCCGGCACGGTCACCATCGAGCGTCCGGCCCCTACCCAGGCCCCACCGGGCGGTGGCAGGATGGGCGCATGAGCCGAGTCACGTGCGATCTGACCATCTCCCTCGACGGGTTCCTCGCCGGCCCGAACCAAAGCATGACGGAGCCGCTGGGCGAGAACGGCGAGCTCCTGCACCGGTGGATGTTCGAGGACGCCGAAAACAATGCGGCCGAGCTGGAAGGCATCCTCGCCGCCGGCGCCTACATCATGGGTCGGAACATGTTCGCGGGTCCCGGCCCCGGAGCATGGGATAAGGACTGGCGGGGATGGTGGGGTGAGGAGCCGCCTTATCACGCACCCGTCTTCGTTCTCACGCATTATCCCCGCGAGCCTGTGGAGATGCAGGGCGGCACCACGTTCCACTTCGTGACCGACGGCATCGAGTCCGCGCTGGCCCAGGCCCGGGAGGCCGCCGGCAGCAAGGACGTGGCCATCGCCGGCGGGGCCAAGACGGTCCAGCAATACCTGTCGGCGGGGCTGATCGACGAGCTGCGGCTCCACACCTCGCCCCTGCTCCTGGGAGCAGGCGAACGGCTGCTCGACGGCGTCACGAATCTCACGCTGGAGCCCACCGAAGTGCGCGGCACGCGCTTCGTCACCCACGTGCGCTATCAGGTAACCCCCTGAAAAGCTGACCGCAACTATCGGGCCCAACCACGTCGATCAATTTGCCTTGTACTGGCGGGCGTGTGGGAGGGTGAGATGGACGAGGGGCACACGGCCTCAGGGGTCGGGAGGAAGCCAGTGCGTCTGTCACGTTCGATGTTGATCGCTGTCCTGTCCCTCGTCGCCGCAACGTTGTTCTGGGCCGGCAATTATGTGGTGGGAAAGATAGCGATAGCCGAGCTCAGCCCGCTGACTCTGGTCTACCTGCGGTGGTTGCTGGCGTTGGTGCCCCTGTTCGTGGTGGCGCAGGTTGTCGAGCGCCCCTCGTGGCGGCAGGCCCTGCGCGCCTGGCCGTGGGTGCTGGCACTGAGCCTCTTCGGCCTTGCCGGGTACAACTTCCTGCTCTACGCGGCCCTGCAGTTCACGGATGCCTTCAACGCCTCGCTGATCAATGCCTTCAACCCTGCGCTGATTGTGCTGGCCTCGGTCCTGTTCCTCCGCGAACGTCTCAGCCGGGCCGCCGTCGTCGGCCTGCTGCTGGCCCTGCTGGGCGTGCTGGTCATCCTCAGCAAAGGCAGCCTGCTCACCCTGCTGGACGCCCAGCACAACTCCGGGGACCTGCTGATGCTCGGGGCGATTGTCAGTTGGACCGCGTACACGATCATCGGCCGCCGGGCCCCGCGCCTGCCGCCGATCACCTCCACTGCCCTGCAGGCACTGGTCCTGGTCATCGGGCTGACCCCTGTGGTGGCCGTCCAGGGCATCGACCTGCCCCAGACTGCCGGCACCGCGTGGTCGCTGGCTTTCATTGCGGTCTTCCCGTCCCTGCTGTCCTACGTGCTCTGGAACCGCGCCCTGCAAACCATCGAACCCGCCAAGGCCGGCGTCTTCCTGAACCTCATCACGGTGTTCGCCGCCGTCCTGACCCTCCTGATGGGCCAGCCGCTGACCCTGGCACAGGTCATCGGCGGGACCATTGTGATCGCCGGCGTCGCCCTGGCCAACAAGCAGGCGTTCACCCGACGCGTGCAGCCGCCGGTCAGCCCTGCGTTACGGGGCTGACCAGCCCTTCAACTACGATCTTGTGATGCCACTCCTCATCACTCCGGACGTCAGCTACCACTCCTCCTGGCTGGAGGGAGCCGCAGAATTTAATGGAACCCGCCAGGACGGCGGCGGTTCCGATGGCTGGCCGCTGGAGGAACTTGCTGATGCCCGTCAGTTCCGCCGCTTTGTGGACTTCCTGGTGGGCGATGCCCTGCCGGAAAGCCCCCGCAAGCCGGAGCACGTTCCGTGCACCTACCTCTGGATCGTGGAGGGTGGGACGTTCCTGGGCTCGCTGGCCATCAGGCACGAGCTCAACGCCTACCTCCTCAACGAGGGCGGGCACATCGGCTACAGCGTCAGGCCCTCCGCGCGGCGCCGCGGCCACGCATCCGCCGCCCTGGCCGCAGCCCTGCCCATAGCCCGGGAACTGGGCATCACCCGGGCGCTTGTCACCTGCGATGAAACGAACGCAGGCTCCCGGGCCACCATCGAGAAGAACGGCGGCGTCTACGAGGACACCCGCAACGGCAAGCGCCGCTACTGGATCGACACGGTTTAAGGGCTGGCCATCACGGGGCGCCGGTGGTCCTCCCCGGGGCGCCCGTGCGGATGATCCACCATCCCAGGACGGCCATGACCAGGCCGATGGGGATCCCGTAGGGCGGCAGCCCGGCGTTGTAGCCAAGGACGCCTGCCACCACAAAGAGCGCGCCGATCCACGCGGGGAACATGTGTGCACGCCAGCCGGCGATGCCAAAGACCATCCAGCCCAGGGCGAAGAGCACGTAGCTGGACAGCCCGCCCACCGCCAGCATTCCGGACCCGCCGGCAAGGATGGCGCCGGGGGCGGCGTCGGCGATCCAGGGGCCGGCGAACCCGTCAAACCACATGTTGCCGGCCATGTCCAGGGTACCCACCAGGGCGAAGCAGAAGGCCACTGCGCCCAGTCCTCCCGCCCGGCCACCGAGCCTGAAATAGACAGACACCAGGGCGAGCACGAGCCCGATGAACACCACCCAGTACAGGGCGTTGGCCGCGATGAAGGGCGCCTGCCGCATCATCTCGATCCGGTCGAGGCTCCGGTCGGCCGTGAGCAGGCGGGCCACATCAACAGCGGCGAAGACGACGCCGGACACCAGCGCGATCGGTCCGGCAGCTTTTGCCAGGGGTGATGTCATGACTTCCTCCTGAGGGAGAAGCGCCCGACGGCGGTGGCCGGGCGGGGTGCCTTGCGCCAGGCCCCGCGGTCCAGCGCCATTGTGGCCAGCACCGCGAGAACGACCACCACGAAGTAGATCAGCTCCGCGCGGCCGGCGTCGGCGCCGGTGAAGCCGAAGGAACCCATGGTGAAGGTGCCCTGGCTGTTGTGGAACAGGAGCGTCAGCAGGACGCTGCCGCCGGTGCGGTTGAAAAGCCACACGTAGAGGAAGGTGATGGCGAACGTCGTCGGCAGCCCGGTCAGGCTCAGTCCGCCAAAGAGGACCAGCGGCAGGTGCCAGAGGGCAACCAGGACGCCGAGAATGGCTGCGGACAGCAGCGGAGGACGGGACGCCTGAAGCAGCGGGAGGGCATAGCCGCGGAACCCGGGTTCTTCGCCCAGCGGTCCGTCCAGCGGGTTGACCAGCCGGACGGCGAAGACGGTCAGCAGCCCGCTCCACGTCAGCTGGGCGAGGCCCGGAGCGGAGGCCCCGAGAGCCATGTTGATGAGCCCCGTGAGCGTGACAATGACAGCGGGGAGGAGCAGCGCGACGGCGTACCAGACCCATCCGACGCGCCACCGGATGAGTCGCCGCCCCCAGGTGCGGAAGCCGGCGCGGCCTTCGGCCAGGGCGATGACGATAATTGCCGCAGCCAGCGGGCCGATCGGCAGGAATTCCATGCGGGGAATCAGCCCCGCAGCGTACGCGGGCCACGAGGCCCAGGATATTGCGTAGGTCAGGACAAAAAATGCCAGAAGCCTGTGGTGTTTCAGCCAGCCAGATGAACTGCGCATAATGGCTCCAAACAGTCACTGCAAGGTGCTCTCATTCTCCGCCCCGGCACGGCTGCGCGCCAGAGCTGGGCGCCCGTCAGGGAAGCGAAGCCAGAATGCTGTGGGGCCACTCTTTCGGGAGCACGTCGCTGAGGCCTTCGTCCGGGCTGCTGACGCAATAGGGCGTGCGATCCACGTCCAGGACGGCCATCGGAACTGCGAACAGACCCCAGCGAGTGCGCGTTCGATTGCTGCGGATCATGTCAGAGCTGTGGCATTGGCAGGCGACCCGGTTCCACCGATGAGGTTCAGCGGTTTGATGCTGATGAAGGCGTCCCAGACTCGGGTGGCGTTCATGTGCCGTGTGAGGGGCCCAAGCCGCCACAGTTCGCCCAGGGGCATGCCGAGTTTGGCGAGGAGCTGCTGGTGCATCATGCCTTGGTCGTTGAAGGCGCTCTCAAGGTAGGGGCTTGCCGATACGGCTGGCAGGCATTCGAGGGCGAAGTTATCGGCGGCAAGGAGGGCGAGGCGGTGGTCCCAGGCCCAGGCCACGAATTCCTGGGACTGGGCCACGCCGGTGGCCCGGCGGCTGTCGAGGGTGCGTTGTTTTTCCTCCGGCGCCAGCGCCAGGAACCATTCGCACCACCCGGTGTGCAGCATGAGGATGTCGCCCTGCCGGAGGGCGACGGACTGGGATTCGATTGCGGCCTGGATCAGGTCGAGGCCGAGGGGTTCGCCTCCGGCGTGATCAATGGGAGCGCCTTGGCCGGTTCGGTAGCCGTCGAGGTCCACGAGCACTCCCCGTCCGACGATCGGATGGTCTGCCCACTCCTGGATGCCGAGGTCCGGTGTGCCCTCCCGGACGAGGTCATCGGGGGTGCTGTTGTAGAAGCCGACGTCATCGGCCCTTCGGTGCCTTAGCAACCCGGCCCCGACGGTTGGGGCCTTAGGCGCCGCCGTTCGAGTAGTGGAGCAAGACCACGCCGTTGCCGAACGTCCGTGTCCCCTCGAGCCTGAGGTTTATCCGGACACCAGGGTCCTCGAACAGCGGCCGGCCCTGCCCCAGGACCACGGGATGGACGAGGATCCGAAACTCATCGATGAGGCCGTGCCGCATGAAAGTGGAGGCCAGGTTGGCACCGCTGAGGGCAATATCGCCCCCGGGCTGCGACTTCAGTTCCGCGATCTGTTCAGGCACGACGTCGTGAATCACCGTGGTATTCCAGCCTGCCTGCGGGAGGGTCCGTGAAAAGACGAACTTGGGCATCTCGCGCCAGATCCCGGCGAACTCAACGAGTTCCGCCGAGATGTCCGGATCCTGGCCGGCAGTGGGCCAGTATCCGGACATCAGCTCATGGGTGACGCGCCCGAACATGAAGGCTCCCATGGTCCGGAACCGCTCGTTCAAGTGGTGCAGGAGTTCGTCGTCCACGAGGTGCCAGCTGATGTCCCGGTCAGCCGTCTCGAAGAATCCGTCCAAGGAAGCCGACATCATCAGGATGATCTTGCGCATTCGGGTACCTCCGGCGGCGGCGAAAGGCGACGTGGCCGTCGTCGTACCTTTTAGTGAAGCACTCCCTGGTCCGGCGGAACAGGACCTGATCCAGCCGGCAGCCTGGGCCCCTTGTCCCCTGGCTGGTCGGGTGCAACCCGGGTCAGGGGCGCCGGTCCTGCTGGTAGACGTCGGGGATGCCGTCGTGGTCGGAGTCGATTTCCTCTTCGGCCTCGGCCAGCCGGTATTGGCGGTTTCTGGTGCTGAGTACCGCGGCGGCCAGCAGTGCGGCGATGAGGGACGCGGTGAGGATGCCGACTTTGGCATGGTCGTCATGGATGTTTCCGTGACCGAAGCTCAGCTCGGCCACGAGCAGGGAAACGGTGAATCCGATGCCGGCAAGGACAGAGACTCCGAAGATGTCGATCCATTTGAAGGAATCGTCCAGCCGGGCCCGGGTGGCCTTCGTGAGAATCCAGGTGGTTCCGAGGATGCCGAGGGGCTTGCCCAGGACGAGGGCAAAGATGATGCCCACCGCCACCGGGTCGGTCAGCGCTGATGCCAGTCCGTCCCATCCTCCAACGGCCACACCGGCGGAGAAGAACGCGAAGATCGGGACGGCGATGCCGGCGGAGATGGGGCGGAAGCGGTGCTCGAAGGTTTCCGCCAGGCCGGGGCCTGCTTCGGGGCCGCCGCCGGCCTGTGAACGGATGACGGGGACCGCGAATCCCAGGAGCACGCCGGCGACGGTGGCATGGATGCCCGAGGCGTGGACGAGCGCCCAGGTGGCGATGCCCAGAGGCAACAGGATAATCCAGGCGGCTGCCAGCCTGGTGCCAAAGAACCGGCGGTATTTCTGGGCCAGGAAGGTGTAAAGGCCCAGGGGGATCAGCGCCAGCAGCAGCGGGGCGGGTTGGAGGTCGCCGGAGTAAAAGATGGCGATAATGGTGATCGCGATCAGGTCATCGACTACCGCCAGGGTCAGCAGGAAGATCCTCAGGGCACTGGGCAGGTGGGAGCCAATGATCGCCAGGACGGCCACGGCGAAGGCGATGTCTGTGGCGGTGGGGATCGCCCAGCCCCGCAGTGTCTCCGGATCCGAGAGGTTGATCAGGGCGTAGATCACCGCGGGGACAGCCACTCCACCGACGGCGGCGGCGACGGGGACCACGGATTTGCTGATCTGTCGCAGGTCTCCGGCGACGAACTCCCGTTTGAGTTCGAGCCCGACGAGGAAGAAAAAGATCGCCAGCAGGCCATCGGCAGCCCAGGCTCCGAGGCTGAGGTCCAGGTGCCAGGGCGCGTAGCCGATCCTGAAGTCCCGAAGGGCAAAATAACTCTCAGCCCAGGGTGAGTTCGCCCAGAGGAGCGCGATTACCGCGGCGGCGACCAGCAGGGCGCCACCCACGGTTTCTTTCCGCAGGATCGTGCCGATGCGCAGGGCCTCGGCGTAGCTGCCGCGTCCAAAGACAGTGGATCCGCGGGGCGGAGTTGACGGAGGGGTCTGGTTCATGAAGGTCCCGATCGTTGGGTCGACAAATACTGTGCCGACCAGACTTCCCGGCTCACCTCCCTCCAGTCTACGGGGCGGCTGGGCAAGACTCGGACCACTGACCGATCTTGGCCACCGCGTCACGCCTTCGCCATCCACATCGCGGGGGGTTAGTGCCGCGCAGGCCCGAACCAGCTGGCCAGCGCATCCTCCAGCCCCGCCCGGGTCCCGTCTCCCGTCCACGCCACATGCCCGTCGGGCCGGATCAACACGGCCGCAGGGGCGCTGACTGAACCGATCACCGGAAGCTCCCACCCGCCGTCGTACGTTGCGTCCACCAACTGCACCCGGTCCGCCCACGGCCCCGGGTCGATGCTGCCCGGCGCGCCGAAGTTGAGCAGCACCGCACGGGCATGGTGCAGGAGGGAGAACACGCGCAGCGGGCCGTTGGCGGTGACGACGTCGAGATCGGGCATGCGGCGCCCGAGCAGCGGGTGCCCCTCACCGAGGTCATAGCGGACGTCCAGGCCGGAAATGAGCCCGGCCACCGCTTCCGGGCCTCATCGATGGTCCAGCAGGCCGGCCACCGTGTCGGCCAGCGCGCCGATGCGCGGATCGGCCCGCTGCATGACGGCCTGCGCCATGGTGTGCTTCAGCGCGCGGGCCCCGGCGGGGTGCCGCTCGGCGTGATAGGTGTCCAGCAGGCTGTCCGGCGCAGTGCCCTTGACCACCTGGGCGAGCTTCCAGCCGAGGTTCACGGCGTCCTGGATGCCGAGCCCGATCCCCTGCCCGCCCGACGGGGAATGGATGTGCGCGGCGTCCCCGGCCAGCAGCACGCGGCCGCTGCGGTAGGCCGCGGCCTGCCGGGTGGCGTCGGTGAACCGCGAGATCCAGGTGGGTGAGTGGACCCCGAAGTCGGTGCCGATAGATGTCGGTCAGCGCCTTGCTGAGGTCAGCCAGGGTGGGCTCGGTGGCGGTGCCGATGTGTTTCTCGGTCACCACCACCCGCGTGGTCCGCCCGTCCTCCATCAGGTGCAGCCCGTGGACCCCCACCTCGTCGATGCGCATGCCCGCCGGCGTCTCCCCGGTCACCTCCACTTCGGCGATCAGGCTGCTCCTGGTCGCATCCCAGCCGGGGAACCCGATGCCGGCTGCCTTGCGGACAGCACTTCGCCCGCCGTCGGCGCCCACCAGGTACAGCGCGCGCATCTTTGTCCCGTCGGCGAGATGCACGTCCACCCCGCTGTCGTCCTGGGCGAAGCCGGCCACCTCGAGCCCCCGATGGACCGGCACCCCCAGCTCCTCGATCCAGCCGGCCAGGATCCGCTCAATATGGTTCTGCCACAGGCCGAGCGTGTACGGGTGCCGGGTAGGAAAGTCGCTCACGTCCAGCTTCGTGGTCCCGAAGAACGCCGCCTGGACGGGCTGGCCCTCAGCGAGGAACCGGTCCGCAATCCCGCGCTGATCGAGGATTTCGATGGTCCGCGAGTGGAACCCGCCCGCACGCGAGCCCACCAGTTCCGGCGTCGGGCGGCGCTCCACAATCGCCACATCCACCCCCGCCAGCGCCAGCTCACCGGCCAGCATCATCCCCGTCGGACCGCCTCCGGCAACGATCACATCAACCATCACAACCCCCGCCTCCTCGCCCGTCCGTCTTCCGTCGCACGTTTAGGGCGCATCCGAGCCAGTTTGAGGCATGACGGGGGCCTTGCCGCAAGCCCCCGTCAGCGCGATACATTGGAAGTGGCGGGCGGCAGCCCAGCGACCGCCTACGTAGGACCGGCCCAAACTTGCTAACCGGCTGACTGGCTGGTGTCCGCTTCGATGGGGATCCACAGCTGCCCTCGGCCCCTGGTGCCGTCCGGTTCTGGTTGGACGCTCAGCAGCTGCGGCCCGGGCACCCAACGATACGGATTGGCGGGAAACCACTCGGCCGCCTGCATCGGCCCAGAGGTGCTGCAAGGCCTCCGGGAACTTGCCCTGCTGCTCGAACACCACCCACAAACCGGCCGGGACATTCAGTGACGTCATAGCCCGTCCGGCGCTGGATGCGATGATGCCACAGCGCGCCAGTAGTCCAGTCCGCTCCCCTCTGTTCCGTGCTCCTCGATGTTGTCGGTGACAGCCAGCAGCCCGGACGGCTCCCCGTCTGAAAGCTCCGCCAACAGGGGCCTCACTGCCGGATTCAGGTTGCGCTCAAACTCCTCAATCTCCGGGTTTGGGCCCTCATAGACGAGCCGGACACGTGCCTTAAGCCCGATCAGGCCGAAAGGCGTCCTTCTTCACTATTCGGTGTTTCATGTCAGCACTCCCTTCGATTCGGAGATGGAATCTTAATTGCGGTTGTGAATGGAGCACGGCTCCCGGCCGTCGCGCCTGTGAAGGAGTTAAGCCGTGCATCGTTTTGAAGGCCCGGGTGAAGGCCTCGGCCGACCCATACCCATAGCGGATTGCTACGTCGAGCACCCCCTGGCCGGCGACGATTTCCGCCGTCGCCGCCGTGAGCCGGCGCCGCCGGATGTATTCAGATACCGGGATGCCGGCAAGGGAGGCGAACATCCGCCGAAAATGGTATTCCGACGTGAGGGCGGCCCGGGCCAACTGTCCGACGTCGATCGGCGCGATCAAGGTCCGCCTCGATGAGCTCCACTGGCCCGGTTCCGATTCCCGCGCGGTTACCTCCTTCCCCCATAACGGTACGGGGGCTCGGCTGCCCTCGACCCGACAATCCTTGCCCGAAAAGATCAGGGTCAATATCGCAGGGCTGGATGGACGCAGACACGGATCGGCGCTGTGGACCAGTTCGATATCGGTTAAGGCCCTTTGTCGGCCCTCCGCGCTACACTGAATGAATCGAACATATATTCGAATAAAGGTGTGTTGTGGGCGTAATTGTCGGTCCCCGCGTGATAGACGCGGGCGTCTCGTTGTTGTCGGTGCTGATCTCTCCCGTGCCGGTGGCGGCGGGCTTCCCGTCGCCGGCGCAGGACTATTTTGACGGCCGGATCGATCTGAACGAGCACCTGATCAAGGACATCACCAGCACGTACGTGGTGCGGGTGTCCGGGGACTCGATGGAAGGCGCCGGGATCAGCGACGGCGATGAACTGATCGTGAACCGGGCACTGGAGCCACGGGACGGCTGCGTGGTGGTCGCGGTCCTGGACGGGGAACTCACGGTGAAGCGGCTGCGGATCACGCCCACCGGCGTCGTGCTTCAGGCGGAGAACCCCCGCTATCCGGACATCCGGGTGCCCAGCCTCAGCGAACTCACCATCTGGGGCGTGGCCACGCGGTGCCTCCACCATGTCTAAGCCGGCCCTGATGCGGCACATGCCGCAGATCGCGCACGTGGACGTGAACTGCTTCTACGCCTCCGCCGAACGGGCCTTCGACCCGTCGCTGGAAGGCCGGCCCGTCGTGGTGCTGTCCAACAACGACGGCTGCGCCGTCACCCGCTCCCCCGAAGCCAAGGCCCTGGGCATCCCCATCGGCGAGCCGTGGTTCAAACTCGCCCCGCGGGCCAAGGAATGGGGACTCGTTGCCCTGTCCAGCAACTACGAGCTCTACGGCGACATCAGCGCCCGGGTCATGGAACTGCTGGGCCGCTACTCAGCCTGGCTGGAGGTCTACAGCATCGACGAGGCCTTCCTCGGCGTCAAAGGCACGCCCGGCCGAACTGCTGGCCCTCGGCCGGGAGATGAAGACCGCGGTCCGGCGGAACGTCGGCGTGCCCGTCTGCGTCGGGATTGCCACCACCAAGACCCTCGCGAAGCTGGCCAACAAATGGGCGAAGAACAACCCCGCGTTCGGCGGGGTCTGCCACTGGGATTCCGTGCCCGGCCGCCGACCGGGAAACCCTGATGAGCCGGCTGTCCGTGATCGAGATCTGGGGCGTCGCCACCCGGCTGACCAAACGGCTCAACGCCCGCGGCATCCACTCCATCCTCGACCTGTCCCGGGCCGATCCGGTGATGATCCGGGACCGGTTCTCCGTGGTCATGATGCGCACCGTCCTGGAACTCCAGGGCACCCCCTGCATCCCGATGGAGGAGGAACGGATCGGGCGGGACCAGCTGATCTTCTCCCGCTCCTTCGCCACCCCGATTACCACCGCGCACGACCTCCGGCAGGTCCTCTCCGTCTACGGGCAGCAGGCGTCCGCCCGGCTGGCCAAGCATGACCTGCAGGCCAAAGTCCTCACGGCGTTCGCCGCCACCTCACACTTCAACCCCAACGACACGTCCTACCCGTCAGTGTGCGTCCCGCTGCCGATGCCCACAGCGGATCCGGTGATCCTGACCAGGGCCGCCCATGCGCTCCTGCCCCTCATCCACGAAGGCGTGAAGTACGCCAAGGCCGGGATCATGGTCACCGACCTGCGGCCCACCGGCAACCAGGCACCGTTGGCCGTGTTCGAGAACCCGCACGAGGAACGCCACATCGGCAGTCTCCTGGAAGACGTCGCCCGCCGGTACGGCCGCGGCTCCATCGGCCTCGGCCATGCCGGCATCCGCAGCGGGCTGGACTGGTCCATGAAACGGGACATGCTTTCGCCCCGCTACACCACGCACTGGGATGAACTCCCCCTCGTCAAAGCCGCCTGATCGGGCCCCGGCTCTAGTTCCCGGCGAGCTCCGCGTAGAGCTTCTGGACACGGGCGTTGATGTCGTCCCGGACCAGGCGCATGCGTTCCATTCCTTCGATGCCACGCTCGGAGGGTTCATCCGTCTCCCAGACCTCGAAGCGGGTTCCTTCGTGCGGTTCGAGCTTTGCTTCGGTGCCGAGGATGATGACAGTGTCCACGGAGTCCAGGACCTCGTCGGTGACGGGCTTGGGGTGTTCGCCGGTGATGTCGATGCCGAGTTCGGTCAGGGACTCCACGGCCTGCGGGTTCAGGGACTTTCCCGGCTTGGTGCCTGCGGAGTGGACAATGACGGCCCCACCGGCGAGTTGCCTCATCAGGCCGGCGGCGAGCTGGGATTTTCCGCCGTTCTTGCTGCAGACGAACAGGACGGACGGCGTGGTGGGGGTTTCGCTCATGCGTTGGTTTCTTCTTTCTGATCAGCTGTGCCCAGGTCGCCGGAACGGCCATGGGCCAGGCCGGTGGGGAATCCGATGAGCACCGGTTCGGGCGCGGCGCAGCAGCCGGTCTCCGCTGAGCCAACAGTGGCTGGCGTGGAGGCTGCCGGGACGTCGCAGCTGGTGCCGGCGTCCGTGGAGCAGACCCCGGTTTCGGGGAGTTCGAGATGGACGGTGTCCGCAGCGGTCCTGGTCGCCGGCCAAGGCTGCGGCGACGGAGCGGACCTGTTCGTAGCCGGTGGCCAGCAGGAAGGTGGGTGCCCGGCCGTAGGACTTCATGCCCACGATGTAGAAGTCCTTCTCCGGGTGGGCGAGCAGCTTGGCGCCGTGCGGCTGGACCGTGCCGCAGGAGTGGAATTCGGGGTCGATCAGCGGCCCGAGCTGGGAAGGCGCTTCGACGGCGGGATCCAGGTCGAGCCGGAGTTCACGCAGGATATCCAGGTCCGGGCGGAAACCGGTGCAGGGGACGATGACGTCGGCGTCCAGGGTGCGGCCGTCGGCCGCCTCAACGCTCACGTGGGTGTCCAGGGTCTTCAGCGCGGAGATGCCGAAGCCGGTGTGCAGCTCGATGGTTCCCGCTTCAACGAGCCGGCGGAGCCGGGAACCGAGCTGGCCGCGGGCGGGCAGACCGTCGGAGTCGCCGCCCGCCGTAGACCTTCTCGGCCGAGGGCCCGCGCACGGCCCACAGAATGGTGGTTCCAGGCTCTTCCTTGGCGAGGTCGGCGAGGCTGATCAGGGTGTTCGCGGCCGAGTGCCCTGCCCCGACCACCAGGACGCGGCGGCCCGCGAAGGAGGCCCGGTCCCGTCCGGTGACGTCCGGCAGGGGCGACGAGATCCGGCCGCCGGCCGCGTCCTCGCCGATGGCGGGCAGGCCGGAGGTGCCGAGCGGGTTGCGGGTGGACCAGGTGCCGGACGCGTCGACGACGGCGGCGACCGTGTGGTCGCGGACCTCGCCGCCGCGTGCTCTACGCGGACGATGAACGGCGTGGTACTCGCGGTTGCGGGTGTGGGTTTTGTCCATGCCGGCCGGGTCACGGCCATGACCCGGGCGCCGGTCTGCAGCCGGGAGGCGATCGCCGGGGTCGCGGCCAGCGGGGCGAGGTAGTTGTCGATGAGTTCCCCGCCGTAGGGCAGTGCCGTCAGGCGAGGGGTCTCCCAGCCGGCGGCTTCAAGCAGGCGGACGGCGGCGGCGTCGAGGTTGAACCGCCACGGTGAGAACAGCCGGATGTGGCGCCACTGTTCGATGGCGGATCCCGCCGTCGGGCCTGCCTCGAAGATCAGCGGGCTCAAGGCCGCGTTCGAGCAGGTGGGCCGCGGTGGCGAGCCCCACGGGGCCTGCGCCGATGATGGCGACGGGAAGGTTCTTCACTGAATCCATGCTGTCCTCTGACTCATCCGTTGCTGTGGAGGTTCGGGGTGGGTGCCTGCCGGATCCCCTGGGGTCCGGCAGGCGGGCGGGGCTGTAGCAGCAGTCCGGATCGTCCTCGTCGCAGCAGCCCGTATCGGTGCAGCATTCGGTGTCCATCCAGCTCACCCCCCTCCCTTCTTCGCGATCAGGTGTGTGTTGCCTCTTCTGCCGGCGCGCTCTGCGTGGAGCTGAGTTACTTGGCGGCCGGGATCAGGGACTCGATCAGCCCTTCGATGCGGGTCTTGATCTCGTCGCGGATCGGGCGGACGGCGTTTACGCCCTGCCCGGCCGGGTCCTCCAGGACCCAGTCCTCGTAGCGCTTGCCGGGGAAGTACGGGCACTCATCGCCGCAGCCCATGGTGATCACCACGTCGGACTCCTTCACGGCCTCGGTGGTGAGGACCTTCGGAATCTCGGCGGACATGTCGATGCCGAGTTCTGCCATGGCCTCGACGGCGGCCGGGTTGACCTTGTCGGCGGGCTGGGAACCGGCGGAGCGGACCTCGATTTCGCCCTTGCCCAGCGTGGTGAGGAACGCCGCAGCCATCTGGGAACGGCCGGCGTTATGGACGCAGACGAACAGGACGGAGGGCTTCTTGGCGGTTTCGGTGCTCACGGTGTTCTCCTGGAATCAGTTGGGCGCGGGATCGGTCTGACTGAGGTCGCGTGCCCGCACCGCTCTGCACTGACAAGATATTGATCCTTGTCGATGTAGGCAGTATCGGACAATAGATTGATGAATGTCAATATTCACGAACGTTGACTATTAGGCGGCATGCAGACGGGGCGCCAGATCATTGACCCGGTGCGAAAGGTCAGCGAAGGCGCCCTCGAATGCTTCCTCCGTGTTCAGCCGCAGCGGATCCGGCACAGACCAGTGGATGCCCTTGAGGCCGGGCAGTTCCTCATGGGCGTTGTCGCACACCGTCACCACGAAGTCCTCGGCGCGCGCCACCTGGTCCAGCCGGCGCGGGGAAAGGTCTCGCAAGATCGACGCCGTGGCGCCGGGCGACGTCGATCGCGCCCTGGGCGATGCGGTCTGCGGGGTGCGTGCCCGCCGAGACGGAGGGAATTTCGCTGGCCTGGTTCCAGAGCGCGACGGCGAGTTGGGACCGCGCGCTGTTGCGCGTGCAGACGAACAGCACGCGACGGGTTCCGTGTTCACGCCCGGGTGCCAGCCCATCCAACGCGCCCGCAGCGAGCCGGACATAGCTCCGCCGCCTGTCCGCCTCCGAGCGGTGACGCGTCGCCAGGCCGGCGCCTTCCAGCGTGCGCAGATGGTGCGACAGCAGGTTCGACGGCATCCCGAGTTCGGCCTGCAGCTCCGTGGGGGAAAGGTCACCCAGGGTCAGCAGGTCCACGATGCGCAGCCGGGCGGGATCGGCGAGGGCAGCGTGCTTGGCAACCCGCGCCCGAAACTCGTCAACTGGCTCAGTACTCATTGTCTCAATTTTGACTGAGTTAATTTATTGCGTCAAGCTGTTTGCCATGACTTCCAACCAGCCGCCGCTGTGGCGCCGCGCCGTGGCCGAACTGCTCGGCACCAGTTTGCTCGTGATGATCGTGGTGGGCTCCGGGATCGCCGCCCAGCAACTCTCGCCCCGATGACGTCGGCCTGCAACTGCTCCAGAACAGCACCGCCACGGTTCTCGGCCTGACGGTCCTCATCCTCGTGCTGGGGCCCGTCAGCGGCGCGCACTTCAATCCCGCCGTCTCCTTGGTGGACTGGGTCCTTGGCCGGCGCAGCGGGACCGGGCTGACCCTGCCGGAGCTTGGTACGTATGTCGCTGCGCAGACGGTGGGCGCAATCAGCGGGAGCGTCATCGCGAACGCCATGTTTGAGGTGGGCACGTCCATCTCAACCAAGGACAGGGCCACCACCGGACACCTGCTGGGCGAGGTGGTGGCAACGGCCGGACTCGTGCTGCTGATCTTCTCCCTGGCCGCAACCAAGCGGGGCGTCCTTGCTGCTCCGGCCGTGGGCGCCTACATCGGGGCCGCCTACTGGTTCACGTCCTCCACATCGTTCGCGAACCCGGCCGTGACTGTCGGCCGGATCTTCAGTGACACCTTCGCCGGCATCGCACCCGCTTCCGTTCCGGGCTTCGTGGTGGCCCAACTGGTCGGCGCGGCCGCGGGCCTGGGCCTGCTCCTCATCCTGTTTCCGTCCGCCGCGAGCACCGCGGACGACGCCGTGCTTCCGCACTCCGCGGGCAAGGCCAGTTCCTAAAGGCTCGCGGAGCGGCCGCTGTCACGCGACTCATACATTGATGATGGTCAATATCCGGGCATAATGGGTACATGAAAGCACTGCCCATCCTCGAACCGGCCACGGACGAGTCCTGCTGCCCACCGGCCGGAGCGCCGGCACTGAGCGCGGATGAAGCCAGGCAGAAGGCCCTCGTCTTCAAGGCCCTGGCCGATCCGAACCGGCTGCGGCTGCTGTCCATCATCAAGGCCGAGACCTCCGGCGAGTCCTGCGTGTGCGACCTGACAGAACCGCTGGACCTTGGCCAGCCCACGGTCTCCCACCACCTGAAGATGCTGGTGGAGGCTGGGCTGCTGCACCGCGAAAAGCGCGGCACGTGGGCCTACTATTCCCTCGTCCCCGGAGCCCTGGACGACGTCGCAGGCCTCCTGGCCGATCTCTGACCAGAAGCGTCCATGGCCAGGCACTAACGGTCGGTCTTGACCACCGTGAACAGCACCGCCGAGTCTTCTTCCGCTTCAAGGCTGTGCAGCCCGTCCGGGACGATCAGGAGGTCCCCGGCTTTGCCCTGCCAGGACTCGCCGCCCGCCTTCAGCCACACTGATCCCTTGAGCACATAGACCGTGGCCTCGCCGGGGTTCTGGTGTTCGCTGAGCTGCGTGCCGGCGCGGAAAGCCATCACCGTCTGCCGCAGTTTCTTTTCGTGTCCGCCGAAGGCTGTGTCGGCAGCCCTCCCGCTGGGTGCCGCCACGGCGGCTGCGATCTGCTGACGGGCCAGGGCATCAAGCGATATCTTCTGCATGAGGCAACCGTACCCACGAATGGCCCGCTTAAGCCGGTCCGGACGGTACTGTTCCTGAGTCAGTCTCCGAGGCTCGCGGCCCGCTATAGTCGCGGGGTGACTGCCACGACTTCCACCCTGACCGGCAACGTCCACCTGCGGGTGCTGAGCCTGTCCGACGCCGAGCCGATGCGGGCCGCCTACCACCGCAACCGGGACCATCTGGCGCCCTGGGAACCCCACCGGGCGGAGGAATTCTTCACCGCGGCGGGGCAGGGCAAGGTCATCGCGTCCAAGCTCGCCCTGCACGCGGCGGGGTCCGAGGTGCCCTGGGTCCTGGTGGAGGAGGAACGGATCATCGGCGCAATCACCCTGACCGGCATTGTGCGCGGACCGTTCCTCAGCGCCAACCTCGGCTACTGGGTGGACGGTGAAGTCAACGGCCGCGGGATCGGTTCGGCCGCCATCGCCTTCGCGGTTGATTTCGCAAGGGAGGAGCTGGGACTGCACCGCATCCAGGCCGCGACCCTGCCGCACAACGCCGCTTCGCAGAAAATCCTCCAGCGCGCCGGGTTCCACAAAATAGGGCTGGCCCCCAGCTACCTGAAGATTGCCGGCTCCTGGCAGGACCACGTCCTGTACCAGCGCATTCTCCACTGAACGGCTGAGGGCCCGCCGCAGCGCTCTTCCTTGGGCCCTCACCGCTTAGCGTGCGGGGAGGGAGCTCCGCGCGGGGAGAAAGTAGTCGGTCAGGAACCCGGCCAGGACACTGGCCAGAATCACGCCGCACGCCGGCAGGAGCGTCACGGGACCGACGAAGTCGCGAATGTCCACCCTGAAGGCGAGCATGAGGAGGACCACGAGGAGGACGTAGGCGATCGCCAGCACCAGCCCCACCGTGGTGATGAAGGCCCCCCGCGTCCGCCTCTTCTTCTTGGGAAACTGCTTGGCGTACTCCTCGGCGCTCCCAAATTCGGCTTCCACGGGAGTCCCTGCCGCGGCCTCATGCGCACGTACTTCGTCGAGCGCTTCGGCGATTTCGGCTTCGGACAAACCGCGCAGCCTCAGGTTGAAGGTCAAGTTCCTCAGATAGCTCATGGCTGTTCCTGTCGGCTTGTGCGGATATCGGTGAGGGCCTGGCTCATGCGGTGCCATGCCGCCGTTGAGCGGTCCAGTTCGTCGCGGCCCTGCCCGGTGAGGGTGAACTGCTTGCGGCCCGGACCAGCCTGCTCGTGCTGCCAGGTGTGCTCAACAAACCCCTGGTCCTCCAGTCTCTTCAACAGGGGGTACAGCGTTCCGCCCTTGAGGCGGACGAAGCCGTGCTGCCGGAGGACCTCGGCGATGGCGTAGCCATGGCTTTCGCCGTGGCTGAGTACCGCGAGCACTGCCTGCTGGAGCGCTGCCCGGGTCAGGTCCGGGTTGAAATCGATGCCATCCACACCTAGATAGTGCCACTAACTAGATAGATGCACAACCATGCGACACCCTGCCCGCGCAGTCAGTCCGGCCTCACCAGCTTCGCCACCAGTTCCCCGCGGCTCCCCACCCCCATCTTCCCGAAGAGCGCCTTCAGGTGGTCGTGGACAGTATGCGGCGAAATGAACAGGTGCCGGCCAATGTCCACGGTGGAATTCCCGGACAGGACCTCCAGGCAGACCTCCCGCTCCCGTGCGGTGGCACCGTAAGCAGCGAGCAGCAGGCTGACCAGGTCCTGCGTGGTGGCGGGCTCCACCGTCACCACCATCTGTTCAGGATCATCGCCGGTGAGAAGGCGGCTGGCCTGCAGCACCACCCAGTTGCCGCCGGCGTCGCGCATCCTGGCCCGCGCAGTCCCCGATGCCGCGGCATGCGCCTGCGCCGCCACGGCATACAGCGTCATGGTGAAACTGCCGGGCGCCGCGTCCTCCACATCAGCCAGCCACGACGCCGCCGCGGCCGTGGCCGCCCGCAGTTCACCGTGCGGGCCGGCGATGACAATCACGGGCCCGACGGCGGGTGGCCGGGACGGGTGCGCAACCCGCACTGCGATGCGGCTCGCCGCTGCCAGCGTCGCCGCGATGGCGCCGAGGAATTCCAGCTCGCGGTCGGTAAAGTCCTGCCCACGCTCCCGGAAGAGGCTGCCTACTCCCCAGCACGCGTCGTCCACACGGAACGCCGTGCGCAGCTCATGTTCCAGGCCCTGCGGCACCAGCAGGTCGTTGATCCGGACGCTGCGGGCCACGTCCCGGTGCGGGGCATCGGAAATCCTGGCGACGGGGTGCGGACGGCTCAGCAGCTCTGCGAAGGTGTTCGGTTCCTGGCCGGTGTATTCGGATTCCACGAAACGGATGGCGTATTCCTCGGTCACCTGCCACGGCCGCCAGTTGGTAATTGACGTCATCACCAGCGTGTCAGGGTCCACGCCGGCCCAGCAGGCCTGTTCGAACGGCACTGCCTGCCGCACAACGGCGAGCGCCGAGGCGTAGAGGCCGGCCACGTCCAGCCCGCTGGTGGCCAGCGCGGCAATCTCCGCCCTGGCATGCTCAGCGCGCTCCTCCCACATACCTCCAGTATCCGGCCGGACAGGCAGGCCGCAATCCCCCAAATCGGGGGTATGGGCAGTGCGCACAAACCCCCGGTGAGGGGATCGCAGGGGCGAGCGCCGGCGTCGTACCCTTCCTGCATGAACACGGTCACCCAGCTTTTCGCGGTGCTCGCCGCCCTGATCCACATCGCAGTTTTTCCGCTCGAAAGCTTCTTCCTGCGGCACCCGGGCGCGCAGAAATTCCTCAGCACGCCCGCGGCCAACGTCCCAGCGGTGATGATGTGGGCCATCCCCACCGGTTTCCGGAATCTCATGATCGGGCTCGGCGCCATCGCGGGTGTTCTGGCCGTGAACGCCGGGTACATGGTGGCGGGCTACACCTTGGTGATCTACTGCTGCGTCAACATGGTGCTGACCGGAGCCACCATGGCGCTGGCGGACTGGCTGGGGCACTACCCGCGCAGGGGTGAGAGCATTCCGGGCACCCTGGGCTCCACAGTGCCGCCGCTGATCGCCCTCGTGGCGTTGCTTTTCTGACCGGCCAGCACACGACCGGCCAGCACACGCCCTACTGTCCGGGAGCCCGGTAGGACGGTGTCTTCTTGGCCGCTTCGTCGATGTCCTCCACCGTCATGAGGGGTTTCAGATGCACCTTGACGTTGCCCGTGGAGTTGATCATCAGTGAAAGGGCTGCAGCACTCGCATCGTCCGGGACCTCGAAAACGCCGAGGACGTCGGTGTCCCCGAAGGCGTAGTAGAAGCACTCGAGCGTTCCGCCGACGGATTTGAGGGCGTCCGTCAGCGCGTCGCGCCGCTTCGTGCCGCCTTCGCGCATGAGCCCCTTGATTCCCTCGCCCACGTAATTCGCTTCGAACAGATACTTGGTCATCATTCTTCCTGTCCCGTGATGTCCAGGACGCGGGCAGCCCAGCGTGTGCCTGGTACCCCGTGAGGGAGGGTCCTGGAGCCGGTCCCCGAGTGGGCCCGTGGCCACAGCCTAGGCCTCCATCCGGCGCGCTGACAACAGCCGTTTGAAAGTCCCGGCACGCGCCGGGCCGGAGGCGTTCGCCCCCGGCCCGGCAGCGGTTTAGCTGAGGTAGCCGTTCGGGTTGAGGACGTACTTGGTGGCCGCACCGGCGTCGAATTCGGCATAGCCCTTGGGGGCGTCATCCAGGGTGATCGCCTTCGCATTCACGTTCTTGGCGATGCTCACCTTGTCGTGCAGGATGGCCATCATCAGCTGCCGGTTGTACTTCATCACCGGGCACTGTCCGGTGGTGAAGCTGAGCGACTTCGCCCAGCCCGTGCCCAGGCTCAGGCTCAGCGCACCCTTCTTGGCGGCCTCGTCCACGCCGCCGGGATCGCCGGTGACGTAGAGCCCGGGAATGCCCAGCGCACCGCCGGCCGCGGTGAGCTCCATCAGCGAATTCAGCACCGTGGCCGGGGCTTCCTTGGCATCATGGCCGTGTCCGCGGGCCTCGAAACCGACCGCGTCCACGCCGCAGTCCACCTCCGGGACGCCCAGGATCTGTTCGATCTGCTCCGCCGGGCCGCCCTCGCTGAGGTCAATCGTTTCGCACCCGAAGCTGCGCGCCTGCGCGAGGCGGTCCTTGTTCAGGTCCCCCACAATCACGACGGCGGCACCCAGCAGGTGCGCGCTGGTGGCCGCTGCGAGGCCAACAGGCCCGGCGCCGGCCACATACACGGTGGAACCCACACCCACCCCGGCCGTCACTGCGCCGTGGAAACCCGTGGGGAAAATGTCCGACAGCATGGTCAGGTCCATGATTTTCTCCAGGGCCTGGTCCTTGTCCGGGAACTTCAGCAGGTTCCAGTCCGCGTACGGAACCAGCACGTAGTTGGCCTGGCCGCCCACCCAGCCGCCCATGTCCACGTAGCCGTAGGCGCTGCCCGGGCGGTCCGGATTAACGTTCAGGCAGATGCCGGTTTTGCGTTCCTTGCAGTTCCGGCAGCGGCCGCAGGCGATGTTGAACGGCACCGAACAGATGTCGCCAACTTTGATGAACTCGACGCCGGGGCCCACCTCAACCACCTCGCCGGTGATCTCGTGCCCCAGCACCAGGTTGGGCGGTGCCGTGGTGCGTCCGCGGACCATGTGCTGGTCCGAGCCGCAGATGTTGGTGGCCACGGTTTTCAGGATGACCCCGTGCGGTACCGAGCGCCCCACATTCGCGGGGTTCACGCCCGGCCCGTCTTTCAGCTCGAAGCTTGGATAATCGATGTCGATCAGTTCGACTTTGCCGGGTTCCTTGTAGGCAACGGCTTTGTTCCCTGTCATCATGCTCTCCTTTTGTCAGCGCCGCGGTCCGGTGGGGCCGCGATGGATCATAAAGTGCTGCGATGGACCTCCGGGTGCAGGGGCTGCCCACTGCTTGAGCTGTTGGATGTCTTCCTGCCGTCGGAGGTCTGGTCAGTCTAGGCATGCCTCATCGAAAGGGCCATACCCAGCGCCCCCTATCCGCTCCCCTACGTCAGCTGCGGGATTCGATCGCCGGCTAGCGCCCGGCTTCCCCGCCGAGCACCACGTTTACGGGTTCCTCCCCCGTCTGGAGCAACCCGATCTGCTTGCGGATGAGCCGGGCCATCCGCGGCAGCATGGCCGTGCTGGCGCCGCCCACGTGCGGCGTGATCAGGACGCCGGGCACGGTCCACAGCGGGTGCTCCTGCGGCAGCGGTTCCGGGTCCGTCACGTCCAGGGCCGCCCGCAGCCTGCCGGTTGAGGTCTCGCGGAGCAGGGCATCGGTGTCCGCCACCGGACCGCGCGCCACGTTGACCAGCAGCGCGCCGTCGGGCATTGCCGCCAGGAACTTGCCATCCACGAGGTGCCGGGTCTGCTCGCCCAGCGGCACGCTGACCACCACGATGTCGTGCAGCTGCAAGCTGTTTGTACAGGTCCTCAATCCCGTAAATCCTGCCCCGTTCATCGTCGCGGCCACGGCTGGCCAGCCGGGTCACCTCGGTCTCGAACGGCAGCAGCCGGGCCTCAATCGCTTTCCCCACCCCGCCGTAGCCCACCAGGAGCACGCGCCGGTCCGCGAGGCTGGGGCGCATCCCGTTGTCCCACGTGCCCGTCGCCTGGTTCCGTGCAAAGTCCGCGATCCCCCGCTGGCTGGCGATCATCATGCCCAACGCCAGTTCCGCGGTCGACGTCTCATGGACTCCCGCAGCGTTGGCGAAACGGCACCCTGCGGGCAGGACTGCCGCGACGCCGTCGTACCCGATCGACTGGCTCTGCACCAACCCGACGTCGACGCCGGCGAGCGCCGTCAGCGCGTGCGGCTTGCCCATGTACGGCGGCACCACCAGGTCGAACTGTGCCGCCGGCGCGTCACCGGTGAAGTCCCACAGGAAGATCTCGACGCCGGCGGGCGGCTCCACCGCGTCCACCAACTCCTGGCTGGGCAGGCTGACCCGTAGTTTCCGTGATGCGGCCAAAGCAGACATACAGGCTCCCTCTCTCGACTCCCCTGACAGTTAACCAGCCTCACCACCGTCAGCGGCGGATTTTGCACCATCATTCGGCCACAACTCCCCGTGCGGCGGGCGAGGGTATCCAGGTGCGTTGACACTCCCTGGCAGCGGGCATCTACTTAAATTGGCTCCTCAAGCAGAAGCCGACACCACGAAGCGGTCCGCGCTTCCGTGCGGCCGCCTTAGCAAATGGAGGTCGAAAATGGGACAGGCACGCGAGGTCATGGACCGCGCAACAGCTGCCATGAATGCACACGACAAAGACGCGCTGGTGGGGTGCTACGCCGATGACGCCGTGGGCGTCACCCCGGATGAAGGCCAGGTCAGCGGGCGGGACCGGGTCACCAACTACCTTTTCCAGCTCTGGGAAGCATTCCCGGACCTCGCCTACGAATCCGCCGCTAAACATGAGGCCGGGAATGTGGCGATCGATGAGGGCATCGTGACCGGGACCAACACCGGGACGCTGAAGACGGCCACCGGTGAAACACTGCAGCCCACCGGCAAGCAGATCAGGGTCAGAGGATGCGACATCGCGCAGGTGGAAGACGGGTTCATCAAAACCCACCACTTCTACTTCGACCAGCTCGAGTTCCTGGGACAGCTCGGACTGCTTCCTGAATCCATGACAAGGCAAATGTCCAGCCACTGAAACGAAGCCCGATAGCGGCTGGCGGGCAACGGCGGCGTTGTCCGCCAGCCGCTACGTCGTCCAGCCGGATTTCTGCAGCCAGTCCGTCAGAATCGGCAGGACCACTGCACTGTGCATGGCACCCATATGGTCCAGGCCCGGCAGAATCCGCACGTCCCAGCCTGCTTCGGCAAGCGCACCCTGATGCCTGGCCAGCGGCTCCCCGATGGCCACCCGCACACCGCCCCACACCGGCTTGTAGTCAATGTGGTCCTCGGCACCGGCGAACGCGAGGCCCGGCACGGTTGGCGGGAGCCTGACAGCCCCGGGCCGGTCCGGCGAAAGCACGGCGGCGGCGTCGTCAAAGTCCTGCAGTGCCTCGTAGAGGGTGACGAACTGCTGGGTCTGCGCCACGGTGGTCTGGACCGACACCGAGTCCCAATCACCGGGCTCGGGTTCGGGCACCGGCCCGGCCGGTTCGCCGGCAGCCTTTACAGAGAAAGCGTGCGCTGCCCGGGTGACCGCCAGCATGCTCCGGTACGGGCCCTCTGCCGGCGGGAATCCGCCCATGGCGAGCGCCCGGAGCCGGTCGGTGCGGAGTCGCGAGCTGAAGGCCGCTCAGCGCCAGCCAGGAGTAGCCGTAGTACGCAAAACGGTCGACGGCGGCGGCATCGGCAATTGCCAGGAAATCGGCAGCGATGTTCCCGGGAGTCAGCGTGGAGGCGGCAGGGGTGGCCATCCGGTGTGCTTCGTAGTCGGCCGCGATCACGCGGTTGGTTCGCGCCAGCCCGGCGATGAGGTTTGGCCCCAGGTCAGGGTCGGCTCCCCACTGGCGCAGCGTCTCCGCCTCCACTGGCGTATGGGTGGCCAGGCTGACCGGCAGCAGGATGGCAGGCCCGTCACCCTGGACAGTGAAGGCGATACTTGAGCCATCGTGGAGGACGGCCTCGTTGTGCTCAGCCATGGGATTCCTTCCCTATCCGGCCTTCAGACCCTTCGCATACGCGGCCTGCCCCACATGCTGAAGGCAGTCCGCGATGGTACTGACCAGCCTCACACCGAGGATGACGGGCGGGTCCCAGCGCGTATCAACCACCCGGTCCAGGTCCTGGCCGGTGAGCGTCCTGACGAACTCCACCGTCTGCCGGTGGACGGCGTCGTAGTACTCGAGCAGCAGTACCGCCGGTGCCCGCACCGCATCCACTTGCTCGGACGAATGGCCATACCCTGTGTCACGGGCCCGCAGCGGCAGGTCGAAACGGGCCACAAAGTCCTGCGCGGTCCAAACCTGCTCCAGGCCGGCGGCGGAAGCCACTTGGGCATCCTCCACCCGGCTAAGGTGCCAGATCAGCCACGCAACCGAGTTCCCCGTGCCGCCCGGCCGCCGGACCAGGGACCCGTCGTCGAGCCCTTCAAGGGTGGCCGCCACGGTCTCCCGGATCCGGCCGAACGCGTCCAGCAACAGTCCGTTGGATTCCATCGGGTCCCCCTCAAAGGTGCCGCTTCTTCGCTGAGCCCCCATGCTTACACGGGTGCCCCACCGGCGGCTAGACCGGATCCTTCCACAGGCTTCAGGACAAGCCCTTGACGGCCTGAACAACAAAAGGCCACAGTGTGAATCGCGGCGGCTTCACACGCTCCCCACCGAGCCGGCCGGCCACAGAGGACAACCACCATGAGAAAAGTGACCGTCACCAACAACATCTCGCTGGACGGTGTGATGCAGGCACCCGGCCGTCCAGATGAGGACACCCGTGGAGGCTTCCAGCGTGGCGGCTGGGCGCTGCCCTACAACGACGAGGTCATGGGCCGCGTTATGGGCGAGGGCATGGCGCGGACAGGTGCCCTTCTGCTCGGGCGGCGCACGTACCAAGACTTCGCAGGCTACTGGCCCCACCAGATGGACAACCCCTTCACCGAGGTCCTGGACAACATCCAAAAGTACGTGGCCTCCACGACGCTCACCGAACCGCTTCCGTGGCAGAACTCAACGCTGCTCCAGGGTGATGCGGCCGATGCCGTGGCCCGGCTCAAGGAACAGCCGGGACCGGACATCGCCGTCCTGGGCAGCGGCGAGCTGATCCAATCGCTCCGGAGCAGGAACCTCATTGACGAGTACGTGCTCATCATCCACCCGCTCATTCTTGGTTCGGGCCGCCGCCTGTTCCCGGACGGAGCCCCCGCGGAGCTCCGGCTCACCAGCAGCGTCACCACAACCACCGGCGTGGTGATCGCCATGTACCAGGCGGCCTGATCGGCGCTGCATCTGGGCCAGGTTTTCCGCTCCAGGCGCGTCCGACGCCGTGCCACTATTCGGGAGTGTCGACAGCCAGGCTGAGGCGGTCGACTCCGTGCATGGCATCGGCGGCCCTGACCAGGGTCAGGTGGGAGAAGGCCTGCGGAAAGTTCCCGGCCATCCGGTCTTCGTCTGTTGCGTATTCTTCGCTGAGCAGGCCTAGCTCGTTGGCAAACCCCACGAGCCTGTCCATCAGGACCTTGGCCTCGGCCTGCCGGCCTGTGCGCGCATACTGCTCCACAAGCCAGAAAGAGCAGGCGAGGAAAGGATGTTCACCCGGCGCCAGGCCGTCCACACCGCTCTCTGTCCGGTAGCGCAGCAACAGGCCCTCGCCGGTCAGGAGCTCCTCCTCCAGGCGTCTGACCGTGCTGACCATGTGCTCGTCGTTGTAGGGGAGAAAACCGACCTGGGGCATGACAAGCAGCGCCGCGTCTGTTTGCGTGCCGCCATAGGTCTGCGTAAAGGAATTGATGCTCCGGTTGAATCCTTCGCGCATGATCTCCTCCCGCAGCCGGTCACGGAGCTGCTCCCACTTTGCAGCATCGCCAGCCAGTCCGTGGATCCGTACCGCCCGGATTCCGCTGTTGAAGGCGGCCCACATCATCACCCGGGAGTGGGTGAAGTACTGTGCCGCACCGCGCATCTCCCACAGGCCGAAGTCCCTGTCGTCGAAGTGCTTTTCGACGAATCCCAGGAGTGCCTGCTGAAGGGCCCAGGAGAAGTGGTCCTCCTTGCCGCCGGCCATCCGCAGCCTCTCCAATGCCACCATCACTTCGCCGACAACGTCCGCCTGGAACTGCGATACTGCCGCGTTTCCAATGCGGACAGGCTTGGAGTCTTCGTAGCCGGGGAGATGGGTGAGTTCGCGTTCAGGGAGCTCCCGCTCTCCCCCAACCCCGTACATGATCTGCATCTGCTCGGGATCGCCGGCGAGTGCCCGAAGGAGCCAGTTGCGCCACTGCAGCGCCTCTGTTTCATAGCCGTGGGTCAGCATCGATTCCAGTGTCAGGGCCGCATCCCGCAACCAGCAGTAGCGGTAGTCCCAGTTCCGTGGTCCACCGAAATCTTCGGGGAGGGACGTTGTGGGCGCTGCAACAATGCCGCCCGTTTCATGATGGGTGAGGGCCCGCAGTACTAACAACGAACGCTTCACCGCACCCCCATAGGCACCGTCCTGCCTGCAATGGCTTCCCCAGCGGCTCCAATAGTCAATGGCTTCTTCAAGGGCGAGATCAATGTCAACCGCTGCCGGCAAGGGGCGGTGCGAGGGAAACCACGTGAGTTCGAAGTCCACCTGCTCGCCCTTCGAAATGAGGAACTTCCCCTCGTGCCCGTGCGCATGGGCTTGGGGAAGATGAGGTCCTCTGAGTGCGAAGGCATCCGGACCGGCCATGGCCAACAGGACCGGCGCCGCCGTCTGCGCATTGTCGCGTACACGGCTTACCCACGGCAGGACCGTTGAATAGCCTGGGCGGATCCGCAGTTCCTGGCGCATTTCAACGCTGCCTTCCAGCCCGGTAACCCGGCGGACAAGGGACGAACTGTTATGCCCTACCGGCATGAAATCCGTAACCAGGATGCTTCCGCCGCCGGTCCTCCAGATGGTTTGGAGCACAAACGTCGAGTCAACGTAGTGCCGATCGGCAACCACAGCGCCCGATTCGCTGGGCGCCAACAGCCAGTGGCCGTGCTCGTCGGCGCCCAGGATCCGGCTAAACACGGAGGGTGAGTCGAAGCGCGGGAAACAGAGCCAGTCCACGCTGCCGTCCCGGGAGATGAGAGGCCCGGTCTGAAGATCCGATAGCAACGCATAGTCCTCGATGGGAGCAGCCATGCTCCCCACTCAACCACAAATTTTCCCGTCCGGGTGGGTTGAAGCCGGAGGTGGACAGGGAACTGCCTCCCGGCGGCGGGCCCATTCATCAAGCCGGCGTACGGGACGGCCCCGCAGCGCCCTATCCAAAAGGGTGGGCTAAACCATCCCGAATCAGCGTTACCCCCACCCGCAAATGACCGGACCATTGAAGCCAAGCCCACCACTATCGGCGGTTACCAGTCCCAGCAGTCCAGTAGCGAGCGAGAAAGACAGATCGATATGACACGAGAAGAAGCCTACGCAAGGTGCCCCTCGGATTCGTATGTGGAATTCTATGGCGGCCAGTGGCTCGTAGTTCCCTTTGCGCCCGTCCAGCAGCCTGCCTTTTTCACGTGCCTGCCCGGCGACCGCCGTGTCTCCCGCCGTTGACCGCGGAGCGGGCAACGGCGGCATGTGCTGAGAGTCCCGGCCCATAACGTTCTTCTCTTTCCGCCCATTCTGTTGACGCCTGCGAACCCTTAGAGTTTCGACAGGCTCAACCACCGGAACAGCGGGAAGAACCCGCCACCGGAACGGCGTGGAAGGAACGGTGTTGTGGAGAAAGCAATCCCCCTGGAACGCATGGTGTTCTTCAGCGATGCAGTCTTCGCCATCGCGTTGACGCTCCTGGCACTGGACCTCAAGCTCCCCATCGGCATTCCACCGGACCGCCTGAATGCCGAGCTTATTGACGGCCTTCCGGAATTGTTTGCCTTTGCCTTGTCGTTCGTGATCATCGCCCGCGTGTGGATGTCCCACCACACTGACTTCTTCCGCATCCGGGACTTCAGCCCCGGGCTCGCCTGGCTGAACATGCTGCTGCTGTTTTTCATTGTGATGCTGCCCGCCACTACGTCGGTACTCAGCGATTACGGCGGCAATCCGAGTCCATGGCCAAGCGTTCTTTACGCCGCGACTATTTCCGGCGTCTACCTTTCCCTCGCCGGCATGTGGAGCTACGCCTGGCGCAAAGGACTGACGGATGACAGCGTGGACGCCCAGGAACACCGGCGGATCTTCCGGGGCAGGATGACCGCCCCTGCCGTCTTTCTCGTGAGCATCCCGGCCGCATTCATCCTGGGCAGCAACACCCCGTATGTGTGGTTCCTGATCCTGCCCGCAGCGCTCATCTCCCGCCGGCTGTCCGGCCGCAAGGCAGGCGTACGCTGAAGTTTATGCGGCCGCCGCCTTGGGATACTGCCAGCATGTCTCCCCTCATCAAGGACTGAAGCCATGGACTACGTCAAAGACGCCCGGGTTGACCACTACATCGGAGCCCTCCCGGCCTGGCAGCAGGCCATCTGCCAGCAGGTCCGCGACCTGGTGCATGCGGCCGATCCGGATGTCGAGGAAACCATCAAACGTACCGTCCAGCCCTACTTTGTGCTGGCAGGGAACGTCTGTGCCCTCCTCGCGGCGAAGGACCACGTCAACGTCTTCCTGTACGACGGCGGCCTGGTCCCGGATCCGCAGAACATCATCACGGCCGGTCACAACAACAAGACCGGCCGGACTGTGGCGTTCCACCGGGACGACCCTGTGAACGAGGAAGCCCTGGTGGAGATCTTCCGGGCCATCATTGCCAACAACCGTGCCGGCGGATGGCGGAAAATCAAGGCCGGCCAGTAGCCCGCGGCGAAGGCCGCGCTTGCCCCGGCGGCAAGTGCGGCCTGTCGCGGCATCCCGTCAGGCGCGGGGGCCGGTTAGGTCCGCTGGGAGATGTTGAGAATGTTCCCCTCGCTGTCGAGGAACCAGGCGGACTTGCCCCAGTCGTTAGTGGCCACGCCGTTCTCCGTCTTCAGACCCGGAAAATCGTAGTCTTCAAAGACGACGCCCCGGCCCTTCAGTTCCTCCATCTCACTTTCGAGGTTGTCCGTTTCCCAGCCCATCTGGGTGTTTTTTGCCGTCCCGGCATTCTCTGTCTGGTAGATCAGGAATGACGTTCCGTTGCCACCGCTGTAAATCAGGCTGTCCTCCTCCATGGAATCGGACGGTTCCAGTCCCAGCTTGTCGCGATAGAAATCCTTCGCCCTGTTGATGTCCTTCGCGGCGAGGACAGCCATGATGGTTCGATCCTTGAGCATGATGATTTCCTTCGTGCCTCTTCGTGTTGGTGGCGGTGCTCTCCCCCGGGTTCAGTCCCGGAACATCGTTGTCCGGGGCCGCGTGGCCGTCCGCTGCGCCAACTGCCGGGGCGGCCACCTGGGACTCTGCAACGCCCCGCCAGCCATCTTCGGCGCGAGGGTCCCCGAAGCTTATGTGGCCATTATGGAACCGAATCGGTGCCCGCGGATATAGGGGATTTCAACTGCTTTCTGACGCACCGGGAGTGGCTAGGGCAGCGTGGGACGCACCAGGGCGTGATCCTGCCCCCGCCGATCTGACACGGGAACTCCGGTGTGCCACGGCGGGATAATGGAGTCATGACCAATCCCGAAGCGGACCCCTGGGAGGAGTTCGACAGGCTCAGGCCGGCGGCCCCCGACCGCGTGCCGGGCTACCCCGGCGGCGAACCTGTGGGCTTCGGCTTCCGGACCGGCGTGCGCAGCGCGAAGGTGGCGCTCGGGTTCGCCTTGTACGCGCTGGGCCTCGGCACCACGCTGGTTGTCACCGGGGCGGTGGTGTTCATCACCCAGGGCCAGTGGCTGTTACTGGGCCTGATGCTGCTGATCGAGGCCGTCTTTGTCTACGCCTTCCTCCGGTTGGCAAGGCAGGCGCGGAACCGGCGCTCCTAGCGCCGAGGCCGCGGTCCCGGCGCCGAGGGGCTCCTCAGCGGCGGGACGTGCTGCTCAACGGTTGCTGCAACGCAGTTTCGCGTAACAGCTGCAGGCGCAGGGTGCGGGCCGTTTCCATGTGCTGCCGGGCAATTTTCCCCGCTTCATCGCTGTCCTGCTGCTCGATGGCGTGTACCAGTGCCTCGTGCTCGTCCAGCGCCGCCGTCCAGCGGTTAGCCGTGGAGAGCGTGGAACGCGGTGCGTGGATAAGGTGCGTTGACAGCCTGTCCAGCAGATCCTGGAGGACGGGGTTGTGGGCGCAGTTCCACACGGCGGCGTGAAACTCCAGGTTGGTGGTGATCCGGGTGTGGTCATCCGGATCCTGAAGTTCCCGGTCCCGCTGCAGCAACGCCTCAAGCCGCATCAGATCCGGGAACTGCCTGGCACGGGCCGCCTGGCGCGCGGCCTCCTCCTCGAGAAGAATCCGCATGTCATAGATTTGAATGACCTGCTGGGGGTCCACTTGGGGAACCTGCAGGCCCCTGGCCACACGCTCGAGAAGCCGTTCCTGCTGCAGACGCGAGAGCGCCTCCCGGACAGGAGTCCGGGAGACGCCGAAACGGGTGGCAAGCGATGTTTCCCGAATCGCGGCGCCAGGCTGATGCACTCCGGACAGGATCTCGCTGCGCAGGGTCTGGAAGATGCTCTCTCCATCAATACGTGGAGTTGCTGGGTCCGTCACGTGGCAGGTCCTTGAGGCGTTGGAGTGATTGCTGTTCGCTTGTTCGAAAGGAACTTTACGCCAGAACGCCGGCCCGCCGGCCAAAGACGCAGCCTGCAGCAAGTCCGGTGCCGCCCGGGTAGTTGGTGCTGAAGAGTCCTCCGAGCATTTCACCCGCCACAAACAAGCCCTCAATGTGCTTGCCCTCCGAGTCCAGGACGCGGCCGTGTGTGTCCGACCTGATGCCGCCGAACGTGAACGTAATCCCGCAGGTGACGCCGTAGGCGTAGAAGGGGCCGGTTTCGATGGGGGCGGCCCAGTTGCTCTTGACCGGTTCCGTCGCCGCTTTCCGGCCGTCCTTGATGGTGGGATCGAACGGGACGGAACGGTCGATCGAATTGTTGAAGTCCGTCACGGTCTTGGACAGGCCCTCCGGGTCCAGGCCGATTTTGGCGGCCAGGTCCTCGATGGTGTCCGCGACCTCCACCGAGATGCCGGGCATGTCGTATTCCTCGCTGCGCAGCATCGGCCGCAGGGTTGCGTCGAAGATCTGGTACGCCACGGATCCAGGCTGCTTGAGGATTTCCTTGCCGTATTTGGCATAGGTGTAGTTCCTGAAGTCCGCGCCCTCGTCCAGGAAACGCTTGCCGTCCGTGTTGACGATGATGCCGAACGGGTAGCTCTGCCGGGTCAGCCGGTTGGTGAGTTCACGGTTGCTCTCGTTGGTTGCCGTGAAGGCATCCCACTGGACACTGTGGCAGGTGCTCCAGTCGCCGCCCTTGGTGGCGCCGATCGCCAGGGCTGCGGCGATCATGTCACCGGTGTTGTACGGGGTTCCCCGGACCTTGGCGTTTTCCCAGCCCTCGCCCAAGTGCTCCCGCCGCCACTCGGGATCGGACTCGAAACCGCCGGCGGTGAGGATCACCGACTCGGCCGTCAGGCGCACCTCGCCTTCAGCGGTTTTGACTACGACGCCGGCAATGCGGCCGTCCTCGACGATGAGGCTTTGCGCCGCGTGGCCGTAGCGGACATCGATACCGAGCTCGGCAGCGACCCGTGTGTGATCCTCGATCAGGCCCTCGCCGCCGCCCACGTTACCCACGTGCAGGCCGCCCCAGAAGAGGTAGGAACCGTCCGCCCGCTCATAGGCCTGGCGCTCGTACATCAGCCGGTACTTCAGGCCAAGCCCGTTGAGCCACCGAAGCGTCGGCTGGCTTTCGGCGATCAGGACTTCGGTCAGAGCGGGATCGTTCCTGCCTTCAGTGACCTTCTCCAGGTCCGAGGCGTATTCTTCAGCGCTGTACGGGGGAACAACGGTCCGGGCATGCCGTTCATCCGGTTCCACCAGGCCCTGCAAATCGTCGAGGCCGTTGTGTGCGATCCGCGTAGCGCCGGCGGTGTAAAAGCTGTTGCCGCCGGCCATGTCTTTTTCGCCTTTTTCCAGCAGTAGCACGCGCCGTCCGCGCTCCGCTGCAGCGTGCGCGGCCGTAAACCCGGCGTTTCCGCCGCCCACCACAATCACGTCAACGCTGTCCGCAATCCGCGGTCCGGCTCCATTACCGATCGACATTGGCTGTCCTTTCACTGGGTTGATGAATCCCACTGTATACAAACGTATGCAATAGGCGCAAGATGGATTTGAGCCGCTGAAAGTTGCCGGTGACTGCCATCACATGTATAACTGTATTTCATTGTGTACAAAGGTATTCGACCTGGAACCCAGTACTTTCGCACCGCCCAACAACGTCGTTACGGAACGAGAACCATGAAAAAACCCCTACTCAATGCCCTGTTCGGCCTGGTCGTGGCACTGGTGGCTGCGCTGGCGTTCGTGAATGCCGGCACCGCGGGTGGAACCAGCACCGCCCGGAACAAACTGACGCTCATTGCCCCGGCGGCCCCGGGCGGAGGCTGGGATGGATTTGCCCGTGAGGGCCAGCAGGCCCTCAAGAGCGGCGCCGTGGTGAACAACGCCCAGGTGGTCAACGTGCCGGGGGCAGGCGGGACCATCGGCCTGAGCCAGTTCGTCCAGATGCCAGGGCGCGAAGACGCCCTTCTGGCGACCGGGGGCGTGATGGTGGGGGCCATCGAACTCGGAGACAACCCGGAGTCCATGGCGGACGTTGTTCCCATTGCCCGGCTGGCCGATGACTACGCCGCCCTCGTGGTTCCTGCCGATTCTGAGTTCAAGACCCTCGACGACTTCCTGGCAGCCTGGAAGAAAAATCCCGGCGGAACGTCCATTGGAGGCGGTTCCCTGGGCTCGATCGACCATCTCTTGAGCGCCAGGGTTGCCAAGACGGTGGGCATCGATCCCCGGGACGTCAACTACATCGCCTACTCCGGCGGCGGCGAGGCCCTGACCTCACTGCTTTCCCACACCACCTCGGCCGGCATGTCCGGCTACAACGAAGTCAGCGACCAGATCGAAGCGGGCACCCTGCGCGCCCTGGCGATCTCGTCGGCGGAGAGGCTCGAGGGAGTGGACGTTCCCACTTTCAAGGAGCAGGGCGTGGACGCCGCGATGTCCAACTGGCGGGGATTTGTGGCGGCACCCGGCATCACGGAGGAAGCCGAGGCGGAATTGATCCGGATCGTCACCGAGATGCACAGCAGTGACCACTGGCAGGAAGCCCTGAAGCGCAACAACTGGACGGACACGTTCACCACCGGCGAAGAATTCGAACAGTTCATCAACAACGAAGTTGCAACGGCCCAAGAAATCGTAAAGGACCTCGGCCTATGAGCCTCACCCAGAACCAGCCAGCAGCAGCTCCGGCGGCAAAGCAGCACGCGAAGGCCAAGCCCCGCTTTGGAACAGGCCGCAGCGAATTCGTTGTCGTCGCCGTGCTCTACGCAGTGGCCATCTTCCTCACCATCGGCACCGCGACCATGCACGTGCAGGGCAAATCAGCCCCGGGGCCGCAGTTCTTCCCCATCATCGTGTGCATCGTCCTCTACCTCGTGGCTACCCTCCTGGCCATCCAGATCCTTCGATCACCCGATGGTCCCGGACAACTCCATCCACCCCGGACACGGGCAATTCTCCGCGGACATGCTGCATGACCTCGGCCACCTGGGCAGCGAAGAACACCAGGTCAGTGATGATGAAGCAGCCCAACCGCCTGCCAAAACCTGGAAGACCTATTCAGACTGGCGCACCGTGGGCATGCTGTTCGCCGGCGTCGTGGCCTTCGTCGCGCTCCTGGAACCGCTGGGCTGGATCATCAGCGCGACCATCCTGTTCTGGATCGTCGCCTACGCCCTCGGCAGCCGCCGGCGATTCTTCGACATCGGCGTGGGCCTGCTGTTTTCCTCAATCATTCAACTGGCCTTCGGCGCCGGGCTGGGCCTCAGCCTGCCTTCCGGCCTCATAGGAGGAATCCTCTAATGGAACAACTTGAACTCCTCATGGGCGGCTTCGCCAGCGCCCTGACACCCATCAACCTCCTCTGGGTGCTGATCGGCGCCCTGCTGGGCACCGCCGTCGGCGTCCTTCCGGGGCTTGGCTCTGCCATGGCCGTAGCGCTGCTGCTGCCGGTGACCTTTTCACTCGAACCGACAGCGGCATTCATCATGTTCGCCGGTATCTACTTCGGCGGCCTCTTCGGCGACTCCACCTCAGGAATCCTGCTCAACACCCCCGGGCACTCCTCCGCCATCGCGTCCACGTTCGAGGGACACCGGATGGCCAAGAGCGGACAGGCGGCCAAAGCGCTTGCAACCTGCGCCATCGGAGCCTTCATCGGCGGCCTGATCGCCACCACCCTGGTGGTCTTCTTTGCCCCCACGCTGGTCAAAATGGCCACGATTTTTGGCCCCGCGGAGTACTTCGCCCTCGCGGTGTTCGCCTTCCTGGCCATTTCCGCGGTCGTTTCCGAATCCGTCATCCGCGGCATCGCGGCACTGGGCATCGGCCTCGCGCTGGCCCTCGTTGGCATTGATGGCCCCAGCGGCACCGCCAGGTTCACCCTGGGCATGCCCCAGCTCTTCGACGGAATCTCTGTCATCGTCATCACCGTCGGACTCCTGGCACTCGGCGAGGTCTTCCATATTGCCTCGCGCATCCATCGCGACCCGATCGCCACCCGGATCGAAACGAAGGGCCGGGCGAGGCTGAACCTCGCAGACTTCAAGAAGGCCCTGCCCGCGTGGCTGCGCGGCACCGCCTTCGGCGCACCGTTTGGGCTGATCCCCGCCGGCGGCGCTGAGGTGCCCACCTTCCTGGCTTACGGAACCGAGAAGCAACTGGCGAAGAGGCGAAGCGATCCGGACTTCGGCACCACCGGCTCAATCCGGGGCCTCGCGGCTCCGGAAGCCGCAGCCAATGCCACCGCCGGCACCGCCATGGGTGCGCTGCTCGCGCTGGGGCTGCCGACGTCGGCCACGGCAGCGATCATGCTTGCCGCGTTTCAGCAGTACGGCATGCAGCCGGGTCCCCTGCTCTTCGAGCGAAGCGGTGACCTGGTCTGGGCGCTGCTGGCGTCGCTGTTCATCGGCCTGGTCATCCTGGTGATGATCAACATCCCGTTCGCCTCCGTCTGGGCAAAGCTGCTCAGCATCCCCAAGCACTACCTCTACGCCGGTATCACGGTCTTCTCCATGCTCGGCGTCTACGCGGTGAGCTCCGCCGTGCTTGACCTGTGGCTGCTGATCGCCATCGGGCTCGTCGGATTCCTGATGCGCCGCTACAACATCCCCCTTGCACCCGTCCTGATCGCAGTGATCCTGGGGCCGATGGCCGAGACTGAACTGCGCCGTGCGCTGGCTGTTTCCGAGGGCAACCTGGGCATCTTGGTGGACAGCCCCATCACCGTGACGCTTTACCTGGTCCTGGCCGGGGCCCTTGCCGTCAGCGGCATCCAGCACCTCCGCCACCGCGCCAGCAGGAAGGTCTAAGTCAGGACCTCGCGGCGCGGATGGCACCACGCACGGCGGCGCCGGCCACGGCGATCACCGGGACGAGGCACACCAAGGTAACAACGGTGTTGGGACGGAACTCCGCGCGGCCGCCGGAGCTTCCGTACACACCCAGCGGCAGCACCATGCCACCCCCGCCGCCGCCGGAGGCGCCCTCGCCGCCTTCTCCGCCGCCGCCGAACCCGAACGTCACCAGGGCAACGGGCACAATCTCCTCCCCTCCCACCTTGACGGGCGGGCCATACGCCTTGGCGACGCCGACGTTCTTGAAGGTCTCCACAAAGGACGCAAAGGTATCAGCCATGGCTCCACGATAGGCGCGCGGTGCACCGATCACCACGGGTGAGCGCCCGACGTCGGGACTTTCCGGCGGGTGGGCGCTCACCCTGGTGCGGGTCAGGTCAGGAGTGGTCAGGCTTTGTTCGCCGTGGCTGCGGTGGACAGTGCGGCGAGGCCGCGTTCGAAGTCGGCCCCGATGAACTTGTCCATGTTCATGAACAGACCGAAGATCTTCGCGAGGCCCTTGTTCTCACCGGTCATCCGCCACGTAACCAGGGTGCCGCCGTCGGACGGTGTGAACGTGAACGAGGTGGGGTTCACGGCCTTGAACGGCTTGGTGAATTCGAGGCGCACCTTGATGCTCTTGGGGAAGTCGGACTCGACGATTTCCATGTTGCCGCTGCCGGCCTTGCGGTTGCCGCTCCAGGCGTAGCGTGCGCCGACGCCGGCATCGTTCCCGGAGTACGAACGGTCCAGCTCCGGATCAACGTTCTCCCACGGCGACCATTTGGTCCACTCAAGAAAGCTGTTGACGAGTGGAAAAACCTCTTCCGGCGAGGCAGGAATGAGGGCGCTGCGAGTGACTTCGTAAGGTGACATGCGGACATCATAAGCGGACGGGCAAGGGATTCCGCCAGACCTCGGCGGAACAGCTCATGTTGTGTTCACCACGCGTTCACGCGGCCCACCGTCCGGACAGGAGCCCGCGCGGCTCCTAGTCTTGCCGCTCGCGCCAAAGCAGCGTCACGCCGAAAGCCACCGCGCTGAGGATCAGCATGGTGAGGGTCATCAGCCCCCAGCTCTCCTGGTTGACGCCGTCGGCGGCGAAAACGCCGATCAGCACGGTGGCCGTAATGGCACCCACATACCGGCACGTCTGGAAGATCCCCGCCGCGACCCCGCGTTCCTGCGGCCGTGTGGAGACGAACATGCCCTGGTTCGACGCGATGCTCACCGCCCCGAACGGAACACCCATGAGCGCCGTCAGCGCCAGGACCAGTGGGATGGCCAGCGAGCCGGTCAGGAGCCACATGAGGGCGGCCACCCCTCCGAGAAGGACGACGCCGGCAATCAGCACCCGCCGCACGCCGAACTTTCCCATGGCCCGGACTGCCCACGGCGTGGCCAGGACGGAGGCGGCGGCCAGCGGCAGCATCAGCAGCCCCACGAGGCCGGGCTCGTAACCGCCCGTCTCCTGCAGCAACTGGGGCAGGCCGAAAAACGCAAAGTAGTAGATGCTGTTGAACACCGCGAAGCCCACATACACCAGCATCAGCGGCCGGTTCCTGCCCAGGAGCCGCAGGTCCAGGAACGGCGGGCTGAAGCGCAGCTCGCGCCAGGCAAACAGCGCCGCGATGAGGGTTCCAGCACCGAGTAGCCACCAGCGGTAACCGGGCACCGCATCAAGCAGCGCCATCATCACCAGCAGCAGGGAGCCGACGAAACCCAGGATGCCCGGAATATCCGAGTCCCGCACCAGTGCTCCGAAGCTTCCGCGTTCCCTCGCCGCATCCGCCGGGGCCGCCTGCCGCACGATCAGCAGCGCCGCCAGCGCCAACGGAACATTGATCAGGAACAGCGCCTCCCAGCCCACGAAGCCCACCAGCAGGCCGCCGATGACCGGACCGACAGCCGCCGCAGACGTGTTGGCCATCTGGATGTGTCCCAGCGGACGGGACGATCTGACGTTGCCCCGCTGCCCGGTGCTGGACTGCTGGACCATGGCACCCACCATCACCACCGCGCTGGGGTATGCCGCGGCCGTGCCCAACGCCATCACCGCGCGGGCCACACAGAGCAGGGCGAAGTTCGGCGAGAAGGGCGCGAGCGCGCACGTCACTGCCACCAGTCCCATGCCGAGCATAAACATCCGGCGCGGTCCGAACCGGTCCGCGAGCTTGCCCATCAGGGGCTGGCCCGCAGCGGAGCTGAGGTAGAAGGAGGTAATCACCCACGTGACCGTTGCGACGTCGAGCCCGAAGTCCGCGCGCAGCACCACCAGGGCCACTGCGATCATGGACGAGTTCAGCGGGTTCAGCGCCGTGCCCAGGCTGAGGCCAGCGACCGCCAGTCCGGTCCGGGGTTTGTTGCTCACGGAAACAGTCTGGTGCACGCGCTCCCGGATCGGCGAGTTCATGAATCCCCCGTGCAGACCCCGCAGCCCACAGGCCCTGCGGCTCACGCCTGCGGAAACAGACGGATTTTGCTCGGGGTCAGGCCCGGGTGGCCAAGGCCGCGTTGAGGAATTCCAGGTGGGCGGGGGTGATCGCCACGGCGGCCGCGGCAAATTCCGGGTGCTTGCGGATGTACTTCTTGATGTACGGGCAGACCGGGACGATGGCCAGGCCCGCTGCCACCGTTTCGGTGAGCGCCACTTTCGCGAGCTTGCCCGCGAGCCCCTGGCCGCCGTATTCCTCGTTGATCACCGTGTGATAGAAAATCCGCTGCGGTGCACTGCCGCCGTCGTACTCTTTGTACACGGCTTTGCCAATGACATTGCCGCCGGTCAGGACTTCGAAGCGGTGCCGCTCCGGGTTGTGGCGGATGGTCACATCATTCACGAAGGTCTCCTCGGTATAAGCGTCTGTTACAGCCTAACCTTGGAACACCGGACTCTATTTCTCCGCCGGCTAACAGGCCTTGTTAAGCGCTTCCACCGCCGCTCGGGACATCTCCAGTGACTGCGGGTCATCGAAACCAACGGGATCCTCGGAGGGAGCGCGGGCCACCGCCATGGCCACCTGGCGGGACCCGTCCACGCTGATCAACGCCAGCGCTGCGTACCCGCGCACCACGCCGACATGGCCAAAGTAGGCGTTGTTGGAGCATTCGTCATAGCGCCTGGCCACCCCCAGACCGAATTCCTCGTACTTTGGATGATGCATCTCCTCCACGCTCTGGCGCGTCAGCAGGGTCCCTTTTTGCAGGGCGGCGAAATAGGCGTTGAGTTCGGGGACCGTGGAAATCATCCCGGTATCAGGGGAACCCGCGTGGAACGGAGCCAGCGTGTTATCAAACAACTCGCCGTCCTCCTCGGTATAGCCGTGGACCATCTGCCGCGGAGGGCTGCCACCCGACATCAGCGTGTCCTTCAACCCCAACGGCTCCACGTTGTCCGCGTGGATGACTGCACCGATATCCTTGCCGCGCAGCTTTTCGACGAGGAGGGCCAGCGCTGAATAGTTGGTGTTCGAGTAGTTGTACCGCGGGATCTGCCGCTGACGCCATCGCATGGCCGCGGCGAAGCGCAGCCGTTCCTCATGGGTAAGGCGCCTGTTGCCGATGTCCATCGGAGTGTCCCAGTAGTGCGGCATGCCGGACCTGTGGCTGAGCAGGCTGCGGATGGAGACGTCTCTCGGCGGGGGCTTGATGAGGCTCTCGAAGTTTGGCAGGTACTCCGTGATGGGGTCATCCAGCTCGATTGTTCCCTCCTCCACGAGCTTCATGACGGAAACCGCCACCATGGTCATGGTGATGTCGCCGATGTGGGTCTGGTCCGTCAGCTGTACAGGCTCTTTGCCCTCCAGGCTGCGGACGCCCTCGGCCGAAGACCACTCCCCTACCCTGGACTTCATCTGGATGATGACGGCGGTGGCTCCCCCGGCGAGCTGGTCCGCGCTGTACTTTTTCAGCACGGCCACGAAGGCCGGAGCGGGCCGGGCCGTGGCGGTGGAGCGAACCGCGGGTGGCTGCTGGTCAGGCGGATCCGGCGCGCCGGTGCAGCCGCCGAGCGAGGCCACCAGTGCTGCGGCAGTTATTGCGGCCGCACAACGGGAGGAGATGAGCCCACGAAAAACCGCCCGCATCCCAACTCCCTTCAGGGGGCCGGTCAGCAGCTGAACTCCACGAAGACTGCCAGTTGCACCGGCACTTTCGATGTTCCTCAGGGCGGGAAGGAGTGTCAAGGACGCGGAGCACCAGTCGGCCCGCACGCCCGGCGGTGGTCGTTTGGCTTGCTGCCCGGCTGCTCATAGTGCGGCTAGTGCGACCAGCGCCACGATGCCGTTGTTGACGGCGTGGAGCACCACAGATGCCCACAGGTTCTGGTGGAACCTCCGGAGGAGGGCAAGCGCGATGCCGAGGCAGAAAAGGTACGGAAAGGTGAGCACAGCCAGATGGGCTGAGGCAAAGACAGCAGCGGACAGCATGATCGCAACGAACGGCCCGAACCGCAGCAGGAAGCCGTTCAGGAGCGCACCCCTGAACAGCACTTCCTCCCACAACGGCGTCAGCACAGCCGCAAGAAGGATGGCTGACAGGATGTACGGTGCGGGCAAGCCGGTCACCTCAGCCAACGGGCTGTTGGAGGCGCCGGCCTGGGACGTATCCATACCGAACATTCCAAAAGCAGCCAGTGCCAGTCCCTGAACGCAGGCCGAAGCGATGATGGCCACGGGAACCTGCCAGAGCAGATGGAACATCCTTGGCGAGAGCCGCCGGAAGCCCAGGTCCCGGAAGCTGAGCGCGTACTTTCGGATCAGGTGGAAGTACAGTGCCAGCATGGCCGCTGCGGTGGCGCCGACCAGCACCGCCAGGATCAAGGAAGCGGCTGTGAAGTCAACAAGGCGCAGGAGCCCCACAGCCAGGAGTCCACCGGCAACGACCGCGAGGTACAGTCCAACGAACATCAGTGCCCGGAAGGCTTGCTTGAGCGTGACGGTCTTGGCGTGCGGGCCGGCCGCCACAGGTGCCTGATCCGGCCCGGCTTCGATGCCCAGGCCCGTGTCTTGGCCCAGGCCCCGGCCTGTGTGGTCCATGGTGTTCATGCGGCTCCCCCCAGTCGCGCACTGATGTGCGGGGAAAGTTGCCCCCGCACCTTGAGCCTATAGGCGCACACCCTCGCCTCCCAAAGGCCTGGCACATAGGCTGATGGTCTCTACAGGATCGACCACCAGCGACAAAGGAGAACCCCATGCCCGTTGACAAGAACGAAGCGCAGGTCCTGGACCAGTGGACCCACCGGCTGGCCCAGGCATTGCAGATCCTGGACCTCGAAGTGGACCAGGACGTCCTCCTCGACCTGGCCAGGAAGTCGGCCGACTCCGTGATCCACGCGGCCGCGCCGGTCACCACGTTCCTGGTTGGCTACGCCGCCGGCATCGAGGCCGGTGCAGGTGGCGATGGCTCCAAGGCAGCGTCTGCGGCGGCAATCGCCAGGGCAGCCGACGTCGCGTACCGGCTGTGCGAGGACGGTCACGACGGCGGCCCGGCGGCTAAAGGGTGGGCCGACACCGGGCAGTAAGGTCTGCATCAGCGGCCCGCTCGCACGAACGGCCCTCGCCCGCATGAACGGGGCTGGCCCGCAACGCTTATGCGGGCGAGGACCGCGCATGCGGGATCAAGAGGCTGCGGCCGGCTCCAGCCTGACGATCACGGCCTTGGACGCGGGCGTCTGGCTGCCCTCCGCCACACTGTCCAGCGGAACCAGCACGTTGGCCTCGGGATAGTAGGCGGCCGCGCAGCCGCGGGCGGTGGGGTAGGAGACCAGGCGGAAGTTCCGCAGCACCCGCTCCACGTTGTCCTCGTAGACACCGTGGACATCCACGTACTGCCCGTCGCTCAGTCCCAGCTCGGCCAGGTCTTCAGGGCTGACAAACACCACTTCGCGGCCCTTCTTGATGCCGCGGTAGCGGTCGTTGTGGCCGTAGATGGTGGTGTTGAACTGGTCGTGCGAGCGCATGCTCTGCAGGATCAGCGGTCCCGGCCGGCCGCTCCACGTGCTCCAGCTCGTTGACCGTCAGCATGGCCTTGCCGGTGGGGGTGCTGGAAGGTCCGCGAATCCCGCGGCCCGTTGGGCAGGACAAAGCCGCCGTCCTGCCGGATCTTCCGGTTGTAGTCCTCGCAGCCGCTGACCACGTGGGAGATGTGGTCCCGGATGAGGTCGTAGTTTTTCTCGAATCCCTCCCAGTCCGCCTGTACCGAATCGCCCGCCACTTCGCCGGGCAGCCGGCTGACGATCGCGGCCTCGGACAGCAGGCTCGGCGAGACCGGCTTCACCGTGCCGTGGGAGGCGTGGACCGCGCAGACAGTGTCCTCGACGGAGACAAACTGCGGACCGGATTCCTGCATGTCGATCTCGGTGCGGCCCATCGTGGGCAGGATCAGGGCCTGCGTCGCCGGTGACGGTGTGCGAGCGGTTGAGCTTGGTGGAGATCTGGACCGACAGCTCGGTGTTCTCCATCGCGGCTACCGCGGCGTGGGTGTCCGAAATGGCGCCCACGAAGTTGCCGCCGAGGGCGACAAAAACCTTGATCCCGCCGTCGCGCATTTGCCTGATGGTTTCCACGGCGTCCATGCCGTGCTCGCGCGGGGGCTCGAAGCCGAACTCCTTGCCGAGGGCGTCCATGAAGGCCGGCGGCATCTGCTCCCAGATGCCCATGGTGCGGTCGCCCTGGACGTTGCTGTGTCCGCGGATGGGCGAGGCGCCGGCGCCGGGCTTGCCGATGTTGCCGCGCAGCAGCAGCAGGTTGATGATCTCCTTGATGGTGGCCACGCCCTTCTTCTGCTGCGTGATGCCCATGGCCCAGGTGATGATGACCTTCTCGGCGCGCAGGTAGCGGGCGGCCAGCTCGTCGATCTCCTCGGTGCGGAGCCCGTGGCCTCCAGGACGGCTGCTCTCGTCAAGCGCGGCCAGGTGCGCCTTCAGTTCCTCGAGCCCCTCGCAGTGCTCCTCCAGGAACGCGTGGTCCAGCACGGTGCCCGGGGTTGCGGCCTCGGCGTCGAGCACGCGCTTGGAGACCGCCTGCAGCAGCGCCATGTCCCCGCCGATCCGGATCTGCAGGAACTGGTCCGCCAGGTCCGTCCCGCGGCCGACGATGCCCTTGACCTTCTGCGGGTTCTTGTACCGCAGCAGCCCGGCCTCGGGCAGCGGGTTCACGGCGACGATCTCGCCGCCGGCCTCCTTGGCCTCCTCCAGCGCGGTGAGCATCCGCGGGTGGTTGGTGCCCGGGTTCTGGCCCATGATGATGATCAGGTCCGCTTTGGCGAAGTCGTCGTAGGAGATGGTGGCCTTGCCGATGCCGATGGTCTGCCCCATGGCCCAGCCGGAGGACTCGTGGCACATGTTGGAGCAGTCCGGCAGGTTGTTGGTGCCGTAGCCCGGACGAACAGCTGGTACAGGAAGGCGGCCTCGTTCGAGGTCCGGCCACTGGTGTAGAACGTGGCCTGGTCCGGGCGGGCGAGTCCCTTGAGCTTGTCCGCGATGATGCTGAACGCCTGGTCCCAGCTGACCGGGCGGTAGTGGTCCTCGCCGGCCGGCTTGTAGACCGGCTCGGTCAGCCGGCCCTGCATGCCCAGCCAGTACTCGGACCGCTGGCGCAGTTCGCTGACGGGGTGCTCCGCCCAGAACTCGGAGCCGATCACCACCGGAGTCGCTTCCCACGTGACCGCCTTCGCCCCGTTCTCGCAGAACTCGAAGGTCTTGCGGTGGCCGGGATCCGGCCAGGCGCAGCTCATGCAGTCGAAGCCGTCCTTCTGGTTCAGCGCCAGCAGGGTCTTCGCGGCCCTGCCCACCCCCATGTGCGTCAGGGCCGGCTCCATCGAGTGGTAGACGCCCGGGACGCCGGCAACCCACGTCTTCGGGTGGCCGCTGACTTCGATGTTAGCCTCGTTGACCTCTTCCACGCGCGGTTTCTTGCGTGCCACGTTGCACCCTCCTTGATTCAGGCCTGTGCCCGTCACACGCCGGTTTGCAGCGGCGGAACGGTCTCATTCCACACTTGTTCAGGGGACCCTGGAAGTCAAGGAAGAGGCCCTGCACCGTGCGCTGATGAGGGGTGCTGTCATGACGCGTACGACGGCGGAAGCCACCTCGCGTAGGCTGGTCACCACGGCTGAAGCAGGCGGCCGCAGGACCCACCATCCGGAGCCGTCTTAATGCCCGAGAATCCTGCGCTGAGTGCGCTTGCCTCTTCCGCTTTCTCCCTTCCCGAGCTCCGCGCTGGCCAACTCTCGGGCATGGCTGCCCTGGTCAACGGCCGCGACGTCCTGGCCGTCATGCCCACCGGCTACGGCAAGTCGGCCATCTACCAGGTGGCCGCCGTCCATCTCCACCGGCAGACGGGACACCCCGCCGTCGTGGTTTCACCTTTGATCGCCCTCCAGGAGGACCAGATCGCCGGTCTCACCGAGGCACTCGGCGAGGGCGCCGCCGTCGCCATTAATTCCGCGCACACCGACGCGGAAGTGGAGGATGCGTGGCAGAAAGTCGAGTCCGGCCGGGCCACTTTCCTTTTCCTGGCGCCCGAGCAATTGGCCAAGAAGGAAACCGTGGCGCGGATCGCAGCTGTGGCCCCGGCACTTTTTGTGGTGGACGAGGCACACTGTGTCTCCTCCTGGGGACACGATTTCCGGCCCGATTACCTGACGCTGGGCACGGTCAGGGAGCATCTCGGCAACCCGCCCGTCGCCGCGTTGACGGCCACGGCTTCCCCGCCGGTGCGGGAGGAAATAGCGGAACGGCTGGGCATGAAGGATCCGCTGGTCCTTGTCCATGGTTTCGACCGGCCCAACATCATGCTGGACGTGGTCAGGCACCACGAGGAGAAGGAGAAACGCCGCGCCGTCCTGGAGCAGGTGGTTGCCCTCGTCCACGGAAACCGCACAAGGCACCGGCACCCGGCAGCAGGGCCTGCTTTACGCTGCAACGCGCAAGGACACCGAGATGTACGCCGCCAAGCTGGCCGGGAAGGGACTCCGTGCCGAGGCCTACCACGCGGGCCGCGCCGCCGCCGACCGCGAGCGGATCCTCGAGCTGTTTATGGACGACCAGCTGGACGTGGTGGTGGCCACCACGGCGTTCGGAATGGGGATCGACAAGCCCAACGTCCGGTTTGTGATCCACGCCGATATTCCTGAATCACTGGACGCCTACTACCAGGAGCTGGGACGGTCCGGACGGGACGGACAGCCGGCGTCGGCAGTCCTCCACTACCGGTCCGAGGACCTGGGCCTGCGGAAGTTCTTCGGCACCCACAATCCGGATCCGGAGGCCCTGCTGGCTGTGCTCAAGGCCCTCCGGTCGGCGGACGGCCCCGTCTTCGCATCGTCACTCGCCGAGCTCACCGGGTTCAAGCCACGCCGCATGACAGGCCTCCTGAACCAGCTGCAGGAAGCCGGCGCAGTAACCTCCGGCAAGCGGGGCGTCCGGCTCACGTCCAAAGCCAAGCCGGCCGCCCTGGTGCGACGCGCCGTCGAACTGGCCGAGGCGCGGCAGCGTGTGGACCAGTCCCGGCTGCACATGATGCGCGGCTACGCCGAGACGGACGGCTGCCGGCGCCAGTTCCTACTGGGATACTTCGGCGAGGACCTTCCGGAACCGTGCGGCAACTGCGATTCCTGCAGCGAGGACACTCGGAAAGGCGCGCCGCAGGCAGAGGCTGGAAACCTCGACGGCGGCGCTGCCCGCCCTGCCGCTGATCTTCCGTTCCCCGTCCAATCGCCGGTCACGCACAAGAAGTGGGGAGCCGGGCTGGTGATGCGTTACGAGGATGACGTGATCACTGTCCTGTTTGAGCGCGAAGGCTACAAAACGCTCTCCCGGGAGGCCGTCATGAAACGGAAACTCCTGAAGCCCGCTTAGGTACGCTGGAGGAAGACTCCAACGAAAGGCCCCCCAACGTGGAAGTTTCCTCCCTTGTCTGGACCCTGACCATCGCGGGAATTGTTGGCCTCCTGGCCTTCGATTTCTTTTTCCATGTCCGGAAGGCCCACACACCGTCGCTGAAGGAATCGGCCATCTGGTCCTCCATCTACGTGGGCATCGCCATCCTCTTCGGCCTGGGTGTGCTGATGTTCGGCGGCACCACCATGGGCACCGAATATTTCGCCGGCTACGTCACGGAGAAGGCCCTGTCCGTGGACAACCTCTTTGTGTTCCTGATTATTATGGCCAGCTTCAAGGTGCCCCGCGCGGACCAGCAGAAGGTGCTGCTGTTCGGCATCGTCTTTTCACTGATCGCCCGCACCGCCTTCATCTTCCTCGGCGCCGCCCTGATCAACAGCTTCGCCTGGGTGTTCTACATCTTCGGGCTGATCCTGCTGATCACCGCCGGGAACCTGCTCAAACCGGATGGCCACGACGATGACTCGGACGGCCTGGTGGTCCGGCTCGCGAAAAAGTACCTCCCGGCGTCGGCACACTACGACGGCGACAAACTCTTCACCATGGAAAACGGCAAGCGGGTGCTCACGCCCATGCTCCTGGTCATGGTGGCCATCGGCGGCACCGACATCCTCTTTGCCCTCGACTCCATCCCGGCCATCTTCGGCCTGACCCAGAACGTGTTCATCGTCTTCACCGCCACCGCATTCTCGCTGATGGGCCTGCGGCAGCTGTTCTTCCTGATCGACGGACTGCTGGACCGGCTGATCTTCCTGTCCTACGGCCTCGCGGCCATCCTGGGCTTCATCGGCGTCAAACTCATCCTGCACGCCCTGCACGAGAACACCCTGGCCTTCATCAACAACGGCGAGCACGTCAACGTGGTGGAGGTCAGCACCGGAGTCTCCCTGACGGTGATCCTCGGCGTCCTGACCGTCACCGTCCTGGCCTCGATCTTCAGCCCCAAGGGCAAGGCCAAGAATGCCGTTTCCGGTGCCCGGCGCCACGCCACGGAATACCTGGACCTCAACTACGAAACGGATATGGCGGAGCGGGACAAAATCTTCGCCCGCATGGTCCGCGAGGAAGACCAGATCCGCAGCCTGCCGGAGAAGTACAAGCGGCTGGTCCGCAACGAAACCGAGTTCCTGGACCTCCTCCGCAGCGCCCACGCCGAGCATGACAAAGCCCAGGTACGGGCGGCAGAGAGCTAGCCAGCCGCGGACTAAAGCAACGCGGGGTCACATAATGCCCCTCCGCGGGCCTCCGAAGGGCATCATCTGACCCCGCGTTGTCAGAGCCTCTTGGTAGGTTCGAATCAGGGCCAGGGGAAACGTCCTCCGGCCAGGGAAATCAATGGGGAGGCCCCGTGTTTCTGCTTGATCCGGCCAGTGCTGATCTTCCCAGCGCCGTTTCCGGTACTGTGGCTCCAGGTTCCGGCGCGCCGCAGGACCTGGTGTTTTCCGCCAGCGATCTTGTGGCCGCCAGCGAGTGTGAGTACCGCACGCTCCGCATCCTGGACGAAAAACTGGGCCGCTCCCCCAAGGCCCAATTTCCCGACGACGAGATGCAGCGCCGTGCCGGGACGCTCGGCGACCAGCACGAGGCAAAGGTCCTGGCCGGCCTGATCGCCGACTACGGCCACTGGGATGCGGACCGCGGCGCCGGCGTGTATTCCCTTGAACGTGGGGCGAACACCCGCAGCGACCTTCTGGCCAAGCAGGCCGAAACCGAGCTTGCGCTCCGTGCCGGGGCCGACGTCGTGTTCCAGGCCACCTTCTTCGACGGCGAGTTCCTGGGCTACGCGGACTTCATCGTCAACGAGGGCGCCGGCACCGGCACCCCGGGCCGGTACGAGGTGTGGGACACCAAGCTGGCCCGGCACGCCAAGGTAGGCGCACTCCTGCAGCTCGCTGCCTACGGCGACCAGCTGATCGGCATGGGCTTGGACCCGTCTCCCCGGGTCACCCTGGTGCTGGGCGCCGTGGTGGACGGCGAGTACGTGCGCAGCCACCACTCGCTGCCGGACCTGCTTCCGGTCTTCCGCGAGCGCCGCGACCGCTTCCGGGAGCTGACCGCCGCCCACCGGGAGCGCGGGTCGGCGGTGCAGTGGCAGCAGCCCGGCATCACCTACTGCGGCCGCTGCAACTACTGCGCCGAACAGGTCCAGGCCCACCGCGACCTCCTGATGGTGGGCGGCATGACCACCCTCCGGCGCAAGAAGCTCATCGCCGAGGGCATCACCACCATCGACGCGCTGGCCGATCTCCCGCCGGGCAGGGCCTCCGGCTCGGTGGTCAGGCTCCGCGACCAGGCACGGATGCAGCTGGGCCGGGACACTCCCGACGGTTCCCGCACGTTCACCAAGGACGGCGAAGACCACACCGTCACGTTCAAGGTGCTGCCGGAGAATGCCTTGGGCAGCATTCCGGCGCCCAGCCCCGGCGACATCTTCTTCGACTTCGAGGGCGATCCGCTCTGGCAGGATCCGGCCACCAGCCAGTGGGGGCTGGAGTACCTGTTCGGTGTGATCGAGGCGCCGGTATGCTCCGCGCAGACGCCTCAGCTGACAGAACGGCTGAAACCGCAGGCAAGCCCGTGTTCCGTCCTTTCTGGGCGCATTCCCGCAACGAAGAGCGGCAGGCTTTCCTGGACTTCCTGGCCTACGTGGAAGAACGCCGCGCACGTTATCCGGACATGCACGTCTACCACTACGCCGCCTACGAGAAATCGGCCCTCCGGAACCTGTCCGTGCGGCATCTGGCCGGCGAAGACATCGTGGACAACTGGCTCCGCGAAGGTGTGCTGGTGGATCTCTACGCCACGGCCCGGCACTCACTCCGGATCTCCGAGCCGTCGTACTCCATCAAGAAACTCGAGCCGCTGTACATGGGCGATAACCTCCGCTCCGGCGAGGTGAAGGACGCGGGAGCCTCCGTGGTGGCCTACGCCGCCTACTGCGCGGCCAGGGACGGCGGCGACCCCGCCGAAGCTGCCCAGATCCTCGCCTCGATCTCGGACTACAACGAGTACGACTGCCTCTCCACCCTCCGCCTCCGCGACTGGCTGCTGGGACCTGCGGGCATCCAGTTCCGCTGCCACCCACGCCGCCACCTCGGACACCGCCTGGCACCCACACCGCCGCTTTGGGCGCCGGGGCAACCGGAACGCACGACGACGGCGGGCTGGCTCCGCGTCGGCCTGAAGTTGTAGAGGCGGAACCGACGCCGGAGGAGCTCCGGCTCCAGGAGTACCTGGCGAGCCTCCCGGACACGCGGCCCTGGACGAACGACGAACGGGCCATCGCGATGGTGGCAGCGGCCACGGGGTACCACCGGCGCGAACGGAAGCAGTTCTGGTGGGAGCATTTCGACCGCGCCGAGTCCGAGATCGACCACTGGTCTGACCACCGCAACGTGTTTGTGGTGGACACCGCCGAGGTGGTTTCGGACTGGGCGCTGGCCAAGCCCACGGTCCGGATGCGCACCCGCACGCTCCGGCTGACGGGAACCATGAGCGAGGGCTCGGACTTCAAACCCGGCAGCACGTGGTGCCGGCTCTACGATTCCCCGGTCCCGGACGGCCTGGAGGATTCGTCCGGCAGCCCTACCGGCCGCGGCTTCACCTTTGGCACCCTGGTGACGGCGGTGGAGGACCACCCACGGATCCCCGGCCAGAGCATCATCACCATCGAAGAGAAGGAAACCGGCAAGGTCCCGGCCTACCCGCACCTTCCGATAGCCCTCACCGAGGACCAGCCGGTCCGTACCGCGAGCATCGAAGCTGCCCTGGCCGAGCTGGCACAGAGGGTGGGCGCCACTGTCCCTGACCTTCCGGAACATCCCGGGGTAGACATCCTGCGCAAGGTTCAGCCGCGCTTCCGGACACTGCCTGCACCGGCCGCCGTCGGAAGGGACAACACGGGAGCCGTTGACTACGTCACGGCCATCACCGCCTCGCTGCTGGACCTCGATCGTTCCTACCTGGCCGTGCAGGGTCCTCCCGGGACCGGCAAAACCTACGTCGGCTCCCACGTCATTGCCCGGCTGGTGGCCCAGGGCTGGAAGATCGGTGTGGTGGGACAATCCCATGCGGTGGTGGAAAACATGCTGTGCACCGCCATCGAATCGGCAGGTGTGGACCCCTCCCGCGTGGCCAAGAAGATCGTCACCGACAAACGACGTGCCGTGGCACCAGACCAAGGACGACGACGTCGCTTCCCTCCTTGCCTCCCCCGGCGGCGCCCTGGTGGGCGGCACGGCGTGGACCATGACGGGCAAGTCAGTCCCTGCTGGATCCCTGGACCTGCTGGTGATCGACGAGGCCGGGCAGTTCTCGCTGGCCAACACGCTGGCCGTGGCCCGCTCAGCGAAGCGCCTCCTGCTCCTGGGCGACCCGCAGCAGCTGCCGCAGGTCACCCAGGGCTCACATCCGGAACCTGTGGACGAGTCGGCCCTGGGCTGGCTCGCCGCCGGCCACGCCACGCTGCCGGAAAGCCTCGGCTACTTCCTGGCGGACAGCTGGCGGATGCATCCCGAACTGTGCCGCGCTGTGTCCGTCCTCAGCTATGACGGCAAGCTCGAATCGGCGCCGGCCGCATCCCTGCGCAGCCTGGCCGAGCTGCCGCCCGGCGTAGAAACCGTGTTCGTGACCGCACGGCGGGAACACCACATCCTCCCCTGAAGAAGCGGCCGAAGTGGTCAGCCAGGCGCAGCGCCACATCGGGCTGAAGTGGATTCCCGGTGGCGACAAACCCGCCCGGCCGCTGACCCAGGAAGACATCCTGGTGGTGGCCGCGTACAACGCCCAGGTCCAGCTGATCCGGCAGGCCCTGCAGCGGGCGGGCCTGGCAGGAGTCCGGGTAGGCACAGTGGACAAGTTCCAGGGCCAGGAGGCACCGGTTGTGGTGGTGTCCATGGCCTGCTCCGCCGTGGCCGAAGCACCCCGCGGCGCGGAGTTCCTGCTGAACCGGAACCGGATCAACGTGGCGGTTTCCCGCGGCCAATGGCGTGCCGTGGTTGTCCGTTCCCCGGAGCTGACCAACTACATGCCGTCCAAACCCGCGGTGCTGGAGGAGCTCGGCGCCTTCATCGGACTGAGCCCGCGAAGCCATGACCGGGCTCACCCGCGCCATCAGTGAGAAACCGTATTCTCACCAGCAAAACAGGGTAAGTTCAGGGGGTGACATCCCAGAGCAACAGGCTGCCTGTCGGCGCCCTGATCGTCCTTGCCGCCATCGGCTTTACCGCCATCACCACCGAACTTCTGCCGTCCGGTTTGCTGCCCCAGATCAGCGCCGATTTCAAGGTGTCTGAGGCTACGGCCGGCTACCTGACTGCAGGCTACGCGGCCATCATCGTTCTCACGGTCATCCCGTTGTCCATGGCGTTGGCCAGGATCCCGCGGCACTTCCTGCTCATCGGGCTGATCCTGACTTTCGCGGCCAGCAACGCGCTGGTGGCGATGGTTTCCGATTTCGGTGCCGCCATGGGTTCGCGCGTGGTGGGCGGCATTGCACACGGTTTGCTGTGGTCTGCGATGGCCCCGTTTGTGGCCCGGATTGTCCCGGCCCACAAGGTAGGCAAGGCACTGGCGATTGTTTTCAGCGGCAACAGCCTGGGCCTGGCCATTGGCGCCCCCGTGGGCACTGCACTGGGCAACCTCCTCGGCTGGCGCTCGGCTTTCCTGGTCCTGGCCGCCTCCGGCGTGTTACTGGCCGTCCTAGCCGTCTGGCTGCTGCCCCCGGTGCGGCGCATCCCCGACACCCCGCACCCGTCGCTTCGCAAGGCGATCGCCATGCCCGGCGTCAAAACCGTCGCCATCGGCTGGCCCCTGATGCTCATGGCCCATTTCGCCCTGTTCACCTACATTGCGCCGTTCCTGCGCGAGGTCCGGCTCCCTGACTTCAGCATCCCGCTGTCCATCAGCGTCCTCGGCGTAGCCGGCCTGGTGGGCATCTGGATCGCCGGCATCACTGTGGACTCCCGGCCGCGGCGCTGGCACCTCATCACCGTCGCGGGCGTGGTGGTCTCGCTGCTGCTCCTCCCGCTGGTGGGAACCGCACTCCCCGGGCTTGCCCTCGGAAGCCTGTCCGGCGGAGACCTCACCCTGCCGGCGGCCATGGTCCTGATGTTCGTGTGGGGCACAGGCATCGGCGCCATGGGCATCTACAACCAGTCAGCCATCCTTCGTGCCGGCGGTGAGTACAGGGACGCAGCAAACGGCCTGACGGTCCTGACCATCCAGATAGGCATCACCATCGGCGCGATGTTCGGCGCCGCCGCCCTGACCTTCGCCGGGCCCGCCCTGATCCCCGTCGCAGCGGCCATACCCGCCGTCGTCGCGCTGGTGCTCATCCTGGCCGGCCGGCGCCATGCCTACCCGCCGGGCAGGGAGGAGCGGCCCGTCAGCGGGCCCTGAAGTCCCGGAACGAACCCTCGGCCTCGCTGATGGACTCCTCAACCCGTTCCACCCGGCCCGGGCGCGTTGTCCGACCTCAGCCAGTCCAGCAGCTGCTGCACCTGATCCTGCGGCCCTTCGGCAACGACGGACACTGAGCCGTCGTCGAGGTTTTTCACCACACCCTTGAGCGCGAGCTCGTCGGCCTTGCCCATGGTCCAGAAACGGAAGCCGACCCCCTGCACCACGCCGAAGACGCGGGCAGAGAGCCGGATGTCGCCCCGTCCGGGGCTTCCATTGGTCATGGCACTCAGGCCTGCTTGACCAGCGCAGCTTCGACGTTGATCTTGACCTTGTCGCTGACCAGCAGGCCGCCGGCTTCCAGCGCCGCGTTCCAGGTCAGGCCGAATTCCTTGCGGCTGATCTCGCACTCCGCGGAGAATCCTGCGCGGGTGGCACCGAACGGGTCCACGGCCACCCCGGTGAATTCGACTTCCAGCTCCACCGGCTTGGTGATGCCCCGGATGGTGAGATCACCCGTGAGCGTGTAATCCTCGCCGTCGCCCTCTACCCCGGTGGCACGGAAGGTCATCTCCGGGAACTCCTCGACGTCGAAGAAGTCCGGGCCCTTCACGTGCCCGTCGCGGTTGGCGTCGCCGGATTCGAAGCTCGCGGTCTTGACTGTGGCGTGCAGGGAGGCCTCTGCCAGGGACTGGCCAACGCGGGCCTCGGCCGTGGCGTCCGTGAAGCGGCCGCGGACCTTGCTGATGCCTGCGTGGCGGACCGTGAAGCCGATCTCGCTGTGGGACATGTCCAGGAGCCAAACGCCTGGTGTGAGGCCTGAGGGAAGGGTCACTTTTGCATCTCCTTGTGCTCGGAAACAGATGTGGGAACCAGCCAGGACGGCCGGTTCCCACATTGCTTCACTCCGGAGACTTTGTCCAGAGACGCGCCTGTCAGTTGATGGTGATGTCCCGCGTGCGGTGGTCGTAACGGATGGTGACCGGGCCGCCGTCGTGGTGCAGTTCGTGGTTGGGGCCGTCGAAGGTGCCGAACGCGCCGTAGTTCTCGCTCCACGAACGGTTCAGCGCGATCTTGAACGTGTAGAAGCCGGCCGGCAGTTCGCTGCTCTTGGTCCACAGCTGGGAGCTGAAGTCGAACTCCATCTGCGACTCGTCATACTGCGGCGCCCAGTTCTCCGGGGCACCCAGGAACGTGTTGAAGTCGCCGGCCACGGCCACAGCCTCGGGCTGCGGGAAGGTTTCCTCGTCCGGTCCTTCCAGCGGCTCCGCCACAACGGCCGCAGCCTTTGCCTTCGGGGCGGCAGCCTTGCGCGAACGGACGGCCTTGACCACGGGCTCCACGGCGTCTTCGATCAGCTTGGCGGCCTTTTCCACTGCCTCGGCAGCCTTCTTGGCCGGGGCCTTCTTGGCGGGCGCCTTCTTCACGGGAGCCTCGGCGGACTCAGCGGCAGCCGTCTTTGTGCCCGTAGCCTTGCTGGCCGCGGCCACCTTGGCGGGGGCCTTCTTCACGGCGGGAGCCGCCGGAACCGGAGTGTCGGCCGGGACGGGAGTGCCGGCGTCGAGCGCTGCCGCGAAGGACTCCGCCTCCGGGAAGGCGACCGTGGCGCGCATGCCGTCCTCGGTGATGGTCCAGCCCGAACGGCCCTTGACCAGCCAGCCCGCCTTGACCAGCTTGGCCGTGGCGGAGGTGAGGGTCTTGTGACCGCGGGGAATGCCGCCGCTGAGCAGCGTGGCCTCGTGATCGCTGAACGGCACGCGGGCGGTGGCTTCCGCCAGGACCTCGCCGGCGTTGCGGGCCTCGCCCGTCCACGTGCCCTCCGTCAGGACATTCAGCACGGTCTTGAGTCGAAGGTAGGTGTTATCTGCGGTGGACTTGGCCATGATTCCCCTTATTAAAGCGATCTGTCTCTAGGCATTTTGCCAACACCCTGTTAAATCGCACGACTTGAAATGGTTAACTCTGCGTGTCGTGACCGACTATGACGCGGATTACAGCGGAACTGAGGCAAGAGTCTCGGGTAAGTGGCTGTTTGCTCAACCCTCAAGCGCATTCCCGGGTGTACCGCCGGACACTTCCCGGACGCGCTTGGGCCCAAGTTTAGCGAGCCCTGCCGCCGTGAGCTACCCGCCGTTCAACTCGTCCAGGAGCTCGGCCTTCCGCTCCTCCGAGGCGAACGACGAGTGGATGGAGTTGGCTGCGAGCCGGGACCTGTCGAACTCGGAGAGTTCAAACACCGCCTGCAGCTGCGCGAAGTTGTCATCCACGTAGCCGCCGAAATAGGCAGGATCGTCCGAGTTCACGGAAACGTTGAGCCCGGCGGCGAGCATCGCCGGCAAGGGATGGTCTGCCAACGTGTCCACGGCGCGGAGCCGGACGTTGGACAGCGGGCAGACCGTCAGCGGAATCCGCTCGTCCACGAGGCGTTCCACCAGGTCCTGATCCTCCATGCAGCGGATGCCGTGGTCAATCCGTTCCACTCCCAGGACGTCCAGCGCTTCAATAATGTACGACGCCGGTCCCTCCTCGCCCGCGTGGGCGGTCAGCCGAAGGCCCGCTTCGCGGGCCTTCGCGAACAGCCGTTCGAACTTCGCCGGCGGATTGCCCACTTCGGCCGAGTCCAGGCCGATGGCCGCGATGGGCGCGTTCATGGCCAGCAGTCCGTCCAGGACCTCCAGCGCCGATTCCTCCGACAGGTCACGCAGGAACGCGGCGATCAGCAGGGTGGAGATGCCAAAGTCTTCCACCGATGTTGCCAGCGCAGACGCCACGCCGTTGACGCAGGTTTCCAGGCTGACGCCGCGGGAAACGTGGGCTTGCGGGTCCATCATGATCTCGGCATGCCGGACTCCGGCGGCAGCAGCCCGGGCAAGGTACGCGCGGGTCATGTCGGCGAAGTCCTGCTCGGTCTGCAGGACCGCCATGTTGGCGTAGTACAGGTCCAGGAAGGACTGCAGATCGCTGAACTCGTACAGGGCACGCAGCTCCTCGAGGCCTGAATACGGGAGGGCCAGGCCGTTGCGTTCGGCCAGTTCAAAGATCAGCTCGGGCTGCAGCGTGCCCTCGATATGCAGGTGCAGTTCGGCCAGGGGAAGGATCCGCGCGGCCTCCACTTCCGGCAGTTCTCCCGCTGGTTCGGTTTCAGGCGCGGCAGTGCCGTCCGCAAAAATATCCATTCGGTCAGGATAGTCCCCGGACGGCCACGCCGGGTGGCTGCCGGTGTGCGTGGAGGGTGCCGGAGCTGAGTCCGCGGGGATGGCGGAACGTCCAGTCATCAGCCAGCCACCAGCGGCCCACCAGCCCGCACCCAGGAAAGATCTCGGTTTGATAACGGCCCCTCGATGTCCTAGCGTGAAAGACAAGCCCGCCAAGCGGGCGACATGAATGCCCGGTGCTGCCTCCACCAGAACTGCCCGGCCGGCAGCCACCGAAAATGACCTCGAATCGTCAGGGGCGGGCAGTGGCGCGATAACCTCCGGGGACGGACCGAGCGCTGGTGGCCTTCAGGAGCATCACAGATGAAAAACACCACTATCCGTACTGCCGCACGCCGCGGAGTCACCGTGGCCGCCATCTCGGCCGCCGGACTCGCCCTCTCAGCCACCGGAGCCAACGCGGCCACCGACGGCTCAACGTGGGACGCTTTGGCGCAATGTGAGAGCGGCGGGAACTGGGCCACGAATACCGGCAACGGCTATTCCGGCGGCCTGCAGTTCAGCGCCGGCACGTGGGCCGCCCACGGCGGCACCGGTTCCGCGTCCGACGCCACCCGTGAGCAGCAGATCGCCGTGGCCGAAAAGGTCCAGGCCTCGCAGGGCTGGGGAGCATGGCCGTCCTGCGCCGCGCAGCTTGGTTTGAGCGGCGGGGGCGGCGCCACGGCGGTTGCACCGCAGAGCGTGCCCGTCGAGACCGCACCGGTCGACCCAGGCACCCGTCACCCAAGGCGACGTGCAGGCTCCGGCCGATGAGGTAGAGGCGCCGCAGGGCAATGTTGAAGCTCCACAGCACGCCGCACCGCCCGCACTGAGCGGTGAAACCTACACTCTGGAGCCGGGCGACACCCTCAGCATCGTCGCCGACAAACTTGGCATCGACGGCGGTTGGGAGAAACTGGCCGACGCCAACCTGGATTCCATCTCCAACCCTGACCTCGTGTTCGCCGGGCAGGTCCTCCAGCCTCCCGGCCTAAGCGTTCGGCCGTTCCCGGGCATTCCCCTTTCCCCTTATGCCCGGGGGCGAGCAACGCAACAAACAACGACGCCGGAGCTCCCCACCCAGGGGAGTTCCGGCGTCGTTCGTTGTTAAGTTTCTTGCTTGCTGCCCGGCGAAAGCCAGCGGCTAAGCGGCGGCCGGGATTTCCCGGACGATGCGCACCTTCCAGGCGGCGGCGTCGCTGGTGTCCAGCAGCGCCACGGTGCCGTGGGCGACGTTCAGCGCCACGCGCTTGGCTGCGAGCAGTTCAAGGTAGAGGTGCTCGTTCATGCGGCCGGGGGCGTCGATCATGTACTTCACGGCGTCGCGGACCTTGCGGTAGTTGCTGCTCCGCTCGCGGTGCAGGTGAAGTTCGAGCATCTGGCGCTGGCGCACCTTGGGTTCGTGCTTGTTGAGCCAGGACACTGCCAGGTGGACAGCAATCACCAGGGCCAGGGAAACGGCGTAGATCCACCAGCCGCTGTTCAGCAGGAACAAGGGCAGGTTGCCGATGGCCACGAGCGCAATCACCACACGCAGCGCAACGATCCGGCGAAGGGTCAGCGCAACGGATGCCATGGCGGCGCGAAAACCGTGCTGCTCCTTCCGCGCTTCGGCGGGATCAAGGGTAAATTCATCAAGGACCAGGATGCCCTTGGCCTCCGGGGCTGAGCATCTGCCCAAACTTGGGCATGAACTGCTGCGATGGACCGGCGGTCATTTCAGGAGAAATTGTCATGGGAGGGCTTCCGGGACGGTGGGGCGTTTCGGTGATCTTAGTGGTTAACGGCATCCGCTGTATGCATCGGTCCACTATGTGAACACCTCGGCCTTCGCGGGGGCCTGCCGCCGTGTGGCGGCGGGCACTGCAATTGGCACATCCGCCGCGTGCCGTCAGACTGAAGGGATGCAAACCTTCCTTCCGTATCCCGATTTCCGGCAGAGCGCCGCAGCATTGGACACCGCCAGGCTTGGCAAGCAGCGTGTCGAGGCGCTGCAGACCCTCCGGGCTCTGGTGATTCCCGAGTACGGCTGGCAGAACCACCCCGCCGTCCGCATGTGGATGGGCCACGTGCCGGCGCTGACCCTGTACGGCCTGGCCATGGTGGACGAATGGACCGCCCGCGGCCACGCAGACAACACGCGCGCCAACATCACCGAGTTCGCGCCCCAGGCAGCGCACCCTGACTACGCCGCCAAGATCCCCATGCCGGAGTGGCTCGGGAACCCTGACTTCCACCTGAGCCACCGCGCGAAGCTGGTCCGCAAGGAACCGAAGTTCTACAAGACGGTGTTCCCGGACGCCGACGTGGACCTGGACTACATCTGGCCTGAGCCGAAGCACGAGTTCTATCCGGCGGAACCCGAGGACGACTTCCTGTGGATCCTTCGCGACCCGCACGCCGAGGTCGACCCGGAGACGCTGGACACCGTGGCGCTGCCGCCGGTCCGCCGCGCTGCCCTTGCCGCCGCGGCCGAAGCGGACGGCTACTCCCCCGTCTACGTCGACGACGGGTCCCGCCGCCCTTCCAAGCAGCCGCGCAAACTTGCGCCCAAGCCGCTCGTGAAGAAGCCCACGCGGAAGCGCCAGGCCCAGGAGCAGGCCTTCGCCACCCTCCCCGGCAAAACCACCGTTGCCGTCTCGTTCGAGGACGGCCAAAAGTTCGCGGTGGGGCAGGTCCTGGGCCGCCCCATCACGCTCGACGACGGCCGCTTCGGCCGGACGTTCAGCGTCACCGAGGTGATCGACCGGTCCGCGTTCGACTACCCGGCGCTCCTGCAGGATCCCCGCGTCTTCTTCCCGGTTCCGACCCCGTCGGTTCTCGCCCCCTGACCGCGTGACCATCCTCCTGGCCGGCTGCGGCGATCTGGGCACCGAAGCCGGCCTGCGCTTCGCCGCGGCCGGGCACAGGGTGGTGGGCTGGCGCCGTTCGCCCGAGAAACTGCCGGCGGCGATCGAAGGCGTGGCGGCTGACCTGAGCTCCGCCGGACCTGCCGGCTGTTCCCGCGGACACCACCGCCGTCGTCGTGGCCGTTGCGGCCGACTCGCCCACGGAAGCGGCCTACCGGGCCGCCTATGTGGACGGGCTGGCGCACGTCCTGGACGCCCTGGAGCGCGACGGCGTGACGCCGCAGCGCGTGCTTTTTGTGTCCTCCACCGCTGTTTACGGGGACGCCGGCGGTGGCTGGGTTGATGAGAGTACGACGGCGGCGCCCGGCGGATTCTCCGGGCGCGTCCTCCGCGAGGCGGAGGAACTCCTGCTTTCGCGGTTGCGCGGCACCGGGTCAGTGCCTGTCGTGTTGCGGCTGGGTGGGATCTACGGTCCGGGCCGGACGCGCCTGATTGACCAGGTCCGCAGCGGCGCCGCCGTGATTCCGGACGAGCCGCGCTACACCAACCGCATCCACCGGGACGACGCTGCCGCCGCGATGGTCCATCTGGCTTCGACGGCCGCTGACCCTGCGCCGGTTTATGTCGGCGTGGACGATCGATCCCGCGGAACTTGGGCGATGTGCTGCGGTTCCTGGCGGCCGAGATGGGGTATCCCGGAACCGCCTGTTGGCCCGGCCGGCGAGGCCCGCGGCGGCAACAAACGCTGCAGCAACGCGCTGCTCCGCGGCTCCGGGCTGGAGTTGGCCTACCCGACGTTCCGGGAAGGCTACCGCGCGGTTCTGGCGCGGCACCGGAGTCCGCCACCCCTAACCGTTCGGGCTGGACCTTGAGGGCTTGGGCTATCCACACAGGCCAGTTACGCACATTGGCCGCTTATCCACATAGGGGATTTGGCTGGTCGCGGTGGCGGTGCGTGCTGGGATGCTGTGGGTATGGATAGCGGAGCGGTGGTGGGCGGCGTGGAGGTTCTTGGGGCTTCGGCACGTTGGGCCTGCTGTGCCGGCTACCGTACCGGTTGTGCCTTGGCGGTTCGGAGGGCGCCGGGTCTCCGGTGCCGGTGATGCTGATCTGCTGCGTCAGGAATACGACGGGTGTTTGGACAGCGCTGGCGGAGATCCGCCGTGAGGAAGCGAAGTTGGCGGCCCGGAAGGTCCGGACGGTTGCCCGGTGCGCTCAGCGTGGCCCGGACCATGGCGTCCCCTGGCCTGTCCCTGCAGGAGGAGAGCGCCCAGGAGATGGCTCTCGTCGCCGAGGTGGCGGGTGTGCTGACGGTCAGTGAACCGGCCGCAGCCGACCTGCTGGCCGAGGCCCACGACTGACCACCGCGTTGCCGCTGACGTTATCCGCGCTGCAGGCCGGGACGATTTCCTGGCAGCATGCCCGGATCATGGTGGATGAAACCAGCGGCCTGGGCCCGGAGGGGGCGCAGGCGTTGGAGGCGCATTTCCTGGACCGACGCGCCGAACCCGGCCCGGGGCTGCCCGGCCGGGGAGATGGCCCGGCCGGTTCCGGGCCAAGGCCCGGACCTGGCGGGAACGCCACCACCCGGTCAGCATCGAAAAACGCCACGCCACGAAGTGTGCGGCCGACCGGCGGGTGCTGTTTGCCCCGGCCCGGGACGGCATGGCCTGGCTCTCGGCCTACCTGCCCGCGCGATACGGCGTCCGGGATCTGGAACCGCACCACCGCCGCGGCCCGGGCCATGCAGGGCCCGGACGAGGACAGGACCCTCACCCAGCTCCGGGCCGACACCGCCGCGACCTGGCTCCTCGGCGCAACAGTACCGCGCGGCGGCCGGCAATGTCACTGGCGGCATGCCGGGCAATGCCACGAAAGCGGTACCGGCCGGGGACAAAGCCGTGCCGGCATCGGGGAAACTGCGGCCCCCGGCCCGCACCGGCGGCCTACAGACCGTGAGTACGACGGTGTGCCGTTTCGCCGCGGGCGCAGGTCCTGATCACCGTCCCGGTGATGGCGCTGCTCGGTGTCACGGAGGAGCCGGCCATGCTCGACGGGTACGGGCCGATCCCGCCGTCCATGGCCCGGCAACTGATCGCCGACGGCGCCGAGTCCTTCCACCGCGTCCTGATCGACCCCCGCGACGGTGCACCGCTGGAAATCGGACGGACCAGCTACCGGGTCACCAAAGCCCAACGCCGATGGCTCAGGCTCAGGGACGGCAAATGCCCGTTCCCCGGCTGCAGCAACCAATCCCTGGACAACGAAGCCGACCACGTCCTCGCCTGGGCCAACGGCGGCACCACCGGGATCTCAAACCTCGGCCAGCCATGCCGCAGACACCACCGCCTCCGCCACACCACCGCCTGGAAACCACCACCGCAGCCACCAGCAAAGACGAACCACCCGGCTGGATCATCACCGGCCGGCCGGCGCTACCAAAGCGAACACCCCGACTGGGAACCACCCACCTGGCCCAAAGGGCTTTCAGGCAATGGCCGAGTATGTCCTCAGAAACGCGCCCAGATGCCTGGCCCATGCGATCCCCGGACGCGGAACATGGTCGAGGCACGGGAGCCGGGCTTGGATGCCGAAATGCCCGTAGAATCCGGACTTGGACTCGGCCCAACCTTAGGATTCGCCGCCCGACGGAGCGCGTCGGCCATGGCGGTGATGGCGGGCGCAGAACTCGTCGCCGGACGGGCAGAGCCCCGCCGGCCACGATCCTCGACTAGCCATCACTGCCTTGCTTCTTGTGCCGCCTGGCTCCGACCCCAGATCGGCTGCCATTTGAGCCGAGACCTGCTGGACGCCCGCATAGACAGCTATTTGCCAGTCCGGCCTTGCGGAGGGCTTCGGCCATCGCGGTGTTGACCGGCGCGGGTTTCGGTGCGGGCGGCCGGCCAGCCGATGATTTGGCGTCGGGCTTTCCGCCGGAAGCATTGCGGTTCCCGGCGACCTCGCCCGCCTGAGTCACGCGTGGCACCGCTGGTCCCACCGCCCGTCCGACTGACGCGCCGGCTGGTCTCCTGCCCGTCCGCGTCCGCCCGAACGGCCCCCTGCCGAACGGCCACCACCATCCGAACGGCCCCCTTCCGAACGCGCCGCCGGGCCGCGCCCACCGGAAGGCGACGGCTCGTCGTCGAGCCTTAGCGTCAGGGAAATCCGCTTCCGCTCGGGATCGGCTTCCAGCACTTTCACGCGCACAACCTGCCCGGACTTCACCACTTCGCGGGGGTCGGAGACGAACCGGTTGGCCAGCGCAGACACGTGAACCAGACCGTCCTGGTGCACTCCCACATCAACAAACGCACCGAACGCGGCAACGTTGGTTACCGTTCCCTCGAGCACCATGCCGGGCTTGAGGTCGGAGATCTTCTCGATGCCCTCGGAGAATGTCGCGGCGGCAAAGGCAGGGCGTGGGTCCCGGCCGGGCTTGTCCAGCTCGGCCAGGATGTCCTGGACCGTGGGCAGGCCAAACGTCCCGTCCACAAAGGCGCGGGGATCCAGGGAAGACGCCGGCGCAGAACCAGCAGCCACCAGGATCTTGCGTGCCACGGAATAGGCTTCAGGGTGCACGCTCGAAGCGTCCAGCGGCTCCGCTCCCCCGGTAATCCGAAGGAAGCCCGCGCACTGCTCGAACGCCTTGGCCCCGAGCCGGGGCACCTTCTTCAGTTCGCTGCGCTTGGCAAACGGCCCGTGTTCGTTCCGGTACGCCACAATGTTTTCGCTCAGCAACGGCCCGACGCCGGCCACGCGGCTCAGCAGCGCCGGCGACGCCGTGTTCACGTCCACACCCACCGCGTTGACGCAGTCTTCCACCACCGCGTCCAGGCTGCGGTCCAGCTTCGATGCCGTGACGTCATGCTGGTACTGGCCCACGCCGATGGACTTGGGGTCGATCTTGACCAATTCCGCGAGCGGATCCTGCAAACGCCGGGCGATGGATACCGCCCCTCGCAACGGAAACATCCATGCCGGGCAGCTCGGCCGAGGCCAGCGCAGACGCCGAATACACCGACGCACCGGCCTCGGAGACCACAAGTTTCTGCGGTTTCTTCTCCGCGGCGGGCAGCAGCTTGATCAGTTCCGCGGCGAGCTTGTCCGTCTCGCGGGACGCCGTGCCGTTGCCGATGGCCACCAGCTCAACGTCGTGTTTCCGGGCGAGCCCCACAAGCGTTGCCAGGGCCTCGTCCCATTTCCGGGCCGGCGCGTGAGGGTACACGGTGTCCGTGGCAACCACCTTGCCTGTGCCGTCCACAACGGCCACTTTCACGCCGGTCCGCAGCCCCGGGTCCAGGCCAAGGGTGGCGCGGTTGCCGGCGGGTGCGGCCAGCAGGACGTCCCGCAGGTTGGCGGCGAACACGCGGACAGCCTCATCCTCGGCGGCGGTGAACATCCGGCTGCGGAGGTCGGCGGTCAGCCGGGCAAGCACGCGCGAGCGCCAGGCAAGCTGCGCGGTCTGCATCAGCCAGGCATCGGCGGGACGGCCACGGTCGGCCACCCCGAGGCACCTGGCCACCGCAGCTTCGTAGCGCGAGCGCGCGGCGGCGAGGGCGTCGTCGTTATTCGGGTCGGCCTCAGCGAGATCCAATTCCAGGACGCCGTCCTTCTCACCACGCAGCAGGGCGAGCACGCGGTGCGAGGGCATCCCCGACGGCGCCTGCGCGAACTCAAAGTAATCGGCGAACTTCTGCCCCTCGGCCTCCTTGCCCTTCTTCACGCGCGACACCATCCGTCCCTGGGTCCAGAGCCGCTCCCGCAAGTTGGCGGCAAGGTCCGGATCCTGGGCCACCCGTTCCACAAGGATCGACTCGGGCACCGGCGAGCGCGGCGGCGGCGTCGTCAATGGAATGCTCCGCGTTCAGGTACTTGGCCGCCTCGCGCTCGGGATCCAGATCAGGCCGCTTCAGCAGCGCACTCGGCGAGGGGTTCCAGCCCGGCTTCGCGGGCGATCTGCGCCTTGGTGCGGCGCTTGGACTTGAACGGAAGGTAGATGTCCTCGAGCCGGGACTTCGTGTCCGCGGCCAGGATCGCCGTCTGCAGCTCCGGTGTCAGCTGACCTTGCGAGGCGATCGCTTCCAGGACAGTACGACGGCGGTCCTCGAGTTCGCGGAGGTAGCGCAGGCGCTCGTCGAGCTCGCGGAGCTGCGTGTCGTCCAGCGTCCCGGTGGCTTCCTTGCGGTACCGGGCGATGAACGGGACGGTGGACCCGCCGTCGAGCAATTCCACGGCGGCTTTGACCTGCCAGGTTTTGACGCCGAGCTCAGCGGCGATCTGGGCGTGGATGGCGCTGTCCGGAGTTTCGGCGGACACGGGTGCGGACGGGGCGTGCGGGAGTTGGGTCACCAGAACATTTTGCCTTACCGGCCTGAGCGTCTCCAGCGATGCCGCACGGAGGGAGGCGGCTGGCCGGGGTATTCCGCTCCGGGCCGCGAAGTGCTGTAGTTGATATGCCGTCACCGGTAATCACTCTCGAGGAAGAGGACACCATGCGGGAACTGCTCATCGTCTTTCAGGACGGATTCGACGAGGCCAACATCACCCTCATGGTCAATGGCAAGGAAGTCCGCCGCGACGTGGGCGTTACCACCAACCCCCTCTTGGGGGAAGCCTTCGAAACGTCCGTGGAGCTGCCCGCGAAAGGGGCGCAGGTGGGGGTGGAAGTTACTAACCGTGGCCTCAAAGCCATCACCAAAGTCAGCGGAAAGCCCAAGAGCCTGCTCGTTTCCATCCAGGACGACAAGCTCGTAATGCGCGAAGGGACGGGCCGGGAAGCATTTATGTAAAGCCTCTAGCAATAGTCCATTCGCTGGAGTATTCTGGCGTTACCGCTCATCTTTGCGAACCTGAGCGGGCCAACTTTTTCTATAAAGAGCCAAATAGCCGTCGGATGGCTTTCGGCTCGAGCTGCCGGGACAGCACACCGAGCAGCCAACGACGGCGGCACCCAGAGCCGGGTGCCGCCGTCGTCGTTAACCCCGGGACGGGGCCTGCTACTAGCCGCCGTGCGCGGGACTACGCCGAGTGCACAGGGTAATCCGTGTAGCCCGCCGAGCTGTCTGCGTAGAACGTGGACGGGTCCGGTTCGTTCAGGGGAAGGTTTTCCTTCCAGCGCCGCGCGAGGTCAGGGTTGGCGATGGCGGGGCGCCCTACCACTACTGCATCGGCGTGGCCGTCGGCTATCAGGCCGGCCGCTTCCTCCCGCGTGGTCACGGTGCCGAAGCCGGAGTTCACCAGGAAGGTGCCGTTGAAGCGTGCCCGGAGATCCTGGACCAGCTCGCTGGTCGGCTCGTGGTGCAGGACGCTGAGGTAGGCGAGGTTCAGCGGGGCAATGCTGTCCACCAACACCTCGTAGGTGGCGCGGGCATCGGCTGCATCAGTTTCGGCGATGCCCTGGACGTTGTGCTGGGGCGAGATGCGGATGCCGACGCGGCTGGCGCCAATCGCGGCCACCACGGCGTTGACCGTTTCAATCACAAAACGGGCCCGGTTCTCCGGCGAACCGCCGTAGCTGTCATCGCGCACGTTGGAGTTGGGGGCCAGGAATTCGTGCAGCAGGTAACCGTTCGCCGAGTGCAGTTCCACGCCGTCGAAGCCTGCTTCGATAGCGTTGAGCGCACCTGTGACGATCTCCTGCATAACGACGGGGAGCTCGTCGCTGGTCAGCGCGTGCGGGCACGGGGTATGGCTTCTTGCCTGACGGCGTGCGGACTTCGCCGTCAATGGCGATGGCACTCGGAGCCACGAATTTGTGGCCGCCGGTGATGTCCTCATGGGAAACGCGTCCGCCGTGCATGACCTGTGCAAACATCCGGCCGCCCTCGGCGTGGACGGCGTCGGTGACCTTCTTCCAGGCGGCGATCTGCTGTTCCGTGACCAGTCCGGGCTGGCCCGGGTAGGAGCGCCCAGCCGGGCTCGGGTAGGTGCCTTCGCTGACGATCAGGCCCAGGGAAGCGCGCTGGCGGTAGTGCTCAGCGACCAGCGGGCCGGGCACACCTTCCTCGCCCGCGCGCAGGCGGGTCAGTGGCGCCATGACCAGGCGGTTGGACAGTTCAAGCTCACCGAGAGCCAAGGGGGAAAACAGCATGCGCAGTTCCTTTCGCAGGGAATTGGTACTGCTGGGCCCAACTAGCTGGGCGTCTGCATCTATTCCGGGCGAGACCACTCATCACTCCGCTGGCGGAGCTGCAGCTACTCGTCTGACGACACCCCTGGGCAACCCTGGCCCTGCGGGTTCTGGTTGCAGTCGTCGGCGTAGTTCCGGGTGATGGAGCGCCAGACGCTGATGGTCTGCGGCGCCGCACTGAACTGACCCTGGCCCGGGATGGGCAGCGGGGGTCCGTCGTTCACTGAATACGTTCCCTGGAACGAAGTGGTGAGAACCACTTGGAAGTCACCCGTTTGTGCATATACGTGGCTGGTCCGCGTCTTCTCACCCCAGCGATCCTGCGGCAAAGGCCCGCCCATGGAAGGCTGCGGGCCGAAGACCGTGCCGTCGCCGTAGTTCCAGGTGTACTGGACCGGCGTGGCCACGACGTGCACCTTCTGCCCGAACATCGTCACGTCAAACTGCTGCTCAGCGGGGTCGCCATAGAAGTTTGTTTCGGCGCCCCGGAGGGTGTGCGGGCTGGGCTGGGCGACGACGGTTCCCGCATTGATCGGAAGGCTTTCAAACCGCTTCTGTATTTCGGCGGCTATCCGCGGCAGGAGGTCTTCAGGCTGGGCATCGTAGAGGCAGTGGGTCCGGAGTGGATGGACCACACAGCGCCGGGAACGCCTCTCGGCTTTGAATACCAGATGACTGGAATGCCTTCTCGGCCGTCCGGCCCGTCTGCGCATTCGATCTGGTCCCGTAGGCAGACTGAGTCGAAGTCGCCCCCGCCAAGATGGCACTGTAGCTCGTACTTGTAGTTATTGGGATCGCTCGGAGCCGCACCCGGCGTCTGCTGCCGAACGTCGCCCGTAGCGGCATCAGTTGCCACCCATACCACCGGCTACCGCATGCCCGACTTCCAGGCGAATCCCGTGATGGTCGGGTCAGCGCGCTCAGCCCGGCTGGCGTAGCGGAAGAGGTCGAACATGCCAGCCACAACGATACGACGGCGAAAGCCGACAATCCGAGCAGCCACTGTTCATCAGCGCATCAATGCAGTCCGAGTTAGCGTCCACGAGCTCTGCCATTCGAAGACCACCAGCATGAAGGTTTCCAGGATCGGCAGAGTTGCGGATCTGTACTATCCAGCGTTCCATCGGCATCGTAAGTACGACACGGCATCCTGTGGACCTGCACAGATGACTTGATAGTTTCCATCTGCCGCAACCTCTGAAAGTTGTGTCAACGGCAGGAGTACTGATCTCTGCCCCCGATCCAACCACCGCCTTCGCTGTGCCACCCTAATCAGTCTGCGGACTTACTTCGCACGTTCGCACGCTTGCGAGGTCACTGCCTGATCGCGAAGTCCGTGTCCCCGGTTTCGTAGGCATAACTCAAAGTCGAAACCAGTATCGAGCGAACGCCTCCAGCCCCTCCTTCGTCTTTTTCTTCGCTACCTCCGGGAGCACCGGAACCGGAACGTTCTGGGCGCGCCCACTCGCCGATGCCGGCACGTACGCGGGTGTCGCCGTCGGAGTCGGCGTGGCACTGGGGCTGGGCGTCTGGGTTGCTGACGGCGACGTCGTGTCCGTTGCACCGGGGTCGCCACCCGAGTTGCATCCAGTCAGAACCAGGGCAGACGCCGCCGCAATGGCCACAAGATGCATGCGCAAACGCCGGGCCGTAAGAAAGTTGTGCGATGTCATGGGCAGCTATTCCCCCGATAGTTTCAAGACGCCTCACTCCGAAAATGACTTAAGGGTAGCCCAGGTCACACCAGAGCGATCAAAGTTATCCACAGCCACCCTGCATCGGTATTACCACCGTGATGGACCAACAAAAAAGTCACAGAGGAGTATGACGCCCCGGGCTACGGCCAGCCTCAACGCGAGCAGCGTTTGTGCCCACGCCTAACAAACAGTCCGCGCCGCCGTTGTAGCCTCCGCACAAAAACCGGTTCACACCGCCGAACTAGCGTCAAGGGAGACCCCGGAACTAAAAACAAAGGACAAATCAATGACGATTACCGCCGCACCACAAACGAGCAGTCACCCGATTCTTGAAACAGCAAGAAAGCAGGTTCTCGAACAGGGCGTCGGCCTCTCCGAAGACCAGCTCGTCGAGATCCTCCGCCTCCCGGACGAAGCCCTGCCTGCCGCCCTGCAACTCGCCCACGAAGTACGCCTGGAGCACTGCGGCGAGGACGTGGAGGTGGAAGGCATCATCTCCATCAAGACCGGCGGCTGCCCCGAGGACTGCCATTTCTGCAGCCAGTCCGGCCTCTTTGACAGCCCGGTAAGAGGGGTATGGCTGGACATCCCCGAGCTGGTCAAGGCCGCGAAGGAGACCGCCGCGACCGGAGCCACCGAGTTCTGCATCGTCGCCGCCGTCCGCGGCCCCGACATCAAACTCATGAACCAGATCAAGTTCGCGATCGACCGCATCAACGAGGAAGTGGACATCAACATCGCCTGCTCCCTGGGCATGCTCACCCAACGCCAGGTCGACCAACTCAAGGACTGGGGCGTGCACCGCTACAACCACAACCTCGAAACCGCGCGCAGCTACTTCCCCGAAGTCGTCACCACCCACACCTACGAGGAGCGCCTCGAGACCTGCAACATGGTCAAGGACGCCGGCATGGAACTGTGCTGCGGCGCCCTGATCGGCATGGGCGAAACCCTCGAACAACGCGCCGAACTCGCCGCCCAGCTCGCCGCCCTCGAACCCCACGAAGTCCCGCTGAACTTCCTCAACCCCCGGCCCGGCACCCCGCTCGAAAACCAGGGCCTCATGGACGGCAGGGACGCCCTGCGCGCCATCGCCGCGTTCCGCCTGGCCATGCCGCGCACCGTGCTCCGCTACGCCGGCGGCCGCGAACTGACCCTCGGCGACCTCGGCACCCGCGAGGGCCTGCTCGGCGGCATCAACGCCGTCATCGTCGGCAACTACCTCACCACCCTGGGCCGCCCCGCCAACGCCGACCTCAACCTCCTGGTGGAACTCAACATGCCCATCAAGGAACTCCAAAAAACGCTATGAAACCGCAAGCTTCCGCCAGAACCCGGCGGCCGGCCCCAGTCGCAAGCTCAACCACGAGGCGGACGCCGCTTGCGGCAGCACCACCGCCGGGTTCTGCGGGCACTGCGGCCGGACGTACGACGGCGGTGCGCCGCCGCCGTCGGACGCCCACCGGCAGTGCCAGGAACTGCTGCGCTGGAACCACCGCGCTACTGCGCGGCATGCGGCCGGCGCCTCAAGGTCCAGGTGTCGCCCCTGGGTTGGTGGGCGGCCTGCTCACGCCACGGACGCAGTGAGGCTGCCTAAAATCGGTTCCCCCGCAGCCCTAGAATTCTTCTACCGAACGTAGAACAATGGTTCCTATGATGTTCACCCACGCAGACGGCAACCCGGTCCTGGAACTCGACGATGATCAGTCCTGGCAACTTCTGGAGGCAACCAAACACGGCCGGATAGTGGTCTCCGTTGCCGGCGAACCGGACATTTTTCCCGTGAATTATGTGACCTCGGACCGGAACATCTACCTCCGGACGGCACCCGGAAACAAGCTGGCCCAGCTCACCATCAACTCCAACGTGCTCTTTGAAACCGACGGAATCCTGTCTGACGAGGCCTGGTCCGTTGTCCTCCGGGGTACGGCGCGGGTCCTGACCAACTCCGCGGAGCTTGAAGCCGTTGAAGCGCTGGAGCTCAAAACCTGGGTACCCACACTCAAGGATTTCTATGTGGAGATCGTGCCCACGTCCGTCAGCGGGCGGCACTTCCAGCTAGGCGAACAGCCGGAGCGCGAGATCTAGGAGCTCCTAGACTGGAATCATGGCGGACAGGCTGACGCCCGCACAGCGGAGCTGGAACATGTCCCGCATCCGGGGCAAGAACACCAAGCCGGAATTGCTGGTGCGCCGCCTTCTGCATGCCAAGGGCTACCGTTACCGCCTCCACGGCAAGGCCGGCCACGTCCGGCTGCCCGGGAACCCGGACCTGGTCTTCGCCGGGCGGCGTAAGGTCATCTTCGTCAATGGCTGTTTCTGGCATTTCCACAACTGCCGGGTAGGCCAGCACGCCCCCAAAGCCAACGCCGCTTTCTGGGAAGCCAAGCGCTCCCGGACGCGGGACCGGGACGCCCAGCAGCGCAACCAGTTGGAAGCTGCCGGCTGGGAAGTCCTGACCGTGTGGGAGTGTGAGCTGAAGGACGGTTCCGCCCTTGAAGCGCAGCTGGTGGAGTTCCTCGGTGCACAGAAATCGCCTGCCCGAAGTTGAGCCAATCTTGAGCGTTTGCCCGCGCCTGAATTGATCGGAACCGGCGAAGATGACTGCTACAGCGAAAACCCGCATTCTCCCCAAAAAACCCCCAATCTTGGCGCCGAACGGCTACAGGAGCGGGGAAGGGATCTAATCTGAAGATGGACAACGACCCACGCTGCCGCCCCAGTTTTCTGGAGCGGCAGACTTAATCGGAAAGGACAATAATGGCTCCCTCCGACGATGCTGGGCGGCCCTTGGTGGATCCTTCCGTGCTTGACCGGCTCCGCGAAGAACTGGCCGAGGACGAGGGCTACTGCACCGTTTTTGTGGGCAATTTCATCGACTATTTGCCGGTCCGGATCGGCAAGCTTCGCCTCGCACTAACCACCGGAGACCTCCCGGGCGCCGTGGATGCTGTGCTCAGCCTCAAGACATCGAGCCAGATGGTGGGCGCCGAACGCCTGGCCGGGCTGGCCATGGACCTTGAACGTTCCATCCGCGAAGACTCGCCCCGCGAAGAGCCCTCCGTGGCCTTGCCGAGGCTGGCCGCCGACTACCTCCGGCCCATCAATCTTTGCTGCCGCCAGACGCTTAACCGCCTGGAGGCTCAGCGCTCCACGGGTGCCAGCCGGTAGCCGACACCCCTGACCGTCTGCAGCCAGCGGGGACGCTGCGGTGAGTCACCGAGCTTCTTCCGAAGGTTCCCCATGTGGACCTCAACGGAACGTTCGTCTGCCTCGCTGATGTAACTTCCGACGTCGTAATCCTCGTCCCGGAGGCGACGCACCAGATCCGATTTGGTGCGGACAGTCCGGCCCGCTTCGAGCAGGGCGTAGAGCAATTCAAACTCTGTCCGGGTCAGGTTGAGTTCCTGGCCATCCACGGTCACGGACCGCGAGGCGTATGTCAGATCCAGGCCGTTGTGGCTGTAGTGGCCTTTTCCGATTCCGTTATCGGCAGGCTGATCCGGAGCCGAAGTGCCCTCCACAGCGTCCGGCACAGAGCGGGGCCGGCGCATCATCGCCGCGATCCGTGCGCGGAGCTCCCGGGGGCGGAACGGCTTCGTCAGGTAGTCATCCGCCCCGGACTCAAGGCCGATCAACGTGTCCAGCTCTTCGGCCCGTGCCGTAAGCATCACGATATAAGCATCCGAGAATTCCCGGATTTGGCGGGAGACCTCGAACCCGTCGATATCAGGCAAACCCAGATCGAGCGTGATGACGTCAGGATTCAGCGTTTTTGCCGCCAAAACCCCCTCTGAGCCGCTAGCGGCCACGGTAACCTCAAAACCTGCCTGGGTCAGGACTGTGCGTACCAGTTCCCGGATATCCTGGTCATCCTCGATGACCAGACCCACTCGCGCTTCACTCATACAAGCCCCCTCAGCCAGCTTGACAACGTGAGAAGTATAGCCCGCTGCCGATACCCTGTTGGTATGCGTCTCACTTACCCAACACTTCTGGCTGCCGTTTATGAGTGAGCCAGTAGCGTGGGCCACGGGCCGTCTGAGGTTTTTCCGTCGCCCTTTCCACGAATACCGGCTGACCGACAGGGTGGCCCTGAGCCAGACACCCCTGTTCATCACCACGCTCCTGACGGCATTCCTCATGTGGGCCTTCTTCCCGGGGACCATGGACAATCCGCTGTTTATGGCGTTCCTGGGTTCCCAGCTGGCCATTATGGCGCTGTGTTACCTGGTGCCGTGGGATCGGCTGCCCTACACCAGCTTCCTGGTCATCCCCCTCCTGGATTTTGTTTCCATCGCGGTGGGCCGGGAGGGCGGTCAGGAGAGCCTGACCGGCATCAGCCTGTTGTCGGTTTTCCCCGTCATCTGGCTTTGCGCTTCGGGCTACTATCCACGGGTTTCGCTGTGGTTATCGTTCCTCTGCCCGTTAGCCATCATTTGGGTTCCGCTATTCATCCACGGGGACGTGTCCGGTCCCAGCCTGGCAAAGTCCCTTCTGCTCCCCGTCATGATGCTTGGAATCGGAGTGTCGGTCAGTGTCCTGACCCTGAGCATGATGCGCCAGCAGCGGAGCCTGGAGGAGAAGGACGAGCAGCTTCAGGCGAGCCTGGGCAGCACCAAGCGGCAGGAGGCCCTGCTCAACTCCGTCCTGGACACCGTGCACATGGGCGTCCTGGCCGTGGACGCAGATGGGCACGACATACTGATGAACCGGAAACAGCGCGCCAACCACGAGCTGGCCCGCCCGAAGGACATCGACGATCCGAACGAGTCGCAGCTGCTGGTCTTCGCCGGGGACCGCACCACCCCTGTCCCGGTCGAGGACCGCCCCGTTCGCAGGGCTGTCCTGGGAGAGACGTTCACGGACTACCTGGTCTGGCTCGGCGCTGGCAAGGAACAGCGGGCCATCACCACCAGCGCCCGTGCCATGAAGGATGCAGACGGACAGTTCGCGGGTTCCGTTATTGTCTTCAGCGATGTGACGGATTTGGTGAACGCCCTGGCCGCGAAGGACGAATTCGTCTCCAGCGTTTCCCATGAGTTCCGGACTCCCCTGACGTCCATCCTGGGTTACGTGGAGATCCTCCTGGAGGACGAGCCCCGGGGTGACCAGCTGGAACCGCTGAACATCATCAGGCGCAATTCAGAGCGCCTGCTGACCCTGGTTTCCGACCTGCTCGCTACCAGGAACGGCCAACTGATCGTAACGCCGCATGCAGTGGACGTCGCCGAGCTGGTCCGCGCCAGCGTCGCCGCAGCCATGCCCAAGGCCGACGCCGGCCGGGTAGCGCTCAAAGCGGACGCGCCGGGCCGCCTGGACGCCCATGTTGACGGCCCGCGCATCTCCCAGGTGCTGGACAACCTGGTGTCGAACGCCATCAAGTATTCACCGGACGGCGGCAACGTGGTGGTGTCCTTGGCGGAGGAAGACGGCCAAGTGGCCTGCCGGGTCAGCGACACGGGAATGGGCATGAGCAGTGAGGACCAGGCCGAGGTGTTCGCCAAGTTCTTCCGGACCAGCAGCGTACGCCGGACGGCCATCCCCGGGGTGGGGCTGGGGCTACCCATCAGCAAGGCCATCGTGGAGGCCCACGGCGGCACCATCCAGGTGGACAGCAAGCTGGGCCAGGGCACCACGTTTACGTTCCGCGTGCCTGTGTAGTCCCCACCACCACCCGCACCCTCGCCGTCACGGGGCCGCCTGCCGGAGCACTTCACCCCAGGACTGCCGTGCCAGCTCCGCCACCTCTGCCAGGATGTCCGACGGCGGCAGCGACAGATCCAGCGGAAACTCCACAATGTCGATGTCTGTGTTGAGGATCCGCCGCAGCTTCATCTCGCCCGCCCCCGCGTAGACGAGCCAGGCAGTCGGGACGCCCAGGGCTGTGCAGTGGGCCAGCATCTGATAATGGTCGGCCGTCAGGGACGCGCCAAGGTCCGCAGCGGCCTTGTACTTCGCGTTGTAGACCACCACCGGGCGTCCGCCCAGCAGGTGCACGGCGTCCGGGCGCACGGACAGCCGGTCGGCGTCATGAACGGCCTCGCTGAGGAGCGCGTTGTACTGCAGCCGCGTCTCCCCCGGGTACGCCGCCATGGCCTCACGGAGCGCAGCGCCCACGAAGTCTTCAAACACCTGTCCCATGTCCACCACAAACGATGCCGTCTGCTGCTTGCCTTCGCCGGCTTCGGCGGAAGCGTTCCGGAGGATCAGCCCGGCGAGGCGCAGCACCGAGTGGTACCGGACGTTCATCCTGCTCGGTGTCCACGGCGGCAGCGGAGCGCCGGCCGGGAAGGCGCGTGACGGCGTCGAGCTTTCCCTTGAGCTGGCGCAGGCGGCTCAGCACCTCAGGCCGGACGCGCGGAACCTGGCCCATCCGTTCCAGGGCGGCCCGCAGGATCCGGTTTTCGGCGATGTCCTCGGTGAACTCGTCGTAGGACACTTCAAGCGGCACCAGCATTCCGGGGCGGCGGGAGATCTGGTCCGAGATCCGGATGCGGCCCTTGACCGTGCGGAGCGACTCGTCCACGGTCAGGTAGCCCTGCAGCACGCCGCGGCCCAGGGCACGCTCGGCCAGCTGGGCCAGGGACTCCGCCAGCGCGCTCCACAGTTCGCGGTCCTCGACGGCGGCCACGGAATCCGGCCGGAAACCCTGGTTCCCGGCGTAGCTGAGGAGGAAAAGGAGCCGGCTCAGCCCCAGCCGGTCCTTGGGACGCACGTCCAGCTGCATGGTGGCGGTCCGGACGGATCCCACTTTGCCCACCGGCTCGATCCGGTACAGGCCCATGCCCATCGGCGAGGCCTTGGCCAGGCCGCTCGCGTTCAGGAACGCCGCGCTGGCGGCGTCCAGCCGGTCCACAATGCCGCCGGACACCTCGTCCAGGACCAGATGTTTGGTGCCCTTCGGCGGGCCGGCGTGCACAGGCGGCTGCGGCGGTTTCGTGGGCAGCTGCTTGGGAGGCAGCCGTTTCTTAGCTGGCCGCAAGGCGTCCCAGCAACGGTTCCAGCCCGAACCGCTCCTCCAGCTGCGCCCGCGTCAGCTGGCCGTGGTAGTGCTCTTCCAGCAGCGGCATCAGCTCGTACTTCCAGATCCGGCGGAGCCCGGCCGGCGTCTGCGCGGCGGGCTTCATGAAGTACGACGGGCCGATCATCAGGTCCCGGTCCCACTCGTCGATGGCAGCGTTGAGCGCATCGAGGAGCAGCGCCGGTGTGGTGTCCAGCTGCCGCGCCTGCAGGAACCGCAGCAGCGAGCCCTTCACCGGTTCGGTCTGCGGGTGCAGCTCGATGAAGGCGAACCGGCGCCGGATGGCGGCATCCATCATGGCGATGGACCGGTCCGCGGTGTTCATGGTGCCGATGATGTACAGGTTGTCCGGCAGCGTGAACGGCTCGTTGGGGCTGTACTGCAGGTAGATCCGGTCATCGCGGTACTCCAGCAGGAAGTACAGCTCGCCGAACACCTTGGCCAGGTTGGCGCGGTTCATCTCGTCGATGATGAGGAAGTAGGGCTTCTTTTCGTTCCCGGGCTTGGCGGCTTCCTCCGCCAGGCGGCGCAGCGGCCCCGCCACGAGCTTGAAGGACACTTGCCCCTCGTCGGTCTTGTCCGGCCGGTAGCCCTCGAAGAAGTCCTCGTAGGCGTACGACGGGTGGAACTGCACCAGCTTCACCCGCTCGTCCGTGCTGTCCTGCGCGAGCTCCGCGGCGAGGTGCTTGGCCAGGTAGGTCTTGCCGGTTCCCGGGCGGGCCGTAAAGGACCAGCTGGCGGTTCTCCTCCAGCAGTTCCGCGATCTCCTGCAGCGGTTCGAGGTCCATGTGGAGCGAATCCGCGAAGTCGCGGCGTCAGCGGGCGGAAGCCCTCCTGCACCGGGACGATTTCGACGGCGGCCGTGGCGGGGTCGTCGTCGGTCCGGTTCCGCCTCGGCCGGGACGAGCGCCTGCAGCGCCTGCACCACTTTGGTGACGTCCACGATGATCCCGGCGGTGGCCAACTGGCGCTGGACGTGGCGGGGCAGTTCGGCGGTGGCGTGGCCTTCTCGTCGAGCCAGCGCACCTTGCGGCGCATCCGCCGGTTGTCCTCGTTGTGCTCCGGCTCCCCCAGCACGACGCCGAGCCGGACCGTGCCCGAGCTCTGGTACAGGACAAGGTCGCCCGGCTTCATGACGGTCAGGAAGGCGAAGACCGCGGTCTTGGTGTCCTCGCGCTCCACATAGCCCAGGTGCTTGTAGTCCTCGTCCACGGCGTGCTGCACCAGCCCGGCGGTGACGCCGGGGTCGAGGAGGCGGAGATGTTCGACGTCGAGCGTCACCTTCTCCTCGTCCTGCCAGGCGGCGAGGAGCTCGGCGTTGTCGCTGTGGGTCCGCAGCAGCCAGGCGCGGCGGCCGGGATCCCCGACTTTGCGCCACTGGCTGACCAGCTGGCGGGCGTACCAGTCGATGCGCTGGCCGGCCTGCTCGTCCAGGTGCAGGCGGATGCGGCGGATGTCCGCGGTGATTTCCTCGTCCGAGTCGCCCTTGGCGCCGCCCACCAGGGAGGCGAAGGCGTCACGGATTTCCCGGCGTTCGACGTCGGCCACCACCGGTTCGAAGTAGCTGGGCCAGGCGAGGTATTCGATGCTGCGCCGGATGGCGGGCTGGTCATCCGGCGTGCCGGCGGCCAGCTCGTGGAACGCCAGCGGATCCTTCAGCGCCTTGTTGATGGCGGCCGGGACCTGCTGGTCCACGTGCTGCACAAAGCGGCAGAGCCACTTCAGGTGGTCCCAGATGGTCCAGTTGAATTCGGCGGTGCGGTCCCTGATCACGCCGTGGTCCGTCATGCCCTTGTACAGTTCCTCCGGCAGCTCCAGCGCGGCTCCAGCCAGGACGCGGCCTCCGCGACGCGGGCGCGCTTGACCTTGAGCGACTTGACCTCGTGCGCCAGCGGCAGCGACTGCAGGAAGAGCAGTTCAACGGCCAGCTGCTTCGCCTCACGCGAGGCATCCTGCGAGGTTCTGCCGCAGGTTGGTCATCATGGGCGCCTTGGCGTCCGGGACTCCCCGTTCCAGCCGTTCCAGCAGCTCGGCTGCGGCCTCCGCCGTCCAGGTCAGGGTGCGGCCGTCCAGGGCCGAGGGCTTGCCCTGCAGGCCCGGCCCGAGCACAAACCATGCCGCGTCCTCGATCTCCTTGGAGACTCCGAGGGCGCGGTGCATTGCAGTCTTTGGGGCAGGGGTCATGGCTTCAAATTTACAGGCTCAAGCTGGACGCCTGCTCCACGGTCCCTGTCCGCGGGATGTCCGCCCGGGAGTTCCCCGCGAAGTCCTACGTGACTGCTCCGCGGCCGCTTCCGCCCCAAAACGAAGTAGCCCATCGGGCCGATGAAATTGATCATGGCGGCCGCCCGCCAGGCCGCCTTGGGTCCGTTGATCTGGGCTGCCGGACGCTTTGAGATGTCGCGCTGGGCGGCCAGCATCAGCGCCACCTGCACGATCCCCACCGCCACGAATCCAGCCCGTGCCGCCGGCGACATTTCTTTCCAGGTCTTTTTGGTTTTCTTGGCCATGGTCAACGCTCCTTTGTGGATATACCCAGTTTCGGGTGTGTACCGCGCCCTTGCAACGGGTGCGGGTGTGAGGGAAGGGACTGGTGCAGACTGAAGGTTTTGAGCGGGCCGCTGGAAAGAGCGCAGCTCAAAAAGTGAACGGTGCCATCCGCTCCTTCTGCTCCGGGGTCAGGCGCAGGATCCGCCCGGACGCCTCGTCCACGAACGCCAGATGGCTGCTGGCCCGGACGCAGTCCTCCCCGGTGACCGGGTCCTGCACCACGTAGTGGATGTCGAAGCTGGCGCCCTTCACGGCCCCGATCCACACCTGGACCACGGCCGGGACGTTGCGGTATTCGAGGGTCTTCACGTAGCGGATCTTGTGGTCCACCACCAGCGCCAGGGTACCCTCGGGGACCTCGTTGAAGAGCGGCACCTGCGGCTCGATGCCGGGCATGCCGGTGCCCCGGGGCGGCCCGAAGGCGGCGATCCGGGCCTCCTCCAGCATCCGGACGATCTGGACGTTGTTGATGTGCCCGTAGGCGTCCATGTCCCCCCAGCGCATCGGCACCAGGACCTCGATGCGCCGGGGTTCAGTGAGGTTATGGTTGCCGGTTGTCAGCGGCCCGGCCGACGTGCCGGGGCCCTCAGCCGCGGCTTCCACCGCGCTCAGCTGTGCACCGCCGTCGAATCGTCCACGACGGTCTCCTCAGCGTCGGAACCGGCGAACTGGGACATGTACAGCCGGTAGTAGGCGCCCTCGGCGGCCAGCAGTGCCTTGTGGTTGCCCTGCTCCACGATCTTGCCGTTCTCCATCACCAGGATGGTGTCGGCGTCGCGGATGGTGGAAAGCCGGTGGGCGATCACAAAGCTGGTCCGGTCCGTCCGCAGCGCCGCCATGGCCTTCTGGACCAGCAGCTCGGTGCGGGTGTCCACGGAGCTGGTGGCTTCATCCAGGATGAGCAGCGACGGGTTGGCCACAAAGGCGCGGGCGATGGTGATGAGCTGCTTCTCACCGGCGCTGACGTTGTTGCCTTCCTCGTCGATCACGGTGTCGTAGCCATCCGGAAGGGCGCGCACAAAGCGGTCCACGAAGGTGGCCTTCGCCGCCGCCATGACCTGCTCCTCGGTGGCGTCCAGGTTGCCGTACCGGATGTTGTCGTAGATGGAACCGCCGAACAGCCAGGCGTCCTGCAGCACCATGCCCACCTTGGACCGCAGTTCGGAGCGGCTCAGCCTGGTGACATCCACGCCGTCCAGGGTGATGGACCCTGAGTTGAGCTCGTAGAAGCGCATCACCAGGTTGACCAGGGTGGTCTTGCCCGCGCCCGTGGGCCCGACGATGGCCACGGTGTGCCCGGGCTCGGCCGTGAAGGACAGGTTCTCGATCAGCTTCTTGTCTTCGGTGTAGCTGAACGTGACGTTCCGGAACTCCACGTGCCCGTCGGTCTTGGCCGGCAGGTGATCGGTGGCGGTTTCGGCGTCCTGCTCGTCGGCGTCGAGGAACTCGAAGACCCGCTCGGAGGAGGCCACACCGGACTGCAGCATGTTGGCCATGCCGGCCATCTGCCCCAGCGGCTGCGTGAACTCGCGTGAGTACTGGATGAACGCCGTGGCGTCGCCGAGCGACATCGAGCCTGAAGCCACCCGCAGGCCGCCCACCACGGCGATGCCCACGTAGCTGAGGTAGGAGACGAACTGCATGACCGGGAAGATCATGCCGGAGACGAACTGGGCGCCGAAGCTGGCCTTGTACAGCTCCTCGTTGCGTTCTTCGAAGCGTGCCAGCATGTCGGCGTCACGGCCGAAGACGCGGACCAGATCGTGCCCGGAGAAGGACTCCTCGATCTGGCCGTTCAGCGAGCCGGTGTTCTTCCACTGGGCGGCAAAGAGCTTCTGGCTTCGCGAACCGATGATGCCGGCCGCAACGCCGGAGAGCGGAAGTGCGATCAGGGCGATCAGGGCGAGCTGCCAGGAGACGATGAACATCATGATGACAATGCCGATGACGGTCAGGAGCGAGCTGATGAGCTGCGCGAAGGCCTGCTGCAGCGCCTGCTGGACGTTGTCGACGTCGTTCGTCACCCGGGAGAGCACGTCGCCGCGCTGGCGGGTGTCGAAGTAGTTCAGCGGGAGCCGGTTCAGCTTCTTTTCGGTGTCGTCCCGGAGCTTGCGGATCACCTTCATGACGATCCGGTTCAGCACGTAGCCCTGCAGCCACAGGAAGATGTTGGCCACGAAGTACATCAGCAGCACGATGGCAATCAGGACGGAGAGCTTCTGGAAGTCGATCCCGGTGCCGGGGACCAGTTCCATCTTCGCGATCATGTCCGCAAAGTTGTCCTGCCCCTGCTGGCGCAGGCCTTCAACGAACTCGTCCTTGCTTGCGCCTGCGGGCAGCTGTTTGCCTACCACCCCGCCGAAGATCACGTCCATGGCCTGGCCGAGGATCTTGGGGGCAATGACGTTCAGGACCACCGAGACCACCACCAGGGCCACCACGGCGTAGATGCCGGCGGCTTCGGGCTTCAGCAGTCCCATCAGGCGCTTTGCGGACGGCCAGAAGTGCTCTGCCTTCTTGGCCGGCATGCCGCCGAACATGTCGCCGTCCGCCTCGGAGGGCTTGTATTCCTCTTCGAAGAATTCGTCGTCCTCCAGAAGCTCCTCGGGGGTTGCGGTGCCTGACGCGGTGGTGGCGGGCGTCGTTTCGGTGGTGGAGCCTGTCGAGTCCTTCTTGGCGGCGCTCATGCCATTTCCTCCACGCTCAGCTGGGATTCAACAATTTCCTGGTAGGTGGGCGAGGTTTCCAGGAGTTCCTCGTGCGTTCCGCGGTCCACGATCCGGCCGTTGTCCAGGACCAGGATCTGGTCTGCCTCGGTGATGGTGGAGATCCGCTGGGCCACGATGATCACGGTGGCATCGGCGGTGGTCCGTTTCAGCGCGGCGCGGAGCCTTGCATCGGTGGCCACGTCCAGTGCCGAGAAGGAATCGTCAAAGAGGTACACCTTGGGCTTGGTGACCAGGGCGCGGGCAATGCAGAGCCGTTGCCGCTGGCCGCCGGAGACGTTGGTGCCGCCCTGTGAGATCCGGGCGTTCAAGCCGTTTTTCTTCTCGCGGACGAAGTCTTCGCCCTGGGCAACCTGCAGCGCGTCCCAGAGTTCCTGGTCAGTGGCTTCGGTCTTGCCAAAGCGCAGGTTGTGCTCGATGGTTCCGGAGAAGAGGTAAGGACGCTGCGGGACCAGGGCAACGCGTTTGGTGATCTCGGCCCGGTCCAGGTTGGCGACGGAGACGCCGTCCAGCAGGACCTCGCCCTCGGCGATGTCGTAGAGGCGCGGCAGCAGGGACAGCAGCGAGGTCTTGCCTGCACCGGTGGACCCGATGATGGCCACCGTCTCCCCCGGCTTGGCGGTGAAGCTGATGTTGCTCAGTACCGGCGACTCGGCACCGGGGTAGGCAAAGGTGACGTTCCGGTACTCCACCACACCGGCGAGGGTGGCGGGCGTTTCGGGCCGTTCGGGGTCGTGGATGGAGGGTTCGACGTCGAGCACCTCACCAATGCGGTCCGCACAGACGGAGGCCCGGGGGATCATCATGGCCATAAACGTGCCCATCATGACGGCGATCAGGATCTGAAGCAGGTACTGCAGGAAGGCGGTCAGGGCGCCCACCTGCATCTCGCCGGAATCCACGCGCTGGCCGCCGAACCACAGCACTGCTGCGGTGGAGAGGTGCAGGATCATGCCGATGGCCGGGAACATCAGGACAAACAGGGCCCCGATCTTCAACGAAACGTCCGTCAGGTCCTTGTTGGCCACACCAAAACGGTCGGTCTCATAGGGTTCGCGGACAAAGGCGCGGACCACCCTGATGCCGATGATCTGCTCGCGCAGGACAGCGTTGATCCGGTCAATCTTCTTCTGCATGGCACGGAAGAGGGGCATCAGCCGCACCACCAGGTAGCCCACCACGAGGATCAGCACCGGCACGGAGACCCAGACCAGCCAGGACAGGTTGAGGTCCTCGCGCAGCGCCATGATGATGCCGCCGATGCACATGATGGGGGTGGCCACCATGAAGTTCAGGCCCATCAGTACGAGCATCTGGACCTGCTGGACGTCGTTCGTGCCGCGGGTGATGAGCGTGGGCGCACCGAACGTGTTGACGTCCTTTGCCGAGAAGCTGGTGACCTTGCGGAACACCCCGCGGCGCAGGTCGCGGCCCACGGCCATGGCCGTCTTGGAACCGTAGTAGACGCCGGCGATGGCCGTTCCCACCTGGACAATGGCGACCAGGAGCATCACGGCTCCGGTGCGCCAAATGAAATCCGTGTCCCCTCGGGAAACACCTTCATCGATGATCTGGGCGTTGAGGCTGGGCAGGTAGAGCGCTGCGATGGTGGATGCCAGCTGGAAAACGATGACGGCCACGATGTACGGCGTATACGGCTTGGAGTAGCGCCGTATCAGGGTCAGAAGCATGCCCACGGGTCCTTAAGGGAGAGAGCGCGAAATGGTGAGATAAGTAGTAGCAGCAGAGGCTGACATTCTTAGCCTACCCACTGTACGAAATCCGTTGCCCGGGCGAAACATCTCCGGGAAAAATCATCCGCTGGGCGTACTGGAGCCTGTTAACCGCCACCAACGGCCCCCTTGAGGCCCGGCTCGCGGGGCTCAAGGGGGCCGCTGGTGCTCGGCCCCGGAGCTTAGGCGCCTGGCCCGGCGCCCGAGCCCAGGCGCCTGAGCTCCGGGGTCCGAGCTCGGGTCAGCGGTTCGCGGAAACGAGTTCCGGCGTCGCGCTTTCCGCGCTGGCGTCCGGCGCGGCGTCCGGCTGGATGTCCACGGTGCGCCGCAGCGGGCGTTCCTTGATGAACAGGACCGAGAGCAAGGCCACCACGGCCACACCGGCGGAGATCAGGAAGACCTCGGCGGTGGCATCACCGTAGGCGGCGCGCATGATCTCGCGGACCGGCGCGGGCATGTCCACCAGGTCCATGCTGGCCCCGGCCGAACCGCCCGCCACCGGGATACCGGCTTTCGCCAGGCCCTGCGTGGCGAGTTCGCTGACCCGGCTGCTGAGCACGGCACCGAGCACGGCGACGCCGATCGCCCCGCCCACCGACCGGAAGAAGGCCACTGACGCGCTGGCCGTGCCGATGTCCGAAGCGCGGACCGTGTTCTGGACGGCCAGGACCAGGTTCTGCATCAGCATGCCCAGGCCAAGGCCAAGGATGGCCGTGAAGATCCCGGCCTGCCACAGTTCGGTGGTGTGGTCCATGGTTCCCGCGAGGCCCAACCCGCCGATCAGCAGGATGGAACCGCCGATCAGGTAGCCCTTCCATTTGCCGGTGCGGCTGATCAGCAGCCCCGACACAACGGAACCGGTCAGGTTGCCGGCAATCATCGGCAGGGTCAGGAGCCCGGCTTCGGTGGGGGTGGCGCCGCGGGCTACCTGGAAGTACTGGCCCAGGAAGGTGGTGGAGCCGAACATCGCGATGCCCACGGCCACCGAGGCGATGATGGCCAAAGCGGTGGTGCGTTCGGAGATGATCTTCAGCGGGATGATGGGCTGCTCCACCTTGGATTCCACCAGCACCAGCAGGGCCAGCAGCACCACGCCGCCGCCCACCATGGCGGCCGACTGCCAGGAAATCCAGTCGTAGTAGGCCGGGTTGCCGGCGAAGGAAACCCAGATCAGGAGCAGGCTGACGCCGGAGGTCAGCAGGATGGAGCCGAGCCAGTCGATCTTGGCGGGGCGTTTGATGTGCTGGATCTTCAGGGTGACCTGGAGCAGGATGAGCGCGACGACGGCGAGCGGCACGCAGACGAAGAACGTCCAGCGCCAGCCCAGCGGGCTGTCCACGATGAATCCGCCGAGGAGCGGGCCGCCGGCTGTTCCGACAGCCATCACGGCGCCCATGTAGCCGGAGTACTTGCCGCGGTCCCGCGGCGGGATCATGGTGCCGATGATGGACTGCGCCAGCGCGGTGAGTCCGCCCATGGCCACGCCCTGGATCACGCGTGCGGTGAGCAGCAGCGGGATGGTCTCGGAGAGTCCGGCCATGACCGAACCGGCGACGAAGATGACGATGCTCAGCTGGACCAGGAGCTTCTTGTTGAAGAGGTCGGACAGCTTGCCCCAGATGGGGGTGGTGACGGCGTTGGCCAGCAGCGCGGCGGTGATCACCCAGGCGAAGTCCGTCTGCGTGCCGTGCAGATCGGACATGATGGTGGGCAGCGCGTTCGCCACGATGGTGCTGCTGAGGATGGCGGTGAAGAATGCCGCCAGGAGCCCGGTCAGGGCTTCCATGATCTGGCGGTGGGTCATCTCTATGGGCGGCGCGGCGGGCGGTTGGCTCGACATATCAGTTCTCCTGGAGGGTAGGGGTGGTGATGGGTCCGGCCGCCGTTGCCCGGGCTGATTGTTTGAGGGAATCGGAAAGCCTGGTCAGGATCCGCGCCGTGTCTTCGGCGTCTTCCTGGCTCCAGTCGCTGAGGTAGCCCTGCAGGGTGGCCGCGCGGTGCTCCTCGATGTGCCGGAGCTTCTCCACGCCCGCCGGCGACAGGGCAACCAACTGGGCACGGCCGTCGTCGGGATCCTGCCGCCGGCTGACGTAGCCCTGCTCTTCGAGGTCCGCGATATGGCGGCTGAGGACGGGGGCGCTGACGCCAAGGCGCTCCGCGAGGTGGGTGGCGCGCGACTCCCCCTCCCCCACAAACCGGAGCACGCCCTGCAGCGCGACCCCGGTATCCTGCCCGCGGAAACTCGCCGCCGCCACGCAGCGGACCACTCTTTGGAGATCGAAGATGCGGTAGACCAGGTCCGCTGCGGTGTCCGGCGCGACTGCCATGATGGAACTCTCCTCAGTTGTTTGCCTGAAGCAACTATATCTCTAAATGGTTGCTTTGGGAAACTAAAGGGACGAGTGAGGCCCCCGATCCTTGCGGAAAGGGGGCCTCAGGGTTGTTCCGCGCTGCGGCGGAGCAGATTCTCAGACGTGTTCGGGCTACTGGTCCAGGTGGGTGGGGCCGAACATCTTGAGCAGGGTTTCGACGACGACGACGTTGGGTCCGTCTGCCGAGAAGCCCGCCTTGAGCGCGTCCCCCACGTCCTCGGGGGCCACGCGCGTCGCCGGCACACCGAACGCTTCGGCGAGCTTGACGAAGTCCGGGCGGGCGAGCTCGGTGGCCGTGGCCTTGCCGAAGGCACCCACCATGTATTCGCGCAGGATGCCGTAGCCGCCGTCGTCCACAATCAGCCAGGTGACCGGAATGTTGTGCTGCTTGGCGGTGGCCAGTTCGGAGATGGAGTACATGGACGAGCCGTCCCCGGAGACAGCGAGCACCCGGCCGGGCCTGCCCAGCGTTTCCAGCCCCACGGCACCGCCAATGGCTGCCGGGAAGCCGTAGCCCAGTCCCCCGGCGCCCTGGGCAGAGTGGAACTGGCCCTGCCGTGCATCCCAGCAGCTCCAGCCCCAGTACGCCGAGATGGTCATGTCCCAGAACGTCTGCATGTCGGCCGGAACGGCTTCGCGGATGTCGGCCATGAACTTCAGTTCCTTGGCCAGGTCCTGTGATTCCAGCCGGGCCCGCACCTTGGCGAGGGACTCCTTGACCAGCGCTTCGGGCGTGACGCCATGCCAGCTGCGGGCTGTGTCGACGGGCGCCAGCAGGGCTTCATCGAGGGCTGCGAGCGCCTGGCCGGCGTCGGCACGGATGCCCAGGCCCGGCCGGTTCGATTCAAGCACGCGCGGTTCGGCGTCGATCTGGATGATCCGGCCGCGGGGCTCGAAGGTGAAGTAGTTGGACGTCACTTCGCCGAGCGAGGAGCCGATCACGATCAGGACGTCGGCATCCTCCAGCACCTCGGTCATATAGCGGTCCTCGATCCAGGACTGCAGCGACAACTCGTGGTTCCACGGGAACGCGCCGTTGCCGCCCGGGGTGCAGATCACCGGCGCCCGCAGCTTTTCGGCAATGGAGAGCAGGGACTTCTCAGCCCGGCCCCGCCTGGTGCCGCCACCGGCGATAATGGCCGGACGTTCCGCCGTCGACAGCCATTTCACGGCTTCGCGGACCAGCTCAACCCGGGGCGGGTTGTCCGCCGCCTCGGCGAGCGCGTCCTCCACCGGGGGCACCATGATGGGATCCAGCAGCACGTTCTGCGGGATTTCCAGCCACACCGGGCCCTGCGGCGAGGAGATGGCCTCGGTCCAGGCGTCCTGGATGGCCGACGGGATGCCGGAGGCGTGCTGGATGAGGCGCTGGCTCTTGGTGACGTTGGCGGCTGAAGCCTTCTGGTCATCGAGCTGGTGGAGCATGCCCTTGCGGCGGGCACCGAGCCCCTCGAGCGGGATCTGGCTGGCCACCACCACCATGGGAACACCGGTGGCATAGGCCTCCTGCAGGCCGGCCAGGGACGTCAGCGCGCCCGGCCCGGTGGACAGGAACAGCACACCCACTTCCCCGGTGGCGCGCGCATAGCCGTCCGCGGCGAAGGCTGAGTTGTTTTCCACGCGGGAGGACACGAAGTGCAAATTGCCGCGGCCCATGGCGTCGAACAGGCCCAGCGCGTGCTGGCCCGGGATGCCGAAGACCGTTTTTGCGCCCAGCGCTTCAAGGGTCTCGACGACGAGGTCCCCGCCGTTGCGCTGGCTGGTCCCCTTGGTGGGGGCTGCTGTGCCGGGGTCGAAATCAATCATCTTGTTAGGACTCCTTCGTGGCGGCGGCGAAGCCGGCGGGCTGGCGGATTTCCTGGCCGAGGGCCTGGGCGGCGTAGCCGTTGGCTGCGCCGAAACGGTCGCCTTCCACTGCATTGTCCGCCATCAGGGTGACCAGTTCATAGGCCACATGGCTGGCGGCCACGCCGGTGATCTCGGCATGGTCGTAGGCGGGGGCCACTTCAACGACGTCGGCGCCCACCAGGTTCATGCCGCGGAAGCCGCGGATGATTTCCAGGAGTTCGCGGCTGGTGATGCCGCCTGCTTCCGGCGTTCCGGTGCCGGGTGCGTGCGCGGGATCCAGGACGTCGATGTCCACGGAGATGTACAGCGGGCGGTTGCCGATCCGGTCGCGGACCTTGGCGACTGTTTCCAGGACGCCCTGGTAGTAGACGTCGGCGGAGGTGACGATGCCGAACCCGAAGCGGTGGTCGTCGTCGAGATCCTTTTTGCCGTAGAGCGGGCCGCGGGTGCCGATGTGGCTGATGGCTTCCGTGTCCAGGATGCCTTCCTCGACGGCCCGGCGGAACGGGGTGCCGTGGGTGTATTCCGCGCCGAAGTAGGTGTCCCAGGTGTCCAGGTGGGCGTCAAAATGCAGCATGGCGATGGGACCGCCGGCCCGTTCGGCGGCTGCACGGAGCAGGGGCAGGGCGATGGTGTGGTCCCCGCCGAGGGTCACCAGCTTGCTGCCGCCGGCCGTGAGGTCCAGGGCGTTCTGCTGGATGGTTTCGATGGCTTCGTTGATATTGAACGGGTTGACCGCCATGTCGCCGGCGTCGGCAACCTGGATGTTTTCGAAGGGGCTGACGTCCCAGGCCGGGTTGTACGGGCGGAGCAGGCGGCTGGCTTCCCGGATGTGGTTGGAGCCGAACCGGGCGCCGGGGCGGTACGAAACGCCGGAGTCAAAAGGCACCCCCACCACCGTCACGTCAGCCTTGGCCACCTGGTCCAGGCGCGGCAGGCGGGCGTACGTTGCAGCGCCCGCATAACGCGGGATGCGGGATGAATCGATCGGGCCAAGGTTGCCGTTGGCTTCGATGCGCAGCTCTTTCACGGTGAGCCTCTCCTTCGAGGATTTGATCGGCGGGGTGTGACACCCATCATAGCCCGAAGTTTCCTAATGCGCACCAACTGTTTACAAAACGACCCGCAGAGTGGCCCGCGCCGCCCAGCGCATCGAGTTCGACGCCCAGGTATTCCTCCCGGGAATCGGACGGGTGGATTTCCTCCTTGCCGGCTTCCTGATCGTGGAAATCGACGGGTTCGCGTCCCATTAACAGCGCCAGGGACATGCTCCGGGACCCGGAGCATGTCCCTGGCGGAAATCCGGGCCGTGCCCGCCACTCCCCGGGGGAAAAGGAGAAGCTACCGGCTCGCAGCCGGGACGAGGACCCAGAGAACCTCAACGGGCTCGTCAGTGGGATTGACCCAGGTGTGCGGCTCGCGGCCCGGGAAGGTCACGGTGTCGCCGGTGCTGAGTTCGTATTCCTCGTTGGTCAGGATCAGGCGGATGCGGCCCTTGATCACGTGGAGCACATCCACGTCGCAGTCCACTGCATAAAGTTCGGCCTCGCCACGGCCGTGGGGCTCAATCACCGCCTGGATGATCTGGATGCGGCGCTCGGACCGGGCCGTGAGCAGCCGCTCCACAATGCCTTCGCCTCCCAGGGAGATCCGCGGCCCGTCGTTCCGCTTGGTCAGGTGCGTTTCCGGGGCGGCAAACAAGTCGCCGATGGAGATGGACAGCACCTGGCACAGCGTCACCAGCGAAGCGACCGACGGCGACGTAAGGTCCCGCTCCACGCGGCTCAGGAAACCCTTCGTCAGCCCGGTGGCGTCGGCAACCTGCTCAATGGTCAGCCGCTGGGACTGCCGGGCGGCACGGATTCTGGACCCGATGGCAACAGGAATGTTGCTCGGCTCTACTGGCAGTGCCTTCATATGCTGACCTTTCATGGCCGGCGGTCCGGCCCCATCTCTGGAGCAATCCTAGTGGCCAGCAGCGGCCGCGACACGGCGGGAGCCGCGCTGAACAACAAGATGGCGCGGCCGCCCTTGACTGTTACGCACGTCACAACATACTCTTTTAGGCAACAGATGTTGTCTATCAGGCAATATTGACCACTTCCACTTCGCAGCAGACCAGCTCCAGGAGCCCCAACATGGACGCAAACTTCGTCAACATCGCCATTGTGGTGGTGTATCTCATCGCAATGCTGGCCTTCGGCTGGTGGGGCAAGTCCCGCACCAAGAACAACAGCGACTTCCTCGTGGCCGGCCGCCGCCTGGGCCCGTTCCTCTACACCGGCACCATGGCCGCCGTCGTCCTCGGCGGTGCGTCCACGGTGGGCGGCGTGGGCCTCGGCTACAAGTTCGGCATCTCCGGCATGTGGCTGGTGGTGGCCATCGGCGCCGGCGTGCTGCTGCTGAGCCTCCTCTTCGCCGGCACCATCCAGAAACTGAAGATCTACACGGTCTCCCAGATGCTCACCCTTCGCTATGGCAGCAAGGCCACGCAGACCTCGGGCATCGTGATGCTGGCCTACACCCTCATGCTGTGCGCCACTTCCACCAGCGCCTACGCCACCATCTTTGTGGTCCTGTTCGGCTGGGAGCGCTGGCTCGCCATCGCCATCGGCGGCGCGATCGTCCTGGTTTACTCCACCATCGGCGGCATGTGGTCCATCACCCTCGCCGACCAGGTGCAGTTCGTCATCAAGACCGTGGGCATCTTCGCCCTGATGCTCCCCTTCACCCTCAACGCGGCCGGCGGCCTCGACGGCATCCGCAGCCGCGTGGATGAAAGCTTCTTCCGGATGGACGGCATCGGCCTGCAGACCATCATTACGTACTTCGTGGTCTACACCCTGGGCCTGCTGATCGGCCAGGACATCTGGCAGCGCGTGTTCACCGCCAAAACCCCCGGCGTAGCCCGCTGGGGCGGCGCCACCGCCGGCATCTACTGCATCCTCTACGGTGTGGCCGGCGCGCTGATCGGCATGGCCGCCAGCGTGGCCCTGTCCGGCATGGACATCGCAGCCAAAGACGACGTCTACGCCGAGGTTGCCCAGACCATCCTGCCTGTCGGCATCGGCGGACTGGTGCTCGCCGCAGCCGTGGCAGCCATGATGTCCACCGCTTCCGGCGCCCTGATCGCCGCCGCCACCGTGGCCCGCGCCGACGTCCTGCCGTTCGTCGCCAGCTGGTTCGGCAAGGACATCAACACGGACGACACCGACAACCCCGAACACGACGTCCGGGCCAACCGGCTCTGGGTCCTGTCCCTCGGCATCGTTGCCATCCTGATCGCCATCATCACCAAGGACGTTGTGGCCGCCCTGACCATCGCGTACGACATCCTGGTGGGCGGGCTCCTGGTAGCCATCCTCGGCGGCCTGGTGTGGAAGCGCGGCACCGGCCTGGCCGCGGCAGCCTCCATGGCCGTGGGTTCCCTCGTCACGCTGGGCACCATGATTGTGCTCGAAATCAACGCGAAGGCTCCCCTGGACGGCATCTTCGCCAACGAGCCCATCTACTACGGCCTCATCAGCTCCGCGGTTGTTTACATCGCGGTCTCCCTGCTCACCAAGCCCACGGACCCACAGGTCATGCGCAACTGGGTGCGGCGCGTTGCGGGCCAGGACAACGAGGTTCCCGCGGCGGTCCCGGCCCCGTAATCTCGACAGGCTCGATCAGCGGTATTCAGGCCCGATCAGCGGCACGCAGGCTCGATCACCAAAGAGCAGCGCACGACGGCGGCACTTCCGGTTCGCTTCACACGAACCGGAAGTGCCGCCGTCGTCCGTCCTGTTCCGTTTCGCTACCCAGTTTCGCTACTCAGTTTCGCTATTCAGTGTCGCGGAACTCGTCGTCATCCAGGGGAACCACACGCTCCTCGGCGTCGACCTTCACAGGGGGCGTGGGGACAACTGCCACTTCGCCGTCCAGGAATGCGTCCTCTGCGTCCCAATCGTCCTCGCTGACGGGGACGTCCTCGGCGTAGTCGTAGGCGGGATCCGATTCAACTGACTCGAGGTGCGGCATGTCCGGTTGCTGTCCGGTGGTGTTCATGATTCAACCTCCGTTTGATCGCCTGACGTGCTCTTGCGGGTGGTCGCCGGCGGGCTCCACACCTTCATCACAGCACCGGCCGCCAGCCCGGTCAAGGGTCATTTGGAACCACCCCGGGAGCAGGCCCGGAGCGGCCGAAATTAAGGGATCCCGAAACTCTGCAGTGAGGTTTGCCAGCCGAAAATCCGCGGAAATACGCGGTAGGCTGGGCGGTGCAATGGGGCCGAACCATGTCCCATCCAGCACAGGAGCTCCCGTGTCCCAGCACGCCCATTCACAGCCAGGCCCAGCCTGCAGAAACCAATCAAGCGACCCCCACACCGGCCGACATCCGCCGGTGGCGCCAGTACCTCGCGGACGAACGCGCAGAAGCCGCCGTCTACCGCGATCTCGCGCAGAACCGCGAGGGCGAAGAGCGCGAGATCCTGCTGGCCCTGGCCGAAGCCGAAGGCCGGCACGAGGCCCACTGGCTCAAGCTCCTCGGTGAGCACGCAGAAAAGTCCCGGCCGGCGTCCCTCCGCAGCCAGCTCCTGGGTTTCCTGGCCCGCCACTTCGGCTCCGTCTTTGTCCTGGCCCTGGCCCAGCGCGCCGAAGGCCGCTCCCCCTACGGCATGGATCCCAACGCCACGGACGCCATGGCCGCAGACGAACAGATCCACGAGGAAGTGGTCCGCGGACTGGCAACCCGTGGCCGCAACCGGCTCGCCGGGACGTTCCGCGCAGCCGTTTTTGGCGCCAACGACGGACTGGTCAGCAACCTCTCCCTGGTGATGGGCATGGCCGCTTCCGGCGTTGCCAGCAGCGTGGTGCTGCTCAGCGGCGTGGCCGGGCTCCTTGCCGGTGCCATGTCCATGGCGGCGGGAGAGTTTGTTTCCGTCCGTTCCCAACGTGAGCTGCTGGCCGCCACCAAACCCACCCAGATCACGCTCGCCGCGGCCCCGAAACTGGACATCGAACACAACGAACTCCTGCTCGTCTACCTGGCGCGCGGGATGTCCCACGAGGCCGCCGAGCACCGCGTTGCCGAACGCATCGGCCGGCTCAGCTGCGACTGCGATCCCAGCCTGTCCCTCCATCCCGAACTGCCTGACGCGGAGGACGAGCACGAAGCCGTGGGAACCGCGTGGGGGGCGGCACTGTCCAGCTTCTGCTTCTTCGCTTCCGGCGCCGTGGTCCCCATCCTGCCGTTCCTGTTCGGCCTGACTGGAGTGCCCGCGCTGGTTGTCGCCGCGGTGCTCGTGGGGCTGGCGCTGCTGGTGACCGGCGGAATCGTTGGCCTGCTGTCCGGGACGTCGCCGCTGACGCGCGGCCTGCGCCAGCTGGCAATCGGGCTGGGCGCGGCAGCCGTGACCTACGTGCTGGGGCTGGCCTTCGGCACCGTGGTGGGCTAGGCGCCCAGCACCGCGAGCGCCTCAGCCACACTGTCCACCAGGAAAATCCGGTCCGCCATGGGCCGTCCCGCAGCCAGTTTCCGGAGCATCGGCCACGCGGGTAATTCCGTGCTCCCAATACTGCCTGCCAACCAGCACCATGGGCGTGACTGCTTCGCGGGCGCTGTAGTAGTTTTCGCAGGCGTCCTGGAAAATCTCCTGCACCGTGCCCGCAGCTCCGGGCAGGAAGATGATGCCGCCGTCGCAGAGTTCCAGCAGGATGGCCTCGCGGATGGCATTGGCGAAGTATTTCGCGATGTGCGTGGCGAAGTAGTTGGGCGGCTCGTGCCCGTAGAACCAGGTGGGGATTCCCAGCGACGGCGTTCCGTCCGGATAACGTTCGACGACGGCGGCCGCCTCGCGCGCCCACGCGGACACCGAGGGCCGGAACCCGGGGACGGACTGCAGCCCCGCCAGCGCCTGCTTCAAAGTCGCGATCCGGGACGTGGCTGAGGTAGGCGCCCAGGTTGGCGGCCTCCATGGCGCCGGGGCCGCCGCCCGTTGCGACCATCCGGCCGGACAGCGCGAGGAGCCGGCCGAGCTGCGCGGCCTGGGCGAACTCCGGGGTGCCCCGTTGTGCGGCGTGCCCGCCCATCACCCCCACGGTGGTCCGGCCGGCGGAGAGGTCCGACCGCCTGAATTCCTCCAGGGCATCGCCGATGGCGTGGTCATGCAGCGCCGAAGCCAGCGTGGCGTCCAGCCGGTGCCGCTGCCCCGGGCTGATGCTCCACTGATACACGAGCGCATCAGGAAGTTCCTCGTACGGCCTCGATTCCAGCCCCGCGTAGAGTTCCTGCGGCGTGTACAGCCGGGCCCGGTAGGCGTCGAACGGCACACCCTCCAGCCTGGGAAAGATCAGTGCGCCGCGGTGCCGAAGGCCATCCTCCACCCCCGGGTCGAAGGTGCAGCCAAGGAAGATGGCGCCTTCCACGTCCAGGGTCTCCAGCGCCGCCTTCCGGCCCCGCAGGTCCAGCGACTGGGCGTGCCAGCCGCGCATGGCCACGGCCCCTGCCGCGACCAGGCGGTCGAAGGCATCGAGGCTTTCGACTTCCAGGGTCCGCGGGCTGGGGGCAAGGCCGCCGGAGGGGTTCATGCCGCGGACCTAGCTCGCTACTCCGGCGGCGCCCGTCAGATGCTGCTCCAGCCGGAGCAGGGTCTTCTCGATGCTGGCCGGGTGGCGGCGCAGGTAGCCTGCCAGCCGCAGGAAGAACTTGCCCCGGACTGCCCTGGCGTCCCACTGTTCGGTGACGCGGGTCCCGGGGTTTCCGGCGTCGTCGGTGGCGGGTTCCAGGATGTAGCGCCAGACGTGGCCGTAGAAGTGGCGCCACGCGATGCGCCGTCCTTCCTCGAACTCGCAGACCGTGTTCAGGATCTTGTAGTCCACGGCCATGTTCATTTCCATGCCGAACCGGGATCCAAGCTCCAGCCGCTCCGGGCCGCGGGGCTGGGCGCCCTTGACGGTGCCGGAGCCGTCAATCACGCTGTGCAGGGCCGGCGTGGCCAGCACCTCGAAGATCTCAGCCGGTGCTGCGGGAATGAAGCGCTCACGGGACACCAGGTATCGGTTATTCATTCCCCCAGCCTAGTCAGGCGCGGCACCAGCCTGTTGCGGCTGGGCCCGCCTGATCAGGCGCGTCACGGCACAGCGGCGCGGACCCCTCTTAGCCGTTGAACTCGGCAGGGTGCGGACCGGTGCGGCCGTCCCGCTCGAGGGCGTCGATCACGGACAGTTCGTCCGCGGTCAGGTCGAAGCCAAAGACGTCCAGGTTCTCCCGGATCCGCTCCGGGGTCACCGACTTGGGGATGATGATCCTCCCCTGCTGCAGGTGCCAGCGCAGGATGGCCTGCGCAGGGCTGACACCGTGCCGGGCCGCAATCTCCGCAACAGCCGGATCGGCCAGCACGGCACCCTGGGCGAGCGGGCTCCATGCCTCAGTAACGATCCCGTGGGCAGTGTTGAAGGCGGCAATGTCACGCTGCTGGAGCGCGGGGTGAAGCTCGATCTGGTTGACGGCCGGCACCGTGCCGCCGAGGTCGATGACCTTCTGCAGGTGCTCCGGGAGGAAGTTGGAAACACCGATGGACCTGACCCTGCCGTCCGCCAGCAACTGCTCCAGCGCCCGCCAGGACTCAAGGTACAGGTCTGTCGCCGGCGCCGGCCAGTGGATGAGGTAGAGGTCCAGGTAATCCAGCCCCAGCTTCTCCAGGCTGGCCTCGAAGGCGGCCAGCGTGGCGTCGTAGCCGAGGTCGGCCACCCAGAGCTTGGAGGTGATGAACAGCTCTCCGCGGTCGATGCCAGAGTCTGCGATGGCGCGTCCGGTGCCCGCTTCGTTGCCGTAGATCGCGGCGGTGTCGATGCTCCGGTAACCAGCCGCCAGGGCGAGGCTGACGGCTGCGGTGGTGTCGGCGTCGGACACCTGGAAGACGCCGAACCCAAGCTGCGGCATGCGCACACCGTTGTTGAGGGTGATCGCCGGGATGGCTGTGGTGGCGGTGGATGTCATGGTGGTCTCCTTGGTTGGGTGGTGTGTTGCGGACGTGGAAAAGCTAGAGCAGGGCGTCTGCGCGTTCGACGGCGGCAGGCGCGCCGTGAGCGGACGGCACCTGCTGTGCGGTGGATGCGTGCCTGCACGGCAGTCCGTGCCGCGCTCCGCTTGGCTCCGGCGGCGGCGAAGATCATCACCGCGAGCCCGAGCAGGGTGATGCCGGCACCGGCCCAGATGGGTGAGGTGTAGCCGAGCCCGGCGGTGATGGTCACGCCACCGAGCCAGGCGCCGAGGGCGTTGCCCACGTTGAAGGCGCCGATGTTGGCGCCGGAGGCAAGGGTGGGCGCGCTGGCGGCGTACTTCATCACCCGCATCTGCAGGCCGGGAACGGTGGCGAATCCGAAGCCGCCCATCAGGACGATGGAGGCCACGGTGAGCACCTGGTTGCCTGCGGTGAGGGCAAAGCCGACGAGCACCACCACCAGCACGGACAGGACAACAACAAGGGTGCGGTCCACGTTGCGGTCCGCGGCCTTGCCGCCGATGGTGTTGCCGATGAACAGGCCAACGCCGAAGACGATGAGCAGCCACGGCACGGTGGACGCGGCGAAGCCAGAGACTTCGGTGAGCGTGTAGGCGATGTAGGTGAAGGCGCCGAACATCCCGCCGTAGCCGAGGATGGTCACCAGGATGGAAAGCCACACCTGGCCGGAGCGGAAGGCGCGCAGTTCACTGCGCAGGGATCCCGGCGTGGTGTCACCGTGGCCGGTCCTGGGCACCAGTGCGAGGATTCCCGCGAGGGCGATGACACCAATGACGGTGATGGCCCAGAACGTGGAGCGCCAGCCCGCAGCCTGCCCCAGCATGGTGCCGAACGGTACGCCCAGGACGTTGGCTGCCGTGAGCCCGGTGAACATGATGGCGATGGCGCCGGCCTTCTTGGTGGGGGCCACCATGTCCGCGGCCACCACGGCACCGATTCCGAAGAAGGCGCCATGGGCCAGGGCCGCGATAATGCGGCCGACCATCATCATGCCGTAGCCGGGGGCGATGGCTGAGATCAGGTTGCCGGCGATGAACAGCACCAGCAGGGCCGCGAGAACGGGTTTGCGCTCGAAGCGTGTCACCGCCGCGGTGAGCAGCAGGGCACCAACAACGACGGCGAGGGCGTAGCCGGAGATCAGCCAGCCTGCCGTGGCTTCGCTGACCTGGAAGTCGGCGGCCACCTCGGGGAGGAGGCCCATGATGACGAACTCGGTGAGTCCGATGCCGAACCCGCCGAGGGCGAGGGCTATGAGGCCGATGGGCATGGGGGTGCTCCTTAGAGAATGTACGGGAAGAGATAGGAAGCGTAAGCTAGTAGTTGCAGACGCGTTATTTATTGTTGCACGAGCAGATACAGCGCGCAAGCAACTACTTTGTTATGTGTGCCGGTTCACGCCTTAGGCGTCCCGGCACGCACCCGGAAAGGACAGGAAAATGGGCATCAAGGACGACGCCGTCGAGGTTCGCGCGCAGGGCTGGCGCACGCTGGCGGCACTGCACGGCCTGATTGAGGGCGAGCTGGAGCGGTCGCTTCAGGCCGAATCGAAGCTGTCCGTCGTGGAGTACACCGTCCTGGACGCGCTCAGCCGGCAGGACGGGTGGCACATGCGCATGCAGCAGCTGGCGCGCGCCACCGCCCTCAGCGCCAGCGCCACCACCCGGCTGGTCAACCGGCTCGAAGACCGCGGCCTCCTGACCCGGATCCTCTGCGCCGACGACCGCCGCGGAATCTACACGGAGCTCACCGCCAGCGGCGTCGCCCTGCTGGAGGAAGCCCGGCCGGTCCACGACGCCACCCTGGAGCGCGCACTGGCCGAGGCCCAGGACATTCCGGAACTGGCGGCCCTGGTCGACGCCCTGCCGCGGCTCCACGCGGCCGCGTCACGGCGCTAGCCGCCGGGCGCGGAGCTCGCCCGGCGGTAGCTGGACCAGAAACACTCCTTGACCGCGGGCCGGGACAGGCGTAGATTCGTAATCAATCAATCAGTTGATCAATGCAGTAGTTGATTAGATGCAGTGTTGATTAAGATGCAGGGTTGATCACAGCACGATTGATTCAGCAGGAAGGCCCGCAGCACGATGAACTCCGACGACGGCACCCTGGACTCGGCCTTTATGGCCCTGGCCGATCCCGTGCGGCGGCAGATCATCGCCCGGCTCAGCCGGGGGCAGGCCACGGTCAACGAATTGGCGGAACCCTTCGCGATCACCAAGCAGGCGGTCTCGAAGCACATCCAGGTCCTCGAGCAGGCAGGGCTCGTCACGCGCACGCGTGACGCCCAGCGCCGGCCCGTCCACCTGAACCCCGCACGGCTGGAGGCACTCACAGCGTGGATCGACCAGTACAGGTTGGTCCGCGAGGAGCAGTTCCGCAGCCTGGACGCCGTGCTCCGATCCACCGCCGCGAACGGCGGCGCACACCCCAAGGAAGCACCATGAGCAATCCACTGAACCTCAGCGTTCCTGAGGGACTCCCCTTTATCGACTACGACCGTGAGTTCGATTTCCCCGTCGCTGACGTGTTCCGCGCCCACAAGGAGCCCGACCTGATCGTCCAGTGGCTCGGCCCGCGGGGCTACAAGATGGACATCGACCACTACGACTTCCGCACCGGCGGCAGCTACAGCTACCTGCACACGGGTCCTGAAGGGGTGCCCTACGAGTTCAAGGGCATCTTCCACACCGTCCGCGAGAACGAATTCGCCATCCAGACCTTCGAATTCGGCGGCTACCCGGACATTGTCAGCCTCGAATTCATGACGTTCGAGGACCTCGGCAACGGACGCACGCGCCTGCGGGGCCACTCCGTCTACCCCAGCCTCGAGGCGCGCGACGGCATGGCCCAGTCGGGCATGGAGGGCGGCATGACCGAAGGCTACGAGCGGCTGGACGAACTGCTCTCGGGCGCCAAGGTCTAAGGCAGGTCCGGAGCAGCGAAAAGTACGACGGCGGACGGTCACCTTCCCGGCGAAGGTGACCGTCCGCCGTCGTCCGCGGTGATGCATCAGGAAGCGCACTGCTCCAGAAATCATCTGGACTGACGTCAGGACATTGATTCGGACATTTCGCCACCAACTAGGCGATTCCACCCCCTTGACCCTCGCTGGACGGCTGCTACTATCGAGAAAAGGAAGCATGTCCTATCAAAAGAACAAAGGGTGACATACTCGGCACGTCCTGATACGGACGTTGCCGGGATTGGGCCTGGAACACGGGGAACATTCAGTGGCGAATCAACTTGGTCTCAACATCGACCGGTCCTCCCCCATACCCCTGTACCACCAGGTGGTCCAGGGGATCGAGGCCGCCATCCACAGCGGAGTCCTGGAACCGGGCAGCCGGCTGGACAACGAAATCGACCTCGCGGCGCAGCTCAACCTGTCCCGGCCCACCATGCGCAAGGCCATGGACGAACTGGTCCGCTCCGGCCTGCTGGTCCGCAAGCGCGGCGTGGGAACCCAGGTGGTCTCCAGCCAGGTCCGCCGCCCGCTGGAACTCTCCAGCCTGTTCGATGACCTCACCAACAACGGCAAAAAGCCCACCACCGAGGTACTGAGCTTCTCCCACATGGAGGCCGACGCCCCCACCCTGGCCACGCTGCAACTGCCGGCCGGCTCGAAGGTCTACCACTTCACCCGCCTGCGCAAAGTGGGCGGCAAGCCGCTGGCGCTGATGGAGAACTGGGTCCGCGACGACATCGCCACCATGGACGAAGCCATGCTGGCCGCCGAAGGCCTCTACTCCATCCTGCGCCGGGGCGGCGTCAACTTCCGCCTGGCCACCCAGCGGATCGGCGCGATGATCGCCAACGACTACCAGGCGCCCCTGCTCGAGACCGAAGTGAACTCGGCCCTGGTGACCATGGAACGCACCGCCGTGGACGATACCGGCCGCCGCGTCGAGACCGGCCACCACGTCTACCGCGCCGATTCCTACAGCTTTGAAATGACACTCGTACAGCGCTAACGCAAGGACTTCTGCCATGACCAACTGGGTCTACCCCCTGGGCTCCGCCACCGACGGCACCTGGGACATCTCGCTCGGAACCTCCGATTCCACCACGGCCGTGGACGGCTGGGCCCACACCGGCCTGAAGGTCGCCACCCTCGCGGCGGGCGCCGCCGTCGAACTTCCCGCGGCGGGCGAGGAACGCATTGTGGTTCCGCTCAACGGCGCCTTCACCGTCACCGTGGACGGCGTGGACTACCCCCTGGCCGGGCGGCGCTCGGTGTTCCACGGCCCCAGCGACGTCCTGTATTCGGGCACCGGCAAGGCCGTCACCATCAGCTCGGCCGACGGCGGCCGCGTGGCCGTCGCCACCGCCCCGGCGCAGGCCTCGTACCCCACCCGCCTCGTCACCGCCGCCGAGACACCCGTGGAACTGCGCGGCGCAGGCAACTGCTCCCGCCAGGTCCACAATTTCGGCACCCCGGCCGCCCTGGAGGCAGACCGCTTTATCGTCTGCGAGGTCCTCACGCCCGCCGGCAACTGGTCCTCCTATCCCCCGCACAAGCACGATGAGGAGAAGGACGGCGAAACGAACCTCGAGGAGATCTACTACTTCGAGACGCAGGTTGCCGCCGGTTCCGGGGCACCTGCCGACGCCGACGCCATCGGCTACCAGCGCGTCTACGCCTCCGATGACCGCCCCATCGACGTGGCCGCCGAGGTCCGCACCGGCGACGTGGTGCTGGTCCCCTACGGCTGGCACGGCCCCGCCATGGCGGCGCCGGGCTACGACCTGTACTACCTCAACGTGATGGCCGGCCCCGGCCCCGTACGCGAATGGCTGATCAGCGACGACCCCCACCACGGCTGGGTGCGGCAGAGCTGGGACGGGCAGGACATCGACCCCCGGCTGCCGTTTACGGCATAGACCGGCTCCCGTAGACACCAAAAACAATGCCCCTCCGGAACGAGATTCCGGAGGGGCATTGTTTGCGGCGCGAGGCTCAGCTGGCCACCTTGAGCGCCACCTTGACCGGCGCACCGGTTGCCAGCGACTCCTGGGCGGCGTCGGCCACCCGGGAAGCCGCCACGGCGTCTTCGGGCGTGCACGGGTTCTGCCGCTCGCCCAGGATCAGCTCCACAAACGCCGCCATCTCGGAGCGGTACGCCTGGTCGAAGCGCTCGGCAAAGGTCTGGTGCGGTTCCCCGGCGGGGAAGGCGATCCCGGCTTCGGCCGAGGCCAGGGCGGACTTCCCGTCCAGGCCCACCATGACCGAGCGGCTGGACCCCTGGATCTCCAGGCGGACATCGTGGCCGGCCCCGTTGTACCGGCTGGCCGAGACCGTTCCCACCGTGCCGTCGTCGAACGTGATGACGGCCAGGGCCGTATCCACGTCGCCCACCTCGCCGATGGCCGGGTCACCGTTGTTGGAGCCTTTCGCATAGACCTCCACGATCTCGCGGCCGGTCAGCCAGCGCAGGATGTCGAAGTCGTGGACCGAGCAGTCCCGGAACAGGCCACCGGATGTCGCCAGGAATTCCACGGGCGGCGGCGTCATGTCGCAGGTGACCGCGCGCAGCGAGTGGATCCAGCCCAGCTCGCCGGCCTGGTAGGCACGTTTGGCTTCGAGGTAGCCGGCGTCGAAGCGGCGCTGGTGGCCGATCTGCACCACGCCGTTGTTGTCCCTGATGTAGTCCAGCACCGGCAGGGCATCGGCCACATTCATGGCCACGGGCTTCTCGCAGAACACCGGAATGCCGGCGTCCACTCCGGCCCGGATGAGTTCGGGGTGGGTCCCGGTTCCCGTGGCGATGACGAGGCCGTCCACGCCGGAGGCGATCAGGTCCGCCACGGAGGGCAGGAACTCGGCACCGAGGCCTGCGGCAATATTCCGCGCGTGGTCTGCGGCAACATCCGTCAGCCTGAGCCGGACATTGATTCCGCGCGGGTTGAGTTCCCCGTTGAGCGCGGCGATGTTGTTGGCGTGCATCACGCCGATGCGTCCCACTCCAACCAGGCCGAGAATGACATCCTTCATAGTGTTCCTTCGTAGGTTGTAGTGCTAATGGATTGTGGCGGGCTGGACGGTGAAGGCCGCCCGGAAGGCGTCCAGTGCCGCCTCGCTGTCGCCGCTGGCCCAGGCTTCCATGCCGACGGTGCCGTCATAGCCGGCCTCGGCGAGCGCCCGGGCGACTGCCTGGTAATTGATTTCGCCGGTGCCGGGCTCGCAGCGGCCCGGAACATCCGCCACCTGGATTTCGCCGATGTGCGGCAGGGCGGCGCGCACCAGCTCGATCAGGTTCCCCTCCCCCAGCTGTGCGTGGTACAGGTCCAGCATGAGCTTGACGTTGGGGTGCGCGGCGGCTTCCACCAGGGCCAGGGTGTCCTTGGCGCGGGCCAGCGGGATGCCGGGGTGGTCGAGGACCGTGTTGAGGTTCTCCAGGCAGAACGTCACCTGGTGCTTCGCCCCCAGCGCGCCGAGGCGTTCCAGGGTCCGGGCCCCGGTGCTCCACATGCGGCCGGTGGAACGGAAGACGGGCCGTGCCGCCTTCCCGTCCACCAGTTCCGCTGAGTGCACCACCATGCGGCTGACACCGAGCTCCAGGGCGGTGGGGATCAGCGATTCAGCCGTCCGGACCACGTCGTCGGCAGTGTCGGGGTCCACCAGGCTGCCCGCGGTGTATCCCGTCATGGAGGAGAACACCGCACCGGTGGCCTTGAGCGCCTTCAGGTCCTTGGTGCGGGAGTCCCACAGCTCCACGTCGAACCCGGCGTCGTGGATGCGCTGCACCCGTTCGGCGAAGGGCAGGTCGGTGAACACCATCTCCGCGCAGACGGCCAGCCGCATCAGACTCCCGCCTTGGCTGCCGCGGGGACAGCCACCGGGCCGCCCTGCTTGACGGAGTCGATGCAGGCCAGTGCCATGGCAAGGGCGCGGCGGGCGTCTGCGGTTCCCGGCGTGAGGGTGAAATCGCCCGACGGCGGCGGCGTACCGTCGCGCCGGGCCCGCACCACAGCGGCGAAGTCGGCGAGTTCGTCGGTGTAGGCGTCGCGGAAGAGTTCCACGTTGAGCCGCGGGGTGTCCGCCGCGAGGCCGTCGGCGGTGTAACGCCGGGCCGCGGTTTCCGTGGCCCGGCCGGCCTGGACCATGCCCTTGGAGCCGAAGACCTCGCCGCGGACGTCGTAGCCGTAGAGGGCGCTGAAGTTCGCTTCAGCCACGGCGATGGCGCCGTTGCTGTAGCGGATGGTGACCACTGCGGTGTCCAGGAAACCCTGGTCGCGCAGGCCGGGTTCCACGAGGGCGTCGGCCACCGCGTAGACCTCCACGGGCTCGGCGCCTTCGTTGAACCAGTTCAGGGTGTCGAAGTCGTGGATGAGGGTTTCCAGGAAGACGGTCCATGCCGGGACCCGGGCCGCGTGCGGGATGCTGCCGGTGCCCGGATCCCGCGTCAGCGAGCGCAGGAGCTGCGGCTGCCCGGCAATCCCTGCGGCCAGGTCCTTCTTGGCCGCCTGGAAGTCAGTGGCGTACCGCCGGTTGAAGCCAATCTGGAAGTGCACGCCGGCGGCCTCCACAGCGGCGATGGCGGCGTCGAGCTCGTCCAGGCCCTGGCCTGCGGGCTTCTCGCAGAACACGTGCTTTCCGGCCGCGGCGGCCTGGCTGATCAGGGCCGCGTGGAAGCGGGCCGGGCTGGCGATGATTACGGCATCGATCTCGGGATCGGCCAGGATGTCGTCCGCACTGGCGGTGACCTTGGCTCCGCCGAGCGAGGCTGCGAGCGCCTCCGCGGACTCAACATTGGGGTCGGCGATGGCGGCGAGCACAGCGTCCGGGACCCGGCGGGCAATGCTTTCAGCGTGGAACGCGCCCATCCAGCCCGAACCGATGAGCCCGATGCGGACTGGTACCGGGATGGGAGCAGGGTTCTGTGCGAGGTAGGCCATGGGCTGGTCCTTTCATAGGGTCGTAGCGTGTGGATCGCTAGCGTGTGGGTGGTGTCGCTGGTTGGATCAGTGCCGGGCGGTGTGGACCGGAGGAGCTGCTTCGCCGGGGAACACGACGCCGAGCTGGCGGCGGATCTCATCGGCCACTTCAAGCGTGCGGATGGAGGCCGCCAGTGTCCGCTGGCCGGCCTGCGTGCTGCCCGCGGCAATGGCGCGCGCCACCGCCGCGGCCTCATAGTGCAGGCCTTCGTAGTGGCCGCCGGCGGGTTCGTCATGGCGCAGGCGTGTGCCGTCAGGGAAGCGGACCTCGAAGCCGCCGGGCATGTTGAAGGGGCCGTCGATGGTCAGGGTCGCTGCGGACCCCACCACGGTGGCTGCGGTGGGCGTGAAGTTGTGAACGTGGGTGTTCACCACGGCCTGGGCGCCGCCGTCGAACTGCATCACGGCGGACAGCTGGGCGTTGACTCCTGACTCGTGGGGCTGCCCCACGGCGGCCAGTTGCTGCGGGCTGCCCAGCACCTCGGTGACCAGGGCCAGCGGGTAGGTGCCCAGGTCGAGCAGCGGGCCGCCGGCCAGTTTCGGATTGAAGATCCGGTGCGAGGGCTCGAAGTGCTCGCCGTACTCGGCCACCACCGTGGTGATGGTTCCCAGGGTGCCGGCGTCGAGGATCTGCCGGATCACATCAAACTTGGGCAGGAAAAACGTCCACATGGCCTCCGCGGCGAAGACCCCGGCGGCCTCGGCCCGGGCGGCGATGTCCCGCGCCTGGTCCGCGTTGAGCCCGATCGGCTTTTCGATCAGGACGTGTTTGCCGGCGTCGATAGCCAGCACGGCAGCCGCGTGGTGACCGGTGTGCGGGGTGCACACGTAGACGATGTCGATGTCCGGGGCGGCGGCCAGTTCCTCATAGCTGCCGTACGCCGCAGGCACGTCGAAGGTCTCCGCGAAGGCCTTGGACCGGCTCAGCGAACGGGACCCGACGGCGGCGATCACCTGCCCGGTGTGCGCCTGGATGGATTCGGTGAAGCGTTCGGCAATCCAGCCCGGCCCCATGATTCCCCAGCGCAGCACAGGGGCGTCACGGGAGTCGGGGACGCGGGACTGTGGGAGCGAGGTAGTGGTCATTGGTAGCTGACTTTCGTGGCGGCACCGTCGCTGTGCAGCGACTGGATCATGGCTTGGGCAACGAGCGAGGCGTTGAGGCCGTCCTGCGCGCCGGCGAGGGAAGGCTTCTCTCCGCCGGCCAGCGCGGAAATCCACGCTTGCAGCTGCAGCCGGTAGGCGTCGGCGAACCGGGGGCGCCAGTCCGCCGGGATCTGCTCCTGCGTGGTTCCCTGCTGCTCGATGCGCAGCATGGCCGAATCCTGCAGGGCGGTGGTGCCGCGTTCCGACACAACCTCGCAGCGGGTGGTGTAGCCGTACTGCGCATTCAGGAACAGCTCCAGCGTGGTGAGGGTTCCGTCCGCGGTGCGGAGCGTCATAAACGCGGGATCCTGCAGCCCGGCGTCGGCCAGCCGCGTGCTCTTTCCGGCCTGCCACGACACTTCCGTGATGGGCGAGTCCAGCAGCCAGGGAATAATGTCCAGCTCGTGGATGGCCGAATTGGTGATGGCCGATTCGGCCGTGGCGCCGGGAGCCGCGGAAGCGTTCCGGCTCACGCAGTGGACTATCAGGGGCTCGCCCTGCGCCCGGCCCTGCACGGCCTGACGCAGTGCCACGTAGCCCGGGTCGAAGCGCCGCATAAAGCCGAGCGAGAGCAGCGACGCTCCCGTTGCGGCCACCATGTCGGCGTCCGCGGCCACGACTTCCAGGCTTTCCAGGACCGTGGGCGCCAGCGGCTTTTCGCACAGGACCGGCGTCATCGCTTCGAAGCACTCCAGCACCAGGCCCGCGTGGGTGGAGTCGTGCGAGGCCACCACCACGGCGTCCACCTCGCTGGAGTTGATCAGCTCCGATGGATCAGTGGTGATGCGTGCCGACGGCGGCGCTGCCGCGGCGGCGCGGTCGGCGTCGAGATCTGCCACAAAGGTGACTTCGGCACCGCCGATGCTCGTGGAGAGGTTCCTGATGTGGTCCGCGCCCATGATTCCGGCGCCGATGACGCCTACCCGGATCGGCATGGTGTTCCCTTCGTTAACGTGTCTTGTGCGCATGGTTGGTGCGCACAGCCATGGCGGGGCGCTCCGGAGGGGTGTCCGGAGCACCCCGCCGGGTGCTGCCGTTATGCGTGTTTCGGACCGCCGGCGTTGGCGCTGTCAGCGACTTCGGCGACTTCGGCTTTGACTTCCTTGAGGGCTTCGCTGTGGCCGCCGAGTTGTTCGAGTTCGTGGGCGAGTTCGGCGAGTTCGGCGCCGCCTGCCATCTGCGCGGTGAGTTCGTCGAGGGTGATGTCTTTTTTGTCGTAGTAGCCGATCGACTTGCCGCGCTTGAGCAGCAGGAACCGGTCCCCCACGGGGAAGGCGTGGTGCGGGTTGTGGGTGATGAAGATGACGCCCGAGGCCGCGGTCGCGGGCCTGCAGGATGTAGCGCAGGACCACGCCGGACTGCTTCACGCCCAGGGCCGCGGTCGGCTCGTCCAGGATCAGGACCTTCGCGCCGAAGTACACGGCCCGGGCGATCGCCACACACTGGCGTTCACCGCCGGAGAGCTGCCCGATGGGCTGCTCCACATCCCGCAGGTCGATGCCCATCTCGGCGAGTTCCTTCAGCGTGATGGCCTTCATCTTCTCCACGTCCATGCTCTTGAACGGGCCAAACCCACTGGTGAGTTCGGAGCCGAGGAAGAAGTTCCGCCAGATCGGCATCAACGGGACCACGGCCAGGTCCTGGTAGACGGTCGCGATCCCGGCATCCAGCGCATCCCTCGGGGAGGAGAATTTGCGTTCCTCGCCCATGATGTTCAGCACCCCGGCGTCGTGCTGGTGCAGCCCGGCGATGATCTTGATCAGCGTGGACTTGCCCGCACCGTTATCACCCAGCACACAGGTCACCCGGCCGTTATCCACCGCCATCGTCACCTCGGACAGGGCGATGATGTTCCCGTAGTGCTTGCCCACCCCCTCCAGGGAGAGCAGGTGCACCGGGGTGTGGGTCAGGGGGTCTTTTTCGTTTTGCAGCAGGGTCTGCTGGTCGATGTTGTTGGCATTCATGTTCCGTTGCCCCTTTACTTGAGTTCCGCGCGGCGTTTGACGATGAGGTTCACGATGGTGGCCAGCAGCAGCATCAGGCCCAGGAAGAACTTGAACCAGTCCGGGTTCCACTGCGCGTAGACGATGCCCTTGTTCGCCATGCCGAAGATGAACGCCCCGATCGCCCCGCCCACGGCCGAGCCGTAGCCGCCGGTCAGCAGGCACCCGCCGATCACCGCGGCGATGATGTAGAGGAACTCGTTGCCCACGCCCTCACCGGACTGCACCGTGTCGAAGGCGAACAGGTTGTGCATGCCCAGGACCCAGCCGCAGAACCCCACGCCCATGAACAGGCCGATCTTGGTGGCCTTGACCGGCACACCCACGGCGCGGGCCGCGTTCTCATCCCCGCCGACCGCGAAGATCCAGTTCCCCACCCGGGTCCGCATCAGCACCCAGGTAGCCACCGCGACCAGCGCGATCCAGATGAACACCGTGATCTTCACATCAACCCCGGCGATCGTCACCGAGGACGCGAACACCGCACGGGCGGAGGCGAAGCCGTCCATCGTCGGAGATCGAGGGTGAGGACACCGACCCGCCGATCAGCCGGGTCAGGCCCAGGTTCAGGCCGGTCAGCATCAGGAACGTCGCGAGGGTGACGATGAAGCTCGGGAGCTTGGTCTTCATCAGGATCCAGCCGTTGATGAACCCGATGCCCACCGAGACGATCAGGGCCAGGAGGACCCCGACCCACACGTTCGTGCTGAAGTACCAGCTGAACATCGACGCCGTCAGCGCCGAGGAGATCACCGCGACGCCGGTGGAAAGGTCGAACTCGCCGCCGATCATCAGCAGCGACACCCCCACCGCCATGATCCCGATCGTGGAACTGCCATAGAGAATGGTCGCCAACGCGTTGGGCTGGGTAAACGTTGAAGAGACCAACGCGAAGAAAATGAACAGGACGATCGCGCCCACCAGGGCACCGACCTCGGGCCGGCCGAACAGCTTCTGGAACGGACTGCGCCTGGCCACCCGCTCATCAGCCGCCGGTGATTTGATCTTGGTCTGGGTAATGGTCATAAGAACTCTCCTTGCTGCCGGGCCGGCCGTGACCGGCCCGGCCAGCGGGCTGTTAGCGGATACCCTGCTCGGCGAACTTCAGGACTTCTGCGGCGTTGGACTGATCGACGATCGCCGGGCCGGTGAGGACCGACTGTCCGCCGCCGAGCCTGAAACCGCCCCGCTTGTTCTGCCACAGCGCATCCACGGCGCCGTAGCCCTGCAGCCACGGCTGCTGGTCCACCGTGAACAGCACGCTGCCGTCGGAGACTTTTTGGGCCAGTTCCTTGTTCAGGTCGAAGGATGGCAACCTTGGCCGAACTTCCTGCGGTGGTCACTGACTTAAGGAGCGTCAGGGTAATGGGAGCACCCAGGCCGATGATGACATCAGCATCTTTGGATGCCTGCAGCTTCGCGGTTGCCGTCGACTCCACCGACGTCATGTCCGCTCCGTTGACGTACAGAATTTCCGTGCCGGGCACCTTGGCCTTCACACCGGCGCACCGGGCTTCGAGGCCCACATGCCCCTGTGCCTGGATCACGCACACCGGGTGCTTGTAGCCACCCTCCGCGAGCCGTGCTCCCACGGCTTCGCCGGCGAGCTTTTCATTGGACCCGAAGTGGGTGAAGGCACCCAGCTGAGCCGAGGCCGCTTCGCCGGCATTGAAGCTGACAATCGGAATGCCTGCATCGGTGGCCTTCTTCAGCGCCTCCTTCAAGCGCGTCGGGAGTGGCCAGGGTAACCGCAATGCCGTCTACCTTCTGGTCGATGGCCTGCTCGATCAGCTGCGCCTGCCGGCCAGCCTCCGGATCGGAGGTGTAAAGCAGTTCAACGTTGTCCTTCGCGGCCGCCTCCTCGGCGCCCTTCCGGACCGTGTCCCAGAAGGTGTCACCGGCGGGAGCATGGGCGATCAACGCGATCTTCATCCGCTCCGTTGTGGCGACCTGGCCGCCGCCGCCGCCGCTTCCGGTGTCGGGGGCCCGTCCACCGGTGCTTGAACATGCGCTCAACGCCATCATCGGCACTACCGCCGCAACCAGAGCAGCCTTACGCCAAGAAAAATTAGCCACCTAAATCTCCTTTGATCTCTCAGTCCCCGGGCTGCCACTCTGCAGCCGCCGGAGCACTGTCTACCTCGATCATGGTGACCCAACTCACGAATGTCAATAGTTTGTCCTGACATTAGGATGTTTTGACGTAGATTTATCCCAGAGACGTCCTAGGCTGAGGGCCGCGCAGTGGTGCTGCGGACAACCAGCGACGGGTTGATCAGCTCTCTCATTGGCCCTTTAGCGGGGGCCTGGATGCGCTCCAGCAGGGCTTTTGCCACATCCTCCCCCACCAGGTCACTGCGATTGTCCACTGATGTCAGCTCCAGATATCGGGACTTTGCCAGGGGTGAATTGTCGTAGCCGATCACGGAAATGTCCGCCGGCACCGCCAGGCCCCGGGCCTTGATGGCGCCAAAAGCGCCCAGGGCCATCGTGTCATTGGCGGCGAAAATCGCGGTGGTGTCCGGGTAGCGGTCCAGCAGCCAGCACGCCGAGGCATAGCCATCCTCCTCCGCCGTACCGCCCCCCTCCCCCGCAATCCGCACGACAGCACCGGCTTGCCGCACGCGGCCGTCGAAGCCCGCCCGGCGATGGTCGGCCGCGCCGCCTGACCCCGTAAGGTGGCCGATCCTGGTGTGCCCAAGCCCCAGCAGGTGGTCCGCGGCGAGGGCGCCACCGCCGTCGTCGTCATTGGTGATGAGGTCCACATTCGGGGGCACCCCGTTCCGCCAGCCCGCCACCACGGTCGGAACCCCGGTGCCGGCCAGTACGGTTCCTCCGGGTTCCGCTGCGATCACCAGTCCGTCAACATGCATGGCCAGCAACCCGTCAGCCGCGTCCTTGATGCGGTTCTCCCCCGGCCGCGAATCCGCCAGGGTCACATGGTAGCCATGCTCCGTCAGAACGGATTCCATCCCCCGGAGCAGATCAACGAACCAGAGGTTCCGGTAGTCGTCAATCACCAGCCCGATGCTTTTTGTCCTGCTGCTCGCGAGCGTGGTGGCCGCCCTGCTGGGGCGGTATCCCAGCTCGGCGATGGCGGCCCGCACCGCCCCGCGGCGCTTCTCGCTCACCCTGTCAGGATTCTGCAGCACCAGTGAAACCAGCGACGGCGAGACACCGGCCAGCTTGGCCACATCGTAGATGGTGGGGCGTCGGGCCTGGGGGTTGGGTGCTGTCATCGGGGAAGCCTTTCCGGGGTCTCGTGAACTTTCGGCGGATGATTGACAGGACATATAGACATGACTACGCTCAAAGTCAGCATACAAAATTGTAGCGCTACAAAATTGCCGCAGAGTGTCCCGCCGCGGCTGAATTTCAAAGGAGAAATCAATGGCTGAAAGCCTTGGTGTCGCGGTCATCGGCGCAGGTATGGCCGGAAAGGCCCACGCGGCGGCCTACCGGACAGCGTCCACCCTCTACAGCCCGGTCCTCCCCCAGGTCCGCCTCGTCTCCATTGGTGATGTGAACGCCGAGTTCGGTTCCCTCGCTGCCCGCCGTTTCGGCTACGAGCGCAACGACACGTCCTGGCAGGCAATCGCCGAAGCCGACGACATCGACGTGGTCAGCGTTGTCATTGCGAACTCGCTGCACCGCGAGGTAGTGGAGGGCCTGCTGGCCGCCGGCAAGCACGTGTTGTGCGAGAAGCCGCTGAGCGATTCGCTCGAAGACGCCCGGGCCATGGCAGAGGCTGCCCGCAACGCCAGCTCCATTGCGCGTATCGGCTTCACATTCCGCCGCACCCCGGGCATCGCCTACATCCGCGACCTCATCCGCAACGGCGTCCTCGGCAACGTCCTGCACTTCAGCGGCCGCTACTGGACCGACTACGGCTTCAGCCCGTCCGCTCCCATGAGCTGGCGCTACAAGGGCGGCCCCGGCTCCGGTGCCCTGGCCGACGTCGGAAGCCACCTTGCCTACGTTTCGGAGTTCCTCTGCGGCGACATCAAGTCTGTCACCGGCGGGCAGTTGAGCACTGTCATCGGCAAGCGCCCGCTGCCGCTTGCGGCCGTCATGGGCCACGACCATGTTGCCGTCAGCGACACGTTCGAAGCTGTCGAGAACGACGACTACGCTGCGTTCAACGCGGAGTTCGAAAACGGCGCAGGCAGCTTCGAAGTGTCCCGGGTTGCGGCCGGCCACGCCAACAGCCTGCAGTTCGAGGTGTTCTGCGAGAACGGCGCCGCCAAGTTCGACCAGCGCCGCCCCTCCGAAATCCAGCTGTTCCTCAACGACGGCTCCGGCAACGAGAACGGCTACCGCCAGGTCATCCTTGGCCCGGGCCACCCGTACATCACCGGCGGGCTGGCCATGGACGCCCCCGAGGTGGGCTTTGGCCAGAACGACGCGTTCGGCTACCAGGCCCGCGCTTTCCTCGAAGAGGTCGCCGGCCTCAGCGAAGCCGAGTCACTGCCCCGCTGCGCCACGTTCGACGAGGGCGTACGCAACATGGAACTGCTCGGCGCCGTCACCGAATCCGCGCTCAACAACGGAAAGAAGATCACGCTGTGAAACTTGGCGTCTACAACGCAATCCTGCACGACCGGCCGCTGCCCGAGGCCCTCAAGGTCATCGCTGACCTGGGCCTGACAGGCATCGAAATCAACACCGGCGGGTTCCTGCCCGCCGTCCACGTGCCCACGTTCGATCAGATCCTCACCAGCGACGCCGCCCGGGACGACTACCTGGCGGTCTTCGAGGGGACCGGCGTATCGATCGCCGGACTGAACTGCAACGGCAACCCGCTGCAT
>CAVUHH010000021.1:0-59773 GCA_963741285.1 uncultured Actinomycetota bacterium
CGGTCAAGTCCTACACCGGTGTCGGGGTTGACCGCGACATGCTGCGCAGCAGCACGTCACCGGTGTCCGAGCTGACGGTGGAGGCGCCGTCCGGAATGACAGAGGAGCGTGACTGGTGAGCAACGCCAGTGATTGCGCATTGGGGCTCAAGAAAATCCATGAGAAGCAACTGGACCGTCCCCGCCGTGTATACCGGCTGGGCCGGACCAAGATTCTCTTCACGACCGGCCATGCGGCATGCACGGTGGGCGCAGCCGTCGGGGCAGGTCGGTTGATCTCCCGACCTTGTTTTCTGGATTGCAACGGTGGCAGGGTTTTTCGGCGGAAAGTACTTTTACCCGGTGCCCCGCAGCAGTGTCGCGAGCCCCTACGGCGCCAGGGAGTTCGCCAAGAAATCCCCGGCCGACCTGGACCTCATGACCCCGGCGGAGATCCGTGCCTACCAATTCAACGCAGAATTCGCCCAAAAGGGCGTGACACCCTTAGCTCTGGGGACCGAGGACGCCCTGGGCCGCCAGCGTGAGGCAGTCCGAACAGCGTCCCAGGCCTCCGGCGTGGACGCTGTGTTGCTGGCGGATTTTCCCTGGCGGATCTGAAGGAATACGGAAGGACCGCGGACCGCCACGATCTGCTGAAGCGGCGGTGGCTCACTTACGAGGTGGACCCGCAGTTGCAGTTCGACTATCCCGCGATGTCTGATGTCACATTACCGTCAACCGGGCCATGATCAGGGCTATGCACTCAGCCGACCACGAGAGAACCACAGGGAATGCGGCCGACTACAAACTGGCAGTGGACAGGTTTTCGCAGACCCTGGCAGCCGCGGAGTCGGCGGCTGGCGTTCCCTAGAGTCGCCGCCCGGTACGTGGTCGCCCTGACGTGGCACCGCCACGGCCTAGACTCAGATTCGTGACTAGCTACAACCTCAACTCGCTCGGAACTGGCTATACAGTCGAGCACCGTCCAGGGAAGGTCGTCCGGGATTATCTCCGAAAGAAATACCCGGACCACTCGAAGTACCAGCGGTGGGTGCTGGATGAAGTCCAGGCCGCCGACGTTCGCCTCAACGTCCCTCGGAAGCGTTGACTTTCCTTGATTCGCTGTAGCCGCTGTTAGTTCTGAGACACACCGGAGTCTGAGGCGGGGAAGCCATAGCCGGCGTCCGGACCAGGCTGCGGCAATCCAACCATGCAAGCGCGCAAAGTGGACCTGAAACCGTTCATCACAGGGCGAATTGCGCTGGAGGATCTGGTTGAGCAGGGCTTCGACACCCTGAACAACCACGAGGAGACGGCGGAGAAAGTGCTGGTGCACCCGCAGGAATCTCAATCGGGACCGTAAAGAGTCGTGCCGCTGCCCGTTAGAGAATGTTTCACCCGCTGAAGGGCTGGGGGAGCTTTCGGTTCATGTCAGTAAGTCTCGGTGGGTCCTCATCCCAGAGATCAAAAAGCCCCTCCAGGCCGTGATCCTTCACGTGCTGGGCTTCTTCGGGGAACACCGGTGTGGCGTCCAAAAAGACAACGTGGTGCCCGCCGTCGAGCTGCAGCGGTGGAATGAAATCGTCAGTTCTTTCGAGCATCAGCCATGACCTGAAGGGCAGACCGTCGAGGATCCGCTCGTTGGCCGGTGTCACCAGATGGCCCACCTCCACGAAAGTTCGGTCAGAAACGAGATCGTTGGCCATCCTGGCGAAAGCAATTCTGAATGCGTCGTTTCCACTTGAGACGCAGGTGTAGAGCTCGAATCCGTGCCCGTGGTTCAACGGTCCGTGAATCAGCGCATGAAGGCCAAGCGTCGCGTACATATGGAATCGCTGGCGAGATGTCGCCTTTGGGCCAATCAAGCACGCCAATCATGTTGGGTCTGTCGTCGAACTTCCAATATTCGGCCTCGCCACCGAAGTGTGTCTCATAGTGAGCATCCACCGCTTTTACGCTGTCCAAGTTCATTACCCCCTGCGGTATCCGGTCAGCCCTAGCCTAGGGGAGCGGCTGCCGTTCGCAGACACTCACCAAACCGTCGGGCGCAACGTAGCCCCGCCGTCGTAGTACGATCCGCTCCTGCTGACCCGGCGAAGGAATCCTGGCGCCCTTTGCCCGATTGCACCTCGCGCAGGCGGCGACGAAGTTCTGCAGGCTGGTGGATCCGCCTTTGGACCATGGGTAGAAGTGGTCGCCGTGTTCGGCGGGCCGCGAGCACCGGCGCCGGAACCCTGCCTCCATTTCACACAGGCCAGCGCGCGGGCCATGCCTTCGCGGCGCTGCTGGCGGGTGAAGCGCCTTACCGGGTCCCGGCGTCGAACGTCCTGGCCTGGACAACGGCGGCAACAACGGCCAGGACCACAAGACACAGGCCAGGCAGGACAGCCGCAGCCAGGACGCCGTCCAACATTCCGCGCAGGACCTCGGTCACTGGGGAAAGGCCCGTCCCGGAAACTACGTTTACCTTCGGCATCAGGGCCAGGAAGACTGAGATTCCTAGCCACATCACTGCGGCCGTATATGCCAACCGCATGGCCTTCCGGCTCCAATAAACGCGCTTCAGTTCCACCATCGAGTTGTCCCCAGCCTCGCTGGTTACCCTTCGCACCCCATTCCGTCCCCATCCCGGTCGAGACCATAGATGTCGGATCCAACGACAGTGACAGGTCCCCCCACATATGCGGGACCGTTTCCGCTCCCTCCGGCGCAATCGACGTCAGATGCGATGGGCACACACGCTCCCGCGTAGTTCGGGTCGCATCCGGACGGCGCTGCGGGGGCGGCAGGCCGCACGGGCGCCGGGGCTATGGCGGCTGCGGCTGCGGCTGCAGCCGCCGCGGCTTGCTGCTGGCGGACCGCTTCTGCGGCAGCAGCTTTCTGACGGGCCGCTTCCGCCGCGGCCTTCTTGGCGGCGGCCTTTGCAGCAGCTTTTTGCGCTGCTTTGGCTGCGGCCGCCTTCTCTGCCGCGAACTTCGCTGCTGCTCGTGCGTCCGTTACCCGTTTCGAATCCGATTGTTCCAACCACCGCAGCTTTCCGGCGTCGGTCTTGGTGCAGATGAAGACATTCGGCGGATAATCTTCAGTCGCATTCTCGGTGAGGCAGTCAGATGAAGCCGGCGCGGTTGGATCGGGCGTTGGTGTAGGAGTCGCGGATGCGGATTCAGTAGCAACGGAACCACTGCCGATAGAGGCCGCGGATTGACCTCCACAGGCACTCACTGACATGACTACGGCGACCGCTAGACTCCCGCCAGCCGCCAGCCGCCGGGAAAACGATGACCGCGGCGAAGCCCGGACCATATGGTCAACTTCATTGCTGGCCGGCTTTTGCGCACCATTGCGTCGAAAAAGCGTATTCATTCATTGCCCCCAAAAGTCAGTACTAACGATGTGAAAATGCTCGCCGAGCACAACCACTTAACCTGAAGCGAAAGGCAGGGCGACGGAGGCAATTCTTTCCACCCTGCATCAAGGCCGCCGCAAGTTCTTCCCAGGTTTAGCGCAGGAACGCCCTTTCAGCCGACGGACAGCCAACGCGATGACCTTCGACGCTACGACCGACAAGCTTCGTCGGTGCAATCCAAAAGAAATGTGATGCCCGCCCAATAGGGCCAAACCGCACCAGCCAGACCTCACACGAAGCCACGCAAGGTCCTGCAGGTAGGGGCTCATCGCTTGGACCGTGGTGCCGGCATCAAGGTAGACGGTCATGGAGTCGGTCACCAGGTCAGCCGCGTGCCGCTAGCTGAGCACTCCCTGGGCTTCGACACCTTGATCAACCACAAGGAGACGGCGGTGAAGGTGCTGGTCCATCCGTAGGGTGCCGGTTGCGGCCGTATTCAAAGCGGCCAGTGGCTGTCATGTGGGCCCAGGTTTAGTCCCCGGCTTTGAGGCTTCCTGCTGTGATTGCGGCGAGGTCATCACGGAACATTTCGGGCTCACTCTCCGTAGGGAGGTCGACAATGTCTTCGGCTGCATCGAGAGATTCGTCTGAGTCTGGCGTCAGTGCGGTGAAGAGGGTGGTGAGGTCGTCTTGGTCGGGTCCGTGGTCGGCGATGAGTTCGAGAGTCTTGTGGTCGGCGGCATCGATGCTGAAGGCTGTCGATGAGGACGCGCGCGATCTGGTCGCGGGCGATGACGCCGTCAGCGGGTGAGCCGGATTGTCGCCTGTCGCCCTGGAGCATGACGATCGTCCGCTGGTCGGGTTGGTTGTAGTCGAACCAGCCGGGGCGCACGATCGTGTACGGGTTGCCGCTGGCACGGACCAGCCGCTCACTGCGCAGCTTCCACTGGGCGTAGGCGGCACCTGGCCGGGTGATGCCGATAGCAGTCATGAGCGCGATGCGTGTCCGGCGGCCGTTCAAGGCTTTGAGGACGTTCGCGACGCCGGTGTAGTCGTTGTCCCGCACGTCCCGTTCGCTGGTGGTGCTTCCGTGGGTGAACACGATCGCGTCGATTCCGTCGACGGCGGGGCCGAGGGTTGCGGGACGGGTCAGATCCCCGATCACCAGGTCCACGCCGTCGGGAAGAATGCGGGCGGCGCGGTTCTGGTCCCGCACGAGCGCCCGGACCGCGTAGCCCTGTTGCAGCGCCTCGGCCACGGCGTAGCGTCCGATGCTGCCGGTGGCACCGACGATCAGGACAGTGGAGGGACGGTGGCTCATTTTTTCTCCTTGACCGCGGCCTTTGTCGTTTCACGCTGGGTGGCGGCCCAGCTGGCGAGGACTTTCAGTGCGTCCTCTGAGGGTGTGTCCGGGATCTGCTGTGTAGACGTTGATGCGCAGTCCCGGGTCTGCGGGGAGTTCCAGCGCTTCGAAGCTCAGGTCAAGGTCTCCCACGATCGGGTGGTGGAGCCGTTTGCGGCCGGTGCGGTGGTACTTCACGTCGTGACGGGCCCACCGGGTGCGGAATTCCTCGCTGCGGGTTGAGAGTTCACCGATCAGGTCCGTGAGGTCCTTGTCGTACGGGTTTTTCCCGGCCGTGGAGCGCAGGACTGCGACGACGTCGTCCGCTGCGCGTTCCCAATCGGCGAAGAACTCCCGCGCTTTCGGATTCAGGAAGGTGAAGCGTGCGCTGTTCGGCGGGGTGGACCTGTTCGGCCATCATGTCCAGATAAAGGGCGCGGCCCAGTTCGTTGGCGGCGAGGACATCCCCGCGGTCGTTGCGGACCCAGGCCGGCGCCGTCGTGATCGCATCGATGACGCGTTGCACGCTCGGCCGCACCGTCTGCGGGCTGCGCTTGCGCCGCACGCGGGGGGAGGCGGTGGCGGCGCGGGCCAGGTCAAAAAGGTGGGCCGTTTCGGCGTCGTCGAGCTTCAGGGCACGCCCGAGGGCTTCAAGGACGCTGTCCGAGGCGCCGGAGAGGTTTCCCCGCTCCAGGCGAATGTAGTAGTCGATGCTCATCCCGGCGAGCATGGCGACTTCCTCGCGGCGCAGCCCGGTAACGCGCCGGTTGCCGCCATAGGCCGGCAGGCCGGCCTCCTCGGGCGTGATCCTTGCGCGGCGGGAGGTCAGGAACTTCCGCACGTCGTCGCTGTGTGTCATGGCCTCCACGCTACGCGCGGCCGATGGGACGAGGGAGGGACTGGCGTTACCCGGAACGACAGTGACTCCCGGCCCGTAAGGAATCACGGTTGCATTGAAAGCATGAAACCTGAACCCACAACCGCTCCCCACCCGGCAGCGATTCTGGCGATCATCCTCGTCAGCTACTTCATGATCCTGCTGGACAACTCGGTCATCTTCACTGCCCTGCCGAGCCTGCAGGCAGACCTGCAGCTGAGCACCGGTGAGCTCTCCTGGGTTCAGAATGCGTACACGCTGGTCTTCGGCGGCCTGCTGCTCCTGGGAGCCCGGGCAGGAGACCTGCTCGGACGCCGGCGGGTGTTCGTGTTCGGGCTGGTGGTGTTCTCCATCGCGTCGCTGCTGATCGGACTGGCACCGGAGGGCTGGTGGGCGATCGCCGGCCGCGCCGTTCAGGGTATCGGGGCGGCGATCGTCGCGCCCGCCTCGCTGTCCCTGCTCACGGCGAGCTTCCCGGAGGGCCGTGAGCGCACCCGGGCCGTCGCTTTGTACGGTGCTACCGCAGGGATTGGTGCCAGCCTGGGCCTGGTCATCGGCGGGGCGCTGGCCCACTGGATCTCCTGGCGGGCAGGGTTCTTCGTCAACGTGCCCATCGGCGCCGCGATGATCGCACTCGCGCCGCGGTTCCTCCCGGAAACAGGCCGGGCCCGCGGCCGCTTCGACGTTTTCGGCGCGCTCAGCGCCACACTGGGTGTCGGCGCGCTCGTGTTCGGCATCATCAACACCGTCGATGCGGGCTGGACGTCCCCGGTTACGGTCACAGCCGTCGGCGCCGGCGTCGTGCTCCTGGTCGTGTTCGTACTGATCGAGCGCAGGGCGGCCCAGCCGATCATGCCGCTGCGGCTGTTCGCGAGCCGCCGCCGCACCGGCGCCTACGTTGCCCGCTTCCTGTACCTGGGCGCGATGATCGGATTCTTCTTCTTCACCACCCAGTACCTGCAGGAAGTGCTGGGCTTTGACCCGCTGCAGGCCGGCATCGGTTTCCTGCCCATGACGGCGGTCAACTTCGCCGTCGCGATGAGCATCCCGCGGCTGGCAGGGCGGATGCCGGGCTCGGTTCCGCTCGTGGCAGGGATCCTGCTCACCCTCGCCGGGATGTTCTGGCTCAGCCGGGTCGGAGTCGACTCCGCCTACCTGACCGGGGTGGCTCTGCCCATGATCCTCATCGGCGCCGGTCAAGGCCTCGCTTTTGCGCCACTGACCTCGTTCGGCATCATCGGCGCCCCCGCCTCCGACGCCGGCGCGGCATCGGGCCTGGTGAACACCTTCCATCAGGTGGGCACCTGCCTTGGGCTTGGCATCGCGGTCGCTGCCGCAGCGACCGTCCCGGCCACGGGTTCTGCCGTAGCGCACCTGGCCGCCGAGGTCAGCGTCGCCCTCACCACAGGCAGTGTCCTCCTGCTCCTTGCCCTGGCCGTCACCGCGGCCCTCATTCTGCCCGCAGACCTGGCTGCCCGCCGAACCAGGGCACCCCGGATGGCCGTGCCCGTACCGGAGGCCGAGCCCGCCCGCTGAAACCCCCTTCGACCCACGCGATCAACAACACAAAGGAAAACTCCCATGAAAACACGCAAGCTCGGCGACGGCCTTGAGACATCAGCCATCGGCCTTGGCTGCATGGGCCTGAGCTTCGGCCTCGGCCCCGCCACCGACCGGACCGAAGCACTTGCCGTCATCCGGTCCGCCGCCGAACGCGGCGTCACCCTGTTCGACACCGCCGAAGGATACGGCCCCTACGTCAACGAGGAACTCGTCGGCGAAGCGCTGCAGCCGATCCGCGACGACGTCCTGGTGGCCACCAAGTTCGGGTTCGACATCAACGGCAACGGCGAAACAGTCGGCCTCAACAGCCGGCCCGGGCACATCCGGGAAGTCGTCGACGCCTCACTGCGCCGGCTGCGCACCGACCACATCGATGTGCTCTACCAGCACCGGGTGGACCCCAACGTCCCGATGGAGGACGTCGCCGGCGCCGTCAAGGAACTCATCACCGAGGGCAAAGTGCGTCACTTCGGGCTGTCGGAAGCGAGCGAAACCAGCATCCGCCGCGCCCACGCCGTCCAACCCGTCGCCGTCATCCAGGACCACTACTCACTGTGGATGCGGGAGCCCGAAACCAAAAAGTTCGGGGTCTGCGAGGAGCTCGGAATCGGACTGGTCGCCTGGGGTCCGCTCGGGCAGGGATTCCTCACCGGCGGCATCACCCGGGACATGAGGTTCGACAACCCGGATGACCTCCGCGCCGACTTCCCGCGCTTCACCCCGGAGGCGCTCGAGGCGAACTTCGCCGTCGTCGATTTCCTCAAGCGGTTCGGCGCCGAAAAGGATGCTTCCCCGGCTCAGATCGCCCTGGCCTGGCTGCTGGCCCAGAAGCCGTGGGTCGTGCCGATCCCCGGCGGCACCCGCCTTGCCCATCTCGATGACAACCTCCCGGCGGCCGACCTCGAACTCACAGCGGACGACCTCCGGCGAATCGACGAAGCCCTTGCCGCCCTCGACCTCGTCGGCGCACCGCTCTCGGCCGGCCTCGACGCCGCGATCGACCGCGACCACTAAGCCCAACCCCTCCCACATCCCCGCACATCTGAATACCGTGAAAGGCATGGTTATGGAACTTACTCTCAACAACGGCGTCACGATGCCCGCCCTCGGCCTGGGCGTCTTCCAGAGTCCACCCGAGCAGACGACGGCGGCCGTCGAGGCCGCGCTTGCTAGCCGGCTACCGGCACATCGACACCGCCGCCGCATACGGCAACGAGCGGGAGGTCGGCCAAGGCATCCGCGGCTCGGGCCTGGACCGTTCTGACGTGTTCATCGAGACGAAAATCTGGGTGAGCGACTACGGCTATGACCAGACGCTGCACGCCTGGGAGAAGGCTGTTGGCAAGCTCGGCGTCGACTACCTGGACCTGCTCATCCTGCATCAGCCGGCCCCCGACCGGTTCGACAAAACCATCGCCGCGTACACGGCCCTGGAGACGTTGCTCGCCGACGGGCGGGTGCGGGCGATCGGCGTCAGCAACTTCATGCCACACCACCTGAAGCAGCTGCTGGCAGAGACCCACATCATCCCGGCGGTCAACCAGATCGAGCTGCACCCCTACTTCACCCAGCCGGACGTCCAGGCAGCAGACGCCGAGCACGGGATCCTCACCCAGGCCTGGTCACCGATCGGCGGCATCACCTTCTACCCCGGGTGGGGCGGCGAGGACCGCCGGAACGTGATGGAAGACCCGACGATCGCCGCCATCGCGCGGACCTACGGCAAGAGCCCGGCGCAGGTCATGCTGCGCTGGCATTTGCAGCAGGGCCGCTCAGCCATCCCAAAATCAACAAACCCTGTCCGCATCGCTGAGAACTTCGACGTGTTCGACTTCGAACTCAGCGCCGACGAACTCGCCGCCATCGACGCGCTCCACACCGGTGTGCGCAACGGACCGGACCCCGACGAGGCGCGGCTGGAGCGCTTCTCGATGGTCATCCCCGAAGCCTAAGACAGAGAGAAGATCAGCTTGGAATACTGCAACAGCTACGGTGCACAGGAACTCACAGCGCAGGCACGACGACGGATACAACCGTGACCGCCACGGACCTGGAGGAGCTCCACAGCGCGTTGTGCGAGGCGATGGTTGCAGGGGACCTGGCAGAGCTCGGCGTCATCCTCGCCGACGACTTCACCCTTACGCACATGACCGGATACGTGCAGGCCAAGGCGGAATGGCTGGATGATATTAAAACCGGCCAGATGCAGTACCACCGGATGGAAACGGTCGAGGCCACCCTCAGTACGGAGGGCACTGTGCCCGCGTTGACCGCCCGAACCCTCACTGATGCCACGATCTGGGGATCCAGGGCCACCTGGCGCCTGACGTTGCGCTCCTGGTTCGAGCGCCGCGGAGACGGCTGGGTCATCACCCGCACCGTCGCATCAACCTGGTAGCGACCGCATGTCTGCAATGGGCGTCGCCAAGCAGCTTTTCACACAGAACAGGTAAGGAAAACCATGAACATCGAACCCAATATGCCGACAACCAAAAACCCGCCAGCCCAATTCGCTGGCGACGTGTGGCTGGATCCAATCGCCCTTCCCCACGAGAGCGACCAGACGATGGTTGTCGCGACCGTCCGCTTCGCGCCCGGAGCACGTACCGCCTGGCACTCCCACCAGCACGGCCAGTACCTACGCGTCACCCAGGGTGTAGGCCGTTTCGGTACCCGGGACGGAAAGATCATCGAAGTCCACCCCGGCCAGACGATCTACACCCCGCCCGGTGAGGAGCACTGGCACGCCGCCGCCCCCGGCTGCTTCATGGAACATATTGCCATGCTCCAAAACGGTGAGGACCCGTCCAAGACCACCACTTGGAACGAGCACATCACAGATGACGAGTACAACGGCCGCTAGCCAGCGGATCTCGAGGGGTTCCCTTCGGCGTCGGACTGCTGTCCGGAAACGGCGCGCCTACGCCTTCGCCAGCCTGCTCTGTTAAAGTCAGGCCCATGATCGAACTCCGCCCCGACGGCCCCGGTACTGTCGGCTTCCTCCACACGGCGCAGGTCCACGTGGCTACTTTCGAGGCGCTGTCCCGGGAAGCTCATGCCCTCCGCCCGCACGGTCCACCGGGTGGATCCGGACGCCTGGAGCTTGCCAGACAAGACGGAACAGGGGAGCGCGTGCGCGCGTCGTGGCCGGCCACCTTTCTGAACTCCGTGAGGCCGGGTGCGAGGTGGTCCTGTGCACCTGCTCAACGCTCGGCGGGGTCGCGGAAGGGCTGTCAGGAGACGGTCTCGAAGTGATCCGGATCGACCGGCCGATGCTTCGCCGGGCCGTCACCCTCGGCCCGCGGATCGGTGTCCTCGCGGCGCTCACAAGCACCGTGGAGCCGACCACACGCGTCCTCGCCGAGGAGGCTGCTGGCGCGGAACCCGGCGTATCCTTTGAGGTTACGGTGGTGGACGGCGCATGGGATGCCTTCCGCAGCGGAGATGCGGAGGACTACCGCTCCCGCATCGCGGAGGCGGCGCGCACGCTCTCAAGCCGCTGCGACGTCGTCGTCCTCGCCCAGGCGAGCATGGAACCTGCGGCCGCCCTGCTGGCCGGGCTCGCGACGCCCGTCCTGACGAGCCCCCGCTCGGCCGTCGAAGCGGTTGCCGCAGTGATCCCGTCCCGCTGACGGGGCGGCTCCGAATAGCAGGTGGAGGTGGAAGCAAGTGAACGGACCGTCCGCTGGAAGTGGACCGCACTGGCGCCGGGTGATGGCGGCGCTCGCCAACCGGGATGCACGGACCGCTTATGCGCAGATCGTGCTTGGTGAGGAAGTCCTCGCCGACGCGAAGGAGCAGCGCCGTAACCGGGCAATCGCCATTCTGCTGGAGGCCGGGCTGGTGGAGCGGACGGGAAGCAGCGTGTATCAAGCCTCGGAGACGATCTTCCACGATCTCCTGTCCCAGCAGCCAAAGCGCCAGCCGAAGACCGGGGTGGACCGTTTCCTGCGCTGGGCCGGATCGACAGGTACCCGGCCAGTGCGGCGGACCGGCGCGAGCTCCTGGCCTGGATCGTCGGCGAAGCCATCCAGCCGGGGGAGGACCTCACCGAGCGGCAGGTCAATGAGCGGCTGCTGAGCTACACGGACGACGTGGTGCTGCTGCGCCGCTACCTTGTGGACTTCGGGCTGCTGGAGCGGACGGCGTCGGGGTCCTCTATTCCCGGCCGGTCTGAGCAGATGTGGTCTGAGGCAGTTGCCGCCGTCCCCATGCTTTGCCCGCCTGGACGATGGCGGCCAGCATGACCACGAGGAGCGCCACGGAGGCCACCGGGACGACGTCAAGGCGGAGCGTGTAGCTCAGCACCACCCTGGCCGCGGAGTCGATAACGTAGTTCCGCCGTCGTCGTACGATCCGTTTCGGCTGCCCCGGCGACGGAATCCTGGCACCTTCCCCGTCGCGCCTGGACGCAGGCAGCGCCTGACCCGCGCCGTTCCCGGCAGGCGGCCGACTACCGGACGGCGTTGTAGGCGTTCACGCGGCCGTATTTCCAGTACGTGCCCGTGCCGGCGATCTTGTCGGCGGTCTTTTCGACCTTCCGCGGACACACTGGTAGCCTCGGGATGTGCGCTCCAGGCAAGGGCGGCAGTTGCGGCGACGATGGCCGAGGACATTGAGGTGCCGTTGCCGACGTCGTAGCCCTGGGAGCGGCCGTTTTGGGTGCCGAGGTAGAACGGGTGGTTCGGGAAGGTGGAGTAGACGTTGGACCCGGCGCTGCGACATCCACCCAGCTGGCCCCGTAGGTCGAGAACGATGCCTTGGCGTCCTTGTTGTCGGTTGCGGCCACTGCGATGACGTTGGGGTAGGCGCCAGGGTAGATCTTGGTCTGGTTGCCGCCGTTGCCTGCTGCGGCAACCAGCACCACGCCCTTGCTCCAGGCGTTGTTGACGGCAGTTTCGAGAGTGCGTGACGCGCGGCACGCCGAGGCTCATGTTGATCACCTTCGCGCCATTGGCGACGGACCAGTTGATGGCATTCACAAGGCCGAGCTGGAGGCAATCCCGCTGTCGTTGAGCACTTTGCCGTCCAGGATCTTGCACCCCGGGCACACCCCGGCGACGCCCTTGGCGTTGTTGCCGGTGGCGGCCACAGCGCCGGCAATGTAGGTGCCGTGGCCGTAGTTGTCCTCCCCGGTTGCCGCGCCGCTGAAGTTGGCGCGGGCAACCACCTTCGGGGCGATGTCGGGGTTGTCGGTGGCGACGCCGGAATCGAGGACGGCAACTCTGATCTCGTTGCCTGTGGTGACGGTCCCACGCTTCGACGGCGTCCACATCGGCATCCGCTTTGCCCGCGGCCACCACGATGGTGCCGGCGGTGTTGGTGAAGGATTGGCCGGTGTTTTCCAGGGCGTACTGGCGCGGGAAAAACGTGTCGTCTCGTCGAGGCCGTGACCAGTTCGTCAGGCTCCGCGTACTCAACGGCCGGGTTCCGGCTCAGGGCATCGACGAGCTGCAGCTCCTTGCCGGCCGGCACTTTGATGAGGTGGGCGCCGGTGCTGCCGATGCCGGTGCCTTCGCTGAGGCCGTGCTGGCGCAGAACGCCGGCTGCCGCGCCTTGGTCGCGGAATTTCACAATGATCTGGCCCGACATGTGCGATGACTGACTCGCTGCGCTGCCTGTACTTGCCGGGCTGCCGGGGCTGCAAAGACCATCACGCCAAATGCCATCATCGCCGCCGCAAAACCAGCCATAAGCTTTTTCATCATAAAACCCCATCGTTCTCAAAATGGTCATGTTCTTGCAGCGCTGCCGGCCTGAACGGCGCGAGCGCTACACGGAAGCCCATGCTCCGCCGGTTACGGGCCGCGGTCAACGCTCCCCGCCGACATCAGCCAAAAATGACGGACGACGGCGGGGTGGCAAGTTGGATCGCTGACCACCCCGCCGCCGTCGTACTTTCGCTCGTCCCGCGAGCGCCTGACTTCCCCAAACGCTCTAAAGACGCCGGTGCAATTACGACGCGCCAAGAGTATTTTGAGCTGCATGCACTCCACACCCAGCGCACCTGATGCCTCATACGGGAGACGAGTTCCCGCCGTCGGCCGGCCGCTCCTCGCCTGCCAATACCGGCAGCAGCAGCCGCTATGCACAGCTCCTTGGCTCGCTTGAAGGGGCCAAGCCCCTGGGTGCTGTCGTCAAAGAGATTGAACCCTATGCCGCCCGCCTGACAGCCCGCCCGGAATGCGAAGTTTCTTTCGCGGAGATGCCACCGGCATCCCCCTGCACGGCATCCTGACCGACGCCCCTTTTGGCGCCTGGTGGTCGGCGATATTCCTCGATTTCTACAAAGACGAGGGCTCCCGGGTAGCCGCAAAACGGCTGGTGGCCGTGGGCGTCATAGCTGCAGTTCCCACCGCTGTCTCAGGCTGGGCGCAGTGGTCGATGAAGGATCACGGCACGAAGCGGGTAGGCATCGTCCACGCCGCCGTCAATGCCGCGGCCATTCTTGTCTACCTCGCCTCCTGGGCGGCCCGTGAACGCGGCCGCCACGAGCTTGGCATCGGCCTGACCCGGGCAGGAGCAGTGCTGCTGCTGGCCAGCGGATTCCTGGGTGGCCACCTGCGCAGCGGCCGGCCACGCCGCGTGCCAAAGCTTCCTCCGACCGAAGGCACCAAGGACAACGGCACGCCCTGATCCGTGAGCCTGACCCCGCCCGTTTGTCCTGGACCGGTCCTAGGACTTGCCTGAGTCCGGGGCGTCGTAGGCCAGGACGGCCGACGCTGCAGTGGTGCCGTCGGCCGGCCGGATGGAATCAAACCGCAAGGTTCCTGCGCCGGGCAGGGCGACCGAGTGGCCCTCGCGGAAGGCCTGCTTGCGCTCCTGCTCCGCGGTCCGGATCCAGACCTGGATTGCCGGGGCGCCATCAGCCACGCCGATCTTGACGATTCCCACCTGGACACCGCCGAACGTGGGCTGCATGCCCTGTTTGACTGTTACGAGCTGTTCCACGGCCATCCTCACTTCGTGTCCACGGAGTACACGGAATCGAAGTTTTCCTTGTACTCATCCTCTGTCAGTTCCAGGGTGCCCGCCTTGCGGTCGTCGTCGCCGTCCATGAAGCCGCCGGCCGGTCCCCACGGGTTGGCCAGAACCACTACCTTCTCACCGTCGTCGTTGGTTTTCACCTCAACCACAACGTACGCATGGTTGGGAACCACATCGGTGCGGTTGACCTCGTCGGACTCCCAGACCCAGTCGAAATCGTCGTCCTTGGTGTCTTCGGTGCCCACGGACACAGCCTGGCCGCCGGCGAGCTTGTCCTCGATCTCGGCCAGGTCCAGTTCGCCGTCCCTGTCCGCGGACCTGCCCGTCATCAGCTCCATCGCATCGTGGCTGAATCCGCCGTCGATGTCGTCATAGGAACCGCCCCGGTGCTCCGCCGCGGCGCGTTCGTAGATGGACAGCCAGTTCGGCTGGCCGTCCGCACCGCGGACGCCGCCGTCGGTGGACTTGGCCTCGACGGTGACTTCCACGGGCTTGCCGTCTTCGTAGAGCGTCACCACCCAGTGCGTGGGCGGATCACCCACGGGGCTCAGGTGTTCGGCGAGGAATTCATCAAGCTTGCCGTCCCGCTCCAGGGTCTGGGCAACCGAGCCTATGCCTGCCAGGAGCCAGCAGTCGCCGATCTGTCCCTGCTTGATATCCGGGGATCGCCGGCGTCCGGGTCCTCGCGGACGTCGCCTGGCACGTCCACGTCGGGGCGGTCCGGGTCCAACGGTCCCGGATCCCCGGGAGGGTTCGAGTCCGGCTTTCCTGAACTCCCAGACTCCGTTGCTCCCGTGCTGGCCTTCTCCTGCTGATCCGCATTGCGGTTCAGTTCCTGTGCCTGGCTGTGGAGTTCCGCGGCAACGCGCTTGAGCACCGGCCGGTGTTCCGAGTCCCAGGCGGCCCGGAACGCGGCGGCGTCACGCCCGTCCCACGGTGCCCGGGAAAGCAGTTGGCCCAGTTCCATGGACAACGAGTTCACCTTGTCCGAATGCTGCGACATCGTTTTAGCGAGTGCCCGCAACTGTTCAATGTCGGCGCCATAAATTCCAGGCATCCGCCCGCCCCCTTTAGATAATGTTCAAGCCACACTGGTTGTTTGTCTGCTGCCATTCCCGCGCTGTGGGAGAAATGCCGCCGTCAGCTTGGTGGGATCTCGTCCGTGCTGCACGTGGGGGAGTCCACCGGGACGCTGATGCGCAGGTAGGCCGGGCTCTTTGATTCGATGGTCAGGGTGGCACCGGCGGCGTCCGTGCTGCGGGCAACCACCCAGCCCCCGGGAACTGCGTCCGTTCCATCGAAGGCAGGGAATCCGTGCTGCGTCAGAACGGGATCACCAGCGGCGAAAATGTCAGCGAACTGGTTGGATGGCTCCACCACGTCGGCGCTGCTCTTCATGGTCTGCGGGTAGAGCATGCATCTGCCGTCCTTCAGCGTGGCCAGCGGTGGCTGGCTTGTCCACGGACCAGCTGATGTCCGGCATCTTCGCTTCCAGCGCCGCGATGAGCTCTGCACGCAGGGCCTCGTATTTGGGGAAGCTTTCCGCCACCGGCGCGGGGGCCTCGGTGACCGGCGGGGCGCTGCTTGTCACCGCCGTGGGCTCCTCCGGTGCCGTGCAGCCAGCCATGAGGGTTGTCCCGAGGACCATGAGGGCTGCCACGACGCGGTGCGACAGCTGCGGTTTCATTCGGCCGTTCATTTTCCCCCCGGTTCTGATGAGGGCCTCGGTGACCGGCCCACAAGGAATGCTGTCACACCTGCGCCGCGTCCGGCCATGGGGACAACAACCCGTCGGGAAAGTGGGCGGACGACGGCGGGTTCGCGCCCGCCGTCGTCCGCCTCCTTGGTGCTGGGGTTCTTCGGCTACCGTGCCTGCAGCCCCGGCACGCTGTCCTGGATCGCGAAGGAGGCCTTCGTCTGAAACGGGGGAGCCCGGCGTCGTGACGTAGTCCAGCACGCGGAAGTCGGCGGTGAGCGCATCCTTCGTGATGCGGGTGTTCACGTAGCCGCGGTTGTCGTTGTAGAACTTCAGGTGCGGGTTCCAGGCCATCACCGGATCCGCGGTGGAGCCGGTGCCGTTGCCGGTGGAGGTGATGGAGGTGCAGACCAGTTCGGAGCCGACCACGGGGGAGGCGGGGTCCCTGTAGTCGACCTTGATGTCGTTGGCCCAGTTGCGGTGCACGTCGCCGGTGAGGACCACGGCGTTGCGGACGTTCGCGTCCACCCAGCCCTGGGTGATGCGGCGGCGGGAGGACGGCGTAGCCGTCCCAGCCGTCCATGGAGACGTCGTCGATCTCCGGCGCCTGGGCGCGGTCCTTCTCGGCGAAGAAGACCTGCTGGCCCAGGATGTCCCAGCGCTGGGTGGAGTTCCTGAAGCCGTCCAGCAGCCACTTCTCCTGCTCGGCGCCGGTGATGGTGCGGTCCTCGGCCAGGCGCTCGGTGACGTTCTTCTTCCAGCCGTCGCCGGCGAGCTGGTCGTCGCGGTACTGCCGGGTGTCCATCATGTGGAAGTTGGCCAGCTGGCCCCACTGGATGGTGCGGTAGATCTTCATGTCGAACCCGGCCGGCACGGACGAGGCCCGCAGCGGCATGTTCTCGTAGTACGCCTGGAACGCGGCGGACCGGCGCTGGCGGAAACGCTCGGTGGTGTCGTTCAGCTGGCCGGCGTCCTTGTTTTCCGGGACCTCGTCCGCCCAGTTGTTGTCCACTTCGTGGTCATCCCACACCACCAGCCACGGTGCGATCGCGTGCGCGGCCTGCAGGTCGGCGTCGGACTTGTACTGCGCGTGCCGCTGCCGGTAGCCCTGCAGGGTGGTGGTCTCCGGGCCCTGGTGGTCGCGCGGGTTGCCGCCGCCGATCACGTAGCTGTCCTTCTTGTACTCGTAGAGGTAGTCGCCCAGGTGCAGCACCAGGTCCGGGTGGTCCTGGGCCAGCCGCGAGTAGGCGGTGAAGTAGCCGTGCTCGTACTGCGAGCAGCTGGCGAACGCCATGGCCAGCGCGGCCGGCGTCTCGTGCGGCGCCGGGCTGGTGAGGGTGCGGCCCACCACGCTGACGTGCTTGCCGGTGCGGAACCGGTAGAAGTATTCGCGCCCCGGGCGGAGGCCCTTGAGCTCCACGTGCACCGAGTGCGCGGTTTCGATCCGGGCATGCTCGACGCCGCGGGCTACTACCTTGCGCATGCCCGCGTCTTCAGCGACCTCCCATGCGACCGCGACGTTGCGGGAGGGCATGCCGCCCAGGCCGTCCTCGGCGATGGGGTCCAGCGCCAGCCGCGTCCAGATCACGAAGCCGTCCGGCCACGGCTCGCCGGAGGCGATGCCCAGCAGGAACGGATCGGTGCGGAGGCCGGCGTCGTCCGCTGTTGAAACGGCGACGGCGGCACCCGGCCAGGCGGCGACGAGCCCGGCCCCGAGGCCGGCGGAAAGGAGGGATCTGCGTGAAATGTTGTCCATGCGTTCGACCGTACGGAGCGCCGGTTGGACAGGTTCCGAGTGCGGCGTGAATGCGTTGGTTAACTGCGTGACAAGGTTTGTCGATTTGGGCGCGCTTCTACTTGCGCGCGGTCAGCGCATCGAACTGCTCCTGCCAGAGGGTCATCTCCTCATCGACGTAGCGCCTGTGGGCAGGAGTCCATTTGGGCCAGATCTCGGACGAGGCCAGTGCTTGTGCCGGGTGGGTTCCCGGTCTGGACCGGCGGTGCTGCCCGTGGCGGTGATGCCCGCGGCGGGGCCGGGGCGGTGACGCGGCGTTGAACCGGGGGCGGGGTGTGCTTGACGGCAACCTTCCCCTTCTGCTGACCGGGCCCGCGGATGAGGTAGTCAATACCCAGGACCAGGTGGCACAGCGACCAGACAATGCCGGCCAGAACCAGAACGGCCAGAAGGAAGGCAATCCAAGCCAGATAACCGAAGGCTACGAAGACCAACATGGTCCATTTTATCCTCCTGACCCTCGATTGGAGCAGGTGTTGTGCCGGGTCTATTGAGGGGCTTCATTCACGATTCGGTAGTCGATGGCTGTGTGGCCCACGACGTCGTTGGATCCGAAGCCGAAGGCTGCGTAAGTCATGATGCTTCGTTCGCCGATGACCAAGCCGGTGCCAGGGTCAATGATCATCTCCGCCCTTTGCCCTGCACGAAGGGGCTCTGTGCGGCCTATGGCTATGCCGGTCTTTCCGTCGAAGTTCGCTTGCTCGCTGGCAGTCACCCCGGGAATCAGGGCCAACGCCTCGTAGAGGCCGGCACGGAGGTCGGCCGGGACGAGTCCCAGCCTCAAGAGGTCGGTGATCCGGACAAAATTATCCTCGTCCCGGGAGGCGGAACCGCCCTGATACCGGGCGTTGAAGTGGTCGTACAAAGCCCGCCCGTCCCGAGGCAGGGCAGCCAGCTCTTCGTCACTGAGCGGTGTCCAGGGCCCTCCATAAAAGTGTCCGTCCTTGGCCCGGATTACGCCGTCAGGCATGGGGGCAGGGCCTAGGTCTCCCCAGTCCCGATCGAGCACCCATTCGTCGTCGCGGTTCCCCGGGACGTAGACGTCAATCGTTTGTGCATTCATCCTGGTGCTCATGTTCCCCGACGTGTCCACACTGGAGACACTCCAATTGGCGTGCGTGTGCACCAGCAAGTATTCGCCCGGCTTGGCTACGGGATCCACAAACGTCATTGTCTGCTCCGCCGCGGCGCGCAGGACCCCAGCCGCGTGGGCGCTTTGGGCAGTGACACTGATCTGCCCGACGACAAGGGTCCCGACAGCAGCCGTGGCGGCGGTCAGAAGGACACGCCTGGCGAGCCGGGGACGACGGCGGGGAGTCTCCTTGCCGGGTCTGTAACGGGTGGGGTCCTCAGCACCCACCGTCGTGGGCATGTCAACGAGCTGCTGACGCAAAGCCTCCCGCCGGTCGGCTTGGAACTGGGGTGTGCTCATGATGTTCTCCGTCCGAGAATGGTCTGGGCGTCAACTTCTTCTTCATGCATGACCTCGCTGTACAAGGTCCCGAGTCTTGATTTGGCGCGGTGAAGGCGGGACTTCACCGTCCCGTCCGCGATGCCAAGGGCAGCGCCGGCCTCTCTGGCTCCCATGCCTTCAACAACACACAGGGTGAGAACGTCGCGTTCCGGCGGCCTTAGTTGGGCGAAGGCTTCCCGGAGGGCAGAGGCCTTGATCTGGGATTCGTCGGTGTCAGCAATGCTGTCGGCAATGTCGGCTGCGTCTTCCGGCGGTGGGAGCTGATTGAGGAAATGTCTATAGCGGCGCTGCTGGCGGACGTGGTTACGCAGCGTGTTGTTCGTCGTGATCAACAACCAGGGCAATATGGAGTCGTTGACCATTCGGACATCGGCCCGCCGGCGCCAGGCCTCATAGAAGACCACAGCCGCCACGTCCTCAGCCACGTGAGGAAGCCTCAGGACTCTTACCGCGTGCCGCCATACCCGGTTGTGATGGCGGTCGAAAAGAACCCCGAAGGCGTCACCATCCCCGTTGACAACCCGATGCCACAACACTTCATCCGAGACACCCAATTCCTCGCCCATACCTCATAGTGTCCGGTCACTCCCGCCGGTTCCATGATTTGGCGAAGTAATTCCTCAGAGAGAACGTGACTGCAAGGCATCGACCCCGACACCGGACCCGACGCATGGCCGAGCTGGGCGCGGCAGGTTCACCTGTAGCTTGGTTCAGTTAGCGTGTGGCGCGCGGTCAGGCGGGGGCACCTGGGAAGCTGAGTAACGGATGTCCTTACGGATTGCCCAACGGCCAATGGCGGCCGCTGCGCCAACAGTGGCCCATGGGATCAGCAGCCAGGGCTGCCAGCCGAGACCCAGAACGCTTCCCAGCAACCAAAACCCGAGGGTGGGCACCGTGAAGAAGGCTGCAACGTGGACCCATTGATTCTGGACCGGGCGTAGGACGTAGGCCAACACCCAGGCCAGTGGCGCCGCGAACACCAGGGCAACCCCGAAGCCGTACAGAATCACCATGCCCAACAAGCCCCACACGTGGCCGGCGTCGGTCCCGTCCCCCATGGCCGGTACGCCATAGAGTGCCGCAACCAAAAGCAGCAGTACGCCCACCCAAAGCGAGGTGGCGATCAGCCAGCCCTTGATGAACGCATACGCATCCAGGACCACCCTGTGCGGCTGAGCTGCCTGCGGCTGGGCCGCGTCCCCCCATTCCATGGGCATAGCCTACCGATGCAGACTAATGGGTCACCTTTGCTGCCGGTTCCCGGGCCACGGTCACGGCAGTGGTTCCGGGGACGTTCCCCAGCATCCAGATGGCGAGGCAAGTGATAGCCAGGGCCAGACCCACCAGGCCAAGCTGCAGCACCGTTTCCGGAAAGACAGTACGGAACGCGATCGGAATGACACTCGCGGTGTAGAGGGCCACCACGGCCTTCGGCACGCTTGAGCCGCGCCAGAGCGCCAGCATAAGGCCACAGTACCGAGGAGGAACAGCATCGAGACTGCGGTCAGGGCGATACCCAGCGGGCCGGCACGCAGGGCCGCGATGACAGCCGGGATCAACGTAGGGAAAGACAAGGTTGAGAACAAACTCGACCCCGACGAGTCCGGCCAGTGCCATCACGGAGATCGCGGCGCCGGTGGCTCCCAGCACCCCTGCTTGGCGCGAGACCAGCACATAGATCCCGATCACCAGCCCGATGGCGGCGAGTTGAGCAACTGGAGCAGCCAGCTGGGTGAAGGGTGACGTAGGGATGATTGCTGCCCGCTTGGCCGCGTTCACCAGCAGGATGGCTGCTGAGAGAAATCCCGCCATAGCAGAAATCCTGACGAGGACGGCTGGAACGTAAACCTGAATTCTTGAGGACATCAGAGGCTCTTGACTCTTAGGTGACGCATGAAGCGACGGCCGCCTATGGCCAGTCGTCGCGACCCAGGAAAGGTGCCGGGGACAGTTCGAAGCTACGGCGGGGCAGGGTGACCAGCCATCACCCCATGTGGTGATTGAGTGGGTGACCGGCGGTTGTCACCGCCGGCCGCGGCCGGATGGCAGCATGGGCGGATGAGTGAAATACACCCGACGGCGGCCAGGACCGCCTTGCTGCGCTCGCTGGCCACGGAGTTTCTGCCTGCGGGGACGGGACGAAGCCTCATCGCCGTCGACGGTGTGGACGGCAGCGGCAAATCCACGTTTGCCGATGACCTTGCGGCAGTCATCCGTGGGAGGCCAGTAATCGTCATCCGCGTGGACGACTTCCTGAACCTCCGGGATGTTCGGCACCAGCGGGGGCGTGAGTCCCCGGAAGGATTCTGGCTCGATACCTATGACTACGGGACGCTGTTCCGTGATGTCCTCGTTCCGCTGGGACGGGGAGGGAACGGGTGCTACCGGCCGGTTGCCACCGACCACCGGAAGGATGTCCGGCTGAGCCCGCCGATCCGCCAGGCGCCAGGGAACGCGGTGGTGATCGTCGAGGGCATGTTTCTTCACCGTGACGAACTCGCGGAATGCTGGGACTTCTCGTGCTTCCTTGACGTTCCCTTTACGGAGACGGCCCGGCGCATGGCTGTGCGCGACGGGAGCCACCCGGACCCCGAACATCAGTCGATGCGCAGGTATGTGGGCGGCCAGCGGCTCTATTTCGAGGCCGCCCAGCCGTGGCACCGTGCAACCCGCGTCATCGACAACGCCAATCCGGCGAGGCCCCGCATCCTGCCGGCGGACGGTTTCAGTGGGACTCGGGCCCATCAGCACGGGATGAACGCGGGCGAACCGGGCACTGTTGCGAGGACCGGCCGTCAAAGCCGTCATTCCGGTACCTCTCACCAGATCGGGCATCGCAAACGCTGCGGCCCAGGCGGCGGTAGCCTGGTGAACTTCGACTCCGATACCTACATGGGCGGCAACACGGTCGAAAGGTCGTTCAGCCACTTCCAATAATGGGCCGCGATTGCCTCGCACGAACCGGGCCGGCGTCGTCCTCTGCACCGTCATCATCTGGAACGCCGATAAGGAGCCATGCCCTAGGCAGCGACACGGAACGCAGGAAACGCGCAGGATCCCCACCAACACCTCAAAGCCTGACACTTCTAGGTTAAGACTTCTGGTGGGGGCCAGGGCTGTTTGAGCACGTGTTTCCCGCTTCGCCCGACCTGCCGGTGCAACGCCGGCCATGCCTCCTGAGGACCTCATGACTGCAACGCGCCTGGTCAAGGTTGCCGCCTCCGTCACTGCTGCCGCCATTCTACTTAGCACCCTCTTAGCACCGGCCGCAGTCGCCCAGGACCCGGCTATCGACTCAGGTCCGGTCCCACCGCCGGCCACGAAGAAGGCCCTTCCGGCTGAGGCGTCCAGCCGCTTCGTCGTGAAGTTCAAAGCCGGAGCCCCTGGAGTGGCAACCGCGCGCGCTAACGCCTATAGGCAGGTGTCCCGCACTTCCGGGATCCCCGTCAACGAGTTGCGCACCACGGCAACCGGCGCGATCGTCGTCCAGACCACCGAAAATCTGACCCCCAGCGAAAGCGCCAGCGTCGTCGCCTCGCTGAGGGGTCAGGCCAATGTGAAATTCGCCGAGCCGGACACCCTTCGTCCGCTCGTCAGCGACCGTTTCAGACCCGCTGTACCGGTACCAGTGGGACCTCTTCGAGTCGGTGGCCGGCATGCGTGTTCCGGAGGCCTGGGACGTCACCACTGGGGACGGGGCAACGGTCGCCGTGATCGACACTGGCATCACCGCCCACAGCGACCTGTCGTCCAACATCGTTCCCGGGTACCGACTTCATCTGAGATTCCAGCCTCAGTAACGACGGTGACGGCCGCGACGGGGACGCTACCGACGCGGGAGACTACTGCGACGGCGCTGCCTCCTCCTGGCATGGAACCCACGTCGCGGGCACGATAGCCGCCGTAGCCAACAACGGGCGCGGAGTAGCAGGCGTTGCCTACGGGGCCAAGGTCCAGCCCCTTCGGGCTCTCGGATCTGCGGAGGCTATCTGAGCGACATCGCCGACGCGGTGGTCTGGGCCGCCGGAGGCACCGTCAGCGGAGTACCAGCCAACGCGACGCCGGCCAAGGTCATCAACATGTCTCTTGGCGGGTCAGGCGAGTGCAGCATCTACTTCCAGTCAGCCCTGGACTACGCAGCGGCTCAGGGAGTTGCCGTGGTAGCCGCAGCCGGCAACGAAAACTCGCCAACCTCCGGCTCCACGCCGGCCAACTGCGACAAAATTATCACCGTTAGCGCTACCAGCCGCGCCGGCAGCCGCGCGTTCTACGCCAACTACGGACCGGAAGTAGACGTCAGCGCGCCCGGCGGAGATGCCTCAACCAGCGGCTACGCCGCCATCCTGTCAACGTGGAACGACGGCAAGACCACCCCCGGCACCGAAGCTTACGGCTTCCTGCAGGGCACCTCTATGGCCGCACCCCACGTGGCGCCGTCGCTGCACTCATGCTGACCGCCGGCTCGACCCCCACTCCGGCCGACGTGGAGGCAAAGCTGAAGTCAACTGCCCGACTGCTGCCAGGCATGTGCGATACGGGCGGATGTGGCGCCGGCCTGGTCGACGCCTGGGCCGCGGTACGTGCATCGATGCCCGCACCGCCAATGGTACGCCCGGGCAAGCCGTCCATTGATGGCGCGCCGGCGTATGGGCAGACCCTAACTGCCCAGGAAGGCACATGGGCGCCGTCCGGCCTCCTGTTTTCCTACCAATGGCTCCGCGATGGCAGTCCAATCGATGACGCCACGGAGCGCACTTATCAGCCCAACCTCGCAGACGCAGGGGCGTCCATAAGTGTAAGAGTTGTTGGCTACAAGGCAGACTGGGGCGCGGCCAGCGCAGTCTCGGATCCAATATCCAATCCGATCACCGTGATTCCAATCGCAACCTCTGAACCTTCTCCAACAGAGCAGGCACACCCGAGCCGTCCCCAACAGAGACAGGCACACCCGAACGCGCCCCAGCAGAGACACCAGCTCCCTCGCCCTCGCCGACCGAAACTGTTGCGCCTACCTCCCCAGCCGTAGACGGGACCCTCGAGGCGCCGCAGCCAACCATCGCCGGTTCCCCCTCCGTTGGACAGACCCTGACAGTCGACCCGGGGAACTGGAGTTCGGGTACAACGCTCAGATATCAGTGGTATCCGCGGCGGAATCGCGATCCCCGCCGCGACGGCTGGCTCCTACACCCTCGGCGCGGATGACGTAGGCCAGACGGTGACGGTAAGGGTGACAGGGACCAAGTTTCAGCTACTCGCCCCTTACTGTCGAATCCGAACCCACGACACCCGTTGTACTCGGAACCCTCACAGGTTCGGCGCCGACAATCACCGGAACGGCGGCCGTCGGACAGAGCCTGACAGCAGCCCCGGGAACCTGGACACCGAGCACAGCACTGAACTATCAGTGGTACCGGAACGGAATTGTAGTCCTCGCGGCCACGACCGCAACGTACACGTTGAGCGCCGCCGAACTGGACCAGACCGTCACCGTTGCGGTCACCGGAACCACAGCCGGCTATTCGCCGCTGACCCTCGGTTCTGAGCCAACGGCATCCGTGGCCCCTGGAACCTTTACCGCATCCATCCCTACCATTCCAAACAACGAGCCAAAACTGGGCCTCTTAATGATGGCGGCCGATAAGTCCAGTACATGGCCCTCAGGTACGCACCTGAGTAAATCCTGGTATCGCGCAGGGGTACAGATTCCGAACTCCGACAGCGTGTTCTTCACCCCGCACGTGGAGGACGTCGGCAAGACCTTGACGATCCGAGTGACCGGCACCAAAGCCGGATATTCCCCGTTGACCCTGGAATCAGCACCCACGGCGCCCGTTCTGCCGGGGACGCTCGCTGATCCAACGCCCACCATCACGGGAATCGCGAAAGTCGGCTCGACTCTCACTGCGCACGTCAACGTCTCAGTGTGGCCGTCATATCCGCTCACCACAAAGCTGACGTACCAGTGGCTTCGGTCCGGAGCCCTGATCCCTAACGCAAATGGTGCAACCTACGTGGCTGTTCCTGGCGACCTGGCGAAGACGATCGCCGTGCGAGTGACTGGCACCAAGACCGGCTATTCGATACTCGTCAAGGACTCAGCCCCGACGGCCGCCGTTGCGGCCGGAACGCTGACAGCCCCGGTTCCAACCATCAGCGGCACCAGGAAGGTCGGCTACACTCTGACCGCGGCGCCGGGCATCTGGACGGCCGGCACGACAGTGAAGTACCAGTGGTACCGCTCAGGAGTCGCAATCACCGGTGCCACAGCCTCGAAGTACGCCCTGGGTGCGGCTGATCGCGGCAAGACCATGAAGGTGCGGATCACTGGCTCCAAGAGCGGCTTTGCGACCCTGGCCAAGGTCTCGGCGTCGACCACGGCGGTGGTCGTTGGCTCACTGACTGCACGCAACCCTTGGATCTCGGGCACTCCCCGGTATGGCTACACGCTCACCGCCAACACGGGCGCCTGGACCCGCGGGACTACGCTGCGATACCAGTGGTACCGGTCCGGTGTCGCGATTGCCGGTGCAACCGCCAAGACGTACCGGCTCGTCGCCGCGGACAGGTACGACACCCTCAAGGTGCGGGTGGTCGGCTCCAAGACCGGCTACACCACGGTCACCAGGTACTCGGCCTCCACTCTCCGAATCCCGTAGACGGCTGCGTTCTTGACCGAAGGCCCGGGAAGGTTCGTCCCGTGCTGATAGGCCCGGGTCCACGGAGCTTTCCGTGGATTCGGTCCCGCGTCCCGTCGGTGGCGAAGCCGCGATGATGCTTCCAGCCGGTCTGCCACAGACCGAACTTCGCCGGCAGCTCGCGCCAGCCAATGCCGCACCGGTCCCGGTAAATAGTGCCGTCTATGAACTGGCGGTGGACCCGGAACGGACGTCCACGCCGCCCGTCAGAAGTCGGCATCAAGGGCTCGATCCGGCACCACTAATCATCACTCAAAACAAAGGTTCTCGACACCGTTCAAGCATTCCAACCTCCACCAGCTGGTGGCGGCGGGACCCGTGCGGCTGGTGGAACGGATCAGGATGAACACGCCCAGCGCAGCCACCCACAGCCCCCAGCCGGTGCTGCCGAGCAGGCCTGCCAGGTCCCAGACCGGGAATCCGGGCAAAGCCGTGGCAAGGATGTCGCCCTGGTTCAGCAGGTAAAGGACGCTGACGATCAGTCCCGCGGCACCAAGCCAGCGGGGGAGGATTCCGGTGCGCAGGATGATCACGCTGAGGGCCACCGACCAGCCGATGACCAGCAGCTGGCCCAGATGTTCTCCGAGCAAGGCTCCGCCGAACTGGTGCTGGGCGGTCCAGGCGGCGTCCACGGCAGCCTGGGTGGTGGCATCCCCGGTGACGTATGAGGCGGCGAGTGGCGGGACAACGAACACCCAGCGCAGGAACCCGATCAGGGACAGGAGCACCGAGGCGGCGCCCGCGTAGGTGGCCACCCGCATGGCCGGATGATCGCGGAGGCCGAGCGCTGCAGGCAGCAACAGGATCGGAACGGCCAGCAGTCCGTACGTCCAGGCCGTGGCGAACCAGGTCCAGACCAGCCCGGCGCCGCCGGCGTCGAAGGCGGGGAGCACCACGCTGGCAGGTTCCCGCAGGATGTCCGGCCAGTCGAACGTCACGGACAGGGTGGTGGCGGCCGCGGCGAACGCCAGTGCGCTCACCACGAACAAAGCACCGGTAGCTCGAAGAGTCTTCATCTGTGAATCCTGAGGCGGCCATGGTGTCCGGCTTTCGGAGAATGCTGTGCATCGTACGGACGGTGTGCGATGTACAAAGGTTGGGCACGGTTCAGGAGCTTGTCAAGAGAGAATCTGAACCGATGACACCACCAGCCCGCTGAGGTTTCGGCAGGCTCAACCACCGCGGCCGGCGACGGGCCCGCCGCGGGAGTGCCGCCGTCGTAATTAATGACGACGACGGCACTCCAGTTCTGCACCTTGGTGTCACCTGGAGGTTGGGACCTTTTCCAGATCTTCGGCATCGTTCTCTGACTCGTTTTCCAACGAGCTAACAGTGGCTGCTTCGTTGCCCCGGCGTCCCGATTCCCGCTGGGAATAGAACCAAATGGGGATGTACAGCGACAGCACGAGGAAGCCGAGCCAGGTGGAGGTCCAGCCAATCTCCTGGCTGTTCAGGTAGACCACGCCGATCAGGCACAGGGGCAGGTTGAACAGGCCAAAGATCAGGGCGACGTTTTTCCAGCCCTTGGGGGCTTTGAAGGGCCTTTCCAGGGTGGCGAAGGCCGGGTGTTTCTTGGCCCGGACATAAGCGAACAGGCTGATGCCGTTGGCGCAGGTGTAGCCAATGGCGGCGGCCGCAAGAATTGCGGAGAGGGATCCCATGGAAATCAGGACCATGTTGAACGCTGCGGTGACGAGCAGGGCAATAAAAGGCGTTCCGTGGCGGTTCGTTTTGCCGAAGACCCTGGGAAGGTTGCCTTCGGTGGTCATGGAGTGCAACGCCCGGGACGAACCCAGGTATGCCGTTTGGATGATCAGGATCATCGCGGCGATCAGCATGATGATGGTGATGATTGAACCGGCCTGGCCGAAGACGGCCTGGGCCACCGGAATCAGGGGCGAGACAGGCTCCGCCATCACACCGTCAACCCCAAGCACGCCGATTACTGAAGCCTGCACCAGTACGTACGAGAGGAAGCAGATGATGCCGCAGGAAAACAGTGCTTTTGGGACATCCTTGGAAGGGTTTTTGTATTCAGGGGCGTAGATGGCTGCTGTTTCCCAGCCACAGGCACTCCACTGCGCAATCGCGAAGATGCCAAAGAGAATCAGGATGTGGTGCATGTCCCAGGCCCAGTCGGCAGGCCACCAGTTGCCGGTGATATTGGCAAAGTCAACGTGTCCGGTGGCGAAAGGCGCCACGGTCAGGATAACCAGCGGTATCAGGGAAACCGCCGCCAGGATGTAGCCCAGGATGGCGCCGTCCTTCAGGCCGAACCAGTTGACGATGAAGAGTCCGGTGAAGATCACCAGCCCGGAGATCAGGGAGAGCTGATACTCGGTGAAGGTTTCTGCCAGCACCGGAAACAGCCCATGCAGGTAGCCGCCCACCAGGATGGCGAAGATCGCCAGCACCGGGTTCCAGGCAAACCAGTAGCTCCAGGCTGAGAAGCCGCCGATCAGTTTGCCCTTGTCGTACCGGCCCTTGTAGTTCTCGGTGCGGAAGACATGCTGCGCGAAGCCTGGCAGGCCGGAGGCCTTGGGAAAAGTGGTGGCCAGTTCAGCATAGGCAGCGTTCTGGATGAACCCCTGGATGACCGACAACCCCCAGACGAGGATGGCTGCGGCAGCCATATACATGGGCAGGTAGCCCAGGGACGGCAGAATCAACAGGGGGACGCCCAGCGCGATGGCCAGGCCCTGTTTCCAATTGATCGATCTTTCCAGGTGTCCGACACCATCCGAAATACTTTTACTCATAACAGTCTCCTAAGACGGCTTTACGTCGCCTGTTCTTTGAGGTTGGAATAACTGGGTTCTTGAATATCTGTGGTGGCTGCGCAGAAATTCCGCCAGCCTGCCATAAGCGTGCTTTGGATGCCGAACGGGATCCGCCGGCTGATTCGCGATGCATGCCATTCCATGCGGATTTACGCGTTGGGTGGAACCGGTGCATGCAGGTCATATGGAATGAGCCATAAATTGGTATCTGCAGACTTTTGGGCTCGACAAATACATGCAAATGCGATCTGCAGTTGCATGTATTAATGCCGGCGATAATGAAATCCGGCGCGAGGTTTCCCGCGCATTGATCTCAGCTCGGTGAGTTTTTCCGGGGCCTGCAGGGCAGGAATGCGATCATTCCTGCCGCCCGAAAATGTTTTGATTCGCTGGTGTGCAGGACCCTGCCGAGGTGGCGTGTAGGCGACCAGGTCAGAGCCCCTGCACCGCGCGTCGAAGACTGGTGCCTACACTGGCGTACTCCCACTGGGCACTAGGGGAGTGGCCTCAAAGCGATGGTGCCGGCACCTCGTCTGGTGGCTGCGGCGAAATCCGAAACTTAGATTTCGTAGTACCGGAAGGAGTGCGATTCCGCGCCCTCGGGGTTGGGTCCGTAAATGGTCACCATGCGGGCATAGACAGGCGCCCAGTATCGGCCAAGTTGTCCGGGATTTACGCGTGCCGAGTCGCCCGGCCTGAGGACGACGGTCTTGCCCTCGGACTCGATGAATAACTCGCCTTCCAGGACGAAGTTCGTTTCGGAGTGGGGATGGAAGTCTTCCCAGCCGCAGGATTCCAGTTCCCATTCTGAGAGCCGGAAATCGTCCCACGGGCCGACGGGATCTGCGTTGATAAACCGGCAGCGCAATCGCGGCCATTCGTCCTTCATGACCTTCATGGACTTCGCTGACCAGAGGTCGATCGTTTCTCCCGTCGTCTGTGACGCGGAATGGGTGGCTGTCGCCATAATCTTTCACCGTTCTTCAGTTGGAAGCCTGCTTAGGGACTTTCGGTGAATCTAAAATCAGGTGCATCAACGTGATGTGGATCACGGATTTGAATACTTTGACATTGACAAGCGTCCTAGTCAAGGGTCCATGAGTGGGAATGCGGGACGCTCCCAGGGCCCGGATCTGAGTGTTGGTTCTCAGAAAAGAATCCCGCAAAAGTTTTCCTGAACGATTGACTTGCACGGCCGTTCATGTAAAAGTCGGTGAACGAGCAAACGTGATTCACTTCACACCGCAGGGCTCAAGGTGGAGCTCAGCCGGTCCGTTGTGAATCAGGAATGTCGGATTTTGCAGCTATTCCTCCCGGAGCCTTAAGCCGGTTTCAGAGGCCACCTTCAATGCAGCCTTTACGCGTCAAAAGCGCAATTCCCTATGGCCTTTTATGCCCTAATGAAAAGTTCGGAAGAACACCGCACCCAATTCACAGGAGACACCATGGAAACCACCCTCGTAGGAACACTGACCAAGGCCGGATCCATCCACAAAGTAGAAAACGGCTTCATCGGCCTGCCGTCGATGGACGAGCCCGGGACGGTCGCCGCGATCGGCGATTCCCTGCACAACCCCGACGGGTCCGTCATGTGCGCCGGATTCTTCGAGCTGAAGGCGTCCGAGCCGCTGGTGTACACCTACACCTACGACGAAATGAAGGTTGTCATCAAGGGCGAATTCATCCTCACCGACCAGACCACGGGCGACGTGACGCACGCCAAGGAACGCGACGTGCTGTTCTTCCCCAAGGGCACCACCGTCAAGTTCGAGACCCCCGAGTACGGCCTGGGGTTCTTCGCCGGCGACCGCACCTTCGCACCCTAGGACCATCCAGCGCAACCCAACCCACAACGCCGAACATCGGCGCCCATAAAATTTTGGAAGAGGAGAGCAGCATGACACTTCGAGTCGGAATCATCGGTGCAGGCCCCAGCGGAATGGCACAACTGCGGGCGTTCGAATCAGCACGCCAAAAAGGGGCCGAAATCCCTGAAATCATGTGCTTTGAGAAGCAGGACGAATGGGGCGGCCAGTGGAACAACAGCTGGCGGATTGGGCTGGATGCCCACGGCGAGCCGGTTCACTCCAGCATGTACCGCCACCTGTGGTCCAACGGGCCCAAGGAGTGCCTGGAGTTCTCGGACTATTCCTTTGACGAGCACTTTGGCCGGCCCATTTCGTCCTTCCCTCCCCGCGAGGTCCTCTTCGATTACATCAAGGGGCGTGTGGAGAAGTCCGACGTCCGCAAGTACGTCCGGTTCAACAGCGTTGCGCGGCACACCAGCTACAACGAGGCCACCCAGGAATTCACGCTGACGGTGGAGGACCTCAAGACGAACAAAACTGAAACCCACGTTTTCGACAAGCTGGTGGTTGCCACCGGCCACTTCTCTGTACCGTCGGTCCCCGAGTTCAAGGGCATCAAGTCCTTCCCCGGTGAAGTCCTGCATGCCCATGATTTCCGCGGGGCGGAGCGGTTCTATGGCAAGAATTTGCTGATGATCGGCAGCAGCTATTCTGCTGAGGACATCGGCATGCAGTCCCACAAGATGGGCGCTTCGTCCATCACCCTCAGCTACCGCACAACCCCCATGGCCTATGACTGGCCTGCGAACACGGTGGAGCGGCCGCTCGTCACGCACTTCAGTGGCCCCACCGCACACTTCAGCGACGGCACCCAAGGCGACTTTGACGCCGTCGTACTTTGCACCGGATACCAGCACAAGTATCCGTACCTTCCCAGCGAGCTCTCACTGAAGTCGCCGAACGTGCTGTACCCGGGCAACCTCTACAAGGGTGTGGTGTGGCAGCAGAACACCAACCTGTTCTACCTGGGTGCGCAGGACCAGTACTACACGTTCAACATGTTTGACGCGCAGGCCTGGTTCGCCCGCGACGTCATGACCGGCGTCATTGAGCTGCCGTCCCTTGCTGAGCGCCAAAATGACATCGCGGCCTGGCTTGACCGCCAGGCCGGGCTGTCCGACCACGATGCCGAGGCCGACTTCCAGACCGACTATCTGCGGGAGCTCATCGAGGCCACGGACTACCCGCCCTTTGACCTGGACGCTGTTTGCCAGCTGTTCAAGGACTGGATGCACCACAAGGAAACGGACATCCTGGGATACCGCGACATGCTCCACCGCTCCGTGGTCACCGGAACGATGGCGACCAAGCACCACACCCGCTGGATCAATGCCATGGATGACTCCATGAAGCGGTACCTGGAGGGACCTTCGCAGGATGTGGACACCGGCTCTCCTGCTGGAGTGGATGACATCCTGGCCGCGAGGTAACTGCAGGAATTTGGCGATCCGGACCGTATCCTGGCTGTTGCACCGACAGCCAGGATACGGTCTTTGGTGCTACCGAGAGTGGAGTGTGGTCGATGCGGGTATCCTCGTCGGAACGAAAAGAACAGCTGATTGCTGCCACGGTTGAATTAATGCGCCGTGAGGGCATTCAGTCGGTGACTATGCGGGCAATTGCCAAGGAGGCTAATGCTCCGTTGGCCACGGCTCATTATTGCTTTAGCGATAAAGACGAGCTGATGGGCAAGGCCGCAGAGGCGTGGTTGAAGAATCTGAGCCGTTTTTCCAGTGACGTCCCGGTTCATCTGGGCCTGCGTAAGGCTGTGGAGCAGGTGGCCGAAGGCTACTGGCGCGCATTGGAGGAAGAACCGGCGAGCATACTCGCTGAGATCGAACTTATTCTGTGGGCAACACGCAATGCCAACGTCAGCCCGCTGGCTGCCAGGATTTATCCGGCCTATGAAGTGGAGCTGGGAAACATCTTCTCCTCCGCCGCCCAAAACAGCGGCGAGCAGTGCCTGCTGACCTTCCCGACGCTGGTGAGGCTCTTTCTCATGATGTACGACGGCGCGGCCATCCAATACATGACCGATCCGAAGGCGACGGACCACAGCACCCAGTTCTTCATGATGATTGATGCGCTCCTGAACAAAGCCGGCGTCTAGGGCTGCTCTCCCTGCTTGCCCCGGTTCATGGCCGCCGCCTGGTGGCGGCGGCCACGAACTGAGCCGCTTAGAGTCTCCCTAAGATGACATCGAGCCGTGAGCGGTGAAGAATCCCAGGCCGTAGTCGGGGGTTTCAAAGGTAATCTCTGCTCCCTTGGGGAAGAAGAGTACGTCGCGCTCCTTCGCGTGGGTCACTTCTCCTGTCGCCCGGTCGGTGAGGATGAATTCACCCTTCACGACCACCTTCATTTCGTCGCAGGTGTACGTGTAGACCAGTGGCTCGGAGGCCTTGAGCTCGAAGAATCCCGAGCTCATGACCGAACCCTCCGGGTGGGTGAGGGAATCGGCGATTGCGGCGTCACATCCGGGGACGTTCATTGACGGCAGTCCGACATAGCCGTTTTCCACTTTGTAGATCGCGCCGGCTTTGCTCAGTGTTCCTGTTGTAAGGGTTTCCATGATCTCTCCTGTGGATAGTGTTGTGAAACTCTGATTGTTTTTTGTGGGACTGGTGGCTAGAAGATCACATAGAGTTTGCGCAGTGTCTCGTGAATTTCCCAGTTACCGCTCCAGCCGCGGGGGATGAAGATTGTGTCGCCGGGACCAACGAATTGGGGTTCGCCGTCGTCGGCGGTAATGGTCATAGACCCCGAAAGAACGTGCACAAATTCATTCGTTTCAAGAACCCAGCGGGAGGGTCCTGCGGTGCATTCCCAGATACCGGATTCGGCGCCGTTTTCGTCCTTCCACAGATAAATGCCGCGGGTGTCCATCTGCTGGCCGGTAGCTTCGGGGCAGGGGCCCCAGTCGTCCAGCTCCGCAACATTCTTTGCGTCGCGGATGAGGGTCGCGGAGATGGAGGCTGTGTGTTGTGTCATGTGTTTTCCTTTCAAGGAGTTATGTGAACTTCTACAGCTGCTGCTGCGGGCTCAGACTTCGGAGTACCGGAAGGAGTGCGATTCCAGGCCTTCGGGGTTTGGGCCATAAATGGTGACCATCCGGGCATAGACGGGTGCCCAGTACCGGCCCACGCCGCCCGGATTCACGCGCGCCGAATCGCCCGGCCTCAGGACGACAGTCTCGCCCTGGCTCTCAATATGGAGTTCGCCTTCCAGCACAAAAGCGGTCTCACTGTGCGGGTGGAAGTCCTCCCAGGCGCAGGAATCCAGCGTCCATTCCGAGAGGATAAAGTCATCCCAGCGGCCCACCGGATGGGAGTTTATGAACCGGCACCGCAGCCGCCCATAATCGCCGCCAAGGGCTTCCAGGGGCTTCGCTGCCCAGAAATCAATTGCATTCCCCGTCGTCACTGCCGGGGAATGAATGGTGCCTGCATCATTCATGGCTTCAACCGTTTCCTTCGTCGGAAATCTTTTACAAAGACATGCCCGGTGAATGTCAGTTACATCGCGTTATCGTGAGGTGGATCACCGTGCTGTGATAACCGTTACATGAACGAATGTTCTAGTCAAGCGTTCATGATGAAAAAATGCGTGCATGACGTCCAGCCCGCCGCCGTCAGGCTCAGCCGCCGAACGGGGCCAACTCAACTGCCGCCATGAATTTCGTACCTCGCCTTGCCGCCATGCTTCGCCCGGTACATGGCCAAGTCCGCCTGCCGCAGCAGTTCCGTGACATCCGTGGCGTCCGCCGTCCGCTGTGCGACGCCCATGCTGAGGGAGACGGGCAGCGACCTCCCGTTAATCACAAAAGGCTCGCTGAGTGACTGGTAAATCCTGTCGGCGACGGGCCCCGTCGCGGGAGTGCCGTCGTCGTGATCCACCACCACGACGGCGAACTCGTCGCCTCCCAGCCGGGCCACCAGGTCCTGGCTGCGGACGCTGGCGCGCAGCCGCTGCGCCAGCTGCACAAGAAGTGCGTCGCCGCCCTCGTGGCCGAAGGAATCGTTGACGTCCTTGAAGTCGTCGATGTCGATGAACAGCAGGCCCTCGTGCCGGGTCCGGATGCCGGTGTCCGGTTCGAACGACGCCGCCAGCCGCTCAGCGAGTGCCGCGCGGTTGCCGAGCCCGGTGAGCTCATCGTGCGTGGCACGGTAGGTCAGGGCGGTGTGGCTGTCCTGGAGCGCGGCGGCCATTCCGTTGAACGCCACGGCCACGTCGCCCAGCTCATCGCGCCGCGCGACACCCAGGCGGTGGCTGTAGTCCCCGGCCTGAAGCTTCAGGACCCCGTGGCGCAGGGCCCTGAGGGGCCGCTTCAGGTCCTTGACCATGCGGCGGCGGAAATACAGCGTGGCGCCGATGACCACCAGGAACAGTGTCACCCGGCCCACCGCCACCAGGTTCTCCATGGCGCGGGTGTCCACGAGGCCCCTGTCCAGGGCCTGCAGCGACGCCTGCTGTACTGCCGCCAGCTGGGTACGCACGTCCGAGCTGGCGGCCGCGAACGCCGGGGCGTCGGTGACGTTGGTGCCGGTGACGGTGAGCGCCTTATCGCCCCAGAGGCCGCGCTTCTCCAGCCCGGCCTGCCAGTCCTGCTGCGCCCGGGCCAGGGCCTCCGGCCGGCCGCTGTCCACAGCCTTGATGGCGGCAGCCTCCTCGAAGAGCCGCTCAATGTCCCGCTGCTCCAGGAGGAACGCCTGCCTGTTCACCGGTGCCGACGCCAGCAGCTGGTGCCCCAGCTGTTCATGCGTCTCGAGGGCTTCAGTGAGTGCCGCCACGCTGGCGTATTCCGCCTGGAGCCGGCTGGCCGCGTCCTCCATCTCGTTCACCACAAACCGGACACCGACGATGGTGACCACGGCGCCGACCAGCAGGGCCAGCAACATCAGGGTGAACGCCCGGGACCATTCGCGCTGGAGGCTGTACGAGCGCGGCGTGGTGGGGGCGTGAGTCATGGGCGTCCTCGGACCGGGGGGATGTTATGCCCAAGTTACACGGCACGTCCCGCGATCGGCCCCAAGCTGGCGGGACGCTCTCTCACTTAATGTGGCTTTTCCCCGGACGCTCTCTCACTTGATGCGGGTTTGCGGCCTGATTCTCCGCAGCGCTGGCTGCACTGTGCCGGCTAGCCGGCCGTTTCTGGCTGGGGCGGCCGCACGGCTGCCGCCCCAGCCCACATGTAGTAGCCGGAGGCCACCATGGCGAGCCCGAAAGGTACGGCGAGCAAGACGGCAGGTGTTTGTTCATTGGCTGCCAGCAGAGCGACAGTGCTGACCACGAAGACGATCCCGAGCCATCGTGGCAGCACACCTGAACGGAGGATGAAGACCCCGATCATCAGGAGGCCGGCGATGACAGCCAGCAGCCCGGGGACCACCAGGTAGGGCATTCCCGGGAAGTCGCCGGCGAAGAATGCTGCCTGGATGAGCCCGCCGGTGAACAGGAGGATGAACCCGACTGCGGCCGTCATCAGGCCGGCGTTCGCAAGCTTCAGGTAGTGGCGGGATTGCCGTGCAAGAAGTGTCAGGCCAGCCATGCCAACCAGGATGAGAAGGGATGCGGCAGCGGCCGCCACAGGAACAAAACCGGTTGCGGAACGCAGGGCACTTGTCTCGCAGTCCATGCCGATGCAGCCGACCGGTTCCAGATTGTGCAGGACGGCGGCCAGGACGCACAGTGCCCCGCCGAGCATCGCCGCGGCGCCGGCCCATCTGGGGTATTGCCCTGCCCAGAACCGGTGATCGACATTTCCCCGGACCATGGTCAACCGCCATCTCTCTGGAGACCGCCAGTGTGTTTCTCCATGCTGGACCTGGCCGGCATGGCGGTCAAGAGCGGTTGCCAACCATGGGAGGACCGCCGAGACCTACCCTCAGCGCAACGGCGGCCAGGTCTCGGCGAGCGAGCGCTCCAGCAGCGTGCGCAGCGCGCTGCGGTCCACACCCGTCAACCGCGTCAGGTAGAGGCAGGCCTTGCTCGCACGGTGCTTGCCGAGCCGGGCCATGAGTTCGGGCCAGCGCTCCGAGAAATCGTTGACCAGGTAGATCGTGTGCTTGGCGGGACCCGGCGCGAAGGCGAGCAGGGGAGCGCGTCCCCCGTGCCCGCTCTCGTAGCGGTACTCGTACTCGCCGAAACCGATGATGCGGCCCGCCCACACGACGGGCTGCTCGCCGCTGATCTCGCCGAGGATTGCGAGCAGTTCGTCGGCCTCTGCGCGCCGCGGGCCCGTGGCGCGGCCGAGTACCTCGGCGACCGGCAGGTCGGAGGGTGACATTGCGGGCGGCTTCGCTGCCATGGGTGCCTCAGTGCCCTGGTTCGAGTGCGACTTTTACGCCGAAGCCAATGAGTACGCTTCCAGTGATCCGGTCGATGATCCTGATGCTGCGGGCGTTCTTGAGCCATGTACCGGCGAACTGTGTTCCGAAGATGAGAACAGAGAACCAGGCCATGGTGAGGAGGCAATGCATGCTCGCCAGGAGCAGCCCCATGAGGAGGGGCGAGGTTCCCGTTGGAATGAACTGGGGGATCGTTGCGATGTAGAAGACCCCGACCTTGGGATTGAGCAGGTTGGTACCCGTCCCGGTGAGCCAGCCTCGCAGGAGCTGCCGGCCCTGTGCTCTGGACGTGGAGGGGGTCTCGTCCAAGGTAACCGGGGAAGGCCCGGGTTTTCTGCTCTTCCAGATCAATGAGGCGCCGAGCCAGACCATGTACGCCGCGCCGGCAAGCGTCAGTATCCGGTACGCCAGATCGGAGGCGGCAAGAAGTGCGGAAACTCCGACGGCGGCCGCAACTCCCCAGACCATGGCGCCGGTGCAGATTCCCAAGGCCGTGGCGAAGGCGAAACTGCGGGCCTTGGAAATGGAGGAGCGGAGTACCAGCGCGGTGTCGATTCCGGGGACGAGTGTCAGGAGTCCGGCAACCACCGCGAACGAAAGCACGGCCTGGGTAATAGTCACCGTTCAAGGATAAGGGTGCGGAAACGGGGCCAGCCCGGCCAGTCCCTTCGGGCGGAACCTAACCGGGGTGGTGCGCGGCCTCCGGGTCCTCGGGTGCGTCATCGCGCCGTTCCTTCACCAGCTTGCTGACGCTCACCAGCCGTAGCGCGGTTACCAGCAGGATCCCGCCAAGCACGTTAAAGACCACCACATAGGAAAACCAGCCGAGCCATTCAAGGTAGGTGATGTCAGCACCCGAGTGGATGGCACCGAAGATCAGCAGTGAGTCCAGGATCGAGTGGAAGAGCTGCAGCCCGTAGAGCAGGAAGGCGCCTACGACGGCGGCCGCGATCTTGCCGGTGACGCTGTCCGTCCCGTGCTGCATGCGGGTCATGAGAGTGATGGTGCTCCCCGCCAACACGGCAAGGCACACGGTTTTCCAGTTAAACCCGGCGTCGAGAAAGTACGTGGCTTCCTTCGCGATGGTGCCGCTCCACTGCGGGAACGCTGTCATGATCAATGCCATGAACAGCCAACCGCCCACCAGGTTGGAAATGAGTGTGCCGCCCCAGAGCTTCCCGAGCTGCGCGTAGCTTGCCTCCCGCGCCACGACGGCGGCAATGGGCACCAGGAAGCCTTCCGTGAACAGTTCGCTCTTGGCCAGCAGGAGGGCGATGAGGCCTGCGCTGAACGCCAGTCCCGCGAGAAGGTGGTTCCCGGTCTCATAGAGGACGCCGAGGTAGGCCATGATGCCAACGCCTATTTCAAACCCGCCGAACAAGCCGGTGATGAGCACGTCGCGGAAGGAGCGGTTCAGGCGCTGCGCGCCTTCCTCAACTGTGCGGTCGAAGGATTCCTCCACCTCCTCCTCAACCGGGCCTGCATTGTCGCCAAGTTCCCGGCGCCGTGCGTCGCCGTCGGTGTCGCTCATTCGTGTCGCCTATCCGCCTGAAGGTGTGTGGTCATTCTGCCACTTGCCGTCAATCGCCGAACAGTGGTCAGCCTCCCTCGCCACGCCCTTGTCAGGCAGGCCCACCTCGACCTCAGCGCTGTCAGAGGCCGCCGGCGACCCGGATGGTTGCGCCTGTGGTGTACCCGGCGTCGTCGGAGAGAAGCCAGGCAACCGCTCCGGCGATCTCATCGGGATTCCCCGCGCGCCCCATCGGGATCGCTCCTGCGACCTTCGCCGGACGGTCAGGGTCCTGGTGGAAGCCGGTCCACACGGTCCCCGGAGCGACAGCATTCACTCGGATGTTCTGCCCTGCGAGCTCTTTGGAAAGGCCGACCGTGAGTGCTTCGACTGCGGCTTTCGCCGCCGCATAATGGACGTACGTGCCGGGGCCGCCCAGGGTTGCGGCGGCGGATGAGATGTTGACGATGGAGCCGCCGCCGGCCCGGCTCATCGGGCCGATGGCGTACTTGCTGCAGGCGATCACACCCAACAGGTTCACGTCGAGATCCCGGCTGATCGCCGTCAGGCTATTGCCCTCAAGGGAACCGATTGCGGATGCCGAGCCGGCGTTGTTCACCAATCCCGTCAGAGTGCCAAAGGCCCGGGCCTGGTCGAAGAGGTCGATGACTGAGTGCTCATCGGTTGTGTCGGTCTGCAGGACAAGGGCGCGTTGTCCCATGCGTCTCACATCTGAGGCCACCTCCTCGGCAGCCTCCCTGTCCCGACGGTAGGTGATGACGACGTCGTGCCCCTCCGCCGCCAGCCGGCGGCTGATCGCAGCACCGATCCCGCGGCTCCCGCCGGTGACCACGGTCAACTGGCCCGCCATCATGCTCCCCGCAGTGCAGGCGTCGAGGCGGCGGTCTCCCGTTTGACGACGGGGAGCACCTCGGTCATGAACAGTTCGAGGGATTCGTTGATCATGTTCAAGGGAAGGTTGCCCACGTCGATCTGGCCCAGGAAGCGGTCAATCCCGAGCAGCTCCACGCGCTTGAGGATCTCCTCGGTGACCTGCTGCGGGCTGCCACGGGAAGGCCGTTGTGGATCCAGTGGTCGTAGGCCTGGCGGGGAAATGCGCCGCCGCCGGTCATACCCATCTGGCGGAAGTACTCGGCGTAGTAAGGGTAAAACGAGTCGCGGGCGCCCTGTGAGGTCTTGCCGATAAACATGTGGCCGCTGGCACCGAGGCGCAGCTTGGCGCGGGTCGTGTCCGGCCTGTTCGGCGGCCTGGTGGTAGAGCTCCACGCGCGGGACGAACTGCTCGGGGCCGGTGAAGAAGCCCATGATCATGGGCAGGCCGAGGGTGCCGGCGCGCATGGCGGACGCCGGGGTGCCGCCGATGGCCACCCAGACCGGCAGCGGTTCCTGCTTGGCGCGGGGCATGATCGGCGCCTGGTTCAGCGGAGCGCGGTGCTGGCCGTGCCAGGTGACCACTTCCTCATCACGGATCTGCAGGAGCATTTTCAGTTTCTCGTCGAAGAGGTCGTCGTAGTCGGCGAGGTCGTAACCGAACAGCGGGAAGGACTCGGTAAAAGCGCCCCGGCCGGCGACGATCTCGGCGCGGCCGTGGGAGAGGTGGTATGGCTTGGTTTGAGACAACTCCTCGGTTTCGACAGGCTCAACCACCGTTGACGGCGGCCACCTCAACCTCAACCCCTGCGTCCCGGAACTTCTGCACCTGCTCAGGGTCGGCGCCGTCGTCCGTTACCAGGGTCCACGGCAGCGCCAGACGCGCCCAGGCGTGGAAGGGCCGCAGGCCGAGCTTGGACGAGTCCGCCAGCACATACACACGATTGCCGCGCCGGGCCATGAGTTCCTTGAGGCGGGTCTGGGCGTGGTCGGCCTCGCAGATGCCGTCCTCGGCGGTGACGGCGTCGGCGCCGAGGAACACGCGGTCAAAGCTCATCCGCTCCAGGGCCGCCTCGGCGAGCGGGCCCACGAAGCTCTGGCTGACGCTCCGCAGCCGGCCGCCCAGGCAGTCCACCTCGATGCCCTCGGACTCGGCCAGTTCCTGCATGGTGTTGATGCCCGGCGTGGTCACGGACAGCTTCTCGAAGCCGCGCAGTTCGTGGGCCAGCGCACCCACGGTGGAGCCGGCGTCGAGCAGGATGTTCTCCCCGGGCAGGATCACGGACGCCGCCCAGCGGGCGATGGCGTGCTTCTGCTCGAACGCCTCGCCGGTGCGCTGCCGCAGCGACGCCTCCGGGTGGGCGCCCATGGCCATGGCGCCGCCGTAGGTGCGGGCCAGCCGGCCCTGCCCGTTCAGGAGCGCCAGGTCGCGGCGGATGGTGGAGGCGGTCACCTCGAACCGGGCGGAGAGTTCCTCCACGGAGGCCAGGCCGGTGGTGACGGCGAGGTGGTAGATCTCCTCGCGCCGCGCGTTTGCGCTCAGCATTCCCGGTCTCCTTCCCGTGGGCGTGGTTACCATGCTAGTTCCGGCCTCTCGATGAGTTGGTTTCGACAGGCTCAACCACCGGTTTTCGACAGGCTACACGGCCACGGACAGGCCGGGTGGCCATCTCCGCCGCCTGGTGCAGCGCTTCCACCATGGACCGCGAATCCGCGATCGCCTTGCCGGCAATGTCGAAGGCGGTGCCGTGGTCCACGGACGTGCGGATCACCGGCAGGCCCACGGTGATGTTCACGCCGGCCTCGATGCCCAGCACCTTCACCGGGCCGTGTCCCTGGTCGTGGTACATGGCCACCACCAGGTCGTAATCGCCCCGGCCGGCCAGGAAGAACAGGGTGTCCGCGGGCAGCGGGCCCGTGACATCGATGCCGTCCGCCTGTGCGGCCTTCACACCGGGTTCGATCTTCTCGGCTTCCTCGCCCTGGCCGAACAGGCCGTTCTCGCCGGCATGCGGGTTGATGGCGCAGACGCCGATCTTCGGGTTGGCGATGCCGGCCCGGATCAGGGCCTCGTGGCCGCGGCGGATGGTGCGCTCCACCAGGTCCGGGTTGATCTTGCGGATGGCGTCCATCAGCCCGATGTGCGTGGTCACGTGGATGACCCGGATCTTGGGCGTGGAGAGCATCATGGACACTTCCTCCGTGCCCGTCAGGTGCGCCAGCAGTTCGGTGTGCCCGGGGAAGATGTGCCCGGCGGAGTGCAGCGCCTCCTTGTTCAGCGGCGCGGTGCAGATGGCCTGCACCTTCCCGGCCATGGCCAGTTCGCTCGCCACCCGGATGTATTCGTACGCGGCGTGCCCGGCCACGGGGGAGAGCTGGCCCCAGGCGAGGTCCTCCGGCAGCAGCGCCAGGTCGATCACGTTCACCCGGCCCGGCGTGAACACCGCGTCCTCCACGTTCTCGATCTTCTGGATGTCCGCCTCGATGCCCAGGATCTCCGCGGCCTGGCGGAGGCGCAGCGCGTCCCCGATCACCACGGGCCGGCACTCGGCGTTGCTCTGCGGATCCAGCACGGCGGCCACTACCACCTCGGGTCCCACTCCGGCGCCGTCGCCCATGGTGACGGCGACGTAGGGGAGGGCGTTCTGCTCGGTGGTGGTTGCTGCTTCGGTAGTCATGTCTGCTCCAGATTGTTCGGAAGTCTTGCTGGGAAGGGTGTTGGCGGGAGCGTCCACGGACTGGCCGCGGCGCTCCAGGATTTGGTCGTAAAGCTGTACAAGGGCGAGGTCGTCGCCGAAGCTGCCGGGCTTGGTGCCCACCAGCGTTCCGTCCTCGGCGCGGCTGAGCACCGCTCCGTGCTGCACCGCCGCGAGCGGCACGAGGCTGTGGAGGCCGACGGCGTCCAGGACTTCGCGGGCAGTCTCGCCGCCGGTGAGGATCAGGTCTGCGGTTGATTCCTTGGCTGCCTGCGCGGCGAAGGCCGACAGCGCCCGGACGATGCCGGCCGCGTTGGACGGGTCCACTTCTGCAGCGGCAACCGTGATGGCCACGCTGCTTCCTGCGGCCAGGGCCTGCCAAACCTGGGCCAGTTCGGCAGCATAAGCACCGGCCGTGCCGGCGTAGTCCGGGTGCAGCCGGACCACGGTGAAGCCGCGGTCCTCCAGCTGGGCCAGCTGCTTCTGCGCGGTCCCGGAAGCGGAGCCGACGACGGCGAGAACGGGTTTGGAGGCAGGCTCGCCTGCTGTGCTGGTTGCGTCAGCTTCTGCCGCAGTTTGCGCATTCCGCGCAGTTTGGGCGGAAAGTCGCTGCGCAAGGACGTCGGCTGTTCCGCCGGTCCCCACCAGCACCACGCGGCGGCCACCGGCCGAGAAGCCAAGCTCCAGCAGGGCATCCACCACGTGCTGCAGGTCCTGGACCGTCTCGCCGTCAGCCACCACGACTGTTGGTTCGCTGGATTCCAGCTTTCCGCCTAGCTTCTCGGCCAGCGTTGCGGTGAGCGAGCCGGACCGCACCCCGGCCAGGTCCAGGGTCTGCACCGAGGCAGGCTTGTCCGGGTTAAGCAGGGAAAAAATGTCGGCCGGCGGCGCGGACAGTTCGGCCTGCCACAGTTCCGTCTGCCCCAGCGGAACCCCGGCGGCGAACGGCCTGCCATTCCGGACTGTTCGCTGCAGCTGGGGGAGTGCCCCGGCAACAACGGCGTGGAAGCCCAGGCTGGTCAGGGCCGCAACCTCGGCGCGGACGTTCCCGCGCCACAGGGAGTCGATCTTCTTGAACAGGATCTTCGCGCCCAAGGCGGAAGGACCGGAGAACGCCGCCGTAACCTGCGCTTCGGCGGCCGCTTCGGGAAGGCCGCGTGAGTGGGTATCGATGACCACAACGTCGGTGACGTGCCCCGGTGTGGAGGCAACGCCGTCGTGCGTTCCCAGTGCGTCCGTTCCCAGCAGGACAGAGGCAGAGAGCCCGTGCTCCACAAAGCAGTAACCAACCTCGGCGGCGCCGGAGAAATCGTCGGCCTGCACAAATACGTGAGCCACAGTGCTCCTCTCCATGGGTCCGTCAGTGGGTGTGACCCCGCCAGATAGCGGGATGCTTTCCATCATCATGACATGTCTGCGCGAATCACGCTAGATGGGTTGCGCAATTCGCGCAGAGGTGGCAAAGTGATGGACATAACACGGCGCCAGCCAACCGGCGGGCCGTCATCACCGTTCTACCGAGAGGTCAACGATGACCGTTCTTCCTCAAGGAAGTGAGATTTCCCGGCGCCGCCTGCTGCAGTTCGGCGCGGCGGCCGGGTTTCTGCTGGGCACCGGCAGCCTCGCCGGCTGCGCCGGCCCCACAGGCCTCCCTGGTGCCAGCACCCTGACCCTGGCCCTCAACCGTTCGCTGGTCAGCCTGGACAACAAGCTCAACCAGTTCGACGCCGCCGTCACCGTGCAGCGGTCCGTCCGCCAGGGCCTCACCGCCATCGGCCCCGAGACCAAGCCCATCCTGGTCCTCGCGGAACGCTTCGAGATGACCGGACCCACCGAGTGGACCGTCACGCTCCGTGAGGGCATCCGCTACTCGGACGGCAGCGCCGGTCCAGATCGAGGACATCGCCACCGCCCTGAAGATGTACCAGCAGGTGCAGGGCTCGTTCGTGGCCGGCTTCTTCCCCGAATTCCCCGAGGTGGTGCCGGTGGATGACCGCACCTTCAAGATGGTGTCCAAGAAGCCCGTCCCCATCCTCGACTCCCTCATGAGCATGATCCTGATTACCCCCGCGGCGAAGAACAAGCCGGAGGAACTGCAGGAAGGCGTGGGCACCGGCCCGTACGTGGTCACCAAGTTCAACCGCGGCGCCGGCACCTACAGCCTGGCCCGCAACGAGAACTACTGGGGACCCAAGCCCGGGGTGGAGAACGTGGAAGTCCGGTTCCTCCCCGAGGAATCCAGCCGCGTCATCGCCCTCCGCAGCGGCGAGGTGGACATCATCGACTCCATCACGCCCGACTCCCGCGAACAGCTCGCCGGGCTTCCCGGCGTCGGCCTTAAGGAGGCATCCAGCCTCCGCCTGAACCAGATCTTCTACAACTTCCGCAAGCCCGCCGGCCACCCCCTGGCCGATCCCCGCGTCCGCGAGGCCCTCAGCTGGGCCATCGACGGACAGTCCCTGGTCAAGGACGTCCTGGTGGACTCCGTCAGCCAGGCCGAGGGCGTCACCCCCTCCAGCCTCACCGGCTACCACAAGACCGGCGTGTACACCTACGATCCGGCGAAGGCCAAGGCCAGGCTCGCCGAGCTCGGCGTCAAGGACCTGACCCTGAAGATCATCTGGGAAACCGGCGAGTTCGCCGGCGACACCTCCATCATGGAAGCCCTGGTGGAAATGTTCGGCGCCATCGGCGTCAGCACCCAGCTGCAGCAGTTCGAGCCGGGCGGCAACATCCTCGCCTGGCGCCAGGGCAAGCAGGGCGACTGGGACCTGCTGGGCAACGGCTTCAGCAGCCCCACCGGCCTGGCCATCACCATGATGCAGGGCATGTACGGCGGCACCGCCGAAAAAGAGAAGACCCGCGACACCTACCAGGGCTACGTCTTCCCGGACGTGGCGGCCAAGATCCAGGCGGCATCCTCCGAGGTGGACCCCGCCCGCCGGCAGGAACTGCTCGCCGTGGCACAGGAAGCCATCTGGGAAACCTGGCCCTGCGCCTGGGCGTTCGTGCCCAAATCCGTGCTCGCCCACCGGGAGCGGGTGTCCGGCGTCAACCTGGCCCCCACCAACTCCTACCCGCTTGTTGACGTCCGGCTGGAGGCCTGAGCCATGACCAACTACATCCTCAAACGCCTGGGACAGGGCCTGCTGACCGTGTTCCTCACGGTGTCCACCGTGTTCGTCCTGATCCGCATGGCCCCGGGCGATCCCGCCGTGTCCTACGCAGGCCCGCTGGCCACCACCGAACAGCTCGACGCCGTCCGGGAACAGTTCGGCCTTAACAAGCCGGTCCTGGAGCAGTACTGGATCTTCCTGCAGCAGCTGTTCACCGGCAACCTGGGCCAGTCCTACTCGTTCCAGGCCCCCGCCATGCAGGTGGTCTTCGAACGCATGCCGTACACGCTGACCCTGGCGACGGCGGCCATCCTGCTGACCGCCGTGGTGGCCATCCCGCTGGGCGTGTGGATGTCCCGCCGTCCGGACACCGGCCGCGAATTCGGCGTCAACGTGCTGACCATCGCCGGCCAGTCCATGCCCGATTTCTGGACCGGCATCATGCTCCTCACCGGCTTCGCCGTGCTGATTCCGATCTTCCCGGCCTCCGGGTTCGCCACCTGGGGCGGGCTGGTCCTGCCCACCATCACCATCGCCATCCTGCAGATCGCCCTGATCTCCCGGATGGTCCGGCGGGAAATGACCGCCAACTTCGCCGCCCCCTACCTGACGGTGGCCCGCTCCCGCGGCGTCCGGAACTCGGTGCTGACCTGGCGCTACGCCATGGGCAACTCCGCCATCCCGGTGTTCACGGCCCTCGGCACCCGCTTCGCCGCCATGCTCAACGGCGTGGTGGTGGTGGAAGTGGTGTTCGCCTGGCCGGGCGTCGGCTCCCTGATTGTGCGGGCCCTCGAAACCCGCGACTACCCCCTGATCCAGGCAACGGTCCTCGTCACAGCCCTTCTCGCGGTGGCGGTCCAGCTGGTCATCGACCTCGCCTACCCGCTCCTTGATCCCCGCGTTCGTCTTGGAAAGGCGGCAGCAGCATGAGCCTCGACACCGCAACACCCACTTCCGGCGGAGCCGCACAACCGGCCCGGCAGCCCAGCCCCAGCGCCGTCACCAAGGCGGACATCGCCGCGGCAGGCGCCACCCGCCGTCGCAATGCCGCCAAGTGGAAGCTCATCGTGGGCGCCGTCTGCACCCTGCTGGTGATCATCCCCATCATCCTGGCCCAGGTGCTGCCGCTGCCGGACGCCAACTTCCAGGACCTCTCCGCCCGGCGCCTGCCGCCGTTCACGGACGGGCACCTGTTCGGCACCGACCAGCTGGGCCGCGACCTCCTCTCCCGCGTCCTGCACGGCGGCCAGGTCTCGCTGACCATCGGCCTGCTGGCGGTGCTGGTTTCCGGCGCCATCGGCATCATCCTGGGCTCGGCCGCCGGCTACTTCGGCGGCTGGGTGGACACCATCGTCTCCCGCCTCCTCGAGGCCCAGATGTCCCTGCCGCTGCTCATGATGCTGCTGCTGGTGGTGGCACTGTTCGGCCCCTCCATCCCGGTGATCACGTTTGTGATTGCCATCGCCCAATGGCCCGAAGTGGCCCGCCTGACCCGCTCCATGGTGCTGGTGGAACGCGAAAAGCCCTACGTCTCCGCAGCCCGGATCCTGGGCCTGCACCGCATCCAGATCCTCATCCAGCACATCATCCCCAACGTCATCAAGCAGGCCACCCTGGTTGTCCTGCTCCTGCTGGCCCAGGCCGTGCTCCTCGAGTCCGCGCTGTCAGCTTCCTCGGCGCCGGCCCGCAGCGTCCGTTCGCCACCTGGGGCCGCATCATCTCCGACGGCCAGGACTACATCACCACCTCCTGGTGGATGGTCACCCTGCCCGGCCTGGTCATCGTCCTGATGGTGGTGGGCGTGAACCTCCTGGGCGACGGCCTGCGCGACCGTCCCCGCCGCAAGAAGAAGGGTGCCTGACATGACTGCACAACCCGCTGCTTCCGCCTCCCAGGCCGCAGCCCCGCAGGCGCTCCTGGAGGTCCGCGACTTCCAGGTGGAGCTGATCACCGACGCCGGCATCATCCGCGCCGTGGATTCCGTCAGCTTCAGCATCCACCGGGGGAAACGGTCACCATCATCGGTGAGTCCGGTTCCGGTAAATCGACGACGGCGATGGGCATCCTGCGCCTCCTGCCGGAAGATCTGGCGGTGCTCTCCGGAACAGTGCTGATCGACGGCGTGGACGTCACCGCCGACCCCAAGGCCATCAACAAGGTCCGCGGCAAGACCCTGGCCCTGATCCCGCAGGACCCCATGACGGCACTGAGCCCGGTCCACTCGATCGGGAACCAGCTCTTCGAGGCCATCCGGATCGCCGGCGCCGCCTCGGCCAAGGACAAGGACGCCGTCCGGGCCCGCGCCATCCGGCTGCTGGAACAGGTGCACATCCCCACCCCGGACGTGCAGCTGAAGAAGTACCCGCACCAGCTCTCCGGCGGCATGCTGCAGCGTGTGCTGATCGCCATTGCTTTGGCCAGCGAGCCCCAGCTGCTCGTGGCGGACGAGCCGACGTCGGCCCTGGACGTTACCGTGCAGGGCGGCATCCTGGACCTGCTGCTGGAACTGCAGGAACAGCGCGGCATCGGCATCCTGATGATCACGCACGATCTCGGCGTGGCCCGGCTCATCTCGGACCGCATCCACGTGATGAAGGACGGCTCGTTTGTGGAGTCCGGCGAGGTCCAGCAGATCGTGGACCACCCCGCCACCGAATACACCCGGGCCCTGCTGGCCGCGGTGCCCGTGCTGGGACCGTGGGACGAAACGCCCGCGGCTTCCCCGGGTGGCACCCGCGGCGCGCACGCCGCCGCCCCCGTGCTGACCCTGCCGGCTCCGCCGGCCGCGCCACTGACCCAGCCACGACTAACCCCACCCTGACCCAGACCGGAGCAAGCCATGAGTAAGCCGTTCCTCGCCGTCGAGAACCTGGTGGTTGACTACCACGTCAAGGGCGGCACGTTCCGGGCCGTGGATGACGTGACCTTCACCGTGGACAAAGGCAAGACGATCGCCGTCGTGGGTGAATCCGGCTGCGGCAAATCCACCATCGCCAAGGCACTCATGCGGCTGGTCACGCCCACCAGCGGGCGCATCGACCTGGACGGGACGGACCTGGCCGCGCTCAGCGAATCCCAGCTGCGGCCGCTGCGCTCCAAGTTCCAGATGGTGTTCCAGGACCCGTACGGTTCCCTGGACCCGCACATGACCGCGCAGGAAATCGTGGCCGAACCGCTGAAGCTGCAGGGCGTCCGGTCCAAGGCGGAACGGCACAAGGCCGCCGCGAAGCTGATCGACCAGGTGGGCCTGCCGGTCCGGTCCCTGGACAAGCACCCCGGCGAGTTCTCGGGCGGCCAGCGCCAGCGGATCGGGATTGCCCGGGCGCTCGCGTCCAAGCCCGAACTGCTGGTCTGCGATGAGGCCACCAGCGCCCTGGACGTCTCCGTCCAGGCCCAGGTGCTGCGGCTGCTCAAGTCCATCCAGGACGAAACGGGCATCACCTACGTGTTCATCTCGCACAACCTTGGCGTGGTGCAGGAGATCAGCGATAGCGTCATGGTGATGCAGCGCGGCAAGCTGGTTGAACACGGCACCACCGCGTCCGTCCTGACCGCCCCCAAGGAGGACTACACCCGCAAACTCCGCCGCGCCGCGCTGGACCCCGCCACCATGGTTGGCCTCAAGCCGCGGCACCTGGTCCGGTCCCTGGCGCTCTCCAACCAGGCCTGAGCCCGCTCCGCTGACCTTACTGACAAACGCAACCACGAGGAATCAACGCATGAGCAAGCAGCCCGAAGGCACCCAGGTGGACGGCCTGAAACTCCCCATCTCCCGGCTGGTCCTGGGAACCATGACGTTCGGCGACACCGTTGACGAGGCCACCGCGGGGCGGATGGTGGAGGAAGCGCTCGACGCCGGCATCACCACCATCGACACCGCCAACGCCTACGTGGGGGGTGCCACGGAGGACATGCTGTCCCGCCTCCTGAAGGAACGCCGCGGCGACATTGTCCTGGCTTCCAAGGCCGGCATGCCGCACGCGGACCACGGCTCCAATTCGCCGCTGTCGCCTGCCGGGCTGCGGTCCAGCGTTGAGGGGAGCCTCCGGCGGCTCGGCGTGGACAGCATCGACCTGTTCTACCTGCACCAGCCGGACCGCGCCACGCCCCTGCACGAGACCCTGCCACCGTTGCCGCGCTTGTTTCGGAGGGCAAGATCGGCGCCCTGGGCGTCTCCAACTTCGCCGCCTGGCAGATCGCCGACGTCATCCACGTGGCGCGCGAAGTGGGGGCGCCGCAGCCCGTCGTCGCACAGCAGCTCTACAACCTGGTGGCCCGCCGGCTGGAGGAGGAATACCTCGAATTCGCCGCCACCCACAACGTCCACACCATGGTCTACAACCCGCTCGGCGGCGGGCTGCTCACCGGCAAGCACAGCTTCGACGCCAAGCCCACCGAGGGCCGCTACGGCGACTCCAAGCTCGCCGCCATGTACACCCAGCGCTACTGGGACAAGCAGCTGTTCGACGCCATCGGGGAGCTCTCCCGCATCGCGGACGGTGCCGGCGTCACCCTGGCCGAGCTCTCCCTGCGCTGGCTGGCCTACCGGGACGGCGTGGGCTCCATGCTGCTCGGCGGCTCCAAGGTGGAACAGCTCCGGGCCAACATCGCCGCCGTGGCCAACGGCCCGCTGCCGGCCGACGTTGTGGAAGCCTGCGACGCCGTCGGAACCGGGCTCCGCGGCCCGATGCCCGCCTACAACCGCTGACTTATCCTCTCCCAACCCGGGCCACCGCCGCCCACCCGAAACTGACTGAAGGATTCCCATGACCTCCGAACTGGCCCTCGAATTCGCCCGCAAGATCCGCGCCCGTGAGCAGGCGGTGGGCTACTGGGCCGTGCTGGACGCGCCCGTGGCCACCGAACGCATCGGCCGGCTCGGCTACGACTACGTGGCACTCGACGCCCAGCACGGACTGCTCGGCTACTCGGGCGTCCTGAACGGGCTGATGGCCATCGACGCCGGGCACACCGCCGTCGGCATGGTCCGCGTGGAGGCCAACGACTTCACCGCGATCGGCAAGGCGCTCGACGCCGGCGCCGTTGGCGTCATCGTCCCGCTGGTCAACAACGCCGCCGATGCCGCCGCGGCCGTGGCGGCCGCCAAGTACCCGCCGCTGGGCGGCCGCTCCTACGGCCCCATGCGTTCGGCGCTGCGGATCGGTCCCAAGCCCGCCGACGCCAACGACACCACCCTGGTCTTCGCCATGATCGAGACGCCGGAGGGGCTGGCCAACGTGAAGGAAATCTGCGCCACCCCGGGCCTGGACGGCATCTACGTGGGCCCGTCGGACCTGGCCATCGCCGTGGGCGCGGCATACCCGGGGGATCCCGCCGTCGAAACCGAATTCAACGCCGCGCTGGAGACCGTCGCCGAGGCCGCCGCCTCCGCAGGCATCGCCGCCGGCATCCACACTCCCGCAGGCACGGTGGCGGCGCAGCGGCTGACGCAGGGCTACACCTTCACCACCATCGCCTCGGACCTGACGCACCTGGAACAGATCGCCAAGTCCCACCTCGACGCCGCCCGCTCCGATGCCGGAACCAAAGAGAGCTAATCCCATGACGAACACCACCACCGATGCCTACAGCACCATCACCCCGGACGGGGCCGTGAAGCGGGCCGACGGCGCGGACTTCGCCTACCTCCCGGCCCCCACCGTGCAGAGCCACGCCGCCAACCTGCTCACCCTGCCGGACGGCCGGCTGGGCTGCGTCTGGTTCGGCGGCACCCAGGAAGGCGTGCCGGACATCTCCATCTGGTTCTCCACCCTCGACGCCGGCAGCAGCCAGTGGTCCGCACCCGAACAGCTCTCCGATGACTCCACCCGCTCGGAGCAGAACCCCATCCTGTTCACCGCGCCGGACACCTCGCTCTGGCTGCTCTACACCGCGCAGAAGGCGGGCAACCAGGACACCGCCGAGGTCCGCCGTCGTATTTCCACGGACAGCGGCCGCACCTGGGGTGACGGTGGAAACGCTGTTCGCCGCCAACGAAACGGGCGGCGTGTTCGTCCGCCAACTGCCGGTGGTCCTGCCGTCCGGCCGCCTGATCGTGCCGATCTTCCGGTGCATCACCACGCCGGGGGAGAAGTGGGTGGGCAACAGCGACGACAGCGCCGTGATGATCTCCGACGACGCCGGCGCCACCTGGACCGAAGCCGTCCTGCCGGGCAGCCTGGGCTGCGTCCACATGAACATCCAGCCCGTGGCCGACGGATCCCTGCTGGCCCTGTTCCGCAGCCGCTGGGCCGACTCGATCTACGAGTCCCGCTCCACCGACGACGGCACCACCTGGAGCGAGCCGGTTCCCACCGAGCTGCCCAACAACAACTCCTCCATCCAGTTTGTTGCGCTCGCCGACGGCCGCCTGGCCCTGGTCTACAACCACAGCCGCGCCGAGGAAGGCACCGAGCGCCGGCTGTCCCTCTACGACGAAATTGACGACGACGGCCTGGCCGAGGAGCAGGGCCAGCTCGCCGAGCCCGTGCCCGGCGCTGCCGTTTCCACCGAGGGCGCGCCCCGCGGCGCCTTCTGGGGCACCCCGCGCTCGCCCATGACCCTGGCCATCTCCGAGGACTCCGGCCGCACCTGGCCCATCCGGCGGAACCTGGACGTGGGGGACGGGTACTGCCTGTCCAACAACTCCCGCGACGGGCTCAACCGCGAGTACTCCTACCCGTCCATCCACCAGGGCCCGGACGGCGCCCTGAACATCGCGTACACGTACTTCCGGCAGGCCATCAAGTTTGTCCGGGTGGACCCGCAGTGGGCGTACGACGGCACCACCACGCCCGGCGGGGACGCATGACCGGACCGAAGCACGCCATTGTCACCGGCACGAGCTCGGGAATCGGCCAGGCGATAGCCGAACGTTTGCTTGCCGACGGGTGGCGGGTGACCGGCCTGAGCCGCACCGAGTCCGCCCTGGGGGAGAACTTCCAGTGGCAGCAGGCCGACCTCTCCAAGCCGGAGTCGCTGGGCAGCGTGGTCGAGGCCATTGGGCCGGCGGACGCTTTGGTCCATGCCGCCGGATTCCAGCGGACGGCGCTGCTGGGCGACCTCGATCCTGCAGCCTTGGCGGGGATGTTCACCGTCCACGTGGCGGCCGCTAGCGCGCTCGCCAACGCCATGCTGCCGGCCATGCCCGACGGCGGCCGGATCCTGCTCATCGGCAGCCGTACCTCGACGGGGTCGCCGGGCAAGAGCCAGTACGCCGCCACCAAGGCTGCGCTGATGGGGCTTGGCCGGACGTGGGCTCAGGAGCTGGCGCCGCGGGGGATCACGGTCAACGTGCTCTCCCCGGGCCCCACCGACACCCCGATGCTGAACGACCCCGGCCGCGCAGCCACCCCGGTGCGGATGCCGGCCCTGGGCGCCCTGGTGGACCCGGCCGACGTCGCCGCCCTCGCCGCCTTCCTCCTGGGCCCGCACGGCAAGTCCATCACCGGCCAGAACTACGTCATCTGCGGGGCGCCTCCCTCTAACCCCCCTTCCACTACCACCCCCAACCCCCACCCCCGCCCACCCACCCCACCCCCGCCCCGGACGCTCTCTCACTTAATGTGGGTTTTTGACAAACCCTCTCGCAGTTAATGTGGGTTTTCCCAAACGCTTTCGACCGTGGGCAGGCAATCATCGCCACAGTGAGTTACCCCCGCCGGACTTAATTCCCTATTCCGTAAGGGCGGCGCCGGCAAAGCTTGAAGATGGGTCCGATACAGCGGGCCAGCATCCAAGGGGGCATCATGACCAGGACCGGCTTTCCCGGCATTCAGCGTCTCGGCGTGGGCGCCATGTTCGCGCTCGCAGGCTGTTTCGGACCGCCTGCCCCGACGCCGACGAGAAATTCCGCCGCCCCCACCGCTTCACAAACCCAACCCGCCACGACGAGCGCGACGGCGACCCCGACCGCCTCACCCACCGAACCGGTGACAGCTTCTCCCCCAGCGACAGCGCCGTCTTCGTCTGCCCCACCATCCTCCGAACCAGCGAGCCCGGCGCCTTCGGCGGAGCCCACTTTCACGGGGTTCCCTGAAAGGTCGCCCCGCTGACGCTCTATTACGTGGCGGTCGGCGAACGGCATATCCGGGCCCCGGATCGGTTGCGGCGACAGCCTCGTCGCCACAACCACCGCGCCGGTCCGCTTCACGGACCAGGTGGGCCCCAGCATCGGGACCTTGTTGGCAACAAGAGCCGCGACGTCGGCATGTCCGGGCTCGTGAACGTCCTGTATCAGTCGAACCTGACATACCTTGGCGGCGAGCTGAACGGCAGCACCATTACGATCTGGCTCACGGGGCAGTTCGCGCTGGGCGGAGTGTGCGACATCCCGCGCGCGAAGGCACAACTGGAGTACACCGCCATGGCCGCGTCGGACGCCACGAGCGCCCAGGTGTTCTCGACGGCCGGCCGATCGACGAGGTGCTCAGCCTCAAATAGTGATGTGTCCGCTGGCTGGCAACTCGTCCCGGGGAACGATCCGTTCCAGCGCCCAATCCCAGCGGATCAGCTCCTGCTCGAGCCCACAGACGTGCCGAAGGTATCGTTTCGGAGCCTCTCGTAGACCGCGGACTCCTCGGCCGTCAGCCGGCTGAGCGAGCCCTGGACGGCGACGGCTCGCTGACCCAGGCATCCCGGTGTGCCAGCAGCGTGGCCTCGTCCATCAGCACGCTCACCACATGGGGGTGCTCCGCGCGGAGCTGGTCCAGGATCCGGAAGCCGTGCGTATCCAGGTCACCCCAGTACAAAACCTCGCAATTTTGCAGCCAGCCGGCATCCCGCAGGGAGGAGAACCCATACCCGCCGCCGTAGATCGCCAGCGTGTCCGGACGATCGGGAAGGGCCAGGAAATTCACCAGGTTCTCGGTGACAACCACGGGTGACTGGAAGCCGAGGGAGCCAAACGCCTCCGCCGTAACGGTGATGTCCCGCGCGGCACCCAGCAGCGGCACACCGGATCAAGGAGGCGGAACCTGACCAGCTCAGGCGGGTGCAGGAAACCGTGCTTTGCGGCGAACCGGGCGGAAGGAGTCCGGGCCGGGGTTGCCCCAGCAACGAACCGGGCTCCGCGGGCAACTCCGGAAAGTCTCACCGGCGGCCTCAAGATCAGCCGCGGGATCCGCCCGCAGCCACTCCGCCAGCTCGCTGATCACCAACCGGTGGTTCTCGACGAACTTGGTGTGCACGCCGGGCAGGCTCAGCTGCCGGACAAACATGCCAGGCTCAGGATTGTCCCGCAGCCACAGTGCCACGCGGCCGGCCGTCAGCGCGTCGGCTCCGAGTTCCAACAGCTTGAGCGGCCGCCGCAGCGCCCACGCACGGAAAGAAGGGTCCAGCGCGGCCAGTCCCGCCGTGAGCTCGACAAACCGGGCCGCGTCCTTCGCCTTGCCGGCGAACCCGATCTCGTCGTCCACGGAGGCAAACACCGCCGCGGCCGGGAGCTGGTTGGACCCGATCGTGGTGCGGCCCACTTCGGCCATCTCCAGGCTGAACGGCCCGACGGCGGCCAGCAACCCGGCCGCCCACGTGCGGGCCGCAGCATAATCGCTGAGGAGGCCCGCCGCCGTCGGACGTTTCAAGGGCCGACGGCGGGGGTAGAGTCCGGTGGGTTCGGCCAGCTCGCGGAGCAGCGAACCGCTGCCCCAGGCCTTCTGTGACAGGGCGCGTAGGTCCGCCACCGTGGTCCACCCTGCGCCCTGCTTGCCTGCGCCTTGCCTGACCGCGCGCTGCTCACCGGCCTGCGCGCGGAGGCCTCATCCTGCACGGCGGTCGCGTTCGTCGCGGTACTCCTGGATGGTCATGTTCCGCAGCTGCGAATCGTTGCCGTTGGTGTTCGCGACGAAGCCCACGTGTGCTACAAACGGCTCGATCACGTGGATCTTCTGCAGCGGCGTGACGATCAGCAGTTGAAGCTTCATCCGCTGGAACAGCTCCAGCCCGTACCGCGCCGACTCGTCGGAGCCGCGGCCAAATGCCTCGTCGATCACCACAAACCGGAAACTGCGCCCTTGCTCCCGGCAGTGCCCGCCCGTGCGCCTTGCCCGGCGCCCAGCCCGAACTGGAACGCCAGCGCCGCGGCCAGGATGGTGTACGCCAGCTTCTCCTTCTGCCCGCCGGACTTGCCGCCGGAATCGGTGAAGTGCTCAAACTCCTCGCCGGTCTCGGTCCACTTCTCCGAAGCGGAGAACGTGAACCAGTTCCGCACATCCGTGACCTTGGCCGTCCACCGCTCATCCAGGGCGGTGAAGCCCTCGCGGCCACGGAACCGTTCGATCAGCCGCTCCACCTGCAGGTACTTCTGCTCGGAGTACTGGTCGTCGTCGCCGATGGTCCCCTCGGAACAGGCCCGCAGGTCCAGTGCCGAACTGGCGCACGTCCAAATCCGTGGTGTTCTGGTGCTCCAGCTGGATGTGCCGGCCGCGGTTGTATTCGATGGTGCCCAGGGACAGGTTGATCTCCGTGATCCGGCTGACGATGTCCTGCCGGCGGCTGTCCAGGAACGCGTTGAACGCCACCACCTCGTGGATGGTGTTCTGGTTCAGCGACTCCTTGAAATGCGCCTCAAACTTGGGCAGATCATTCGTTTCCAGCTGGTCCAGAAGCCGCTCGTAGTCGCCGGCGGCGTCCAGCGAGGCGTCGATTTCCGTGGTCTCGTTCGGGTACTTGTTGCGGAAGTCGGCCATCAGCCGGACGGTCTCGGTTTCCGCCCTGGCGAGGCGTTTGGACAGCGCGTCGATGGCTGCTGTGAGCCCGGACCGCACCGCGCTCTCCACCGTCACCGTGTTTTTGTAGGTGAGGACCTTGTCCCCGGGCGCCGCGGCGGCGAGGCCTGCAACCGAAGCCAGCAGCCCGGCGTCGTCCGTCAACGGCTCTGCCTGCAGCAGCGCGCGGCACTCCGCGATGGCCTCCGCCAGGTTTTCGGCGTCCTTTTTGTTGCCGCCGAGCCGTTCCCGGACCTTGTCCGCCTTGTCCTCCTGGCGTTTGAGGTCAGCATTGAGGGCAGTTTCCCGGGCCGCCAACTCCTGCAGCACATCGCTGGCGGACTCGAGGGACCGGCGCTCGTCCTTGAGCTCCTCGACCCGCCGGGCCGTGAGGCTCCAGCTGATCTCGCCGAAATCCGCGACGGACCGGACTGTGCCCAGCTGCTGGTTTTTCCGGCCGAGGTCGCCCAGTGCCCGTCCACCTTGGCCAGCTGGGCTTTAGCCACCTGAGTGGCCCGTGGCCTCGTCCAGCTCCGCCAGGAACCGGTTGATTTTGTCCTGGTTGTCCCAGCCCAGCACATAATTCCGCCGGTCGGCGAGGTCTTTGCGGTCATCCTTCTCATGCCGGCCGCGGCCGCCCTTCAGCTGGCCGTTCGCGGTCAGCGCCTTGGGGTGGCGGCGGAAGTCGGCCAGGTTGTCGCAGCAGACATAGTCGAACCGGCTGGCGAGCTCCTCCTGCAGGAAATCCCGGAACGGTGTGCCCTGCTTGATGGCGATTTGGCGGCCAGCGTCCCGGATTCCGCAGCCCTGGCGAGTAGGCGTCTCCCACCTTGAGGTACACCAGCCGGCCGCGCAGGTTATTGGCGTCCACCCAGCTGCTCACGGCGGCATAGTGCTCCGCCGGAACGAGCAGGGACAGCGCAAAGCCGCGCAGCGTGCGTTCCGCCGCGCCCTCCCAGCCGGCCTCGCCGTCGCGGACGCGCAGCAGCTCGCCGGCGAACGGCAGCGCCTTCTCCGGGACATCCGTTCCCTCACACAGCCGACGGCGGATCTCCAGCTGCTGCAGCGGCAGCAGGTTTCGGCGGGACTGGAGGCTGGTCAGCTCGGCTTTGAGGTCGGCAGCGGCTTCGGTGAGCACCGTGCGTTTCATGGTCAGTTCGGTGCGCTGCTCCTGGAGTTCGTTGTGCCGCTGCGCGAGTTCGGCTTCGACGGCGGCCAGCCTGTCCCGGTTGGTGCCGAACAGGACCTTGTCCTCCGGCGCGCGGAGGCCCAACTCTGCCGCGGCGTCGGCGTATGTCTCGGTAGCGGGTCCGCTGCGCGGCGGCTTCCGTGCCCAGGCGCGCCACCTCGGCGTCGATGGCGGCGAGCCGGCCGCCGCCGTTGGAACGGATGTCCTCGGCCACCGCGTTGAGCTCATGCCGGAGCCCGGCGATCCTGGTGTGCAGCGCGGCGCTTTCCTCACCCAGCCGCACGCCCGTGCTCGCCAGCTCGGCCGCGTGTTCCAGGCTCAGCGTGAGCCGCTGGTTGGTGAACCACGGGTGCAGCTGGTCCCGCTGGGCCCGGGCCAGTTCATCCTCGAGCGTCAGTTTCGCGTGCCTCGCGGCGCCGTCGCGGATGGGAGTCAGCAGCGCAATCTGGTCCTTCGCGCGCAGGACGGCGCCGTGGGCTTTCTTGAGGTCGTCGAAGTGGCTGATGAGCTTGCCGAGCCGGGTTTCGACGTCGTCCTCGTCCAGCATGTTGGTGCGCACAAAGTGGGTGATGTTCTCCACCTGCTTCATGGACACTGTCCGGTGGAACAGCTCCATGGCCTGGTTCCCACTGATACCGAACTGCCGCTTGAACGCAGCCGCGTACGGCTCGAAGGCGTCGTGCACGGCCACACCCGCTGCCTTGAGCTTCTTCTTCAGCTTGGCGGGGTCCTGGCCGAAGTTGGAGAAGTCCCCGGCGATGGACTGGTCCGTTCGGCCAGGGAGTAGAAGCGGTTGGGCTGGCCGGCTTCCTGGACCGCCCAGAGCGTGATGGCCAGCGTGACGGATTTGCCCAGCACGGCGTTGTGGAAGACGGCCAGCACCACGGTGAGTGCCCCGGTCCCGCGCAGCGACACCGGTTTGGAGTTCTCGCCGCCGGTGCTGCGGGTGCTCTTGTGGTAGCCCCGCACGTACGACATGAGGCTGCGTTCCTTCTTCTGCGCGCCCGCTGCCTTGTTGTATTCGATCTTGTTGGCGGGGAGCAGCAGGGTGGTGATCGCGTCGACGACGGTGGACTTGCCCGAACCGATGTCGCCGGTCAGGAGGCTGTTGGCCCCGTCCAGCCGGAACGTACGCACGCCCTGGTGGAAGGTGCCCCAGTTGAGCAGCTCCAAACGGTGCAGCCGGTATCCCGGGGGCGTGCCGGCGTCGTCCGCCCTCGGGCTGTTCCTCCAGGCTGAACAGGGTTTCCTGCAGATCGGCGGCCGCTCCTCCTCGGTGGCATGGGCGGTTCGTTCGGGATCAGGGACTTCCGGTGCGCCGCGCGTGCCGGCTCCGTCCAGCGAGGCGCGGTAGTCCGCCAGCCGCGCGTCGAACTCCTCCAGCCATTGGGCATCCACGTAGGCCTTCAGGATCCGGGCGACCTCGTAGGTATCGGCCTGGCCACGGAGTTTGCGGAGGAAGCCCAGCTCCACCACCTTCTTGATGTTGGCGCCCAGCCGGTCCAGGATCCGGGCCTCGTTGCTGGATTCGGGCAGGAAAACGGCCACCATGTCCGCGATTTCCTGCTCGCTCATGATGAGGCGGAGTTCGCTGCTGTTGGTGTCGAATTCGAGCATCCGGCCGCGGAGCAGGGCCAGCAGGAGGCTGACGTCGAAGGTCAGCCGGCGCCGGGCGATCAGCCGGGGGAGGGTGCCGTCCGGGTCCTCCCGCGACCGGAGGAACGCGTAGCCCTCGGATTCGTCGAGGATCAGGTCCAGCCCCAGCACGGCCACGTAGTCGCGGGCCTGCGACTCGAGCGCGATCAGCGCCTGCCAGACTTTTCGTCCGATTCGGCGTACACCACACCCTGGAAGAGCCGGGTGACGACGCCGGGAAGTTCCTCGGGAGTGCGGGCTGCGGTTTCCAGGGTGTCGGTCATGCGGGCCTCACAAAGATGATCTGGTCGATGGTTGCTTCGCGGATGCTGCCGTCCGGGAGGTGCCACTGCAGCTGCTGGGTGCGTTGTCCTGGATGCTGGCCCACGGCGATTCGCTGGCCAGCTGGTAGTACGCCACGATCTCGGCGAGGCCCTGCTGCAGCGGATGGGCCTCGTGACTTCCACCAGCGTGGCCTGTTCGGCGTCCGCCAGGACGGCGTCGACGTTCGATTTCAGCCGCTCCTTGTCCACGTGGAACTGACTGAACAGGGCACCCGCGTCCACGTCCGCGTCATCGGCGGTGAGGACGACGTCGTCCACCATGACCTTCCGGCTGGGCTCATAGAGGGGCCGCTCGAAGGGCAGCGCGACGTCCACCGATTGTGCGGCGATGTCCATAAAGATGCCCGACGGCGGCGCCTCCCGGGTGCCCAGCGCGCCGGATTCGATGCTGCGGATCAGCCGCATGATGCGTTTGTTTTCCAGGAACACCTTGTCGTCCAGGAGCCGGCGCATCTGTTCGGAGAGCTGCCGGACCGTGGCCTGGGTCTGGTCGACGGCGGGAAGCCAGTCCTGGTGAAGCTTGGTGACGGCGTGCAGGTCCTTGACGCCGGACAGCGCCTCGATCTGGGTGGCACGTTCCAGCAGGTCCTGCAGTTCCTGGCGCAGCTGCGGCGACATCAGGTAGTCCCAGAACCCCTGGAACGTCCGGCCCTGGAGGGAGCTGCTGATGCCTTGCTGGTTCGCGAAGATGGTCTCCAGGAGCTCGCCCTGCCCGCCTTCCCACGTGGCGATCTGCTCACGGACCTGCGGTCCAGCTTCCGGAAGTTCTGCTCCACCTCACGGAAATCGGCCAGCAGGTCCTTGGCGAGGGTGGTCAGCTGCTGGAAATGGTCCAGGGCCTCCGGGGCGGTCATGACTTTGATGTTGCCGTCCCTGATCCGCTGCATCTCGGCGTCGATCCGTCCGCTGGCGCTGCAGCTCGGCGAGCCGGACTTCCGGATCGG
>CAVUHH010000022.1:0-20134 GCA_963741285.1 uncultured Actinomycetota bacterium
GACGAGGCGGACCGGCTCGAAGCCGAGCGGCTCGAAGCCCTTCGGCAGGGCGAACTGGTCTCCCAGCGCCGCTGACCGCCGCCGGGCCAGCCGGAAGCCTGCACGGGCGCTGCAATCTTGGGGGTTGCGGCGCCCTTGCTGTGTTCGTTTACGGCTCGAAGTGAGCAGCCTCCACGGGGGCCACTGCACGGCGGATGCTGGTCAGGTGCCCTGGCATCAGCTCCGGGAGTTCATCAATGCTGAACCAGCCGACCTCCAGCGACTCATCATCGTTGACGCGGGCAGTTCCGGACACATACCGGCACCGGAATACTACGTCGAGGAATTCGCAGACGTCCCCGTTCGGGTACGTGAACGGCCCCACTGTTCCCACCGAGACAACACGTTCCGGCTCGGCAACCACCGCTGTTTCTTCAAAGATTTCCCGCACCAGTCCGCGTGCGGGAGACTCCCCGGGATCCAGCATGCCGCTTATCAGCGCCCAGTGTCCGTTGTCCGCACGCCTGGCCAGCAGGACGCGGCCGGAGCCGTCCAGGACCACACCCCGGACGCCGGGCACCCACAGCGGATCGTGGCCGATCTTTTGGCGGAGCTTGAGAATGTAGTCAGGTGCAGGCATTCTGCCAGCCTAGCGGCCGTGGGAAGGTGCAGCGCGCTGGCATTCCCCTGCGCTCAGGCCGGCAGCAGCATGGCCGCGGCCGCGCCCGCAAGCATAAACGGACCGAACGGGATGGCGGACTTCAGCGTGCCGCGGCGCGCCGCCAGCAGGGCGAGGGACCAGAGCCCGCCGAGCAGGAACGCCGCGAACGTCCCGGCAAAGACGTGCGCCCAGCCAAGATAGCCCAGGTACATCCCCAGGACGCCAGCGAGTTTGACGTCGCCGAAGCCCATGCCTGGCGGGTAGACCAGCCGCAGGACAAAGTAGAACACCCAAAGTACCGCTCCCCCGGCCAGGATCCTCAGGGCAGGAACTCCCCAAAGTTGAGCGCCGGCGTCGGGCGTTCCCTCGAGTGCGCCGGAACCGGCAGCAACGTGCACCATGGCCGCGGCCAGCAGCAGGACACCCGCCACGCCATAGGACGGGAAAACAATCCGGTTGGGCAGGAGATGGTGGCGGACATCGATCACCGTCAGGCGGGCCGCCATCACCAGGAAATAGGCACACGCGGTGAGCACCAGCCAGAACGCCAGCGGCGTGGCTTCCCACAGTCCATCGAGTCGTCTGATCACTCCTCGGATGCTACTGGACTCCGGCGCCGCGCCGCAGGGCCCCACGCGTAAACTGTGCATATGTCGACATGGGACACCAGGCGCCGGCCGGATCCGGAAGGCAGTGCTGCGGCGACGGACCTGACCGCAATGCTCCGGAACCTCTGCCGGTCCTCCCCGTGGAAATGGCAGTCGTTGCGCTTTGAATACTGGGATGAGCCGTTTGATGAGGACCCCGATCCGGCGGCACCGCTGGTCCGGGCCTGGCTTCGGCGGCCCGGGGCCCTCCGCCTGGAAACCGCCGACCGTCTTGTCCTCCACAGCACCACCGGCATCAACGATTCCCGGGATGGGCTGTACATCAGCTCGACGCGGAAGTCCTGGCTGCTGCCGCCTCACCTGGTAGCGCCCGTTTACGACGACGGCGGACTGGTCAGGCGACGGCCCGAGGCCGCGTACGGTGAACCAGGCTTCGGGAACGGCCGTTTCTCGGCCGCCCTCGATCCCGTGGAGCTCGCCGGAAACGCACCGGCGCCCCTCGAGTTCCCGGGGACCAATCCGGTTCAGGTGGAGGATGTCCGCCGGGTGGACCACCATGGCCGGCCGGCGCTGGAGGCAACCGTGATGCCCACAGCGTCCTACCGTGCCGCGGATCCCGCCGCGCCGTTGTGCCTGCCGGGCCCCAACCGCGTGCGGATCGACATGGAGACCGGCGTCTGTGTCGCCAGCCAATCACTGGAGGCCGCCACGCTGGACTACGGCCACTGGATCCGGATCATCGCCGTTGACGAATACATGCTGGACGATCTGTTCCTCGCCGAGTCCATGAACCTCACGGACGTCCGCCGCCACATCAGCTGGGACATCCGCGCCTGAGCCGCGCTCCCGGCAGTCCGGGTGCGGCGCCGTCGGCTAGGCTTCCCTGATGACCGCGCTGACTTCCATCTGGCCCCTCTTCGGACTCACCTTGACCACACCGCGGCTGGTACTGCGCCCCATCACCGACGACGACATTCCCGCCGCTGTCGCAGCAGCAGCAAGCGGCGTCCACGATCCCGGCCGGAACCCCTTCAGCAACCCGTGGACGGAACTTCCGGCGGACACACTGGGCAGCAACATGGCGCAGTGGTACTGGCGCTGCCGCGGCCAGGCCACCCCCGAGGACTGGACCCTGCTCCTGGGCATCTGGCACGAAGACCAGTTCATCGGCTGCCAGGACATCGGCGCCAAGGACTTCGCCGGCCTCAAGACCGTCAGCACCGGCTCCTGGCTCAAGCAGTCGGTCCACGGCCGTGGCCTCGGCAAGGAGATGCGTGCCGCCGTCGCGCTTTATGCCTTCGACTGGCTCGGCGCCGAAGTCGCCGAGTCCGAAGCCGCAACCTGGAACGCCGCCTCCCTGGGCGTGTCCAGCTCCCTCGGCTACGAACTCAACGGCACCACCCGCATGTCCTGGGGCGGCAAAGCCGTGGACGTCCAAAAGGTCCGCCTCACCCCGGCAACATTCAAGCGCCCCGACTGGACCCTCAAAGTACAAGGCCACGAAGCCGCAGCCAAGTTTCTCGGCGCTTCGGCTAGTGTGCCGGGCCGGGGTGGGTTCGTCAGCGCCCCGGCCCTTCTCCGTCGCTTAGACACAGCGCATAGGGGACTTTATCGGTCGCTGGGCGACCTCAGTGCCCGATGCGCCGCGATGCGCTCCTACGAGAAGGCCCGGGGCCTGCCGTGTGCGCAAGTCGCCCACGTGACCGCTCATGCAAGTCCGGCCCGTGGGCTGACGTGTGTCTCGCTGCTTTGCGGCTCGGTCAGTAGCACACGCGAACTCCGGGTCAGCCTTCCGGCAGCGTGCGTCAGAGCGAGGAACGAGCAGCACGCAGAGGAAGGGTGACCCGGAGTTCGGACGGAACCACGGCCCCCAAGCGACGGAGAAGGGCCGTGGCCCGACGAACGGAACCACGGCCCCTCGCGAACCGAAGGACGTAGGGCTAGATCTCGGCCCCTTCGAGCAGTTCTGTGACCAGGGCTGCGATGGGTGAGCGTTCGGAGCGGGTCAGGGTGATGTGGCCGAAGAGGGGGTGTCCTTTCAGGGTTTCGACGACGGCGGCAATACCGTCGTGCCGGCCGACGCGCAGGTTGTCGCGCTGGGCGACGTCGTGGGTGAGGACGATCTTTGAGTTCTGGCCGATGCGGCTCATCACGGTCAGGAGGACGTTCTTCTCCAGTGACTGTGCCTCGTCAACGATCACGAAGGCGTCGTGCAGGGAGCGCCCGCGGATGTGGGTCAGTGGCATGACTTCGAGCATGCCGCGGTCCATGACTTCTTCCACGACCTCCTGGCTGACCAGGGCACCGAGGGTATCGAAGACGGCCTGCGCCCACGGGTTCATTTTTTCGGACTCGGAGCCGGGCAGGTAGCCGAGTTCCTGGCCGCCTACGGCATAGAGCGGCCGGAACACGATCACCTTGCGGTGCTCGCGGCGTTCCAGCACCGCTTCCAGGCCCGCGCAGAGGGCGAGCGCGGATTTGCCGGTGCCCGCCCGTCCGCCCATGGACACAATTCCGACGGCGGGATCCATCAGCAGGTCGATGGCCAGCCGCTGTTCGGCTGAGCGTCCGTGCAGCCCGAACACGTCACGGTCGCCCTTGACCAGCCGGACCTGTTTGTCGGCGCCCACCCTGCCCAGGGCAGAACCCCTGTTGGAGAGGAGCACCAGGCCCGTGTTGACCGGCATTTCCGCGGCCGCGGGGATGAAGACCGGTTCGTGGCCGTAGAGGGTGTTGACTTCGTCCTCGCTGGCTTCCACCTCGGCGATGCCTGTCCAGCCCGAATCTTTCACCAGTTCGTTGCGGTATTCGTCGGCTGTCAGGCCCATGGCGGAGGCCTTGACCCGCATGGGCAGGTCCTTCGACACCACCGTGACGTTCCGGCCTTCGTTGGCCAGGTTTTTGGCTACTGCCAGGATGCGGCTGTCGTTGTCGCCGCTGCGGAACCCGAGCGGAAGCACGTCGGCGGAGATGTGGTTCAGCTCCACCATGAGCGTGCCGCCGTCGTCGCCAATGGGAATGGGCTGGCTGAGGCCGCCGTGCTTCACCCGGAGGTCATCGAGGAGCCGGAGGGCCTTGCGGGCAAAGTAGCCCAGCTCGGGGTCGTGCCGTTTCCCTTCAAGTTCAGTGATGACAACGATGGGAACAATAACCTCGTGTTCGGCGAAGCGCAGGAGCGCCCGCGGATCCGAGAGCAGGACGGAGGTGTCAATGACAAAGCTGCTGATGGTGGCTTCCCTTTCGGAGACAGCAAAACCGGCCGCAGAATGGTGATCTGCTGCACCGGTTTTTGAGGTAGCTCGCTTGGTGCGAGAGGTAGCTTTCTGTCCCTCGGAAACAACCTCGGGCAGTTTTTCAGAAGTAGCCACATCGACTCCAGCCCCGGGCACATGCCCGGAATTGTTATTGGTGAGGCGGTTCGGCCTGAAGGCCGGACTCGGCCTCCCATACAACCGGTGCGAAAGTTCGCTCCATGTACTGGCCTCCCCGAACAGCCGGCGGTTTGCCTGCTGATGGTTACAACGTAAATCCACTGCCAGTAATTTCCGGAGTCATCCGTCGGCGATTCTTGTTGCCGGTTTGTGAATTCCAGATGAACTGGGCAGCATGCCCGGCTGCTTCCGGCTCAGGTACCGAAGCGCCGCTGCCTGCCGGCGTAGTCACGCAGGGCGCGCAGGAAGTCGACCTTGCGGAACGCCGGCCACAGGGCCTCACAGAAGTAGAACTCGCTGTAGGCGCTCTGCCACATCAGGAACCCCGACAGCCGCTGCTCGCCGGAGGTCCTGATTACCAGGTCCGGGTCGGGCTGGCCGCGGGTGTACAGGAACCGGGAAATGTCGTCCACCGAGAGGTTGTCCGCGAGCGCGGAGATGTCCGAGCCCTTGGCGACGGCGTCGTGCAGCAGCTCCCGCACGGCGTCGACAATCTCGCGGCGTCCGCCGTACCCCACCGCAACGTTGACGTGGATCTTTTCGCGCACGGGCGTCCGGGCCGTCAGCTTGTTGAGCCGGTCCGCCAGGTAGTCGGGAAGGAGTTCGGGGGCGCCCATGGCGTTCACCGAAATGTTGGCGTCCTCATCGAGCCGGTCCAGGGTGTTGGCGATAATCCCCATCAGGAGGTCGAGTTCCTCGCTGGAACGGCTCATGTTGTCCGTGGACAGCATGTACAGCGTGACAACCTTTACACCGAGTTCCTGGCACCAGCCGAGGAATTCGTGGATCTTGTCCGCGCCGGCCTGGTGGCCCTGGCTGGTGGGGGCGTTGAACTGTTTGGCCCAGCGGCGGTTGCCGTCCACCATCACGCCGATGTGTTTGGGGATGCGGCCCCCCGCCAACTCCCGGAACAGCCGCCTCTCGTAGAAGCCATAAAGGAACCCGCCCAATTCCACGAGGAGACTCACCTGACTTCCGCTGTTGTTCGACGGCATTGCACATCCTAGGCTACCGTCCGCGGGCGGGACGGATGCGCCGTGACGGGGTTTGGGGACCGTCACATCTTGTTACCTGCGAGTAACTTTCCGCGCCGGAGGATATTCTGGAGTCATGAAAAGCCAGACGCCCGACGGCGGCCGCGCACCCGGACCGGACGGCGGACAGAGCCCGGTGGACGATGCCGCGGTCCGGCTGGCCGAACTCCTGATGATCAAGCCGCAATGGCGTGGCTGGATCCACACCGTCGCGGCCCCGCTCGCCCTGGCAGCGGGCATCGTCCTCGTTGTCCTGGCACCCACCACTGACCGCAAGATCACTTCTGCCATCTACGCCGCCACCGGGGTCCTCCTTTTCGGCATCAGCGCCATCTATCACCGGGGCAACTGGTCCCCCGGCGTGAAGATCGTCCTCAAACGCCTGGACCACACCAACATCATGCTGGTCATCGCCGGCAGCTACACGCCACTGGCCTGGTCCCTGCTGGAGCGGCCCAAGGCCGTCCTGCTGCTCTGGGTCATCTGGTCCGGGGCGATCCTGGGCGTCCTGTTCCGGCTCCTGTGGACGGACGCCCCCAGGTGGCTGTACGTGCCCATCTACATTGCCCTGGGCTGCGGATCGCTTTTCTACCTGCCGGAATTCTTTGCCGCCAGTGTGCCTGCGGCCGTCCTCATCTGCGTGGGCGGCGTCCTGTACATCACCGGCGCCGTGTTCTATGCACTCAAGAAGCCAAACTTCAGCTACGAGCACTTCGGCTTCCACGAGCTCTTCCACGCCCTGACCGTCCTCGCGTTCGGCGCGCACTTCGCGGCGATCCTCATCGCCGTCCTCAGCTGACGGGCCCCTCTCCCGCCATCATCCGCAGCAACGCGCGCACGTCCTCCGGCGTGGCCACGGGGCGTTTGCACACCATGTTCCGGCATAAATAGGCCAACGGCGCTCCGCCCGGACCTGCCGGCCTCCCTGCCAGCAGCGGGACGGGCTCCCCTCCAAAACGAGCGTCCGACGGCGGAACTTCCGTGCCGTCGTCGTCCTCCACTGCTATCACCAGGCCGGGGCTGGCAGAGTTCAGGAGTTCCCGGTGCAGTGCTGTCCTTTCAGGACTGCGAGGCCCCACGACTGCGGCCTCCACCGGCCCCGCAACGGCCGCTTGAGCGGTTGCCAGGAGCCAGCCCGCCACCCGCGGCGCGCGCCCCGCCAAAGGCGGCAGGAGGGTGAGGATCTGCTCGGAGAGCGCACGGTGCTCCGCCGATCCGGAGAGCGCTGCGTAGCTGAGCAGGGCGCCGGCAAAGGCCGCCGCGCCGCTGGGGGTGGCGTTATCGAACGGGTCCAGCCCCGCTTGGCCGCCCTGCGCCGCCCGGACCTGGCTGTCTCCCCCGGCGGTGTCCACCAGACGTCCAGCCACCACAAAACGGCTGCAGGCCGCCTGCACCAACTGCTCGGCGAGGCGGTACCAGCGCGGCCGGCCAGTGACGGCATAAAGCGCAAACAGGCCGTCAGCGAAGAAGGCGTAATCCTCAAGCAGCCCCTCAATCCCCTTGGCGGTTCCAGCATGCGAAACCCTGACCAGCGCTGACGTGGCCGGACGCCAGTGGACACGTTCAAGATAAGCAGCGATTGACTCGGCCGCGGCGGTGAAGTCTTCCCGGTCCAGCACCGCCCCTGCCTCCGCGAGCGCCGCGACGGCGAGCCCGTTCCAGCCGGCCACAACCTTGTCATCCCGGGCGGGCTGTGAGCCGCAGCTTCCGTGCAGCCAGCAGGGCGGGCCGGGCCTTCGTCCACAAGTCAGCCTCTGATTCGTCCAGGCGTTGCCCGGGGTGCAGCGGCGAGCCGTGCGCTGGACACGGTGCCTTCCTGGCCCACGTTCATCAGCCAGGCCACTGCTGCCCCGTCCGCGGCGCCCAGCACCGCCTGGAGGCCATCAACGGTCCACAGGTAGCTGGCGCCTTCATGGTGTTCGCCGTCCACTATCGAATCGGCGTCGAGGGACGACGCGAGCGCCTCCGGCTGCTGCGTGCCGCTGCCCTGGCTGTCACTCGCGCCCAGGCCGAGGGATGCCAGCAGCCATTCCCCGGTACGTTCGGCCACGTCCGCAGCCTCCCCCGCCGGGAACACCTCATTGCCGCCCAGCCGTATCCAGTGCACGTACGTACGAAGCAGCTGGGCATTGTCGTACAGCATCTTTTCAAAGTGCGGGACGGACCAGTCCCGGGTCACTGAGTACCGGGCAAAACCGCCGTCCAGCTGGTCAAACAAAGCCGACCGCGCCATGGCCGCCAGCGTCCGGCCCGCCATGTCCAGGGCAGCGTCAGCGGTGTCCGAGGGGACCGCAGCGTGCCTGATGAGGAACTCAAGCACCGCCGACGGCGGGAATTTCGGGGCGGCGCCAAAGCCGCCGTCGGCCACGTCCTCGGAGCGGGCCAGGGATGCCACGGCCGCGGGAAGCAGCCCGGGGTCAAGCAGCGGCGGCGGCCCGGAAACCGTCACTGCGGCCGCGAGCTGGGCCTCGCCCAGGTTCCGGGACAGGGCGGTGGCATTTTCTTCCACTGCTTCGCGCCGCTCCTGCCACGCTTCCTGGACGGCCTCGAGAACCTGCAGGAAGGAGGGCCGCCCCGGCATGGGACGGGGCGGGAAGTAGGTTCCGGCATGGAAGGCCAGGCCTTCAGGGGTGAGGAAGACGGACATCGGCCACCCACCCTCGCCGCTGATCGCCTGCGTGGCCGCCATGTACACGGCATCCACATCGGGACGCTCTTCCCTGTCCACTTTGATGGCCACAAAGTGCGCGTTCAGGTAGCCGGCGGTTTCCTGGTTCTCGAACGACTCATGCGCCATGACATGGCACCAGTGGCAGGCCGCGTAGCCGATGGACAGGAACACGGGGACATCCCGGACGGCGGCCGCGGCGAAGGCCGCAGCACCGAACGGCTGCCAGTGGACGGGGTTGTCCGCGTGCTGGCGGAGGTACGCGGAAGGTTCAGCGCCCAGGATGTTGGCGGCACGGGCGGCCGCGCTGTCCTCGGCGGAAGGGCCCTGGCGCTTGTTGTTCATCGGCGAACCTCTGATCACTCACTGCAGCTACTGTTGCCGGCAAACCCAGTCTACGGAAGTAGCCTGGGCATGGTGTGAGGAGGCGGTGCGTGAACGTGGGCAACCGCCGAGGCCTTCAGCGGACGTGCGTGTACGCGGGAGTTGGGCCCCTTTTAGTCCTTCGCGCCTGACTGGTTAGTGTCGGTGCCGCCCTGGGCGCCGGGCTGGACGTCATTCTCCACCGGATGCCGGACGTCCTCGGCTTCAATGTCCGCCGCCGCAGCGGCTGCCTGGCGTTCCTCTTCCACCTGGGCCCGGTAACGGACCCGGCGGATGCGTCGGACCATGTCCACGATGAGCAGTGTGGTGGCCAGGACAAAAAAGGCCGTCATAATAAAGCCCCACAGGCCCGGAGTGATCTGGTCCTCGGAGATGCCCTCACGCAGGCCGGGCGTCGGCAGGGGCGAGGGTGTGGCGGACAGGGCGAGGAGCAAGTGATGCACGGTTTAACCTTCTGTGGAAACTGGTGGGCAGCCGGTGACGGTTCCGCGCCGGGTCCGCTGGACCCGGATCATCCCACTGCTTTTCTACACGGCATAGAACAACTGCCGCATCTATCTTAGCCCGGCGAACAGGTCCTTCTCCGGGAGAGCGGCGGGAACCCGCGACTCGATCAGCGAGTAGTCTTCCCACGGCCACACCCGGCGTTGCATCTCGGCGGACACAGCGAAGAAGAACCCCAAAGGATCAACCTGCGTGCAGTGCGCGCGGAGGGCGTCGTCGCGGGCTTCAAAATAGTCACCGCAGTCGATCTGTGTGGTGGTGGGATGAACGCCCGGAGGCGGTGTGTGGCCCTCGGCGTCTGTTTCGAGCCAGGCGGCAAGCCGCTGGGCATAGGGGGACTGCAGACCCGCTTCCTCAAGGGCGAAATGCAGTGCGCGGAACCGCGCCGGGCTGAAAGCGCGGTCGTAGTAGAGCTTGCTGGGTTCCCAGGCTGGGCCCGTGCCGGGATAGCGGTCCGGATCACCCGCGGCCGCAAAGGCCTCCACGGCCACCCTGTGGGCCATGATGTGGTCCGGGTGCGGGTATCCCCCGTTTTCGTCGTAACTGATGATCACCTGCGGCTTGAAATCCCGGACCAGCCGCACCAGGGGCGCTGCGGCGCGCTCGAGCGGCTGGACGGCGAAGGAACCGGCCGGCAGGGGCGGCAGTGGATCGCCCTCCGGCAACCCCGAATCCACGAACCCCAGCCAGCGCTGCCTGATGCCCAGGATCCTGGCCGCCTGGTTCATTTCCAGCCGCCGCGCCCCGGCCATGTCCCGTTTGGGATGGGCTTCACCTTCCACGGCGGGATTCTGGATATCGCCGCGGGATCCGTCGGTGCAGGTAGCCACCATAACGTCGACGCCGGCCGCGGCGTACATGGCCATGGTCGCCGCGCCCTTACTGGACTCATCGTCCGGGTGCGCATGAACGGCGAGCAGCCGGAGCGGAGCCGGGGTGTGAGTGGACGCTGTCATCAGGGGACGGCTCCTTATTCTTCTGGGGCTGCCGTGGCGGCAACAAGGCTGAACGGCTGCGGGGCCTACGGCTGCTGGACATTACAGGCTGCCGAATGGAACGACGGCCTGCAGTATGAAACGGATCCTGGCCCGTACCCATACTGCACGGCGGCGCCCGGACCGGCTGCTTGATCCGCTCGGACAGGCACGGTCCGGATCCGAACTAAACTGGACTGGTGACTACCCAGGATCAGCCCGCCGCATCCCCACCTGCCGACACTAGCCTAGCCAATCGTTACGGCAGTCAAAAGCGGCCCCTGCCGCGGGGGGCCAAGCGCGGCATCGCAGTGGCGGCCCTTGCTGCCGGCGTAGGTTTTATGGCCTGGGTTTCCACGTCTTCCGCTGTCTCAGAAGTGACTTTTAAGGACATCGGCTTCAGTACTACCGACGCCACCCAGGCAGAGATTGATTTCCAGGTCACCAGGGAACCGGGTTCGGCCGTTAAATGTGCCGTGAAGGCCCTGGATTCCAAGTTCGCGGTGGTGGGCTGGAAAGTGGTGGACATCCCGCCCGGCGAGCCGGACACCACTGCCGACGGCGGACGGACGGTTTCGCAGCGCGTGGCGGTGCGCACGGAGTCGCTGTCCGTTTCCGGAGTGGTGGACAGCTGCTGGGTTCCGGGCAGCAGTAAGTGACGGCATGTGATCTGCGCCGCTTACCCTTTGGGTTATCTCCACAGTATTGACTACAATGAATCAATACCCTTTACCCCGCTGAGCTGGTTACTGAGTTCCACAAGTGGCCACGTGGCGGGGTCTTTTGCATGTATGACCATTAGGAGAAGTCCGTGTCTACCACCAACAGCGCGCCTGCAGCCTGGCTCACCCAGGAAGCTTTTGACCGCCTGAAGGCAGAGCTGGACCACCTTTCCGGCGCTGGCCGCGCGGAGATTGTCCAGAAGATTGAATCTGCCCGGCAGGAGGGCGACCTCAAGGAAAACGGCGGCTACCATGCGGCCAAGGAAGAGCAGGGCAAGATTGAAGCCCGGATCCGCCAGCTGACAGCGCTTCTGCGCGATGCCCACGTGGGCGAAGCCCCCGCCGATGATGGCATCGTCGAGCCCGGCATGCTCGTTGTTGCCAAGATTGCCGGCGACGAAGAGACATTCCTGCTGGGATCCCGCGAAATCGCCGGTGACTCGGATCTGGACGTTTTCAGCGAGAAGTCACCCCTCGGCGCCGCAATCGTCGGCCACAAGGAGGGCGAGACGCTGAGCTACACCGCACCGAACGGCAAGGACATCACGGTAGAGATTCTCTCCGCCAAGCCGTATGTAGGCTGACGCGCAGACCCCGTTGCTCCGACCTTAACGCCGGCCCCCGTCAGGGGGCCGGCGTTTTGGCGTCTTTGGGGCGCAGCAACAGGGCAGCAGCCACTCCGCCGGCTGCCCCACCCAGGTGCGCCTGCCAGGAGACAACCCCACCCATGATGGGCAGCACCCCCAGCAGGATGCTGCCGTAGACCATAAAGAGCACCACGGCAAGGAGAATCTGCCGCCAGCTGTGGTTGAAGAAGCCACGGACCAGGAGGAAGGCGAACAATCCGAAAACCAGGCCGGAGGCCCCCACGGTGATCCCGCCGTCGCCGATCAGCCACACCGTCAGGCCGGAGCCCAGCCAGCTGAACGCCATGGCCGTCAGGAACACCCGCAGGCCGGAAAGGAACACCAGGAAGCCAAAAATGACCAGTGGCAGTGCATTGGAGAGCAGATGGTTCAGATTGGCGTGAAGCAGCGGGAAAGTGAAGATGTCCAGGAGCCCGTCCGCGGACCTCGGCCGCAGCCCGAACGTCCTGTTCAGGGCGTGCAGGGTCAGCATGTTGACCACTTCGATGACAAAGAGCAGGGCGACAAATCCGCCCGACACCAGCAGCCCGCCCTTTGCGCGCGAAGCTGTGGTTTCCCGGCTCCTTGGCTTACCGTCCCCCATCGCATCCAGCATGCCTGCTCCTAATGCACCACAATCGGCTGAAAACCCTCGGCGCGGAGCGCGCCCAGGACCTGTTCGCAATGTTCATGGCCTTTGGTTTCGAGGTTCACAGTAATGGAAACGTCACCCATGCTGATGGACCCGCCAACCCGCGTGTGGTCCAGCCCCGTCACGTTGGCGTCGTTCTCGGCGATGATCCGGGCGATGGTGGCCAGTGAACCTGGCCGGTCATCGAGCATCATCCGTACTGTCATGTAGCGGCCGGCGGCCGACAGTCCGCGCTGGATGACCTTGAGCATAAGCATCGGATCGATGTTGCCACCGGAAAGGATCACCGCCGTGGTGCCGGGGTTTTCGATCTTTCCGTCCATCAGCGCGGCAACCCCTACGGCGCCCGCCGGTTCCACCACCAGCTTGGCCCGTTCCAGCAGGAAAATCAGTGCACGCGCCAGGGAATCCTCGCTGACAGTGACCACGTCATCCACGAGTTCACGGATGATGCTGAACGGCAGCTGGCCGGGGCGGCCCACGGCGATGCCATCAGCCATGGTGGACACTTTTTTCAGCGGAACCAGCGCGTCAGCGGCCAGCGACGGCGGGTAGGCCGCCGCGTTTTCGGCCTGGACACCGATGATGCGGATCTCACGCCCGAGCTCCCTGGCCCGGGCCTTGACGGCTACGGCGACACCTGCCAGCAGCCCGCCGCCACCTACGCCCATCAGGATGGTGTCCACGTTGGGGACCTGTTCGAGGATCTCCAGCCCTACCGTTCCCTGGCCGGACACCACATCCACGTTGTCGAAGGGGTGCACAAACACCATGCCGGACTCGTTGGCATAGCGTTGCGCTTCGGCGAGGGCCTCATCCACGTTGTGTCCGTGGAGCACCACCTCAGCGCCGTGGCTGCGGGTAGCGGCAAGTTTGGGGAGCGCTACGCCCAGGGGCATGTAGATGCGGGCTTTGATGCCCAGGCTTTTCGCGGCCACTGCCACGCCCTGGGCGTGGTTTCCGGCCGACGCGGCCACCACGCCGCGTTTTTTCTCTTCAGGTGAGAGCCTGGCCATCCGCACGTAGGCGCCACGGACTTTGAATGAGCCTGCCCGCTGCAGGTTTTCACACTTGAAATAGACGTCGCCGCCCACCATGCCGCCAAGTGCCCGCGACGATTCCACCGGTGTCCGCGTAATAATCCCCTCGAGCAACTTCTGCGCCTCCAGGACATCGTCCAGCGTGACGGGAAGGGTTTCGAGGGTGTTCACGGACAGTTCTCCTTGGGTGGATTCGGTCCGGCGCCGAGGCCTGTGGTCAGGCCTTGTGGTCCGGATTGGATGCATCTGTGCTGGCTGCGGCGTCCTTGCCACGGGCGGACCTGGCACCCGGCAACCGGACTTCCTTGATGGTGTCATCAGGCTCCGGGCCAAGCGTCACTGGCCCTCCGGGGGTTACCAGCACTTGTTCATGTTCCCACGTTCTGGCGGCGATGTAGCGAACCGCGGAGTTTGCTACGGCGAGAATGGGCACCGAGAACAGCGCCCCGGGGATGCCGGCAAGGTACGATCCCGCCGCCACGCTGAGGATGACCGCCACCGGGTGCAGGGCCACCGCCTTGCCCATCACCAGGGGTTGCAGGATGTGACTTTCCAGCTGCTGGACCAGCAGGACGATGGCGAGCATGATGAGCGCATTAATCGGGCCGTTGGCCACCAGGGCCAGAAGAACAGCGATGGCACCGGTTACCAGGGCACCCACAACCGGGATGAAGGAACCGATAAACACCAGCACGCTCAGGGGCAGGGCCAGGGGAACACCGATAATCGCCGCACCGACGCCGATGCCCACCGCGTCAACAAACGCCACAAACATTTGGATCCTGGCGTAGCTGACCATCGATGCCCAACCCCGCCGGCCTGCACCGAACGTTGCGGCGCGGGCCTTCCGTGGGAGCAAACGGACCAGGAATGCCCACATCCTGTCGCCTTCAAGAAGGAAGAAGATCAGGATGAAGAGGGCCAGTACCAGGCCGGCGGCAAAGTGGCCTGCGGTGCTGCCGAAGGACAGCGCCCCGCTGAGAATGCTGCTGGTGTTGTCCTGAAGGGCGGAAGTGGCTTCCTTGAGATACTGATCGATCTGGTCCGCGGTCAGGTGCAGCGGCCCGTCAGCAAGCCAGTCCTGGACCTGCTTCACGCCCGCCAGCGCCTGGGACCAGAGTTCCCCAAAGCCTGAGGCCAGCTGGCGGCCCACAAGGGCGAGGGCGCCACCGATCAGGCCAATGAAGCCCAACACGGTGACGGCAACCGCCGCGCCGTTGGGCAGGCGCCTGCTCCGCAGCCAGCGCACCACCGGGCTCAGCAGCCCGGCCAGGAGCGCGGCCACCATCACGGGGATGATCAGGAAGCTGATCCGGCTGAGCAGCCAGACCAGGGCGCCGGCAACCAGCAGGATCAGGCCGATCCGCCAGGCCCACGACGCCGCGATGCGGACACCGTAAGGGATGTCCTGGTCAAGCTCCCGGTCTGCCCGCACCCGGGGCGGACGGGGTTTTTCAGCAGGCCGGACCGCGTCCGGTGCCTGCAGGCCTGGCGTTGAAGCGGATGGGGTGGCGTCCTCGGCTGGCGTCATAGCCTAATACTTGTACAGCCACGGCCCTTATGCGAAACGACTACCCGGCGTTGCCCAGAACAGCATCGATCCCCCACGTCATGGTGAAGGACTCGCCGGGCGGCAGCCACCGCAGTCCGTCTCCTGAGTTGAAGGCGTTGGCCGGACCTGTCATGGGCTCAATGGCCACCGCTTTGGGCCTGCCCGGCAGCTGCGTGGTCACAAAGACGTGGACGTAACCGCAGGACTCGTCCTGCCACAGGCTGACGCTGCGGCCGTCGGATGCGCTGAGCGTGTGGCGGGCAGAGCCGCCGTCGAACGCAAGGTCTGTCAGGGCGACGTCGACATCAAGGTCCCCCACACGCTGGCCGGCGCGGAAGTCGCTGTCCCCGCTGACGGGCTCCGAGCTGCGCGGGATCAGCCGCGCGTCCGCCACAAGCCGGGTCTCGGCGGCGACAGTGAGCGTCAGGTCGTCCAAGTCCGCATCACCCAGCCGAAGGTAAGGGTGGGCCCCCAGAACGAACGGCGCCGGCGCGTTGGAATCGTTGATCAGCGTCTGGCGGACTTCCAGGCCCAGGTCCTCAGCCAGGAGATACTGCACCCGGTGCCGCACCAGGAAGGGATAGCCGTGCTGGGGGAACACCGTCGCCTCAAGGGTCACCGAATACTGCGACTCGTCAACGAGGCTGTAGGCGGAATTGCGCAGCAGCCCGTGGCTGGCATTGTTCTTCGAGGCCTCCGTAATGTCGAGCTGCTGCTTCTTCCCGTCGAGGTACCACACCCCGTCCTCCACCCTGTTTGCCCAGGGGGCCAGAGTGATTCCGGCGGCGCCGGGGGAAATCTCGGCATCGCCGTAGGTCTCGGTCAGCTGCACGCCGGCGCGGCTGTAGAGCCGCAGGCCCGCTGCGAGCTCAGTCACTACTGCCAGCGCATCACCCCTGCGGATTTCATACTGCCGGCCGGTGGCGTAGGTCTGGAATCCGGACGGGACGCTGGCGTCCGGGGTTGTGCTCGAAGTCATGAGCACCACCGTACAGGGGGCCGGACGGTCCTGCCATCACGACCCGATTTGTTAGTTTTTGTTTGAATCTATTCTTTTTTGAGCGAAACATGGCATGATTGATGTAACACTACTCACGTCAAAGGACCCAGCCATGACAGGTATCACCAGCACGCAGCTCGCCGATGGCCGGGAGCTCATTTATTTCGACGACGCCGGGCCGCTGGCCGGTTCGTCCCGCACCGTGGCAGTGACCACTGACCACCGGGAGCTTCCTGAGCGCGCGGCGCCGGGAGAAATCCGTTTCGATGCCCTCACGGACGAATGGGTGGCGGTTGCCGCGCACCGGCAGACGCGCACGCACCTCCCGCCCGCAGACCAGTGCCCCATCTGCCCTACCACCGCAGCCAATCCCTCCGAGATCCCCGCTCCCGACTACGACGTTGTGGTGTTCGAAAACCGTTTCCCTTCACTCGGCCCTGCCGTTGGCCACATCCCCCCGGCTCCGGCCTGGGGAACCACCGGCCCCGCTTACGGGCGCTGCGAAGTGGTGTCCTTCACCCCCGAGCACACCGGATCATTCAGCGGACTGAGCGAGGCCCGCGCCCGTACCGTGATGGAAGCCTGGGCGCACCGCACGGAGGCCCTGAGCAAATTGCCGGGGATCCGGCAGGTGTTCCCGTTCGAGAACCGCGGAGCCGACATCGGCGTCACCCTGCACCACCCGCATGGCCAGATCTACGCGTACCCCTATGTCACCCCAAGGGCCGGGACCCTCGGTGTTGCGGCGCGAAAATTCTATGATGGGTCCGACGGCCGGCAGACCCTGACAGGTTCACTGCTGCGGGCGGAACGCGAAGACGGGAGCCGGATGGTGATGGAGGGAGAGAACTTCAGCGCCTACGTGCCTTTCGCCGCCCGGTGGCCGCTGGAGATCCACCTTGTCCCCCACCGTCAGGTACCTGATCTCGCGGCGCTCAGCGGCGAGGAAAAGGACGAACTGGCTCACGTCTATCTGGATTTGCTGAAGCGGCTGGACGCTCTCTACCCCACGCCGACTCCCTACATTTCAGCGTGGCACCAGGCACCGCTGGACGACCTGCTGCGCCCCGCCAGTTACCTGCACCTCCAACTGACGTCCCCCCGCCGGGCAGCTGACAAGCTCAAATATTTGGCCGGCTCCGAGGCCGCAATGGGCGCCTTCATCAACGACACCACCCCCGAAAGCGTGGCTGAGAGGCTCCGGGCCGTAACAGTTCCGGAGTCCGCCCCCTCCCCCGCCGCCGTTTTCGCCACTGTCCCCACCACCCTGGGCACCCAGCCCGAAGGAGCACACGCGTGAGCGCCGCACCCGACCCGCTGACCATCCAGGGCCCGCCCACCGTGGCGGAACTCGCCGCGCGGTTCGAGCGGGAGTACGGCACGCTTCCCGCCGGCGTCTGGCAGGCACCGGGACGCGTTAACCTGATCGGCGAGCACACTGACTACAACGAGGGCTTTGTGCTCCCGTTCGCCATTGACAAGACCGCGCGGGTTGCCGTCGCTGTCCGGGCAGACTCCACGGTCAGGCTGCTGTCCACCTATGGCGACCAGGGAATTTTCAGCACCGATCTAAACGCCTTGGAGCCCTCCGCCGCGAAGGGCTGGACGAAGTATCCGCTCGGCGTCATCTGGGCGCTGCAGGAGCGCGGCATCGCCGTTCCCGGACTGGATTTGCTCCTCGATTCCAACGTGCCGCTGGGTGCCGGGCTTTCTTCCTCGCACGCCATCGAATGCGCGGTCATCTCCGCCCTCAACGAACTGACCGGGGCCGGACTGGAGCCCGAGGAGATGGTCCTCGCCACCCAGCGGGCTGAAAACGACTTCGTGGGCGCTCCTACGGGCATTATGGACCAGTCCGCGTCCCTCCGCGGCTCGAAAGGGCACGCGGTGTTCCTGGACTGCCGGGACCAGAGCGTTGAACTGGTCCCCTTCGACGCAGAGTCGGCCGGGCTCGTGATGCTGGTCATCGACACGAAGGTGTCCCACTCCCATGCCGACGGCGGTTACGCGTCCCGCCGCGCCTCCTGTGAGTTGGGCGCCGAACGTCTTGGCGTCAAGGCACTCAGGGACGTCCAGAGGGGAGACCTGGACAGGGCCAGGGGCCTGCTGGACGAGGTCACCTTCCGCCGCGTCCGCCACGTGGTGACCGAGAATGACAGGGTCCTGCAGACGGTGGAGCTGCTCACCAGCGATGGTCCAGGCGCCATTGGAGCACTGCTGGACGCCAGCCATGTTTCCATGCGGGACGACTTCGAGATCTCCTGCCCGGAACTGGACCTCGCCGTGGCCACCTCGCGCGCCAGCGGCGCAATAGGCGCCAGGATGACCGGCGGCGGTTTCGGCGGGGCGGCCATCGCCCTCACACCGGTGGAGGCGGAGCAGCAGGTGCGCGCCGCCGTCGAACGTGCCTTCTCTGAGGCCGGTTACACGGCTCCCGAGATATTCACCGTTACCCCCGCCGCCGGGGCGATGCGGCTCCCCTGACGGAAGGAACAAAGAGGGCTCCCACCGGTGCGTGCTGCACCGGCGGGAGCCCTCTTTCTGTAGTGAAAAGTACGACGGCGGCGCCGTCCCTAAGTGCTAGTCGTCGCCGCGCAAGATGGCGAGCAGCCTGATGATCTCCACGTAGAGCCACACCAGGGTGACCGTCAGGCCAAAGGCCGCCGTCCAGGAGAAGCGCTGCGGGGCACCTGCATTCACGCCTTCTTCGATGCTGGTGAAGTCCATGATCAGGGAGAAAGCCGCCAGACCGATGGCCAGCAGGCCAATGAAGACACCCAGCGGGATGCCCATGATCTCAACGCTGGTGCGCAGTCCGAATGGCTCCTGCACAGCACCAGTCATCATCATGACCATGTTGATCAGCGCGAAGACTGCGTAGCCGATGATCGCAATCATGAAGAAGCGCATGGCCTTGGGCGTAGCCCGTACCTTGCCGCTCTTGAACAGCACCAGTGTCACCGCAAACACCGACAGCGTACCGATGACGGCCTGCAGGCCTACGCCCGGGAACTGGGCGTCCAGGATGCGGGTCAGTCCCCCGAGGAAGAGACCTTCCAGGCCCGCATAGGCGAGGATCAGCGCCGGCGAGGGCTGCTTCTTGAAGGTGTTCACCAGGGCCAGGACAAATCCGCCGATTGCACCGACGATCATCAGGATGCTTGCGAGGCCCATGCTGACGAACAGAGTGACTGCAGCACCCGCCACCACAACAGCAATGCAGGCAGCGGTTTTGACAATGACGTCGTCATAGGTCATCCGGCCAGTGTCTGCGGGACCCGCGGACGGCTGGTCGTAGATGTACTGAAGCTGTTCGCTGGTCTGCTGGGAATAGCCGGCCTGGCCGTCCAGGTCCATTGCGGGCGCGCGTCCGTAGGGAGCCTGTCCATAGGGCCCCTGCGGGACAGGCGGCGCCTGCGTTGCTCCACGGAAATTCTTTCCGTTGAAGATCGGGTTTCCGCCAAGTGCCATTGCTGGTGTCCTCCAAGTAAAGGGTTGAGTCGTGAATTACAAACCACGCTACCAATATCTACGCCCGTGCGCTCCAATAAGTTCCCCCATCCAGGGCGCCGAAATGGAACCGTGATGCATCCGGGCAGTCCGCCGGCGGACGGCCAATCCGGGCGGCGGCCATCCGACCCATAAGGAGCACTGCTGAACATCAGAAGTTTCTTGGCGGACACTTTAGCGAAGAGCAAGGGCGGAGTCGCAGTTGTTATGCGATCGCGACCGTACCAGCCTCCCCACACCGTAAATTTGGCGCTGACGAGCTGTAACATAGGCCACACACGGTGACGGATATCACAATCAGGTCCCAAACCTGCAGAAAGCGGTGCCATCCGTCCCGTGACGTTTGCAGCGGTTGCAAGGGCGCACCCTGGCCACCCCCCAAGTGGAGGTTTTTCAATTTGAGAAGTACACCCAAAGGCCCGCCGCACCGACGGCAGCTGGGATTGCTGACAGTGATTGGAGCCATCCTTGGCTCAGTCCTGGCGATCCTGCTCATCGTCGCTCCGGCGTCACAGGCCACTTCCCCGTCTCCGGCACCATCCCCGTCGGCGACCACATCTCCTTTCAGCATCAGCGGGTTCCTGCGTAACGCGGGGGCCCCACTCGCTGAGGTCAAAATCAGTGTTTCCGGTGAAGGCTTCGAGGGTTCCACCACCTCGAACGCCAACGGGTCGTGGACCATCGGCGTGCCGAAGTCAGGCACGTATGAGGTGGAACTGGATGAATCCACTCTTCCGGAAGGCGTGGCACTGGCCGAGGGTCAGGAGAATCCGCGGCAGCTGGCGTTCG
>CAVUHH010000023.1:0-97825 GCA_963741285.1 uncultured Actinomycetota bacterium
GTTGGAAGCAGGCCGCGTAGAGTTGACGTCCATGGAGAACCTTTTCAGTCACTCGGAAGATGCCCTGGCTGGCCGCGCTGAGCCCACAGAGAGCCTGGAGCCTGTCGTCTGCACGGTGACAGTGCCCGGGCCGGTAGCGCAGGCCTTTGCCGGGTTCACGGACCACACGCATTTGTGGTGGCCGATGGAATCCAACAGTGTGTTCGGTGCTGGCTCCTACGTCGAATTCGAGGACATCCTCATTCTGGAAACCGCTGATGATGGCAGGACCGCCGTCTGGGGAAGCCTCGACGACTGGCAGCCGCCCCTGTCCTTCCACGCTTCCTGGTACCCGGGAACCACCGCATTGTGGTCCACCGAGCTGCGGGTAGCGTTCAGGGCCGTCCCGGAGGGTACTGAGGTTCGGCTGGTTCATGACGGCTGGGAAGGTGCCGAGGATCCCTCGGCAACCAGGGCAGCCTCCGCCGGGAGCTGGCCAGCCGTTCTGGACCGGTTCGTGCGCTTTATGGGCGGGCCGGGTTCGTAGCCGCGGTAGCCTGCAACCTCAGACGGGCGGGACCGCCGTGCTGGACCTGACCAGGAACTCGGTGGGGTACTCCCTGTCCGTGGCCTCCGGCGCCGGTGGCGCGCCCTTGGTACGCGGCTTCGCGCCGGCGTCGAGCGTTTCCAGCAGCAGCCGCGCGGCCAGCGCTCCTTGCCCCCGGGGGTCCTGGTTGATGGTGGTCAGGCCAACCACCTCGCCGAGTTCGTGCCCGTCCATGCCGATCACGGAGAGATCCTGCGGCACGCGGAGTCCGAAGTCGCGCGCGGCCAGGATGGTTCCGATGGCCATTTCGTCGGAGGCAGCAAAAACGGCGGTGGGCCGCTCAGCCGCGGTGGCGAGGAGCGTGCGGGCACTGGCATAAGCGCCCTGGATGGTGAAGTCCGCCGAGACCGTCCACTCCGGGCGGACACGATGGCCGGCGGCTGCCATCGCCGCCTCGAAGCCGGCCCGGCGGATTCCCGGAAGCTTGAAGTCCCGGTTCAGCTCACCGTCCCCCGTGATGTGTGCGATGCGCGTATGGCCCAGCCCGATGAGGTGTTCGGTGGCTGTCCGCGCCAGGCGAGCGTCATCAATCCGGATGGTGGAGGCGCCGGCCAGCGCACCGCCGATGCCCACGATGGGGCGGTGGATGGCCAGGAGTTGCTGGATTTCAGCCTCGCTGAGGACCAGTGCCACGGCGATCACGGCGTCCAGCCGCTTACGGAGCAGGAAGTCGTTCAGGACGCTCTGGCGGCGTTCCGGTTCGTCGCCCACGTTGTAGAGCGTGAGGTCATAGCCGGCGTCGAGCAGCGCGCCGGACACGCCCTCCACCACCGATGAAAAGTACCAGCGGTGGACGGAGGGGACCACCAGCCCCACATTGTGGTTCCGGCCTGAGGCGAGGCTGGAGGCATGGTACGAGGGGACGAAGCCCAGCTCATCGGCTGCTGCCTTGGCCAGCTGCCGGCTCTTGGGTGACACGTTCGCCTTGCCGCTGAGCGCCCGCGAAACCGTGGCGATGGACAGCCCGGCGCGGTCGGCAACGTCCTTGATGCCTGCGAGTCCCACTATTCTGCGCCGCCTCCGTCAATCCGCAGCCATGCGGTTGCTCCCGAGGCCAGGTAGTGGCCGGCATCCGGCCCTGCGCTCCGCAGGAGGACGCGGCCGGCGGGCAGCTCCAGGGGCTCGTGGTTGAGGTTCATGATCACCAGCGTAGCGCCGTTGACGTAGGCCAGGGACGAGCCGCTGCACCAGTCCTCGGCCCATGCCAGGGATCCGCTGCCGAGCCCCAGTTCGCGGCGCAGGGCCAGCATGCTCCGGTAGAGGTTAAGGTGCGACGACGGCGATGCGGCCTGGGCGTCCCGTGCCAGTTCGGTGAAGCTCGCCGGGAGGGGGAGCCAGGGATCGTCGCCGTCGCCAAAGCCCAGATGCCGTTCAGCGGACCGCCACGGCAAGGGAACGCGGCAGCCGTCGCGGCCCAGCCGTTCGCCGCCGGTGCGCGCGAACGTGGGGTCCTGCCGCAGGTTCTCCGGGATGTCAGTGCCGTCCGGCAGGCCGAGTTCCTCCCCCTGATACAGGTAGGCGGCGCCCGGCAGGCCGAGCATAAACATCGAGGCGGCCGCTGCCCGCCGCCGGCCGAGGTCCGTGTCCGGCTGGGGATCGGCCGGGCCAATGCCGTCGCCTTCGCGCGGGCCCTGGCCGTTGTAGCCGAAGCGTGATGCATGCCGGACGACGTCGTGGTTGGACAGAACCCACGTGCTGGGTGCGCCGACGCCGTTCAGGACGGTCAGGGAGTCAGTGATGACGCCCCGGAGCCGGTAGCACATCCAGTCCGGCGTGCAGGTACGGGAAGTTGAAGGCCTGGTGCATTTCGTCGGGCCGGACCCAGTGTGCAAGACGGTGGAGGTCCACGCCTGCCTCTGCGCACAGGATCCTGTCCGGCCCGTACTGGTCAAGGATCCTTCGCCAGGCCCGGTAGATGTCGTGCACGGCCGGCTGGCCGAACATCGGAGCCTCGTGGCCGGGGAAGCCGTCCGAGCTGCCGCCGTCGGCCCGTCCGCCCCAGGCCGGCAATCCCGGGGCTTTGACCAGGGCATGCGCAACGTCCACGCGGAAACCGGAGACGCCGCGGTCCAGCCAGAAACGGAGCACCCGTTCAAACTCGGCGTGTACGGCCGGGTTGTCCCAGTTGAAGTCGGGCTGGGAGGAATCAAACAGGTGCAGGTACCACTGGCCCGGCTGGCCGTCGGGGCCGGTGATCCTGGTCCACGCCGGTCCGCCGAAATGCGACTGCCAGTTGTTGGGCGGTTCGCTGCCGTCAGGCCCGCTGCCATCGCGGAAGATGAACATGTCCCGCTCGGGGCTTCCTGCCGGCGCGGCGAGGGCGGCCTGGAACGCCACATGCTGGTCAGAGCAGTGGTTTGGCACCAGATCCACGATCACCCGCACGCCCAGGCGGTTGGCCTCGGCCATCAGGATGTCGAAGTCCAGCAGGGTACCGAAAATCGGGTCGACATCACAGTAGTCGCTGACGTCATACCCGGCGTCGCGTTGTGGCGACTTATAGAACGGGGACAGCCAGACGGCGTCCACGTCCAGGTCGGCCAGATGGGGCAGTTCTGCCGTGATGCCGGCAAGATCGCCGATGCCGTCGCCGTTATAGTCGCGGAAGGACCGCGGGTACACCTGGTAGATGACGGCCGAACGCCACCAGCCGGGGGCGTTGCTGGCCTCGTGGATAAGGGACAGCCGGCCCATCAGCGGGGCGGTGGAGGCGAACGCTGTATCTACTGACATGCAGGACAGCTTAGACCCGGATGAGGCCCCGACTGCAAGCGCTTCCACGAATAAATTCAATCGTTACTCACGAGTAAAACAAGTTGGGGTCGACATTGCTTGGAAGCGTTTACAGTCTGGTGGTTTGTGAGGTAGGAAACTCCAGCGCAGCAATAGACTGGGAAGAATGACGACGACGACAGGAGGCTGCGTGGGCAGCTTGGTTGAAGAGCTGGTGGGTGCCCTCGGTGCAGCGCAGGTCAGCACGGACGAAGCGGTGCTGGCCCGGTATGCCGTGGACCAGGCCCCCGTCCTGGATTTCCAGTTGCCCGAAGCCGTGGTCTTCGCGGGATCGGTGGCGGATGTCCAGGCCGTGGTCAGGCTGTGCGGCGCGCAAGGGGTCTCGGTGGTGGCCCGCGGAGCCGGGACCGGCGTTTCCGGTGGCGCGCACGCGAGCCCGAACAGCGTCGTCCTGTCGCTGGAACGGATGAACCGCATCCTTGACCTGAACCCCGACGACGAGACCGCCGTCGTCGAACCCGGCGTTATCAACGCAGCCCTCAACGAAGCCGCCGCCGCGCACGGCCTGATGTACGCACCGGATCCGGCGAGCTTCCGCTCCTCCACCATCGGCGGCAACGTTGCCACGAACGCCGGGGGACTGCGCTGCGCAAAGTATGGCGTGACCAGGGACTCCGTCCTGGCGCTGGACGTGGTGCTGGCCGACGGGTCCCTGATCCACACCGGCCACCAGACGTTCAAGGGTGTTGCCGGCTATGACCTGACGGGGCTGTTCGTTGGTTCCGAGGGCACCCTGGGGATCGTGGTGGGGGCGACCGTGCGGCTTAAGTACCTGCCCCGCGACGTGCACACCATTGCCGCGTTCTACCCTGACTTCAGGCAGGCCGCGGCGGGGGTCCTGGCGGTGGGCCGGGCCCGCGTTCAGCCGGCCATCATGGAACTGCTCGACGGCGGCACGCTCGCCCAGTTGGACGAAATCCACGGCTCGGACCTGAGCTCACGGGGACGGTCGCTGCTCCTGATCCAGACCGATGGTTTCGGCGCTGCGGCGGAGGCCGACGTCGTCCGTTCGGTCCTGGCCGCCGGCGGCGCAACGGTGAGCACGGAGGCCACGGCGGAAGCCGAGCAGCTTGTGGAGCTGCGCCGGAACAGCCGGGGCGTGGAAGTGGACGATGAATACCGCGTAGGCGAGGACGTGGCCGTGCCGCGCTCGCGCCTGGTGGATTACGTGGCGGCGTTGGAAGACCTCGCGGCAACGCATGGTGTGAGCCTGAAGGTGGTGGCGCACGCCGGCGACGGCAACCTGCACCCGACCTTCTGGATTGACCGCCAGGACAGTGCGGTGGACGCTGACGCGATGGCCCGGCTGAACCTTGCCCTGGATGCCTCCATCGATGCGGCACTGGAAATGGGCGGCACCATCACCGGGGAGCATGGGATCGGCCAGTACAAACTGCGCTGGCTGGGCCTGGAGCAGCCGGAGCCGGTCAGGGAGCTCCAGCGCAGGATCAAGGAGCTCTTTGACCCGGCCGGCATCCTGAACCCGGGCAAGGCCATCTAAAAGGCTGCCCGCACCAAACTGGGTAGCAGCAGAGGTCTCTATGGGCGCTCATAACGACATCTGCTGCTACCTGGTTGGGAGTGTGTTAACACAGCCGTGCTGCGACGGCGGCCGGAGCTTCCTAGTCGTCGACGTCCGGGTACTCGTCGATGGATTCGTCGGCGCCGTAGCGGGACTCCTCGGTTTCGACTTCGAGGATTTTGAGCATGCCGGTGTCCGGGTTGAGCATGATGGCGGCCTCATCCCTGCGGTGGCGCAGGACGGAATCGATGTACGACTGCACAGCCTCGGCGAGCGGGATGTGGCGGGCCTGTTCCTCGGACATGTACCAGCGGTGCTCCAGGACTTCGTGGACTGCCTCTGCCGGCTCAAGCTTGCGGGACAGGTCGCGGGGGATCGAGCGAACAATCGGCTCGAAGACCTGGCTGACCCACAAGTGCGCGCTGTACTCCTCGTCCATCTCGGGGTTGTTGTCCGCCCGGAAGGTGTCCATGTCATTGAGCAGGCGCCTGGCCTGGTTTTCCTGGGCATCAAGGCCGGTCAGCCGCAGCAGCCGCCGCATGTGGTGGCCCGCGTCCACCACCTTGGGCTGGAGCTGGATGGTGGAACCGTTCTGGGTGGTCTTGATGGCGTATTCCTCGACGTCGAACCCCAGTTCGTTGAGCCGCCGGATGCGGGCGGCCACGCGCCACCGTTCGCCGAGTTCGAAGGATTCCTTCTCGGTCAGCTCTGCCCAGAGCCGGCGGTAGCTTTCCATGATGAGTTCGCTGGTGGCCACGGGGTCCACCTTCTCTTCGATGAGGCCGCCGTCCAGGAGGTCCATCAGCTCACCGGCGATGTTGACCCGGGCGATCTCGAGGTCGTACTCGCGCTGGCCGGTGGAAAGGTCGGGATACAGCTCGCCGGTTTCGGCGTCCACCAGGTAGGCCGCGAACGCGCCGGCGTCGCGGCGGAACAGCGTGTTGGAGAGCGATACGTCGCCCCAGTAGAAGCCGATGAGGTGGAGCCGGACCATCAGCAGCGCCTGGGCGTCGATGAGGCGGGTCAGGGTGTCCTTGCGCAGCATCTGCGAGAACAGGGCGCGGTACGGCATCGAAAACTTCAGGTGACGGGTGACCAGCACGGGGTTCAGCGGGCGCCCGTCCAAGGTGGTGCGGCCGGTGATGACCGCTACCGGGACCACGCAGGGGACATCCAGCCGGGCCAGCTTGCGGAGCATGTGGTATTCGTGGCGGGCTACGTGCTCGGACGTTTCCTTGATGGCGATGACGGAGCCGCCCAGGTGCGCGAAACGCACGATATGCCGGGAGATACCGCGGGGCAGCGCTGCCAGGTTCTCCGCCGGCCAGTCCTCCAGGGCGATGTGCCACGGGCAGGTCCAGGAGCTCGGGATCCGCGGACGCAGCGGTGATGTTGAGCGAGCTGGAGATGGCAACGTTCTTGTCATCCTTCGCGCTCGCCGCCTCGAACCGCGGCAGTTTGCCGACCTGCGCGTAGTCCGTGGGCTCGTCGTGCCACTGGGCATTGTATTCATCGCTCATGGGGTCAATTCTTCCGTACTTCAGGGGGCCAGGGGCAAAGTGCGCAAACGAACGACGGCGGCCCTCCCGCTGTGGGGGAGGGCCGCCGTCGTTCAGTGGATCTCGAGAGCCTCGATCACCGGGTGCTCAGGGCTCCGGGGTGGTCAGTCGCCGAGGCGCAGGCCGGTCTTGGTGTCGAACAGGTGCACGTGGCCCGACTGCGGACGGACGTAGATGGACTCGCCCTTCAGCGGGGGGCGGCGGCCGTCGACGCGTGCCACGATGTCGTGGTCCTTGCCGTCCAGGGTGGTGTGGCCGTAAACGTAGGCGTCGGCACCGAGCTCTTCGACAACGTCAACTTCAACCTTGAGGCCTTCGCCCTGCGGCGCGGTCTCGAGGTCTTCCGGACGGCTGCCCAGGGTGACGGTGCTGCCGTGTGCTTCTTCGAGGACGTTGCGCGGCACGGGGTAGACCGTTCCGCCGAACTGGACGCCGCCGTCGACGACGGGGAGCTCCAGCAGGTTCATGGCGGGGGAGCCGATGAAGCCGGCAACGAAGACGTTCTTGGGCTTGTCGTAGAGGTTGCGCGGGGTGTCAACCTGCATCAGCAGGCCGTCCTTGAGGACCGCGACGCGGTCGCCCATGGTCATGGCCTCGACCTGGTCGTGGGTGACATAAACGGTGGTGACGCCCAGGCGGCGGGTCAGGGACGCGATCTGCGTACGTGTCTGGACACGGAGCTTGGCGTCCAGGTTGGAGAGCGGCTCGTCCATGAGGAACACCTGCGGGTTACGCACGATGGCGCGGCCCATGGCAACACGCTGGCGCTGACCGCCGGAGAGTGCCTTCGGCTTGCGGTCCAGGTACGGCTCAAGGTCAAGAAGCTTGGCAGCTTCACGGACGCGCTCGGCACGCTCCTCCTTGGAAACGCCGGCGATCTTCAACGCGAAGCCCATGTTGTCCGCAACAGTCATGTGCGGGTAGAGCGCGTAGTTCTGGAAAACCATCGCGATGTCGCGGTCCTTCGGCGGAACGTCGGTGACATCGCGGTCGCCAATCAGGATCCGGCCGGCATTTACATCCTCAAGGCCTGCGAGCATTCGCAGCGAGGTGGACTTGCCGCAACCGGAGGGTCCAACGAGGACCAGGAATTCGCCATCGGCGATTTCAATGTTGAGCTTGTCAACAGCGGGCTTCTCTGTGCCCGGGTACAGACGCGTAGCGTTATCAAAAGTAACTGTAGCCACAGTTATCAATCCCTTCACCGGCAGGTACGTGCCGGACGATCCGTAGTGAATGGTTCATGTAATTCAGTTATCCACGGCATTGCAGCCGTGTACTCCCCGGCCGAGGCCGAGGAGTATCGCGTGACGCCGCACGGTTCTGTGCGTCACATCACAACCAAGAGTATGTCAGACCAGTTGCTTATTGTTGCAAATGTTACGGAGGTCACATGTGAGGTTGGACATGCCCGTCTGCCTTACTGGGTGCCGGGCGCTTCTTCAGCCACCACGAGGCTCCGCTCCTGCAGGAGCAGCTCAAGAAGTTCTGCCACGTGGACAGGCGCCTCCACCCGAAACTCGGCCTGGGTGAAGTCCAGGCCCACCTTGACGCCCACGTCCCCGCTTTCCAGGCGTGACAGGGCGTCCTCGTCTGTGACGTCATCACCTGCGAAAAGGACCGCGGTTGCCCCGGTGATCTGGCGCAGGAACGTCAGTCCTTCTCCCTTGGAGGCGTTGACCACCGAAGTTTCCAGCACCCGCTTGCCGTTCTTCAGGAATACGCCCTTGCGGTCCTGGAGCACTGAACGGGCCGCAGCCACGGCGTCCTCGGCAACGTCGTCCTCCGCCAAGCGGGTGTGCAGGACAACTCCCGCGGGCTTGTCTTCGAGGAGCGTGCCCGGTGCCTGCTCCACGATTTCCTCGAGGACGCCACGTACTTCGGCGAGCAGCAGGCGCTGGCTTCTCATCCAGGGTGAGTTCCGCGGAGCCGGGGCCCAGCCAGGCTTCGGCGCCGTGGCTGCCGATCAGCAGCGTATCCACCGGCGGCGACGCCACAGCACGCAGGCTGGCGAGGGCGCGGCCGGAGAGGAGTGCCGTCGTCGTCCGCGGAAGGGCGGCCAGCCCGGCGAAGGCGGCGGCCGAGCGCGGAAGGGGGCGGGCGTCGCCGGCCCGGTCGACGATCGGGGAGATGGTGCCGTCGAAGTCCAGCGCCACCAGCAGGTGTTCTGTCTGGGCAACCCGGCGGGTGGCCTCCCGGAGTTCCGGAGACAGGGTGAGCGGGTCCTTGGCGGGGCGGGCGTCAGGAGTCATCGCGGACAACTTTCTCGTTCAGGGCCGCCAGGAAGTCGGCTGACCAGTGGTCGACGTCGTGCTCCAGGATCTGCTTGCGCATGGACCGCATCCGGCGGGCTGCGTCCTTCGGGGACATGTTCACGGCGTGCATAATCGTGTCCTTGAGTCCGTCAATGTCGTGCGGATTCATCAGCAGCGCCTGCTTCAGCTGGTCCGCTGCGCCGGCAAACTCGCTGAGCACCAGGGCGCCGTCGTTGTCCTTGCGGGCCGTGACGTACTCCTTGGCCACGAGGTTCATGCCGTCCCGCAGGGCCGTGACCAGCATGACGTCGGCGGCGAGGTACAGCGCCACCATCTCCTCCACGGGATAACTGTGGTGGAGGTAGCGGACGGCAGTGTTCTGGATGGTGTCGTACGTGCCGTTGATGTGGCCGACAGTGCCCTCGATCTCCTCGCGCAGCAGCCGGTACTGCTCCACCCGTTCCCGGCTGGGGCTGGCCACCTGGATGAGGGTGGCGTCCGTGACGGTGAGCTTGCCCTCGTTCAGGAGTTCCTCGAAGGCCTTGAGCCGGTGGCGGATGCCCTTGGTGTAATCGAGCCGGTCAACGCCGAGCAGGATGGTTTTGGGGTTGCCGAGGTCCTGGCGGATCTGGCGTGCACGCTCGATGATTTCCGGCTTGTGGGCCAGTTCGCTGATGTGTGCCACGTCAATGGAGATGGGGAAGGCCTGGGCCCTGGCGATGTGCGTGATTTCGCCGTCGTGGCCTTTTACGTGCACCTGCTGCTGCTTGACGCTGGCGCCGAGGAACCGCCGGGCGGAGCGCATGAAGTTGCCGGCATCGCTGGGGCGCTGGAAGCCCACCAGGTCGGCGCCCATCAGGCCGTCGATGATGGCCTTCCGCCACGGCAGCTGGGCGAAGATTTCCGGCGGCGGGAAGGGGATGTGGTTGAAGAAGCCGATCCTCAGGTCCGGCCGGGCCTCCCGCAGCAGCCGCGGAACCAGCTGCAGCTGGTAGTCCTGGACCCACACCGTGGCGCCTTGGGCTGCATGGCGTACGACGGCGTCGGCGAACCTTTGATTGACCTTCCGGTAGGCGTCCCACCAGGTGCGGTGGAACTCCGGCGGGGCGATGACGTCGTGGTACAGCGGCCACAGGGTGGCGTTGGAGAAGCCCTCGTAGTAAAGCTCAACGTCGTCGGTGCTCAGCTGGACCGGGACGAGGTCCATGCCGCCATGGCTGAACGGCTTGACCGTTTCATCCGGGGCGCCGTGCCAGCCCACCCAAGCGCCGTCGGTCTTGGTCATCATGGGTGCCAGTGCAGTCACCAGGCCGCCGGGTGAGCGGCGCCAGCCGGAGCCGTCGTCGCCGCTCTCACCTGGGGTGGTGCGGTCAACAGGCAGCCTGTTGGACACCACCATAAAGTCGTATTCAGTGGCCGGCCTGTGTCCGTGCGCGGCCGTGCCGGGTTCGGGTACGGCTGTCGGTTTTTCTTGGACAGGTGTTTGCATTGCGGCCCCCTGGGGTTGCTTGTGCCTTTAAGCCACCTTAATGGGATGGAATCATCGGGGCTATTCGTCCTTGTATTCTGGCCTAATACTTGAAACAGCAAGCTCTCAGGTTTCTGCCCTAAAATGAGTGGAGTCGCCACAGAGTGGTCCCCCTATGTCGATCGATCCTAGGAACACATGAGCCCCGCAAATGATGTACGGAAGTCCAAAGCTGAGCGAACCTCGGAGGCGCGCGAGAAGGCCCGCCTGATCCGCGAAGCCCAGCAGAAGAAGGACAAGCGCAATAAGCTGCTGATCGGCTGGGGCATTGTGGTGGCCGTTGTGGCCATCCTCGCGGTAGTGGCCCTTGTGGTGACCACAAGCATGCAGCAGAACGCTCCCGTTGCTGACCAGGGACCCGACTCCGGCCAACGGAAACGCCAACGGCGGCATTACGCTGCTTGCCAATGCCGAGGTCGCCAAGCTGGCACCAGGCACCGTCGACGCCGCTTCCGTGGGAGAGCCGCCGCAGACTGCCCCGGCGGAAATCGTGGCCCCCGGCGCTGAGGCTGAAGCCGGCAAGCCCGTCAAGGTGGTCCTCTACATTGACTTCATCTGCCCGGTCTGCAAGAACTTCGAAGCGCAGTACAACGAGCAGCTGACCACCTTGCGCAACGAGGGCAAGATCTCCGTGGAGTACCGGGCCCTCGGCTTCCTGGACAGCCGGTCCTCGACCAACTACTCCTCGCGGGCAGCCAACGCCGCGGCATGTGTTGTGAATGAGTCCCCGGAAAAGTATGCGGAATTCGTTGACTCGCTGTTCGCCAACCAGCCTGCCGAAGGCGGCGCGGGCATCTCCGACAATGACTTGAAGAAGATGGCCACGGACGTCGGCGCCAAGCCCATTGACAAGTGCATCGACGAGAAGACGTACCGCCCGTTCGTGAAGTTCACTACCAAGCAGGCCGCTGCGATCGGCGTCACCGGCACACCCACCGTGTTCGTTGACGGCCAGCAGTGGGGCAAGGGCGCCAGCGCCCAGACGCCGTTCCCCGATTTCCTGCAGGCAGCGATCGCCGCTAAGGGCTGACCTGGTTTAGCCTCTGCCGGTATAGCTCTATGGCCCGGTTCCGGATTCGCTCCGGGGCCGGGCCTTTTTGTGTTCTCTTGCGGGCCGGGTCTGCCCCATTTTTACCAGCGGGCGGACTTGGGCTAACCTTATCTAGCGCCGTTCAGGCGCACGCCCTTCTTTGGGTGCGCCTCCTTAGCTCAGTTGGCCAGAGCACCGCTCTTGTAAAGCGGGGGTCGTCGGTTCGAATCCGACAGGAGGCTCCAGTTGTGGCTCTGACCTGCGGTTTCATTCCGGAGCTCAAGACGCGCAGGACCAGATTTCATTCAGGATCTGGAGCGTTTATGACGGTTCCAACACGTCCGTTGGGCTAAAAAAGGTCCTGACCAGCGATTTAAAGTTCAGATGCCGCTTACGCAGAGCGGGCGGATGTATTAGGAAGTACGGGCGACATCTTCGGTCCGAATCATCCTGCCGACCCAACAAGGCGCTGACCTGCGGGGTTACTGCCGTTGGCAGCCGGGAGAAGGCGATTCCCCCACATGACTCACCTTTTACTCACCCTAATCAACGTGCGGGGACTCTTCTTTCCACCCGAGATTGAGTGCGAGATTCATGTCCAGATGCGTGAGGGGGGCCGGAGTGCCACGGCTACTCTTCACTCGCAGAGCCCGTTCGCGAATATTCCAGCTATTGGGTCACTCGACTTCAAGCGGAGGCGGCATGGATTGGCCCGGCTGAGTGATCGGATCGCGTCAATGCACTGCGCTCCGACAGCGGATACTCATCCCCGGATGCGCCAATGGGAACGAGTGACGCCGGTGGCTCGCCTTCGATAAGGCGAGCCACCGGCGTCGTGCGTCTACGTGCCCAGGTGCGGTGTACTCGGTCCGTCGAAACTCACCCGGCGGCGATGGCGATCGTGGATTCCGCCTCCTGCTTGGCGATGAGCCGGAGGAAGGCCGGGAGTGTCGCGAGGGCTACGAGCCCGGCGAGGACCACGTAGATGCCCGTCGCGAACGAGGTGATTTGCACGGCCCAGGTCATGAGCGCCGGGGTGAAGCCGGCGAAGAAGATCGCCGCGATGTTGTAGGAGAATGATGTTCCGGTCGAGCGGACCTTCGCTGGGAACACGCGGGCGAGGGCAGAGGGGATGATGCCCGCGAAGCCGGAGACCGCGATGCACAGCACGATGTGGACCACGATGAGCACCGGCAGCGTCGGGACCGCGTGCAGCACTAAGAGGGCGGGCACGGGCACGGCGATCAGCAGCCACGTCATCCACCGCAAGGTGCGTTCGGTGCCGAACCTGTCGGCGAGGCGGCCTGCGTAGACGCATGCGAAGATCATGAACAAGTTGCCCACGAGCGAGGCCCAGAACGCCTCGTTCGGCGTGAATCCGAGGTCCACGGTCTTGGACGAGTAATACGTGGGCGCGTAGATGACGAGTGCGTAGACACTCACGGTCCACAGGATGGCCATGAGCGCGGCGACGACGAGCTGCTTCGGGTAGTGCCGGAAGAGCTCGCGGATCGGTGAGCGCTTCTCCGCGCCCATCGACTCCTTCATGCTGAGGAATTCCTCGGTCTCGTCCAGTTGCTTGCGGATGTACACCGCGACCGGGACGATCAGGAGTCCGATGAAGAACGGGATGCGCCATGCCCACTCCGTGAGCTCGCTCTGCGAGAACGTGGATGTGATGACGACGCCGATGAGTGCTGACATTGCGTTGGCGAGGCCCATCGAGCCCTGCAGCCAGCCGGTAAGGCCGGCACGCCGCTCCACCGGGGCCTTCTCGACGAGGTACGCGGTAGCGCCGCCGATCTCGCCGCCCGCGGAGAAGCCCTGGAACAACCGCCCGACGAGCAGGAGGATGGGGGCGCCGATGCCGATCGCCCAGAACGGCGGGGCGAAGCCGATGATGAACGTGCCTACGGCCATCAGCGAAACCGTCAGGGTCAGCGTGGCCTTGCGGCCGTGCGTGTCGCCATAGGAGCCGAGGACGATCGCGCCGAGCGGGCGGGCGAGGAACCCGACCGCGAAGACGAGGAACGTCGCGATAAGACCGGACGAGGAGTCGCCCTGCATGAAGAAGTTGACGCTGATGTATGAGGCGAAGAACGCGTAGCTCGAGAAGTCGAACCACTCAAGGGCGTTACCGGCGGCAGCGGCAATAACGACCTTGCGCAGTGGATCCTTGCCGGGCTTGGCGGAGCCCGCGGGCTTCGGTCGGCCCGTGATGGGGTTTGGATTAGATGGGAGGGTCTTGGACATAGGGGGGTCCTTGGGGGATGTGTTGTAAACAGGATAAGGGGAAAATGGGTGACCTGCGCCGCTCAGACGGCAAGGCTCTCGGCGCGGTCCAGCTCGGACAGGGTCTCTGCAAGGACGCGGATGCCGCGCACGATGTCGGCGGTGGGCGTGAATTCCTCAGCGCAGTGGCTCCGCCCGCCGGTGGAGGGGATGAAGATCATGCCCATGGGTCCGAGGTGGACCATGTGGGCCGCGTCGTGCCCGGCCCCGGACGGGACGGGCGACCAAGTGTGGCCGAGTCGGTCGGCGCTGGTTGCGATGACGTCCCGGATCGCAGGCGCCGTGGGGACGGCGTCCTGGTCCGTGAGCCACTCGATCATGTGTGACACGCCGCGGCGGTCCGCTTCGAGGCCGATCTCCTGGGCGAGCCGACCCTTGGCCCCGGAAAGCCACTCCGAATCCGTGGAGCGGAGCTCGGCCCACAGTCGCGCCTCGGACGGGACCACGTTGAACGAGCCCGGATAGGATTCGATGCGTCCCGTGGTCGCGACGCCGTGCACCGGCGCCCCGCAGCCCTCGCGCTCGATCGTGAGCACGGCCGCCGCGGCGGCAGTGAGCGCGTCGAGGCGCGCGTCCATTGGGGTCGCGCCCGCATGGTCGGAGCGGCCGATGAACTTCGCCATGAGCCGGTCGATGCCCGCGATCGCGGTCACGACTCCGATCTCGTGACCTGATTGCTCAAGCAGTGGCCCCTGCTCGATGTGCAGTTCGATGTACGCGTGCAGCGAGCCCGGCGCCCACGCGTTTTTAAGGGCAGCCTGCGCGTCGAGGCCCACGGCAGTAAGGGTGTTGCCCATGCTCTGCCCGTTCGCGCCGGTCATGTCCAGGTGCTCGGGAAGGAGGATGCCGGCGATCGAGCGGGAGCCGACGCAGGAGATGCCGAACTCGTTCGGCTCCTCGCCGAGGAAGTCCACCACGTAGAGGTCGCGGTTGAGGGCAAGGCCTGCGCGGCGCAGTGCCTCGACGGCTTCGATCGCGCCGAGCACTCCGACGATCCCGTCGAACCGTCCGCCGCCGCGGACCGTGTCGGTGTGGGACCCGGTCATGATCGGTTTGAGGGCCAGCCCGGCCGCGGATGCGCGGCCGGGGAGGCGACCCACGATGTTCCCGCCGGCATCGTGCGTGACCTCCAGGCCGGCGTCGCGCATCCGCTTGGCGACGAACTCGCGGGAGGCGCGATAGGGGTCGCTGAAGACCTGCCGCGTCCATCCGTCCTGGGTGGAGTCGACGTAGCCGGCGAGGTCGGCGATTGCCGCCTCGACGGATTGGGCGTCCGGCTCGATGAGCGTCTGGGTCATGATCAGTCTCCGGTTTCGGTGGGGTCGGTGGCGTTCCACGGCAGGCCGTCGGACGACGCCGGGAGGTGCTTCGTGAGGTGATCCGCGGCTTCTCGGAGGGTCGCCAGGAGGGGGTCGACGTCGGCGAACTGGGCGGAAGGCCCTGTGAGCGAGAGGCAGCAGAAGACGCTGCCCCGGTCGAACACGGGCAGGCCCAGGGCCGTCCAGAGCGGCTGGATCTCACCATGGGAGAGGTCGTAGCCGCGCTGGCGGATTTCTGCCAGTTTTGCCGGAAGAGCCTCCGCCGTTGGCGTCGCGGCGGTGTATCGCTTGATACCTGAGGCGAGAACGTTGGAGACCACTGCAGGCGCCGCGAAGGCGAGCAGCGGTGTCGCGCTCGCTCCGGCATAGAGGGTCCGGGTCGCGCCGATCCGGAAGACCGGGGCACCCGAGGTCCCCGCCGGGACAACGTCGAGGCACAAAGCAAGAGTGTGGACGCGGACGGTGAGGACCGCCGTGATGCCCGTGGCCCGTGCCGCCCGGATTAGTGCCGGACGGGCGTAGTCCACGAGGTGTGGGCCCTCCGTGGAGGCCGGTGCCATGGCGGCGCCGGCGTGGATGCGGCCGTCGTACTCGACGACGAACCCGGCCTCGCGGAGCTGGTTCACGATCCGGTAGGTTGTGGCCAGCGGCAGCCCTGCTCGCTCGGAGAGCTCCTTCACGCTCGCTCCGCTCGAAGCGGCTACGAGGTGAAGGAATCCCAAGCCACGGGCCAGGATCGACGATCCCTCCTGGCCAGTCGCGAGGATCCTCTCCAGTTCGCTGTCCATGGTTATGCCCGGGTCACATGGCGGCCGTAGCCGGCCTGGCCGAGCTCGCCGCTGGCGGAATCCCAGATGAGGCGGCCGCGCAGGAACGTTTTTTCGACGAACCCTCCCGGGCGCATGCCCGAGTACGGGGTCCAGCCGGCGTTGGAGTGCATTGCGTCGTCCTCGACGGTGTAGCCGGTGTCGGGGCGGAATACCATGAGGTCCGCATCGAAGCCCGGCTCGAGGCGGCCTTTGCGGTCGCCGATGCCGAACCGGTCCGCCGGCCCGGACGTGAGAGCGGCGACGGCGTTGTGGAAGTAGGTGGCAGGGTCCTGGCTCCGCTTGAGGGCCCCTCCGAGGGTGACGTTGACGAGGGTCTCGACGCCGGGTGCGCCTGAGGCGTTCTCGAGGATGTGTTCGTGGGACTTCATCGACAGGGGCCACGGGGCGTGGTCAGAGGAGATGATGGGGACGAGCCCGTCGCCGATCCCTTGCCAGAGGCCTTCCACACTCTCACGGTCCCGCAACGGCGGGTTGATCTTGAGGCGGGCGCCCTGGGCGTGCATGTCGTCCGCAGTGAACGTGAGGTAGTGCGGGCACGTCTCCAGGGAGATGTCGGCGCCGTCCTCGTTCCACCAGGCCGCGAGCTTGACCGCGCGGGGGATGGACATGTGGCACAGGTGCAGGCGTGTGCCGCGGTCGTGGGCGATCTCCATCGCTGTCAGGACGCCGAGGGACTCGGAGACCGGGGGGCGGGTCCGCACGTGGGTGAGTGGGTCGAGGGGGTTCGACTCGCGCTCAACGCGCTGGAGGTGCTGGACGATCTCGTTGTTCTCGGCATGCACGGCCAGAGTGCGCTTGACGTCCGTGGTGGCAGCCATGATGTTGAGCAGTTCGGCGTCGTCGACTCGCGGGAAGCGGTTCGTGTCTGTGTGGTAGAGCGAGACCTTGTAGCCCACTACTCCGGCCTCCGCCATCGGTTCAGCCTCTCGCCACCCGCCGCCCGGCCAGAGCGTGCCCATGAGGGCGACGTCGGTGACGGCCTCACGCGTGATGATTTCGCGCTTTCGGTTGACGAGGCCCGCGTCCCGGACGGGGCCGGTCCGGTCGAAGGGCATCTCGACGATGGTCGTGACTCCGCCCGCCGCAGCGGAGCGGGTCGCAGCGAGCATACCCTCGCCCTCGTGGGAGTAGCAGTGGACGTGGGCGTCGATCGCGCCGGGGAGGACGTAGGCGTCGCCGACGTCGATGTGGCGGGCGCCGTCGAGCTCGGCTTCGCTCCTCGGGGAGCCGGAGGTGACACGGTCAATGGTCTCGCCTGAGATCCATACCGAGCCCTGGCCGTAGCTGCCGTTGGGAAGGCGGAGCGTCCCGGTGACGACGAGGGTGGGGCGTGGTGAAGAATTCATGCTTCGAGTGTGACGGGGGCCTCTCTCGAATACCAAAGGGATTCCCGTAGATTGAGAATTTCGCCTGATTCACGCCCGCCGTGGACTGGCGCAGGGTACAGCAAATATGGGAAGCCCTCGGCCGCAGCCCAAGAATAGTTACTCACCCCAATCAACGCCAAGGGAGGTGGTCATAAGTCGTCGGTTCGAATCCGACAGGAGGCTCCGATACGGTCTTGGCGCGTGGAATCCCGCACGCGGCTACTGCGCGTCATCTCCTTCCTATCCGTGTATTGACTCGAGCCGGTGCGAAGCGTTGACAGGGCCGGCGGGGCAGCCTAGATTGCTTTTTACTGTGGGGTGCGGCGCTTAGCGCCGCTGGTATCGGTCTCGTCGCCGCAAAGGCACCCAACTTCACTGCCCGTGCAGATTTTTCGGCGAGAACCTTGGTGGTTTCGGCCGCCCTCAGGAGCACCACGATGATCACTTTGAGGCGTTTTTTCCGTGCGCCGTTGTCCGACGCGTTTGCTTGGTTCAGCAGATCCATAAAGCTCAGCAGCTCCACGGGGCGCTCGCGCAGCGCAGTACTGGTGGTTGTGCTTGTGACGGCCAGCCTCCCGGGCCTAGGCTCCGCCGCGCAGGCGGCACCCGGCCACAACGGGCCGCGTTCTGCAGCAGGCGCACCCGGCAGCGGTGACGAGTACTTTCCCTACGCCGGCAATGGCGGCTACGACGTACTCCACTACGACCTCGACCTCCGCTACGCGCCGCCGTCGGATCCAGCTGTTCTTCAAGGCAGCCTCAGCGGCGTAGCCACCGTCACCCTTCGTGCCACGGAGGACCTGGAAACGCTCAACTTCGACCTGCGCGGCCTGGAAGTTACGGCTGTCAGCGTCGATGGCAAGGGTGCCAAGCACGGGAAAACGCACGACGACGGCGCCTCCGAATGGTGGCAGGTGCAGAATGTCGCTAATCGCGTCTGGGAACTCACCATCGGGTTGCGGCCGGAACTGGAAGCAGGGCAGGTTGCCACGATCGTAGTCGAATACGGTGGTGTCACTGGCCGTCCGGCGGATACCACCGGGGCGCTCTATGGGTGGGTCACCACACCGGACGGTGCGCTGGTGGTCAACGAGCCCGACGGGGCTTCCACCTGGTACCCCGTGAATGACGATCCCGAGGATAAGGCGACCTATACGTTCAGCATCGCGGTGCCCGAGGGCAAGACTGCCGTGGCCAACGGCCTGCCTGTCGGCCGGCCGCGCACCAAGGCAGGGTGGACGACGTGGACCTGGGACGCTGCGGACCCCATGGCCAGCTACCTGTCAACGGCAAGCGTTGGCGACTTCGTCCTGTCGTACGACACCGGGCCCCGGCGGCTGCCCATCATCAACGCCATCGACGCTGACGTGGCCGGCCAGGCGCTGGTGGACACCAATGCTGCACTCGCCCTGCAGCCGGACATGATCTCGTTCCTGGAGAAGCTGTTTGGAAGGTACCCGTTCGAGGCATTCGGTGCGATTGTCGACGACGACTCGGTCGACTACGCCCTGGAGGCGCAGACGCGGCCGGTCTACTCAGGAGTCGCCGACGAACCCACCGTGGTGCACGAACTGGCGCACCAGTGGTTCGGCAACGCCGTCAGCCCGGCAGACTGGCAGCACATCTGGCTCAACGAGGGCTGGGCCACCTACGTGGAGTGGCTGTGGGCAGAACACCGACGAACCTCAACGGTGGCGAAGCAATTCGCCAACACCGTCGAATCCCTGGACTCCAACAAACGCTGGGGGCTGGACATCACTGATCCTGGCCGGGACAACTTATTCGTGGCTCAGATCTACCAGCGTGGAGCGGCAGCCCTGCACGCACTGCGTGTCAAGGTCGGCGACGAGGCATTCTTCGAGGGCGCAAGGCTGTGGCTGACCCGCTACGACGACTCGTCGGCCACCACCGGGGACTTCCAGGCCGTGATGGAAGAAGCCTCGGGCGAACAGCTGGACAATTTCTTCAACGCCTGGCTGCGGGCGCCAGTCCGGCCGATGGAGATCCCGTAGCGCTGATCCAGGTCCGGAGTTCGCTCAACGTCTGGGCTGAAATCCGGTGTCCTCCGTCACTCCGAATCGATCAGTTCCAGCAGCTTCTTGGCGGCGTCCCGGATATCATCGTGGCCGTGCTGGGCCGCCCGGCTTTCCAGCGAGATCACGGCGCAGCGGTGGACCTTCTTGAAGTCGCCGAACGGAAAACTGACGCTGCCCTTGGTGCCTTCGGATTGGTCGTCGTCCCGGCCCAGATGCCATTCGGCGAACGCAGCGAAGCCGTGCTTATCGATATACACATTCTCGTCGTCGGCAGAGGGAGCGTGTTCGCTCCAGTCATCGCGGACATCGCGTTCAACTTTTCCGCTCTCGATGAGCTTGCGCGCGTGGGTCAATGCTTTGCGGTTGAGCTTGGCGGCCATGATGCCTCCTACATGTTCAACATGGAATGCTGGCCATTGCAGCCTAACCCCGCGCCGGTCCGAAGAATCTCGCCGGTTTCACAGGCTATTGCTTAACTACCCGCCCTATGACCTAAACTGCTTCACTGAGGCGCCTGAAATGGTGCCGCGCAGCAACGAAAGTGAACCCCGTTATGGCTACCGATTACGACGCTCCACGCAAGACGGATGACGAGTCTTCCGCCGAGTCGCTGGAGGCTTTGCAGGCATCCCGCGGCGCCAATGCCCAGACCGCAGTCATCGACGTCGAGGAGAACGATACGGCTGAGGGCATTGACCTGCCCGGCGCCGATCTCTCCGGCGAAGAGCTGACCGTTGTTGTTGTTCCTGAGCAGTCCGATGAGTTCACGTGCTCATCATGCTTCCTGGTCCGCCACCGCTCCCAGGTGGCTCGCGAAAAGAACGGCATGAAGTACTGCATCGAGTGTGAAGGCTGAAAGTTTCCACGCTCCGCAGCGTGCTAATTGCCCCGTCAGGCCCCCGGCCGGACGGGGCATTTGCGTTTTCGCGGGTGCCTGCGCGGAACGCCCGGTGACGCCATGCCGGCGTCGTTATCACGCATAACGATGGGGTGCAGAAATGGTGTTAATAGGGTTTCTTTCGGCCGCAAATGCACCGCTGAATTACTCCGGCGTGACCGGCGAAAGCCGCATTTAACGGTTCCGCGCCGAAGCGGCCACAACCCTGCTTAAAGGCCCTGGAGGCTCCTACGCTTGAGCTACCTAATCACTCGAAGGGTGGCCCACAATGAAAAAGATTCACACGTGGCTGACAGTCATTCTGATGGCTGTGGGATTGGGTTTCCTGGCTCCGGGGCCCGCCTCGGCAACCACATCGTATTGCGGACTCGCCTGGGGGTCGCTGGCTGAAACAAACCGGACGATGAGCGCCGCATCCGTCACCAATGTTCGGACGGGGCGGCATTACTGCTTCGACCGGATGGTGGTTGATCTCAACGGCCCTGTGAAGGGCTACACCGCACGGTACGTCGGCAACGTAACGCAGGACGGTTCTGGATTCAAGGTTCCTCTGCGGGGTAAGGCGTTCCTTCAGATAACTGTGACCGCGCCTTCCTACAACAGCGAGACTGGCAAGGCCACGTACAGCCCGGCGAACAAGGCCGAACTGTCGAACGTTGCTGCTTACCAGACTTTCCGGCAGGTGGCGTCCGCAGGCAGCTTTGAAGGCTACACAACTATCGGACTCGGTGTCCGTGCACGGCTTCCGTTCCGGGTACTTCACCCTGGATGGCCCGGGCTCCGGATCGCGGCTGATAGTGGACGTAGCGCACTTCTGGTGACCGCCGGTCGGCTGTTGATCCGACGTTGAGATAAGTCAGTAACCCAAGGGACGGTGTCCTGCTCGGGAAGACTCCGGGCAGGGCACCGCTCTGTGCGCTCGCAGCCGGGCGGTGTCCGCGGGCCGCAGCGGCTGGACCAAAATCACGACGGCGAGCTGCTAGCCCCGGCGGTTGCCCCGGCGCAGCACCGCCCGCAGTTCCTTCCACGCTCCGGTGGACCATAGCGCCCACACGACCAGCACTGGCTGAAAGAACAACCGCACGAAGCGCGCGCGGTCTGTGTCTAAGCCGAACCCGTCCGTCCGGGTCACGTACTGCGAGATGTTGCCGGGGAAAATCAGGACGAAAAACCCCGCCGCAATCAGTCCCACCTGGACGCGGCGCTTACGCAGAACGATCAGTGCAGCGCCGAGGCTGATTTCAACCACACCGGATGCCAGCACAACAAAGTCCTTGTCCAGCGGGAACCATGGCGGGACCTGCGCCTGAAATTCCTGCCGCGCAACGGTGAGATGGCTGATCCCTGCGAAGAGGAGCGAACAGCCCAGGGTAACGGCTCCGATCAGCCGCGGCACCGAGACTTTCCCTGCGGGACGGGTGAGGATCCGGGCCAGTGCTGTTCGGGAACCAGTCATGGGGGAAACGTAGCATGCATTCCCGCTTGGTCTACCCGCCGGTAACTTCCTGCCCATGATCGACGGCACGGCTTTGCCGCCGCCCTGCTTCGGCACTGTCGGGCGGCTTAGTAAGCTTACTGAGAAATCTTGCCGGTCCGCGCGGCACGGCCCCGGCCGGACTGATAGCGTCGGGATTACTGGACCAATCGAGGAGGATTCATGAAAGCTTCACCGACCCTGACCAACAACCTGCAGGCCGTTCTCGCGGACCTGATAGAGCTGCACATCCAGGGCAAGCAGGCCCACTGGAACATTGTGGGAACCAACTTCCGGGACCTGCACCTGCAGCTGGATGAAATCGTCGACGCCGCCAGGCAATTCGCCGACGACACCGCCGAGCGGATGCGTGCCCTTCATGCCCTGCCGGACGGCCGCAGCGCCACCGTGGCCAAGTCCACGTCGCTGGCCCAGTTCCCCGAGGGCCTCATCAACACCAAGGACGCCATCGAGCGGATCGTCGCCGCCCTGGAAGCTGCCGTGGGAACCATGCGAAAGGTCCATGACGAGGTGGATGAAGAGGATCCCACCACCGCGGACCTCCTGCACGAATTCATCGCCAAGCTGGAGCAGTACGCGTGGATGGTGAATGCCGAAACCATGAAGGCGTCCGCCAGCGTCACAGCGCCCGACACGAAGTAGCAGTCTGACGCGCCGCGGCGCGTGAAAGCCCCGGTACCGGAATCATTTTCCGGTACCGGGGCTTTCCTTGTGCCGCGTTCCCGACGGCCGTGCCGCAGCGCCTAGTCCGCCGTCGGAATTTTTCGGAGTACGACGGCGGTGAGGGCCGACGCGCCAGCCATCAGTACCAGCGCAATTGCGGCAGTGATGTGGACGCCCGAATCAAACGCGAGGCGCGCCGCTCCGCGCAGCGCCTCGCCGAGCGGGGCGGGCAGGCTGGCCGCCAGTTCCATCGCCCCCGCGAGGGTTTCGCCGGCCTGGTGCACGGCGCCCCCGGATGAGGATTCCTCCAGCCCGGCCGGAAACCGGAGGTTGTGCTGGTAGGACGCGGTGAGAATGGAACCGAGGACAGCGGTCCCCAGCAGGGAGCCCACCTCGTAGCCTGTCTCCGAGATGGCAGCGGCCGCACCTGACTTCTCCGCTGGGACGGCGCCCAGGATGAGATCGTTGGAGATCGTTTCCGCCGCGCCGACGCCCAGGGCAAGAATCAGCAGTGCAGCCAGCAGGAGAACCGGCCCGGAGGCGTGGTCACCGAAGACGACGATCCCGTAGCCGGTGGCGCTGAGAGCCAGGCCTCCGGCCACCACAAAGCCCGGCCGCACCTTCCGGACCAGCGGCACCACCGCCAGGCCGGCCACCACCGTGGCCACCAGGGCCGGGATCATGGCCACGCCAGCGGCCGACGGAGTCATCCCGTCCAGGAGCTGCAGGTGCTGGGCGAGGAACAGGATGAAGCCGTTGAAGGAGAACAGCGCCAGCACGTTTGCCGTGATGGCGGTACTGAAGACCCGGTTGCCGAACAGCGACATGTCCAGCAGGGGGCTGGCCAGCCGCTGCTGGCGGCGGACGAAGACGAATCCCATGGCGAGGCCAAAGGCAATCAGGGCCGCCGGGACGGCCCCGAAACCTTCGGTGGCCAGCTCCTTGATGCCATACACAACGGGCACCATCACCAGCAGGGACAGGGCGATACTCGGCACGTCCAGCCGTCCCGGGCGAGGGTCCTTTGATTCGGGGATGAAGACGGGACCGAAGGCCAGGAGCGGGAGCATGATGGGCACCGCAACCAGCAGGATGGCGCCCCACCAGAAATGCTCCACGAGCCAGCCGCCAAAGATGGGTCCCAGTGCGGCGCCGCCGGAGAAGCCGGCCGCCCAGATGGCCACGGCCAGCCGGCGCCGGTTTGGATCGGGAAAGATGTTGCGGATCAGGGACAGGGTGGAAGGCATCAGCATGGCGCCGAAGAACCCCAGCGCGGCCCGCCCTGCGATGAGCCACTCAGCGCTGGGGGCAAAGGCTGTGGCTGCTGACACGGCGGCGAAACCAACGCTGCCGATCAGCAGGAGGCGGCGGCGCCCGATCCGGTCGCCCAGGCTGCCCATGGCAACCAGCAGGCCGGCAAGCACCAGGGGATAGGCGTCCACGATCCACAGCAACTGGACGCCGGTTGTCTCCAGGCTGCTCGCGATCGCCGGGAGCGCGAAGGTCAAGGCTGTGTTGTCCACGGCCACCAGGAGCACGGGGAACATCAGCAGGACCAGCGCAAGCCAGTCACGCCACGGTGCCCTGGCGGGTCCCGAGGGCAGGGCGGCTGCGGGTGTGCTGTGCGTGTTCTGGGTGGAGGTCGAGGACAACGTCATTCAATAACTGTACCGTCTGGACGGTATAGTTAAGAAATCTTGTGCCGACCATGCATGATGGAAACCATGCCCAGAAAACCCGTAGCCCGCGATGCCGTACTCGACGCCTTTGAAGAACTCCTGATCGGCGTGGGGGAGCGGGCATCCACCCTGGATGCCGTGGCGAAGCGGGCGGGGGTGTCCAAGGGCGGCCTGCTGTACCACTTCCCCAACAAGGAGGCGCTGATTGCGGCCATGCTGGAGCGCCTGGATTCGCTGGCAGGGGAGGACATTGCGCTCATGGCTGCGGCACCGGAAGGCGCGGCCACGTATTTCATCCGGACATCGCTATGGTCCGGTTCGCCCATGGACCGCTCGTTCCTCGCCGCAAGCCGGTTGGCAGAAGTGGCCCATGTGGAGGCCCGGCGCCGGTTCGCTGCCATCCAGCAGCAGTGGCTGGACCTGATCGCCGCCGACGTTGGCAGCGGGATGGCCAAGGCCGTGCTGTACATGGGGGACGGGTTGTATCTGAACGCCATGTGGGAAGGTGGCCCGGCCTCGAGCGCGGATGGCCGGCAGGGCGACGTGGAGGTACTCCTTGCTGCGGTGGAACGGTTGCGCGGCTGATTTTGCGCCATCAATCGGCTCTGACGGGACACGTCCCGTGTCTCTCGGGGTCCGCCGCAGCCCCGTGCCGGAATGACGGTGCAGAATCCGACGGCCACATTTGCCCGGGAGCCTCGGGGCGTAGGAGAATTGGACCTCGTGACGGCCCCCTGCGGCCAGCACAACAACCAACTGAATATGCCTTTGATCTGCGGCGGGAGAGTTCTGTTAGTAGGTACAACAGGCGCCGTAGGAGCAAATCCTCCCCAGGAATCTCTCAGGCCCATGTACCGCCGCGGCCAGGCAACTCTGGAAAGCGGCAGGCCGTCCGCCTGAAACAGTCCCGGATCTCTCCGGGCTGCAAGGACCGCTGTGCTCACCGACGGTGCAAGCGCCACCCTGTCACGGCAGGCGGCGCGGAAACTCTCAGGTCCCAGACAGAGCGGGGAGGAACCGAATCGATGTGGCGTGCCCCGCCCAGCCTTAGTTATGGAGTTCCCTGTGAGTGTTAAGTCCGCCTCGGCCACCTTTGTTGATCGCCACATCGGTGCGCGCCGCCAGGCGCATGTCGACGCCATGCTCAAGGCCGTTGGCTATGACAGCGTGGATGCCCTGGTGGATACCGCCGTCCCTGCTTCCATCCGCCAGGCCAAGCCGCTTGCCCTCAAGGACGCCCTGAGTGAGGTTGAGGTCCTGGCTGAGCTGCGGAAGCTTGCGGGCAAGAACAAGACGGCTGTGCAGATGATCGGCCAGGGCTATTACGACACCGTGACCCCTGCCGTGATCCGCCGGAACATCCTCGAAGCGCCGGCCTGGTACACCGCGTACACGCCGTACCAGCCCGAGATTTCCCAGGGCCGGCTTGAGGCGCTGCTGAACTTCCAGACCATGGTCCAGGACCTGGTGGGCCTGCCGATCGCCAACGCCTCCCTGCTGGATGAAGCCACCGCCGTGGCCGAGGCCGTGCTGATGATGCGCCGGGCGAACAAGAACAAGGAGGCCCGGGACGGCAAGACCGTCCTCGACGCCGACGTCATGCCGCAGACCATTGCGGTGGTCAAGGGCCGCGCCGAAGCCCTCGGTTTTGAGGTGGAGGTCGCTGACCTGTCCAAGGGCCTGCCCGAGGGTGTCATTAACGGCATCGTGCTGCAGCAGCCGGGCGTGTCCGGCCGCGTCTTCAACCACGCCGACGTGATCGCCGCTGCCAAGGAGCGCGGTGCGCTCGTCACGGTCGCGGCGGATCTGCTGGCGCTGACGCTGATCACCCCTCCGGGTGAGCAGGGCGCGGACATCGCCGTCGGTTCGACCCAGCGTTTTGGTGTGCCGCTGTTCTTCGGCGGCCCGCACGCGGCGTACATGGCCGTCGCGAAGGGCCTGGAGCGGTCCATGCCCGGCCGCCTGGTGGGGGTGTCGAAGGACGACGCCGGTGTTCCCGCGTACCGTCTGGCGCTGCAGACCCGTGAGCAGCACATCCGCCGTGAAAAGGCGACCTCCAACATCTGCACCGCGCAGGCGCTGCTGGCCATCGTGTCCTCGTTCTACGCCGTCTACCACGGCCCGGACGGGCTGAAGGCGATCGCCGAACGCGTCCACAACCACGCCGTGACCCTGGCGGCGTCCCTTAAGGCTGCTGACCTGGAGGTCCTGCACGGCAGCTTCTTCGATACGATCACCGTCCGCGTCCCGGGCAAGGCCGCTGAGATTGTTGCCGCGGCGGAGGCCAAGGGCGTCAACCTGCGGGGCATCGACGCCGACACGGTAGGCATCTCCGCGGATGAGACCACCACGCCGGAAACCGTAGCGGCCGTGGCCGGGTTCTTTGGAGCCGCGGTTGTTGCAGACGACGCGGACGGCCAGGCCGGGCTCGCCCTGGACGCTGCCGTTGAGCGGACGTCCGAGTTCATGCAGCACCCGGTGTTCAACACGCACCGTTCGGAGACCCAGTTGCTGCGGTACATCCGCAAGCTCTCGCGACCGTGACCTGGCGCTGGACCGGACCATGATTCCGTTGGGTTCGTGCACGATGAAGCTGAACGCGACCGCGGAGATGGAAGCGATTTCCTGGCCGGAGTTCGCCTCGATCCACCCGTTCGCCCCGGAGTCCCAGACGGTGGGCTGGCGTGAACTGATCAGCGGCCTGGAGAGACGACCTGGCCGAGATCACCGGCTATGACCAGGTCTCGCTGCAGCCGAACGCCGGGTCCCAGGGTGAGCTCGCGGGCCTGCTCGCGATCCGCGGCTACCACCTGGCCAACGGCGACGCGCAGCGGAACGTCTGCCTGATCCCGGCCTCCGCGCACGGCACCAACGCCGCGTCGGCGGTCCTGGCCGGCATGAAGGTCGTGGTCGTCGCGACCGCGGCGGACGGCACGATTGACCACACGGATCTGTACGCGAAGATCGAGGCGAACAAGGACGCCCTCTCGGCGATCATGATCACCTACCCCTCCACCCACGGCGTGTATGACGCGGACGTGACCGAGATCTGCGACGCGGTGCACGCCGCGGGCGGCCAGGTCTATGTGGACGGGGCGAACCTGAACGCCCTGGTCGGTTTGGCGCAGCCGGGCAAGTTCGGCGGCGACGTCTCGCACCTGAACCTGCACAAGACCTTCTGCATCCCGCACGGCGGCGGCGGACCCGGCGTGGGCCCGGTCGCGGCCAAGGCGCACCTGGCCCCGTTCATGCCCGGGGACGCGAACAACGCTTCTTCCGAAAACGCAGGAAGGCCACGGCGTGGCGATCAGCGCGTCGAACTTCGGCTCCGCCGGGGTCCTGCCGATCTCCTGGGCGTATGTGAAGCTGATGGGTGCCGAGGGCCTGACCGAGGCCACCAAGAGCGCGCTGCTCGCGGCGAACTATGTCGCGGCCCGGCTGAATGAGTACTTCCCGGTCCTCTACACCGGTGAGGGCGGGCTGGTGGCGCACGAGTGCATCCTGGACCTCCGCGCGCTGACCGCGAAGACCGGCGTGACGGCCGAGGATGTGGCCAAGCGCCTGATCGATTACGGTTTCCACGCCCCCACGCTGGCGTTCCCGGTCGCGGGGACCCTGATGGTGGAGCCCACCGAGTCCGAGGACCTGGCCGAGATCGACCGGTTCATCGAGGCGATGATCACCATCCGCAAGGAAATCGACCAGGTCGCCGCCGGTGACTTCACCGTGGAGAACTCCCCGCTGCGGAACGCACCGCACACCGCGGCCGCCGTCGTCAACACCGACTGGGCCCGCCAGTACCCGCGGGAGCAGGCCGTGTTCCCCGTCCACCACCTCAAGCAGGACAAGTACTTCCCGCCCGGTGGGCCGGATCGACGGCGCCGGCGGAGACCGCAACCTCATCTGCTCCTGCCCGCCGCTCTCCGAATTCGAAAACTAAGGATTCCCGACGGCGGCCTGGTGTGTTGGGAACCGGTGGGCCGGAGTTTTCGAAAGCGTGCGTCAGAGCGACGAAGTGGGCCCACATCGTGCGGGTTCCTTGGCCGAGCTTGCGAGGTTAGGGGAACGGTGGGGCGCAGCACGTGTGAAAACCCCGGTTCGCCGGCTTCCCGTACCTGCTACTAGTTATGCAGCGCTGCCCAAAGGTTGAGGGATGAGGCGAACACGATCCAGGTGATGTAGGGCAACAGAAGGAGCCCTGCCACCCTGCTGATGGGGCCGAAGCGGACCACCGTAACGGTCACCGCGAGGATCAGCGCAAGGATGATGGCAAATGCGAGCCAGAGAGCGGCCGTGCCGATCACCGGGTACAGACTGAAGAACGTCGGCGTCCACAGCAGGTTGAGGGCCAGTTGGATTCCGTACGTAACCAGGGCCGGCCGTGACTCCGGGCTGCCGCTTCGCCAGACCAGCCACGCGGCAACTGCCATGGCCGTGTAGAGGGCCGTCCAGACCGGCCCGAACAACCAATTGGGCGGCGACCAGGGAGCTTTGTCGGCGTCGACGTACCAGCCGTTCACGTTAGCCACCGTGGCGAACGCACCCAGCCAGGCGACCAACGCAGAGGCCGCGAGGAAGGCAATGAGGGCAACTGCCTGGGCGCCGAGCCCGCGTTTCCAACCGGCCCCTTCGGGCTGGTTGGCGGACTTTTCCGGGAGCAACTCCATGGGTCAACCCTTGCGAAGGCCGGCCTGCGAGTCAAGGTGCTCCGCGCCCCGCTGGACCGGCCCCGCCGGTTCAGGCTTTAGACTTGTGGCTACATGTCCGCACGCAGCCACGAGCACAGAACCACGAACGAAACCCTGAGATTGGACACTGCCCCCTTGCGAGAATTCACCGCCCGCTTTGCCACAGCGGAGGAAATTGAGAACTGGGACAAGCACGTCACGGCCAACCCCAGTGGCGGCAACATGCTGCAATCTGCGGCCTATGCGTCCGTGAAAAACGGCAGCGGCTGGAGCGTCCGCTTCCTGGTCCTGGAGCAAGGCGCAACGTCCAGCTACAACCTGGTCCTGGAGAAGAAGTTCCCCGTCCTGGGCCGCCTCTGGTACCTGATCAAGGGCCCGGACCTGGACTCCGCCGCGGACCTCAAGCCCGCCCTGGAAGCATGCATGGCATTCGCACGGAGCAAAAAGCTCAACGTCTTCACCATCAAGATTGAACCGGACCTCATCTCGTCGCCGGAAGTCCAGGCCGAGCTCGCGGCCGCCGGCCTGGTGAAGGCACCCAACATCCAGTCCAACGACTCCACAGCGCTGCTGGACATCGCCGCGCCGGAGAACGAGGTTCTCCGGGCCATTTCCTCCCGGGCCCGCAACGCGATCCGCCGTGCCGAACGCGAAGGCTGCGAAGTGGTGGAACGCGAACAGAGCCCGGAAACGTACCGTGCCCTCTACGACCTGATGGCGGACACCGTGAGCGCCAAGGGCTCCATGCCGCTGCGCAGCTACGAGTACTACGCCCAGTTCTGGGACGAGTTCTGCAACCGCGGCCAAGGCAGGTTCTTCTTTGTGTATGAGGACGGCAAACCCAGCGTCGGTGCGTTCGTCATCAACTACGGGGCCAAAGCAACCTACAAGGACGGCGGGTCCACCCAGAACCGCAAGCAGTACGGCGATTCCCACCTGGTCCAGTGGGCCGCGATCCGCCGCATGCAGGAACTCGGCTGCACCGAATACGACTTCTGCGGAACCCCGCCGGCGGCCCGGATCAAGGACAAATCCCACAACCTGTACGGCATGGGTATGTTCAAGACGAGCTTCACCAAAACGGTTACGGACTTCGTCGGCTGCTATGACTACGTCCTGTCCCCGGTCCGGCACGCCCTGTGGGTCAAGGGCGCGGAACGGATCTTCCGCCGGCTCGAAACCGCCCGCACCGGCCAGCAGTTCTACTGACGGCGCGTCAGCAACGCGTACCCACCACCCACCACGAACGCCAGCGCATGCCCCAGCCGGGCGGCGCAGCCACAGATGAGGTTACTTCCGTGAATCCAACCAAGGCCGGAGCCGGACTCGAGTTCGGCGTCCTCAGCGATGCCGAGTTCGAGACCTTCTCGCTCAACCACCCGCAGAACAACTTCATCCAGTCTGCTGACTTCTCCCGGTTCCAGCGTGCCCGCGGCCAGGTGGTGGAACTGTTCGGCGTCCGCCGTGACGGTGAGCTCGTCGCCGCAGGCAAGCTGAACTACACCACCAACCGGTGGGGCTACACGGTGTGCGAGTGCGCCAAGGGCCCCCTCATGGACTATACGGACACCGCCCTGGTGCGTGACGTCGTCGGACTTCTCAAAGAGCGGGCAGCGGACCGCAAGGCCGCAGAACTGCGGATTTCCCCGAACCTGACGTACATCGCCCGCGACGAAGACGGCGCCGAGCACCCCGAGGTGACGGACAACAGGCCGCTGGTGGCCGAATTGGCCGGACTGGGCTTTGACCATCAGGGCTCGGAGATGAACTTCGTCAACGTGAACTGGATGTTCATCAAGAAGCTCGAAGGCATCACGGACTCCGAAGAGCTCATCATGAGCACCAGCTACCGGACCCGCAAGGCCATCCGCAAGGCGGAGAAGAACGGCGTGTTCCTGGAACAGGCCACCCTGGAGACCCTCGACGAGTTCTACAACGCGCTGAGCACCGCCGGGGACGAGAAGGGCTTCGTCTACCGGGAACGCGAATACTACGAACAGCTCCTGCGGACCACCTCGCCCGAGTTCACCAAACTCATGATGGCCAAGATCGACATCCCGGCGTACCGGAAGTCCATCACCGAACGCCTGGAAGCCGAAGTCCGCGTCCGCGGCCGAACTGCGCCGCGAGATCGAGGAAACCGGCAGCAAGAAGAAGGCCAACCGGCTCAAGGTGGTCCAGGACCTCGCGGACAGCTATGAGCGCAGCCTCAAGGACATTGAGCGGTTCCCGGATTCGGTCGGCGTCGCCACCGTGGCAGCCATCCACTTTGTCTGCTTCGGCGACGAAGTGGTGTGCGTGATCGGCGGCACCAAGCAGGACTACATCTACTTCAACGGCGCCACCTCGCTGTACTGGGGCATGATGCTCCACGGACTGGAGAAGGGCTATGCCCGGTACAACTTCTACGGCACCTTCGGCATCGAGGGGCAGGACGAGGAAGGCCACGGCGGCTACCAGTTCAAGAAGGGCTTCGGCGGCGACGTGGTCCAGCTGCTGGGCGACTTCGTGATGCCGGTCCGGCCGCTCGCGTTCCAGGCCAACCGCCTGGCCCGCGCCGCCGTGGCAGCGGCCCGTACAGTGCTCGGCAAACTGCCGCTGAAGCGGCAGGCGTAACACCAATCCACCAAAGCGCAAGAGGGAGGCGGACCAACGTGAACAAACGTCCCGAGAATTACCGCGGCAAGCCTCATACAGACGGCCTGCCCAAGACAGAGCCGCTCTCGCCCTCCCAGCTCGGCCAGGATGCTGCGGCCAAGCGGATGCTGCGGCGCCTGGTCCAGGGGGAGAACCCGCCGACGGCGCCACTGAGCATCGTGGACAGGCTCGCCGGGAGCCCCTACGCCAACCCCATGATCCAGGTGGGCGGCGTGGACACCTCCGCCCGGAAAACCCTGGACTTTGCCCTGCACCTCGCCGAGACCATGTTCCGGTACGGGGCGGGCGCCCTGGAGGTGGAGACGAGCATCATTGCCGTCACCGCGGCGCTGGGGCTGAAAAACATCGAAGTGGACATCACCAACCAGTCGGTGGCCATCAACTACGCCCCCAAGGACCAGCCGCCCATCGCGCTGCTTCGGGTGGTGCGGTCCTGGACCAACAACTACGCCGGACTGGCCAAGGTGCACCGGCTGGTGACGGACATCGTGGCCGGGGGAGTGGGCCGCGACGAGGCCATCCGCCGGCTGGACGAGGCCATCACCAGCCCCAAACCGTTCCCGCGCTGGATGGTCACCATGGCCTTCGGCGTGTTCGCGGCGGTCTTTGTGGGCGTCCTCGGCGGCGGGACCGGTTTCCTCGGCCATCGCTTTTGTGGCCAACCTCGGCGTCAGCCTGCTGGCCCGGCAGCTGGGCCGGTGGCGGGTTCCGGACTTCTTTACGACGGCGGCGTGCGCCTTCGCGGTCACGCTCACCGCGCTGCTGTTGTGGCGGTTCGGCCTCACCAATGCGCCGGCGATCGTGGTGGTGGGCGGCATCCTGCTGCTCCTGCCCACCGGGCGCCTCGTCTCCTCCGTCCAGGACGCCATCAACGGGTTCCCCGTGACGGCTGCGGGCCGGTTCCTGTCCACGCTGCTGACGTTCGGCGCGATTGTGGCCGGGATCGCGGTGGCCTTTGTGGTGGGGTCGATGACCGGGATGCAGGCGATCGACGTCACGCAGACGTTCCCGCCCGCCTACGACCTGTGGGTCCTGGTGATCTTCATCGCCCTCGCCGTGATGGCCATCGGCATCACGGAGCAGACCTCGTGGGAGCTGCTGCTGCCCACCGCGGCCGTGGGCGTGGTGGGCTACTTCGTCCTGCTGGGCGCCGGTTCCCTCGGCGTCGGCGACCGGTTCTCCCCGGCGCTCGCCGCCGTGGTCATCGGCCTGCTGGCGAGGGTGGTGGCGCTGAAGATGGGCGCCCCGCAGCTGGTGGTGGCCGTGCCGGCGGCACTGATCCTGCTGCCGGGCCTGACCATTTTCCGCTCGATGTATGTCCTGACCATCGAGGAATCCGAGATCCTGCTCGGCGCCGGCGGCATGCTCAACGCCGGCGCGATTGTCCTGGGCACGGCCGGCCGGCATTGTCCTCGGCGACACCCTGGCACGGCCGCTGACGCGCAGCCTGGCCAGCAACGAGCGGCGCCGCGCCCGGCGGCGCTAACGCCGCCGGCGGGCTTCCGCTCGGCTCCCGTACTCAGATCTTCCCTACGGGGAGTTTCTTCTCCGCCTGGAAATCGTCCTCCACCCGGCCCTGGGCCCAGTAGCCGGACAGCGACACCTGGCTCCGCTCAAGGCCCCGCTGGACGAAGAACACGTCGCGCAGGGCCTTCATGTAGCCGCGCTCGCCATGGGCAAAAACGTCAACGCGGCCGGCAGGCCACTCGGCGTCTGCCACTGCCGACACGAGGAGGTCGCCGGCGCCGGCGGGCACGCCGTTGCGGCGGAGCCAGGTGACCTGCACGCCTTCCGGGGCCGCGATGGGCTGGATGTCGGCGTCGCTGTCCACCTCGAGGAACGCCAGGCCACGCGCCTCCGCGGGCAGCGATTCGATGGCGGCGGCGATGGCCGGCAGGGCGGCTTCGTCGCCGGCGAAGAGGTACCAGTCGGCGTCGGGCGACGGGTTGTAGGCGCCGCCCGGGCCGGTGAACGTGAAGGTGTCGCCGGGCTTGGCGGCAGCCGCCCAGGGCCCGGCCAGTCCCTCGTCCCCGTGGATCACAAAGTCGATGGCGAGTTCCTGGGCTGCGGTGTCCACCCAGCGGACCGTGTAGGTGCGGGTGAAGGGCCACTGCTGGCGGGGCATGGTTTCGCGGATGGTCCACAGATCCAGCGGCTGGGCGTAGTCAACGCCCGGCTGCGGGAACACAATCTTGACGTAGCGGTCCACGAAGCTGTTGTTCTCGTAGGCGGAGAAGCCCGGGCCGCCGGCCACGATCCTGACCATGTGGGGCGAGAGTTCTTCCCGCCGGATCACGGTGAGATCGATCTGCGGACGTGTCTTCTTTGTTGCGCTCGTGGCGGCCGGGACTGTGCTCATAAGGCAACCCTAAGCTAAACGACCGGGGGGAGCTCCCAGGTTACGCCGGCCGAGCCCTGCTCCCGCAGCAGCGCGTTGATGGTGCTGAAAGGCTTGGAGCCGAAGAAACCGCGCGACGCCGACAACGGGCTGGGGTGCGCACTGGACACCACCGCCGCGCCGGACAGCAGCGGGCCGGACACCCTCGGCATCCTTGCCCCAGAGCACGGCCACCAGCGGCGGCCTGCCGCCGTCGGCGGTGCGCCGGTTGGCAACCGCGGTGACTGCCGCCGTCGTAATGGCCTCCCAGCCCTTGCCCCGGTGGGAGCCGGCGGCGCCGGCCCGGACGCTCATGACCCGGTTCAGCAGCAGGACGCCCTGGCCGGCCCAGGCGGACAGGTCGCCGTGGACGCGGGCGGGAATGCCGAGATCGGACTCCAGCTCGCGGTAGATGTTCGCCAGGCTCCGCGGGATGGGGCGTGTCCGGGCGTCGACGGCGAAGGACAGGCCGATCGCGTGGCCGGGCGTCGGGTAGGGGTCCTGGCCCACGATCAGGACCTTGACGCTCGGCCAGCGGCTGCCTGAAGGCGCGGAGGACGTTCGACGGCGAGGGCAGGACCTGTGTGCCCCGCGGCGACTTCGGCGGCCAGGAAGGTAAGGACGCTCCGGAGCTCGGCCTCAACCGGCTTCCAGCGCGTCCGCCCAGTCAGCGGCCATCAGCTCAGCGAGCGGCAGCGCGGCCAGCTCGGCGAAGCCCACGGCGTCCGCCGGCTCCGCCGCCAGTTCGAACAGGGCGTCAGATTCAAACACGGTCCCATTCTCGCAGGGTTGCCGGCCAGGGCTGCCGGGTGACGACGGCCGGGCGCAAATGACAAGGGTGTTATTTACGCCGTAGCATGGGATGAGATTTTCCAACTCGAACCAGCGAAGGGATGTGCCGTGGCGGAGCCTGCTCGGGAACACGTGCCGGAGCCCGCAGAGCGGAGCCCGCTGCTGGCGGATTTCACCCTCCGTGACTCCCCGTTGAGCGAGCGCGACCAGCAGATGCTGGCCCTGGAACGGCAGTGGTGGAAGTACGCCGGGGCCAAGGAACAGGCCATCAGGGAGCTCTTCGACCTGTCCGCCACCCACTACTACCAGCTGCTGAATGCCCTCATCGATTCCGAGGCTGCGCTGGCCCACGACCCCATGCTGGTCAAGAGATTGCGTAGACTACGTACGTCGCGTCACCGGGCACGCACTGCACGCCGCCTGGGTTCCGACGCCTGACTAACCTCGTGCTGAGCCATCAGCAGCAATCAACAAGGATGTCTCTGCACCATGACCAAATACGCTCGGGATGAATTCGACAAGGTTCCGGAGACCGCCTCGAGGCAAGGCGTCCACCGCACGGCCTCGGCACCGGTCCGGCGCAAACTCTGGCCCATCCTTGCCGTGGGGATCGCGGCGCTGGCCATCGGCCTGGTCTCCTTCCTGATCCTTCCCAAGCTCGGGCTTCACCCAGGCCGGCAGTGAGCTGTCCACAAGCCTGGAGTCGTCCGCTTCACCGGAGGCAAGCGCGGCTCCTTCGGCCAGCCCGGATCCGTCCCCGAGCGCCGTGCCCACGCAGCCCTCGGAGAGCCCGGAAGCCGAACCGGAAGCATCTGCCTCGCCGTCCGCCACAGAATCCGCACGGCGCCGCTGTCCTGAACAAGGCCGTGGGCGTTGCCGTGTACAACGCCGCCGGCACGGCCGGGCTCGCCGGACGCGTCAGCTCAATGGTCCAGAACGACGGTTGGACGCTGGGGCCAGGTGGGCAACTGGGCCGGCGCGCCGCAGCAGACCTCCGTGATCTTCTACTCCGGTGCAGCCCAGCAGGCCAACGCCGAGGCCCTCGCCGCCCTCCTGGGCATTCCCACGCTGGTCAACAGCCAGGAGTTCCAGGTTCCCCTCGTGGTGGTCCTGGGGCCGGACTACCGGTAGACGCCTCCGCGGTTACGCGTGAATAACTTTTGGGCACCGGAGCGGCCGTGCGGCTCGGCCCGCCGGACGGCTTGTGGCTAGAGTGAATTCAGGCTTCGGTCCGTAACAACGCGGCACACAGCGGAGTGGACCGTCGGCACTACGGAAAGAGTGGACATCATGGCACTGGGAACCGTTAAGTGGTTCAACGCCGAAAAAGGCTATGGCTTCATTACCGTGGATGGCTCCGGGGACGATGTTTTTGTGCACTGGTCGGCCATTGATGGCGAAGGCTACCGGGCCCTCGAAGAAGGCCAGCGCGTGGAGCTCGAAGTCGGCGAAGGCGAGAAGGGCCCGCAGGCCGAAAGCGTCCGGCCCGCAGAGTGAACGTCCGGCAGCCAGCGCTCGCCCTGCGTTCAACAGCCCTCCGGGCAACCACGGCGGCGGCCCTCCTGCTGGCACTGGCCGGCTGTGCCGGCGCCGCGGGCGGCAACGCCCGGCTGGACTCCGTTGAAGCCTCCGGCGACGGCGTCCTGCGCATCGGCCTGATCCAGGACAGCACGGGGGAGCAGAGCTTCCTCAACGACTCACAGCGGGCCGCGGCCGAGCTTGCCGTGAAGGACATCAACGCCGCCGGCGGGCCACAAGGGCAGGCCCGTGGAGTTGATCATCGGGGCCGGGGACGACGCCGGATCGCAAGCCAGGGACCTCGCCGCAGCCAAGGCCGACGTGGTGATCGGACCCACGGATTCCAGCCATGCGGCAGCTGCCATCGACGTCCTCTCCGCCGACAGGATTCCACTGATTTCGCCGGCCAACTCGGCGGCCGCCCTGAGCACCTACAAGAGCGGCGGCTACTACTTCCGGACCGCCGCCGCCGACGTCGCCCAGGCCTCCGTGCTGGTCAAAGCTTGCCAAGGACGGCGGAGCCAAGAGCATTTCCGTTGTCCACCAGGACAGCGTTTACGGCAAGGACGTCTCCGCCGCGGTGGCCAGCGCCGCAACGGACGCCGGCCTGGAAACCGTCAGCACATCGGCGTTCACAGCCGGGCGCCGCGCGGGAGGCGGCCGCGGCTGCCAAGGCGGCAAAGCCGGACGCCGTTGTGCTGATCGCGCGGGACGACGCCCAGGGCGCCCTCGCCGAACTCAACAATGCGGGACTGTCCGGCAGCAAAATCATCCTCAGCGACGGTGCGTTCGCGCAGTACGGGTCGGGGCTGGGCTCAAAGGCCCTGGATGGTGCCCGTGCCGTGGTGCCGGGCGTGCTTGCCGTCGGCAGACTTCCAGGCCCGGCTGCTGGCAGTGGATCCGGCGTTGAAGGACCTGTCCTTCGCGGCAGAGGCCTACGACGCCGTGAATCTGGCGGCCCTGGCGGCGGCGGCGGCTGATGACGATGCCGGACGCTCCATCGCGGCCAACCTGATCGCCGTATCCGGCGGCACCGCCGGCGGCCGCAGGGCGGCGCGGGCAGCCCGGCAAGCCGTGCCTGTCGCTACGCCGACTGCCTTGCGGTCCTGAAGTCCGGGGCGACGGTCAATTACGACGGCGAATCCGGGCCGATTGCCTTCGACTCCCAGGGCGATATCACCACGGCGAACTTCATGGTGTTCACCTACGGCGCAGACAACCGGGCCGTGCTCAGCGGACGTGAGGCGGCAGGACGGGCAGCAGGCTGATCGCCAGCGGCGAACGGCGGCCGCCGGATACGCGGTTCCGGGGTTCATTCGCTTGCACTCTCACCTAGGGAGTGCTAATTATTGAGTTAGCACTCCTACGTACCGACTGCTAAAGCAACGTCCGGTTTCAGCCGGTTGCGGAGCTTGGCGCCGGTCGTGGAGCGAGAGAAATACCTAGCTGGAGTGAGATCCCCAGCCGCGGCATACAGAGGCCGCCGGTGAAGGATCGTCCGTCGCGGGCACTGCAGTGAGGTTCATTCTTAACGACTGTCCCGAAAGGACTACTGCCGTTATGGCCAAGATCATTGCATTTGATGAAGAGGCACGCCGCGGTCTTGAGCGGGGCCTGAACATCCTCGCCGACGCCGTCAAGGTCACCCTCGGCCCGCGTGGACGCAACGTCGTCCTCGAAAAGAAGTGGGGCGCCCCCACGATCACCAACGATGGTGTTTCCATCGCCAAGGAGATCGAGCTGGACGATCCTTACGAGAAGATCGGCGCCGAGCTGGTCAAGGAAGTTGCCAAGAAGACGGATGACGTCGCTGGCGACGGCACCACCACGGCCACCGTGCTGGCCCAGGCACTGGTCAAGGAAGGCCTGCGCAACGTTGCAGCCGGCGCTGACCCGCTGTCCCTCAAGCGCGGCATCGAGAAGGCCGTCGAGGCCGTCACCGTTGAGCTGCTTGCCTCCGCCAAGGAAATCGAAACCAAGGAAGAGATTGCGGCCACCGCCTCCATCTCCGCCGGTGACGACGAAATCGGTGCCCTCATCGCCGAAGCCCTGGACAAGGTGGGCAAGGAAGGCGTCATCACGGTCGAGGAGTCCAACACCTTCGGCCTGGAGCTTGAACTCACCGAAGGCATGCGCTTCGACAAGGGTTACATCTCCGCGTACTTCGTCACCGACACCGATCGCCAGGAAACGGTCCTTGAGGATCCGTACATCCTGATCGTCAACTCCAAGATCTCCAACGTCAAGGAACTGGTTGCTGTCCTGGAAAAGGTCATGCAGTCCACCAAGCCGCTGCTGATCATTGCCGAGGACATCGAGGGCGAGGCCCTGGCCACCCTGATCGTCAACAAGATCCGCGGCACGTTCAAGTCTGTTGCCGTCAAGGCTCCGGGCTTCGGCGACCGCCGCAAGGCCCAGCTGGCCGACATCGCTGTCCTCACCGGTGGCCAGGTCATCGCCGAGGAAGTCGGCCTCAAGCTGGAGACCGCCGGCCTGGAACTCCTGGGACGCGCCCGCAAGGTTGTTGTCACCAAGGACGAGACCACCATCGTTGAAGGTGCCGGCGACGCCGACCAGATCGCTGGCCGCGTTTCCCAGATCCGTGCCGAGATCGAAAACTCCGATTCGGACTACGACCGCGAGAAGCTGCAGGAACGCCTGGCCAAGCTGGCCGGCGGCGTTGCAGTCATCAAGGCCGGTGCCGCAACCGAAGTTGAGCTCAAGGAACGCAAGCACCGCATTGAGGACGCTGTCCGCAACGCCAAGGCTGCTGTTGAAGAAGGCATCGTCGCCGGTGGCGGCGTTGCACTGATCCAGGCCGGCGCCAAGGCGTTCGCCAACCTGAACCTCACGGGCGACGAAGCAACGGGCGCCAACATCGTCCGCGTTGCCATCGACGCTCCGCTGAAGCAGATCGCCTTCAACGCCGGCCTCGAGCCTGGCGTTGTGGTGGACAAGGTCCGCGGCCTGCCCGCAGGCCACGGCCTGAACGCAGCAACCGGCGAATACGTCGACCTGCTGGCTGCCGGCATCAACGACCCCGTCAAGGTGACCCGCTCTGCACTGCAGAACGCGGCTTCCATTGCCGGTCTGTTCCTCACCACCGAGGCCGTTGTGGCCGACAAGCCGGAGAAGAACGCTCCGGCCATGGGTGGCGGCGACGACATGGGCGGCATGGGCGGCTTCTAGTCCCCGGCGCCCGGAACACGTTCCGCGCACACCATAATGCGGCCCCCTCCATTGGAGGGGGCCGCATTATTTTGCCCTGCTGGGCGCCACCGCCCGGTTGTCCGGTATCGATGCGCCAGGTTCCGCTACTTACGGGCCGTTGCGAGCATTCCTTCAACTTCCTTCTTGAAGGCCTCGGCGGCTGCCTGGGGGGCCATCCGGTCGTACAGGACTTCGTCAGTGAAGCGCTTGATAACGTTCTGGACGCTGCCGGCGCCCACCGGCGGGACGGGTGGTGCGCCGTCGATGTCCGGCGCAATGTCTTTCAGGAAGGCCACCACGGTGGTGTCGGCAGGCTTGAGGTCGGGCATGATCTTCTCGACGATCTCAGCGTTGCTGGGCACGCCGCGGTCTGTCATGAGGATGGCACCGGCCGCCGGGCTGTTGACCAGGTAGTTGATGAACGTGGCGGCCGCCTCCGGGTGCTTGGACCGTGAGGACGCGGACCAGAACATTGTGGGCTTGTAGTACATGCCGTTGTCCGCAGACTTCCTGTCGACGCTGGGGGCACGGAGCATCTTGATGCTGCTCCCCGTTGTGGTTTCCAGCGAGCCGAGCTGGTTGGTCCACCACCATGCCATCCCCACCCGGTTGGTTCCGAACAGGCTTTCCTCCAGGCCAGCGCCTGAGTCCTCGGTGGCGACCGTGGCGGGCGGGCTGGCCTTGGAGTCACGCTGTTCCTTCAACCGCTCCCAGAAGGATGCCGCGGTGGCGGTATCGAAATCCAGCTTCCCGTCCTGGGAGTAGAGGTTCTGTCCGTGCTGCCGTAGCCAAATGATGAGATCTGCTTCGTTGCTGCCATAGGCCGCACCGTAGCTCTTTCCATCACCCGCCGCGCTCAGCTTCGCGGCGGTGGCCATAAAGTCGTCCCAGGTCCACGTGGTGTCGTCGGGGACAGGCACGTTGGCAGCTTCGAAGACCTTGGTGTTCGCCATGATGACGTACGCGTTCTTCCCGGTGCTCAGTCCGTACTGTGCATCATCGTAGTGGCCGGACGCCAATGACTCCTTGTCCAGCTTGGAGGTGTCAATGCCGCTTTGCTTGGACAGGTCCAGCAGCGCTCCGCGGCCACCATATTCGGCGATGTACTTCTGGTCCATCTGAATGACGTCCGGTGCGTCGTTAGCCGCGGTGGTGGTGGCCAGTTTGTCCCAGTAGCTGGCCCACTCGCCGGGCTGGGATTCGATCTTGATGTTGGGGTGCTCCGCCTCGAAGGCGTCGATGACTTTTTCCGTCTGTGCGTTGAGGTACTCGTTGCCCCACCAGGCGAACCGCAGGGTGACTTCGTCACTGCCGCTGGAGTTACCGGATGCCCCGCAGCCGGTTGCGAGCAACGAAACCGCAACGGCGACTGCGCCTATTTGGAATTTCCTGCGGCTGATGGCCTGAATCTTCATTGATGTGCCTTCCTCAAAGGGGGTCCACCCCGCGTGTGTTCCCGTGACGGTTTCGGGCCGGTGGCGAGAGGTGAAGTCGAGAAAGCGTTTTCTCATCCCGGATTCCGATTCTGCCGCGCCGCGAACCCCGACGTCAAGAGTTTTCGGTAAGCGGTTTCCCATAGGGTTGCTGAACCCGTTGTCTGTGCAGTCTGGCAGGATGGTCGGGTGACGATTACAGCAGCAGCCGACGGTTCGGCTTTAGGAAACCCGGGGCCGGCCGGCTGGGCCTGGTATGTCAACGACGACTGCTGGCGGGCCGGGGGATGGCCGCACGGCACCAACAACCAGGGTGAGCTGATGGCGGTCCTTGACCTGTTCCGCGCCACCGCCCATGTTCCCGACGAGGACCTGAGGGTCCTCTGCGACAGCCAGTACGTCATCAACTCCATCACCAAATGGATGCCGGGCTGGAAACGGAAGGGCTGGCGGAAAGCGTGACGGCAAGCCTGTCCTGAACGTGGAGCTGCTCAAGGAACTGGACCGGGAACTCGCCGGCCGCAAATACACCTTTGAATGGGTAAAAGGCCACGCCGGCCATGACCTCAACGAGGCAGCGGACGTGCGCGCCCGTGCCGCAGCCACCGCCTACCAGCAGGGCGTGGCAGCACGTTCCGGCCCGGGCTTCGCCGGTGCACCAGTTGCAGGCAACCCAGAAGCACCCAGCGCGGCAGCCGGCTCCGCTGCCGCTGCTGTTGGCACGCCCGCTACCGCCACCGCCACCGGCGCAGGCTCTGTGCGAAGGGGATCGTTGGGACAGGGCGCTGACCAACAGAGCCTTTTCGGACAGGACCCGTACGAAGAACCGGACCTCTTCAGTGAACTGGAAGCCGATGTGCTCACTGCGGCGGGGGACACCGGAACGGAACCCAGCCCCGAGTCGATCGTCGAGGCACTCGAACGCGAACTGGCCAGCCCGGACGCCAGGAGTGACATCGGCCGCACCGGCGTCCTCCTCCACCCCGACTTTATGGAAATCGGAAGTTCGGGCAGGGTCTGGACCCGCGACGCCATGATGATGGCCCTGGAAGAGGATCCGGGACACCACACGGAGCTGGAAATCCTGGGCGCGGACCGCATCGGCACCAGCGCGGTACTGCTGACGTACCGAAGCTACTCGCGCTCGGGCACGGTCCTCCGAAGCTCACTGTGGGTCCTGGACGGCGGCAGGTGGCGTCTCCGGTTCCATCAGGGGACACTCGAAGCCTGACCGGCTCAGCCGGAGCCTGGCGGCTCACCTGCAGGAAACCCAGCCGAAGCCTCGCTGGCTCACCGGACGCAGCTGTCTCAGCTGAAACGCTGCGTGTTGCCCTGCTCGGCCTGGGCGTAAGTGTTGGCCGCAGATGCCAACGCCATGTTGATGGAGGCGAGTGACGCCTCAACCTTGCCCTGGGTCATGGTCCACTCCGTCACGAGGGCCTGGAAATTGTTGGCGGCCGAGCCACGCCAGGTGGACTGCAGTTCATCCAGGCCCCGCTTCATGGTCTGCACGTCCGCGCTGATCCGGTCCACTGTTGCTTTGACGTTGGCTGACTTGAGCTGGAGCAGGTCGGTATCGACGGAGATGATGCTCATGGCGGGTGCCTCTCGATGTAGTGGGACAGCTTCCGCTGGCCGCCCGGCTGCTCCGGGCCACTGCAACGAGCCTACGGAGGGCACTGCAGGCCCGCCACGCCCGATCGGCCCTATGTGGATAACCGGGCCGACTCGTCCGACTGTTCGCGGGCTGCGCTGCCGCCCGCCCGCTCGCCGCCGTCCGCGGCTTCGTCACGCACAGGCAGGCTGACCACCAGGGTGGCCCCGCCGCCGTCGGTCTTCTCCACCCTGACGGATCCGCGGTGCGAGCCCACGATGGCGGCAACAATCGCGAGCCCCAGGCCGCTGCCGCCGGTTTCACGGGTACGCGACGTGTCCGCGCGGTAGAAGCGCTCGAAGACCTTCGCGGCGTCCTCTTCGGAGATGCCCGGGCCGTGGTCCCGGACCTCAATCACGGCGAGCGTTTGCCCGTCACCGGACGGCCGGACACCCACGGCGAGTTCGATGGGGGTCCCTTCAGGCGTATAGCGCAGCGCATTCCCCACCAGGTTTCCCACCACTTGGCGGAGCTTTGCTTCGTCCCCGAGAACGGGCGCTGGCAGGGCAGGACCGCCATCGAGTCCGGTCAGGGAGATGGGACGCGTGCGGTCGCTTGCCCGGGTGTCCACCACAGCGTCATGGGCGATCAGCTGCAGGTCAACTGGTTTTTGCTGGAGGGGACGCTGCTCGTCCAGGCGTGCCAGCAGCAGGAGGTCCTCCACCATGGATCCCATCCGCTTTGCCTCGCTCTCGATCCGCCCCATGGCGGTGGCCACGTCCTCGTCGGTGGACAGGGCGCCGTGGCGGTAGAGCTCGGAAAAGCCCCTGATGGTCACCAGCGGGGTGCGCAGCTCGTGGGACGCGTCGGCGGCGAACCTGCGCATTCTGGCTTCCGAAACCGTCCTTGCGGCGAAAGCCGACTCGATGTGCGCCAGCATGGCGTTCAGGGAGTTTCCGAGCCGGCCCACCTCGGTGTAGGAATTTTCGATCTCGACGCGCCGGGACAGGTCCCCGGCAGCGATGGCCGCGGCGGTTTTCTCCACCCGCGCCAACGGCCGGAAGGACCGGGAGACCGTCCAGCTGGCGATCAGCGAAGCGAGCAGGAGCGTGAGCAGGCCGGCGCCGCAGATGACCAGTGTGGCGTGCTTGAGCACATCGTCCACACTCTGCAGCGGCAGGCCGATGACCACCACGGCCAGGCGTCCACTACTGAGGACAGTCACTGCTACGACGCGCCAGTTCTGGCCGTCCGTGCCCCGGACCTGGTAGGGCTGGGTGCCCCGCTTCTGGGCCTCCTCCAGGGAAATGCTGCTGATGTCCGGACGGATCTCGGCGTCTCCGCCGAACGGGTAAGGCGCCTCGCCGGGCGCAAAAAGAGTGAGCGAATAATCGGTGGGGACCACGATCGGGTTGGGCGCCTGCAGCGGCGAGAACGAGCGCTGCTTACTGGCGAGTTCAACGGCGGCGTTCAGTTTGTCGTCCACCTGGCCCACCAGGTAGCTGTGCAGCAGCGTCAGGGTGCCCGCGCCGGTGGCCGTCAGGGCAACAATCAGCAGCGCCATGATGATGGCGACGAGCTGGGACCTCAGGGAGGCCGACTTCCACCGCTGCAGCAAGGTCAGCGCTTCTCTGCCGTCCGGAGCACGTAGCCCACGCCGCGCTTCGTCTGGATCAGGGCGGGCGCGTCCGCATCGATGTCCACCTTACGGCGAAGGTAGGAGATGTAGGACTCCACAATCGAGGCGTCGCCGTTGAAGTTGTATTCCCAGACGTGGTCCAGGATCTGGGATTTCGACAGGACCCGGTTGGGGTTCAGCATGAGGTACCGCAGGAGCTTGAACTCCGTGGGGGACAGCTCGATCACGGTCCCGCCCCGACGCACTTCGTGGGCGTCGTCGTCGAGCTCCAGGTCATCAACCCGGATGACGGCGTCGTCGTCAAGCAACGGCTGGGTGCGGCGGAGAACGGCCCGGATCCGGGCCACTACCTCGTCGAGGCTGAAGGGTTTGGTGACGTAGTCGTCCCCGCCCACGGTGAGGCCGGTGACCTTGTCCTCGGTGTCGTCCTTCGCCGTCAGGAACAGGACAGGGAAGTGCTTGCCGGATGCCCGGAGCTTGCGCGTGACGGTAAAGCCGTCCATGTCCGGCAGCATAACGTCGAGCACGGCCAGATCCGGTGCGTGCAGCTCGGCAGCAGCCAGGGCGTCCCGCCCGTTGGCGGCCGAGACAACCTCGAAACCGGCGAAGCGAAGGGAGGTGGACAGCAGCTCGCGGATGTTGGGTTCATCATCAACAACGAGCAGCTTGGCTTCTGGACCGGTCTTCTTCATACTCACATCATGCTCCCAGAATCTGTGAGTTTTCTGGATGGAAGGTGTGTGTTCCATGTGGCCCGGGTCCGCCCGCGCCGATTGCCGCCGGCTACTCAGGCTTGTTGTGCGCGTGCCCGCCGTGCATGAAGGGCGAATCAATACCCTCGTATTGCAGGAGCGCCATCATTCCCTGGGCAGCGTGCTCCAGATTGTGGCAGTGGTCCATCCAGATGCCGGGATTGTCCGCCGTCAGGAGCACCTCCCACACGTCGCCGGGCAGAACGTCCACCGTGTCCAGGACCAGCGGCGAACCAGCCGGGGCAATGCCGTTCCTGCTGAGCACCCGGACATGATGCCCGTGCGGATGCATGGGGTGCGGCTCGGCGCTCCGGTTGACCAGCGTCAGTTTCACGACGTCGCCTTTGGCAACCACCAGCGCCGGGATGTTGGGGTAGGCCGCGCCATTAACCGTGTACGCGTACCGCGGGACACCGTCCACAAACCGGAACTGCTGGTCCAGGACCAACACTTCCTGGCGGGTCGCCTGCGTCACGGCGGGAGCATTCGGGTCGGGCTTGCCGTAGCTGAACAGGTCCAGTTCTGCAGCCTTGGCGAAGGTTCCTGCAGGCAAGCTGGGAGCGGTCTCGCCAGCCTGCCCGGGCCCGGCGCCCCGGGGTTCAGGTCCGGACGGATAAAGGACGACGGCGGCGCTGGCCGCGGCTTCCATGCGGAGCGTCACCGGGGCGCCGGGCATCCGCAGGACCACATCCAGCCGTCCGCCGGCGCCGATCCGCAGGACCTTCCCGGAGACTGGCTGCGGCTGGTGGACTGCTGTGCCGTCGACGGCCGCCACGGTGAAGTCCGCACCCAGCAGCACGTACCGCTGCGGCAGCGAATCGGTGTTGATGAGCCGCAGCCTCACCTGCGTTCCGGTGGGGACGGCGTGGGTGCTGATCCGGTCCGAAGCGCCCAGCAGGGACAGCCCATTGAGGGTGTGACCGGCCACCACCAGGTCCATGGGCTCACGTGGGATGGCCGGATCCCTCACCACCAGGGAGCCGTAGAGGCCCTTCCGGACGCCTTCGAAGGAGTCCTGGTGTGTGTGGTACCAGTACGTGCCGCTCTGCGCGGCGACAAAACGGTAGGTCATGGACTGCCCCGGCAGTACTGCATCCTGGGTGGCCCCGGCCACGCCGTCCATGGCGTTGGGCACGTCGTAACCGTGCCAGTGCAACGTCACCCCTGCGCCGACGTCGCGGTTGTGCAGCTCCACTTCCAGGACCTCGCCGAGCTGCGCTTCCAGTGCCGGTCCGGGAACGCTGCCGAACGTCCAGGCCTCGGTGGATTCACCCGAGGGGAGCGTGAGGCGCTCAACGCGAGCGGTCAGGTCGTAGCGGCGGACGGCAGCGTCCGCCGGCAAGGAGCCGGTCAGCCGCGGGACGGGAGTGGTTTCCTCCGGCGCCGTGCTGGGTGGCTTGCCGTGGTGGACGACGGCGACAATCGCCTTGCCGTCGGCGGCGCGGCTGTCCAGCCACGCCACGCTGCCCGTACCCAGAGCGGCCGCTGCCATCAGGGAGGCCACCGCTGCTCCCGCCGTGGCTGGCCGCCGGCGGCCTGCGACGGCCGGGAAGAGCAGGAGGTGCGCGAGGAGAGCGCCTGCCACCACGAAAAACAGCAGCACGGCTACGGCCCATGGCGCGGGGAACGGCCCGAGGACAAGGAGCACCAGGACCGATGCCGTGGCTCCGATGGCCGCAAGGATGATGCCCATCAGTGCCCGCCACGGCGCGGGGCCGGTGTGCTGGCTGCCGGTTCCGTCCGTGCTTCTAAGTTTCAGCTAAGTACGGTAGGCCTGTCACGGCGGCGATGGCCGCCGGGATGGCGGCAAGGGGCAGGCCGATGGTTGCCCTTTCGGTGGCAAACCACCAGCTGCCGGTGACAAGCGCCGGCAGGATCGCCAGCCGGCCGAGCAGCAGCGCGACGGCGGCCGCCAGGGAGAGCAACGCGATCCCGGCCGAGGTCCTCGCTGACCGTGTTCTGTGCGCGGACCCTGTTGTTGACGTGGACCCTGTTGTCGACCGCGGTCCGGCATGCCTGCTGACCCCTGCCCGCAGGGCAAAACAAGCGGCTGCGGTCCAGGCGCCGGCACCGAGGACGGCCAGCGCCAGGTCCAGGGCCAGAAGCTGTGAAGGGGTCACTATGCCTGCCTGTCAGTGCCTGCCGGCCCCGGGCTTAACTGTTGGTGCCCGCCGGGGAGTGCCTGATTGCACAGCGCCCTGCCGGTCAGGCCGTTGCCTGGCTGGACGGGGCGTCTGACGTGTCCGTCCTGGGTGGCAACGGCTGCGGGTTCAGGGCTGCGGCCCGGGCCCGCCGGAACAGCCAGTAGGACATAAAAATCATGAGTGCGCCGGTGAGCGGGTGGATGGACACTACCCAGGAACCCGCCGGGGTGACGAACTCTTCGGAGGATCCCGTGAGCATGCCGCCGATGATGAAGATGAACAACTGGACCCACGTCAGCAGGAAGATCCCGGCTGCCAGCCAAATCGTCCGGGAACCGGCCCGCGCCAGGGCAGCCACGATGGCTGCCAGCAGCGCTGCATAGCGCAGGACGTATTGGCCGTTCACGATGTGGTAAACGCCCGCGTCACGCTGTTCTTCGATCGAATTCTGGAAGTGGAAGTAGCCCGCAAAATAAAGCTGGGCCAGGGACGATAAGAGGATGATGGCCGCCAGGGCCAGCAGTACTTTGCGCATGGGAAGTCCTCAGGCAAGAAGCTATGGGATTCATCAGGGCCGCAAGTCCGCCGGCTCCCTGGCTGCGGGAACCCCCATGGCCGGCGACAGGCCGCCAGATTGCCGGGACCAGGGGCAACCCTCAATGGCGGGACGCTTTACTCCAAATAGTAAAATCGCTGGACAAAAATATCAAGAGCGCTGAGGTGCCCTAAGCGGCGCCCACATCCTTGGCGTCCATGATCCGGTAGGCGTATCCCTGTTCGGCCAGGAAGCGCTGCCTCTTGGCCGCGAAATCCTGGTCCAACGTATCCCTGGCAACCAGTGAGTAAAAGCGGGCGGCCCGGCCGTCCTTCTTGGGGCGGAGCAGCCGGCCCAGCCGCTGCGCCTCCTCCTGCCGGGACCCGAACGAGCCAGAGACCTGGATGGCCACCGATGCCTCCGGCAGGTCAATGGAGAAGTTGGCCACCTTGGACACCACCAGAGTGTGTACATCGCCGGCGCGGAAAGCGTCGAAGAGTTTCTGCCGTTCCTTGACCGAGGTATCACCCTTGATGACGGGGGCCTCGAGGCGCTCGCCGATCTCGTCCAGCTGGTCAATGTACTGCCCGATCACCAGCAGCTGCTCGCCCTGGTGCCTGGCCACCAGCTGTTCCACGATCAGGGTCTTGGACTCCGACGTCGAACACAGCCGGTACTTGTCCGCGTCCTCAGCCATCGCGTAGGCCACGCGCTCGTCCCGGGGCAGGTCGACACGGACCTCCACGCAGTCCGCGGGCGCGATGTAGCCCTGGGATTCGATGTCCTTCCAGGGCGCGTCATACCGTTTAGGCCCGATCAGGCTGAAGACCTCGCCTTCACGGCCGTCCTCGCGGACCAGTGTGGCGGTAAGGCCCAGCCGGCGGCGGGCCTGCAGGTCGGCGGTCATGCGGAAGATCGGGGCCGGCAGCAGGTGCACTTCGTCGTAGATGATCAGGCCCCAGTCGTGGCCGTCCACGAGCTCCAGGTGCGGGTAGAGGCCGCCGCGCTTGGTGGTGAGCACCTGGTACGTGGCGATGGTGACGGGCCGGACCTCCTTGACCGCACCCGAGTACTCGCCGATCTCATCCTCCGTGAGCGACGTCCGCTTGAGCAGCTCATCCTTCCACTGCCGGGCAGCCACCGTGTTGGTCACCAGGATCAGTGTTGTGGTGGAGCTTGTGGCCATGGCCGCGGCGCCAACCAGGGTTTTCCCCGCGCCGCAGGGCAGTACCACCACGCCGCTGCCGCCGGCCCAGAAGTTCTCCGTGGCGAGCTGCTGGTAGGGGCGAAGCTTCCAGCCGTCCTCGTTCAGGGCGATCAGGTGCGGCGTGCCGTCCACGTAGCCGGCCAGGTCCTCGGCCGGCCAGCCGATTTTCAGGAGCAGCTGCTTGAGCTGGCCGCGCTGGGAGGAGTGGACCACGATGGTTTCGCCGTCGATCCGCGGCCCCAGCAAGGGCTGGATTTTCTTGGCGCGGATCACCTCCTCCAGCACCGGGTAGTCGTCCGTGCGCATCACCAGGCCGTGCTGCGGATCCTTCTCAAGGCGGAGCCGGCCGTACCGGGACATGGTCTCTTCGACGTCGATCAGCAGCGAATGCGGTACCGGGAACCGCGAGTATTTGAGCAGGGTGTCCAGCACTTTTTCGGCGTCCAGTCCGGCGGCGCGCGCGTTCCACAGTCCCAGCGGTGTCAGCCGGTAGCTGTGCATGTGTTCCGGGGCGCGTTCAAGTTCGGCGAACGGGGCGATCGCGTGGCGCGCCTCTGTAGCCAGTTCATGGTCCACTTCGAGCAGGATGGTCTTGTCACTCTGGACAATCAGCGGGCCGTCGTTCACGCGGGGAAGTCCTTCACTGGCGCAGGTCCTCTGCGGCTTCGATATCGATAATGCGGTGGATGGAGAGCACGCGCTCGGTTTCCTTGGCCGGATCAAAGACCCGGACCCGGCCACCGCCTACGGAGAGGGGAACAACGGTCTCCAGGCTGGAATTCCCCTGGTTGTCCACCACGCTCATGCTCACGGGCTGCTTGAGCCGGATAGCCCGCTGCAGGGTCTCCAGGCCGAGCTGCGTGGCCGCTTCGCCGGAGCCGGAAACGGTCCCTGGATGGCTGCCGTTGGTGGCACCCCGGCCGTTCCGCAGGACGGTCAGCTGGGCCTCGACGTCGTCCTCGGCGGGCGCGGTCCGCGGCGCCGTGTAGACGGGCCTGGCGCTGCCGGGGGCGCTGGTAGTGCGCCGAAGCCGGACCACTGAGGGCTGCGATTCCTCCACCGAGGGGGAGAGGCCAAGGCCGCGCAGGACCTGGGCAGTTTCGCGCGGCGGGGCGGTGGAGATCAGCACTGTGGGTGCGATGCGGGCCAGCCCCAGGCCCGCCGCCCGGGTTTCCGCGGCCAGTTCCAGCACCGCGGCCTCGTCGTCGCTCTGGATGAAGCTGGCGGCTGTTCCCACCCGGAGCCGGCCGTGCCTGGTGGCGGTGTCCTCCACCAGGTATTCCAGGGGCTGGGGCACGGCGGTGGCTGAATGTTCGCGCAGGAAGGCCAGCAGGCTGGCGGCGTCATGGCCGGCGTCCAGCGCCCGCCGGATGGAGTTCGGCGAGAACCGGTAGATGGTGGCGGGGCCCTGGCCCTCGGCGTCAGCCATCAGCTGGAGCTTTTCGCTCAGCTCCGGCGCCAGGTATCCGGGGGCAACGGCCGTGAGGTCCGCCTGGAGGAGAACGTGGTTGAGCGCGGCGGGCAAGTGCTCGCCCAGGATGCCGAGGGCTTCTTCGGGGTTGTCGTCCGCGATGGCGCTGCCCAGCTGGCTCAGCGCGCCGGAACCGATCAGGCCCAGCAGTTCCGCTTCGGCCAGCACGCCCTTGATCAGGGAGCTGAAGCGGCGTGCCATCCGGGGTTGCGCCCATTCGGCCCGCTGAAGCACGGCTGCAGCGTCCAGGACCGGGGCGGTGCCGTCCGCCGCTCCCGCCTCGCGGGTGAGTTCGTTCAGTATTTCCAGGATCCGTTTCCGGACCACCGGGGCGTCGGGCCGCTGCGCCTCCGCAGAGAGGGCATTGACGGTGGTCCCGGCCAGGGCACGGTGGGCGGCGGAAGCGCCTGCGGGCCCGGTCACGGGCTGGCCCACCAGTGAGGGCACACGCTCGCTCGCGAGCCAGGCGTTGACCAGCCACAGCCACTGTTCCTGGCGGGTGAGGACCAGCCACTCCAGCTGCGGCGGCTGCACCCAGGAGGACGAGTCCACGTCCAGGCGCAGCAGGCCGGAGAGTGCGCTGAGCTCCAGCAGCAGGCCGGCCCGGTGCTGGTCGATGCGCAGCGTTTCGGCCAGCCGCTTCATCTCGCGGACCCCCACGCCGCCGCTGCGCAGCGTGGCCAGCGGCTGTGCCCGGACAGCGTGCAGGAGCTCGCCCACCAGCCGCAGGGTTTCGGCGATGGCGCCCAGTGCTGCGTTCCGGCGCAGCGCAGCGGTGGTGCTGCCAAGCTCAGGAACCGGCGGCGAGAGGGTGAAATCGTTGATGATGGCACCGCCCCGCAGGGACAGCCCCACACTGTGCGGCAGTTCCACGTGCGCGGCGTCCAGCGGGACGAGGAGCCCCCGGGCCAGCAGCCAGTCAACGGGCCCGACGTCGGCGCCCTGGTGCGCCACGGACGCTTTCCGTTGCGCCTGGGGGACGGCACCCATGGCCCAGTTGCGGAATTTGGCGAGCAGCGCCGTCGTCCGTTCCGGGGCTCCGGCCAAGGCCTGGTTGAGGGCCTCCGGCGAGGACGTCCAGTGCTGCAGCGCAAGCGCTGCCTCCATGGGTGTGGTGGCTTCCTGGATGGCGATGCCGCTGCGGTGAAGCTCGGCAACAAGCTGGACGGCCCGCTGCGCGAACGCGGGCTGAAGCCGGACCAGTTCGGTGTAGCTGCGCCCCAGCCCGGCAGGATAGATGCCCACCACGTCCTTGAGGCATCCCACCGGCAGGTAGTACCGCTGCCGGTGCCCCGGCGCAACGGTGCCGTGCGGCGGCTCGGCCCGGTGGACCAGGGCCAGTTCCTGGAGTGAGGCCAGGATGCGTTCCACGGCCGCCACCGTGGACCCGGCGATGAGTTTCCGGACTCCCGCGGCCGAGGCGCTGTGTTCAGTGTCCGGGTTGGTGCACAGATACAGCGTCTCCAGCACCTGCATCTGGGGCCTGTTGAGGCGCTCCAGCGCGCGCTGGACGCTGACGCGGGCGCTGGCCCTCGCCGCCAGGGCGGGAAAGTCCGGCACCGAGGGGGACATCAGGTCCGGCCGCGCCGCAAAGAGGGCCCGCAACGAGTCATCGCTGCGAGCTTCCAGTTCTTTGCTGAGCGCGCGGATAAGGGACATCAGTCCAACGTTACAGCCCGCCGGACTTTCCCGCCCGGCGCCGTCCCGGCCACGCTGTCCAGGACCAGGAAGAGCATCAGCAGGAAGGCAACAGGCAGTCCGTACAAGGCGGTGGACGTGACCCAGACCGGGGCGGCGGTGCCGGCGAAGGCCAGCGCCATCACGGCCCCCACCGCCCCGAGGGAAAGGATGGCAACAACCGCTGCACAGATCATCAGTGGGCGCCGGTAGCGCGAGGGTGTCATGCACGTAACGCTAACAGGCAGGGTGCCGCAGGTGGTGCCGCCACGGGTCGTGCCGCGGGCCGCGTCTGACGGGTGCCCCGGCCGGCGGCGACAGGCCATGGCGAAGGGCCCATGAAAGCAGGAATCCGGCCCCGGCAGGATAACCTTGAGGCAACAGACCAACACGGTCCGTGGCTGTCATACCCTGAACCCGCATATCAGTGCGGATGCGGTGACTGCCGGCCGTGTCTCAAGACGTCAGAACGAAGAAGGTTGATTACGTGCCTACCGGCAAGGTCAAGTGGTATGACAAAGAAAAGGGTTTCGGATTCCTCGCGGGCGAAGACGGCCAGGAAGTCTTCCTGCCCAAATCATCGCTGCCCGAAGGCGTTACGGAGCTGAAGGCCGGCACCCGCGTTGAGTTCGGCGTCGCCGACGGCCGCAAGGGCGCCCAGGCACTGGGCCTTCGTGTCCTGGACAAAACCCCGTCCATCGCCAAAGCCAAACGGCCCAGCGCCCGGGACCTCGCGCCGCTGGTCCAGGACCTGGTGAGCGTGCTGGACAACCTCTCCGGCACCCTGTCCGCGGGCAAGTACCCGGAAGGCAACAAGGGCAAGGCCATCGCGGCGGCCCTGCGTAAGGTTGCCGACGAGCTGGACGTTTAGGCCTTGTCGATGAACCCGGAAGCTGAGCAGCAGGACACCACGGCAGGGGAGCAGCCGCCGTCAGGCGGCAGGCGCCTGCCGCGGAGCAGGCAGGTACCAAGCCCGAGGCCAAGCGCCGTGCCGGCGTGCCCGTGTGGCGGACCGGTAAGCCGGATGCGTTCCTCGCGGCTGCCGTTGACGTGGCGCGCGCCGCCGTCGAAGGCATCACGGCGCCGGCGGACATCGGTGCGCATATCGCGGCCAAGAGCGAAGGCGACCGCCTGGTCACCCACCTTTTCGAATCCAAGCTCGCCGGTTACCAGGGCTGGCAGTGGTACGCGGTGGTGACCCGGAATTCCCGCTCGAAAGTGGTGACCGTCAGCGAGCTTGGCCTCCTGCCGTCGGAAGACTCCATCCTGTCCCCGGACTGGGTGCCGTGGGCCGAGCGCGTCCGTCCCGAGGACGCCCAGGCAGCGGAAGAAGAAGCTGTCTCCGCAGCTGCCGAGCCCGGCACGTCACCCGGCGCCGCGGACGAGGACGAAGCGCCCGAGGACCTCGATCCCGAGGAAGACGAACCAGCCCGCGAGGCTGACTAGGACTTTGCGCATGCGCAGGGTTGAACCACGTAGGCCGGCAGTGATGTCTACCTTCAAATCCCTGCACATCCTCAACTACCGGATCTGGTTCATCGGCGCGCTGGTCTCCAATATCGGGACCTGGATGCAGCGGACGGCCCAGGACTGGCTGGTGTTCGATCACCTCACCGATCACGATGCCGGCGCCATGGGCATCACCATGGCACTCCAGCTGGGGCCCCAGCTGTTCCTGGCCCCCGTCGCCGGCCTCGTGGCGGACCGTTACAGCCGCAGGCAGCTGCTGATCATGACACAGTCCGTGATGGCCCTCCTGAGCACCGGGCTCGGTGTCCTGGTGGTCCTCGGCGCCGGGCAGCTGTGGCACGTCTATGGCTTTGCCCTGCTGCTGGGTATGGTGTCTGCGCTCGATGCCCCGGTCCGCCAGACCTTCGTTTCGGAGCTTGTCCGGGACGACTACCTGCCCAACGCCGTGGCACTGAACAGCGCCTCCTTCAACGTTGCCCGCATGATCGGACCCGCGGTGGCAGGAATCCTGACGGTGGCCGTCGGGCCCGGCTGGGTGTTCCTGATCAACACCGCCACGTTCCTGGCCATGCTCCTGAGCCTGTGGAAGATCCCGACGGCGTCCTTGCGGCAGCTTCCCCGGGCGGCCCCGGGCAAAGGCCGGATCCGGGAGGGGCTGCGTTATGTGCGGTTCCGGCCGGACATCTGGTGGTCCTGGTGGCCGTCTTTATCGTGGGCACGCTCGGGCTGAACTTTGTGCTGTTCATCGCAGCCATGGTGGGCACGGAATTCGGGCTGGATGCCAGTGCCTTCGGGCTGATGAATTCGATCATGGCCATCGGGTCGGTGGCGGGTGCGCTGTTGTCCGCCGGCCGGGGCAAGCCCAGGCTGCGGATGATCTTCGGGGCCGCCGCGGCCTTTGGGGTGACCTCCGGACTCGCGGCGCTGGCCCCGGACTACTTCTGGTTCGGCGTGGCGCTGGTGCCGGTGGGGCTGTTCGCCATCACCATGATGACCAGCGCCAATGGCTACGTCCAGACCACCACCGATCCCGTCATGCGGGGCCGTGTCATGGCCCTGTACATGGCCATCTTTATGGGCGGAACCCCCATCGGGGCGCCGCTGGTGGGGTGGGTGGCCAACGTGGCAGGGGCACGGTGGTCGCTGGCCGTAGCGGCCGCCTCCGGGATCATCGCCGCCCTGATCGGCATGGTGTGGATCATTCGCGCCCAGCAGCTCCGGCTGACCTTCAACCGGCGGGCCCGCGGCCTGCGCTACTTCGGGGTTGTTTCCCAGTTGGGGGACAACACAAACGGCGCCGCCCGGGACCAAGACCCGGACGACGCCGTCGAACGCTGACGCCTGCTTGTTACAGCGCGCCGCGCGTGGAAGTTACTTGCGCAGCTCGCCCACCACGTAGTCGATGCTGGCCAGCAGGGCCGTGATGTCGTCCGGCTCGATGGCCACAAAGGTGGCGATCCGGAGCTGGTTGCGGCCCAGCTTGCGGTACGGCTCGGTGTCCACCACGCCGTTGGCGCGCAGGACCTTGGCGATGGCCGCGGCGTCGATCGAGTCATCGAAGTCGATGGTGGCGATGACGTTGGAACGGTCCTCGGCCTTGGCCACAAACGGGGTGGCGTACTCGGAGGCCTCGGCCCAGGAGTAGATCCGGCCGGCGGAGTCAGCGGTGCGCTTGCTGGCGAAGTCCAGGCCGCCGTTGGCGTTCAGCCACTGCACCTGGGCGTCCAGGGTCACCAGCGTGGACAGCGAAGGGGTGTTGTACGTCTGGTTCAGCTTGGAGTTGTCGATGGCGGTCTGCAGGTCCAGGAAGTCCGGGATCCAGCGGCCGCTGGCCTTGATCCGGGCGGCGCGCTCCAGCGCGGCGGGGGAGAACAGGCCCAGCCACAGGCCGCCGTCGGAGGCGAAGTTCTTCTGCGGGGCGAAGTAATAGACATCGGACTCGGCAACGTCCACGTCCAGGCCGCCGGCCGCGGAGGTGGCGTCCACCAGGACCAGGGAGCCGGCGTCGGCGCCCTCGACGCGCTTGACGGGAGCCGCCACGCCGGTGGAGGTCTCGTTCTGCGGCCAGGCGTAAACGTCAACGCCGGCCTCGGCCTCTGACACCGGGCGGGTGCCGGGCTCGGACTTGATGATGGTGGAGGCGTCCAGGAACGGGTGCCTTGTTGGTGGCCGAGGCAAACTTGGAGCCGAACTCGCCGAATGACAGGTGCTGGGCCTTCTTCTCCACCAGGCCAAAGGCTGCCACATCCCAGAAAGCAGTGGAGCCGCCGACGCCCAGGACAACCTCGTAGCCCTCGGGGGCGCGGAAGAACTGGCTGAGGCCCTCGCGGACCGAGCCCACAAGGTTCTTGACGGGCGCCTGGCGGTGCGAGGTACCCAGGATGGTCTTGGACGCTGCGGAGAGTGCCTCGATCTGCTCCGGCCTGACCTTGGAAGGTCCCGCGCCGAAGCGTCCGTCTTTGGGCAGGAGGTCGGCAGGAATAGTGATGCTGGTTTCGCTCACAGGGGCTCCAAATTCGGCGGGGACGTGCGTTGGCGTCCGGGACGGCGGGGTGGCCGGCACTCAGCAGTGACTGCGAGGGCCGCTTTTATTCTGCCCGAAACCCTGGATAGGGCGGGAACCGGCGCCGTCATAGTCTAGCTATTGAGACGGTTTGCGAATGCCCCGCAATTATCCGGACAAACTCAAAATAGGCTAAGCTTTTCACCGGACCTCGCCGCGGCTGGGACGCGATACGGTGGGACAACGCTAGGTACTGCGCTCGAGGAGCTGAGCTGGATGACGGATCTGATCGATACCACGGAGATGTATCTTCGAACCATTTTGGAGCTTGAAGAAGAGAACATCGTTGCCCTTCGCGCACGCATCGCCGAACGGCTGCGCCATTCCGGACCCACGGTGTCGCAAACCATCGGCCGGATGGAACGTGACGGACTGGTTGTAGTGTCCGGGGACCGTCACTTGGAACTCACCGAGATCGGACGCAAGCGCGCCACGGAGGTCATGCGCAAGCACCGGCTCGCCGAACGCCTCCTGGCGGACGTGATCGGACTGGACTGGGCCTACGTCCATGACGAAGCCTGCCGCTGGGAGCACGTGATGAGCGAGACGGGTTGAGCGGCGCATCTACGAACTGCTTGACCACCCCACCGAATCTCCCTACGGCAACCCCATCCCCGGGCTGGCCGCGTTGGGTGGAACGTCCTCCCTCCCTGACGCCGGTGTGATTAATCTCGTAGAAGCCATGCTTGGGTACGGCCCGACGTCGAGCGTGACGGTCACCCGACTGGCCGAACCCATCCAGGTGGAGCCGGAGTTGCTGGTCCAGCTGGATGAAGGCGGGATCCGGCCTGGCGCTACGGTCTCCCTGGAACGTGTGGGGGAGTACATCTCCGTGCGTGTTCCCGGGATTGAGGGTGCGCTCGAGCTGCCTCCCGAAGTAGCGTCGCACGTCTTCGTTTCGGTTCGCTAAGCCTCCGCTGAGGCTCGCTGGGACTAACGTTGGGCCGCCGTCGCCGGCCTGCGGGGGAGGGCGCGTGCAGGCGCCAGGCCGGCAGCTGCTAGCTCAAAGGCGGCAAATCCGCAAAAGATAACGGAATTGTTACTGCTCGACTCGATCGCCTATAGTTGAACCCAAGCGTCGATATAAAAGCGTTACCTGATCTGGAGCCGAGCTCTGCCAGCGGATCAGGTGCACGAGTCACCAACTGGCAGAGGCGGGGGAACCACAACCGGCAGTCGCAAGGCTGCCTTGGGGTGAAGTCCGTCAGCAGCAAGCCTCTTCCAGCGAAGGATCCTCACGGGATATCTCTGCGCCAAGTGCTTGTTACGGCGGACCGGGTCTTTGAACTCTCTGACCCGAATCCGACAGCTAACTTCGCAGGCTATCCAGAGAGGAACATTCTTGACCACGCAATACTCCAGGGGCCGCCGTCGCGCGGCGGGCCCAGCTTCGGCGCCGCGGGCGGCCGAGGATTTTTCCGCGGAGCGGCCCCGCGATTCGCAGCGCGAAGCGCGCCGTCAGCGGCGGGGCGCATTCCGCCAAATGACAGATTTTGCGGCCGCCAGCGGCATCGGCCAAAAGGCCGGTATTGCCCTTGCAGCCACTGGCCTGGCCCTCACCGTGACGGTTCCGGTGACTGGTCCGGTCATGGCCGACCAAGAGCCCGGCCAGTCCGTCTCCGCGGTATCCGCAGCCCCGCAGCCCGAGGTTTCCGCAGAAGCGGCCGCGCAGATCGATTTCAGCCGCTCCTCCGTTGTGACCCAGGGTGACCCTGACGGCAAGCTGAAGCAGCTGCTGAGCGCACAGTCTGCCGGATCCATCACTCCCGCCGCCTCCGCTGGCAGCCTGGGCGCACCGCTCGCCAAGCTGGCCACCGCCTCACCATTCGGATTTCGCGTGAGCCCCATCACCGGCGGTACCGGTGACTTCCACCGTGGCCAGGACTTCGTGGCCCAGTGCGGCACGTCCGTTCTGGCCGCTGCCAGTGGCACTGTGACCTTCGTTGGCTGGCACGAGTATGGCGGCGGCAACCGCGTTGTGGTGGACCATGGCAACGGCCTGGAAACCACGTATAACCACCTGTCGTCCGCCACTGTCAAGGAAGGCCAGACGGTCACGCGCGGCGACGTTGTGGCCCTCAGCGGCACCACAGGCGCTTCCACCGGCTGCCACCTCCACTTCGAGGTTCAGGTCAACGGTGAAGTGGTTGACCCCACCGGCTGGCTCTAACCAGCAAATGATGGTCAACTCTCAAATCATGGTGACATGCCGTGACCTGAATGTGACATTGGCTCTGAACTCCTGTAACGTCTAAAGCGCGTCAACTTTTCCGAAGTTGACGTTCTTGAGTGGATTGCCTAGCTCTGCCACCGCTCAAGGTCCGTTCGCATGACATCGTCTGGCAGGGGCGGGGGAACCAATTTTGGTCTTCGATTCTGAAGGCCTTGGGGTTAAGTCGCAAAGCTTCCCAGGAAGCAGCGCGGCCGGGTGACTCCCATCCGAATCCGACAGCTCACCTCGCAGGCATTGGGAGAGGCTACCTTCGTGTCTTCACGCCATAATTCTGCGCGCCACCGCGCGCAAACGGTACGCACCAACCCCTTGGGCTCCGTGTCCAAGGCCGTCAGTGCCAATGCCGGGACCGTAGGTCGCCAGGCTGCCGTCATCGCAGCTGCGTCAGGTCTCATCCTGACCATGGGGCTTCCGGCCAACGCCGCGGACACCACCGCTGGTGTGTCCGCCTCCAGCGAGTCCGGTTCCGCGCAGACTGCGCTGGCCGTTACTGCCGCACCTACGGCCACTGTTTCCTTCGAGCGCCCGGTGGTCAAGACCATCGCTGCTCCGAAACTCGAGCCGGTCCTGGCGCAGTCCAATGACTCGGACACGGCTGAAGAAGCTGATGAAGAAGTTGCCGGTGCAGCCGAGAGCAAGCTCGCGGACACCGTTTCTTCCGCAGCGGCTTCGGGCCTGGCAGCAATCGCGTACACCGGCATCGGCCACCCCTACCTCTGGGGCGGCACCACTCCCAATGGCTGGGACTGCTCCGGCTTCACCCAGTGGGTTTACGCCCAGGCCGGCATCAGCATCCCCCGCACCAACGCCTGGACGGCTATGCGGCCTACCGCAACCCCGGCCCCCGGCGACCTGGTGATGCAGAACGGTGGAGCCCACGTTGGCATCTACGTCGGCAACGGCATGATGATCAGCGCGCTGAACCCGTCACAGGGCACCCTGCTGCACGCCGCTGCAGCAACGGGCACGTCCTCGTTCTACACCCTGGCGCCGTAATTTCCTGCAGCCCCCGGCTGCAACTTTTCCTTCGCTGGAAACACTCTTCGCTTAATCCCCGTTCGGGGCGTGCCGGCGTACCCCCAAGATGCCGGCGCGTCCAAAACCCTTGGGCTGCCCACGCGGTCCTGAGGAACACGAAAGAGAGAAAATTTTCATGACGACACGTGCAACTGTTGCACGGCACCGCGCCGAGGTCACCAAGACCAACTCGCTGGCTGTCATTGCCAAGGCTGTCGGCGACAACGCCGGCGGCATGGGCCGCCAGGCTGCGGTTATCGCTGCTGCCTCCGGCCTGGTCCTGACCAGTGGTATCGCTGCAAACGCAGCAGACACCAACGTTCAGCGCGAAGCTGCTTCGGCCTCCAACCTTGAGGTTGAAGTCTCGGCGCCGGCCATTATTTCGGCTGCTTCCACCATCGCCATCTCCTACGAGAAGCCTGCTGTGAAAACAACGCCGGCTCCCGTCGAGGAACCCGAGCCCGTTGTTGAGGAGCCTGCCGCTCCGGCTGCCAAGCCCGCAGCCGCCATCACGGTGGCTTCATCCACCCCCGCTGCACCCGCCGCCAAGGTGGCTGCCAGCGGCAAGGGCCAGGCCATTCTGTCCGCAGCCTACGCGCAGCTGGGCGTCAGCCAGGACTGCACCATGCTGGTGACCAACTCGCTCGCCGCCGTGGGAATCAACTTCCACGACTGGCCCGCAGGCTACCTCGGCCTCGGCCGCACCGTAAGTGCAGCCGAAGCCCAGCCCGGCGACCTGATCTACTACGCAGACGGCGGAGCCGGCATGGCCCACATCGCGGTTTACGCAGGCAACGGCCAGGCTGTGCACGGCGGCTACAACGGCAACCAGACCGTTGTCTTCAGCGCCAACGTTGGTTCGGGACCGGTCTTCATCCGCGTGTCCTAACACCTGTTTGAGCTTTCAAAGGACCCCCGCCTTGTGGCGGGGGTCCTTTGCTGTCTGCGGCGTTCCGGACCGGCCGGCCCGCCGGGCGTGGCCCGACACGTCGGCGCCGCTGTTAGGGCGATTAGTTGATCCCGGTATTTTTTGTTTACTCTTGTGGTGTCGATCCATAGCCCGGATATGCCGGGGGCAGCCGGCCCTCGTGCCCCTGACGGGTGCGGCCACGAAGAGGTAAGTGCATGCGCACTCTCGTTCTGAATGCTGGATATGAACCGCTGGCGGTAGTCACCTTCCGCCGGGCGCTGGTGCTTGTGCTCACGGGCAAGGCCAGTGTCATCGCCGAGGGCGATGATCCTGTGGTGGGGCCGCAGGAGATTCTGGGCCGCCCGTCCGTGATCCTCCTGAACCGCTACATCCGCCCCCGATACAACCAGAGCACTGCGGTCAGCCGCCGCGGAGTCCTGCGGCGTGATGGCCACCGGTGTGCATACTGCGGCAAAGGTGCCCACACCATCGACCATGTGCAGCCCAAATCACGCGGCGGCGCCGACTCGTGGGAGAACCTCGTGGCCGCATGCCTCCGGTGCAACAACACCAAGGGCGACCATACCCCGGCCGAGATGGGCTGGAAGCTGAGGATTGTGCCGGAACCGCCGCACGGCACCATCTGGCAGATCAAGGAACTTGAGAAGCCGACGCCGGCCTGGGACCCTTTCCTGCTGCCTGAACGGGCCGCCTGACACCACCAGCGCAGCTAGGCTGTGAGGGTGGACGCTAAACCCCTCGACTTTGATGCCGTCATTCTCGCCGGTGGCCGTTCCGTGCGCCTTGGCGGCGTGCCCAAGCAGAGCATGACGTACGACGGCGACACCCTGCTGCACCGTGCGGTCGCCGCCGCCGGAGGTGCCCGGGCGGTAGTCGTGGTGGGTCCCGGCCTGGCGGATTTGCCCGCGGGGATCCTCGGCTGCCGCGAGGAACCGCCGTTCGGTGGTCCCGCGGCGGCCATCGCTGCCGGGCTCGCGAAACTGCAGAATACCGGCGGCAACAGCCCCCGGATGACTTTGGTGCTTGCCTGCGACATGCCCAATGTCCGGCCTGCGGTGGCCGCACTCCGGAAGGCCCTGGAAGCCGGCGGGCCAGGAACAACCCCGGACGGGGTGGTGGCTGTCTCCGAGGATGGCCGCAGGCAGCCGCTGGTGGGCTTTTATAGCACGGCCGCGCTACAACGATCGGTGGCTGAGCTTGCCGCTAAAGGAAGCTTAATCAACGGTTCGGTCAGGTCACTCCTTGCTAGTCTTGACGTACAGCCTGTCGCCGTTCCGGCCGGCTCCACAGCAGACGTGGACACCTGGGACGATGCCGCCGCCCTTGGAGTGGCCGGCCCGGATTCCCTCAGTGGACTCCGGAGCAGCGCGGCCGCAGATGATTTGGGAGGCAGAGCGTGAAGAGCCAGGACGAGACGTTGGAAGAGTGGTGCCGGGCGCTGCTGCAGGCATACGAGCTGGAGGACGTCCAGATCGACGTGAACGCCATCCTGTCGCTGGCGGGAGTGGCCGCCCACTCGGTAGTGCGGCCGGCGGCTCCGCTGACAACTTTTATTGCCGGTCTTGCGGCGGGGATGGCTGCGGGATCGGGGCAGGCTTCCGACGCTGCAGCGATAACTGCTGCCATGGACCGCGCCCGTACCCTCGTTGCAGACTACGACTCTGAAGCCACCGGGGCACCCGTCGAATGACCACCGCCGAATGACCACCGCCCCCGGCGACGAAGCCGGGAGCCCCGACCCACAGCCTTCTCCGCCCGCACCTGAGGCCCACGCAACACACCTGGCCCATACCTGGGACGAGGCACGCCACGCCGCCTTTGACAGCGCCACGCCGATTCCACCCGGACGGGTGCCGCTTGACCAGGCACTGGGCCGGGTCCTGGTTGAAGACATCACCGCGCTGCACGATATGCCGCACTATGCGTCCTCCGCGATGGACGGCTGGGCAGTCAACGGCAGCGGCCCATGGATCGTGGCGGAAGCCGGCCAGCGGCTGGCCCCGCATCAGGCCAGCCCGATTGTCACCGGTGGACTGATTCCGCCCGGTGCCAAGGCGGTGCTGCGCAGGGAGAGTGCGGTGCTGGGCACGGACGACGACGGCCTGCCGCTGCTGCTGACTGGCGGCACGGCCCGCCCCGGCGAGCCCAGGAACGGCCAGCACATCCGGAAGGCCGGCGAGGAAGCGGCTGCGGGGGAGATCCTGGTCAAGGCCGGCGTGACCCTGAACCCCGCCCACCTGGCTGTCGCTGCCCTCGCGGGGCACGATGACCTGCTGGTACGCGGGAAACCGGTGGTGAAGCTCCTGCTCACCGGATCGGAAGTCGTGGCGCAAGGCCTGCCCGTGCCAGGGCAGGTCCGGGATACCTTCGGCCCGCAGCTCGCGTCAGTGGTGGCAATGCTCGGCGGCATCTATGGCGGCCAGGAAAGGATCGGTGACTCCTATCCGGAGTGGCTGGCAGGCCTGGAAGACCTCGCCCCTGAGGTTCCGGACCCCGCGGCGCTGCCTGCCGACGTCGTTATTACCACCGGCGGGACGGGACTGTCCGATACCGACCACCTGCGCCGCGCTGTGGCGCAACTGGGCGGCCGGCTGATCATCGACGGCATCGCGATGCGCCCCGGGCATCCGGCTGTCCTGGCCGAACTCCCGGACGGGCGCTTTGTTTTGGGGCTGCCGGGGAATCCGCTGGCCGCCATGATGGCACTGTCCACGGTGGGCGGACCGCTTCTGGCCGCGTTGGGCCACGGCCCCCTGCCGCCCGTGCAGGAGGTCCCTTGCGGTACCACTCTCGAGCCGGAGCCCGGCCGGACCCGGCTGATGCCTTTCCGGCTGCTCTACGGAATGGCGTCCCCGGCGAAGCACACAGGCCCGGGGATGATGCGCGGGCTGGCGGCGGCCCACGGCGTCATGGTTGTCCCGCCGCACGGAGTGCAGCTCGGCGAGCCCGTGCCTGCCTTCGCCTTGCCGTGGGGCCCTCCCTTGCCCGTGCCGGAACCGGCCGGCACGAAGCCCAAAACCCGGCAGGCGGCCAAGGCCCCGAACCGGGCAGCGGCCAAAGACCGCCGCGAAGCCTGCCGGGCCTGTGGACTGGAGCGCCCTGCTGGACTGAGCCGCCGTGCTGACCGGCTGCGGCGGTGCTGACCAGCCTGGCCGTGGTGCGATGATTGAGCTATGAACACTCCCAGCAGTTGCTTTCCGGACCGCCGCGGGGTCCTTCGGATCAGCCAGGCGGTCCGCTGATGGGCCGCGTGACGCAGCGCCGCAAGGTGCACAAGTACGTTCTGGACGGCTCGCCCCACGCCCTGGAGTTCCCGGTCCGCCACCGCGAGGATGTCCTCGCGGTCGAAGAGCCGCTGGAGATCAGGCTTGGCCAGCTCTCGTTCTCCGTGACCATGCGGACGCCCGGGGACGACTTCGACCTGGTGGCCGGTTTCCTGGTCTCCGAGGGGATCATCTGGACTCCCGACCAGCTGGTCTCGCTCCGGTTCTGCGCCGGCGAGGATGAAGACGGCGTCCAGACCTTTAACGTGGTGGAAGCCCAGCTGCGGCCCGACGTCGAACTGCCCGCCACCGGACGGAACGTCTTCACCTCGAGTTCCTGCGGCATTTGCGGCACGGATTCCATCGAAGCCGTGCGGAAATCCTCCCACTACAGCCCTGCCGCGGATCCTGTGACCGTGCCGGCGGACGTCCTGGCCTCCCTGCCTGCCCGGCTCCGCGAAGCCCAGGCAGTCTTCGACACAACCGGCGGGGTGCATGCCGCGGGCCTCTTCCGGATAACGGACGACGGCGGCGTGGAACTGCTGTGCCTCCGTGAGGATGTGGGCCGCCACAATGCCGTGGACAAGGTGGTGGGCTGGGCCCTGCGGGAGCGGTTGCTGCCGTTGACCGGGCTGGTCCTGCAGGTATCGGGACGGGCGTCGTTCGAGCTGGTCCAGAAAGCGGCGTTGGCCGGAATCCCTGTCCTGACGGCCGTGAGCGCACCCTCCAGCCTTGCCGTCGAGCTGGCCGAAGCCAGTGGCATGACACTGGCCGGATTCAGCCGGGGTACCAGCCTGAACGTCTATGCCGGCCAGGGCAGGATCACCCTTCCCGCTGCACAGGTTCCTGTGGAAGCCGGCGCCGAGGTCCCGGGATAAAAACTGCGCAGGCACTCCCGCGGAAGCAAACTGGTACTTGGCTATTGAGCTACTAGCCGGTAGATTTTATCCATCGATTGGACGGCGTTGTCCGGATTCGACCACACAAATTCACGTATCTAAGAGGGTTTACAGTGCATGACGACCGCCGGATTACCGAAGTCCGCCTGGACCGGTTTGTCCGCGAGCGGATCAATCCCGCCGTTTACACCCGCAGCGTTCCCCTGAACCTGAGCAGCTGGGACGCGCCCGGCGAACCGGTCACCGTGATGGATGCCCTGCGGCACAATTTCCAGCCGCAGGAGCACGGCGCTGCCTGGGGCCAGCCGTGGGGCACCAAGTGGCTTCGCCTGCAGGGCGACGTGCCCGAAGCGTGGGGCACCGGGCCGGACACCATGGTGGAAATCGTGGTGGACCTCGGGTTTATCAACGAGGCGCCCGGCTTCCAGTGCGAGGGCATCGCGTGGCGCCCTGACGGCACCATCATCAAGGCAATTTCGCCCCGGAACCAGTACATCCCGCTGAAACTGCTCGGCAGCGGCATGGCCGTTGATTTCTACGTGGAAGCGGCCGCCAATCCCGATATGGCGCAGGGCTGGACCTTTGCCGCCACTCCGTACGGTGACAAGGCAACGGCCGGCACGGCACCGCAGTACCGTCTTGGCAGGATCGCCATTGCGGAACTGAACCAGACCGTCTGGGAACTTCAGCAGGACGTCTGGACCCTCTCCGGCCTGATGCACGAACTTCCCATGGAGCAGCCGCGGCGCCACGAGATCCTCCGCGCGCTGGAGCGCATGATGGACCAGATGGACCCGGACGACGTCGCGGGTACTGCCGCCGCCGGACGTGCGGCCCTGGCAGAGGTCATGTCCCGCCCCGCCTATGCTTCCGCCCACCAGCTGGTGGCCACGGGCCACGCCCACATCGACTCCGCCTGGCTGTGGCCGGTGCGCGAGACCATCCGCAAGTGCGCCAGGACGTTCTCCAACGTGGTGGCACTGATGGACGAGGATCCAGGCTTTGTGTTCTCCTGCTCCTCGGCCCAGCAGCTGGCCTGGATGAAGGAGTTCTACCCGGAGCTCTTCGGCCGGATCCGGGAGAAGGTCAAGGCCGGCCAGTTCGTTCCGGTGGGTGGCATGTGGGTCGAATCGGACACCAACATGCCGGGCGGCGAGGCCATGGCCCGCCAGTTCGTGGAAGGCAAGAGCTTCTTCCTCCAGGAATTCGGCGTCGAATGCCGCGAAGCCTGGCTCCCGGATTCGTTCGGCTACTCCGCAGCCCTGCCGCAGATCGTCAGGTCGGCCGGCAGCCGCTGGTTCCTCACGCAGAAAATCTCGTGGAACCAGGTCAACCGGATGCCGCACCATACGTTCAACTGGGAGGGCATAGACGGCACCCGGCTCTTCACGCATTTCCCGCCCGTTGATACCTACAACGCCGAGCTCAGCGGGCGCGAACTGGCTCACGCCGAGCGGAACTTCCGCGACCATGGCCGTGCCAACACCTCATTGGTGCCGTTCGGCTACGGCGACGGCGGCGGCGGGCCCACGCGTGAAATGCTGGCTGCCGCCACCCGCACCGCAGACCTGGAAGGCTCACCCAGGGTCCGGGTGGGTTCCGCCGAGAGCTTCTTCACCCAGGCGGAAGAGGGGTATGCCTCGCTGCCCGTGTGGGTGGGGGAGATGTACCTTGAACTCCACCGCGGCACGTACACCAGCCAGGCGCAGACCAAGCGCGGCAACCGGCGCAGTGAACACCTCCTGCGCGAGGCTGAACTCTGGTGCACCACGGCAGCAGTCCGCAGCTCCTTCGCCTACCCCGCAGCCGAACTGAAGCGGCTCTGGCGGCTGGTACTTCTGCAGCAGTTCCACGACATCCTGCCCGGCAGCTCCATCGCCTGGGTCCACCAGGACGCGGAACGGAACTATGCAGCCATCAGCGCAGGCCTCGAAACCATTATTGGCGAGGCAGCGGCCGCACTGCTCGGCGAGGGGCCGCGGACGTTCCTGCTCAACGCTGCGCCGCATGCGCGGAACGGCGTCCCGGCACTCGGGGCCGCGGAGCCAGCGGTCCACGGCCAGCCTGTCCAGGCCACCGCGGTGGACGGCGGATATGTGCTGGACAACGGCATCATCAGGGCGGTCCTGGATGCCGACGGCCTCCTGGCCTCCCTTACCGATTACGCCACGGGACGCGAAGCCATCGCGCCCGGATCGCGTGGCAACCTGCTGGAGCTGCACCGGGACACCCCCAATGAATGGGATGCCTGGGACATCGATGAGTTCTACCGCCGCAACGTCACTGCCCTGACGTCGGCGCAGGAGATCCGGCTGGAGCACGTCGGGAACGGTGCAGTGGTGGTGGTGAACCGGGTTGCGGGCTCGTCGCCCGTCACCCAGCGCATCACGCTGGATGCCGGCAGTGACTCGCTGGGCATTACCACCGCCGTTGAATGGCAGGAGAGTGAAAAGCTCCTCAAGCTCGGGTTCCCGCTGGACGTCAAAGCGGACCGCTCGGCTGCCGAGACACAGTTCGGGCACGTCTTCCGGCCCACCCACGTGAACACCTCGTGGGAGGCAGCGAAGTTCGAGATCTGCGCACACCGCTGGATCCACGTGGCGGAGCCCGGCTACGGCGTCGCCATTTCAAACGCGGCCACCTACGGGCACGATGTCACCAGGAACGTCCGGGAGACCGACGGCGGGACCACCACTTCGGTGCGGCTGTCCCTGCTGCGGGCACCGAAGTTCCCGGACCCGACGGCGGACCGCGGCCACCAGGAACTGACGGTCACCATCCGTCCGGGCGCCGGAATCGCCGATGCCGTGGAAGAGGGATACCGCACCAACCTGGCTCCGCGACTGGTCCGCGGCGGACGCGGCGTGGAGCCGCTGTTCACGGTGGACAACCCGGCCCTGGTCATCGAGGCGGTCAAGCTCGCCGAGGACGGCTCCGGCGATGTTGTGGTCCGGCTCTATGAGTCCCTGGGGCAGCGCTCTGCCGGGACCATCACGGCCGGCTTCCCGGTCAAGGACGTTCAGGCCACGGACCTGCTGGAACGGCCTGTCGAAGCGCCCGGCGTCACGGCGGCGGAGCAGGGCAGCGTGCTTCTGGCATTGCGACCCTTCCAACTGGTGACGCTGAGGTTCGCCCGGTAGCCCAGGCCCGCCGTCGTGGGCAAAACGCGTAGTCACTGCGCAGTGAAGTCTGTGGCCAAAGCCATCAGGGAATATGCGTATGCATATAAACCTTGTACAGGGCATGGAACTGGGAATCTTCACCTTCGGCGACATCCACCGGGATCCGGTGAGCGGCACGCAGGTCTCGCCGGAACAGAACCTGCAGGACCTCCTGGAGCGTGCCCGCCTCGCGGACCAGGTGGGACTCCACTACTTCGGGGTGGGCGAGCATCACAGGCCGGATTATTCGGTGACGTCGCCCTCCACCGTGCTGGCAGCCGTGGCGGCGCAGACCCGGCAGATCAAGGTGGGCAGCGCCGTGACAGTCCTCAGCACCGAGGACCCGGTGCGGGTCTTCCAGCAGTTCGCCACCATCGACCTCATCAGCCAGGGCCGCGCGGAGCTGACGGCCGGGCGGGGAAGCTTCATTGAGTCCTATCCGCTCTTCGGCGCCCGGCTTGAGGACTATGACGCACTCTACGAGGAGAAGCTGGAGCTGCTCCTCAGGCTCAATGCGCAGGAACGCGTGACCTGGCACGGCCGGTTCCGCTCCGGCCTGGACGACGCCCTCATCCTGCCCCGCCCGTACCCGGCCTCCGACGGTAAACGCGGGCTGGACATCTGGATCGCCACCGGCGGAACTCCCAAGTCATCGGTGCGGGCTGCGACGCTGGGCCGGAACGTGATGTATGCACTCCTGGGCGGATCTGTGCGGAACTTCGAACGGCACGCGGCGCTGTACCGGGAGACCGCCGTGGAACACGGGCATGGCGGATCGCCGATGAAGGTGGGCGTCAGTGCGCCGGGACTGGTGCTGCGGGATGCGGCGTCAGGCACGGGCCGCGCCAAAGAGGTCTTCCAGCCGTACTGGCTGGACAGCATGCGCCGGATCTCGGCCGAGCGGGGTTTTCCCACGCCCAGCGGCGTCACGTACAACATGGAGTCTGCGCCCGGCGGTGCGGTGTTTGTGGGCAATCCGGAACAGGTGGCACAAAAGATCGTCCGGATGCACGGTCATATGCAGCATGACCGGCAGATCTTCCAGCTGGATCTGTCGTCGGTTCCGCAGCGGACTGTGCTCGAAGCGATCGAGCTGCTGGGCACCGAGGTGCTGCCGCTGGTGCGGCGTGAGCTGGGAACTGCTGTGGGCGCAGGGGCCGTGGGCCGAGGTGCGTCATAGGCGAAGCCATACGCGGGTCCTTAAACAGGCTGAGTGGGGGCGGTCCCCAACGGCCGCCACCACTCATCCCCCCAATGTGTGCAAAGGCTTATCGGGGCCCGGCGTCCAAGAAGTTATCCCCGTTCGCAAACACCGGCGCGCCACCTTCACACATTCATGATTGTGTCACGTCTAATGATTTTGTGAAAGCCGTGACGGCTACTTTGCAGTAGAAGTCTTTTGCCGCGCACTGCTGCGCCCATAAATCAGGCTGGCAACGCCAATCAACGCCAGCCCCAGGACAAAGCAAAGCACCGCGGTGTAGTTGACCAGGAACTCGCACCCTGCCCAACTCGACGGGTAGAAGCGGGAAGAACAGGGTCAAGGCCACGGCTACGGAGCCAACGGCCAGCAGGAAGGCAGCGACCCGGACCAACGCGGGCAGCCTGCTTCCGACATGCGCGGGCCATGGCCGGTAGCAGGACCAGGGAAACATAGGCCGGATAGGCGCGGCCGGCGGCGCCGTAGTACTCAACCAGCAGTCCATTGCGGCTGTCCTTGGCCGACACCCCGGCCAAGCCCACGGACGATCCGGCGGTATCCATCATCAGGAAGACCCCCACCACGATCAGCGACGTGAGCGCCAGCGCCGCCATTCCGATCCGGCCCGTGATCAGCCGGTAGGCGGTGTCAGCCCCGAAGCCCCTCGTGATGCGGATCCCCACGAAGAAGAGCGCGGCAAAGATGACCAGGCGGAGAATGAGGTTGGCTACGTTGAACCCGCCCAAGGCCTGGTCGATGGCAACGTACGGCGCCTGAATGCTGAGGAGGATCGCGAGGGTCATCAGGGCAAAAATGTAGAAGAGTGTCCTGTTTTTTCCCCGCACGGCGCTGGGAATCCGGGCCATGGCCACCAGGCCGCAGACAGCCAACGTGGACCACTGCAGGATTTCGATCATCCCAGGTTCTCCCAAATCTTGTCGGTTTTTTCTTGGTCATGTTCCTGGCGGCGGAGGGCCCTGCCCAGGGTCTGGAGCCGTTCCCCGGCAAGCGTGGTCAGCTCGCCGTCGGTCATGCTGTCCAGCGCGGCCTGCCGGGCCCCGGGGGACCAGCCGGCCTCCGCCTCCGTGATGAGTCCGGTGGCCACCAGGCCGCTCGCGGGGCCGACGCCGGCAGCCAGGGAAGTGGCCACAGCCAGTTCCGGGGCGAGCCGGTTGGCGGTCAGCTGCGCCGAATAGTTCTGCGGGGCGATCCCGGTGGCCACCGAGACGCGGTGCCGCAGCTCGCCGTCGTCAATTGCCTCTACCCAGTTCTTGACGGACGTGGCATGAGGAGGCGGGCCCAAGGCGTGCGCCTTGGATTCCGGTTGCCCGGTGCGCAGGCGGGCTGCGTCCCCGGCAGGCCTGCGTGGGGCTGGCCGCCCGGGTCAGCAACGGACCGCAGCAGGACCGCGCGCAGGAGATCCGGCGTGGAGATCTGGCTGATCAGCTCGAGCCTTGTTGGCTGGCGCTGCGGTCCCGCGAGTTGGCTAAAGGCGCTCAAAGCCGGCCAGGGCCGACACAGGATTGATGTTGTAGGCGCGGCTGATGCTCACCACCGTTGCACCAGCCACCTTGCCCCGTACCAGCTGTTGGGCCAGTGTGCTCCGCTTGATGCCGGAGGCCCGGCAGACGTCAGAGGTGCTCACGTTGGGGGCGATACCGTGCAGCCAGCGCTGGAACGCCTTGGCAGGAATGGGCATATCGGCTCTCTGCTGAACGGATGATTGCTCTTGATTTTAGCCTGACTGCGTGCTGCCGGTTTGATGCGGCCTGCGGAGTCGACTATGCTTGATGGTCGAGCCCGTTGGTCCGTACACCCCCCAAGTCCGGACCGGCGGGCTCTTTAGTGCCCCGGCACTTTTGCGGGGTGGAACAGTGCGGATTCCCGCATTTTCCGGCCGATTCAGGCGGGGTCATCCGGCCTTCCTCCTGCCGGGCGGCGAGAGGATGAACCAACCCATGACTGCAACCCTTGTTGCCAAAGACCTGTCCGGCGGCCACGACCACCGGACGCTTTTCTCCAAGCTTTCCCTCACGGTTGCCCCCGGCGATGTGGTGGGTGTGGTGGGCGCCAACGGCGCCGGCAAGTCCACCCTGCTGCGCCTGCTGGCCGGCGTGGACCAGCCCCAGGGCGGCAGCGTGAGCCTTGCCCCGGCCGACGCCTTCGTGGGCTGGCTGCCCCAGGAACACGAGCGCGTGGCCGGCGAGACCGTGGCCGGCTACATCGCGCGCCGCACCGGCTGCGCCCAGGCAACGGCGGAGATGGAGTCCACTGCCGAGGCGCTGGGCTCCGGGGCCCCTGGCGCTGACGACGCCTACTCACTGGCCTTTGACCGCTGGATGGCGTCCGGCGCGGCAGACCTCGACGAACGCATCCCGGCTGTCCTGGCCGACCTCGGCCTGGAGACCGGCGCGGACGCCCCCATGACGGGCCTCTCCGGCGGCCAGGCCGCGCGTGTGGCACTCGCCGCCCTGCTGCTCAGCCGTTTCGACGTGGTGCTGCTGGACGAGCCCACCAATGACCTCGACCTGGCCGGGCTGGCCAAGCTGGAAGCCTTTGTCCAGGGCCTGCGCGGCGGCGTGGTGCTGGTTTCCCATGACCGTGAGTTCCTGGCCCGCTGCGTCACCACCATCGTGGAACTGGACCTGGCCCAGAATTCCGTCGCTGTGTACGACGGCGGCTACGAGGCATTCCTGGAAGAACGTGCTGTGGCCCGGCGCCACGCACGCGAGAAGTTCGAGGAGTTCGCCTCCACCAAGGCAGATCTGGTCTCCCGCGCGCGGACCCAGCGGGAGTGGAGCTCCCAAGGTGTTCGAAATGCCATGAAGAAGAGCCCGGACAACGACAAGATCCGCCGCGCCGCGAGCACCGAGTCCTCGGAGAAGCAGGCGCAGAAGGTCCGGCAGATGGAATCCCGGATTGCCCGGCTGGACGTGGTGGAAGAGCCGCGGAAGGAATGGCAGCTGCAGTTCAGCATCGGCCAGGCGCCGCGGTCCAGCGCCGTGGTGGCCACCTTGCGTGACGCCGTCGTCAACCAGGGAAGCTTCACCCTCGGTCCGGTGAACCTCCAGCTCAACGCGGGGGAGCGGATCGGCATCACCGGCCCCAACGGAGCCGGCAAATCAACGCTGCTGCGCCTTCTCCTGGGTGTCCAGGCGCCCGACTCAGGCAACGCCGCCATGGGCGCCTCGGTGGCCATCGGCGAAATCGACCAGGCCCGTGGACTGCTGGCCGGCCACCTCACCCTGGCGGACGCCGTCGAAGCCGTCCTGACTGACCTGACGCCGGCGGAGGTCCGCACGCTGCTGGCCAAGTTCGGGCTGAAGGCGGACCACACGGCACGTCCGGTGGACTCCCTCTCGCCCGGCGAACGCACGCGTGCTGCGCTGGCACTGCTGCAGGCCCGCGGCGTGAACCTGCTGGTCCTGGACGAGCCCACCAACCACCTCGACCTGCCCGCCATTGAGCAGTTGGAAGAGGCGCTGGGAAGTTATGAGGGTGCTTTGTTGTTGGTAACCCATGACCGGAGGCTGCTCGAAAACGTTCAGCTCGACGTCCGGTGGAATGTGGAAGATGGAATGGTAACTGAACTGATGACCGGCGCAACGGAGCCCCAGCGATGAGCATGGATGGCGCCGCCTGGCACACTCTGTACAACATCACCCGGGCCAAGAGCGGCTCCAAGCCCTTCTCCAGGGCGACGCTGAAGCGGGTTCTGGGCTTCGCGCGTCCGCACCGCACCAAACTGATCGCTTTCGTGGCGCTCTCCATTGTGATGGCGTTCCTGGCCGTGGCCACCCCGGTCCTTGCCGGTCAGGTCATCGACGCGATTGTGGCCAAATCCGGCGCGGACGAAGTGATCCGGCTGGCGGTGCTGATCGCCCTGGTGGCCGTGGCTGAAGCTGGACTTGGCCTGGTGAGCCGCTGGCTTTCCTCTACCATCGGCGAAGGCGTGATCGTGGACCTCCGCACCAAGGTCTTTGACCACGTGCAGAAGATGCCCATCGCGTTCTTCACCCGCACTCGGACCGGTGCCCTGGTCAGCCGCCTCAACAACGACGTGATCGGCGCCCAGTCCGCGTTCGCAGGAACGTTGTCCGGCGTGGTCAGCAACGCGGTGGCACTGGTGCTGACGCTGATCGTGATGCTCGGAACGTCGTGGCAGGTCACCGTGCTGGCAATGATCCTGTTGCCGATCTTCCTCATCCCCGCCCGCCGGATGGGATCCCGGCTCGCGGACCTGCGCCGCGAGGCCGCGGAACACAATGCCGCCATGGGAACCCAGATGACTGAGCGGTTCTCCGCCCCCGGCGCCACGCTGGTGAAGCTCTTCGGCCGGCCGGATGAGGAATCCCGTGAGTTCGCAGTCCGGGCGGGCCGAGTCCGTGACATCGGCGTCCGTACGGCGATGCTGCAGTTCACCTTCGTCACCGCGCTGACCCTGGTTTCCGCGCTTGCCCTGGCCCTGGTCTACGGCCTGGGCGGCTGGTTCGCGATCAGCGGCCAACTGGCACCGGGCGACGTGGTGGTGCTGGCCCTGCTGCTGACCCGCCTGTACGCGCCGCTCACCGCCCTGTCCAATGCGCGGGTCGAAATCATGAGTGCGCTGGTCAGCTTCGAACGGGTCTTTGAGATCCTGGACCTCAAGCCGTTGATCCAGCAGAAACCCGACGCCGTGGAAGTCCCGCCGGGCCACGTGTCCGTGGAGTTCGACGACGTCCGCTTCGCCTACCCCTCAGCGGACAAGGTCTCGCTTGCCTCCCTCGAGGAAGTTTCCACCCTGGACACCCGCGGCGGCGAAGAGGTGCTGCACGGCATCAGCTTCCGTGTGGAACCCGGGCAGACCGTCGCACTGGTGGGGTCCTCCGGCGCAGGCAAGTCCACTATTGCGCAGCTGCTGTCCAGGCTGTACGACGTCGATTCCGGCGCCGTGCGCCTCGGCGGCACCCTGAAGGGCTCCGGGCTGGACGTCCGCGATGTCACCTTCGACTCGCTGCGCGACACCCTGGGCATGGTCACCCAGGACGGCCACCTCTTCCACGAGTCCATCGCCTCCAACCTCCGGCTCGCCCGGCCGGACGCCACCGAGGAGGATATGTGGGACGCCATCCGGCAGGCCCGGCTGGAAACCATGGTCCGGTCCCTGCCGGACGGCCTGGACACCGTGGTGGGGGAGCGCGGCTACCGGCTCTCCGGCGGTGAACGCCAGCGCCTCACCATCGCCCGGCTGCTCATCTCGCAGCCGCGCGTGGTCATCCTGGATGAGGCGACCGCCGCGCTCGATTCCACGAACGAGGCTGCCGTGCAGGCGGCCCTGGGCGCCGCGCTCGAGGGGCGCACCGCCGTCGTGATTGCCCACCGGCTGTCCACCATCCGTGCCGCCGACGTCATCCTGGTGGTGGAGGACGGCCAGATCGTGGAACGCGGGACCCACACCGAGCTGCTCGCGGCCGAGGGACGCTACGCGGAGCTCTACCGGACGCAGTTCGCCGAGGCCACAGCAGTGGCTGAGGAAGCCGTTCCGGAGTACTAGAGCTCCCATCCAGTGGGGACTTCTCGGCGCTAAGGCGGGCCTATAGCGCCGAGAACTCGCCACTGGATGCCGGGTCAACGGCGGGAGGCGGCCAGTTCCGGCAGGATGTGGTCCGTCAGCAGCGGGGCGAGGTCCGCGGGCAGCGGCGCACCCCGTTCACGTTCCCGGTCAAGCTCGGCCAGATCCAGCCAGCGGATCTCGGCGATCTCGGCCGAAGGGCGCGCTGTCCACGTGCCCGGCGCCAGGAATACCGTGGCTTCAATGTCGGTGGCGGCCTCGTTGGCGGCGTCGGCGATCCAGACGCCCATCAGCTCCAGGTCGCCGGGGTCCACCACGATCCCCACTTCCTCCTGGAGCTCCCTTGCTGCGGCCTGGACGGCGGTCTCGCCGGGCTCGGGCTTGCCGCCGGGGTGCATAAACATGGTGGTGCCGCGTTTGCGGACGGTCAGGAGCCGGCCGGCGTCGTCGAAGACGCAGACGGCGGAGACAACAATGCGGGCTTTCACGGCTTCGAGCCTAGCCTGTTGACCCCAGCCGCTTCAGCGCCGACGACAGCAGCAGGTCCTTGCGCGGCCCGCTCACATCCCACGTGTAGCTGAAGGCGTCGGGGCCCTCGCAGCTGTAGGCCACGCGGTAGGTGTCGGGATCGCACCAGTGCCGGTCCAGGTTGGCTTCCGGCGCGAAGCTCATGCGGTGGAAGGGGCGGCCGTCGTTGAAATACACGTCCAGCGCGTCGGGCCGGTCGGCGGGTTTCAGGAGGTATTCGCGGGAGGCGGGGCCGGTGAAAGTAGGCCAGCGCATGGTGCCTTCTTCGCGGAGGATGAGTCCGCCGTCGTCCGTCTGGGAAAAATGTACGACGCCGGAGAAGGTTCCGCGGGTGCCTGTGGACCGGTCCAGCAGGTGGCGTTCAACAGCCCATCGTCCCTCAACGGCGAGGCCGGTCGGCCGAGGGACCGAGCAGGTAGGCGCGAAGGCCCGTTTCCGGGGACGGAAGGTTCAAGTGCCCTCGATTGGAATCGAACCAACGACACCGGCTTTAGGAGAGCCGTGCTCTATCCACTGAGCTACGAGGGCGCGTGTCCATTGTCCCGGCGGGGCCGGTCCGTCCGGACACGGATACAAGCATACAAGGTGGGAGCCCGTACTACGCTCATGGCATGAGTCCAGCTTCGCCGTCCGTGCCCGCTGTGGCCTTTATCCCGGACACAACGTCCACCCGCCAGTACATCGGGGCCTGGTCCGTCCTGAGCGTCCTCCAGTATTTTGTGGCGGAGTCGGCGGTGATCGGCGCGTGGGCGGGGTCGCAGCCCTACGACCGGCGGACCGGCTTCATCAGCGACCTCGGCGCGGTCCACTGCGGGATCTATGCCGGCCGGGACGTCTGTTCGCCGCTGCACTGGCTGATGAACGCTTCCTTTGTGGTTCAAGGGTTGGGGATGCTCCTCGGTGCCCTGCTGTTGGCCTCGGGTCTGCTGTGTGTCGCCGCCAGGGCGAGGGCGCAGGTCCTGCCCGGGCGCCGGAAGCCATGGCTGGCCGCAATCTGGGTGCGGATCCTGACCGGCACAGCCGGGGCCGGCACCATCATTGTGGGGCTGGTTCCGGAAGACTCGGGCTCGGCCCTGCACTTCGTCGGCGCGGTGGTGTATTTTCTCGCGGGCGGGGCGGCCCTGGTGTTGTTGGGCATCCTGTGGCGGCGGCAGACTCCGCTGGCGTGGTTCATCCTGGCGTGCGGGGTGGTGTCGCTGGCCGCCTTGGTGACGGGCGGCCTGACGGGGATGGATGTTCCGGAGCCGGGCACCCTGGAGCGGCTGATGGGGTACCCGGTCACGGTGGGTGTGGCGGCTGCGGGGCTGGTCATTGCCCAGCGCGTGCGCCAGGCACGCAAAGAGGGGCGCCTTAACCCATCGAGCGCTCCGTAACTGCCGTTTTGGGCGCTCAAAACGGCTGTTACGGAGCAGTCGATGAGGAGTTGGCCTTCTTGCCGTCAGGTTTCCGTCCGAGGAACACTGCAGCCGCGCCCGCCAGGAGGCTCAGGACGAACAGCACCCAGCCCGCAACGGTCAGCCCCGACGCGAGGGCCACCTGGCCGGCGTCGGCCGTTTCCGCGGCCAGCACGGAATCGATGGCGACATTTCCCCACAGCCGGACCACCACAAACAGCAGCGGAACGGCCCACAGCGCCCAGCGGAGGGACTTTTTGGCCACGTTGGTGCCGATCAGCAGCAGCCACGTAAAGCCGAAGATGAGCGGGAACAGGGTGCCGGCCGTCTTGTGGACGTAGTTGAGCTGGCCGCGGGCGTCGTCGTTCATGGCGCCACGCAGATCCGCAACATAGTTTGCGTCAAAACCGCCCACCAGCGAATCCGGCATGGCCAGTTCGCCGGAAACCTGTGTCATCTGGTCCAGCACCAGGAGGTGGAGGTACCAGAACAGGAACAGGCTGACCACCACGCCGGCGATCAGGATCAGGTTGCTGTTGGACTGGGCCCTCTGCGGCGTACGGCTGGTGGTGGGGTTGATCACCGGCGGAAGGCTGTGCTGCGGCACAACCGCCTTTGCGCCGTGCTTCTTGATCCGCTGGGCTGGGGTTTTGGCCATGGCACCATTATCGCGCTGCATAGACTGGTGCCATGACCACTGGCCGGCACAGCGCCCTCGAACTTGACCCCGCCCTGGACGACTACCAGCTGGCCTCAGCGCTGGTGCGCGAGGCCGGACAGTTGGCGCTCCTGATGCGCATGGCCGGCCTGCAGTCGCAGCAGAAAACGTCCATTTCGGATGTGGTGACGGCCGCCGACCACGCCGCCGAAGCCTATGTGCTGGAGCAGCTGCAGCGCTGCCGGCCCGAGGACGGCATCCTGGGCGAGGAGGGGGCCTCCGTTGCCGGCACCAGCGGCCGGACCTGGGTGATCGACCCCGTGGACGGCACCTACAACTTCCTGCATGGCTCCACCTACTGGTGCTCGGCCATCGCCCTGAAGGACTCCGCGGACGTGCTGGTGGGTGCGATTTTCCAGCCTGAGGAGGACAAGTTGTGGCTTGGCGGAACGTCCCGCGCCGCGACCCTCAACGGCGAGGCCCTGAACGGCTTCCGGGACGGCGGCGGTTCCCCGGACAGCGGAGGCACGCAACGGCACGGCCCTCGCGGAAGTCGGCGCAGCCACCTACATCCACCCCACCTGGCTGATGGATCCCCTCTGCGCCATGCCGTGGCACGCCGCAGCCACCTCCGCCGCTGCGCTGCGGATGCTCGGCTCCGGCTCCTGCGACCTGGGCCGCGTGGCCGACGGGCAACTGGGCTGCTGGTTCCAGCACAGCTGCCCGGAGTGGGACTGGCTGCCGGGCAAGGCAATTGTCCGCGCCGCCGGCGGCGCCACGGACACCGTGCAGGTCAACGGGCTGCAATGGTTCATGGCGGGAGGCACGACGGCGGTGCGGGAGCTGCGTGCGGCACTCCAGTCCGGCTCGGTGACCTGAGTCCGGTTTCCTGGGAGTTTTGTCCAGATAGTGCGCTTTCGAGCGGTCCGGAGCGGCATTATCCGGACAAAAACTCTTCAGGGCAGGGTGGTGATCTGCCGGGCGGGCGGGGCGTTATCCACAGCCTGGAACTGACTGTCGGCCCCACCGCCTAGACTTGTAGGCACCATGGATATGTTGTTTGACCCGTACTCTGACGGACCGTTCAAGGCCGCCCCGCCAGCCTCCGCCCGCACCAAGTCGCGCCCGGAAGGCCTTGCCGCGGCTGCCGAATTCGGTGGCGGCGGAGGCCGCCGGGATGCCGCCAGTGGCACGGAACAGGGCACCGGCAACGCCGGCCGCGGCGCTGAACAGGGCACCCAGCGTCCGGGCGGCTGGGCCAGCCAGCAGCCCCACGGGGACGGCCCTGCAGACCACGCGCACCACCGGCCCAACGCCGCGGAACTGCTCGAGGGACTCAACCCGCAACAGGAGGAAGCCGTCAAGCACGCCGGCACCGCCCTGCTGATTGTGGCCGGCGCCGGCTCCGGCAAGACCCGGGTGCTCAGTAACAGGATCGCGTACCTGATCGCCACCCACCGCGCCCATTACGGCGAGATCCTGGCCATCACCTTCACCAACAAGGCTGCCGCCGAAATGCGGGAGCGCATCGCGGCCCTGGTGGGCGGCCGGGCCAAGATCATGTGGATCTCCACGTTCCACTCCTCCTGCGTGCGCATCCTGCGCCAGGAAGCGGCCAACGTGGGCCTGAAGTCCAACTTCTCCATCTACGACTCCGCCGACTCGCTGCGGCTGGTCACGCAGGTGTCCAAGAGCCTGGACCTGGACCCCAAGAAGTTCGCGCCCAAGGCCATCCAGCACAAGATTTCCGCGCTGAAGAACGAACTCATCGACGCCGACTCCTACGTGTCCTCCGCCAACTTCAACGATCCGTTCGAGTCCGCCGTTGCCGATGTCTTCAAGGGCTACACGCAGCGCCTCCGCCAGGCCAACGCCATGGACTTCGACGACCTGATCGCCGAGACCGTCTACATGTTCCGGGCCTTCCCGGCGCTCGCGGACTCCTACCGCCGCCGGTTCCGGCACGTCCTGGTGGACGAGTACCAGGACACCAACCACGCCCAGTACGCCCTGGTCCGCGAGATTGTGGGCGAGGGGCCCGGTGCGTCCGAGCTCACCGTTGTGGGCGACTCGGACCAGTCCATTTACGCCTTCCGCGGCGCGGACATCCGCAACATCGTGGAGTTCGAGAAGGACTACCCGGAAGCCCGCACCATCAAGCTGGAGCAGAACTACCGCTCCACGCAGAACATCCTCACCGCGGCCAACTCCGTGATCTCGCGCAACCCCAACCGCCCCGAAAAACGGCTGTGGACTGCTGAGGGCGAAGGCCACAAGATCATCGGCTACGTGGGCGAAAACGAACACGACGAAGCCCAGTTCATCGCCAAGGAAATCGACCGGCTCCAGGACGAGGACAACCTCCGCCCCGGTGACGTCGCCATCTTCTACCGCACCAACGCACAGTCCCGCTCCATTGAGGACGTGCTGGTCCGGGTGGGCCTGCCGTACAAGGTGGTGGGCGGCACCCGCTTCTACGAACGCAAGGAAATCAAGGACGCCCTCGCGTACCTCCGGGTCCTGGTCAACCCGGACGACGACGTCAACCTGCGCCGGGTGCTCAACGAACCCAAGCGCGGCATCGGTGACCGCGCCGAGGGTGCCGTGGCAGCGCTCGCCCAGCGGGAGCGGATGTCGTTCATGGCAGCCGCCCGCCGGGCCGAGGAAGCCCCGGGCATGGCAACCCGCTCCGTCAACGCCGTCCTGGGGTTCGTGAAACTGCTGGACGACCTCGCCGAAGTTGCCGCCGGCTCCGGTGCCGCCGCGGCCCTGGAAGCAGTCCTGGAACAGACCGGCTACCTCGCCGGGCTGCGTTCCAGCACGGATCCACAGGACGAGTCCCGCGTGGAGAACCTGGCGGAACTCGTCGCCGTCGTGCGTGAATACGAACAGGAGAACCCGGAAGGGTCCCTGGGCGCCTTCCTGGAGCAGGTGTCCCTCGTGGCTGACGCCGACCAGATCCCGGACGCCCCCGGGGCGGACATCGACGCCGCCGTGGCGGAGGCCAAGCGCCTCGGCGTGGTCACCCTGATGACCCTCCACACCGCCAAGGGCCTCGAATTCCCGGTGGTGTTCCTGACCGGCATGGAGCACGGGCTGTTCCCGCACCAGCGCTCGGCCACGGACCCCAAGGAGCTCGCCGAAGAACGCCGGCTGGCCTATGTGGGCCTCACCCGCGCCCGCAAGCGGCTTTACGTCACCCGCTCCGAAGTCCGCAGCATGTGGGGCCAGAGCCAGTACAACCCGGCCAGCCAGTTCCTCGAGGAAATCCCGTCCGAGCTGGTGGAGTGGAAGCGCGAGGGCAGCAGCCGGCAGTCCGGCGGCTGGGGTAACAGCGGATCCATCGGGTCCAGCCGCTACAGCGGATCCTTCTGGGGCGCAGGCTCGTCCCGTGGGGCCGCAGCCGACTCCTCGGCCGGTTTCAACGCGGATGTTCCCGCCGCCATCGCCAAGAACCGCGTGCAGCCACAGAAGGAAATCGTGGCCGTCAGCGTGGGGGACAAGGTCAACCACACCAGCTTCGGCAACGGCACGGTGCTGGCCCTGGAAGGCGCGGGGGACAAGACCGTGGCCAAGGTGAAGTTCGACGTCGGCGAGAAGCGGCTCCTGCTCCGTTACGCGCCGCTGACCAAACTGGACGCCTAGCTGCGCTGAAAAGTTCGGCCGGCCTCGCCGTGCGGCCGGCGCCGCCCTTGTCGGGGGACCACGTCTGTCATACAGTTCAGGAACGCGCAGGCAGCCATGGAACAGGTGTGGCTGGGGCGTATTCATAACGGCAGATTCGGGGCACTACCGTGAACATCCTTTTCGCCAGCCAGGCCATTGACGGCCATTTCAATCCAATGACCGGAGTGGCGGTGCGGCTCAAGGAGCGCGGCCATGACGTCCGTTGGTATACCGGCCCGGTGTTCGATGCCAAGCTCCAAGGCCTGGGCATACCGCTCTTCCCTTTCCGCCGCGCCATCGAGCATCGCGCGGACAACCTCAATGAGCTCTATCCGGAACGTGCCCGGCTCAAAGGTCCCAGGGCGATCGGATTCGACGGCGAGAAAATCTTCGCCAGCAACGTGACCAATTTCTTTGAGGACATCCGCGAGCTGGACCAGGACTTTCCGGTCGATGTTGTGGTTGCGGACAGCTCCATGTTCATTCACCGGCTTGTCTCCCATGTGATGGGCAAGCCCGTGGTGAGTTTTGTGGCAATACCGAACATGGAAAGCGACCAGCAAGTGCCGCCGCTCTTCTTCGGCTTCCGGCCGCCACGCAACCCCGTGGAAAAGGCGCTCCAGGGCCTGGCCGGGCTGCTGTCTGACAAAGTCATCCTTCGCCCCGCCAGCCAAAGCTACCGCAGGCAACACGCGACCTACGGGCAGCCTGTTCCGGGCGGGGGCCGGCTGACGGACGAGCCCTACCGGTGCTCGGACGCCACGATCCAGACCGGCACGGAGTCGCTGGATTTCCCGCGCCGGCATGTGAACCCCAAGGTGCACTACGTCGGTGCGCTGCTCCCGTACCGCGCCCCTGACAGCCCGGCGGCCGCTGGCGGCAGGGACAGCGGGCTTCCACGCGATCCTACCCCGCAACACTCGTCATCACCCAGGGAACAGTGGACAACGTTGACCAAAACAAACTCATCGTTCCTGCCCTTGAGGCGGTCAAGGACCTGGACGCGCTGGTCATCGTGGCCACCGGCGGACGCGGCACCGAGGCTCTGAAAGCCCGCTACCCGCAACCCAACGTGGTGGTGCGGGATTACGTGGATTTTGCAAAGGTCTTTGACTTCACAGATGTCTTCATCACCAACGGCGGCTTCGGCGGGGTGCAGCTGAGCCTGTCCATGGGTGTGCCACTGGTGGTGGCGGGCATCAACGAGGGCAAGAGTGACGTCAACGCCCGCGTGGAGCACGCCGGCGTCGGCATCAACCTCAGGTCGGAATCGCCAAAGCCCGCCGACATTGCCAGGGCCGTCGGTAAAGTCCTCGCGGATCCTGGCTGGAAAAGCCGGGCCCGGACGATGCAGGAGCAGTTCGACGGTGAGGACCCCGCAGCGGCGGCTGCCGCCGTCGTGGAGGCCGTGGGCAGGCGTGCACCGGGCTGAGGCCGCTGCCGGGGCATAATGGAGGCCATGCGACGGACTGTATTGGGGATCCTGGCCGCCCTCTTTGTGGTGGCAGCCACGGCGTGCACCATCACCACCGAGGACCCGGGCTACGTGGCTCCACCGCCGCTGCCGCCGCTGGAACAGCTGGAACAGGCGGCCCTGGTGGATCCGGCAGAGTTCCGGGCCGGCCAGGACGTCCTGTCCTTCATCACCGAAGACCGGAACATAGTGTGTTCGCTGACGTCGGCCAAGGGGGAGCACCTCAACCTCCCGTACGAGCTGAACAGCTTTACGGACAGCGCCAACGACAAACTGGCCACCGTCCCCGTGGCGCACTGCGAACTGGCGGCCTACCCCAAACCTGCCGCCGGCGATATCAAGGACGATTGTGCCGGCACCGGCCTGGGCTACCTGGGTGGAACGGCGCTGCTCACGCCGGACAAGGCCACGTACGGGGGATGCCGTTCAGGTGTCACACAAATGGAGGCCACGTACGGGCCCAAGGGGGCCAAGAGCGGCCCGCTCAGCGAACTGCCCGTCCTGGCCGACGGGGCCAACCTGGAACGGAACGGGCTTCGCTGCTCCGCATACAACCACGGAGTGGCGTGCGGAAACGTGTCCGCCGGTGTGGCCTTCTTCGTCGCCAGGGATCATTACGAAGCTATTTCCAGGGATGCCGAAACTGCCGCCCCGTCCCCGTCTGACGGCCCCAAAAACCCCGTAATCTAGGGCTTTTTCTACGCTCCATAGAATAGTGTGCTTACTCACATAAGAGGTACTGTGGAACGGGCCGGTCCTCAGAGAGGACTAGAGTTCCGAGTGGAGCATCGCACGCTGTGGCTCGTTTCCGGACAGGTCGCAGGTGCTTGCAATCCGCAGCCCGGTCATCGTCTTCGACGGTGCCCGACTGTACAGAAACTACTTCGACGTAGAAGGACACTAAACCGTGGACCTGTTTGAATACCAGGCGCGCGATATGTTCGAGGCGCACGGTGTACCCGTGCTTGCCGGCATCGTGGCGTACACCCCAGAAGAAGCAAAAGCAGCAGCCGACAAAATCGGCGGCGTGACTGTTGTTAAAGCACAGGTCAAGGTTGGCGGTCGCGGCAAGGCCGGCGGCGTCAAGGTAGCCAAGACCGCTGATGAGGCACTTGAGCACTCCACCAACATCCTGGGCATGGACATCAAGGGCCACACCGTCAACAAGGTGATGATTGCCCAGGGTGCCGATATCGCCGAGGAGTACTACTTCTCCGTGCTGCTGGACCGGGCCAACCGCAACTACCTGGCCATGTGCTCGGTTGAAGGCGGCATGGAAATCGAACAGCTCGCCGTCGAACGCCCCGATGCACTGGCCAAGATCGCCATCGATCCTGCCGTTGGCATCGACCAGGCCAAGGCTGACGAAATCGTTGCAGCCGCAGGCTTCGCTGAGGAACTGCGCGGCAAGGTCGCCGCCGTGATCCTCAAGCTGTGGGACGTCTTCAAGAAGGAAGACGCCACCCTCGTGGAGGTCAACCCGCTGGTCAAGACCGGCGCGGGCGACATCGTGGCACTGGACGGCAAGGTCACGCTGGACGAGAACGCCGAGTTCCGCCACGCCAAGCACGCCCTCCTTGAGGACAAGGACGCTGCAGATCCCGCTCGAGGCCAAGGCCAAGGCGCAGGACCTGAACTACGTCAAGCTGGACGGCCAAGTGGGCATCATCGGTAACGGTGCCGGCCTGGTCATGTCCACCCTGGACGTTGTTGCCTACGCCGGTGAAAACCACGGCAACGTCAAGCCCGCCAACTTCCTGGACATCGGCGGTGGAGCTTCCGCCGAGGTCATGGCTGCAGGCCTCGACGTCATCCTGGGCGACGAGCAGGTCAAGTCCGTGTTCGTGAACGTCTTCGGTGGCATCACCGCGTGTGACGCCGTCGCCAAGGGCATCGTCGGTGCACTGGCCGAGCTGGGCCACAACGCGAACAAGCCGCTGGTAGTCCGCCTCGACGGCAACAACGTTGAGGAAGGCCGCCGCATCCTGGCCGAGGCCAACCACCCGCTGGTTACCCTGGCCGCCACCATGGACGAGGGCGCCGACAAGGCCGCCGAGCTCGCCAACGCAGCTAAGTAAAGGGACGCACCATGTCTATCTATCTGAACAAGGACTCCAAGGTCATCGTCCAGGGCATCACCGGCGGCGAAGGCACCAAGCACACCGCCCTGATGCTGAAGGCCGGCACCAACATTGTGGGTGGCGTCAACGCCCGCAAGGCCGGCACCACGGTCCTGCACGGCGAGACCGAAATCAACGTTTTCGGCACCGTCAAGGAAGCCATTGCTGAAACCGGCGCCGACGTCTCCATCGTCTTCGTGCCGCCGGCATTCACCAAGAACGCCGTTGTGGAAGCCATCGAGGCCGGCATCGGCCTGGTAGTTGTCATCACCGAGGGCGTTCCGGTCCAGGACTCCGCCGAGTTCTGGGCACTGGCCCAGTCCAAGGTTGACGCCAACGGCAAGCAGGTCACCCGCATCATCGGACCGAACTGCCCCGGCATCATCACCCCGGGCGAGGCACTGGTCGGCATTACGCCGAACAACATCACGGGCAAGGGCCCCATCGGACTGGTTTCCAAGTCCGGTACCCTGACCTACCAGATGATGTACGAACTGCGCGACCTTGGCTTCTCCACCGCCATCGGCATCGGCGGCGACCCCGTCATCGGCACCACGCACATCGACGCCCTGGCTGCGTTCGAAGCTGACCCCGAGACCAAGGCGATCGTGATGATCGGCGAAATCGGTGGCGACGCTGAAGAGCGCGCTGCCGAGTTCATCAAGGCCAACGTCACCAAGCCGGTTGTTGGCTACGTTGCCGGCTTCACCGCTCCCGAAGGCAAGACCATGGGCCACGCCGGCGCCATCGTCTCCGGTTCCGCCGGAACCGCCCAGGCCAAGAAGGAAGCCCTCGAGGCTGCAGGCGTCAAGGTCGGCAAGACGCCGTCCGAGACCGCCACGCTGCTGCGCGAAGTTTACGCAGCGCTCTAGGCTCACCACAGCACCACAACGCGGGGTCACTCCCTGCCCCTTCCAGAGGCTGGATCGGGCAGGGAGTGACCCCGCGTTGCTGTTTAAGGCGCATTGCTGTTCAAAGTACGACGGCGCCCGTCACCTTCCCCCCGAAGGCGGCGGGCGCCGTCGTCGTTAACGCGGTCCGGCCACCTCCAGCGCGAAGGTGGCCGGACGTCGTTGCGCTTGCTTTCGCATGTTTGTTAGTATGTCAGGACAAACTATTTCAGGAGATGCAATGCCGCTGGTTCGAATCGATGTCAACGCAGGCCGAAGTCCCGAGGATCTTGGCAACCTTAGCCGCCGGATCCACGACGCCATCCTGGCCGAGTATGGCATTCCCGAGCGGGACTACTTCCATATCGTCACCGAACACGCGCAGGGCCAGATCTTCGCCCAGGATGCCGGCTTGGGTTTCGAGCGGTCTTCGGGCGTGGTGATGATCCAGATTTTCACCCAGGGTGGCCGCAGCCAGGAAGCCAAGCAGTCCCTCTTTGCGGCCATCGCCGCTCGGCTCGCAGAGATTGGCGTCGCTGGTGAGGACGTCTTCCTGGGGTACGTCGAAAACAGCGCCAGCGACTGGTCGTTTGGCTTCGGCCGCGCCCAATATGTCACCGGTGAACTGGCAGTACCCCGCAAATAGCGGCTTTCCGGGGCCTGTTTTTGCCTCCGCCGGGAGTACCCTTCCCGAAGACTACGTTTCGTTGTAATTATGTCAGTACAAACCTTTGACAGGACATGAATTGTGGTGCAGAGTAGTGGTTGTGGCCCCGCTCACGTGCGGCCCCGCCAGGCACCGGAGCTCAGTCCCGCAAGAGTTCACAACAGAAAGGTCCGCGATCACCGTGAACCACGAACTGCTCACGATCGGGCGCATCAGCGTTGATATCTACCCGAACGACATCGGGGTGGACCTGGAGGACGTGCAGTCCTTCGGCAAGTACCTCGGAGGCTCGCCCTCGAACGTCGCCGTGGCGGCTGCCCGGCACGGCCGCCGGACCGGCGTGATCACCCGCACCGGCGATGACGCCTTCGGCACCTACCTGCACCGGGAGCTTCGCAAGTTCGGCGTGGACGACTCGTTCGTCACCCCGGTCAAGGAATGGCCCACCGCGGTGACGTTCTGTGCGATCAAGCCGGCTACGGACGAGTTCCCGCTGTACTTCTACGGCCGGTTCCCCACCGCGCCGGACCTCCAGATCAAGGCCGACGAGCTTGACCTGGACGCCATCCGGAACGCCCGGATTTTCTGGTCCACCGTGACGGGTTTGTGCCAGGAGCCCAGCCGGGAAGCGCACCTCACGGCCCATGAGGCCCGGGACCGCGACCAGTTGAAGATTGGCCAGTTCACGGTCCTGGACCTGGACTACCGGCCCATGTTCTGGGCTTCCGAGGAGGAAGCCCGGGAACAGATCGCCAAGATCCTGCCGCACGTCACGGTGGCCATCGGCAACGACAAGGAATGTGCCGTCGCGGTGGGCGAGGGGACTCCTGACGAGCAGGCTGACCGGCTGCTGGCCGCGGGCGTGGAGATCGCCGTAGTCAAGCTTGGCCCCGAAGGTGTGATGGCCAAGACCCGCACCGAACGGGTGGTCTCGGCACCGGTGAAGGTGGAAACCGTCAACGGCCTGGGTGCCGGCGATTCCTTCGGCGGCGCGTTCTGCCACGGCCTGCTGGCCGGCTGGCCGCTCGCCGAGGTGCTGGACTTCGCGAACGCCGCGGGTGCCATTGTGGCCTCGCGCCTGTCCTGTGCTGATGCGATGCCGACGCCGGAGGAGGTCACCTCATTGCTGGCCGAACGCGGCCGCCTGGTGCCCGCGTTCGCCGGTGCCGCCGCAGCCACGTCCCATGAAGCAGTTTCCGAAGGAGCAGCGTCTTGAGCCTCAACGACGATCCCCGCCGCTATGAGCACCTCAGTGCCCTGCGGCTCGAAGACCCCAGTGCTGTTGCCCGGGCCGCCGCCTCGCGCCGCCGCCATCCCGGCCTGAAATACGGCGTCCAGAACTTCATTGTCGCCGCCGACCACCCGGCCCGCGGCGCCCTCGCCGTCGGCAACGATCCGGTGGCCATGGCTGACCGGCGCGGTTTGCTGGACCGCCTGCAGATCGCCCTGGCGAACCCCGCCGTGGACGGCGTGCTGGCCTCGCCGGACGTCATGGATGATCTGCTTCTGCTCGGGGCGCTGGAAGGAAAGCTCGTTTTCGGTTCCATGAACCGGGGTGGCCTGTCCGGTCTGGTGAATGAAATCGATGACCGCTTCACCGGCCACACCGCGGCCGCGTTGGCCGCGCTGGGAGCCGACGGCGGCAAGATGCTCACGCGCATCTGCCTTGGCGACCCGGATACTGTAGCCATGCTGGAGGCAACGGCCAAGGCCATCGATTCGCTGGCCGAGCGCAGGCTGATCGCCATGGTGGAGCCCTTCCTGTCCTCGTGGCAGAACGGCAGGGTCCGCAACGACCTGAGCACCGGACGCCGTGATCAAGTCCGTGGCGATCGCCGAGGGCCTGGGTTCCACCAGCGCCTACACGTGGATGAAGCTTCCGGTGGTGGCGGAGATGGAACGCGTTTTGGCAGCGACCACCATGCCCACCGTTCTGTTGGGCGGGGATCCGGAAGGCACGCAGGACGAGGTCTTTGCCAGCTGGCAGGCCGCCCTCGCGCTGCCCGGGGTCCAGGGCCTGACCGTGGGGCGGACGCTGCTGTACCCGGCCGACGGCGACGTTGCCGGAGCAGTCGCGACCGCCGCCTCGCTCCTCAAGACCCCTGTGCTGCAGTCCTCAGCGAAAGTATCGGAGTAATCATCGTGGGAACAACAACCCGCCGAATGACAGTGGCCCAGGCCGTCGTCGAGTACCTGTCAAAGCAGTACACCGTGGACTCCATCAACGGGGTGGAGTACCGGGAGCGGCTGATTCCGGGCACGTTCGGGATCTTTGGGCACGGCAATGTTGCCGGTGTGGGCCAGGCGTTGAAGCAGTACCAGCAGCTGGACCCGAGCATCATGCCGTACTACCAGGGCCGCAACGAGCAGGCGCAGGCGCACCAGGCCGTGGGTTACGCCCGGCACACCCGCCGCCGCCAGACCTTTGCGATCAGCACCTCGATCGGGCCGGGTTCCTCGAACCTGCTTGACCGGTGCGGCGCTGGCCACCACGAACCGGCTGCCCGTGCTGCTGCTGCCCTCTGACACGTTCGCCACCCGCGCCGCGGACCCGGTGCTGCAGCAGCTCGAGCAGCCCTACGCCTACGACATCACCGTCAACGACGCGTTCCGGCCGCTGTCCAAGTTCTTCGACCGGGTCTCCCGGCCGGAGCAGCTGTTCTCGGCGTTCCATCACGGCCTGCGGGTCCTGACGGATCCGGCCGAGACCGGTGCCGTGACCATCTCGCTGCCGCAGGATGTCCAGGCCGAGGCCTTCGACGTGCCCGAGGAATTCCTCGCCGAGCGTGAATGGCGGATCCGCCGCCCCGACGCCGACGACGAGGACATCGTCCGCGCCGCCGCGGCGATCCGTGCCGCGAAGCGTCCGCTGATCATCGCCGGCGGCGGTGTCCTGTACGCCTACGCCAACGATGAACTGGCCAAGTTCGTGGAGCTGACCGGGATCCCGGTGGGCAACACGCAGGCCGGCGTCGGCGTCCTGCCCTGGGACCACCCGTTCTCCCTCGGCGCGATCGGCTCCACGGGCACGACGGCGGCGAACGCCATTGCTGCGGAGGCGGACCTGATCATCGGGATCGGCACCCGGTATGAGGACTTCACCACCGCGTCGCGGACCGCGTTCCAGAACCCGGACGTGCGCTTCATCAACATCAACGTCGCCGCGATCGACGCGTACAAGCACGGCACCACGCTGCCGATCGTGGCCGACGCCCGCAAGGCCCTGGTCAAGCTCAACGCAGCGCTCGGCGGCTACCGCGTCGGCGCAGACCTGGAACAGCAGATCGCCTCCGAAAAGAAGCGCTGGGACGCCACGGTGGACGAAGCCTTCGACACCCGCTTCACGCCGTTGCCGGCGCAGAACGAGATCATCGGCGCCACCTCCCGGGCCATGGACCCGGCCGACGTCGTCATCTGCGCAGCCGGGTCGCTGCCCGGGGACCTGCACAAGATGTGGCGCGTCCGGGACCCGTTCGGCTACCACGTCGAATACGCCTACTCCTGCATGGGCTACGAAATCCCCGGCGGGCTCGGCGTCAAGCGCGCCGCGCTGGCCGAGGCCGCGCGCGGCGGCGAGCAGCGCGACGTTGTGGTGATGGTGGGGGACGGCTCCTACCTGATGATGCACACCGAACTGGTCACCGCCGTCGCCGAACGCATCAAACTGATTGTGGTCCTGATCCAGAACCACGGCTACGCCTCCATCGGCTCCCTCTCCGAGATGCTGGGTTCGCAGCGGTTCGGGACCCAGTACCGGGCGCTGAACGAGGAGCAGCACAGCTTCGACGCAGGCGAGACCCTCCCCGTGGACCTGGCCCTGAACGCCGAGTCCCTGGGCGTGAAGGTGGTCCGGATCGAACCGGGGGAGAAGGTCATCGCCGAACTCGAACAGGCCATCCGGGACGCCAAGGCCGCCCCCGAACGCGGCGGGCCCATCCTGATCCACGTCGAATCAGACCCGCTGCTGGACGCCCCGTCCTCCGAGTCCTGGTGGGACGTGCCCGTCTCGGCCGTTTCCGAACTGGACTCCACCAAGCAGGCCTTCAAGACCTACACCGACCACAAGGCCCGCCAGCGCAAGCTGCTCGGCTAACCCACACTCCCTTTCCACTACTCAAGGAAGAGTCCCATGACTGCCACCTCCACTGAGACCACCACCATCAGCCACTTCATCAACGGCGCCGAAACCATCGGCGAGGGCGACCGCACGCAGCCCGTCTACAACCCGGCCACCGGTGCCGTCTCCGCCCAGCTGCGCCTGGCCAACCGGGCGGACCTGGACGCCACCGTCGCCGCGGCCCGCAAGGCCGCCGACAGCTGGGGCGATATTTCCCTGGCCAAGCGCACCGCGGTGCTGTTCAAGTTCCGCGAACTCGTCGCCGCCCACGTCGATGACCTCGCCGAACTGATCACCGCCGAGCACGGCAAGGTCCTCTCCGACGCGAAGGGCGAGATCGGCCGCGGCCTGGAAGTCATCGAGTTCGCCTGCGGCATCCCCACCCTGCTCAAGGGCGACTATTCGGACCAGGTCTCCACCGGCATCGACGTGTTCTCCTTCCGCGAGCCGCTCGGTGTTGTCGCCGGCATCACCCCGTTCAACTTCCCGGTCATGGTGCCGCTGTGGATGGCCCCGATGGCGATCGCCACCGGCAACGCCTTCATCCTCAAGCCCTCCGAACGCGACCCCTCCGCCTCGATGCTGCTGGCGAAGCTGTGGAAGCAGGCCGGCCTGCCCGACGGCGTGTTCCAGGTCCTGCACGGTGACAAGGAAACCGTCGACGGACTGCTGACCCACCCGGACGTGGACGGCATCTCCTTCGTCGGTTCCACCCCGATCGCCCAGTACGTCCACGAGACCGCCACCAAGCACGGCAAGCGCGTCCAGGCCCTGGGCGGGGCGAAGAACCACGCCATCGTGATGCCCGACGCCGACCTCGACAACGCCGCCGACCACCTCGCCGCCGCCGCGTTCGGCTCCGCGGGGGAGCGCTGCATGGCCATCTCCGTCGCCGTCGCCGTCGGTGACGCCGCTGACCTGATCGTCAAGAAGGTCGAGGAGCGTGCCCTGGCCGTGAAGGTCAACAACGGCACCGCCCCCGGCGCCGAAATGGGCCCGGTCATCACGCCCGCGTCCAAGGAACGCATCGTCAGGATCGTCACCGAAGCCGAAACCGCCGGAGCGGCCATGGTGGTGGACGGCCGCGACCTCGTGGTCCCCGGCCACGAGGACGGCTTCTGGGTCGGCCCCACCGTCATCGACCACGTCAAGACCGAAATGACCGCCTACACCGAGGAAATCTTCGGACCCGTCCTCGTCGTGGTCCGCGTCGACACCCTGGAAGACGGCATCAACCTGATCAACTCCAACCCGTACGGCAACGGCACCGCCATCTTCACCTCCTCCGGCGCCGAACGCCCGCACGTTCCAGCGCTCCGTGACCGTGGGCATGATCGGCATCAACGTGCCCCTGCCCGTCCCGGTGGCCTACCACTCCTTCGGCGGCTGGAAGGCATCCCTCTTCGGCGACAAGCACATCTACGGCCCCGAAGGCGTCTCCTTCTACACCCGCGGCAAGGTGGTCACCTCACGCTGGCCCGAACCCACCCACGCCTCCGGCGCAAGCTACAACTTCCCCTCCAACTAGTACCGACTTCCGGCTGGTTGAGCTCTGTCGAAACCGGTTTCGACAAGCTCAACCACCGGGCCCGTCGACACCAGGCTCAACCACCGGTGGTTGGGCCTGTCGAAATCGCAGAAGGAAAAGTCATGACTGACGTCGAGAACAAGCTGATCATCGGCACCGCGCCGGACTCCTGGGGCGTTTGGTTCGCGGATGACCCCAAGCAGACCCCGTGGGAGCGTTTCCTGGACGAGGTTGCAGAGTCCGGCTACAAGTGGATCGAACTGGGTCCCTACGGCTACCTGCCCAACGATCCCACCCGCCTGGCCGAAGAGCTCAAGGCCCGCGACCTGAAAGTCACTGCCGGAACGGTCTTCACCGCCTTCCACCGCGGCGCCAAGCAGTAGGACGAGGCCTGGGAGCCTGCCCGCAAGGTGGCCGAACTGACGGCAGCCATGGGCGGCGAGCACATCGTGGTCATCCCTGCGATGTGGCGTGACGACGTCACCGGCGAAGCCGTCGAAAACGGCGAACTGACCGAGAGCAGATGGGCTGACCTGTTCGCCGGCCACAACCGCATGGGCAAGGTCCTGCTGGAGGACTTCGGCCTGAAGCAGCAGTTCCACTCCCACGCCGACTCCCACGTCGGCGCCCAGCAGGACATCGAAACCCTGCTGGCCGCCACGGACCCGAAGTACCTGAACCTGTGCCTGGACACCGGCCACGCCGAATACTGCGGGGCATCCAGCCTGGAGCTGATCAAGAACTACCCGGACCGCATCGGCTACCTGCACCTGAAGCAGATCAACCCGGACATCCTCGAAGAAGGTCAACGAGGAAAACATGACCTGGGCCGCGGCCAACCTGGCCGGCGTGATGACCGAGCCGCCCAACGGCCTGCCGGACCTGCGCGCCGTCATCGAAGCGGTCGAGGCACTGAACCGCCCGATCTTCGGCATCGTGGAACAGGACATGTACCCGGTAGCCTTCGACGTCCCGATGCCCATCGCCAAGCGCACCCGCAACTACCTGCTCTCCTGCGGATCCCGCACACGGCGTCCAGTAGCTCAACCGAACCTCACGAAGGACAGAACAAGTGACAAAGACTCTCCGCGTAGCCATCATCGGCGCAGGCCGAATGGGTGCGGACCACATCAAGCGCCTCAGCACGCGCATCCACGGCGCTGAAGTCGCCGCCGTCGTCGACGTTGACCTCTCCCGTGCGCAGGCCGCCATCGAAGGCATCGACGGTGCCGTGGCCCTGGCCAGACGCCGAGGAAGCGCTCAACAACGGCGACGTCAACGCCGTCCTGATCGCCACCCCGGGCTTCCTGCACGAGGAAATCCTGTACAAGGCCCTCGAGAAGGGTTTCCCGATCCTCTGCGAAAAGCCGCTCACGCCGGATGCGGAGAGCGCCTGGAAGATGGTCCAGGCCGAGGCGCTGCGGGCCGCAAGCGCATCCAGGTCGGTTTCATGCGCCGCTTCGACGCGGAATACGCGGCGCTGGGTTCGGTCATCCGCGACGGCGAACTGGGGGAGCTGCTGATGCTTCACCACCAGCACCGCAACCCGAGCACCCCGGCGGGCTTCACCAACGAGATGCTCATCAACGACTCCGTGGTCCACGAGTTCGACGCGATCCGCTACTTCACCGGTGAGGAAATCACCTCCGTCCAGGTCCGCCTCGGCAAAGCCACGCGTAATGCCCCCAACGGCCAGCACGATCCCCAGCACGTCCTGCTGGAGACCGAATCCGGTGTCCTGGCCGACGTCGAGATCTACGTCAACGCCAAGTTCGGCTACCAGGTGGCCACGCAGGCGTCCTTCGAGGACGGCATCGTGAGCATCGGCGGGGACAGCGGCCCGTACATCCAGACCGCCGGCAAGTGGGGCGGCAACGTCACCCCCGGCTTCGAGGACCGCTTCGGTGCGGCGTACGACGTCGAGGTGCAGGCCTGGGTGGACGCCGCCCTTCGCAGCGAAATCGGCGGCCCCACCGCCTGGGACGGCTACGCCACCGCAGCCTGCTGCGAGGCCGGCGTCGAGGCCCAGAAGTCAGGCGAGAAGGTCAAGGTCCAGCTCAACACCAAGCCGGACCTCTACAACTAGCAGCCCCTGAAACCACAAGGCGGCCTGTCGGCAGCAGACCGGCGGGCCGCCTTCTTTGCTCGCACCATCGAAGTTTTCCGAACACAAAGGAGTGACCATGAAAATCGCCCTGGACCCCACCCCGTTCCACCACAGCCACAGCCTGCTGGAATTTCCGCGCGTGGCCGCCGATCTTGGCTACAAGTACCTGCAGTTGACCCCGCACGCCGACGTGATCCCGTTCTACAACCACCCCAAGGCCGACGACGAACTGGTGGCCCAGCTGAACAAGGCCTGCAAGGACGCCGGCGTCGAAATCGCCTCGGTGCTTCCCGTGCTGCGCTGGTCCGGCCCGGACGAGGATGCCCGCGAGGCGGCCGTGCGCTACTGGAAGCGTGCCATCCAGATTGCCGTTGACCTCGGCGTCAGCACCATGAACACCGAATTCAGCGGCCGCCCCGAAAAGGCCGAGGAATCCGAACGCGCCTTCTACCGCTCCATGGAGGAGCTGCTGCCGATCATCGAGCGCGAGGGCCTGGATGTCCTGATCGACCCGCACCCGGACGACTTCGTCGAAGACGGCCTGGCCGCCATCCGCGTGATCCGCGGGCTCAACTCGCCCAACATCGGCATGGTCTACGTGGCCTCCCACTCGTTCCACATGGGCAACAAGCCGCTGGAAATCATGCGGGCCGCCGGGGACAGACTCCGCCTGGTCCACGTCTCGGACACCATGGACCACCACGCCTCCCACGGGCTGCGCTACATCACCAACCCGCCCGGAAACGCCGTGCGCGTCCACCAGCACCTGAAGATCGGCGACGGCGACGTCAACTGGGACGAGTTCTTCGGCGGCCTCAAGGAAATCGGCTTCCTGGACAAGGACAACACCGTGATGGTGTCCAGCGTCTTCGCCGAGGACGAGAACGCCGAGGACGTCTCCCGCTACCAGCTGGAGACGATGGGCGAGTACATCGACAAGGCCAAGTAGTGGGGGGCGACGCGAAAGCAAACCATGACGAATCCCGCCACAGTCCAAGCCGAAGCCCCCGGCAGTACCAAGCAGAACAACCCCGTCACGCCCGCCAACCCGAAAAAGTTCATGCGGAAGGTGGCGCTCTTCTCCACCTTCGGCGGACTGCTCTTTGGTTATGACACTGGCGTGATCAACGGCGCCCTGCCGTTTATGCAGCGGGACCTCGGCCTCACCCCGCTGACCGAAGGGCTGGTCACGTCCACGCTCCTGTTCGGCGCGGCCTTCGGCGCCATCAGCGCAGGCCGGCTCTCGGACCGCTTCGGCAGGCGCAAGACCATCATGGGCCTGGCCCTGATCTTCATCGTGGCCACCATCGCGTGCACCATCTCGCCAAGCACAGAACTGCTCATTGCCGCCCGGACGCTGCTGGGCCTGGCGGTGGGCGGCGCTTCCGTGATTGTCCCCGTGTACCTCGCAGAAATGTCGCCGGCGGCCCAGCGCGGCCGCATCGTCACGCAAAACGAACTGATGATCGTCACCGGCCAGTTCCTGGCCTTCACCTTCAACGCCGTGCTGGGCAACCTCTTCCCCGAAGAAACCCACGTCTGGCGCTGGATGCTGGTGATCGCCACCCTCCCTGCCGTCATCCTGTGGTTCGGGATGCTGGTCCTGCCGGAGAGCCCGCGCTGGCTGGCGTCGGCCGGCCGCTTCGGGGCCGTACTCGAGGTGCTGCGTTCCACGCGCGCCGCCGACGATGTCTCAGCGGAGTTCGACGAGGTGCGGCAGGCCGCCCGCGAGGACTACCAGGCCAAGATGGGCACGTTCAAGGACCTCACCGTTCCGTGGATCCGCAGGATCTTCGTGGTGGGCCTGGGCATGGCCATCATCAACCAGATCAGCGGCGTCAACGCCATCATGTACTACGGAACCTCCATCCTGTCCTCGTCCGGATTCGGTGACCAGGGCGCCCTGATTGCCAACGTCCTCAACGGCATCACGTCGGTGGCTGCCGTCGTCGTCGGCATGTATCTGATGACGCGGGTGCCCCGCAAACCCATGCTGATTGTGGGACTGTGCGGCACGGCGTCGTCCCTGACGGCCATCGCGGTCATCTCCATGGCACTGCCGGAGAGCACGCTGCGAGGCTACCTGGTGCTGCTGTTTATGGTGACGTTCCTGGCGTCCATGCAGGGCTGCATCGGCACCGTCACGTGGCTGACCATGTCCGAGATCTTCCCCATGCACGTCCGCGGTATCGCCATGGGCATCTGCGTCTTTGTGCTGTGGATGATCAACTTCCTGATCGGGTTCTTCTTCCCGCAGATGGTCGCGTGGATCGGTGTTTCGGCGACGTTCTTCATCTTCGTGGCGCTGCAGCTGGGTGCCATTGTCTGGGTCAAGCGCGCCGTCCCGGAAACCAAGGACAAATCCCTGGAGGAGCTGGAGCACCTGTTCAAGCAGCGCTCCGGCGTGTCCGCCTAAGGTGACGCAAAAACCAGGGTGACGCAAAAACGCCCGACGCCGGCCGGCGTCGGGCGTTTTTGTCTCCAGCGGGCGCGGGCCCCAGGACGCTCTTTCACTTAATGCAGGAAAACCACCATCCCTCTCTCACCCGGTGAGAGAGGGATGCGGGAAAACCCGCATTAAGTGAGAGAGGGTGCTACAGCGCGATCACCGCGTTCTCCAGCGCACTGCGGCGGGCCGCGTCCAGCACCTCCAGCGTCCGGATTCCTTCCGCCGCCGGCACCGGCCCGGGGCCTTCGCCACGGACTGCGCGGGCGAATTCGGCATAGAAGCCGGCATAGTTCCCCTGCGCCGAGGGAACCGTGCCGCGGCCGTCCTTCGTGGACAGCGTGCCCCAGTTTTCGGCCGCGTCAATGCCCCACGTTGCCGGTTCCTCAACCGGCCGGCGGCCCGTCATCAGGGCCTCCGCCTGAACGTCGGCGCCGGAGGCAATATAGCTGCCCCTGCTGCCGTAGGCCCGCAGCTCCCGGGTGGTGGAGTGGTTGAGTTTGCTGGCCGCCACCGTGGAGACGGCTCCCGAGGCATGCGTCATGGTGACCACAAAGCCGCAGTCCGTGCGCTCACCGAAGCGGTCCGTCCAGTCCAGGGTCGCGTGCACATGGCTCGCCGGTCCCAAAAGCCACAGCATCTGGTCCACCAGGTGGCTGCCGAGATCCCGGAGGAGACCTCCAGCGGCGCCGAGCTCAAGGCTGCCGGCGTTGTCCTGGTCCATGGTGGAGTGAACCCGCCACGTCTCGCCCAGTTCACCTGAGGCCAGGACGTTGGCGAGGGTGAGGATATCGGCGTCGCGGCGGCGGTTGTGGTAGACGTTGAGGACAACACCGGCCCGCGCGGCGGCCTCGGCCAGTTCACCCGCCGCCTTCGCATTCGGGGCGAAGGGTTTGTCGGCCACCACATGCACGCCTGCTGCGATGGCTTCCATCACCAGGTCATGGCGGGTGTGCGGCGGGGTGGTGATGGTCACAGCGTCCACACCGGCCGCAAGCATCTCGCTTAGGCTGTCATACACGGGAAGTCCTGGGAAGTCCGCTTCCACCTCGGCCTTCTTCGCAGCCGAGCGGGCCACGATCCCCACGAGCTCGATGTCCTCAGCCGCTTCGACGAACGGCGCATGGAAGTACTTTCCACCGGCTCCGTATCCGACTATTCCAATGCGCATACTTCCTCTTCCTTCTCTGTTTGGGGGAATGCTCCGGAGACACAAGAGCAGGGACGCCGCGAAAGCGACGCCCCTGCTGTCAGCCCGCGGGCCGTGGGTGGTTAGGCCGTCGGGTTCAGCGACGCGGCAAGCGCGGCATCAGCGTCGAGCAGGACCTTGGCTGCAACCTGCAGCCCTTCGATCCGGCCAAGGGAGGTGTCCTCGTGTTCGATGTTGACCAGCATGTCCGGGTCCACTTCATGCAGTGCGCGCAGGAACTCGGTCCAGAAGGCTGTATCGTGCCCGCGGCCCAGCGCCACGAAGTCCCAGGCGGAGTTCTTGGGCCACTCGTTGGCCCACTCGTCGCCGCCGAGGTTGGTCCGGTTTTCCTCCGGCGAGAGCCGGCGGAAGCTGTTGTCGAGCACACCATAGAGTGCGGCGTTCGCGGTGTTGACGCGGACGTCCTTGGCGGCAGCCTGGAAGACCAGCGGGCCGAGTTCGCGGACCACCGCCACCGGATCCATCTGCTGCCAGAACAGGTGGGAGGCGTCCAGTTCAACACCCACGTGCGTGGCGCCGGTGAGTTCGATCAGCTTGTGCACGTCGGCGGTGTTGAACACGATGTTCTGCGGGTGCAGCTCCAAGGCAACCTTGACGCCGTGGTCAGCGGCGAGGCGGTCGGTTTCCTTCCAGAAGTCGGCGGCGACGCCCCACTGGTAGTCCAGCACGTCCAGGGCCGCCGAGTTCCAGGCGTTGACCACCCAGTTGACGGTGCTCGCCCCGGGCTCCCCGCCGGGCAGGCCGGACATGGTCACCACGCGGTTCTGTCCCAGCCGGTGCGCCAGCCGGATGGAGCGGCGGATGTCCTCGGCGTGCTTCTCGCCGATCTCACGCTTGGGGTGCAGCGGGTTGCCGTTGCAGTTCAGTCCGGCGATCGATACGCCGGTCCCTTCGAAGACCGCCAGGTAGTCGTCCCGGGCGGCGTCGCTGGTGAGGATCTGATCGAACGTGGGCACGTGGACGGCGGGCAGGAAGCCGCCGGTGTTGATTTCGATGCCTGTCAGGCCCAGGTCAGCGATGACCTTGAGGGCCTCGGGCAGCGGCCGGTCGTGCAGGATTGCGTTGTAGACGCCAAGTTTCACAGCGTGATCTTCTTTCCGTTGTTGAGCGCGGATTCGGTGACGGCGCCGAGCAGTTCCATGTTGCGTACGCCCTCGTCGAACGTGGCGCAGCGGGGCAGTGAC
>CAVUHH010000024.1:0-369235 GCA_963741285.1 uncultured Actinomycetota bacterium
ACCGTCCATGGGCACATGGGCGAAGGCCTGCTGCTCCGGGTCCGGAGCATCCCTGTTCAGTTCCGTCACGAGGCTTTCCACGAGGGTGGTTTTGCCCGCACCGGGTGCCCCGACGACGCCGATGACCACCGGCGTCGTCGGGGAAGCGCCCAGGTGCCGCACCCGCGCCAGGAGCTCCGCCAGGGTCATCGCGTGGCCCGGGAAGCGTGCAGCTGGAGGGAATCCTGGAGAAGTTTTGCACCGCGGTCGACCGTGGCGGTGTCATCGCTCGAAACGTCCGCGTCAAAGGCCAGCCCGCGGGAGCAGACAACATCCAGATTGTTTTCCTGCAGGAGGGCCTTGGCGTGCTGCACATTCATGTTGACGGAGTCATGCAGGGCGAACTCCACAAGGTCATAGCCGGATTTGGCAGTGCTGGTGGTGACCTTTTCAACGGATTCTTCGGACGTGCAGCCGGCCCAGACGAGGGCATGGACACCGTGGGTATTGCTGTGAACCATGGATATGACTTTCAGTTTGGGGGTTGGTTTTAGTTTTTGCGGGAGCTGGTGATGAGCGAGACGATCTCGTCGCCGGAGGACCCGCCGAATCGAGATCGTGGGTGCCATGCGCGGGAACCAGGCCGGCGTCATTGGCCTGGCGCTGTTGGTGGCGGAGTCCGTATTTACGCACTACCCGCTTCCGCGCATCGAAGCTTCCGTCAAGGGGGCCGCAGCGCCTTAGGGCAGGCGCGATGCCCGCAGCATTGAGGCCTCGCCGGCCCGTTCGGGCTCCAGCGGGACTGTACTGATCAGCACGGCCGGGCCGCGATGCAGGATGCCGTCTGTGAGCGGCTGGCAGCGCACGCCGCCACGGCCGCGCATCGCCTTGTGCGCCCCGGGTGCGAGCATCTGGTCCATCCACGCACAGGGGTTGGCGGGCCGGCCGGCCTTGAGCCGAACCTCTTGCCCGTGTGATGCCAGCGAGAACTCCCCGCCAATCAGGGGAGCGAGGTGGGCACCCCGGAGGACAACGTTGCGGCGGGTCAGCAGCGGGTCGAACGGGGCGGTGCCAAGCTCTGCCGCCATCGCTTCGAGGGCCTCGATGGAAATAAGGGTGACGGCCGCATCCATGTGCGCAGCCTTGCCGAAGAACCGGTCACCGACGATCCCCTTGCCGGCTACGAGCTCAACACTTTCCGCGTCTGTGGTGGGGACGTCCGCCGCCCCTTCGCGTGCGCGGCCAAAGTAGGCGTGGGCCGGCGACACCAGGAGGTGCAGGATTTCAACGTCGTACCGGTAGGTTCCTGTCATGTCCTAAAACTAGCCTCCCTTTTGCGTACCTCGCATAGGATCGGAAACGTGGAACTCACCGAGAGGGAGCTGCAGGCACCCTCTGTGGCGGGCAAGCAAGCCGCAAAACTACTTGAGGGTACGAATCATGGCTTCGAACAATGACCGCGAAAACGACGTCGACGCGGACGCAGGCCAGCATGGCGGCGTCCAGTCCGTGGACCGGGCCCTTGCGGTCCTGGAGATCCTGGCGCGGGACGGCCATGCCGGCGTGAGCGACATCGCCGAAGAGATGGGCATCCATAAGTCCACCGTCTCCCGGCTGCTGGGGTCGCTGGTGAGCCGGGAAATGGTCCACCAGAACAGCGACCGCGGAAAGTACCAGCTGGGCTTCGGCATCCTCCGGCTGGCAAGCTCCATCCCCGGACGGCTCAGCCTGGTGCGGGAAGCCCGGCCGGTCATGGAGAGCCTGGCGGACCAGTTCAAGGAAACCGTGAACCTGGCCGTGCTGCGCTCCAACTACGCCGTCAACGTGGACCAGGCCATGGGGCCTTCCACGCTGGCAACGTACGACTGGGTAGGCAGCCTCACCCCGCTGCACGCCACCTCGAGCGGAAAGGTCCTGCTGGCGGCGCTGTCCGCGGATGAGCGGGACCGGATCCTGAAACAGACCGGGCTCCCGGCCAGGACTCCGCGGACCATCACCAACCGGGGAAAGCTTGAGAACGAGCTGATCAGCATCGCCCGGAACGGCTACGGCGTCACCCTGGAGGAATTCGAGATCGGCATCAATTCCATGTCCGTGCCGGTGCACAACCACCTGGGAACGGTGATAGGCGCCATCAGCATCTCCGGCCCGGTCTTCCGCTTCGACCCCGAGAAGGAGCCGGGACTCATCGAAGGTCTTAAGGAAGCGGGCCTCCAGGTCAGCGCCAAGATGGGCTACACCCGGCGTTGAACGCCAAACCGGTGGTTGAGCTTGTCGAGATCCAGGTTTCGACAAGCTCAACCACCGGCTACTGCTTCTGGCCCTTAGGAGGCGAGGCTTGCCGCAGATTCGTTCCGTTCCAGGGTTTCAGCCCGTTCCACCAGCGGCGGGGTGTCGGCGGTCACGGCCAGGCGGCTCTCCTGACTGGAGTACGTCGCCCACTTTCTCCTGTACCCAGTCGTGGAATGCACTGATGTGGTGCTCCTGTGGGACCTGCTGTTTGAAGCGGGGCAGGAGCACGGCATCATCGCGGCGCGTTCAGAAGCATGCGGCTCGAGAAGGGCTACCGGCTGTGGGGCACGGACATGACCTCACAGCACCAGCCCTACGAGTCCGGCCTGGGCTTTTCGATCGCCAAGGACAAGACGGGCTTTGTTGGTTGTGAAGCTCTTGCGGCGCGCAAGGAGCAGCCCGCCACCCGGGCGCTGCGGTGCCTGACGGTCGACGACGGCACCTCCCTGGTGCTGGGCAAGGAACCTGTGTACGTGGCCGGGGAAGCGGCGGGTTACGTCACGAGCGCGGCCTACGGCTTCACCGTGCGCAAGCCGATCGCTTACGCCTGGCTGCCGGCGTCGGTTTCCGTCGGTGACTCGGTGGAGGTGGAGTACTTCGGGAAGCGTGGGCTTTCGCGGTGACCGGACACCGCGGCCCACTTGTCAGGGCCCTACGGGCGGGGTGCGTGTTTCTGGGTGTGTTTAGTGCGCAGCGCAGTCAGGTCAGGTGTCCCGGGCGGCGGTCTCGCTTAAATGTCACACCCCCCTGTCATGGTGGATGTATGAGGAACCCGGCAGTGGCAAAGGCTTATGCGGACATCGCCGCGGCCGCTGCTGTGCTCACCGGCGTGGTGAACCAACGCGGTTCCGGCGGACTTTCTGCGGAGGGCGATCCGTCGCGGGAATTGTCCGAGGATTGCCTCGATATTCTGACCGGGGCAGCGGCAGCGGATGCGCAGATGGCGGGCGTGAAAGCCCAGGCTGCCGTGACCTACGCGGACATTGCCCAGGCCACAGCACCTCCGGAGGCTTCGGTGCAGGCCCAGGAGATGGCGGTCACGGCGGAGGTCGCTTGTGCCCTGACCATTGGTGACCGGGCAGCGGGTTCGTTCCTGGCCGTTTCCCACGCCCTGACCACTACTTTGCCGTTGACCCTGGCCGCGCTGCAGGCGGGAACCATCTCCTGGCAGCACGCCCGGGTTATGGCGGACGAAGCGGCCACCCTGGACCGGGCCGGCGCGGCCGCGCTGGAGGCCCACTTCCTGGACCCGGACGCACCGGACGCGGTCCGCGGGTGCCCTGCCGGGGAGATGCCGGCGTCCCGGTTCCGGCACCGGGCCCGGACCTGGCGCGAACGCCACCACACCGAAAGCATCGAGACGCGCCACGCGAAAGGCGTCCTGGACCGGAGGGTCGAATACACCCCGGACCAGGACGGGATGGCCTGGCTCTCGGCCTACCTCCCCGCGGACCAGGCGGTCGCAATCTCGAACCGGATCACCGCCATCGCCCGCGGGCTGCAGGGCCCTGGCGAGAACCGGACCCTCACCCAGCTCCGCGCCGATGCCTTCGCCACCGCCTTGCTGACCAGCGGGAACCAGGTCAGCAACGGAAATCCGGAAGGCAACGGAGACCCGGTAGGCGACGGAAACCCGGAGGGAAGCGATGCGGGGCACGTCCCGGCACCGCGGGCGCAGGTCCTGGTGACCGTGCCGGTGTTTGCGCTGCTTGGCGCCACGGAGGAACCGGCGATGCTGGATGGCTACGGTCCGATTCCGGCGTCGATGGCCCGGGGTCTCGTGGCGGACGGGGCCGATTCGTTCTACCGGGTCCTGATCGACCCGCGGGACGGGGCGCCGCTGGAGATCGGCCGGACCAGCTACCGGCTCACCAAGGCCATGCGGCAATGGTTGCGGCTCCGGGACGGCAAATGCCCCTTCCCTGGCTGCAGCAATAACTCCCTGGACAACGAGGCGGACCATATCCTCGCCTGGGCCAAGGGCGGCACCACCGGCATCTCGAACCTGGGACAGCCCTGCCCCAAACACCACCGCCTCAGACACATCAGCGCCTGGAAACCCACAGAAGCGACCAGGAACGAACCACCCGGCTGGATATCGCCCACGGGCCGGCACTACAAAAGCGAACACCAGGACTGGGAACCACCACACTGGCCCAACCATACTCAAACCAGCAGGAAGGATCACCGAGCAGTCACCCGGACTTCATCCACCTCGGACTGTCCCTGGGAGAAGACGGCCTGGAACGAATCCTCCACGCCTCCGCCTGACACATGCCCAAGAGCAGAGGCTGGAGGACGGTGGTCGAACGTATGGCGAACTGTGCTTGGGGGTTTGGCGAACTGTGGTTGAGCTTGCCGAAACCCGTCGGGCTTCCATGATTCTTTGGCGCCGCCCATGGTTGCTGCCGGCCGGAACGGGTACAACTGAGTCATGACGACGTCCTCCCTGGTGCTCGGTCCCATGATGCGGTACGTGGATGAGACCTCCGCCAGCATCTGGGTGGAAACCCGAACTGCTGCCCGCGTCACAGTGCGCGCAGGTGACCAGAGCTGGGAGGCCCGCTCCTTCTGCGTGCACGGCCATCACTACGCACTCGTGGAAGCGGAGGGACTGGAGCCAGGATCGGTGCTGCCTTACACGCTGGAAATCGACGGAACAGAGTGCTGGCCCGATCCTGACTCTGAATTTCCACCGCCGGTGATCGCGACGCTGAAGCCGGGCAAGCCGCTGCGCCTGGCCTACGGTTCCTGCCGCACCAGTGTCCCGCATGACGCGTCCGGCAACCGGACGCATGGAGTCGATTCGCTCCGCGCCTACGCGCTGGCGATGGCCTCCGACCGTGACCTTCCGTGGCCGGACCTGGTGGCCTTCCTCGGAGACCAGGTGTATGCCGACCTGACCAGCGAGCAGATGCAGGAGTTCATTCGCGCCCGCCGAGACATCGAGGAACCGCCCGGCGAGGAGCTCAAGGACTACGAGGAATATGCGTACCTCTACAGTCTGGCGTGGTCCGACCCGGCGAACAGGTGGCTGCTGTCCACCCTGCCCAGTGCCATGATCTTCGACGACCATGACGTCCGTGACGACTGGAACGCCTCGCTGAGCTGGAAGAGGAAGATGGAAGCCACATCGTGGTGGCACGGGAGAATAGTCTCAGGGCTGGCCTCCTACTGGGTCTACCAGCATCTGGGTAACCTGTCTCCGCAGGAGCGGCTTGACGATGCCATCTGGCAGCGGATCGCCGGGCACAACGGCGAGGCCGAACTGGACGTCAGCGCAGCCCTGGACGACTTGGCTGACCGGGCAGACCAGGAACCGGAATCCTACCGGTGGAGCTTCTGCCGGGATTTCGGTGACACTCGGCTCATTGTGGTGGACTCGCGTGCCGCCCGGGACCTGACCCCGGACAACCGCGCACTGGTCGACAAAGCTGAAATGGCCTGGCTCGACGGGCAAATGCGCGGCGGATTCCGCCACCTACTGGTGGCAACGTCGCTGCCATTCCTGCTGCCGATGGGCCTGCACCATGTCGAGTCGTGGAATGAGGCCGTTTCCGAAGGGGCCTGGGGGAAGCGCCCCGCCCTGGCCGGCGAGAAGCTGCGCCAGGCGGTTGACCTGGAACACTGGGCCGCTTTTCAAAAGAGCTTCCGGCAGGTGGCCGACATGGCCACGGAGGTCGCCGACGGCAAGCGGGGCCCGTCCCCGGAAACGGTCACCTTCCTGTCAGGGGACGTGCACTTCTCCTACGTCGCGGAGGTGGAACGGTCGTCGGGCAGCCGGATCATCCAGGCAGTCTGTTCCCCCATCCGTAACCCCTTACCGCGGCTGATGAGATACTTTGGGGCCGTCATGGCCTACGGCCTGGCTGCGCCGATAGGAGCCTTGGTGGCACGGTCGGCGCGTGTGCCGAACCCGCCGTTCCGCTGGAAACGCGTCGAGGGACCCTGGTTCACCAACAATCTGGCCACCCTTGAGGTTGTCCCGGAAGGACTGAAGCTGTGGTGGCAGACGGGCGTTGTGGAGGGCGGCGATGAACTGCACCCAAAGCTCGAACGCGTGGCCTCCTTGACCATTGCTCCCCGAAGTTTGCAGGAGCATGCGACACAACGCGGACGAACATTGTTTTGAAGCCGGGATGTGTGGATTCCCTCGCTACCTTTTCCTTGGACTCGCTACGTTTCCGCGGGAAATGGACGACGGCGGGAGGTCCCGCCGTCGTCGGCGCTAGAGGTAGCTCTTCACGCTGGCGCGCAGGGCTTCTGTGTGCTCGTAGATTTCCTCCAGTGAGGTGATGGGAACCCGGGTTTCCTCTTTGTTGTCGTCGAAGATTCCAATGTACTTCTGGGTCCTGTTGAAATGCAGGCGCGCAATAGGCTTGCGGTTGTTGTCGTCCAGCAGCACGGCGAAATAGGATTTGGCGTCACGCTGGACCACGCGTGCGGGCTTAACCTCGCTGCAGACGATGGCGCGGACGATTTGGTACCCCTCGATCTCTTCCAGAGTGGTCTCGAAGGCCTCAGCTTCGGCCAGATCGGCTTCGGCCACCGGAGCGCTCGTGACACTTTGCACTGCAGACGGGTCCTCCGTCTGCGGGAAGCCAGGGTTGCCAAGGGCTTTCTTCAATCGTTCGTTCACCTGGTCATTGAGGAATTGCTTGGACGCCTTGGTCACAAGTGCCGTGAACTGTTCACGCACCTTCTGTGTGTACGGTCCCGGATAGACCCTGCCGGTCAGGAACTTGATCCATTCGTCTTCCGGTTCCTTAAACTGCGCTGCGAGTGTCCGCTTCAGCTCACCGATGTACTTCAGTTCGCCAGCGGCGCTGATGATCGAGTCGAGGTCAAAGACGTCCTTGGACAGCTTCTGCAGCTCCGGGATCAGGGACTCATCGATATCGGTCAAGTCCAGGACGAGGAAGGGCTTGGCATCCATCCGGTTCGGCGCGTCCAAGTCGGTGAAGAATTGGTAGACCTCGCCGTTGGTGAGGATCGCGATTCGTGCATTTGTCACAGCAAAATAGCGGAAAAGCTGGGACGCGTGCTCGATTTTTACGGGCTCGGTGGATTTCTTGCATTCGATCAGGATCTGGACTTCACCGTCCTTGACGATGGCATAGTCGATCTTCTCGCCCTTCTTCAGTCCCACGTCCGCGATGAATTCGGGCACGACTTCCATCGGGTTGAAGACGTCGTAGCCAAGAATCGTGGAAATGAAGGGCATGACGAAGGCGTTTTTTGTGGCCTCTTCGGTCTGGATTGCTCCCCGCTGCTGGCGCACCTTTGCTGCCAACGCCGAGAGTTTTTCTGCGAATTCCATTTTTCCCCCTTGAAAAATTGACGGTGCAAAGCCAACCGTAACGCAGCTCTGGATGATTCCTTGGCCACTCGCGCTGGGGACCCATTGACTCCGGATGCATTTTCAACATATCCTGCAACCCTGCGCAGGGAAGCATTGACTGCATGAGGATGTGAAACATGGGTGTTTTAGAAACGGCGCGGCACTTCGACGGAAACCTGTCGGAGACCGGGCGTCGAGCATTGAATCTGTTGTTGGCGGATCCCCAAGAGATGGCCAAGCTGTCCGCAGCCAAGGTCGCGGCTCTGCTCGGGGTTCATGAAACAACAATGACCAGGCTGGCTACACAGTTGGGTTATACCGGCTACAGCCAACTGCGTGAGAACCTGGCGCGGGAGGGGCTTGCCCCCGTGTCGAGCGCGGAACGGATGCATATCCGGGCCGATTCCGCCTACACACTCGCGGCCGTCGTCGAAGATGAGGTCTCTGCGATGCAGAGGCTTGCAAAAACAATGCCTCAAGAAGAAATCGACAGTCTGGCACATCGCCTGCTGGGGGCGAGGCGGATATACCTCTTCGGCCCGCCCTACGCCCAGACAGTGCTTGCGCTGCTGGACCGCAGGCTGCGGCGGCTGGGCCTTGACGCGGTGCCCCTTCCGTTGAGCGGGCGGCTCATTGCCGAGCACCTGGTGACGCTCGGCTCGGAGGACGTACTGTTGTCTTTCGTGTTCCGCCGGCCCGATCCAAAGCTCGCAAGGCTGATGGGCTATGCGCACGACGCAGGGGCAAGCACGGTCGTCATTGCAGACGAGGAAGGGCTGTCGTTCGACTCTCGTCCCGATCAGGTCCTTGTGGCCCGAAGGGGGCCAAGCGCAGACCAACGATCATTGGTGGTTCCGATGGTGCTCGTTTACGCCCTCCAAGCAGCAATCGTCCACGCTGGCGGTGGCCAGGTGGTGAAGGCCCTGCATCTCCTGGATGACCTGGCAAGGGTGGTGGGTGACGATGAGCCTTCACACTTTGCCTGACCAGGTTGCCACCACGGGGACCGGCCGTTGGAGTGAGCGCGGGTTCCGCGTCGCGAATTTCGCGGGGTCCGGAGGGACCATTGCTTTTGCGGCCCTGCTGCTGGTGTCCGGACAGGAGTACGCCTTCACTGTCGGGAAACTTCCTGGCCCGGGGATGTTTCCAGCCGTCATCGGTTTGTGCCTGCTGGCACTGGGCATTGCCTGGCTGGTCGGCACCATCTCGAACAAGTACCAGGTCGACGGCGACGTGGAACCGCCGCCGGACCGATCGGCACTCATCCGGGCAGGCCTGAGCTTCGCCGTCGTCTGCGCAGCGGCTTTCGCGATCCAGCCCCTTGGCTATCCCGTGACCATCGCACTTGCCGTTTCAGCGCTGACTCTCGTCGGCGGGGGCCGGTGGCGGGCAGCCGTCATCACCGGGCCGCTCTTCGCGGGGTCCTCGTTCCTGCTGGTCACCACTGTGCTGGGCATCCAACTGCCCACCGGTATTCTCCGTCCCCTCTTGGTGGGGTTCCTCTAAAGCTTTCCCCATAACTCCGGATCCGGCGCCTGCCGCCGCTCCGGCTACCTTGTCATGCCCTAATTGCTGACAAGCCAATGCTCCAGCCGAAAGGCGGTGTCAACGTGGACATCTTTTCCAATCTCATGATGGGCTTCCAGGAAGTTCTGTCTCCCCTCAACCTGCTCTACGCGTTCCTGGGGTGCGCACTGGGCATGATCGTGGGCATTCTGCCAGGGTTCGGGCCACCAGCCGCCATGGCCTTGCTGCTCCCCGTGACGTTCGTGATCGGCCCCATCCCGGGGATCATCATGATTGCAGCGATCCTGTACGGGTCGATGTACGGCGGGACCATCACCGCCGTCCTGCTCAATGTCCCCGGCGAGCCATCTTCGGTCGCCACGACGATCGAGGGCTTCCAAATGGCCAAGCAGGGCCGCGGTGGTCCCGCCCTGGTGATTGCCGCCGTCGGGTCCTTCGTGGGGGCCACTATCGGAATCGTCGGGATGGTGGTGGCGGCGCCAGTTGCCATGGCCGCCTTGACGCTCGGCGCCAGGGAATACTTTGCGATCGCCGTGCTGGGCCTGGCGTTAGTGGTGGGACTGTCCGGCCGGCACCTCATCAAGGGCCTGGCCTGCGCATTCATCGGACTGAGCATCGGCCTGGTTGGGCTTGATCCGGTCCTGGGCACTCCACGGTTCACCGGCGGCATCCCTGACTTCTTCGACGGGATTGACCTCATAGCGGTAGTTATGGGTCTGTTCGGACTCAGCGAAATGCTCGTGGGACTGGAAGAACGCGTCGTCACAGGGCGGATCACCAAACTCGGCCGCATCGCTCCATCGCGGGCAGACTGGGCGCGGTCCTGGGCGCCGATGTTGCGCGGGAGCGTCATCGGCTTCTTCATGGGCCTCCTCCCCGGATCCCCGGGAACGGCGGCAACTTTCACCTCCTACGTTGTGGAGAAGCGCGTGTCCCGTCGACGCCACGAATTCGGCAAGGGAGCCATAGAAGGCGTCGCTGGTCCAGAATCCGCAAACAACTCCTTGGGTATCGCCACCATGATCCCGATGTTTACGTTGGGCATTCCGTCCTCGGTCACTATGTCGATCATGATGGGAGCCTTCATCGTCCACGGACTGACACCGGGTCCCCTCCTTTTCCGGGACCACCCGGACATCGCCTGGGCCATTATCGCCAGCCTCTTTGTGGGCAACGTAATCCTTCTCATCATGAACGTCCCCCTCATCAGGGTCTGGCTGGCGATCCTGAAAATCCCCTACTCCATCCTGTTTGCGCTGGTGGTTGGCCTCATGCTGCTCGGGGCCTACATCGTGACAGGCGCCCCGATCAACATCCTGGTCCTGCTGGTTGCAGGTCTCGTGGGCTACATCCTGCGCAAGCTCGATGTCCCGCTGGCGCCTATCGCTCTGACGATGGTCCTGGGTTCGATCCTCGAGGAAAACCTGGTCCGGGCACTGCTGCTCTCGGACGGCAACGTCTCCACGCTGGTTGGCAGCCCGTTCTCCGCGACGCTTATGGCGCTGGCAGTCGCGGCGCTGATCGTCCCGCCCCTTGTCAGGTTGCTTACCGCCAGGCTTCGGCGGGACACCCCCGCGGATGACGCAACCGTCCCACACCCGAACGACCCTTCGCTGCCACCCACTGACGACGTAGTCCACGCCGCTGCTAAAACACCTTCAAAGGAGAACGTGAAATGAACATCCTGGCCAACCGAATGAAAGCAGTCGCTGCAGGAGCGGTGCTTGTGCTGGGCCTCAGCGCCTGCGCATCCCTGAGCAGCGCCGGAACCGCAGTGGACCCGGAGGCGGAGTTCCCGGGCAAGGATCCGGTAACCGTCATCATGCCGTACACCGCCGGAGGATCTTCCGACCTGCTGGTCCGGGCATTAGTGCCCTTCCTTTCCGAGGAACTGGGAACGCAGGTCATTGTCGAAAACAAGGTGGGCGCCGGTGGCCAGGTGGCACTGACCCAGTTGGCGGGCTCACCCAAGGACGGACACACCATCGGGCTGACCAATCTCCCTTCCTCCCTGGCGTACATCAACCCGGACAAGAAGGCCACGTACAACAAGGACAGCTTCACGGCCCTGGCCGGTATCAACCGGTTCCGAGGCATCGTAGCCACCGCGAAGGACAGCCCCTGGAAGGGCCTTGCGGAACTCGTGGCAGCCGCCAAGGCCGCGCCAGGTTCATTGACTGTGGGGGTTGACGGGTTGACGGGCGATGACCACATTGCGGCACTGAACTTCATGAAGGAGACGGACACCCAGTTCAAAGTGGTGCCGTTTGACAGCGGCAGCGAGAAGCTGACAGCCCTCATCGGCGGACAGGTTGACGTTTCGCTGGGAACGGTTCCCACCTTCAAGGCGCAGCTCGATACCGGCGAAGTAAAGATGTTGGCAGCACTTGATGCCGAGCCGATCCCCGGTTTTGAGGACGTGCCCACGGCACGTGCCCAGGGTTACGAGCTGATGTGGGAGTCCTACAACGTGCTTTCGGCGCCGGCGGGCCTTCCTGCCAAAGTCCAGGAGACCCTCGAGGGTGCCATCCTCCGCGCGACGGAAGCCGCCGCGAAAGACCCCGCCTTCACAAAACAGATGGAGGCTGGCGGGTACGTCTTCGGCTACCAGGACGCCGCATGGGCCCAGAAGACCTGGGCAGATCTGGACACCAAATGGCAGGACCTCATCCCGCTGGCACGTGCCCAAAAGTAGTAACCAACACCAAAGGAAGCACAAAATGACGACTTCAGAAACACTCAACATCGACTCGGAGCAGCTGGACAGGCTCCTGGCTTTGGGGACCAGCACCGTCTACGAAGGCTCCGGCCTGGACTGGTGGGTTGACCCGAAAATCCGTCCTGTCTGGAAGGGAGCCCGGGCCGTCGGGCGCGCCTACACCATCCAGGCCAAACCCGGAGACAACCTCGCCCTGCAGCGGGGGCTGCGGGAGGCTCCCGCGGGCTCTGTCCTCGTGGTCGAAGCGGGAGGCCTGGAGTTCGGGTACTGGGGCGGGATCCTGACGGAGATTGCATTGCTCCGAGGCCTCGCCGGACTGGTAATCAACGGAACGGTCCGTGACATCGATGAAATCGAACTCCGCCAGTTCCCGGTCTTTTCAACTGGCGTGGCGATGCGCCACGCCACCAAAAAGGACCCAGGAATCACCGCTGAGACCATCTCCTTCGCGGGACGGGACGTCAGCACCGGCGACATCGTTGTTGCGGACACCGATGGGGTGGTCATTGTGCCCCAGTCAAGCCTTCTCGAGGCGTTGAGCAATGCTGAAGTCCGGGCTGAGAAGGAACGCCTGCGGATTGACACGATCAGGAACGGCGAAGTTCCACCCATGACCTCAGACCCGTCGTCGTACTAGGCATTCACGTCCCCTGATAACACGCGCTGGAAAAACACGAATTTGCCGATCAGCCGCGCCGCCGGCCGGGACAACCTTCCGGCGGCGCGGCCCCTGATGGCCAAGGGTGGCCCCAGGTGGCGCCCGCCAAAATCCTAGGAGAAGACCCATGCAGCTAGGCACCATTTCACTGAACGACGGCCTGACCGCGGCCGTGCTGATATCCGAGCGCGGAGCCGTACTCGTCGAGGACCTGCTCAACCGGCCGTACGTGGATGCCGCCGAAGTCATCCGGAACCACACCGCCGGCGAGCTCAGGGACCTGCTAGCACGATCAGGCACTGCAACCTTTCGACCCATCACGGATCTTTCCCTCACAACTCCCTACAGAAAGCCGCGGATGATCTGGGGCATTGGCCTGAACTACCGCGAACATGCGGCGGACCTTGCCGAGACAGCGCCGGCTGAAGAACCGGCGTCGTTCATCAAGGGAGACCACACCGTCATTGGCCCGTTCGACTCCATTCCGTTGCCGTGGCAAAGCGAACGGGTCACTGCCGAAGCGGAACTGGGCCTGATCATCGGCCGGGAATGCCGCAACGTCCCGGAGGAGGAAGCCTTAAGCTACGTCTGGGGTGTTGTCCCCATCCTGGACCAGACAGCAGAAGACATCCTGGCCAAGAACCCCCGCTACCTGACTCGTTCGAAGAACTTTCCTGGATTCTTCTCTTTCGGGCCCGCCATCACACCTATTGACGAAGTGCTGGATCAGTTCGGATCGATTGGGAACGTGCGGGTCTCAACCTTCATCAATGGCGGGCTGCACCGGAGCAACACCGTCAGCCAGATGACGTTCGGACCCGCGCAGCTGGTCAGCTTCCACAGCGAGATGATGCCACTGTATCCGGGCGACATCATCTCCACCGGGACACCAGGAGCCGTACAGATCCGCGACGGCGACCTTGCCGAGTGCCGCATTGACGGAATTGGTGCGCTCTCAAACCCCGTTGCCGCCGCAGTCCAGCGATAACCGCAAAAGCAAAACACAAGCGCAAAGGAAAACTCATGACGATCGTGGTGGGATACATCCCGACACCAGAAGGGGAAGCGGCGCTGGGCCAGGCAATCATTGCAGCCCGCCAGCGGAGTGCCCCGCTCCTGGTCATCAACTCCTCCAGCGGCGACGCTGTGGTGGACAACCGGTACGCCTCGGAGCCGGGGATCAAGAGCATCGAGGACCGTCTCGCCGCCGCCGGCATTGACCACACCATCAAGCAACCGGTCCGCGGGCATGACAGCGCCGCCGAAGTCCTCGACGCCGCGGAGGAATCCAACGCCGAACTGATCGTCATCGGCATGAGACGCCGCACACCGGTGGGCAAACTCATCATGGGCAGCACATCGCAGCGGATCCTGCTCGAGGCCGACTGCCCGGTTTTGGCAGTCAAAGCCACCTAACACCTCGTGGCTTGGGCCTCGGAGCGCGAAGAAACCAGAAAGAGATCTGACATGGACTTGGGAATTAACGGAAAAGTAGCACTTGTGCTTGGGGCCGGAGGGGGCCTCGGAGGAGCCATGGCCCGCGCGCTTGCGGCCGAAGGTGTCAGGGTCGCCGTTGCAGGACGCCATGAGGCAAACGCCGGCGTGACCACGGCTGCGATCACTGCTGCCGGAGGAACAGCAAAGTCATATACCTGGGACTTGGCAGACCTGGAAGCCATGGACCGGCAATGCTCCGCCATAGAGTCCGAGCTGGGCCCGGTGGACATCCTGGTGAACAACACCGGAGGCCCGGCACCCACCCTGGTCCACGGCCAGCCGACGGAGACATGGACTTCGAATTTCCAGTCCATGGTCCTGCCCGTGATCAGCCTGACTGACCGCGTCCTGCCCGGCATGAAGGAGCGCGGGTGGGGACGGATCATCACCAGCACCAGTTCCGGAGTTGTTTCCCCGATCCCCAACCTGGGGCTGTCAAACTCCTTGCGCTCCACGCTGGTGGGCTGGTCCAAGACGCTTGCCCGGGAGGTGGGGTCAAACGGAATCACGTCGAACATTGTCCTGCCCGGGCGGATCGCAACGGACCGCATCAGGTTCCTGGATGAGCAGAAAGCCATACGGGAGAACCGTCAGGTCTCCGAGGTCACCGCCGAAAGCACGGCATCGATTCCCCTGCGGCGCTATGGCAACCCCGAGGAGTACGGCCGCGTGGTCGCTTTCCTCGCCGGCGCCGGCGCGTCCTACATCACCGGATCCGTGATCAGAGTCGACGGCGGAATGATCCCCAACGTCTGAGCACCTACACCCCACACGTACAGACATGAGAGAGGAAACCATGATGAAACTAAGCCGCGAGGAAAAGGGCGTGTACGCCATTGCGCCTACTCCTTTCCTGGACAACGGGGACATTGATTTTCCGTCGATCGACCGGCTCGTCGATTTCTACGAGGATGCCGGAGTCAGCGGCATCACCGTTCTCGGCGCTCTGGGCGAGGCGCCCAAACTGACGGCAGACGAAGCGTCCGCCGTTGCACAACGGTTCCTGGGCCGGGCCAAAATCCCGGTCATCGTTGGAGTTTCGGCACCAGGGTATGCCGCGATGGGAGCCCTCACTGAAAATGTCCTGGCCAGCGGAGCAGCGGGGGTCATGATTGCGCCGCCCCCGTCGCTGCGGACCGATGACCAGATCGTTTCCTATTACCGGGGCGCGGCCGCAGCCATCGGCAGCGACACTCCCTTTGTGATCCAGGACTTTCCGCTCACTTTCTCAGTGGTTATGTCGACGGATGTTATACGCCGGATCGCATCAGAGAATGAAAACGCCGTGATGCTCAAGCACGAGGACTGGCCGGGTCTGGAAAAGATCAGCCAGATCCGTACCCTGGAGGCCGAGGGCAGAATGAAGCATCTCTCCATTCTTTGCGGTTTCGGCGGCTCTTTCCTGGACTTTGAAGTGGAGCGCGGCGCTGACGGTGCCATGACCGGGTACTGCTTTCCGGAGATGCTCGTGGACGTCGTCCGCATGGCGTCCGAGGGTGACCGGGACCTCGCCCATGACCTGTTCGACGCGCACCTTCCGCTGATCCGCTACGAGCAGCAGCCCGGCGCAGCCGGCCTCGCAGTGCGGAAGTATGTCCTGCACCGCCGGGGCGTGCTCACTACGGACGCCCAGCGGAGTCCCGGAGGTCCCCTCACCGCCACCGCGAAAGCCGAAGTGGATTACCTGCTGACCAGATTGGCCAAGACCGACCCCCGCGCGAAACTCACGTAGCTCCGCCGAACACAGGAGGACACCATGCAGACCACCATCGACGAACAGATCTACGCGGCGGAACAGTCCCGTACCTTGGCGCTCCAAACACAGGACATTGGTGGGCTCAAGGCCATCCTCACGCCCGACTTCACCTACGTTCACGCGAGCGGCAGGGTCGAAGACAAGGAAGCGTATCTGGCAGCAATCGCGTCCGGCGGGTTCCGTTGGACTGACTTCAGCCACCGGGAAACTGTAGTGCGTCCTTTGGGGGAGTCGGCCTTGTTCTACGGATTCCTGGACGCCACAAAAACGCAGGGGACAGAGGTGCGGCGTCTGGTTTTCCGTTTCGTGGCCGTGTGGGTGCTGGCAGAAGACGGCGGCTGGGGCCTGAGTTTCATCCAGAACGCCAAGCCGGCCCCCATCAGTTAGCCCGACCACAGCAGCACGCAGCCCAGGGAGTCGACGGCGGGAGGTTCCGCCGTCGACTGCTGTGGAACCATTACGGAACTGAACCCGCGGTCATAGCCGCGGTACGCACGCCCCGGTTCCCAGCAACGCCAGCCCGGCGCGGTCGCCGGCCCCGAAGTCGTACTGCCCGGTGTTCTCGTCATGCATCAGCTGAGTGGGGTCCTTGACGTGGTCCAGCCCCAGGACGTGCGCCAGTTCGTGCATGATGATGGCGCGGACCAGGAGGGGACCGTCCGCCCGGGCCAGCGTTTCTGACAGGTCAGGTGCGTCCAGCGTCACCTGACCTGTGACGGAAACATAGGGTTCGCCCGGGATCTGGACTGACGCACTTCCGCCTGTGCCGGCAACCTTGCCCGCAAGTTCGGGTGCCTCCTTGGGCGTGGACCATGTGATCAGGACGGGGGCCCATTTTTTGCCATAGCGCTCAGGTTGGTAAGTTTCACGGGTTTCCGACGGCCCTTCGGCCGTGACTCCGTCGTAGACAAACCGCAATCCAGAGGCAGCGGACACCGCGGCCACGGCCTCCTGGACGAGCCGGTCTGTGCCCCGCGGTGCATTGTCCGGCCGGACAACGTAGTGCACGGGGCGGCATGGATCGAAGGCAACAAAGGGCTGGCCCGGGTCCGGCGACTTCTGCAGGACGTAGGCCGTCGATCCGCTGGAGGCTGGCGGCATTCCAAGCGGGGAGGACGCCGCCTCAAATCCCGGCGGCGGCACTTTGGCGCCAGGCATATGGGGCGCCGCGGCTGGCAGCACATACTGATCGAAGAGTGCCGGGGAGAAGTAGAGGCCCACTACTACTGCGATGCCAAGGACCGTGGCGAACCGCTTTTTCCACTTGCGCGCACGGACCGGCCGCTTCCAGACGTGGGCGGAATGGACTTGTGGAACGGGGGCACCCCGCCAGGGGTCCAGAGGTGGCAGTTTGCCTTGTGCCTCATCAATGGCCCATTGCGGAATGCGCCCGCTGGGCGAACGGCGGATACGCGAAAGATCGTCGTCAGAATCTGAGCCCACCAGTTTCCCCCCTGCCGCCACGTCCATCTCCGTTGATGGTCAGCTCAGCTCAGCATAGTGCCCGGACCCGCAGCGGACTACGGTGAACTTGTTCCCGCCTGAACGGGCTTCCGCTAATCATGGGTAACGGCACCATCTCCTGGGGCGTACGATCGGGCCATGATGGACGCTGACGAAGCTGAGCTGAAGCGACAGATGGCACGTCAAGTGCCGTATCTGCGTGAGCTTGGAGCGCGAACGCTCGAAACGTACGCCAAGGCAGGAATTCTGGAGGCCATCCCCGACGACTCCTGGCCGGTGGCGGACGCCTTGTTCAAACGACGGGACAACAGCTTTACCTACCACCCGCACGGGGCTGTTTACTTGACCATCACGCGGAAAGGGGACCTCCAGCTCGCCCTCCCGGACGGTGCAGTTCCGCTCCATGAAGGCATGATCCAGTACTTGGAGCTGGCACGGGAGGCAGACCTGGATTCCGGCCCGGCGGAAGGGGCCACAGAGTGGTTTCCGCCGCCGCGTTTTGTCCTGGTCGCTGAATCTTCCCGGCTCTACATCGAATCGGCCGCCCTCAGTGGCCGCTCGGGTATCACGGCGGGCCTCGTGCCCTTGGAGCAGTATGTGGAGGAGCGGGCACAGCTGTTTATCGAAGGGTTCCAGGCGGCTCTCTGAGCTTCAGCCGTCTCGGGGGCGGGGCGGGGGTCGGGCGGCGGTCACGGCGCCGGGCGAGCCACGCCGGTCACGGCCGTCGGCCACCAGGAAAGCTGCTGTTCACGGCCCCGAAACCGTGTGGTCCCGGGACGTTGGTCCGCGGCGTGAAGGCTGTTAGTGCACATGCTCAGCGCCCACCAGGTAATAGCCGGTTGCCTGAGCAGACATTGACTGGACCGAGGAGAACCCCCTGTGTTGGTAAGAAGCGCTGTCACCGCCTTTGTGGCATTGATGTCCGTCACCGGACTCGCGGCCCCGGCCGCTGTTCCTTCCGCCGTCCGAGCGGCACAGGATGCCGTACTCGGAGCCGGCCATCCTGCGGCCGCGGGCGAGGTTCTCCCCGGCACCGCCAGCCTCCCCGGCACCGCCGGCTCTCCCGTCAAAGACCAGGCCTTCAGCTTTGGGGTCATCGGCGACATCCCCTACGGCACCGCTGAAATCGCCAAGTTCCCTGCACGCATCAAGGACATCAACGCCGACAGCGAGCTGAAGTTCGTTACCCACGTGGGAGACATCAAGAACGGGTCATCCGTCTGTTCAGACGACTACTTCCAGCACATCCGTGCCGAGTTCGACACCTTCGAGCACCCGCTGGTCTTCACGCCCGGCGACAACGAATGGGTGGACTGCCACCGCACCAACAACGGCGCCTACAACCCGCTGGAGCGGCTGGACAAGCTGCGCGAGGTCTTCTTCAACGAACCCGGCAAAACGCTGGGCGAGACGATGCCCGTCAAAACACAGCAGGGACTGGGCCTGCCCGAGAATGTCCGCTTCACGCAGAACCGCGTGGCTTTCTCCGTGGTGAACGTCCAGGGCAGCAACAACTCCCTCCAGCCGTGGACCGGCCTGGGCGAAACGGCTGCGACACCTGAGCAGCTGGCCGAGGTCCAGCACCGGACGGCGGCCGTCCTGGAGCAGATCCGGGCCACCTTCAGCGACGCCACGCGCCGCAACGACCGCGCCGTGGTCCTGATGACCCAGGCTGACATGTTCGATCCGGCACTGCTCGATGCGGCCCTGGCCAACCCGGAAACACTCTCCGGATTCCGCGAGATTGTCCAGACCATCATCGCGGAGACCAACCGTTTCGACGGCCCGGTCTACCTCATCAACGGCGACAGCCACGTCTACGCCGAAAACCAGCCGCTGGCCGACGGCTCACCCTGGCTGACTGTCTACGGCCAGGAAACCGCCGCCGACCATCTGCAGCGCATCACGGTGGACGGATCCGCCAACGCCACCAATTATGTGAAGTTCACCGTCGCCGCGAACAACTCCAAGCGCGGCGAAATCCTGTCCTGGGAAAAGGTCCCGTTCAGCGAGTAATCGCGGCGGTGAAGCGGACGACGGCGGCGCCACCCGCCGTCGTTCGCTTGCCTTGGGAATGAATCCAGAAACTTGAATGTTCAAGCATGTATGGACTTCGGCATCTTTACCTTCGGCGAATTAACCCGCAGTGTCACCACCGGCAGCGCGCTCTCACCCCAGCAGCGGCTGAAGGAGATCATTGAGCTCGCCAAGCTGGCTGACCAGGCAGGGCTGGGCTTTATGGGCCTGGGCGAGCACCACCGGCATGACTTTGCACTCTCGGCCCCGGAAATCGTCCTCGCAGCCATCGCCCGGGAAACCACCAACCTCCGGCTCAGCACTGCGGTCACCGTGCTGTCCACGCAGGACCCCGTGCGGCTCTTTGAGCAGTTCGCCACCCTCGATCTGATTTCGGACGGGCGGGCAGAGATCATTGCCGGCCGCGGGGCGTTCATCGAGTCCTACCCTCTGTTCGGGCACAGCACGGCGGACTACGACGGCCTGTTCGACGAAAAGCTCCGCATGCTCCTCGAGCTCCGCGACAATGCCGTCCTGGACTGGAAGGGCACCCTGACCCAAAGCGTTCCCGGCATGGACATTGCACCCCGGCCCCTGCAGGAGAAGCTCCCCGTCTGGGTGGGCGTGGGCGGAACCCCGGCCAGCTTTGCCCGTGCCGGCAGGCTGGGCCTCCCGCTCTTCATCGCGCTGCTGTCCGGCCCGGACCGTTTCCGCCGCCTGGCCGAGCTGTACCGGCAGAGCGCCGACGAGGCGGGCCACGATGCCGCCGCACTGCCGGTGGGTGTGGGCGGACATTTCTACGCCGCGGCAACATCGCAGCAGGCGCGGGACACCTTCTACCCGCACTACCGCGCTTATTTCGAGCAGAACATGCCGCGCAACGTGGACCATTTCCCCCGTTCCACCTTCGATGACTGGAGCGATCCGGGCGGCGGACTGCTGGTGGGAAGCCCGCAGCAGGTCACCGAGAAGCTCCTGGAGATCCAGCAGACGCTCGGCAACAGCCGCTACATGGCGCAGATCGGATTGGGTGGCCTGCCGTTCGCCGAAACGGCGCGTTCCATTGAACTCCTTGCCACCGAAATCATGCCCGCCGTCAACCGGGAGCTGGGCGCCGGGGCCGGCTAAGCGCAACGGAGGACCGACGACGGCGGGAGGTGCCGCCGTCGTCTATGTCAGCTCTGAATCCGGTGACTCGCTGAAGGTGAAGAGGTCCTCGATGGTGCGGTCGAATGTCCTGGCCAGCCGGAATGCCAGCGGCAGCGAGGGGTCGAACCTGCCACGCTCGATGGAAATGATGGTCTGCCGCGATACGCCCACGCGCTCCGCGAGGGCCGCTTGGGACAGTCCGACGGCGGCCCGCAGCCCTGCGATGTTGTTCTCCATCAGGAGTTACGGCGGCGCAGGATGCTGTAACGCACGCCCAGGCTCACCGCGGCGAGAATGGCGGTACCCATCAGTGCTGCCGTGCCGGTGAGGGGAAGCCTGCTCAGGCCAACCACGGCACTGCCCACCCCCGCCAAGAGGAAGACATCGGTCAGCGCGCCGAATCCGGCCTGATGAAGCCACGATGTCTCGACGCCCTGCTCGGCGTGGGCTTCGATTTTGACTGTGTGCTTTGAGATGAACAGCAGCCACATCAGGGCGGCCAGCGGTCCGAGAAGCGAAAAGCCAAATACCCAGAAGGCCACCGGGAAGCTGTCCGCGTAGAGGAGCTGGGCGATGACCGCTGCCGCGCCGAACGCCAGGGCCACGGCCAGGGCAATGGTGGCGGCCCAGGTCTTGACGGGTGCGCGGAACTTCTGGGCAGTGCTTGTCATAACGGTCTCCTTGGATGGTGTGGCCGGTCTTCCTGCCTCTCCATCTTTAGTCAAGGACGCTTTACAGTCAAGCTTGCTTTACATTCGGTGGCGCGACGCGCCGTCCGGCGTCAGGAGCACCGCGCTTACTCCTGAAGCTGCGGCAGGCACATGCAGTGGATCTCGAACAGGGGGAGTCCCGGCGCCTCCAGCCCGTGCCCCGTGGACACCAGGTACTCGTCTTCGAGGACGTACACGGGGAGCTGCGGCGACAGGTACGTGTTGTACCGGGACGGGTAAACCCACTGGCCATTGATCTCGAAGGCCGGCAGCGCATACGGGTCCCTGCGGTTGTGGGCCGACGGAAACAGGCCGTCGCCCATCCAGATATGGCTTGCCAGCCCATAGAGGTAGTCGTCGTTATGCGCTGTGGGAAAGAGAATGGCCTGCATTGGTTGAATCCTCCTGCGTTGGATGGCGCCGCCAGTATTAGTTAGGTAAGGCTTGGCTTACTAAAGACTAGGTTGACGTGCCTGTTTCAGCCAAAATGTTGCGTTACATGAGGAACGGCCGACGGCGGGAGGTTCCGGCGCTCGGCCGCTCCGCTTCGCCGGGTGGCTGGGTGGGCGCGGCGTCAGCCCTGCGTCCGCTGGCGGTAGCGCCGGGGCGTTTCGCCGGTGTCGTTGAGGAAGTGCCGGTTGAAGTTGGACAGGTTGGCGAAGCCCACTTCGTAGCAAATGTCAGAGATGGCTTTGTCGCTTTGTTCCAGCAGCCGCCGCGCATGGGCCAGGCGGAGTTTGCGGACCAGGTCACTGAAGTTCTGGCCGGTGGCGCGCTTGAAGTATTTAGAGAAGGTTGACTCTGACATTCCCACCAGGGCGGCCGCCTCGGACATCTTCACGTTGCCGGAATGGTTGCCGAAAACATACTCCAGGACAATGTCCACCACGGCCTCCGCCTGGCCGTCCAGCTGCGGCCTGAACCATTCATCCGCCAGATAGCGCCGGTCCTCCTGCGGCGCCGTCGTCAGAATCGCAAACAGCTCCAGCAGATGGTGCAGCCGCCCCAGCCCGGTGGAACTGCCCATCGCTTCGATGGCTGCGGCCGCCTCCTCGGCAGTGCGTCCCAGAAACTCGATCCCGCGGGCGGACTGTTCCAGCAGGGGCTTAATCTCGGCAAGCTCCGGAACAAGTTCGGCGGTTTGTTCCACCCACTTCCCGTCGAACTGGATCAGGGCATCCCGGCCCTCGATGAGCTCGCCGGGTTCGAGGTCGCTCACCCAGTCGTGCGGCAGCCCTGATCCCACCAGGGACACGTGCCCGGCCTCAAACGTGCCGATGTGGTCTCCCACGATGAACTTTCCGGTGCCCTTCCGGATGAGATGGATCTCGTACTCGGGGTGGTAGTTCCACCGCGCCACGGCGCTGGGGTAGTCGTGCTGGTGCCACCGGACCGAGTGGTCCGGGTCGTAGGGGATGACCTCCCGGTTGGCACGCATGCCCAACAGCCTTTCGGCAAGCCTTGCCGATGCCCCGTCGCTGGGATCTGCCGCGTTCATGGTTGTACTCCCGGTACTCGCGGTTATGAAAAATGGACAGCGCCGTGGGCGCCTTCCCACAGTAGCGCCTGCCATCCGGTGGCCGGTAGGGAAAATTTGTATCAGAAATTGGCATGCAGGGCGCTAGTTGTGGCATACCGCACGCACCTACAGTTGAGGAAGACCAGCCCGGCACATCGAAATCCCGATGACCGGCCCGCTCCAGCCGAATCCGTCGATACCGCAGTCGACGCAACCCCGGCGGTGCACCCCCTGAAGAACAAAGGAGTCCTTAATGCGCCCAAAAATGCGTGCTGCGACCCTCGCCGCCGGCGCTTTGTGCGTCGCCCTGAGCGCCTCGGCCTGTGCCGGTGCCGGCGGAGGCAATTCCGCCGGTGACCCGAACAGCATCAACGTCCTGATGGTGAACAACCCCCAGATGGAGGACCTGCAGCGGCTCACCGCGGACAACTTCACCAAGGAAACCGGCATCAAGGTCAACTACACAATCCTGCCGGAGAACGATGTCCGGGCCAAGATCAGCCAGGAGTTCTCCAGCCAGGCCGGCCAGTACGACGTCGCGTCGCTGTCCAACTACGAGATCCCGTTCTACTCCGCCAACGGCTGGCTCGCGCCGCTGGACACCGTGGCCGCGGACCCCGGGTTTGACCAGGACGACATCCTGCCCGCCTACACGGCGTCCCTCACCGGGGCAGACGGCAAGCTTTACGGCGAACCGTTCTACGGCGAATCATCCTTCCTCATGTACCGGAAGGACATCCTTGAGGCCAAGGGCCTGACCATGCCGGAGAAGCCCACCTGGGACGAGGTCGCGGACATCGCGGCGAAGGTAGACGGCGCGGAACCGGGCATGAAGGGCATCTGCCTCCGCGGCCAGCCGGGCTGGGGCCAGGTCTTCGCACCGCTGACCACCGTGGTGAACACGTTCGGCGGCACCTGGTTCGACAAGGACTGGAACGCCCAGGTCAACAGCCCGGAATTCACCGCAGCAGTGGAGTTCTACACCAAACTGGTCCGCGAGCACGGCGAAGCAGGCGCCGCCCAGGCCGGCTTCACCGAGTGCCTGAACAATATGAGCCAGAGCAACGTGGCCATGTGGTACGACGCGACGTCGGCCGCAGGCGCCCTGGAAGCCGAGGACTCCCCGGTGAAGGGCAAGATCGGCTACGCCCAGGCCCCGGTCAAGGAAACCAAGTCCTCCGGCTGGCTGTGGACCTGGTCCTGGGCCATGCAGGCCGCCTCCAAGAAGCAGGACGCTGCCGGGAAGTTCATCGCCTGGGCCAGCTCGAAGGACTACGAAGAGCTCGTGGCGTCCAAGCTCGGGTGGGCGAAGGTTCCCTCCGGCAAGCGCATCTCCACCTACGAGAATGCCGAATTCCAGAAGGCGGCGCCGTTCTTCGAAGCTGAACGCTTCGCCATTGAGAACGCCGACCCGAAGAACCCCGGCGCACAGGAACGTCCCGCCGTCGGCATCCAGTTTGTGGGGATTCCCGAGTTCGCGGCCCTGGGCACCAATGTCTCCCAGGGTGTCAGCTCCGCCATCGCCGGCCAGGGCACCGTGGCCGACGCACTGGCCAAGGGCCAGGAAGCCGCCCAAAAAATCGGCAATAAGTACAAGTAGCAGCAACCGAAACGCAGGAGAACATCATGACTACCGCAACGGCGCGCATCTCCCGCCCGGGACACCACGCAGCCAAACCTTCACGAGACAGCCGGTCGCGGGAACGCGCCCTGGCCTGGGCCCGGCGCGCACCGCTGCTCCCGGCCCTGATCTTCCTCATTCTCGTCACCCAGCTTCCGTTCGTGGTGACGCTGATCATCTCGTTCCTGAACTGGAACAGCCTGAGCCCGGACAAGACCGCCTTCGCCGGCTTCGAGAACTACGCCACGGTCCTCACCGATCCGGACCTGCGCCAGGCGATCTTCACCACCATCCTCCTCACCGTCTCCGTCGTGCTGATCAGCCTGCTCATCGGCCTGGGACTGGCCCTGCTGCTGGACAAGAAGTTCATCGGCCGCGGCCTGGCCCGGACCCTGCTGATCGCCCCGTTCCTGGTGGTTCCGGTGGCCGCGGCCCTCATCTGGAAGCACGCCCTCCTCAACCCCACGTACGGGCTGATCAACGGCATCCTGACCTGGGTCTGGTCCCTGTTCGGCAGCGCCACGGCGCCGCAGCTGGACCTGCTGTCCCAGGCACCAATGATGGCCGTGATCCTCTCCCTGGTCTGGCAGTGGACCCCGTTCATGATGCTCATCCTGCTCGCCGGCCTGCAGTCCCGCCCGATGGACACCGTGGAAGCGGCCCAGATGGACGGCGCCACACCTTGGGGGATCTTCCGCCACCTGACCCTGCCGCACCTGCGCCAGTACCTGGAGCTCGGCGGCCTGCTCGGGGCGATCTACATCGTGCAGAACTTCGACGCCGTCTTCACCCTCACCGCCGGCGGACTGGGCACCGCCAACCTGCCCTACGCCATCTACCAGACGTTCTACTTCGCCAACGAATACGGCCTGGCCTCCGCCGCCGGCGTCGTGGTGGTCATCGGCACCATCATCGTGGCCACGTTCGCACTCCGCACCGTCTTTTCACTCTTCAAGAAGGAGGCAGCACGATGAGCACCCTCACCCCCGCCGCACCGCAGAGCTCTGGCCCAGCCCATTCCACATCGCCCACCGCGCTGAACACCGGCCGCACTCCACGTCGCGGCAAGTCACGCATGGACCCCACCCGCAACAACACCGCCGCCGGCATCGCGGCCTGGCTGCTCGCCCTGCTGTTCGCCGTCCCGGTCCTGTGGATGATCCTCACCTCGTTCCACTCCGAGACCGACGCCGCCACCAACCCGCCGTCCATCGCCGCGAACCTCACCCTGGACGCGTACCGGGAATTCTTCGGCGAAACATCCGGCGTCAGCCCGTGGCCGTCGCTGATCAACTCGGCCACCGCCTCGATCCTGTCCACGGTCCTCGTCCTGCTCCTGGCCTTCCCGGCCGCCTATGCACTGTCCATCCGGCCGGTGAAGAAGTGGACCGACGTGATGTTCTTCTTCCTCTCCACCAAGATGATGCCGGTGGTGGCCGCGATCCTGCCGCTCTACCTCTTCGCCCGAACCGTCGGGGCACTGGACAACATCTGGTTCCTGATCCTGATGTACACGTCCATGAACCTGCCCATCGCGGTCTGGATGATGCGGTCCTTCCTCGCCGAAGTGCCGGAGGAAATGCTCGAGGCCGCCCAGATCGACGGCGCCAACCTCCTGCTCATCCTCCGCAAAATCATCGCGCCCGTGGCCATGCCCGGCATCGCCGCCACCGCCCTGATCTGCTTCATCTTCAGCTGGAACGAACTGCTCCTGGCCCGGGTCCTCACCGGCGTGGTGGCAGGCACCGCCCCGGTCTTCCTGACCGGCTTCGTCTCCGGCCAGGGCCTCTTCCTCGCCCAGGTCTGCGCCGCCGCCGTCGTCATATCCCTGCCGGTACTGTTCGCCGGCTTCGCCGCCCAGGACAAGCTCGTCCAGGGGCTCTCCCTGGGTGCCGTGAAATAGCTGGCGCCGTGAAATAGCTAGCACCGCCGCTCTGAAATAGCGCCGCCACCTAACCGGCCCCTCACTTCCGATTTCTGCAAAGGACTACTTCGATGACAACACCAACCACCCAGTCCCGCACCCACGCACACCCCGAACTGCCGGCCACCATGCGCGCCTCGGTGCTGAAGCGCCAGGGCGACATGGCGATGGAAACGCTGCCCGTTCCGCAGCTCGACGCCGACCAGGTCCTGGTGCAGGTGGCCGCCGTGGGCGTGTGCGGCAGCGACGTCCACTACTACGAGCACGGCCGGATCGGCGACTACGTGGTGGACCACCCGCTCATCCTCGGCCACGAACTCTCCGGCCGGATCGCCGCCGTCGGAAGCGCCGTGGACCCTGCCCGCATCGGCCAGCGCGTCGCGGTCGAGCCCCAGCGCCCCTGCCGCACGTGCAAGCAGTGCAAAGCCGGCCGCTACAACCTCTGCCCCGACATCGAGTTCTACGCCACCCCGCCGATCGACGGCGCCTTCGCCGAATACGTGACCATCCAGTCCGACTTCGCCTACGACATCCCGGACAGTGTCAGCGACGAGGCGGCAGCGCTGATCGAACCGCTCTCCGTGGGCCTCTGGGCCTGTGAGCGTGCCGACATCAAGCCCGGCAGCCGGGTCCTGATCGCCGGCGCCGGCCCCATCGGCATCATCGCCGCCCAGGCGGCCCGCGCGTTCGGTGCCACGGAAATCTACATCACGGACATCGCCGAGGACCGGCTCGACTTCGCCCTCAAGCACGGCGCAACGCACGCGCTCAACGCGAAAACGGACAGTGTGGAAGGGCTCGACGTCGATGCGTTCATCGACGCGTCCGGCGCCCCGCAGGCCGTCCGTTCCGGGATCAAGGCAGTGGGGCCGGCAGGCAGGGTGATCCTGGTGGGGCTCGGCGCGGACGACGTCGAACTCCCCGTCTCGTTCATCCAGAACCGCGAGATCTGGCTCTCCGGCGTCTTCCGATACACCAACACGTGGCCGCTGGCCATCCAGCTGATCGCCGACGGCAAGGTGGACCTGGACATCCTGGTGACCGGCAAGTTCAGCCTTGCCGAGTCTGAAGAGGCCCTGAAAGCGGGCAAGCAGGCCGGCCAGCTCAAAGCCGTCGTCTACCCGGGCCGCTGACCATGATCACCGTCATCGGCGAAGCGCTCGTGGACATCATCAGCGACCCGCACCGGGAGGCTGCCACCGAGGCGCACCCGGGCGGGAGCCCCCTGAACGTGGCGGTGGGCGCGGCCCGGCTGGGCCTGGCGACCACCCTCGTGACCCACTATGCCGGCGACCCCTACGGCGACATGATCGAAGAACACCTGAGCGCCAACGGCGTCACCGCGATCAGGGGCGGCAGCGCGCCGACGTCGACGGCCACCGCCACGCTGGGTCCCGACGGCGGCGCCACCTACGCGTTCGACATCAGCTGGGACATCAACGGGGCGGCCCTTCCTGCCCTTGAAGCGGTGCAGGGTTCCAAACACGTCCACACGGGATCCATCGCGGCCGTGGCCGCACCAGGTGACCAGGCCACGTTTGCCCTCGTGGCGGCGGCCCGGGAACACGCGACCATCAGCTTCGATCCGAACTGCCGGCCTGGGATCAGCCCGGATGTGGCCGCGGCGCGGGCGCAGGCGGAACGCTTCGTGGCCGCCAGTGACATCGTCAAGGCCAGCGATGAGGACCTCGCCTGGCTGTACCCGGACCGGACGCCGGAAGAAACCCTTTCAGCGTGGCTGGAACTCGGGCCGGCAATCGTTGCCCTCACGCGCGGCGCAGCCGGGCCGGTCATCCTGGGCAGCCAGGGCAGGGTGGAACTGGCCGCCGAGGCCATCAAGGTGGCGGATACCGTGGGGGCCGGCGACTCCTTTATGGCGGCCCTTATCTCCGGGTTGGACCAGCTCTCAGCCCTCGGATCCCGTGGCAGGCAGCGGCTGCAGGCCCTCACCGTGGACGATCTCCAAGCGCTCGCGGCTTACGCCAACCGCGCCGCGGCCATCACCTGCTCCCGGCATGGAGCCAACCCGCCCCGGACGGCGGAACTCGGCCTGCTGTCCGTGCCGTTGCAGGCCTGAGGGGGAGTAAGTCGGCCCGGTGGTTGAGCTTGGCGAAACCCGGTTTCGACAGGCTCAACCACCGAACCTGCCGGGAGTTCAACCACCGGCGACGTATCCGGCCGTGAAGATTCTCTGTATCGTGTGTCCATGGTGCGCAACCTGGCTGACATCGGAGCGGAAGGCGTTCTGCTCGCGGGGGCCGGCCGCGCCATTTTGCTGCAGATTGCGAACCCCGCAGTGGGCCACGGCGTCGCCGAGCACAGCAACTTCGTGGCCCGGCCCTTTGACCGGTTCCGTGCCACGCTCACCTATGTCTACGCGGTGAGGTACGGCACCAAGGACCAGGTAGCGGCCGTTCGCCGCAGCGTGAACAAGGCGCATGGCCCGGTGCGACGCAAGCCCGGAGCCGGCTCCCACGGTTACAGCGCCTTCGATGCGCAGGCCCAGCTGTGGGTGGTGGCCACCCTGTACGACACCGCGGTGATCATCTACGAGAAAATCTACGGTCCGCTGGAAGATGAGGCCGCCGAGCTGATGTACCAGGACTATGCCAGGATGGGCACCGTCCTGCAGCTGCCGGCGGACCTGTGGCCCGCCGACCGTGCAGCCTTCAAGGCGTACTGGGACGCTCACATGCAGTCGCTGGAGCTGGACGCCGTGGCCGTCCGGGTGGGCCGCGACCTGCTCTACCCGCCCACCGGGCCGCTCTGGCTCCGGATGAGCATGCCGGTCATCCGGTTCATCACCACCGGCCTCCTCCCCGATCACCTCCGGAGCGGGTACGGGCTGCCGTGGAGCGAACGCCACAGCCGCCTGTTCGACCGCACCACCCGGTGGTCCGCGCTGGTCTATCCGCGGCTCCCGCGGCCGGTGCGTCACTTCGCCAAGAACTACTGTCTCGGCCGGCTCCGCACGGCGTAGCTACGGTGCCGAGCCGTTAGATGCCCAGTGGTTAGATGCCCAGCGGTTAGGCGCCCGCAGGATGAGGCGCCCGGCTGCTAAATGCCCAGCTCCGCCTTGAGCGCTGCGACGTGGCCTTGGGCCTGGACCTGGTACTGGGTGAGCGTGACCTTGCCTTCGGCGTCGAGCACCACGGTGGAACGGACCAGGCCGTCCACCACTTCGCCGTTCACAATCTTCTCGCCCCAGGCGCCGTACGCCTGCGCCACGGCGTGGTGTTCGTCGGAGAGCAGCGGGAACGTCAGCCCGAAGTCGCCCGTGAAGGCTGCCAGCTTGTCAGGGGCGTCCGGGGAGATGCCCAGGACTTCGTAGCCGGAGGACTGCAGGCTGGAGAGGTTGTCGCGGAAGTCGCAGGCCTCAGTGGTGCAGCCGGGGGTATCGGCTTTTGGGTAGAAGTACACAATGACATTGCGTCCGCGGTAATCGGAGAGGGAGACCTTGTGGCCGTCGGAGTTCAGCAGTGCGAAATCGGGGGCCTGGGTTCCGGCGAGGAGTTTCTGGGTCATGTAGCGATCCTTGACTTGTGGGCACCGGCCATGGCCGGCAATGAAATAAAGGCGATGAAATGAAAACGGGGCTGCCTAGATGCAGTATTCCGCCGGTCCGCGGACAGTGCTGCCCGGTCCCGGGCACGAACTGGTAGCCGCCACCACGCACCGTGGCGACGGCGTACCGGGCCGAGCCCAGCTTGCGTCGGATGCGGCCAACGTAGACGTCGATGGAGCGGAACGCCGCGCCGGGGCACTCCAGGGACTCCAAAAAGCCCTGCAGTTCCTGGCGTTGAACCGGGCGGGACAGGTTCTCCACGAGATACCGCAGGAGGCTGTATTCCATGCGGGTGAAGCTGACCGGAACGCCGTCCAGCAGAACGGTGTCCTGGGCCAGATCCACTGCCACGGTGCTGCGCCGCCCGGCCAGGGACACTGGCGGGCTGACAGCGGCCTGCGAACTTTCGGCCTCTGCACTTACGGAATACGCACCTTCGGCACGTGAACCGCCGCCGGAACCACCGCCGCCGACTGCACGGCCGCCGCCCGCACTTCCGCCGACTGCATTTCCGGCCGCCTGAACCTTCGCCGCCAGCGGTTCCGTTGCCGGCGTCGGTCCACAGCTGGACTTCGGCTTCCGGGGCAAGCTGGCGGGCACGTGCCAGGACCGCGCTGGCGGCCTGTGCCCAGACCGCCGGGTCGATGTCCTGGCCGTCACACGGCTGCAGCCACACCGCCAGGCCGCGCGGCTGAAGCCTCGGCCGCGGTGCGTGGGCGTTGACGGCCATGGCCCTGTGCCTCACACGCCGCCGCGGCGGATCAGCTTGCCGCTGGGCGTGCGGCCGTCGATCTCGTGGCCGCGCAGGTACGTTTTGCGGACGACGCCGGAGAGCGCCTTGCCGTCGTAGGGCGTGATGGGGTTCTTGTGCTTGAGCTTGGAAACGTCCACCACAAACGCCTCATCCGGCGCGAAGATGGCGAAGTCCGCGTCGTAGCCGAGGGCCAGCTGGCCCTTGTTGTGCAGGCGGGCCAGGGCTGCCGGCTTCTCCGCCATCCAGGAAACCACCTGTTCCAGGGCGATGCCGCGGTGCCGGGCTTCGGTCCAGATCACGGAGAGCCCCAACTGCAGCGAGGAGACGCCGCCCCAGGCCACGGCGAAGTCGCCGTTTTCCAGGTCCTTCAGGTCCAAGGTGGAGGGGGAGTGGTCCGAGACGATGCAGTCGATGGTGCCGTCCTGCAGGCCCTTCCACAGCAGCTCGCGGTTGGAGGCCTCGCGGATGGGCGGGCAGCACTTGTAGGCCGTGGCGCCGTCCGGGATTTCCTCGGCAGTGAGCGTGAGGTAGTGCGGGCACGTCTCCACGGTGAGGTGGACGCCGTCGCGCTTTGCGCTCGCGATCATGGGCAGCGCGTCGGAGGACGAGAGGTGCAGGATGTGGGCACGCGCGCCGGTCCAGCGGGCGCGCTCGATGACCTCGGCGATGGCCTTGTTCTCGGCACCGCGCGGGCGGGAGGCCAGGAACGTTTCGTAGTGGTCGCCGCCCGGGTGCGGGGCGCGGTCGATCGCGTGGGAGTCCTCGGCGTGGACGATCATGAGGGAGTCGAAGGACTTGAGCTCGGCCATGTCCTCCTCCATCTCGTCCGCTTCGAGGTGCGGGAACTCGTCCACGCCGGAGTGCAGCAGGAAGCACTTGAAGCCGAAGACGCCTTCGTCATGCAGGCCGCGGAGTTCGGCCTTGTTGCCCGGGATGGCGCCGCCCCAGAATCCGACGTCCACGAACGCCTGGTCCTCGGCCACCTCGCGCTTGAGCTTGAGGCCTTCCACCGTGGTGGTGGGCGGGACGGAGTTCAGCGGCATGTCGATGATGGTGGTGACGCCGCCGGCGGCGGCTGCCCGGGTGGCGGAGGCGAAGCCCTCCCACTCGGTGCGGCCGGGCTCGTTGACGTGGACGTGGGTGTCCACCAGGCCGGGGAGGAGGGTCTCGTCGTCGGCGAGCTCGATCAGTTCCGCGCCGGCGAGGCCGTTGCCGAGCGGTTCGATGGCGACGATCTTGCCGCCGCGCACGCCCACTTCCCGCGGTGCGATGCCGGCGGTGGTGAGGATGCGCCGGCCCCGGATCACCAGGTCAAAGCGTTCTTCAGACATTCAGGGGCTCCTTTGTGCCGATTCCATCCGCCGGGGCCGGGTTGGCCAGCCCCTGGAGGATGTTCTTACCTAATTGTTCAAGCAGGGAGCCTGCTTCAGCTATACATATATCTACCTCGGGTTCCAGGGAAGTCAGTGGGTAGACCTGCCGGAAACCGGAATCCTGCTGTTGTTCCGTTGTCAGTGTGGTGCGGCCGCAGACGGCCACCACGGGGATTCCGGCCGCCGCCGCCGCCCGGGCCACCCCCATGGGTGTTTTGCCCAGCAGGCTTTGTTCGTCCAGGCTGCCTTCGCCGGTGATCACCAGGTCGGCCCCCGCCAGGCGGTGGGCCAAATCGGTGAATTCAAGAACGACGTCGATGCCCGGCCGCCGCGTTGCGGCCAGGACCGCGATGGCGGCGTAGCCCACCCCGCCGGCTGCCCCGGCTCCCGGAGCAACGGCGGCGCGCTCGGCGCGGAATCCGATTTCCCTGGCCAGGACTTCGACAAACCTGGCCAGGGCGGCGTCGAGCATGTCGACGTCCTGTGGTGTGGCGCCCTTTTGCGGGCCGAAAACCGCCGCGGCGCCCTGGGGGCCCAGCAGGGGGTTGTCGACGTCGGACGCCAGCACAAAGCGTGTGTCCACCAGGCGGGGTTCAAACGCGGTGAAGTCGATGCGGTGCAGGTTGGCCAGCGCGGCACCGCCAGCCGGCAGCTCGTTGCCCGTGGCGTCCAGGAACCTGGCGCCGAGTCCCTGCAGGAGCCCGGCGCCGCCGTCGGTATTGGCGCTGCCGCCCACACCCAGGATGATCCGGCGGCAGCCGGCATCCAGTGCTGCGCGGATCAGCTGGCCGGTGCCAAGGCTCGTGGCCCTGGTGGCGCTGACGGAATCAGGCTGCCCGCCGCCGACGCACCTGCGGGAGGAGGGCAAGGCCCGAGGCCGCCGCCATCTCGATGACTGCCTCGTGGCCGCGGACGGCAAAGTCCGCCTCGATCGGCTGGCCGGTGGGGCCGCTGACCGTGGCGCTCCGGCGGGTGAAACCGGAGCCGACGGCGGCATCCAGGGTGCCTTCACCGCCGTCGGCCACGGGGATCCGGAGGATGTCCAAGTTGTTACCGGCGGCCGCCTGCAGGCCCTTTTCCAGGTGCCTGCAGACGTCCGGCGCGGACAGCGATCCCTTGAACTTGTCCGGCGCGATCACGATCCGCATGTCAGGCCTGCATTGCCAGGATGGCGGTGGGGGCGTCGGCGGCGGTCTCGGCCAGTTCCTCGAACTCGTTCACGGCACTGATCTCCACACCCATGGAGATGTTGGTGACCTTCTCCAGGATCACTTCAACCACCACGGGCACCTGGAACTCGCCCATCAGGGCCTTGGCCTTGCCGAATGCTGCGGCGAGGTCGTTGGGATCCTCCACCCGGATGGCCTTGCAGCCCAGGCCCTCGGCCACCTTGAGGTGGTCCACGCCGTAGCCGCGCGCGTTCTCGGACAGGTCAGCGCTGTTGATGTTCTCGAACGCCAGGGACACGTTCTGTTCCATGCTGAAGCCGCGCTGCGACTGCCGGATCAGGCCCAGGTAGGAGTTGTTCACCACCACGTGGATGTACGGCAGGTTGAACTGCGCGCCCACGGCCAGTTCCTCGATCATGAACTGGAAGTCGTAGTCGCCGGACAGGGCAACAACGGTCTCGTCCGGCTTGCCGCGGACCACGCCGAGGGCCGCCGGTGCGGTCCAGCCCAGCGGACCTGCCTGGCCGGCGTTGATCCACTTGCGCGGGCCGAAGACGTGCAGCATCTGCGCGCCGGCGATCTGGGACAGCCCGATGGTGGACACGTAGGTGGTGTCGCGGCCGAAGGCCCGGTTCATCTCCTCGTACACGCGCTGCGGCTTGATGGGGATGTTCTCGAAGTGCGTCTTGCGGTGCAGGCTGGCCTTGCGGTCCTGGCATTCGGCAACCCATGCCGAGTAGTCCGGCAGGGACCCGGCTGCCGAGCGCTCGCGGGCGAGGTCAATCAGCCCGGCCAGCGCCGCACCGGCGTCGGACGCGATGCCCAGATCCGGTGAGAACACGCGGCCGATCTGCGTGGGCTCGATGTCAACGTGCACGAACTTCCGGCCGGCCGTGTAGGTGTCCAGGCCGCCGGTGTGGCGGTTGGCCCAGCGGTTGCCGATGCCGATCACGAAGTCGCTGCGCAGGTAGTTCTCGTTGCCGTAGCGGTGGGAGGTCTGCAGGCCCACCATGCCGGCCATCAGGCGGTGGTCGTCGGCGATGGCGCCCCAGCCCATCAGGGTGGGGATGACGGGAACGTTCAGGATCTCGGCCAGCTCCACCAGCTGCGCGGAGGCGCCGGCGTTGATGATGCCGCCGCCGGCCACGATCAGCGGGCGTTCGCCGGCGGTCAGCATGTCCAGGGCCTTTTCCAGCTGCTTGCGGCTGGCCTTGGGCTTCTCGATGGGCAGCGGCTCGTAGGTGTCGATGTCGAATTCGATCTCGGCCATCTGCACGTCGATGGGCAGGTCCAGCAGGACCGGGCCCGGGCGGCCGGAGCGCATCAGCTGGAAGGCCTTCTGGAACGCGCCGGGAACCTGGCCGGGTTCCAGGACGGTCATGGCCATCTTGGTGACCGGCTTGGCGATGGACTCGATGTCCACGGCCTGGAAGTCTTCCTTGTGCAGCTTGGCCACGGGGGCCTGGCCGGTGATGCAGAGCATCGGGATGGAATCGGCCCAGGCCGCGTAGAGCCCGGTGATCATGTCGGTGCCGGCGGGGCCGGAGGTGCCGATACAGATGCCGATGTTGCCGTCCTTGGCGCGGGAATACCCGTCGGCCATGTGGCTGGCGCCTTCGACGTGGCGGGCCAGGGTGTGGCGGATGCCGCCGTGGGCCCGCATGGCGGAGTAGAAGGGGTTGATTGCCGCTCCTGGCAGGCCGAACGCCTCGATGGCGCCTTCCTTTTCCAGGATGGCAACCGCTGCATCAACGGTACGCATCTTGCTCATGGTGTGCTCCTTGGGAAAGTCTGTGGTGTCGTTGGGTGCTGTTGGGTGTGCTGGGAAGGCCCCGTCGTCGGGGCCTAAAAGTGCGTTGGTTCAGCGGCTGGTGGTTGAGCTTGTCGAAACCTGGATTTCGACAAGCTCAATCACCGGTTACTCGCGCTGCGATCAGCGGTTACTCGCGGCCGCTGAGCTTGAGGACCTGCTTGAAGAGTCCCGAGTGGTCGAGGCCGCCGTCGCCCTGGTTGACGGTGGCGGCGACGAGCTGTGCGACGACGGCGCCGAGGGGGACGGCGACGTTGGCTTCGCGGGCGGCGGAGGTGACGATGCCGAGGTCCTTGTGGTGGAGGGCGAGGCGGAAGCCGGGGTCGAAGTTGCGGTCGAGCATCTTCTGGCCCTTCTGGTCCAGGACCTTGGAGCCGGCCAGGCCGCCGCCGAGGACCTTGAGGGCGGCGTCGGTGTCCACGCCGTAGGCCTCGAGGAAGGCGATGGCCTCGCCGAGGACTTCGATGTTGACGGCGACGATCAGCTGGTTGGCTGCCTTGACGGTCTGGCCGGAGCCGGACGGACCGACATGGACGATGGTTTTGCCGACGGCGTTCAGGACGTCCTGTGCTGCCTCGAAGTCTGCTTTTTCGCCGCCGACCATGATGGACAGGGCGGCGTCGATGGCGCCCTGTTCGCCGCCGGAAACCGGGGCGTCCAGCGGGCGGATGCCGGCTGCGGTGGCTTCGTCGGAGAGGCGCTTGGCGACGTCCGGGCGGATGCTGGAGGCGTCGATCCAGAGGGTGCCTTTCTTCGCGTTGGCGAAGACGCCGTCCGTGCCGCTGACTACGCCCTCAACGTCGGGGGAGTCCGGCACCATGGTGATGACGACGTCGGCATCTTTCACGGCGTCGGCGATGCTCGTGGCACCCTTGCCGCCTTCGGAGACGAGCTTGTCGATCTTGTCCTGGCTGCGGTTGAAGCCGGTGACGGTGTGGCCGGCCTTGACGAGGTTGATGGCCATGGGCAGGCCCATGATTCCGAGTCCGATGACTGCAACGTTGCTCATGATGGTTCTCTTTCCTGAAGTCTGTTGGTGGTGATAGCGGTGGTTGAGCTTGTCGAAACCCGATTACTTGGCTGATCGCGGCTGGCGGATGGCCCAGTTGAACGCGGTTTCCTGCGGTTCCTTGTATTCGAGGCCGATGTAGCCCTCGTAGCCGAGTTCGCGGCTGCGGGCGATCCATTCGCCGAGGGGAAGCTCGCCGGTTCCGGGAGCCCCGCGGCCGGGGTTGTCGGCAATCTGGATGTGGCCGAAGTCTTTGGCGTGGTTTTCGATGACGGACTCGACGTCGTCCCCGTTGACCGCCAGGTGGTAGAAGTCCGCGAGGAGCTTGATGTTCCCGACGCCGGATTCCGCCTTGACGCGGGCGATCACCTTGAGTGCGTCATCAGCTGTGAGGAGCGGATACCTGGGTGCGCCGCTGACCGGTTCGAGGAGGACGGTGCCGCCGATGCGGGCGACGCCGGCAGCTGCGGCGGCGAGGTTTTCGGCGCCGATGGCGTCCTGCTTCTCTGCAGATTCGCCGTCGATCCGGTTGCCGTAGAGGGCGTTGAAGGCCTTGCAGCCGAGCCGCTCGCCGATGCCGGCCACAACGTCGATGTTGTCCTGGAATTCGGTGGAGCGTGCAGGCCAGGAAACCAGGCCGCGATCGCCGCCCGGCATGTTGCCGGCGTTGAAGTTCAGGCCGGTGAGCTGGACGCCGGCGTCCCTGATGGCGTTCTCGAACCCGGTGACCTGGGCGTCCGTGGGGACGGAGGTGTCGAAGGGCCACCAGAACTCGACGGCGTCAAAACCGGCCGCTTTCGCGGCTGCGGGGCGCTCGAGCAGGGGAAGCTCCGTGAGGAGGATGGAGCAGTTCACTGTGTACGTCATCGTAGGTCCTTCCGGGGAGGGGCTGGTCTCTAATTCCAGAGCTTCTCGGCATCCTTGCCATTTCCGCTTTGTGGAATTTAGATTCTGCTTTATGAAAAGTTTAGGGAAAGGCGGAGGCCGAGTCAAGGGCGGTGTGCGGGCAAGGGGGTCCGGACGGGGCAAAGAAAACGGGCGGCTCCTGTCAGGGCCGCCCGTTCGATGGATCGTATTCAGTGCCGCTTGAAGGCGTGCTTGATTCTCTCGCCGGCTTGCTTGAGGTCGGCCCGAACTGCGCGGGCCTTGCCTTCGGCCCTCATGCGGTCGTTCCCGCTGATCTCGCCGGCAGCCTTTTTGCCTTTGCCGTGCAGCCTCTCCGCGGCGTTGTGGATCCTGTCTCCCAATCCCATTGTGGTCCTCCTCGTGGCGCGGCCCTTGCAGCAGGTTGCCGCAATTGCTGCCACTTATATTGTAGAAACGAATGCCCCCAGCGGACCGGTGAGCGGCACAAAATGATCTGGAATTCCACCCGGGCGATAGCCTGAAGGTGGCATCCCGCAAGCCCACCCGAAACGAGGACCTCCCCTTGATCACACGCGCCGACGTCGATGAAGCTGCTGCCCGGATCGCCGGGAGGATCCGCCTCACGCCCGTGCTGAAGGCTGACGGCGGCTCATTCCCCGGCGAGGTGTGGCTCAAGTGCGAGTTCATGCAGCACACCGGCACGTTCAAGGCCCGCGGCGCATTCAACCGGGTCCTCGCCTGCCGGGAGCGTGGCGAACTGAAGGAGGACGTTGGCATCGTGGTGGCCTCCGGCGGCAACGCCGGCCTCGCCAACGCCTACGCCGCCACGGAAGCCGGCGTCCCGGCCACGGTGTTCGTGCCCGAGAACGCTCCCGCAGTGAAGGTCAAGAAGCTCTGGGCCATCGGCGCCAACGTGGTCCAGCGCGGGGCCGAGTACTCCGAAGCCTACGAGGCAGCCATGGACTACGCCGCCGGGACGGGCGCGGTCTACTGCCACGCCTACGATCAGCCCGAGATCGCAGCCGGCGCCGGCACCATCGGAACCGAACTGCTGGAGCAGCTGGGGGAGGTGGACACCATTGTGGTGGCCGTGGGCGGCGGCGGGCTCATGGCGGGTGTCGCGGCCGCCGTCGAGGGCCGGGCCAGGGTGGTGGGCGTCGAATCCGAAACAACTCCCACCCTCCATGCCGCGCTCGCGGCCGGGGCTCCCGTGGATGTGGCCGTCTCCGGGATCGCCGCCGACTCCCTGGGGGCCCGGCAGCTCGGCCGGATTGGCTTCGACGTGGCCGTCCGTACGGGTGTCCGCGCTGTGCTGGTCTCGGACGAGGACATCGTTGCCGCCCGCTCCCTGCTCTGGCAGCAGTACCGCATCATCGTGGAGCACGGCGCCGCCGCGGCCTTCGCCGCCCTGCACTCCGGCGCCTACATCCCGGCCGAAGGGGAACGCGTGGCCGTGGTTCTCTGCGGTGCCAACACGGACCCGCCACGGTCTGACTTCCGGGCGGCACGGGAAGAGCCAGGGGGCAAGGGCCCCTGGCTCATGTGTGCGTGGATCGTTTGTACGGGATTAGCGTGCCGTTAGTGCACCCTAACGACGTCACTCTTCTCCCACCGGGTCCAGTTGGACCAGTGTCCCTTGTCGTCCTTCACACGGAAGGAAACGTAGTGGTAGACCTCTTCTGAGTCCTCGCGTTGGTCGGGAACGCGATCAACACTGTGGACGGTCCTGGCGCCGTCGCGCTTGTCGAAGTGCTCGTAGAAGTGAGAGCCGCCGAGGAAGTCGTCGTGCCCGCGGTCTTCTTCGTAGCGCAGTTGACGGATCTGGACGGATTTCTCGCCCTTGCAATCCACCCTGATCTTGAAATCGACTCTGTTGCCGCGGAGGTTCTCTGGATCCCGCGGGTCAACGGAACAGCCATGACGGGTGGTTTCCGCCTGGACCGGGGCGGCCAGTGCCATGGAACCCCCGAGCAGACCCAATGAGAGAACCGGAACCAGGGCGATCTTTGCCCGGGTAGAACGGGTTTTCATTGTTGGAGTGATGGACATTTTTTTGCTCCTATAAGGATGCGATTCACCATTTTTTGGGCAGCGCTAAGCCGACGCGACTGAACGATTCGCGCTTGACCAGTGTGTGGGGGCTGCAGACTGCCCGTCCCTTTTTTGAAACAGCACGCCCCGTGTGTGTGGGGGGCTTGACTCCGGATTCATTGTCACCGGTGGTTTAATCGTGCGCCTGTTTTTGGGCCGGACGCAAGGAAATGCAACCTTTTTTGATTGGTTTTCCTGCCCATCGACCATTCCGTCGTCCCACGACATGACACGCGTAAACCTGGTCACTCCGGTACCTCGCGCCCCACGACAACCATGCGCCCCACACGCACGAACAGAGGCCGACGGCGGAACGTGTGTTCCGCCGTCGGCCTCTGCCGGGATCCGTGATGCGATTTAGGTGAGGCGGATCTGCCGGTTCATGTCCTTGTACAGCAGGTAGCGGAACTCGCCCGGGCCGCCGGCGTAGCAGGCCTGCGGGCAGAAGGCGCGCAGCCACATGAAGTCGCCGGCCTCCACCTCAACCCAGTCGTTGTTGAGCAGGTACATGGCCTTGCCCTCGAGGACGTACAGGCCGTGCTCCATAACGTGGGTCTCCGGGAACGGGATGACGCCGCCCGGCTGGAACGTCACGATGTTCACCTGCATGTCGTGGGCCAGGTCGGACGAATCCGTGAAGCGGGTGGTCTTCCAGGCGCCGTTGGTATCCGGCATCGCGGTGGGTTCCACCTCGGCATCACTGGTGACGAAGGACTTTGCCTCGTAACCCTCGAGCCGCTCGTAGGCCTTGCGGATCCATTGGAAGGAGACAACGTCATCCGAGACGTTCTCCAGGCCCCAGGCGGCACCGGCGGCCAGGTAGGCGTAGCCGCCCTCCTCAAGCTGGTGCAGTTCGCCGTCGAGGGTCAGGTTGACCTTGCCCTTGGTGACGAAGACGACGCCCTCGACGCCGGGCTCGAACTCGGCCTTCGGAGCGCCGCCGCCGGGGCCGATCTCCACGATCAGCTGCGAGAACGTGGTGGCAAACCCGGAAATCGGGCGGGCCAGGATCCAGGAGCGGGTGTTGGAGAAACCCGGCAGCGTGCTGGTCACGATGTCGGTCATCACGCCCTTGGGGATGACCGTGTAGGCCTCCGTGACGATGGCCCGCTCCGTGGTGAGGTGGGTCTGCGGCGGCAGGCCGCCCTGGGGGGAGTAGTACTTGCCCATCATGGAATCCTTACTTCGAAGTGGAGTGTGCCAGCCGCGGGTGCGCCAGTGCGGTCAGCTGGGAAAGTTCGACGCCGGCAAGCGCCTGGACCTCGTCGGTCCCCACGGCGCCGCACTGGACGCCGCGCAGGACGAAGGCCGCCAGGGCCCGGGCGGTGGCGGGTTCGTCCATGACCCCGCCCTCGGTGCGTTCCACATAGTTGCGCAGCCTCGCCGCGGCGGCCGGCAGGCCCTCGCGGTAGAACGCATACGTGGCGGCGAACCGGCTGGGCAGCTGGGCGGCGTGCAGGTCCCAGCCCTGGTAGTAGCCACGCTCCAGCGAGCGGCGGACCAGCCGGCCGTGCAGCTTCCAGGCATCCTCGACGGCGTCGCCCACCGGGATGATGTTGGTGGAACCGTCGGAGAGCCGGATGCCCGTGCCGGCGACGGCCAGCTGCATCACTTCCTTGGCGAAGTCCGCCACGGGGTGCTCCATGGACTGGTATTCGGCCGAGATCTGCAGCGAGGCGGAGTAGTCGTAGGTGCCGTAGTGCAGGGCGCTGATGCGTCCCGGAACCACGTGCGGCAGCTGCGCCACGGGGGAGGTGCCGTCCGGCCCGAGGATCAGCTGCGGCGTTTCCACCTGGACCTCGAAGCGGAGCCGGCCGGCCGGAAGCCCGTGGACTTCCTCCAGCCGGGACACGGCAAAGTCCATGGCCTGGACCTGGGCCACGGTGGTGACCTTGGGCAGGGTGAGGACCAGCCCCGCGGGAAGTTCGCCGGCAGCGGCGAGCGTGGAGACGAACAGGTCCAGCGTCTTCAGGCCGCGGGCCCGGGTGGGCGCCTCGAAGCACTTGAAGCGGATGCCGATGAACGGCGGGGCCGTGCCGGCGGCAACTGCTGCGGCCACAGCGTTGGCGGCAGCAACGGCGTCGGCGTCTTCTGCCTCGTCGCCGCGGTCACCGTAGCCATCCTCGAAGTCCAGGCGCAGGTCCTCGATGGGTTCGCTTTCGAGCTTGGCCCGGACCCGGGACGCGACGGCGGCGGCGAGGTCGGCGTCCTGGCCCAGCAGGGCACCGAGCTTCTCCAGCCCGCCGTGGGCCTCCGCCGTCGCGAGCGCCTGGGCGCCCCATTCGGCGGCGAGCTGACGGCGTGAAGCGGTCCGCGGGCACGTAGACGGTGTGGACGGGCTGGCGGATGCCGTCGTCGCCCGGGTAGTTGCGTTCCAGCAGCTGGTCAGTGGCGGCCAGCTGTGCCTCGATGCCGGGCGAGGTCGCCGCGGAGAGTGACGGAGAGGGGGATTCGGCCATCTCAGTCCACCAGTTCGTAGGCCGGGGTGGTGAGGAAGTCCGTGTAGTCCTCGGACAGGCAGATGTCCGCGATCAGGTCGCTGGCCGGCTTGTAGTAGCGGCGGAACGCCTCGTCGCCGAATTCCGTGCGGAGCCGTTCCGTTTCCTCGCCCAGGATCCGCTCCACCAGTTCACGGGTGACGGTGTTTCCGGTGTCCGCCAGGACGGACTTGTTGCGGATCTGCTGCCACACCTGCGAGCGGGAGATCTCAGCGGTGGCGGCGTCCTCCATCAGGTTGTGGATGGCCACGGCGCCGTTGCCGGAGAGCCACACCGCGGTGTAGGCGACGGCGACGTACAGGTTCAGGCGCAGCCCGCCTTCGGTGACCTGGCCGTCCGCCGAGGCGATGTCCAGCAGCTGATCTGCGGTGACCGAAACCTCGGGGCGCTGCTTGTCCAGCTGGTTGGGGCGGCCGCCCTTTTCCGGGTCGCCGAGCACGGCGTCGAACACCTCGCGGCAGGTGGGGACCAGGTCCGGGTGGGCCACCCAGGAGCCGTCGAACCCGTCGTTGGCCTCACGGGTCTTGTCCGCGCGGACCTTGGCGAAGGCAGCCTCGGTGACCTCGGGGTGGCGCCGGTTGGGGATGACCGCGGCCATGCCGCCCATGGCGAATGCGCCGCGCTGGTGGCAGGTCTTGACCAGGAGTTCGGTGTAGGCGCGCATAAACGGAGCGGTCATGACCACGGAGGCGCGGTCCGGCAGGACAAACTCCTCGCCGGCGTCACGGAAGTACTTGATGATGCTGAACAGGTAGTCCCAGCGGCCGGCGTTCAGGCCGGAGGCGTGGTCGCGGAGCTCGTAGAGGATCTCGTCCATCTCGAACGCGGCCGGGATGGTCTCGATCAGGACGGTGGCGCGGATGGTGCCCTGTCCAAGGCCCAGGAAGTCCTGCGCGTAGACGAACACCTCGTTCCAGAGGCGGGCCTCGAGGTGGCTCTCCATCTTGGGCAGGTAGTAGTACGGGCCGTGGCCGTTGAGCACCAGCTGCTTGGCCACGTGGAAGAAGTGCAGGCCGAAGTCCACCAGCGCACCCACGGCGGGTTCGCCGTCGATCAGCAGGTGCTTTTCCGGCAGGTGCCAGCCGCGCGGGCGGGCCACGACCACGGCGAGCGGGGCGTCGGTGCGGAGCGTGTATTCCTTGCCCTCGGCGGAGGTGTAGCTCAGGGTGCCGGTGGCGGCGTCGCGGAGGTTCAGGATGGAGTCGATGACGTTGGACCAGGTGGGGGTGCTGGCGTCCTCAAGGTCGGCGAGCCACACCTTGGCGCCGGAGTTCAGGGCATTGATGGCCATCTTGGCCGGGCTTGCGGGGCCGGTCATTTCTACCCGGCGGTCCTGCAAAGCTGCCGGTGCCTGCGCAACTTTCCAGTCGCCGTCGCGCACGTCCCGGGTTTCCGGCAGGAAATCCAGCTTGCCGGTTTCGGCGACCCGCTGGCGCTTGACGCCGCGGGCCTTCAGCAGCTCATTGCGGGTGCCGGCGAAGCGCTTGTGGAGTTCCTCCACGAACGCCAGGGCCTTGGGGGTGAGGATCTCCTCCGCACGTTCGATCGGCCGGGGGTCTGTAACGGTGATGGCCATTTCTGGTCCTTTCGTTGGCTGCGAATCAGGCGTGGGGCGGAAGCGCGTTGCTGCCGTGGGCGGCGGCAACGGCTGCTTGTGCCACCGCGGCTGCGACGTCGGCGGCAACGTGGGGATCGAAGACACTGGGGATAATGTAGCTGGCATTGAGCTCGTCGTCAGCTACCCGGTTGGCAATCGCCTCTGCGGCGGCCACCAGCATCTCCGGAGTAATGTCGCTTGCGCCGGCGTCGAGCAGGCCGCGGAAGAAGCCCGGGAACGCCAGCACGTTGTTGATCTGGTTGGGGAAATCGCTGCGGCCCGTGGCCACCACGGCGGCGTGCCTGGAGGCGACAATCGGGTCGATTTCCGGCGTCGGGTTGGCCATGGCAAACACGATCGCATTCTCGGCCATGGCGGCCACCTGCTCTTCGCCGATCACGTGCGGGGCGCTGACGCCGATGAACACGTCGGCACCTGCCATGGCCTCGTGCAGGGTTCCGGAGAAGCCCTCCTCGTTGGTGTTTGCGGCAATCCAGGCGCGGTGCTCGTCGTTGTACTGCCCGCCCGAGTGGATGGCACCGGAACGGCCGGCGGCAACGATGTGCTGCGCGCCCTGGGCCTTGAGGAGCTGGATGATGGCCGAGCCGGCAGCGCCGACGCCGGAGACAACAATGCGGACCTCGGACAGCTTTTTGTCCACGACGCGCAGGGCGTTGACCAGGGCTGCCAGGGTGACGATCGCGGTGCCGTGCTGGTCATCGTGGAACACGGGGATGTCGAGTTCATCGCGGAGGCGGTTCTCGATCTCGAAGCAGCGCGGGGCGGCGATGTCCTCAAGGTTGATGCCGCCGTAGACGGGGGCCATGGCCTTGGCGATCATGATGATTTCCTCGGTGTCCTGGGTGTCCAGGCAGACCGGCCAGGCGTCCACGTTGGCGAACTGCTTGAACAGGGCGGCCTTGCCTTCCATGACCGGCAGGGCGGCGGCGGGGCCGATGTTGCCCAGGCCCAGGACGGCCGAGCCGTCGGTGAGGACGGCGATGGTGTTGCGCTTGACCGTCAGGTTGCGGGCCGCGGACGGGTCCTCGGCGATGGCGAGGCAGACGCGGGCGACGCCGGGGGTGTAGGCGCGGGACAGGTCGTCGCGGTTGCGCAGGGCTACCTTGGGGACCACCTCGAGCTTGCCGCCGAGGTGCATCAGGAAGGTGCGGTCCGAGACGTGCTGGACCGTGACGCCGTCGAGCGCGTTCAGCGCATCCTTGACGCGGTCCGCGTGCGCTTCGTCGGTGGTGTTGCAGGTGACGTCCACAACGAGGGTGTCGTGGTGGGACTCCGTGACGTCCAGCGCGGTCACGGCTGCACCGGCTGCGGCGACGGCGGCGGCCAGTTCGCTGGTGGCGGTAGAAGCTGGACGGCGCGGCGACGCGCAGGGTGATCGAATTTCCGGGACTCGGGTTCGCCATTGAATTTCCTCCTCGTTCAGGCCCGGAAGCGGGCCGCACTGCAAATCGAATGTTTTCGTATTATGGATATTATTATCTGCGAAGTGGAAAATCAACCCTGCGCCGGTCATGTTTGGCGGCATCGCCCCGGCCCCGGGGTGCTGTATCTTGAGAGTTCTAAGCAACTCTTTTCACGATGTGGATAAGAGTTGTCAGAATCGGAGCCACTAGGAGACAACGGAATGGCTGAAAAAGCCTCCGGAGGCGTGCAGTCGGTCGAGCGCGTCTTCGAACTGCTGGAACTCATCACAGACGCCGGCGGAGACGTCACGCTCAGCGAGCTCTCCTCCTCCACCGACCTGCCGCTTCCCACCATCCACCGGCTGCTGCGCACGCTGGTCACGCTGGGGTACATCCGCCAGCTGCCCAACCGCCGGTATGCCCTGGGGCCCCGGCTGATCCGGCTCGGCGAAGGTGCCAACAAGCAGCTGGGCGCCGTGGCCCGGCCGCAGCTCAAGATCCCTCGTGGACCAGCTGGGGGAGACCTCCAACATGGCGGTGCTCGATTCGGACATGGTCATTTACGTGGCCCAGGTGCCGTCCCTGCACTCCATGCGCATGTTCACCGAGGTGGGCCGCCGCGCCCATACCCACGACACCGGCGTGGGCAAAGCCATCCTGGCCCAGCTCGACGACGAGGTGGTCCGCGGCATCGTGGCCCGCACCGGCATGCCGACCCCCACGGCCAAGAGCATCGGCGACATCGAATCCCTGCTGGCCGACCTCGAGCCGGATCCGGGAACGCGGCTACTCCATCGACGAGGAGGAGCAGGAGATCGGCGTGCGCTGCTTCGCCATGGCCGTGCCCAACGCGCCGACCCCCGCTGCAATTTCGGTTTCCGGGCCGGTGTCCCGCGTGGACCAGTCCTTCGGCGACCGCGCCGTGCCCATCCTGCGCGAGGCGGCCCTGGCGATCTCGGACGAGCTCAACCGCAACTGACCCTGCGGCGCCAGCGCGCCGCCGTCGTCCCACGACACCCGTCCCCTACAACCGCGCGACCGACAAAGCGCAACCGGCAGCAGCTGCTGCCGGTTCGCGCTTGTTTGTGGGAGCCTTAGTGGTCAGATTTCGACGACGACTCCACCGGGACTTCCTTGCCGTCGCAGTCGATCAGCTTGCCGCCTTCGTAGCGGTCGCCGTCGGCCAGGCACTTGAGGTCCTCCTCGCGGACAACACGTCCGGTGCCGGCCACAAACACCGACTGGTTCTCCGAGTTGCCGGCCTTGAGGTGGTTGAAGAGCAGGTTCAGCACGATGGCCATCAGGGCCGCCGAGCTGATGCCGGAGTGGAAAATGGTGCCGAACCAGGACGGGAACTGGTCGTAGAAGGCCGGCGCGGCGATGGGGATCATGCCGAAGCCGATGGACGCCGCCACGATGATCAGGTTCATGTTGTTCCGGTACTCCACCTTGGACAGCGTCCGGATGCCGCTGGCGGCCACCGTTCCAAAGAGCACGACGCCGGCGCCGCCCAGGACGGGTGTGGGCACCGCTGCGACCACCCGGCCCAGGACCGGCAGCAGCCCGAGGATCACCAGGATGACGCCGCCGGCGGTCACCACGAAGCGGCTCTTGATGCCGGTGATGGCCACGAGCCCCACGTTCTGGGCGAACGCGCTCTGCGTGAAGGAGCCGAAAAGCGGTGAAACGGCGCTGGAGAGCATGTCCGCGCGCAGGCCGTCGCCGATGCGCCGGGAATCAACCTTGGTGCCCACGATCTCGCCGACCGCGATGATGTCCGCCGACGTTTCGGTCAGGGTCACCAGGATGACGATCATCATGGAGATGATGGCCGCGATGTGGAACGTGGGCGGGCCGAAGGCGAACGGCGTGGGGAACGCGACGATCTCGCCCTGTCCCACCTTGGAGAAATCGGCCATGCCGGTGACGAACGCGATGGCGGTTCCGATGATCATGGCCAGCAGGATGGACAGCCGCGAGATGGTGGCGCTGCCCACCTTGCTGAGCAGCAGCACAATGCCCATGGTGGCGGCGGCCAGGCCGATGTTGGCCACGCTGCCGTAGTTGGGTGCCTTGCTGTTGCCGCCCATGGCCCAGTTGGCGGCCACCGGCATCAGCGTCAGGCCGATGGTGGTGATGACCGTGCCGGTGACCACCGGCGGGAAGAACCGGATGATCTTGGAGAACAGCGGGGTGATGGCCAGGCCGATCAGCGAGGCCACGATGACCGAGCCGAAGACGGACTGGATGCCCCCGCCGCCGTGGACGATGGCCACCATGGTGGAGACGCCGGCGAACGAGACGCCCTGGACGAGCGGCAGTTTGGAGCCGAAGAACGGGATGCCGACGGTCTGCAGGATGGTGGCCAGGCCGCCCACAAAGAGGCAGGCGGCAATGAGCAGGCCGATGTCCTGGGAGGTCATGCCCGCCGCGGCGCCGATGATCAGCGGCGGGGCGATGATGCCGCCGTACATGGTGAGGACGTGCTGGAAGCCGTAGGCGAAGCTGCTGCCAATGGAGAGGCGCTGGTCTTCGGGACGGTCCGAAGGCTGGCGGCCGGATTTGGCGGCCTGGCTGGAGGATTTTTTCTTGAGGTTCACGGCAGACTTTCTGGTTCATGGCAGACGTCTTTGTCTGGCTAACGTGGTCTGGCTAAAAACTTGTTCGGTGGGATTCCGACCGGCTCAATCACCGGTGGTCGAGCCTGTCGAAACCCAGGGTCCCGACGGGCTCAATCACCGTGGTGCCCGGGTGATTGAGCCCGTCGAGCAGGTGGGCGATCGGTGATTCAGCAGAAGCCGGCGATGCCGGACCAGGCGATGTCCGCCGGGGTGGCGTCGTCGCGCTGGACGGTGGCCTCGATCAGGCCGTAGGGGCGGTCGGCGGCGAAGAAGACCTCGTTGGGGTTGTCGAGGCCGAACGGCGAGAGGTCCACCAGGAAGTGGTGCTTGTTGGGCATGGAGAACTTGATCTCGTCGATCTCGCTGTGGGCTTCAAGGACCTTGGTGCCCATGTCGAACAGGGTCTGCTGCAGGGCGTGGGAGTACTTCTCCGTGAAGCCTTCGAGCAGGAGGCCCTTGACGTCCTCGTAGCTCTTGTTGAAGTCCAGGGTGCTGAAGTCGGTTCCGGCCTTGAAGCGCCAGCGGGCGGAAACGTCGGTGGCCAGGATGCGGTCCGTGGTTTCCGGGAGGGTGGTGTATTTGTCCTTGGGGTAGCCCACAAAGCCGGACTGGGTGGACTTCAGGACGGTGAGGTCCTTGAGTCCGGAGATCAGGTGGGTGGCGGCGCCGTCGCGGACCAGGACGGCGGTGCGGACTTCCTGGCCGTTGCGCACGAACGAGTGGTCGTGTTCGCTGCCGTGGGCCTTGATGCGGTCCCAGCTGTAGGACTCGGCTTCCCAGCGGCCGCCGGTGACCCAGTCGAAGCTGGAGGTGAAGTGCTCGCCGAGGCGCAGGAGGAACGCTTCGGGGGAGCCGACGCCTTCACGGGCAAAGGCGTAGATGGTGTTCTTCTGGGTGTCCGTTGCCACCACGTGGGCGTTGTCGCCCTCGAGGTGGGCGGCCTCGAAGTCGCCGCGCAGCTGCGAGGTGACGTTCAGGTCTTCAATCTCGTGGCGGTCGGTGTCGCGGGTGATCTTGACGACCCGGACTTCGGCCTTTCCGTACTGGTTGTGGCCGAGGATGATGTTGCTGCTGCTCATGGTCTGATTCCCAACTTCAGGTATGTGGGACCAAAGTTCCACATAGAAATTAAGCGCGCGTTTCCCACGCGTTTCTAGTACCGTCGGCCCACAAAAAAGAGCCGACATCAATCGATGTCAGCTCATTACGACCCTGCCTGCTGCTCCCAGGTTACGTGACCTACGCCACGAGTTGCCTACCAGAATAGCCCAGGTCTGCGGTGGTGTACATCACAATCTGAAAAATCCGATTGTGACCGGTTCGCGGGCCGGACCCATTGACGTACTCCGGGACCACCTCTAGGCTTTTCGTATAGCAAAAGTTATTTTCCACTTTACGGAATATACTGAGCAAGCAAACACTACTGAACCAGCCACCTCGGAGGAGGAACAGATGTACCAGCAGGACACCACGCCGGTTGCACCGGTGAACACGGCGGCACCCTCAGTCCAGGAGTTCTACCTCCCCCTCGGCGGCGGCACGGATCCGGATTTCTATCTGCCGGCCGACCGCGAGCACGTCCCGGGCCGTCTCTCGCGCTGGATCCACGGGCTTCCAGGCTTCGGCGGCCAGCGTTCCCAGCGAGGCTGAGGATACGCATCTTCGCTGAGGACGCGGATACGGCATGGGGACACCCGAATTGAGGTGTCCCTGAGCCGTTTCCGCGTCCTCAGGCCGTTCAGGCGTCCTCAGATAGCTCGGGAACTCAGGCCTCCGGGCGCCCCGGCCACGCCTTGCCGGCCCAGGGGTCATAGTCGGCGATGAGCTCCTCCTGCGGCGGGCGCTCCGCTTCGGGGACGTGCTGCAGGTTCACCCGCACCCGGTACCACAGCGAGCTCGATCCGCGCATGCCGTCGACCAGCACGTCGGCCGGGTGCAGGGCCGGGACCACGTCCGCGTGCCTGGTCTTCCACTCATCGAGCGCCGCCAGCGCCTCGGGTTTCGTCCTGGTGCGGGCCACCTCGATCAGCGGCATCACCGACAACCGGCGGCCGGCACTGTCCCCGCTGCGCGGCGCTTTCTCGGCGGGGCCCAGCTCGGCAGCCAACGCGAGGAGCCCATCGAGCGACCCCACGGCGTCGTCGATTCCGGCGTGCGGGTCGCCCATGGCGGCGAACCGGTCAGGCACGGTGAGGACGGTGAACTGGTCCGGGCGGATGGCGCGGACCTCGTCCCACGCGAGCGGTGTCGATACCCGGGCATCGGGCAGCGGCCGGACCGAGTACGCCGAGGCCACCGTGCGGTCCTTCGCATTCTGGTTGAAGTCGACAAACACACTCTCGCCACGCTCTTCCTTCCACCACCGCGCGCTGGCGAGGCCCGGAGCGCGGTTCTCGACCTCGCGGGCGAGCGTCTCGGCTGCCAGCCGCACGTCGCGGAACGACCACTGCGGCGCGATGCGCACCAGGATGTGCAGCCCCCGCGAACCGCTGGTCTTCGGCCACCCCACCAGCCCGACGTCGTCGAGCACCTCCCGCGCCACATAGGCAACATCAACAATCTGGGACCAGTCGACTCCCGGCATCGGATCGAGGTCCACCCGGAGCTCGTCGGGGTGTTCAAGGTCCTCGGCGCGCACCGGATGCGGGTTGAGGTCCAGGCAGCCAAGGTTCACCACCCACGCCAGGCCCGCGGCATCCCGGATGACTGCCTCCTCGGCCGACGTCCCGGACGCATAGTGCAGCGTCGCCGTGTCGATGAAACCGGGGTGGTTCTCCGGCACGCGCTTCTGGAAGAACGGCTCAGCGTCGATGCCCTTCGGGAAGCGCTTGAGCACCATGGGCCGGCCGCCGGCACCTCGCAGCGCACCCTCCGCGACTGCGAGGTAGTAGCGCACCAGATCCAGCTTGGTCAGGCCGGGCCCGGGGAACACCACCTTGTCCGGGCTCGAGATGCGGACCTCGCTGCCGTCAATGTCGAGGATTTCGGCCGGCGTCTTCGACGGGTTCATGCCGCCACGCTAGCAATGATCGGAGGCCGCAACCAGAGCAGCTTCGCCGATCATCAGATGGCGGCCGCGCCCCGCAAATGCCCTAGCCGTTTATCAGCTTTCGGGCCGCAGCCGAGTGCTCCGCGATCAGCCCGGCAACATCCAGTCCCGGAATCTGCCCGTCCACCACGCGCCACTCGCCGCCCACCATCACCCGGTCTGCCCGGTCCGCCGCGCACAGCAGCAGCGCCGCGATGGGGTCGTGGCTGCCGGAGAAGCGCAGGTCGTCCAGCCGGAACAGGGCCAGGTCCGCCTGCATCCCCGGCGCCAGCTGCCCCAGCCCGGGGCGGCCCAGGACGGCCGCCGAGCCGCGCGTCGCCCAGCCGAGCGCCCGCTCCACCGGGACGTCCGCCCCGTACCGGAGCCGCTGCAGGTACAGTGCCTGCCGGGCTTCGAGGATCATGTTGGACGCATCGTTCGACGCCGAGCCGTCCACTCCCAGCCCCACGGGGACTCCCGCGTCCTCCAGTTCCAGGACGCGGGCGGTGCCGGAAGCAAGCCGCATGTTGGACGTGGGGCAGTGCGCGACGGCGGTGCCCGCGGCTCCCAGCCGGGCGATCTCGGCGTCACTGAAGTGGATGCCGTGGCCCAGCCAGGTGCGGTCCGTCAGCCAGCCCACGCTGTCCAGGTAGTCCACGGTGCGCAGCCCGAACATCTCCCGGCAGAAGTCCTCCTCGTCCAGGGTTTCGGCCAGGTGGGTGTGCAGCCGGACGTCCAGCCGCTCTGCCATCGCGGCGCTTTCGGCCATGATTTCCTTGGTCACCGAGAACGGCGAGCAGGGGGCCAACGCAATCTGGATCACGGCGTCATCGCCGCGCTCGTGGTACTGGCCAATCAGCCGTTCGCTGTCCGCCAGCACCACCTCCGGAAGCTGAACTGTCGACTGCGGCGGCAGGCCGCCGTCGTCCGTTCCCAATGTCATGGAACCGCGGGTCAGCGTGGCGCGCATCCCCAGCCGGCGAACCACGTCCACCTCAACGTCGATGGCGTTTTCCAGGCCGTCCGGGAACAGATAGTGGTGGTCCGCCGCGGTGGTGCAGCCGGAGAGCAGGAGCTCAGCCAGTGCAACGGTGGTGGCCAGTTCGAGGTCCCGCGGCGTGAGCCTCGCCCATACCGGGTACAGGTTCTGCAGCCAGGGGAACAGCGGGGCGTTCGCCACCGGCCCCCAGGCGCGGGTGAGGGTCTGGTAGAAGTGGTGGTGCGTGTTGATCAGGCCCGGCAGCAGGACGTGGCTGCCGGCGTCGAACGTCTGCTGGCACGGTGCCGAGGGCTGCTGGCCGGCGGCCAATACCTCGACGATGATGCCGCCGCTGACCACCAGGCCGCCCGAAGCGTCCAGGGAGTTGGCCGTGAAGGCGGCCTGCGGATTCCTGATCCAGAGGCGGGCTGCGGGGCTGGTGGTGGGGATAGCTGTCATGGGATTCCTTTGTCCGAGCGTGACGGTTGACGTTCCAGCTCAGTGCGGCCCTGTCTGCTGATCCAGGTGGCCGCGGCTGCGGACAGCAGCGGCTGGGGATCAGCGTAGGGGCCCGGCCCGCGGCGCGTCAATGGCCGCGGAATGTGACTGCCGGACGTGATGGCGCGGAAACATGGATTTCACATTGCGAAATTAAATTTCCAGAAAACTATGGCGCAGGACACACAGCGGTGCTAATCTCGAACTTGCCAAAGGCGGGCACCCGGACTCCGGGAAGCTATCTACCAGGCGCAACTTAACCTTCACAGCACATGCTGAAGCCTGGTAACCGTTCGCATCTGGTTCTACTGGTCCCGCAACGGGATACCGGCTTCCAAGCAAAGGGAGTCGCATCATGAGTACAACCGTCACGGCCGAACAATATTTGGCCAGATCCATCCAGTTGGCCACGGCCAACGTCCTGAACAGCGGGGGGCCGTTCGGGGCCATGATCGTCACGGCGGACGGCCGGACGTTCGACGGCGTCAACCGCGTCACCGCGGACAACGATCCCACCGCGCACGCCGAGGTCACCGCGATCCGCACCGCCTGCCGCGAACTGGGAACATTCGATCTCACCGGAGCCGTCCTCTACACCAGCTGCGAACCATGCCCCATGTGCCTGGCCTCCGCACTCTGGGCCCGCGTCCAGCGCGTGGTCTTCGCCGCGGACCGCCACGACGCAGCCTCTGTCGGCTTCGATGACGCCGTCTTCTACGAATACTTCGAGAACCAGGACCGGGATTCCCTGATGCCGGTGGCCAAGCTCGGGCTGGACGATCCGCAGGCGCCCACGCCGCTGGAGCCGTTCAACACCTGGAACACGCTCGAATCCAGGATTGACTACTAGGGCCCGGTGGCAGAGATGACCATCCTGGATCAATCCCACGGGGAGCATCCGGCTCCCGTCACTGCACCCGCACCCATGCCGCCGGCGACGAACGCCCTGGACCGTTTCTTCCAGATCACCAAACGCGGCTCAACCATCGCCCGTGAATTCCGCGGCGGCCTGGTCACGTTCTTCACCATGGCGTACATCGTCATCCTCAACCCGCTGATCCTGGGCGGGTTCACGGCAGACAACGCGCCCACCGACGTGGCGGGCGGCTGGCTCTCCGCGGCCCAGGTGGGGGCGGTCACCGGGCTGACCGCCGGCGTCATGACCATCCTGTTCGGGCTCGTGGCCAACCTCCCGTTTGGCCTGGCCGCCGGTCTGGGCATCAACTCCTTCCTCGCCGTCTCGGTCATCCAGGAAGTCACCTGGGCCGAGGCCATGGGACTGGTGGTCATCAACGGCATCCTGATCGTCCTGTTTGGCATCACCGGCGCCCGGACGGCCATCTTCCGGGCCGTCCCCAAGGAACTCAAGGCCGCCATCACGGTGGGAATCGGCCTGTTCATCGCCTTCATCGGCTTTGTGGACTCCGGCTTCATCCGGGCCACGGTGGCCGGTCCGCCCGTACAGCTGGGCGACGGCGGATCCATCACCTCCATCCCCACGCTGGTGTTTGTGGTGGGCCTGCTGGCCATGGGCATCCTCGTGGCCCGCAAGGTCCAGGGCGGCCTGCTGATCGGCATCGTGGCCACCACCTTCCTGGCCGCCCTGGTGGAAGCCTTCCTGAAGATCGGCCCCGCCAGCGCCACCAACCCCGGCGGCTGGCACCTGAACACGCCGGTCCTGTCCGGACAGCTGGTTTCCGCGCCGGACCTGGGCCTGGTGGGACAGTTCGACATGTTCGGCGCCTTCGGCCGGATCGGCGGGCTCGCGGCCACCATGCTGGTGTTCACCCTGGTCTTCACCAACTTCTTCGACGCGATGGGCACCATGACGGGCCTGGCAAAGAGCGCCGGAGTGGCCCACAAGGACGGCACCTTCCCGCGGCTCAAGTCAGCCTTCATTGTTGAAGGCTTCGGGGCTGTGGCGGGCGGCGCCACCTCAGGTTCGTCCAACACCGTGTACATCGATTCCGCGGCCGGGATCGGCGAAGGCGCCCGCACCGGCCTGGCATCGGTGGTCACCGGTGTGCTGTTCCTGGGCTCCATGTTCCTGACCCCGCTGACAAGTGTGGTGCCGCTGGAAGTGGCCGCCGCCGCCCTGGTGGTGGTGGGCGCGATGATGATGGCGCAGATCCGCGAGATCAAGTTCAGCAAGTTCGCCGTGGCACTGCCGGCCTTCCTCACCATCGTCACCATGCCGCTGAGCTACTCCATCGCCAACGGCATCGGCGTGGGCTTTGTGTCCTGGGCCATCATCGGCGCAGCCTCCGGGAAAGCGAAGAAGATCCATCCGCTCATGTGGGTGGTCAGCGCCGGCTTCCTGGTGTACTTCGCCCGCGGCCCGATCAACCTGCTGCTGGGCGCCTGACCGCGGCGCAGCAGCATTCAACGCACAACCGCCGGACCGGTGCTTGGTCCGGCCCCCGATAGGAACGACAATATGGAAACCACCGCCGCGCCGGATGAAGGAGTGCCGCCATGCTGGACCTGATACCTTCGCTCAGTGCCTGGCCGCCCGCCGTGGCCGGCCAGCGGTACGCCGTGGCCACCGTTGTGGCAGCGACGGGCTCGGTGCCGCGGCCCGTGGGCACGTCCATGCTGGTCTCCGATTCCGGGGCCGTCCTGGGCAGCCTGTCCGGCGGTTGTGTGGAAGGCGCCGTGGTGGCGCTCGCCCTGGAGGCAATGGACGACGGCGGCACGCGCCACGGGACGTTCGGCTACAGTGCCGCCGACGCTTTCGCCGCCGGACTCACCTGCGGCGGTGAGCTCCAGATCCACGTCGCGCCCGCCGACGGCAGCTTCGCGGGAAGCCGTCCGGCAGCTCGCCGCCGTCTGGCCGGGGGAACCCGTGGCACTGGTCCGCCGGCTGGATGCGGCGGCAGCGGCGCCGTTGTTATTCCGGACCCGGCCACGTTCAGCGTGGCCGGGTCGCCGGAAGTCCTCGAGTTGCTGTCCCAGGCGGGTACCTTCGAGGTGGACAACAGCCGGGCCGCACAGCTTGAGTCCTTCCTGCGCGGCGGCTCCACAGGGGTTCTGCGCCTGGCCGCGCCGGGCGCGTGCGCAGGCGAACCCGTCACCCTCCTCGTCGAGAGCAGGCTCGCCCCGCCCCGGATGCTGGTGTTCGGGGCCAACGACTTCGGCGCGGCCCTGGTGCCCGCCGCCAAACTGCTGGGCTACCACGTAACGCTGGTGGATGCCCGTCCCGCCTTCGCCACGCAAAGCCGGTTCGCCTGTGCCGACGAGGTGGTCACTGACTGGCCGCACCGGTATCTCGCAGCAGAAGCTGCTGCCGGCCGACTGGACCAACGCACGGTGGCCTGCGTCCTCACGCACGATCCCAAATTCGACATCCCGCTGCTGGAAACAGCGCTGTCCCTTGACCTTGCCTACGTCGGGGCGATGGGATCGCGCCGCAGCCACCTCCAGCGCGTGGATGACCTTCTTAACACAGGCGTGCGGCCGGAGCGGATCGCCCAGCTGCATTCGCCGATCGGGCTGGACCTCGGCGCCGTGACCCCGGCCGAGGTTGCCGTGTCCGTCACCGCGGAGCTCATCGCATCCCGCAGCCGGAAGCAGTCCTGCACGCCGCTGCGGGATACTTCCGGGCCCATCCACCAGTCCGCCGCCTCCGCGGTCCGTCAACAACCCGCCGAATCACCGGCGCCCGCCACCATCAGCCAGCAGGAGATCGCATGGACATGAACACCATCGAGGCCGTGGTCCCTACAACGGACCCGGCCGAATGGCGCGACGGCGACGCCTGGCTGGCCGGCGGCACCGTCCTGTTTTCCTACGGCAGCTACGCCTTCGGGCCCCAACCGCTCAGGCGACTCCTTGACCTGGGTTCCGCCGGCTGGACTCCCGTCACCGTCACCGAGGCCGGCATCGAGCTGGCCGCCACCTGCACCGTCGCGGAGCTCTATGCCCTTCCGGAATCGCCGGACCTGTCCGGGCCATGACTGGCCCGGGCTCGACCTGATCCGGCCCTGCTGCGACTCGTTCGTGGCGTCCTTCAAGGTCTGGAACATGTCCACGGTGGGCGGGAACATCTGTACAGCGCTGCCGGCCGGTCCCATGACCTCCCTCTGCGCAGGGCTCGACGGCATGGCAACCATCCTGGGTCCCGGCGGTGGCAGCCGCACGGTGCCGGTGACCGACTTCGTCACGGGGGACGGAACAAACGGCCTGGCACCCGGCGAGCTGCTCCGCAGCATCCACCTCCCGGCGTCGGCCCTTGCCTCGCGGGTGGCGTTCCGCCGCCTGTCGCTGAGCAACCTGGGACGCTCCGGCGTGCTGCTGATCGGAAGGCTCGACGGCGGCACCTCCCTGGTCCTGACCGTCACCGCCGCGACCAAACGGCCCGTGCAGCTGCGCTTCGGGCACGTGCCGGAGGCTGCGGACCTCGCCGCGGCGCTGGACGACGCAATCCCAGACGACCTTTACCACAACGACATCCACGGGCTGCCGGCCTGGCGGCGGGACATGACCTACCGCCTCGCCGAAGAGATCCGTGCCGAACTCGCGTCCCCCGGAGGCAGCACCGGACGTGAACGTGTCCGGCGACTTCTGGCCACCGGCGCCCAGCACTTCGCCCCGCACTACGCCGGCACCCCGGCGCACCGCACAGCAGGAAGGGGCCTGAGCATGGCCATCGAGATCAACGGCATTCCGGCAGAAGCCGGCCCGCGCCCCGGGCAGTGCCTGCGGACCTTCCTGCGGGAGCAGGGCAACCTGGGCGTCAAGAAGGGCTGCGACGGCGGCGACTGCGGCGCCTGCACCGTGCACGTGGACGGGACGCCCGTGCACAGCTGCATCTACCCGGCGGTCCGGGCCGAGGGCCACGCCGTCACCACCATCGAGGGCCTGGCCGGAACGTCCGGCGTGGCAGCGACCGCAGACGCGGCCGCCACCGGGGACCTTCATCCCGTGCAGCAGCAGTTCCTCGAGCGCCAGGGCTTCCAATGTGGCTTCTGCACCGCCGGCATGCTGATGACCGCAGCAACCTTCACCGACGAACAGAAGGAGAACCTGCCCCGTAACCTCAAGGGCAACCTCTGCCGCTGCACGGGCTACCGGGCCATCGCGGACGCCGTTTGCGGTCACGCCGGGCACCCGGATCCGGCAGGCCAGGGCTCCGGGATCGCGGGGGATGGCCAGCCTGCGCCGCAGCCGGGACAGCTGGGTGACGACGTCCCGGCGCCCGCCAGCCGCGCCGTGGTTACCGGCACCGCCCGCTACACGCTCGATGTCCCCGCGGACCAGTTGCCGGGGCTGCTGCACGTGAAGCTCCTGCGTTCGCCGCACGCGCACGCCCGCATCCTCGGCATCAACACGGCAGCGGCACTGAAGGTGCCCGGCGTGGTGGCCGTGCTGACGCACCAGGACGCGCCGGACCAGCTGTTCTCCACAGCACAGCATGAGCTCTACACGGACGATCCCGACGATACCCGCGTGCTGGATGACGTGGTGCGGTTCATCGGCCAGCGGGTCGCCGCCGTGGTGGCCGAGTCCGTACCGGCTGCCGAAGCGGGCGTCCGGGCACTCACCGTGGAGTATGAAATCCTCGATGCCGTATTCACCCCGCAGGACGCCATCCTGCCCGGCGCCCCCACACTCCACGGCGAGAAGGACGCGCTCACGGCCCGGATCGCCCGGCCTGCGCAGAACGTGGTGGCTGAACTGCATTCCGAGCTGGGGAGCGTGGAGGACGGCTTCGCGGCCGCCAGCTTTATCCACGAACAGACCTACCAGACCCAGCGCGTCCAGCACGTCGCGCTGGAAACCCACGCCGCCATCGCGGAGGTGGACGGCGACGGCAGGCTGCAGGTCCGCACCTCCAGCCAGGTCCCGTTCCTGGTCCGCCGCACCCTGTGCCGGGTCTTCGGGCTGCCGGAGGAACAGGTCCATGTGGTGGCCGGGCGGGTTGGCGGCGGCTTCGGCGGCAAGCAGGAAGTGCTGACGGAGGACATCGTGGCGCTCGCGGCCCTGAAACTGGGACGGCCCGTCCAGCTCGAACTGACCCGGACGGAGCAGTTCACCGCCACCACCACCCGGCATCCGTTCACCATCAAACTCAAGGCCGGCGCCAGTGCCGACGGCAGGCTGACAGCATTGAAGCTCGACGTCCTGACCAACACGGGCGCCTACGGGAACCACGGCCCGGGCGTGATGTTCCACGGCTGCGGCGAGTCCCTTGCGGTCTACAAGTGCGGGAACAAGAAGGTGGACGCCCAGTCGGTCTACACCAACACCGTCCCGTCCGGCGCCTTCCGCGGGTACGGGCTGAGCCAGATGATCTTCGCCATCGAGTCGGCCATGGATGAGCTCGCGATCGGGATCGGGATGGATCCCCTGGAGTTCCGCCGCCGGAACATGGTGCGGGAAGGCGACCACATGCTGTCCACCCAGCCCGAGCCCGAGGAGGACGTCCACTACGGCAGCTACGGCCTGGAGCAGTGCACGCGCCTGGTCCGGGACGCCCTGGACCGGGGCGCCGAACGGTACCGCGCGGCGGGGCTGGACCAGCTCGGCCCGGACTGGGTCACCGGCGAGGGCACGGCGTTGTCCATGATCGACACGGTGCCGCCGCGTGGCCACTTCGCCCATTCCAAGCTGCGGCTCCTGCCGGACGGAACGTACCAGGCCGACGTCGGCACCGCCGAGTTCGGCAACGGCACCACCACGGTGCACGCCCAGCTTGCCGCCACCGCGCTGTCCACGGAAGCCTCGCGGGTTGCCGTCCGGCAGTCGGACACGGACCTGATCGAGCACGACACCGGCGCGTTCGGATCGGCGGGAACCGTGGTGGCCGGGAAGGCGACGCTCGCCGCCGCCGAGGAACTGGCCGTCCGGATCCGGGCGTTCGCCGCCGGGATCCGCCAGGTCCAGTCCTCTGCCTGCGTCCTCGACGGCGATGTGGTGGTGCTGCGAGGGAACTCCCGTGCCGCTGGCGGAACTGGCGCACGCGGCCGCGGAAGCCGGCGTCGAACTCGCCGCCGAAGGCCGCTGGGGCGGCACACCGCGGTCCGTCGCGTTCAACGTGCACGGCTTCCGGGTGGCGGTGAACCGCGGCACGGGGGAGCTGCGGATCCTGCAGAGCGTGCAGGCCGCCGACGCCGGCGTGGTGGTCAATCCGCGGCAGTGCCGCGGCCAGATCGAGGGCGGGATCGCGCAGGCGCTGGGTGCCGCGCTGTACGAGGAGGTGGTGGTGGACGACGCCGGCCGGGTCACCACGGACATCCTGCGGCAGTACCACATCCCCACCTTCGCGGACGTGCCGCGGAGCGAGGTCTACTTCGCCGACACCAACGACAAGCTGGGCCCGCTCGGTGCCAAGTCCATGAGCGAAAGCCCCTTCAACCCGGTGGCGCCTGCCCTGGCGAACGCCATCCGGGATGCCACCGGGGTGCGGTTCGCCTCGCTGCCCATCGCCCGGGACAAGATCTACCTCGGCCTGAAAGAGGCGGCCGCGTCCACGTTGGAACACGCCGCAGGATCCTCAAGCAACGCGGGGTCACATAATGCCTAATAAAGCGCCTCGGATGGGCAGGATCTGACCCCGCGTTGCATATAGTCGTGGGATGGAACAGCGCATCTTAGGCAGGACCGGACGGGAAGTTTCCGTCGTCGGACTGGGGACCTGGCAGCTCGGGGCCGACTGGGGCCATGTGGACCCGGCGCAGGCCCAGGCCATCCTGGCCGCCTCCGTGGAGGCGGGGGTGACGTTCTTCGACACTGCCGATGTCTACGGCGACGGCAAGAGCGAACAGGCCATCGGCACGTTCCTTGCGGACAATCCCGGGCTGGACATCACCGTGGCCACCAAGATGGGCCGCCGCGTGGACCAGTCAGCCGGAGAACTACACGCTGGCCAACTTCCGCCAGTGGGTGGACCGGTCCCGCAGAAACCTGGGCACGGACACCCTGGACCTGGTCCAGCTGCACTGCCCGCCCACCGCCGTCTACAGCAGCGCCGCGGTGTATGACGCGCTGGACACCCTGGTCTCCGAAGGTGCCATCCGCAACTACGGCGTCAGCGTGGAACGCACGGACGAGGCCCTGGAAGCCATCCGGCATGAAGGCACCGCATCCGTCCAGATCATCCTCAACGCCTTCCGGCTGAAGCCGCTGGACGAGGTCCTGCCCGCGGCGAAGGCCGCCGGCGTGGGCATCATCGCCCGCGTTCCCCTGGCATCAGGCCTCCTCACGGGAAAGTACTCCAAGGACACGTCCTTCGCAGCGGACGACCACCGCAACTACAACCTCAACGGCGAATCGTTCGACGTCGGCGAGACGTTCTCGGGCGTGGACTACGAGCTGGGGCTGAAGGCCGTGGCCGAGTTCGAGCAGCTGGTCCCAGCGGGTGCAAGCACCGCCCAGGCGGCCATCGCCTGGATCGCCGCGCAGGACGGCGTCACCTCCGTGATCCCCGGGCGCACGCAACGTGGACCAGGCCACGGCGAATGCTGCCGCGGCTTCGGTCAGTCATCACTGAAGAGTTCGACGAAGGTGTCCGCTGGATCTACGACCACTACTTCCGGGACGCTGTCCACCCGCGCTGGTAAGCGCAGCCTGACCCTGCCTCGTGCGCTCGTCACGTGAGGGCCGTTGCGCTGAGCGCATCTTCCGTCAGCGACTTCGTGGAGCGGCTCTCGGCCGTGCCGTCAGGACCCGGGCGGAACAACTTCTTCGATCACACCGACCCGGCCAATGCCCACCGCCGGCGGAACCTGGAGGCATATCTCCAGGAAATGCTGGACCGTTCTCCTAAGGTGCTGCTGCTGGGTGAAGCCCCTGGCTTCAGGGGCATGAGGATCACCGGCGTTCCCTTCACCAACCGCACCATGTTCGAGGGGCCAGCCAACAGTTTCGGACTGTTCGGGCCGGGGAAGGGCTACGTGCTGCCGGCCGGGGCGGCCGGCGTGGCGGCCGAGCCGACCGCCACGGTGATGTGGGAAGTCCTGTCCGAACTGGAGTTTCTTCCCCTGCTGTGGAGCGCCTGCCCGTGGCACACCTGCGTACCGGACCAGCCACTGACCAACCGCACGCCGACGGCAGCCGAGGCAGGCCTCGGAACTCCCTTTTGGCAGTCGCTGGCCGAACTGTTCCCCATTGAAACCGTGGTGGCCGTGGGCAACGTGGCGCACCGCAGCCTGGCTCGCAGCGGCCTGGACGCGCCGAAGGTCAGGCATCCCGCCCACGGCGGGCGGTCCGGTTTCAAACGGGGACTCGAGGAGTTGATCTCGGCCGGGATGCGGGGCTAGCCACTACTCCAGCAGCCGCAGCTGGTCCGGCGTGTCCAGGTCCTCGCCGCCGGAAAGGTCGCCGCAGTCCACCAGGTCGATCAGCTCCGGGTGCGCCTGGAGGAAGACGCGTGCCCCGGCGTCGCCCGTTGCTGATTCCGCCGCCTGGGCACGCAGGGTTGCGTCCAGCAGCAGCGGATGGCCACGCCGGAGCGACGCCGTCCGCACCGCGGTAGGCCGCGGCGGTCACCCGGCCGGGCCGGTGGTGCATCAGGAGCCGGGCGACAATATCTGCCGTGAGGCCCGGCTGGTCCACGAGGGCAATGAGCACATGGTCGCGGGTGGTTGCGGCCGCCACCCCCATACGGAACGAGCCGCCCATTCCGGTCTGCCAGTCCGGATTTTGGACGACGGTGTACGCGGCCAGATCGGCGATCTCTGCGACCCTCACGGCGTCGGCCCCGAGGACAACCACAACCTCCCGGCAGCCGCCGGCGAGCAGCACACCGGCGAGCACCTCCACGAGTGTGCGGCCACGGAACGGCAGCAGGGCCTTGGGTCCCAGCCCCAGACGGGACCCGGAACCGGCGGCCAGCAGCACCGCCGTCGTCCTCGGTTCCTGGAAGTCAGCCATCAGCCCAGCCTATCCAGCCACATGACAGTTGACGGCAGCGTCCGTTGGGACACTGCCGTCAACTGTCGTCTGGATGCGCAGGTCAGGCGTCCCCTCCCGCTCCGCCAGTGGTGCCGGCGTTCACGTCCAGGAGCTTGTAGCGGTCCATGGCGTACGACGGCGCGCCCTCCTCGACGTCGCCCCTCGCCGCGAGCAGCTGCAGTGTCTTCACGACGATGGAGTGCGTGTCGTTTTTGAAGTACCGCCGGGCTGCGGAGCGCGTATCGGAGAAGCCGAACCCGTCGGCTCCGAGGGTGGCGAACTGGTGGGGGAGGAACTGGCGGATCTGGTCCGGGACGGCCTTCATGTAGTCCGAGACGGCCACCACGGGCCCCTGCGCATCGGCCAGCTGCTGCGCCACGAAGGGGATCCGGGCAGGCTGGCCGGGGTTGAGGAACGCTTCTTCCTCCGCAGCGAGGCCGTCGCGGCGCAGTTCGTTCCAGGACGTGACGGACCAGACGTCGGCTGAGACGCCCCAGTCCTCGGCCAGGATCCGCTGGGCTTCCAGCGCCCACGGAACTGAGACGCCGGACGCCAGGATTTGGCTCTTGGGACCGTCAACGTCCGACGCCGATACCCGGTGGATGCCCTTCAGCACACCTTCGACGTCGAGGTTCTCCGGCTCGCCCGGCTGGGTGATGGGCTCGTTGTAGACGGTGAGGTAGTACATCAGGTTCTTGTCGGAGGATGTTCCGGTACCGTCGGGCTGTTCCCCGTACATCCGCTCGATGCCGTCCCGGATGATGTGGCCCATTTCGTAGCCGTAGGCGGGGTCGTAGGTGACCACTGCCGGGTTGGTGGAGGCGAGGAGCGGGGAGTGGCCGTCGGCGTGCTGGAGGCCTTCACCGGTGAGGGTGGTGCGTCCGGCGGTGGCGCCGATGATGAAGCCGCGGGCCATCTGGTCCGCGGCGGCCCAGAAGGCGTCGCCGGTGCGCTGGAAGCCGAACATGGAGTAGAACACGTAGACCGGGATCAGCGGCACGCCGTGGGTGGCGTAGGCGGTGCCGGCGGCGGTGAAGGCTGCCACGGCGCCGGCTTCGTTGATGCCGGGGTGGATCAGCTGGCCCTGGGCTGATTCCTTGTAGGCCAGGACCAGGTCGCGGTCTACGGACAGGTAGTTCTGGCCGCCCGGATTGTAGATCTTGGCGGTCGGGAAGAACGCATCCATGCCGAAGGTCCGTGATTCGTCCGGCACGATGGGAACAATCCTGTGCCCGAACTTCTTGTCGCGGAGCAGGTCCTTGAGGAGCCGGACAAACGCCATGGTGGTGGCTGCCTGCTGCTTGCCGGAGCCGCGCTTGGCGACCTCATACGTTTTGGCCTCCGGCAGTTCAACGGCCTGGTGGTTCGGACGCCGTTCCGGGACCGCGCCGCCCAGCACGCTCCTCCGTTCAAGGAGATAAGCGATCTCAGGGGCATCCGCGCCGGGGTGGAAGTAGGGCGGGCTATAGGGGTCCTCTTCAAGCCGTGCGTCCGAAATGGGGATCCGGAGATAGTCCCGGAATTCCTTCAGATCCTCCACCGTCAGTTTTTTCATTTGATGCGTGGCATTCCGCCCCTCAAACCTCGGTCCGAGTCCGTAGCCCTTGACGGTTTTGGCGAGGATGACGGTGGGTTTGCCCTTGAATTCGGTGGCTGCCTTGTAGGCGGCGTAGACCTTGCGGTAGTCGTGGCCGCCGCGTTTGAGGTTCCAGATCTCGTCATCGGTCAGGTCCGCGACGAGGTCTTTGGTCCGCGGGGTCCTTGCCGAAGAAGTGTTCGCGGACGAACCCGCCGGATTCGGCCTTGTAGGTCTGGTAGTCCCCGTCCGGGGTTTCGTTCATGATCTTCACGAGCGAACCGTCGGAGTCCTTGGTGAGCAGGTCATCCCACTCCCGGCCCCAGACGACCTTGATGACGTTCCAGCCCGCGCCGCGGAAGAACGCTTCGAGTTCCTGCATGATCTTGCCGTTGCCGCGCACCGGCCCGTCCAGGCGCTGGAGGTTGCAGTTGATCACGAAGTTCAGGTTGTCCAGGTTCTCGTTCGCGGCGAGCTGGAGCAGGCCGCGGGATTCGGGCTCGTCCATTTCGCCGTCGCCCAGGAACGCCCAGACCTGCTGGTCCGAGGTGTCTTTGAGGCCGCGGTTGTGCAGGTACCGGTTGGACTGGGCCTGGTAGATCGCGTTCATCGGGCCGATGCCCATGGACACGGTGGGGAATTCCCAGAACTCCGGCATCAGCCTGCGGGTGCGGGTAGGAGGAGAGCGCGTGGCCTTCCTTGGACTTTTCCTGCCGGAACCCGTCCAGGTCCTCCTCGGTGAGCCGGCCTTCCATGAACGCCCGGGCGTACATGCCGGGGGAGGCGTGGCCCTGGAAGAAGACCTGGTCACCGCCGCCGGGGTGGTCCTTGCCGCGGAAGAAGTGGTTGAAGCCCACCTCGTACAGGGTCGCGGCGCCGGCGTAGGTGGAGATGTGCCCGCCCACGCCGATGTTGGCCCGCTGGGCCCGGTGCACCATGATCGCGGCGTTCCAGCGCATGTAGGCGCGGTAGCGGCGTTCGTATTCCTCGTTGCCGGGGAACGGTGCTTCCTGGTCCACCGGGATGGTGTTCACGTAGTCCGTGGTGGTCACCATCGGCACGCCCACGCTTTGCGCGCCGGCACGCTGCAGCAGGCTCCGCATGATGTATTGGGCACGCTCGGTGCCCTGTTCCCTGATCAGCGCGTCCAGGGACTCAACCCATTCGGCGGTCTCTTCCGGATCACGATCAGGCAGCTGGTTAGTCAACCCGCTGAGGATATGGGAGGTATCTTCTCCTGCAGCCACGTCAGCCTCGTTTCATCGTTGAAGGGTGGGCTTATGTTTTCGTATTGTGAGAAAACAATTTTGCCATTCGAGATTATCGAGCGGATAGGACCTAGGTCAACATGACCCGGCCGTCAGGCCCGCGCCTGGGCGCTGGCTCCGCTGTGAACAGTTTGTGACCGCCATTCGAACCGGCAAGCCTTGACCGAGGGTGATCCAGCTCATACCATTATTTCACTATTCAATAACTTCATTTCGCGATGTGGAATAACAGCAGAGATCGTCTGATCGGGGCTCACCACCGCGGAAATCCCAGAATCGGAGATCCAGATGCACACGACTCCACCGGTCGGTGTCGAACCGGCTCCCACCCCGACAGCGTTGTCGGGCCAGCCGATTCACCCCGCCACGGGCATCGACGCCCTGTGTCAAACAGCAAGCACCGCCTCCGGCCAGGCCATCAGTCCGGGCCTCTACAACGTGGACCTCGCCCCGACGAAGCGGCAGGGCCGCCGCTGGACCGGCTACAGCATCTTTACCCTGTGGGCGAATGACGTGCACAGCCTCGGCAACTACGCGTTCGCCGTCGGCCTCTTCTCGCTGGGCCTTGGCGGCTGGCAGATCCTCGCGGCCCTTGCCATCGGCGCCGTCCTGCTCTTTGCCCTGCTCAGCTTCTCCGGGTTTATGGGCCAAAAGACCGGTGTGCCGTTCCCGGTCATGAGCCGGATCAGCTTCGGCATCCGGGGCGCCCAGCTCGCCAGCCTGCTGCGCGGCGCCGTGGCCGTGGCCTGGTTCGGGATCCAGACCTTCCTTGCCTCTGTGGTGCTGCGGGTCATGCTCGTGGCCATGGTTCCGTCGCTGCATGAGCTGGACACCAACTCCATCCTCGGCCTGTCCACGCTTGGCTGGATCGCCTTCGCCTCCCTCTGGATCGTCCAGCTCGTGATCGTCAGCTTCGGCATGGAGATGATCCGCAAATACGAAGCGTTCGCCGGGCCCGTCATCCTCCTCACCATGGTGCTGCTCGCGGCCTGGGTGTTCATCGAGGCCAAGGGCGCCATCCAGTGGACCGGCATCCGCGGCCTGGAAGGTGGCGAGATGTGGCGGACCATCTTCGCCGGGGGCGCCCTGTGGGTGTCCATCTACGGCACGTTTGTGCTGAACTTCTGCGATTTCACCCGCTCCGCCGTGTCCAAAAAGTCGATCATCCGAGGCAACTTCTGGGGTATCCCCATCAACATGCTGCTCTTCGGCGCCATTGTGGTGGTCCTGGCCGGCGGACAGTACAAGATCAACGGCACCATCATCGAAACGCCGTCGGACATTGTGGAGAGCATTCCGAACACGCTGTTGCTGGTCCTTGCCTGCCTGGCCATCCTCATCCTGACCATCGCCGTGAACCTGATGGCCAACTTCGTGGCACCGGTCTACGCCCTCACCAACCTGTTCCCGAAGCACCTCGACTTCCGGAAGGCAGCCTGGGTGAGCGGCACCATCGGCCTGGTCATCCTGCCGTGGAACCTCTACAACAATCCGCTGGTGATTGTGTACTTCCTCGGCGGCCTCGGCGCCCTGCTGGGGCCCCTGTTCGGCGTGGTGATGGCCGACTACTGGCTGCTCCGCCGCGGAAAAGTCAACGTCCCCGAGCTCTACAGCGAAAGCCCTGCCGGCGCGTACTTCTACAAAAAGGGCGTCAATCCCAAGGCGATCATCGCGCTGCTGCCGGCGTCCGCCGTCGCGATCCTTGTCGCCTTCGTTCCGGCACTGGAAGCCGCGGCCCCGTTCGCCTGGTTCTTCGGCGCGGGCCTGGGTGCCCTGACCTACTACCTGATCGCGGACCGTACGCAGCAGTTCGACGACGTTGACGGTGAAGCCATCGCCATCGCCAGCACGCACTGACATGCCGTCCAGCACCGACGCACTGAACCAGCAAAGGAAACCATGCGCATCCTCGTTGCCAACGTGAACACCACGCAGTCCATGACCGATTCCATCGCCGCCCAGGCCCGCAGCGTCGCCGCGCCCGGGACGGAGATCGTGGGGCTGACGCCCAGCTTCGGCGCGGATTCGTGCGAGGGAAACTTTGAAAGCTACCTCGCCGCCATCGCCGTGATGGACGCCGTGGTCAGCTACCCGGAGCCGTTCGACGCCGTCATCCAGGCCGGCTACGGCGAGCACGGCCGGGAGGGCCTGCAGGAACTCCTGGACGTGCCCGTCGTCGACATCACCGAGGCCGCCGCCTCGACGGCGATGTTCCTCGGCCACAAATATTCCGTGATCACCACCCTGGACCGGGCAGTGCCGCTGATCGAGGACCGGCTGAAGCTGGCCGGCCTCGACGCGAGGTGTGCGTCCGTCAGGGCCAGTGGGATGGCCGTGCTGGAGCTCGAGGAGGAGCCGGAGCGGGCTGTCGAGGCCATCATTGAACAGGCGTTGATCGCTGTCCGGGACGACAAGGCCGAGGTTATTGTCCTGGGCTGCGGCGGCATGGCCGGGCTTGACGAGGCGATCCGGCATCGCGCCGGCGTCCCCGTGGTGGACGGCGTGGCCTCGGCGGTGACCATCGCCGAAGGCCTGGTCCGCATGGGACTGTCCACGTCCAAGGTCCGCACCTACGCCGCGCCGCGGCCGAAGACTGTCATAGGCTGGCCCTTGTCCGCCGTGGCGGCCCCGAGGGCCGCTGCCCGGCCGCCGCCCCCGCCGTCGCCGAGGCGGCGCGCTGACCGCACCCGTCCTGAAAGGCATCCCATGAGCAACTCCCGCCCGCCCGCAGACCCCCGGGTCGCCGTCGTCACCGGAGCCGGATCGGGCATAGGCCGGGCGGTGGTCCGGCAGATGCTGGCGGACGGCTACCGCGTGGCCCTTGCCGGACGGCGGGAGGCTCAGCTCCTGGACACGGCGGATGGTCATCCCGACGCCCTGGTGGTGCCCTGCGACGTCACCCGGCCCGACGACGTCGAGCGGCTTTTCGACGGTGTTATTCGGCGGTGGGGGAGGGTCGATGTCCTGTTCAACAATGCGGGCGTGTTCGGCCCGGCGGCATCGGTGGACGAAATTGCCCTAGCCGATTGGGAGGCCGTGCTGGCTGTGAACCTGACGGGCTCAATGCTGTGCGCTGCCGCCGCGGTCCGGGCCATGAAGACGCAGCAGCCGCAGGGCGGCCGGATCATCAACAACGGCTCCATCTCCGCGCACTCACCCCGGCCCAGGACCGTGGCCTACGCCGTGACCAAACATGCCATGACGGGGCTGACCAAAAGCATCGAGCTGGATGGCAGGGCCTTCGGAATCACCTGCGGGCAGATCGACATCGGCAACACCGCCACCGACATCATGGACACCATCGGCGTCGGCTCGGGCGCGCTCCAGGCCGACGGCTCGCGGAAAGTCGAGCCGATGTTCCCCGTGGAGGACGCCGCGCGGGCCGTGCTCCTGATGGCGGGCATGCCGCCGTCTGCGAGTGTGGGCTCCGTGGTAATTACCGCTGCCGGAATGCCGTTCATCGGCCGCGGCTAGCGACGGCACCCTTACCCTTCCGCTGCGCTGCGGACGTCCGCCCGGGTGGTTCACCCGCGGCGGCCGCCGGCATCGCGGCCCTTTTGCGTGCCTGCATCCGTGCACCTTAATTTTCACATTGCGGAATTTGATTTTCCTCTTGCGGAATAGTGTGACCGGGGTTACGTTGGAAACAGACCCCGATTTCCGGGGCTGTTCCCGATTGATAGGTACAGATCAATGAAGATCCCAGATTCCGCGGCGCTGAAGGCGAGTTCGGCGCCGTCGAAGAAGAAGCCCCTGTATAGGTCGCTCTTCTTCCAAATTCTGATCGCCGTCGTGGCAGGTGTTCTTATCGGACATTTCTGGCCGGACCTCGGCTCACAACTGAGGCCGCTCGGTGATGGCTTCATCCAGCTCATCAAAATGATCATCGCGCCGCTGATTTTCCTGGTGATCGTCACCGGCATCTCAGCCGTAGGCGACGTCAAGGCGGTCGGAAGGGTCGGAGTCAAAGCCCTTCTCTACTTCACCGCGGCCACGCTCTTCGCGCTGGTCTTCGGCCTGATCGTAGGCAACATCGTCCAGCCCGGTGCCGGGCTGAACATCGACCCCAGCACACTTTCCCAGGAAGCCCTGGACGCCAAGACCGGCCATGCCGTGCCCAAGGACGCCGCGGCCTTCATCCTGGACGTCATTCCCACCAGCGTCATCGGCGCGTTCGCGAACAACAGCCTCCTGCAGGTCCTGTTCTTCTCGGTCTTCTTCGGCGCAGCCATCGTGGTCATCGGACGCGAACGCTGCATGCCGGTCATCAGCCTCATGGACACCGTCCTGGAACTCATCTTCAAGATCATGTCCTGGATCATGAAGGTGGCACCGATCGGCGCTTTCGGGGCCATGGCCTTCATCATCGGCCAGTACGGGCTCGATACGCTCGGCACCTATGCGAAGCTCATTGCCGCCTGCTACGGCGCGGCCATCGTCTTCATCGGCCTGCTGTTCCTCGTAGCCTGGAGCTTCGCCCGCGTCCCGCTCTGGCACTTCCTGAAGTACACCCGCGAGGAATTCCTGCTGGCACTCGGCACCGCCTCCACCGAAGCCGTGATGCCACGCATCATGACCAAACTGACCAACGCCGGCTGCTCCCGCGCCACCACCGGCCTGGTGGTTCCCACCGGCTACTCCTTCAACCTCGACGGCGCCGCGATCTACCTTTCGATCTCGCTGCTCTTCCTGGCGCAGGCCTTCGGCCACAACCTGGACCTCGGCCAGCAGCTGGCTGCGCTCGGCGTGCTGCTGCTGACCTCCAAGGGCATGGCCGGCGTGCCCGGTTCATCGTTCCTGGCGCTCTCCGCCACCGCCGCGGCCCTCGGGATCTTCCCGGTTGCCGGCGTGGCCCTGCTCCTCGGTGCCGACCGGCTCATGGATTCCATGCGCGTGGTGGTGAACCTGCTGGGCAACTGCGTGGCCACGTTCGTCGTCTCCAAGTGGGAAGGCCAGTTCGACCGGAGCGTGATGCTCAGGGCATTCAAGGGCGAAATCACCAACCACGATTCCGCCATCATGCTCGGAGTCGAGGACGACTTCGAGGACCAGGAGCTGGAGCGGATCAGCGGCGGCCAGGAACCGTCCCCCAAGTTCCGCGGCGGGCCGAACCCCGAGGACATCCCCGAGTTCCACATGAGGCGGCCCACCCACGCCGCCGTTGCGCCTGACGCGTCATCCGACGCAGGGCACAGGAAGTAACTGCCACATCCCCGGCCGATCCGCTGGCCAACAGCAAGGAACCCTGCCCCTGATAGGGCGGGGTTCCTTGCTTTGCGGGACAAAACAGCGGTTCAGCGGCAGTGCCGCTGAACCGCTAATCGAGAATGTGCAGCCGGTCAGGCTAAAAGGCCGGCTCAGCTGCCCCGGTAGGTGGAGTAGGCGAACGGGCTCAAGAGGAGCGGCACGTGATAGTGGGCTTCCGACTCCACCACGCCGAACGTGAGGGTCACTTCCGGGAAGAACGTTTCGGTGCCAGTGGCGGCGAAGTACTTGCCCGTGTCGAAGGCCAGGCGATACGTCCCTGTAGCCAGGCGGTCCGGTCCAAGTTGTTTGATGCGCCCGTCTCCGTCGGTAACGCCGTCGGCGATCTGCGCCCAAACCGCGCCGTCGAGCACGCTAAGGGTTACCGGGACGTCCGCCGCGGGTTTGCCGGAGCCGGTGTCAAGCACGTGGGTGGTGACGTGGGAGGTGGTCATTTGCTGAGCAGCCCTTCGAGTCGGAGCACTGCGATTTCCCGCAACTGCTGGTCAATGATTGATTGTTCCTGCTCGGGCGTGTGGGCGAGCCTGGCGTTGAGGGCAGCCAGGATCTCCTCGCGGCTGCGGCCGGCGGCGCGGATCAGGAAGACCTGGCCGAACTTCTCCTCGTAGGCCCTGTTGCCGTCCGCCAGCGCCTGGGCGACGGCGGCGTCGGCCTCGCCCAGCCCGGCCTGTTCGGACTGCGACATTTTGGCTTCGGCGCTGTCGCCCCGAGCCTTTTCGCCGATCCGCGGATGGTGGGCGAGCGCTGCGTCAATTTCGGCACCGGTGAACGGATTGGCGGCGTTGCGGCCGGCCGTCAGGAGTGCTTCAGGAGTCGAATAGGGCCGCGCGTCGGCGAGATCTTCGATCCAGCGCTGGACGTCCAGGCAGGGGCGCAGGAAATCGACGGCCTCCGGGAGGCTGGCCGTGTTGAACTGTTCAAGGTGCATAACAGATCCTCATATTTTGATGCTGGCATCCACGGTGTAGGCTATGCGGCTATTTCATTTCGCATCGTGGAACTGTTATTTCAGCATGTGTAAAAAGTCAATCGTAAGCTGCCGTAAGTGTCAACCGCTTTCCGAACTGTGGCCCCGAAAAAACAGAAAGCGGACGACCGCCGGAACCAAAGGAGGTTCCGGCGTCGTCCGCTTTGAGCTTTGGGCGACCGTCTTAGACGGTGACCAGCTGGCGATCGTCGCTGCGGACGCTCAGCGTGAAGGTGTTGGGGCCGCTGGCGTGGACTGCGATGCGGCACTTGGTGGTGTTTGCCTTGGTGGAGAGGTCCTGCGCTGCGGCGTCGAGGGTGTGGTCGATCGCAGTGCGGTCCCAGATTTTGAGGGTTACAGAGTGGCTGGAATCAAACGTCATTGTCAGTACTTTCGCTCTAGCAGTTGACGGCCCGGTCATCCTTGATAGGGCCGCATCCTCGTCGGTGAGGATTGCTGGTTTAGGTGTGTGGGGCACGTGGCCCTTATTTCATGGTTCATGGTGAGCCGGGGCTTTGACAACCGAAACGGCGAAAGTGTGATCGATTGCACGTGCATGTCGCGGGCTGTTACGGCACCGCCTGGCGCGCGTAAACCGTCGCCTCAACAGTGCTCAGTAAAGGAAAATGTCGATCCACGCCCGGTTGTGCGCGTGCACCAGGACCAGGAACAGGACGAAGTCAAAGAGCAGGTGGATGGCCACGATGTACGTCAGCGAGCGGGTGATGGTGAAGAGCTTCGCCTGCAGCAGGGCAAACGGAAAGATGAAGAACGGCGCCCACGCGTGGAACCCCAGCTCCCAGAGGAACGACGTAAAAAGTACGGCCTGCAGCAGGTTGGCCTGCCAGTCCGGAAGGTGCCGACGCAGGAGCGTGAACGCGGTGCAGATGAAGAACAGCTCGTCCCAGATACCCAGCGCGTTGGTGCCCAGGAACAGCCGGCCGATGCCCTCCGGATCGCTGACTGCCGGCCAGTTCCGGTAGACACCCGTGCTGATCATGTAGACGGGGAGCACTGCATAACCCAGCGCCGGAACGGCCAGCAGGTACCACTTCTCTGCACGGGTCCACGGCTCACCGGTCCGGAGGGGGAAGCTGATGGCGTGGTCCTTGGTGAAGTACCTGGAGACCGCGTAGGGAACGCCGACGGCGACGATCATCGCGGTGCCCATGACCAGCATGTGTCCGGTGCTGATGTCCGTGGTGATGGGAACGGCGCTCATGGCCGTCAGTCCCACGCCTATCAGGGCGAGGTCGAGAAGCAGCCGGCGGCTGATGAATCCTGCCACTACCAGGGCGGCCGCCAACAGGATAAAGCCGACGAGCCGGTTTTCCAGGGCAAAGAGGGTAAAGCCCGACGCCGAGACGAGCGTTGCCGGGATCAGCCGCAGCGAAGTGCCGGCCGGCCTGGTGGCGGGGCCTGGCCTGACGTCGGATTCTGTTTTGGAGCGCTGGCTCATGCTGGCCTCCGCGGAACTCGGGCTGGCGGTGTGGGTGCTTCCTCCAGCTTACTCGGGGGCCCTGCGGGGTTATCTGAAACCCCTTGACGCGCCGACGGGCCCGGCGTATCGTACAACCAAATGGTTGTAGATCAGCTTAGTGATGCGGACGTAGACCGCCTGTTCCAGGCTCTCGCGGACGCCACCCGCCGGGACATCGTCCGGCGGGTGACCGTGGCGGAGTACTCCGTCTCCGGCCTGGCTGCGCTGTACGCCATGAGTTTCGCCGCCGTCCAGAAGCACGTGGCGGTATTGGAGCGCGCTTCCCTGGTCACCAAGGAGAAGCGCGGAAGGGAGCAGATCGTGCGGGGCAATCACGAAGGTTTGGCGAAGGCCCGCCGGCTGCTCGATGAGTACGAGGCGATCTGGCGGCAGCGTGCAGAGCGGATCGCGGACATTCTGGCTGAAGGATAAGGAAGGTACGGCAATGCCTGTTATCAGTTCCACCAAGAATCTCGAGGCACTCAGCTTGACCCTCGTGGCGGAGTTCGACGCCGGCGTCGAACGCGTCTGGCAGATCTGGGAAGACCCCCGGCAGCTTGAGCGCTGGTGGGGTCCGCCCAACTATCCGGCCACGTTTGACCGGTTCGACTTCCAGCCCGGCGGGAAGGCCGACTATTACATGACCACCCCTGAAGGCGAGAAGCCGCGTGGCTGGTGGCGCTTCACCGCCATCGAGGCGCCCCGCAAGCTCGAGTTCGATGACGGCTTCGCTGATGAGTCCGGCGCTCCGGTGGACGCCATGGGAAGCGCGCATGCGGCCGTTGACCTCGAAGACCTCGGCGGCCGCACCCGGATGACCGTTATGTCCACGTTCGAGTCCGAAGAGCAGATGGAGCAGATGATGCAGATGGGCATGGAAGAGGGCATGCGCGAGGCCATGGGCCAGATCGACGCCGTCCTCGCCGAGCACGCCCGAACCTGACGGCCTGGCTGAGGGGATTCACGCAAAAGGCGGGATTACGACGGCGGGAGGTCCCGCCGTCGTACTCCCGCCTTTACGGTGAAGATCGGTTCCGATCTTCACCGGGCGGGGTACCCGGCCGGGTCATGGCTCGGTAGGCTTTCTGCATGCACGGGAGCGAGTCATGACTCAACGAACCTACCCAGCGGGCGTCCCCTCGTGGATCGACACTGAGCAGCCGGATGTCGACGCGGCCGCTGAATTCTACGGCGGGCTGTTTGGCTGGACGTTCGAGGAGGCCATGCCGCCAGGCGCGCCTGGAACGCTACCTCATCGCCAAGCTGGGCGGCAGGGACGTCTGCGGGCTGACCCGCACGGACGGCGATACCGCGACGTGGAGCACCTATGTTGCCGTGGACGACGCGGATGCGGCCGCCCGGCGGCTGGTGGCCGCCGGTGCCACCGTGGTGTCAGCGCCCGCCGATGCCGGAGAGGGCGGCCGCGGCGCCGTGCTCTCCGATCCCGAGGGCGTTGCATTCCGGATCTGGCAGGCCAGGCGGCGGCTGGGCGCCCAGGCGGTCAACGAGCCTGGATCGTGGAACTTCAGCGACCTCCACACGGGCGATCAAAGCGCGGCCATAGCGTTTTACCGCGAAGCGTTCGGCTGGGAGTTCGACGATATGGACTTCGGGACGATGGTCCGCAGGCCGGGGTATGGCGACCACCTTGAAGCCACAACCGATCCGGACATCAGGCAGCGGCAGGCTGATGTCAGCACACCGCCCGGATTCGAGGACGCGGTCGCCTGGTTCGCACCTGTCGCCCCGGGCGAACCGCCACACTGGCATGTCGCTTTCGCCGTGGCCGACCGGGATCAGACGGTGGCTGACGCCAGGCGGCTCGGCGGCCAGGTCCTCAGTGAGGACGACACCGAGTGGACCCGCGCTGCGTTGATCCGTGACCCGCAGGGGGCGGAATTTACCGCCAGCCAGTTCACGCCCCCATCGGGCTGAATGCGGCTCAGCTAGCATCCAGTCCGTTGGCCGCGTAGGCGGCCCTGGCTTCCGTGCCGTGCAGGAAGTCCCGCAGCCCCGCGGCTTCGGCGGGACGGGCAGCTGAGGTGCCCAACGCCGTCGAGAAGTCCGTGTACTCCTGGATGGCCTCCGGGAGCGGGCCAACGATGACGGCCTCCGGAACGAGGATCAGTTCGCTGAGCTGGTGGATGGCGAGGTCGGCGCGGCCGTCCAGCAGCGCCACCGCCGTCGGCCCGGAATCAATCACGGTGGCCCGGGCCTTGACCTGCTCCGCAATGCCCAGCCGTTCCAGCAGGCCGGCGAAGTAGATGCCGCTGGGGCCGCTGCGGGAGTAGGCCACTGAGCGTGCGTTCGTCACAGCGGTGATGAAGGTGTCCACGCTGCTGATATCCGGGACGGGCACGTCCGGCGGGACTGCCACGCCCACGCCGGTCCGGGCGACGGGCCTGGGCTCCGCCACAATGCCCGTTGCAACGAGGTCCGCCAGCGAGCCGGTGATCCCCACCATCACGTCCGGCCGGGCTCCGGCTTCGATCCGCGTCAGCAGCCGGAACGTTGGCTCGAACACCGCCTCGACCGGGGTCCCGCCGGCCTGGAGGTAGGCGGGGAGAATGGTGTCCTCCACGGCCTGCTTGAGCGCAAACGCGCAGAAGAAGGTGAGGGGCGGGGGGTCTTGGCTGGCAGCGTGGGCGTTCATCTGGGTCCTCAAAGTAGGGTGCTGTGGTTAAGCAGGGCGCGCTCCCACAAGACTTACCCTGTGGGAGCGCGGACTGTTATTTATGAAGCGGGCATCTATGAAGCGGGCCCTGTCAGCCGGCCCGGCCGGCGCAGGCAGCGCCTACCGGTACAGGCAGAGTTTGCTGGTACAGGCAGTGCGTGCTGCTGGACATTGTGCGCGCCGCCGACCAACACGGACGCTCTCTCACTTAATGTCGGTTTTACCGGAACCCTCTCTCACTTAATGTCGGTTCTACCGGAACCATCTCTCACTTTCTTGAGGAAAGTGAGAGAGGGTTCCTGTTTTTCCCGCATTAAGTGAGAGAGGGTTGCCGCCAAGCCTCGGGTGAGGGCCCGCCGTCGGCGTGGATCAGAGGGTGAGGTCCTTGCCCTTCGTCTCAGGGATGGTGAAGACGAACGCGATGCTGATGGCCAGCAGGATCACCGCATAGACATTGAACAGGTTGGCCTGTCCGATCGAACCGAGCCAGGCCTGCAGGTAGGGTGCCGTGCCGCCAAAGGCCGCGACGCAGATGGAGTAGGGGACGCCCACTCCGACGGTACGGATCTTGGTGGGGAACAGTTCGGCGTAAACGGCCGGGACGATCGCGGCGCTGCCGGCGATGAAGAACAGCATCACGGACATGGTGACCGCGAGCTGCCAGGGGGAGTCCTTGAGCAGCCACGTCATGGGGAAATGGAACAGGGCGGCGCCCGCGGCGCTCATGATCAGGACGGGCTTGCGGCCGATCCGGTCCGAGAGCCTGCCCCAGAACGGCAGTGCGGCGATGAAGAGGATATTGGCGATCACGCTGGCCCAGAGGGCTTCGCCGCGGTCCATCTTCAGGACCGAGGACGCGTAGCTGGGCGTCACGACGCCCCAGATGTAGTAGGACACCGTGAGGCCGACGGTCAGGCCGATGACCTGCAGGGCCTGCTTGCGGTGCCGGTAGATCTGCGGCCACATGGGCTCGTGCTTTTCCTTGGGTGATTCTGCCTCGAAGGCCGCCGTCTCCTTCATGCGCGCCCGCATCAGCAGGGCATAGAGGCCCAGGGCGCCGCCGATGAGGAACGGGATCCGCCAGCCCCAGGCGTTCATGTCAGCAGTGCTCAGGACGTTGGACAGGATGGCGCCGAGCATGGTGCCGGCCAGGATGCCCACCGTGCCCGAGGTGTAAATGAGCGTGGCCCAGAAACCGCGCTTTTCCTTGGGTGCCATTTCGGAGAGGTAGGTCTGCGACGACGGCAGTTCCCCGCCGTGGGCCAGGCCCTGGATGAGCCGGGCTATCAGCAGCAGGACCGAGGCAAAAGCTCCCACGGCTTCGAAGGTGGGCGCGATGCCGATCAGCAGGCTGCCGAGTGCGGCGAGGCCCACTGCAAAGGTCATTGAGGTCTTGCGGCCGATCCGGTCGCCGATCCAGCCGAACACAAAGCCGCCGAACGGGCGGGCAACGAAGCCCACGGCGAAGATCGCCAGGGTGGCCAGGAAGGCCGACGTCGGGTCCGCCTTGCTGAACAGGGCGCTCGCGATGAAGGGGGAGAATGTGGCGTAGATGGCCCAGTCGTACCATTCAACGGCGTTGCCGATGCCGGTGCCGACGAGGGTCCGCAGGTGGGACTTGTGTACCTGGACGTCGGCGGGGACGCCTGCAGTGGTGGTCATGGTGTGCTCCGGGAGGTCTTAGTGGGCCGAGGCCAGGGCGGCGATGCGGGAGACGGCCAGCTCTGCATAAAGCGCAGTTCCGTCGGAGAGTACGGCGTCGTCAAAGGCGGCGTACGGGGAGTGGTTAAAGGCGGTGGCGGTGTGGTCGGCGCCGGGGGCGACGGCGCTGAGGCCGATGAATGTGCCGGGTACTTCCGCGAGCACCCTGGAGAAGTCCTCGGATCCGCTGAGCGGGGTGGCCCAGCGGGAGAGGCGCGAGCTTCCAAAGAGGTTCTCAATGGTCTTCTCGGCGGTATGGGTTTCGTCGCCATCATTGACGGTGGCGGGATATTCGTGACGGTAGTCCACGTCCACCTCCAGTCCGTGGGCAGAGGCGATGCCCTTCAACAGTGTGGGGACGGCGGTCATCATCCGTTCCCGGGCGGACTCCGAGAAGGTCCGGATGGTCGCTTCGATGGTGGCCGATTCCGGAATGATGTTGCGCTTGGTGCCGGCCTGGAGGACACCCACGGTCAGGACAACCGGATCGAACACGTTGAACTGGCGGGTGATCATGACCTGCAGGGCGGTCACCATTTCGGCCGCCGCCGTCACCGGATCCTTGGCAATATGCGGGGCAGAGCCGTGGCCGCCTGCGCCAAGGACAGTGACGGTGAGGGCGTCCGACGCGCTGAGCATCACCCCTGACTTGGTGGCGAACCGGCCGTGGGGTTCCAGGGCCGAAAAGACGTGCATTCCGTAAGCGGCGTCAACCCGGCGGCCGGCCGCGTCCAGTACACCCTCGGCGATCATGTGGGATGCCCCGTCCCAGCCTTCTTCTCCCGGCTGGAACATCAGCACCACGTCACCGGCCAGCTGGTCCCTGCGCTCGGCCAACAGGGTGGCCGCGCCGGCCAGCATGGCGGTGTGGAGGTCGTGGCCACAGGCATGCATGGCGCCATCAACTTTTGACGAGTACTCAACTCCCGTCCGCTCCTGCACGGGAAGTCCGTCCATGTCGGCACGGAGGAGGACCGCCGGCTTCGCCTCAGGTTTCGCGGCAAGCGCAGAGGGTGCGTTGCCGCGCAGGACGGCAGTGACCGACGTCGTGCTCTTGCCCAGGGTGATTTCGAACGGCAGGCCGTCGAGCGCCTTGAGGACCTTTTCCTGGGTCCGGGGCAGCTGGAGGCCGGTCTCGGGTTCCTGGTGCAGCTCACGGCGAAGCTGGACAAGCTCTGCCTGCAGCTCCTTGGCATCGGTGGTAATTGACATCTGCTCTCCCTCTGGAATGCGCCGTTGATGATCTGCTGTCCATTGTGGGGTGACCTGGTTCACAACCTTGGAACTTACTGGAAAAAATCAAAAGTATGCTGGAAAATGCAGAAATCATTCACGGCAACGGAAGGTGATGCGAAGTGATGCTCAGCGAGGAGGACCTTGCCCTCATCAATGTCCTGCAGGTGGCACCTCGCATCAGCTGGTCGGATGCGGCGGACGTGCTGGGGGTACACGCCACCACGCTGGCCGCCCGCTGGGACAGGCTGAAGTCCGCGGGGGCAGCCTGGACCACCGCGCACCTGATCGGCGACCCCAAGCAGATGTGCCTGGCGCTGGTGGATGTGGACTGCGAAATGCGGTTGCGGGCCGAGGTTACCGCCGAGCTGGCCGCCATCCCGGACGTGGTCACTGTGGAGGAAGCCGCGAGTAACAGGGACCTCATGCTGACCGTCATTTCGCCCACCCTGGAGCAATTCACGGACAACGTGCTTCCGCGGTTCAAGGAAATCCGGGGACTGCTGAAGTACCGCACGTCGCTGGGGACCCGCCTGCACTCCGCCGGCCATGTGTGGCGGCTGAACGCCCTGGATCCTGCGAAGCAGAATGCCCTCCAGGCCCTGGTGGGCCAGGAGGTGGCCCCGGCGGGACTGCGGTCCGGCGCCCCGCTGCCGCCCAGCCACCTGGACCTGATTCCGTTCCTGGCCCGTGACGGGCGGGCGAGCGCTGCGGACATTGCCCGGAGCCTGGGCCGGAGCCCGGCGACGGTCCAGCGCCAGCTGAACAGGGTGATTTCCAGCGGTCTGCTGACCTTCCGGTGCGACATTGCGCAGAACCTGTCCGGCTATCCGGTGAGCTGCCAGTGGTTCGCCAACGTGCCGCCGGGCCAGCACGAGGCCGCCGCGGCGGAACTCCGCAGCCTGCGGACAGTCCGGCTCAACGCATCCACCAGCGGGAGGACAAATTTTGTGATCCTCATGTGGCTCAAGTCGCTCTCGGATGTGATGACTGCCGAGCTGGCCCTCCAGCAGCGCATTCCGCAGATTGAGCTTGTGGAAAGCGCCGTGATCCTCAGCCGTGCCAAGCGGATGGGCTGGATGCTGAACCCGGATTCAACGGCGAGCGGCACCGTTGTGGTCGGCACGGAGGGGGTAAGTGTCTTATGAGCGGCGGGGCGGGGTACTTTCGGCGCCGGCTGGAGCGGGCTGCCGAGCTGCGTTCGTACCGCGGCGCGGGCATCAGTGCCGAAGAGGAAGCCGAGCTTGAGGCGGCCGAGGCGAAGGAGCGGGAGAAGCGCAAGAAGGTGGACGATGCCCGGCGGGCGGAGTACCTGATCCGGGACGCCATGGCGCAGGGAAAGTTCGACAACCTCAAGTACGCGGGCAAGCCCATCCCGGGCCTGGGGGAGGCCTACGATCCCGACTGGTGGGTCAAGGGCCTGATCCAGCGCGAGAACATCAGCGGGCTGGGTCCCAAGGCCATCCTCCTCCGGACCGAAGACGCCGAACTGGACGGACGGCTCGATGCCCAGTTCACCGAAAAGCAGGTCCGGGACCTGCTGACTGACTTCAACGCCCGGGTCATCGACGCCCGGCGGCAGCTCCAGGGCGGTCCGCCGGTCATCACCAAAACGCGGGATGTCGACGCCGAAGTGGCCCGCTGGAATGAACGCCGCGCCGCCCGCGCCCAGGCCACTCCGCCCGAACCGGAACCGAACGCGGTCCTGGTGGCAGCGGCTCTGGCGCGGCACCACATAGCGGAACGGTCGACGGCGGCGGCCGCCTCGCGCCGTCGTCGGACCTCAGTTTCAGCCGGCCGGGAAGCCGTTCTGAGGCGGAAAGCCCGGAACCTCGGGCATTCGAGGCAGGGCCCGTGCGTTCTCAGGATCTGGCTCTGGCTGGCCGGGCTCCGGCTCGGGATCCGGATCGGGTTCCGGCTCGGATCAGGTTCCGGCTCGGGATCCGGCGCGGGTTCAGGAGCCGGGACGGGGCTTTGGCGCGGGAGCCGGGGCAGGGGCCGGCGCAGGCTTGGGCGCAGCCCTCGGCGGTGCCGGAGCGGGCGACTGCCTGGGTGGGGCCGTCATGGATGCCGGCGGCGGCGGGAACCGGTTTGCGGCGTAGAGCGGTGCGGCTTTCAGCATGTACTTGACCCACTGCGGCCCGGCAATCATCCAGCCATCGAGCCGCGGGTAGTACTTGCCGTTGATGGTCACCTTTTGGCCGGGGCGGTTCTGGCCCTCCAGCGCGTCACCGAAGAAGGACGCCGTGGACAGTCCCGAGGTGTAGCCCACCACCCACGTGGAGCCGTTGTTGTTCGAGGTGCCGGTCTTGGCGGCAGTGGGCATCTTGGCGTGGATCTTGGGGTTGATCCAGAAGCCGGAGCCGACCTTCAGCACGTCCTGGAGCACGGCGTTGACGCCGCGGGCAACTGCTGGTTTGACGGCCCTGCGGCAGTCGACGGTCTGCGCCGGCAGTTTGGCGCCCGTCACGTCGGTGACCTCCAGCAGTGCGATGGGGACGCAGTACTTGCCGTCGCTGGCGAAGGTGGCGAACGCATTGGCCATATGGAGCGGAGCGACGCCGATGGCGCCCAGCAGGTTGCCCAGCTGGTGCATGTTGATCTGGGCGCCGTCCAGGCCGCTGTGCAGGCCTACAGCGTCCACCATCTTCTGGATGCCGCAGAAATCGAGCTGGGCGGCGGTGGCGAACGTGGCGGTGTTGATGGAGTTGTACAGCCCGTAGTTGATGGGCATGGGGCGGTAGAAGCCCTCTTCGGCGTTCTGCAGGTCATCGGCGGCGCCCAGCTCAGGGTTGTTCTGGGCCGTGCTGTAGGCGCCCAGCACCTTTCCGCAGCTGGAGCGCCACGGGAAGCCCAGCGGGATACACCCGCCGGGAAGCGTCCACCACGGCCGTCAATGACTTGCCCTCGTTCAGCCACTCGGCGAAGGTGAAGGGCTTCATGGTGGAGCCTGGCTGGAAGCCGCCCGCTCCGTTGAGGTCGTTGCCCTGCGGATCACGGGCATCCACGTTGAAGTTCAGCTGGGTATCGAATTTCCCCTTCGCGGCAGGAACACCGTGTTCTGCGCCATGGCCAGGATCTTGCCGGTACCCGGCTGGACCGAGACCAGGGCCGCACCCCAGCGGTCAGGATTCGGCTCGGCCGTGACATCCACCTGGGCCTGGGCAGCCGCCTGCAGCCGGCTGTCCAGCGTGGTGGTGATGGTCAGGCCGCCACGGTAGAGCTTGCGCTCCCGTTCGACCAGGCTGGTGCCGAAAGCCGGGTTGTTCAGGATGAGGTGCGAGATGTAGTCGCAGAAGTACGGTGCCATGGTGGCGTTGGCGCAGCCCTGCTGTTCCGGGCTGAGCTTGAGCTCGATGGGGGTGGCCACGGCGGCGTCGTGCTCGGCCTGGGTGATCTTGTCCTGTTCCAGCATCTCGTCAAGCACCTGGTTGCGGCGGGCCGATGGGCCTTCTCCGGGTTGACCGCGGGGTTGTAGAAGCTGGGGCTGTTGACCAGCCCGGCCAGCAGGGCTGCCTGCGGCAGGGTGAGGTCCTTGGCGGTGGTGCTGAAGAAGTACCGGGCAGCCGCTTCGATTCCGTAGGCGTCGCTGTTGAAGAACACGATGTTCAGGTAGCCCTCAAGGATCTGGTCCTTGGTGAACTTCTTCTCCAGCGCGATGGCCAGCTTCATCTCCCGCAGTTTGTCGCCCATGTTCTTCTGGCCGCTCAGGATCACCTCATCCCGTTTGTCCTGGGAGAGCAGGCCTCGTTGATCACGTTGGTGACGTATTGCTGGGTGATGGTGGACGCGCCCTGCCGGCCCGCCTGCGGTCATGTTGAAGATCGCGCCCGCAGGATGCCCTGCGGGTCGATGCCCGGGTGCTCATAAAACCGGCTGTCCTCGATGGCCACAACGGCGTCCTTGATGTACGGGGACATCTGGTCCAGGGGGATCTTGATCCGGTTCTCGGCGTAGAACGTGGCGATCTGGTTGACCATCCGCGGTGAGGACTTTGGTGGATTGCGACGGCGGCAGAACGGTGAGTTCTCGGGGAGCTGTCGAAAAAGCTGATGGAGTTGCTGACGCCGAAGCCCGCCGCCGCGACGGCCGGGACAACCAGGCTCGCGGCCAGGACGCCGCACAGGGCGCTCGCGGTGAAGAACCCGAGGATCCTTCCCAAGGTCCCGGCCGTCCGATGCTCGCGTTTCTTCTTCGCCATTGATCAGCCCTCAAGCTAGCGACGTGTGAACAGGATACGCCGCGGGGACAGTGCCGCAGCCAGAGGCTGGATGAACTGATGCCAAGCCGCAATTTTTCAGACGAATCTTCCAATGCCTCTTGTCAACCGATATCTACCGATATATCGTTAACTATCGGTGATAGGTTCACTGAAAGTATTCGACAGCGAACATGAAGGGACGATGCCACCATGAAAGGCATTCACGATGACAAGTTTTTGGAACCGCCGTTCGGGCGGGGAAAGTTTGGGCGCGGGCAGGGGCCGCCGGGGTCCGCACGGGCACCGCGGGTGGAGGGTTCGGCCCGGGATTTGGGCCGCGCGGCGGCTTTGGACCCGGTTTTGGCCCGGGGTTCGGGCCCGGGCGGAGGGTTTGGCCCGGTTTTGGGCGAGGGTCCCGGCGGGCCAGAAGGGGAGATGTCCGCTGGGCGATCCTGTCGCTCCTGGCCGAGGCGCCGTCGAACGGTTACGGTCTGATAAAGACCATCGCGGAGAAAACGTCCGGGGCCTGGCGGCCCAGCCCGGGGTCGATCTATCCGACACTCCAGCAACTGGTGGACGAGGATCTCATCACGCCACTCAGCGAGGGCAGGCGGACGGACTTCACGCTCACCGATGCCGGCAAGGCCTACGTGGCCGAGCATGCGGAGGAACTTGAGAACGCGTGGAACAGCGAGGCTGAAGGGTTCGGGGCCGGCGTTCCACCAGAGTGTGGGAAAGCTGATGGGCGTCATCCATCAGTTCCGGAGCGCCGCAACCGAAGAACAGCGCAACGCGGCGGTGGAAAAGCTCGACGAAACCCGCCGCGCACTCTACCGGATCCTGGCCGACTGACCAGGATCCGGCGTCGCGCGTTTGTCTCTAGGGGTCAGCGCGTGGTGAACGGCAGGACGAGCCGGGAGTGGTGGGCGGCGTCGCGGTAGATCTTGTGGGTGACGGGGCGGCCCACCGGCAGGTGGAAGGCATCCGGCGGCAGCAGCGCGTTGTGCTCGTCGGCCAGCGGCTCGTCGTTGGACAGTTCCACCACCAGGCGGTGGCCCGGCATGAAGGTGTTGGCGAACGGGTAGAGGCGCAGGACGTACTCCTCGATCTTCCCCGGTTCCACCGGCACTGACCGCGTGTGCGGGTGGTACGGATTGCCCTCGGTGGTACCGCTCGTCGAGCTCGCGGTGCGAGGCCTTGAGGTAACCGCTGGTGATGAGCTGGCGCTTGCCGTTGGGGGCGTAGTCCCAGAGCCGCATGATGAAGTTGGTGTCCGGCTGGTCGATCTCCGCGAAGATATGCGCGGCGCCGGTGCCGATCAACTCCGTGTCCGTCTCGAACTTATCGGTGCTCCAGGACAGGATCTCCACCTTGTCCGTCACCGTCAGCGGCGCCTGGTAGAAGCCGTCCGGGGCGGCGTACTCCGCCGCCATCGGCTCGGATTCCGGGGACAGCTTGCCGCGCGGGCGCAGGTACAGCGATTTGTACTCCACGTCCTTCGGCGGCCACTGGTCCGCGGTGACCACCTCGCGGGAGCCCTCCACGAAGACACTCACGGCCGGCTCATCCATCACGCCGTTGTTGATGCCCTTGATCCAGTAGTCGTACCACCGGAACATCTTGTCGTGCTCCTCGATGAAGGGACGCGACTGCATGGGCGGGTAGGGGCCGATGTCCAGCTTCTTGGGGCCCTTGAGCCCGTTGTACAGCTCGATGGTGCCGTCCAGGGTCCAGCCGCGGCCCTGGTCGAGCTGCAGGTAGACGGGGATGTCGATGTTCGGGGCCAGGGTGATCGGGTTGCGCTCCTCGTACCACTCGCCGTCGAGCTCGTTCATCACGATGTCGAACCAGGCCTCATGGTTCTTCGGGTAGTTCAGCACGTGCACCAGATTCGGCCAGGCGGCAACGTCCGGATCCTGCAGGCGCTCGGCGACGAGCTTCTTCAGCTCCTCGCGGGAGTACTTTTCGACCATGCGGGACTTGACGTTGTCAGTGAACGCCCAGCCGGAGTCGCCGCCGCGGCCCTCGCGCGCGGCACGCGGCATGAACCACATGACGCCGCCGTGGTAGGTGGTCTCGTAGAAGTCGTAGTGGCCGCCGGAGACGAAGATGGCCTTCAGGTGCGGCGGGCGCTCGGCCGCGGCCAGGACCTGCATGGAGCCGAAGTAGGAGATGCCCACCATGCCCACGTTGCCGTCGCACCACGGCTGCTCGGCAACCCACTCGATGAAGTCGTACGCGTCCTGGCCCAGGGAAACGCCGCCGGCGTTGTAGTTGCCGATGTGCTCGCCTTCGGAGTCGCCGGAGCCGCGGAGGTCGCCGATGACGTGGACGTAGTCTTCCTTGACGATCCGGGCGATGTCACCGGCCTCGATGCAGCCATCCCACATGGGGCTGGGGCGCCGCTGCGGCGGAGTGGTCAGGGCGAGGGCCTGCAGTTCCTTGCCGTAGGGGCTCAGCGCCACCAGTGCGGGGCGGGGCTTGCCCTCGAGGCCGTGGTAGGCGTCCGCGGCGAGTTCGACGCCGTCGCGCATGGGGACCCTGAGGTCCTTGCGGATGGCGATGGTCTCGCCGCCGGCATTCCACGTCGTGAAATCAGTCATGGGTGTGCAGCTCCTTGCGTTCGGGTATTCGGCGTCCCGCCGGCAAGCGTGCTCTCCCTGCGTGACATAAACATATTATTATAATAAAGTGGCGGGAGGCAAGGCCGTATCATCGATGGCCAGGCACGGGTCCCGGAACTGAGGAGAACAATGAGCCAAGAAGTGAAAATCCACCCGCTGGTGTCCCCTTGGGGCCGCTTCGGCCTGTACAGCTTCTATATTGACGCTCCCGAGCCGGCCATTGTGGACACCGGGATCTTCTCCTCGCCGGCCGAAGGCATGCTCCCGGAACTGGAAAAACTCGGCCGCCGCATCGAGGACGTGCGCTGGATCCTGCTCACCCACGGCCACATCGACCACCTTGGTGGCGCCCACGCATTATGGGAACTCACGGGCCGGCGCGCCCAGGTGGTCATCCATGAGGCCGATGCGCCGCTGCTCCGTTCCCGGCGCGCGCACGTTGACCAGTATGTCGGCGTGCGCCAGCAGTACCTCAACAATCCGGATGCCGTGGAAGAGCAGACCAGGATGGCGGCGGCCGTCATCTCCGGCGAAATGGAGCCCACCATGCTGGTGAAGGGCGGCGAAACGTTGTCCCTGGGCGGCGATGTCACTGTCTCCGTGCACCACATCCCGGGCCACACGGCCGGGTCCGTGGCCTACGTTGTGGACGGCCAGCAGTCGGTGTTTGTGGGCGACGCCGTCCAGATCCACGGCGCCGCCAACGGCTTCCCCGGCTACGAGGATCCCTCGGCGTACAGGTCCAGCCTGCGGTATCTGCGCGACGAGGTCCGCCCGCAGCACCTGTACCTGGGCCACCCCTACCGCGGCGCCGACGGCGTGCCGTACGGCGTCGAGCTGGACCGCGCCGAGGCGGGACGGGCCCTGCAGGAGGCCATCGACATCGAGGCCAGGATTGACGCTGCCGCAAGGCGCTGCCTGCGCGACGGGCTGCAGGACACGGACTCGCCGTACTCGCCGTTTGCCCGGGTGGCCGAGGACATCGGCTACACGGGGGACCCGACGCTGGAGCCGTCCCCATTTTTCACCACGCTGCACGGCTACCGCCAGCAGGTCCAGGCGGCCCGCTGACCACTGTCTGGGGAAGGTCTTGAAGGCACGACGGCGGCACGCACCAAAGGCGCGTGCCGCCGTCGTGCGTTCCTGCACCGCCCGTAAACCGGGGCTGTAGGCTGCTTGTTGCATTCTGTTTGAAAGCACCAGGGAAGGACAATGATGTCCACGAATCTGCCCGCAGGCCGCACGGGCGTTTCCGGGCGGACCGACGTCCGGGCGGCCCTGCTGGGAGGGAAGACTTTTCGGAGCCTGAGTGAACAGGCGCTCTCGCCAAAAGAGGAGAAGTTCGAACGGGCCCGGCAGACGGTTGGTTTCTTTCTTGCGCCTGTGGTCGCGGTGGCCTTCGCAATGCTGCCCGTGCCCATGGACCGGACGCAACAGCTGCTGGCTGCGGTTCTGCTGGGTGTGGTCATCCTCTGGATCTGTGAGCCCGTTCCCATTCCTGTGGGTGGCCTGCTGGGTGTCGCCGCGGTGGTCCTGCTGGGCGTGGCGCCCGCAGCGGAAGTGCTGGCCCCCTTTGGGTCGACCACCATCTTCACCTTCATTGGTGCGTTTATCCTGGCCCAGGCGATGCTCAAGCACGGCATCGCGCGGCGGCTCGCGTTTGCCGTGCTGTCCGTACCCGGAGTGGCCACGTCCACCTACCGCGTCATCATCGCCTTCGGAGTGATCACCTGCCTGTTGTCGGCCTTCGTCTCGAACACGGCGACGGTGGCGATGCTCATGCCCACAGCCCTCGGAATCCTCGCCGTCATCGCCCAGCTCATGCAGGACCGCGGCATGGTCCGTGCCGACTTTGACCCGTTGCGCCTGAGGGTGGGTGCGGCGCTGATGCTCATGCTGGCATACGGCGCCAGCGTGGGCGGGCTCCTGACCCCGGTGGGCTCCCCGCCGAACCTCATCGGCCGCGGCCTGATCGAGGAAGCGACCGGGGAACGCATTTCCTTCGCGCAGTGGACCGCCACGGCGGCCCCGCTGTGTCTGGCCATGTTTGTGGTGCTGGCGTTGACCATGTTCCTGCTCAACAAACCCGAAGTCCGCCGGATCGAGGGCGTCGAAGAGTACATCCGGGAGCAGAAGGCCGCCCACGGCAAAATGTCGCGGGCCGAAATCAACACCCTGATCGCTTTCGGATTCACCGTCAGCCTGTGGCTGCTGCCCGCGGTTGCCAGCCTGGCCGCCGGCACAGACTCCGACCTTTATCTCTTCCTGGATGACAGGCTGGACGAGGGCATCGTGGCCGTGCTCGGGGCGTCGCTGCTGTTCATCCTCCCCACGAACTGGAAGGAACGCCGGGCCACGCTCACCTGGTCCGACGCGGCGAGGATCGACTGGGGAACCATCCTCCTCTTCGGCACCGGCATTATTTTCGGGTCACTCCTTGCGGCTACCGGGCTGGCGCAGAGCATCGGGACGGCCGCGTCCCAGAACCTCAACATCACCAACATCGTGGCCATCACGGCGTTCTCCGCGATCCTGGCCGTCCTCATCTCGGAGACCACCAGCAACACCGCTTCAGCGGCCGTTGTGGTGCCTATCGTGATCCCGTTGTGCCAGGCGCTGGGGGTTGATCCGTTTGTGCCTGCCCTGGCGGCGACCTTCGCAGCGTCCTTCGGGTTCATGTTGCCCGTCTCCACCCCGCAAAACGCGATTGTCTACGGTTCCGGCGCCGTCCCGATCGTCAGGATGATCCGCACCGGGGTGGTCTTCGACATCCTTGGGGCGCTCCTGATCGTCGGCATCGTCCCGGTGATGGTCGCCGTCACCGGCATCGGCCGGTAACAGCCGCCGCCGGGTTGAACAGCTACAGGAGGCTTGTTCCGATCTCTTTGCCGATCCTGCGGAGCAGGGCGGCAGAGAGGCCCGGGTCCTTGGAGGAGTCCTGGTCGGTGTATTCGGCCAGCGTGTAGACCCTGGTCAGTGCCATTTCGGGCCACCGTTCCTGCGGGAGGAGGGAACGGCCGGCGACGGCGATGATCGGGCGGGTTCCTGACCGGCGCGCGACGGCGGCGGGCAATTTGCCGGCGAGGGTCTGTTCGTCGATGCTGCCTTCGCCGGTGATGACGATGTCGCAGTTGTCCTTTCGGGTGTTGAAGTCCAGCAGGTCCAGGAAGTAGTCGGCCCCGGAGACTTGCTTGGCGCCCAGCAGGAGGCAGGCGTAGCCGATTCCGCCGGCGCTGCCTGCCCCTTCGTGTTCTGCCAGGGCCGCGGCGTCGGCGAACCCGGCCTCGGCCATCTTGGCGACGAAGTGTCCCAGCGCCGTGTCGAGTGCAGCGACGTCGTCAGGGCCGGCGCCCTTTTGGGGTCCGAAGACGGCCGGCGCGCCCTGGGCTCCGAGCAGGGGGTTGTGGACGTCGCTGGCGACGATGAGTTCGGTCCCGGCCAGTTCGGGCAGCGCCGTGCGGTGGACGGTGTGGATCTGGGCCAGGGTGCGGCCGCTGCCGTAGAGTTGCCGGCCATCGGCGTCGCGGAAGCTGTAGCCGAGGGCGGTGAGCATACCCATGCCACCGTCGGTGCTGGCGCTGCCGCCGAGGGCCATCACGATCCGGTCCGGGTTGAGGCTGAGGGCGAACAGGATGGCTTCGCCGAAGCCCCGGCTGGATGCGTTCAGCGGTTCAAGCTTTCCGTCGGGCAGCAGCGCGAGGCCGCAGGTGTTGGCAACCTCGACGACGGCGGTGACGCCGTCGAACGCGATGCTGGCCTGGGTGTGCTGTCCGGTGGGTCCGGCCACCGTGTAGGTGCGCCGGGTGAAGCCGGAGGCGACGGCGGCGTCCACGCTGCCGTCACCCCCGTCCGCGAGCGGAAGGAGTTCGCAGTGGACCGCTCCGGCCCTGCCGGCCGAACCAGTTGCGGAGCGCAGCCCTGCTGCCAGGGCATCCGCTACCTCGCCGGCGGTGAGGCTGCCTTTGAACTTGTCGGGTGCGATGAGGGTCCGGACGGTCTGCGGGGCGGTGGTCGTGGTCATTTCAGGCGGTTTCCGAGTAGGCCGGGCGGCGGTCAGCGGACTGCCGGTCGCTGGATGCGGAAGGTTCGGCGTCGGCTGGTGTGCCGTGGGGCGTGGTGGCCGTACTCGGCCAGGTCGTCGTCGATGTCGGTGACTTCGTCAAGGTGGATGGGGTCCTCGGTGGGCATCGGCTCGACCACTTCACCGTTGAAGACCCGGCGGGCGCGGTCTGCGTCCAGGGTGCGGTCCCACCAGGCGATGAACAGCGTGGCCACGGCGTTTCCGGTGAAGTTCACCAGGGCCCGGCACTCGGACATGAACTTGTCGATGCCGAAGATGAGCATGATGCCCGCGGCGGGGATGGTGCCGATGGTGGTGAGGGTGGCGGTGAGGGCGATGAAGCCGCCGCCGGCCACGCCTGCTGCGCCCTTGGAGGTCAGGAGCATGACCGCGAGCAGGCCAAGCTGCTGGCCGATGGTCAGGTCGGTGTTGGTGGCCTGGGCGATGTAGAGGGCGGCGAGGGACAGGTAGATCGCGGCGCCGTCGAGGTTGAAGCTGTAGCCGGTGGGGACCACCAGGCCTACTGTTTCCTTCTTCACGCCGGCGTGCTCGAGCTTGCGCATCAGTCCGGGCAGGGCGGGCTCGGCGGTGGAGGTGCCCAGGATGAGCATGTATTCCTCCTTGAGGTGGCGGATCATCTTGAAGATGTTCAGCTTCAGGAAGGCCATGACGGAGCCGAGGACCACCACCACGAACAGGATGGAGGTGACGTAGAACAGGGCGATGAGTCCGCCCATGCTGGTGAGCGAGGAGACGCCGTACTTGCCGACGGCGAAGGCCATGGCGCCGAAGGCACCGATGGGGGCGGCCTTCATGATGAAGCCCAGGATCTTGAACATCACGCCGGTGAGCCGCTGGACGCCGTCCAGGACCGGGGCGCCCACTTTGCCCATGGCGTTCAGGGCGATGCCGAAGACCACGGCGATGAAGATGATCTGGAGGATGTCGCCCTCAACGAAAGGCCCCACGATGCTGTCGGGGATGATGTGGGTGAGGAACTGCCACCACTCCTGGTGCGCGCCGGCGTCGATCAGCTTGGCCGCGGAGTCCGAGGTTTTGATAGTGCTGGCGTCAGCGTTCACGCCGTCGCCGAGGCGGAAAATGTTGATGGCCACGAGGCCGAAGATCATGGCGAAGATGGTGCCGACCTGGAAGTAGGTCAGGGCTTTCAGGCCGGTCATGCCGACCTTTTTCAGGTCCGCCACGCTGGCGATGCCGCCCACGATGGTGAGGAAAACGATCGGCCCGATGAGCATCTTCATGGAGTTCACGAAGGTGGTGCCGATGGGTTCCATCGCGATGCCGAACGTCGGGGCGAGCCAGCCGACAAGGATGCCGCAGAGAATGGCGGTCAGTACCCAGAAGTACAACTGCTTGTACCAGCGTGTCTTGGGGGCGGCTGCCGAAGCTGCCTGCGGCTTGGCTGGGGCAGCCGGGCCGGCGGCGGTGAAGTGATCCATGATTCCTACCTCGTTGTGGAATGTAACTGGAGGGTGCTTGTGAATGGGAGCATGACGGGATGGACGGCGGCGGTTTGTCCTGCCGCCGTCCACTCCGGGCTGTGTACTGACCGCCGGGATTGTCCCGGCAGGTCGCGCGTTCTGGCTAGACGGCGGCCAGGGTGTGGCTGAGGGCCTTGATGATGGCGTCGGTGACGTCATCGGTGTTGGCTTCGCCGCCGACATCGCGGGTCAGGACCCTGCGGCGGTGGTCTCCTCGATGGCGGCTTCGACCAGGCGGGCTTCCTCGTGGAGGCCGAAGTGGTCCAGCATCAGGGCGGCGCTGGCGATGGCGCCGATCGGGTTGCTGATGCCCTGGCCGGCGATGTCAGGGGCGGAGCCGTGGACCGGTTCGAACATGGACGGGAAGCGGCGTTCGGGGTTCAGGTTCGCGCTGGCGGCCAGGCCGAGGCTGCCGGCCAGTGCCGAGCCCAGGTCCGAGAGAATGTCTGCGTTGAGGTTTGAGGCCACCACGACGGACAGGTCTTCCGGCTTGAGGATGAACTTCGCGCTCATCGCGTCCACCAGGACGCTTTCGGTCTGGACATCCGGGTAGTCCAGGGCCACACGGTTGAAGACTTCGTCCCAGAGGACCATGCCGTACTGCTGGGCGTTGGACTTGGTCACGGAGGAAACCTTTTTCACCGTACGGGTCCGGGCGAGATCGAAGGCGAAGCGCATGATGCGCTCGCAGCCCTTTTCGGTGAACAGTGCGGTCTGCAGGGCCACCTCGTTGCCCGGGCCGCGGCCGCTCAGGTTGCGCCCGCCGAGGCCGGCGTATTCGCCTTCGCTGTTTTCGCGGACAACCACCCAGTCAAGTTCGGTGTTGTCGGCCTTGCGGAGCGGGGACTGGATGCCGGGGAGGAACTTCACGGGGCGGATGTTGGCCCACTGGTCGAAGTTCTGGGTGATGTTCAGGCGCAGGCCCCAGAGGCTGATGTGGTCCGGAACGTTCTCCCAGCCGACGGCGCCGAAGTAGATCGCGTCGAAGTCCTTGAGGGTTTCAAGGCCCTTGGGATCCATCATCTGGCCGGTCTTTTCGTAGTAGCCGCAGCCCCAGGGGAACTCGGTCCAGTCGAAGGCGAACTTGCCGTTGGAGTTCTCTGCCAGGGCGTCCAGGACGCGGCGGCCGGCGGAGACAACTTCCTTGCCCACACCGTCTGCGGGGATGGATGCGATGCTGAATTTCTGGGTGGCGCTCATGTGCCTACCTCCTCGTTGAGTGTGTAAGCAGTGGACCTGTTAGCGGGGTCACACTGCCCTTCCTCTTCAAGTAGAAGGCCTGCCCCTGCAGGGCGTCCAAGACCAAGATCCGATCCGGTAAATAGGTTTTACCTACCAATCCTTCAGGCTAACCCTGGGTGTGCAGCTCGGCTACCTTCAGGAAGGCCCGGGCCGCCGGCGTGAGGTCTTCCTTCCGGCTCAGGATTGCCACATCCAGATGCGACACCGGTTCGATCAGCAGGGTCCGCAGGCCGGACTTGTGCGCCAGTGGTGCCCAGGAGGACGGCATTACGGCGTGGCCCACCCCTGCAAGCACCAGCGGCAGGATCGAGGTCCGGTGCGCAACCTCCACCACGATTTCGGTGCGGACCCCGCGCGCCAGCGCGTCATCGACCAGCCAGCGCATCAGTGAGCCGCGCTGGCTGGCGATCAGCCGGTGGCCGCCCAGGTCCTCCCGTTGGATAGCCGTCTCCGAGTTGAAGGTGTCGGCCTGCGGGTTGACGATGAGTATCAGCGGCTGCCGCTCCAGCTCGAGCACCTGGACGCCCGGAACCCTGATGGGCGTGGCGGACCCCGCCAGGCCGATCTCGTTGCTGCCGGTGCGGACCGATTCGATGACTTCCTCCGGCGTGAACGCGGCGCCAATGTTGAGCCGTACGGAGGGATGCAGCCGGGTGAAGCCGGCGATCATGGACGTCAGCGGTTCGATTCCGGGGGACGGCATGGTGATGATGTCCAGCCGGCCGCTGCGCACACCCCTCAGCGCCGTGACCGCCGACTGCGCGGCATCAAGGTCCCGCAGCACCAGCCTGGCCGGCCCTACCAGTTCCTTCCCCGCCTCGCTGAGTACGGCCCGCCGGCCGATGCGGTGGAACAGCGGCACGCCCAGGTCCTTCTCCAGTCCGGCGATGGTCTGGGACAGGGAGGGCTGGGCGATCAGCAGGTGTTCTGCGGCGCGGTTGAACCCGTCGTGGTCCACCACGGCCAGAAAATACTTCAACTGGCGTGCGTCCACGCCACCTCCCCTTGACGGATTCCGCGCATGGATAGATAGCCTACGCCTATCAGGCGCCCGCCCCGGATGCTTAGCCCCGGTTCAGGAAGCCTGCCGTCTCGCGGAAGGGCCGGTAGAACTCCGGGATCCAGGAGAAGTTCTGGACGAAGCCGTGGTTGGCCCCCGCATAGCGGCTGACCGTGGCGTCCACGCCGGCGTCCCGAAGCCGCTGGCCGTAGAGTTCGCCTTCGTCCCGGAGTGGATCATGCTCGGCGGTGATGATCAGGGCCGGCGGCAGCCCGGTGAGGTCTGCGCGCTTGATGGGGGAGACGAGCGGATCGGCCGGATCCGCGCCGCCGTCGAGATAGAACGCGTTGAAGGGCGCCAGGCCCGCCGTTTCGAGTCCGTACCCGACGGCGTTCTCCCGCATCGAGGGATAGCGGTCCACGTCGAAGTCCAGGTCCACGGACGGGTAGAACAGGATCTGGTGCGTGACGCCGTCGAACCCGTCATCGTGGGCCTTGGCGGCGACGGCGGCCACAAAGTTGCCGCCCGAGCTGTCGCCCGCGATGGCCAGGCTCTTGCCGTCCCAGCCCAGGGCGTGGCCCTGTCTCGGCGGCCCAGCGGACCACCGCGTAACAGTCCTCGAGCCCCGCCGGGAAGACGGCCTCGGGGGCCAGCCGGTAGCCCACCGAGATGACCTTGAACCCGGTCTCCTTGGCCAGCGCCCGTGCAACGTGGTCGTGGGTGTCCAGGCTGCCCAGGAAGAATGCGCCGCCATGGAAGTACACCAGCACGCCGTAGGCGTCCGCCTCGGCCGGCGTGTAGATGCGGACAGGCACCTCGCCGGATTTGGTAACGGCGGTGAGGTCCTCGACGGCGTGCAGGGGCAGCCGGTCCGCCGGCGGGGCTACGTGTGCGGCCTCGCCCGCCCGCATGGCCGCGGGGTTGAGCGGCGAGCCGTCGGGCGCCGGGATGGTGGCGAGGATCTTGGCAATTTCAGGATGGATCGTCATGGCTTTCAGGCCTTCGCTGCGGCCGCAGGCGTCTGGGACGTGGGCTTCTGGCCGGGGAAGACGTCGTTGACCTCGTCCTCTGACCAGCCCTGGCGGGAAATGCGCTGCAGCTCATCGGTCACCGGCTTCCGCGTGGCCTGGTAGAGGGCCAGTGCTTCCTTGACGGAATCCGCCTGGGCAAGTGCATCGGCGATGGCGCCGGCGTCCTCGATGGCCGAGTTGGCGCCCTGGCCCTGGTGGTGCAGCATCGAGTGCGCGGCATCGCCCAGGAGCGCGACGGAGTCCGTGTGCCAGTTGTCCACCGGGTCGATGTCGTAAACGGCGCGGATGCTGACGGTGTCCAGGTCCAGGCCGCGGGTCATGTTCACGATCCGCTCATCGAAGCCCTGCACGGTTGCCACCATGTCCTCAACGGTGACCTCAGGCGCCCAGGTGCTGTCCGGGTTGAGGGCCGTGATGTCGAAGGAGACCTGGTTGCGGTGGCGCAGGGGCAGCAGGTAGACCTTGGTGCCCCGGCCGATGTACATACGCAGGTTGTCGTCGTTGATCATGCCTTCGGCGTCGTCGAGGGAGATCACGGCGCGGTAGGCGTGCTCACCGGAGAACACCGGGCCCTTGTCGCTGAACAGCTGCTGGCGGACCACGGACTTGATGCCGTCGGCGCCGATCACCAGGTCAGCCTCGGCCGTGACGCCGTTGGCGAAGGTCAGGACGGAGGTGGCGCCGCGGTCCTCGATGCTCTCCAGTTTGTGTCCGAGGCGCACCATGCCCTCGGGGAGGACGCCCAGGAGTGCTTCGATGAAGTCGCCGCGGTGGATGAGGTAGGTCTGGGTCTCGTCGCCGGAAACAGGCCAGCTGTCCTTCATGATGGGCTGGTCGGTGGCCGTGAGGATCTCGAAGTAGTCGCTGGGGGAGCTGACCTTGGCGATGGCGTCGAAGCTGCCCCACTGGCGGAACCGCTCCATGGTGGCCGGGCGCAGGCCGATGCCGGCACCCACTTCGCGGATCTGGCTGGCCTGTTCGTAAACGGTGACGTCCGCGCCGAGCAGGCTCAGGGCCTTCGCCGCGGCGGCCCCGCCGTATCCTGCGCCGACGATGGCGATCTTGAGGTTCTGGATCTCTGTTGCCTTCATTGGTATCAACTCTTTCTCAACACAGGGCGGGCCCTGGAAATACGGGGAAGCTTTGGTGGTTGTCGCCGGGGTCAGACGGACAGGCGGTCAGACGGTCAGAGACAGGAAGTCGGCCGGGTTGTCCTCGAGCAGGAGTTTGAGGGTGGCGTCGTCGATGCCGGCCGCGCGCATGTCGGGGATCATGTCCTCGAAGATGTAGTTGATGGTGTGGCCCTTCACGCCCGGCCAGCCCAGCGGGCTGCAGTTGGCGTCGGCCGAGACGAGGAGCTTGTCCGCATAGCCCTTGTTGACGAGCTTGACGAAGTGCTCCATGCGTTCGGCGCGCTTGCGGCCCCAGAACGGCGGATCCGGCAGTTCGAGGTCGTAGCCGAAGGTGTCGAACCCGATGCGGCCGCCCTGCCCGTAGATCCAGTCGTGCGGGGTGACGGGAGCGTTCAGGCCGTCGTCGGCGTGGCCGAAGAGCACACGGTCCAGCGGGAGGCCCTCTTCGTTGAAGATGCTCACGGCCGGTTCCGGGTCGATGGCCAGGTGCGTCAGGATCGGCGCTCCGGTGACGACGGCGGCGCGGGCCGCGGCGCGGTAGATGCGCTTGTCGAGGTCCGTCATGCGTCCGCCGCGGCTTACGCCGACCTTGATGACGCCGGCCTTGGCGCCGGTGTTGCCGATGCCGACGGTGATTTCGTGGATGAAGACCTTCGCGAGGTAGTCCACGGTGGCGCGGGAGAAGTGCGGGAGGGCGGTGTCGCCGCCGACGAAGCCGGTGCAGGCAACGATGTGTACGCCCGTCTTCCGGGACAGGGACTTGTAGTAGTCCACGTCGCGGCCGTTGCAGATGCCGGTGGCGTCCACGAAGGTACCGCCGCCGTATTCGCGGAACTTCCGGAGCTTAGGCACGGTTTCCTCGTATGCCTGCTCCGGCGTCTTCCACCATTTGGTGTCGAGTTCGGACCCGGGCATGCCGTAGCCGATGTGTTCGTGGACCGCCACGATTTCCAGTTCTTCGGCCGGGATGGTTCCCAGCACGGTGTTGACCTTGGTCATTCGTTCACCTCAGGGGTTCGAAAGCTTGTGATGTGGGGCTGGTGGGTGCTTAGCGCACGGTCAGCAGGTTGCGGGGGTTGTCCTCAAGGATGCGCCGGGCGTCTTCTTCACTCAGGCCGCGGGACGTGAGGAAGGGCACGAACGTGGTCAGGACGTGGCTGAAGGGCAGGTTGTACTCCGGTAGGCCCTTGGCTACGCCGATCGAGTTGCCCGACAGGATGATCTTGTCCGTGTGGCCGGCCTTGACCAGCTCAAGCACCAGGTCGGCGCGCTCCTGGTCGGTGACGTAGTCGGCGTGGTCGTTCAGGCCTACGTGGTCGATGCCTACGAAGGCCCCGCGGGCCGCCACCTCGATGGCGGAGTCCTTGGCGTCCCTGCGGTCGAGGTCGCCGACGAGCACCCGGTCGGCACCGATCTGCTCGTCCAGGACGATGTCCAGGTCATGCAGGGCGTCCGCGCCGAAACGGATGGAGATCGGCACGCCGGTGTTTTTGGCGGCGCGGGCCGATCCGCGGAACAGGCTCTCTTCGGTCGGAGTCATTCCGGCGCGGTCGGCGATCGTGGCCACGATGCCGGCAGCAGCGCGGCGCTCGACCCGGGGAACCACCATTCCCTCGGTGACCTCCTTGCCGAAGAGATCGGCGAACTTCTCTGCCGGCCACGGGGTGGGCGGGTTGGTCTGCGGGGTCAGGAAGTAGCCGCCGAGTTCTTCTTCGGGACCGAGGCCCGTCGAGGCAACGATGTGGACGCCGGTGGAGCGGGAGAGTGCCTCGTACAGCTTCAGGTCGCGGCCGTGGAACATGCCGGTGCTGTCCACGATGGTCTTGCCGCCGTGCTCGCGGAACTCCTTGAGCTTTGCGGCGAGGGCCTCGAAGATCTCCGCCCGGTCCATGGAGATGTCCGGGGCGTACTGCGCGCCGGGGAGTACCGACAGGAGTGCCTCGTGAACCGCGACTACGCCCAATTCTTGGGCCGGAACGGGACCGAGGACCGTGTTGACGGTTGGCCCCGCCTGGGCATGGAACGCGTCACCGGTGGCGACGGGTGGGGTGTGAATCACGTGGCTTCTCCCTCGAAGGTGGGGTTGCTGAATGCTGTGGTGCCGCGGCGACGGACCGTGCCGTCGCCCCGCGTGCAATGTAGCCAGCATCACACGTTTCTATACATAGTGTCAAGAAAATAGTCGAAGCGTTTGGACATCTGAATCAGGACGCTTATGAAGCAACCGCCACGTACTTTTTCTTGACATTGTGTAAAGATTAACGCCAGAATGTGGGCAGCGCCACATCAAAATTTGGTCCCGCGCCGGATCCACCCGGCGCCGGGGCATCACATGAAAATCGACCGGAGACAAGGGAGTTTCATCGATGAGTCAGACTTTCAAGGTGTCGAGCCGCGGCTCGGTACGGGCCACCTTCGTGGCCGCCTATAGCGCGGTCACCCTGGCCCAGATCACCAACGCCCTGCCGGGTGCCCTCAGTGGCACGTTTGCAGTGGAGTTCCGCACCTCGGGTGCCGGCCTGACCTGGATTGCGGGCATGTTCCTCATGGGCATCGTGGTGTTCGAGCTCAGCTGGGGCCTTCTGGGTGACATGTTCGGCCGCAAGAAGCTGCTCTATATCGGCGCTGCCGTCAGTGTTGTCGGCTCCGTCCTGGCCGCGCTGGCGCCGACCACCGAAATGATGATCTTCGCGCAGGCAGTGGGCGGCATCGGGGCGGGCATCCTCTTCCCCATCTCGCTGTCCATGATCGCGGCGATCACCCCGGACCACCGCGCACGGGCCAAAGTTATCGCCACCTGGGCAGGGTTCCTCTCCCTCGGCGCCGTGATCTCCCCGGTGCTCGCCGGCTTCACGGCGCAGTTCTTTACGGTGCCGGGAGTGGCTCCGGGCGCCCCGAATACGTTCAGCGGCTGGCGGGCGGCCTACCTGGTTGCCGCCGCCCTGGCCGTGCTCGTCCTCATCGTCGCGCTCCGGGCGAAGGACTCTGCGGCGGCGGACGGGCGGCGCAAGCTTGACCTGCCCGGCCAGGCGACGCTGGCGCTCGGCCTGATCGCCGTCCTCTACGCCACGGTGACCGCGGTGGATGCCGGCTTCGGCAGCGCCCAGGTGATTGCCAGCTACGTCGCCGGCGTGATCCTGCTTGTTGCCTTCGTCATCATCGAATCACGCACCGCGGAGCCACTGATCCACCTGTCGCTGTTCAGGAACAGCGCCTACTCGATCACCGGCATTGTGGCTGTCACGGGCATGTTCGCCTTCCTTGCGATCTGCTTCAGCACCAGCGTCGCCGTCAGCGGACTCGCCCTGGCCGAGACCTGGAAGGTGGGCGTGCTGTTCGTCTTCATCCAGGGTCCCGCTTTCGCCTTCATCCCGGTGGTGGGATGGCTCATTCACCACGTGGCCCCGCGCTGGGTCCTCACCGCGGGCTTCGCACTCATGGCCGTGTCCGGTTTCTGGCTCTCGACCTTCGCCCTCGGCACGCCGGAGGCCTTCGGCGGCACCCCGTGGACCGCCTTCATCCCGCCGCTCCTGGTGCTGGGCGTCGGCTTCGCCCTCACGGTGGGCTCCGTCACCGCTGTGGCCATCAACACCGTCCCGCCGAAGGACATTGGAATGGCTTCGGCCACAACGAACCTCCTGCGCGACCTCGGCTTCGCCCTCGGCCCCGTCATCGGCTCCGCCATCGCCTTCGGCATCGGGGCCACGGCCTTCGCGGGACCCCTGGCCGGAATCCTCGGCGGGGCGGGACTGCCCGCCGAGGCCGTCAGCGGGCTGGCCAACGTGCCGCCGCTGGGCTTCCTCGCCGGCTGGGACGGGGTCATCGCCCAGTTCTCCGGCCAGGCAGCGGCCGGCGGCGCACCCGCCCCTGCCGTCGACGGCATGATCCAGGCCCTCAACGCCGCACAGCCGCAGATCCAGGGCGTGGCCGGGACATCGCTGGGCCAGGGGTTCCAGGCTGTCTACCTCACCGCAGGTATCGCGGCGATCCTCTCCGCCGTTCTGACCCTCTTCATCTCGGCACGCAGCTCCGCCCCGATGGCCGACGCCATCGCCGAGCCCACCGAAGAAAACGCAGGGGCTGTTGTCTAGGCTGACCGCCCTTTTCACCAAGACTTCAACGAACCATTTTTCAAGCCGCAAGGAGAACACTGTGACTGCACCGCATCGAGTCAGACATCGACATCTGGGATGACGACATCCTCGTCGACCCCTACCCCACCTATGCCGCGCTCCGCGAGCAGGCCGCTGTGGTCCATCTGCCGAAGAACGAGCTCTACGTCCTGACACGCTACGACGCCATCCGCGACGCACTCGGTGATCCGGAAACGTTCTCGTCCACCAGCATCGGCTTCAACCCGATGGTGAACGAGGCGCTGCAGGGCACCTCCCTGGCCTCGGACCCGCCCGTGCACACCCAGCTGCGTGCGGTGCTCTCGCAGAACCTCACCCCCCGGGCGCTCCGCGGCCTGAAAGTCACCATCGACGAAAAAGCCGACAAGCTCGTTGCCGAGCTCGCTGACAGCGGAAGCTTCGAGGCCATCGATTCCCTGGCCCGGGCGTTCCCGATCGAGATCGTTGCCGACCTCATTGGATTCGAGGGACACGTCAAGGACAACATGCTGCGCTGGGGCCAGGCGGCCATGCAGGTCATCGGTCCGCTGAACCAGCGCACGCAGGAGAGCTTCCCCATCGCCGGGGAACTCTACGGCTGGTGCTCCTCGGTCACCGCCGAAGACCTCGCCCCCGGCTCCATCGGCCGCGGAATCTTCGACGCCGAGACCCGGGGCGACATTCCCGAGGGCTCCGCAGGGCACATCATCCACCAGTACCTCGGAGCCGGCGTCGATACCACCATCGCCTCGATCGGGAATATCGTTGCGCTGTTTGGGCGCCACCCGGAGCAGTTCGACCTGGTCCGGGCCAACCCGGACCTGGTCCCGGCAGCCTTCGCCGAGGTGCTGCGCTACTGGGCACCGGTCCACATCTGGGGCCGCAAGGCAACCCGGGATGTGGAGATCGACGGCGTGACCATCCCCGCCGGTGCCCAGGTGGGCATCCTCTTCGGCGCCGGAAACCGCGACCCGCGGCACTACGAAAACCCGGACACCTTCGACGTCGCGCGCAACCCTGTGGACCATCTGTCCTTCGGCTACGGCCCGCATGGCTGCGCCGGCCAGGGGCTGGCGAAACTGGAAGCGCACGCAATCATCGAGGCACTCGCCCGCCGCGTGCAGACGCTGACCCTCGGAGACGAGGTCCGGGAGCCGAGCAACATTACGCGGAGCATCGAGAAGCTCCAGGTAGAGAAGGTAGTGGCGGTATGAAGATCGAACTCGACCGGCCGCGCTGCGAGGGACACGGACTCTGCGAGGAAGCCGCACCGGAGCTGATGCACCTGGATGACGACGGCGAACTGGTCATCGATGTGCCTGAGGTTGACGGGCCGGAGCTTGACGCCGCGAAGGCGGCGGTCAGGGTCTGCCCGGTCGCCGCGCTGCGATTGGCCGCGGCATGACGATGCGCAGGATAGTGGTGGTTGGCAACGGCATCGCCGGACTCACGGCCTGCGACTCGCTGCGGTCTGCCGGTTTCGACGGCGAGCTGACGGTGGTGGGCGCTGAACGCCACCATCCCTACAGCCGCCCCGCCCTGTCCAAGGCCCTCCTGCACGGCGAGGACAACCTGCAGGCCCACGAGCTGCCCCAGCCGACCCACGAAGCGGCCGAGCTGCTGGGCGTCAGCGCCACGGGCGTGGACGCCGATGCCCGGCTGGTCCGCCTGGACGGGGGAGGTGAGCTGCCTTACGACGGGCTGGTCATCGCCTCCGGTTCCCGGGCGAGGCGCCTCGCTTCTCCTGACGGGGCTGTGGCTCCGCAGCAGGAAGGCGCCCTCCGGGAGCTCACCCTGCGCACCATTGAGGATGCGGTCCTCCTCAAGGAACTGGTGGCGTCGCGCCCTTCGGTGATCGTCATCGGCGGCGGGCCGCTCGGCATGGAGGTGGCCTCCGGGTGCCTGCACGTGGGCTGCGAGGTCACCCTGGTCTCGGACGCCACGCCGCTGTCCCGGCAGTTGGGTGGCCACCTGGCCGGCATCTTCACCTCCGCCGCCGTCCGGCGTGGCCTCAGGGTGGTTGGCGGCGGGAAGGCCCGCCTTGTGCACCACGGTGGCGGAGCACGGGTTGCCCTGGCCGACGGCACGGAACTCGAGGCGGATTTGGTGGTCACGGCCATTGGCGACCAGCCGAACACCGAGTGGCTGGCCGGCTCCGGCCTGCTCGCCGACGGGTCGCTCCGCGTCGATTCACGTGGCCGGCTGCGGCCGGACGTTGTGGCCGCCGGAGACGTGGCGTTTTTCCCCACCAGCCGCGGCGTGCAGCGCATCCCGCTGTGGACGAGCGCCATCGACCAGGCCAAAGCGGCCGCCGTCGGGCTGCTTCAGGGCGACGCGGCCCCCGAGTTCACCTTCCAGCCTTACTTCTGGACCGAGGGCTTCGGCCTGTCGCTCAAGTCGGTGGGATTCACCCCGGTGGCCGGCACTCCCGATTACTGCGAACCGGGCGATAACACGGACTCGATGCTGCTGCGCTGGGATAACCAGGACGGTTCCGGCACCGCCGCTGCAATCAACTACCGGATCCCGGTCCCCAAACTGCGGCGACTGGCCAACGCGGGCCCGGCGGCCCTCCAGCGGACCGCGCCGGCGAACGCCTGATGTGTCCGGCACGGTTCCCGGCACGGCATGCCGGGCCGGTCCCCGCCCACCGGAGCCCGCCGTGCGTCCGCCTGCCGCGCCCCACCGATAGGATGGACTTATGTCGTCGCTGCGAGAAGCCCAAAAACAGCTGACCCGGGACGTCATCGTCGAACGGGCGCTCGGGCTGTTCACCGAGAAGGGCTACGCCGCAACGACGATCGATGAGGTTGCGGCGGCGGCCGGAACAACACGGGCAACCTTCTACGCGTATTACCCTTCCCGCAGCGATCTGATGCGCGACTTCATGGCGCGCGTCAACGCCGTGCTGGACCGTGCGGATGCCCCCGAACAGGGCACCACCGCCCCCGAACTTGTCGACGTCGTGCGTGAAGGCGAACTGTCAGGCATCCTTGCCTGGCTTGAGTCGCGAGCGGCTCTGTGGCCGGTCTTCCGCCCCTACCTCGACGTCCTCGACGAGGCCGCGGCCGTCGATCGTGACGTGCGGGCCATGCTCGAGGGCTGGCACGAGGAAGTCATCTCGGACATTGTCCGGGGCATGCAGTTGGCTGGCCGTTTCTCGGACGAGACGCGCCACATCCGGGGGACCCTTGCCTTCACGTCGCTGGACTACATTGCCACGCTCTGGACGCGCCGAAAGTTTGAACCCAACCGCGAGCACGCGCTCGAGGTCCTGGCAGACAGCTGGTACCACCTGCTGTGCGATGAAGGCTGACGCTTAGGCGAAGGTGTCTTCCTTGGCGGCGCCGGCTGGGCCGGCCGGGCGGGAAATTTCGACGGCGGCGTCCGCCTCTGCAGCGGAAGGTGCGGCCGGGCGGTGGGCCAGCGGGTTGAAATGACCGGCAGCCAGTTCGGCGAAGGAGTAGGCCCTTTCGGCATGCTCGGACAGGTCCACTCCCACCGTCTCGGCTTCGTGGCTGACGCGGAAACCGATGAACCGGTGGATGGCCCGGCCAATCACCAGGGTGACCACGCCGGACAGCAGCACCGTGACCAGCACCGCCGCGGACTGCGCCACCAGCTGCTGGGTGCCGCCGCCGTAGAAGAGGCCGCCACCCTGCCCATCCACGGGGAGGGCGATGAAGCCCAGCGCAAGGGTGCCGATCAGGCCTGCGCCGAGGTGGACGCCCACCACGTCCAGGGAGTCATCCAGGCCAAAGCGGTACTTCAGGTCAACGAATACGCAGCAGGCGGCGCCGGCCACCAGGCCCAGGCCGATGGCGGCCACTGGGCTGATGTTGGCGCAGGAGGGTGTGATGGCCACCAGGCCGGCAACCACACCCGAGGCCGCGCCCAGCGACGTGGGGTGGCCGTGGCGGATCTTCTCCGTAAGCAGCCAGCTGAGCATGGCCGCGGCGGGGGTGACCAGGGTGTTGATCCAGATCAGGCCGGCCTGCTCGGCGGTGGTGGCAGCGCCGCCATTGAAGCCGAACCAGCCGAACCACAGGATGGCCGCGCCCAGCATGATGAACGGGACGTTGTGAGGGCGGTGGTTGGGGTCCTTCGCGAAACCGTGGCGCTGGCCCACCACCAGGGCGAGCACCAGGGCTGCCGTACCTGAGCTGATTTCCACCACGGCGCCGCCGGCAAAATCGATGACCTGGCCAAAGATGGCAGTCATGGCCCCGCCGGCGCTCATCAGCCCGCCACCCCAGATCATGTAGGCCAGGGGGCAGTAGACCAGTGTGACCCAGAGCGGGACAAAGAGAGCCCAGGCGCTGAACTTGGCACGGTCAGCGATGGCGCCGCTGATCAGTGCCACCGTGATGATCGCGAACGTGGCGCTGAAGCCGGCCTTGATCAGATCGGGCGAACCCATAAGGTTCTGCAAGCCGAAATTGGCGAAGGGATTGCCGAAAATCCCCAGGACTCCCTCGCCGGTGGTCATGGAGTAACCCCACAGAACCCAGACAACACCGACGATGCCGGCGGAGATGAAGCTCATCATGATCATGTTCAGGGCCGCCTTGGCCCGCGTCATGCCGCCGTAGAAAAGGCCCAGCCCTGGAGTCATCAGCAGCACCATCGCCGCCGCGATCATCAGCCAGACATGTTGCGCAGTGATTTCCACCGGGGTCCCTTTCCATTGATCCTGATCACGGAGACTCCTGGCCTGCGCAATCCCCCTCATCAATAGTTGTGGCTCCGTGTTTCCGGCTCTGCCGCCTCAGGTTGCGCGGATGTTACGCGCCGGGCCGTTGCGTGAAGACCTCGTGACGGGCATGTTTCGGGCACGTTACGGAGTTCCTGTCTGAAGGTGAAAAGCGGGGGTGCAGCGGAAGGAACAGGCCTGACGTTTCTTCGACATGAACGGCTGCTCACTGCGCCGCTTTCGGCCGCGAATATTCGGAGCCAAACCACCGGTAGCATCATTTCCATGCCCACTGTGCTTGAAATGGCAGGTCCCATCCTGGAGATGCTGACCTGGCTGTGCCTGCCTGCCGGGCTCGCGCTGCTCCTGTATTCGGGCATCCTCCGCCGGTTTGTGCACCCGTGGTCGGTGGCTGAGGCGGTGGTCTACGCGGACGAGAGCGGAACAGGGTTCCGCTGGTTCGACCGCAAATTCCGGGTCCACCACGCACCGATGTCACCCCATGACATCAAGGACCTGGCCGTCGGTGACACCCTCCCGATCTACTACCACCCCAAACGTCCCACGCAGTGGCAGACCGCAGCGCCCGAAGAAGTGGCGAGGACCGCCGTCGTCCTCGGCCGGGTCCTCACCGGGATCGGTGCCGCGGCGCTCATTGCCGGCTTCCTGCTGCCGATGTTCTGACGGCGGCGTCAGCCGGCCAGGACCACCACGATCCCCAGCACGCCCAGGGCGACCCCTGCCAGGGCGGTCCAGAGCACAGCGGAGGTATCGGCGTCGACAATCTCCCGGGTAATCCCGCGCGAACTGGCACCGTAGCGCCGGCGCTGGGTGAGGTAAATGGCCGCCGCGGCGGCGGAGGACACGGCGAACAGCAGCAGGATGGGCATGCCGTGATGGGGCAGCCAGCGCAGGAAGATGGCGCTGACCGTCACCAGCGCCAGCATGGTGCGGCCCCACGCCAGCGTCGTCCGTTCGGGCTGGAGCCCGGGATCGCCGTGCGGCGCCGGGTCCGGGAGCCGGGTGCGGACCACTGCGCTAACGCCAGAGGATAAAAACGAGGACGACGGCGGCCGCCAGCGCCCCTGCGCCGGCCAGCAGCGGAACAATGAGGGGCAGCGGGAGGGGAGTTTTGTTGCGCATGCTCTGTTCGACGCGGATCCAGCGCACTGCGGCGCCGGCGCTCAGCAGCATGCCCAGGAGCAGGAGCAGCACCGCCAGGCTCTTGCGGACCGGTGCCTGGAACAGGTCCGACGTGAAAGCCTCAACGGCGATTCCACCCGCCAGGAGTGCCAGTGCGGTGCGGATCCAGGCGAGGAAGGTGCGTTCGTTGGCGAGCGTGAAGCGTGGGTCAGGCTCGGTGCCGCCCGGCAGCAGCCGTTCGGCGATCCTGCCGCGCCGCGGCGGGGGCGGCGCTGTGGTGGACGCCGGCTCGGGCTCGCTGGGCGGAGGCTGGTTGCTGGACACGCGGCCAGTTTAGCCTTGGAATCAGCTGGCCCTGGACGAGATGGAAGCCACCGCGCTGATAAAAACGGGAAGTGCGGCGGCTGTGACCAGCGCTATTGCCCCGACACCCAGCCAGGCGGGTGCACGGCGTGGACGCGGGGGACCCAGCCGCGATGCGGGAACCACGCTCAGCCAGAGCAGGATAAGAAGGGACCCGGCGAGGACCAGCACGGCGAACGGCGGAAACAGGACGGCGCCGGCCAGCAGCGGAATGTAGTATTTGGCCGCTCCATCGCTCCAGAGCGGAAGGCGCTCGCTCCACCAGCCGGCCGCGGCGGCGGCTACGGCCCCGTGCAGAAGGGCAAGCCCGGTGAACAGGGCCACCGCCAGCCAGCCGGGTCCAACCAGGGCGAAGTCAATGTTTTCTGCGCGCAAGGGATCCAGGACGGATCCCAGCCACACGATCAGAAGCAAACCGAACAGCGGCCCGGCCACGCGTCCGCGTGGAAGCCAGCGGCGGATCAGCGGAAACAGGATGGCGGCCAGGAAGCCGGCCGGGAGGCCAGCGAAGATCAGCAGGGCCATGGTTCCCCCAACGCTCGGGAACCCCACATTGAATTCGGCTTCCGTCAGCCGGCCCTGTGCCGAGTCGGGTGACGTGTCCGCCAGGATGCGCATGATCAGCCGTCCTCCCGGCCAGGCAGCGAACAGGGCCGAGGCCAGGGCAGAAAAGGACACCACGTTGGCCCACCAGAAGTACCGTCGCAGCGCCCTCAGTTTTGCGTCGGTCCGGAAGCCCCGCCCGGTAGGGTCCGAGGCAAGGCCGTGCCCTCCGGCAGGCGGCGCCTGGATGCTCCGGCCTCCCCACAGCACCACCGTGAGCAAGCCGAGGAGCAGCAGAAGGGCGGAGCCCGCCACGATAGTCAGGGCCATCACTGATCACCATCCATATCCGTACAAAGGATGGATCAAGTGTGCAGCCGGCTGGGGGTATTGGCGACTGGCGTTTGATGATTGGTCGAACACGCAGGGTCCAGGGCTCAGGGTCCGGTCCGCCGCGTCGTTGGTCAGGGGCTCAGCCGGCGTTCCGGGGCGCAAACATGATCACGGCGACGCCCAGCAGGCAGATGACGGAACCGGCAATGTCCCACCGGTCGGGCCGGAAGCCGTCAAAGACCACGCCCCACGCCAGCGACCCCGCCACAAACACCCCTCCATAGGCCGCCAGGATCCTGCCGAAATGGGCATCCGGCTGAAGCGTGGCCACAAAACCATAGACGCCCAGGGCAATGACGCCCAGCCCCGCCCACCACCAGTCCTTGCCCTCACGGACGGCCTGCCACACCAGCCACGCGCCGCCGATCTCAGCCGCCGCGGCCAGGACGAAAAGCACGGCCGTTTTGGCAATGGACACCGTTTCAGGGGGAATATTCACAGGCTCATCATGCCAGCAGGGAATGCCCGCCGTGGCCGGGGAGGTTAGGCCAAACATGCTGCGCATCGGATTCCTCTCATTCGGCCACTGGGGCCCCGGCCAGGGTTCACAGACCAGATCAGCGGGGGAGGCCCTTCTCCAGGGCATCGAGCTCGCCGTCGCCGCGGAGGAACTCGGCATCGACGGCGCCTTTTTCCGGGTCCACCACTTCGCCCGCCAGCAGGCGTCGCCTTTCCCGCTGCTGGCTGCCATTGCCGCCCGGACCCAACGCATTGAGATCGGCACCGGCGTCATTGACATGCGCTACGAGAACCCGCTCTACATGGCTGAAGAGGCCGCCGCCACAGACCTGATCAGCGGCGGGCGGCTGCAGCTGGGCATCAGCCGTGGTTCACCCGAGCCTGCCCGGAACGGCGCCGAAGCCTTCGGGTACCGTCCGGAAGCCGGGGAAACGGATGCCGACATGGCCCGCCGGCATACCGCCCGGTTCCGGCAGGCCATCAGCGGTGCCGGTGTTGCTGAAGCGGACCCGCGCTACGCAGGGGGCGCCGTCGGACTTTTGCCTGTCAGGCCGCAGTCGCCGGGCCTTGCCGAGCGGATCTGGTGGGGTGCCGGCAGCAGGAAAACTGCCGTCTGGGCTGCAGGCCTTGGCATGAACCTGATGAGCTCCACGCTGCTCACGGAAGACACCGGCGTGCCCTTCGACCAGCTTCAGGCGGAACAGATCCAGCTCTTCCAGGACGCCTGGGACGCAGCCGGGCACAGCCACCGGCCGCGGGTGTCCGTCAGCCGGAGTGTCCTGCCAATTGTGGACGAGGAGGACAGCCGCTACTTTGCCGGCAGCGCCCTGCGGGACAGCCGTGACCAGGTGGGCACTATCGATGGTCTGACCGCCCGCTTCGGCAAAACCTACGCCGGCGCCCCGGACGTGGTGGCCGGGCAGCTGGCCGCCGACGCCGCCGTCCAGGCAGCAGACACCCTGCTCCTGACCGTCCCCAACCAGCTCGGCGTGGATTTCAACGCCAAGATGCTCGGCAACATCGCCCGGCACATTGCCCCAACTTTGGGCTGGAGCCCGCCCCGCACCTGAATCCGGCAAAATTGCGGTGGGTGATCTGCTGTGGGGGGAATATCCTAGGAGTACCGGGCACCTGCTGATCCCTGCTCTGCCCTGCAGCCAGAGAGGCACCCCATGTCCGAAAAGCTCCATCTGACGCCGGAAGACGAGTTCCCCGACGATCTTTCCACCCTCCCGGACCAGGAGCTGCAGGTTCTGGACAGCCAGGTGCAGCGCCAGTTGGACTACGAGTATGTGGCTGAGGGCGAACCCAATCCGGAGACGGAATTCAGGCATGAGGACCTGGATGAGGAGTTCGAGTCGCGGGACACCCGCTGATCCGGGAACCATCCTCAAGCCGAAGCCGTTAGGCTTATAGCGGGCTTTGGGGGTCTAAGTGCCCTACACAACAGCGTGACTGCGGAACGGTCAGGAGAGAGAAATATGGCTCGCGCCGCTTTAGGTATAACTGCATGATCCGGCTACGTCAGCTGGCCCAGGCGGCCTCCGTCCTGACCACACCCTTATCGCCCGAAGATATTCTGGCGCTGTTCAACCCTGTCTTTTCGGCGCGCCAGCTGCGCGGCGTGGTGACCCGCGTGGTGCAGGAAACGGCGCAGTCGGCCACGATCTTTTTCCGCCCCGGCCGCGGCTGGCATTCCCATCTCGCCGGCCAGTGGGCGCGCATCGGCGTTGAGCTCGACGGCGTCCGGCACTGGCGTTCCTATTCCCTGAGTGCCCCCGCCGGCAAGGACCCTGCCATCACGGTCACCGACGTCGGGGCCGTTTCCGGAACCCTGGTCCGCACCACCAAGCCTGGCGACGTCCTGTTCCTCGCCCCTCCGCAGGGTGACTTCGTCCTCCCCGAACACCCGCGGCCGCTGCTGATGGTCACCGCCGGAAGCGGCATCACTCCGGTGATGTCCATGATCCGCACGCTGGTCCCGCGCCGCCCGGATGCCGACGTCGTGCTTGTCCATTCCGCACGCACGCCCGGCGACAGCCTCTTCCGCGAGGAACTGGCCGAGCTGGCGGACCAGTTCCCCAACTTCCGCCTGGCCCACTGGTACACGGGCGAGCAGGGCCGGATGGACCTGACCAACACGGCCGAGCTTGATGAGATCTGCCCGGACTGGAAGGAACGCGCGGCCTACGCCTGCGGCCCGGACAGTTTCCTGGACGACGCGGAGGCCCTGTGGAAGCAGGCCGCGCTCACCGCAGGGGCCCCCGGGTCCGATGTTGCGATTGCCGGTGACCCCGGCAACCTGATGATTGAACGGTTCAACACCACCTTCGCCGGGGGTGTGGGGCACGACGGCGGCCTGGTCACCTTTGAGGCGTCGGACCGGGAAGTCGATGCCGACGGCGATACCCCGCTGCTCGACGTCGGCGAGGACGCTGGGGTGCTGATGCCCAGCGGATGCCGGATGGGAATCTGCCACAGCTGCCTTACCCCGCTCCTGGCCGGACAAGTCCGCGATCTCCGCACCAACGAGATCCACGGCGAGCCCGGCGAACTGATCCAAACGTGTGTCTCGGCAGCCGCCGGACCCGTCAACCTCGAACTCTGAGGAGCTTCACCGCATGTCAGTAGTTTCAGAAAAGAAGACAGTTTCAGAAGGCAAGACCGCCCCGACGGGAGCGGCAAGGACGCGCCCCGGAGCGCTGGCCGAGTCCGGCAGCCCTTCGGTGCGCCCTCCCGCCGCCGCACACCTTTCGGATGAACAGGTAGCTGAGCTGGGGCGGGAACTCGACGCGATCCGCGACGATATCCTCGCCAAGCGCGGCGCGTCCGACGCCGCCTACATCCGGCGCGTCATCAAGGTCCAGCGCGGGCTGGAAATCTCGGGCCGCGCCGCACTCCTGGTCAGCAAGAACAAGGCGGCCTGGGTCACCGGCACCACGCTCCTGAGCCTGGCCAAGATCCTCGAAAACATGGAGATCGGGCACAACGTGCTCCACGGCCAGTGGGACTGGATGCGGGACCCGGACATCCACTCCACCACGTGGGAATGGGACTTCGTCACCCCGTCGCGCTCCTGGCAGCACACCCACAATGACCTGCACCACCGCTGGACCAATGTGGTGGGCAAGGACAACGACGTCGGATACAACCTCCTGCGCATGGACGAGAGCCAGCCGTGGGTGCCCGCGAACCTGGGCAACCCGCTGTACAACGCGATCCTGGCACCCCTCTTCGAGTGGGGCATTGCCATCTACGACCTTGAGCTGAACGATTTCAAAGAGGGCAAGAAGTCCAAGGAAGCCCTGCTCAAGGACCTCAAGGCACTGGGCAAGAAGGTGGTCACCCAGTTCACCAAGGACTACGCGGCCACTCCCGCCGTCGCCATGCTCACCGGTTCCGGCAAGCAGGCCCTCTACGGCACGCTGACGGCCAACGCCGTCCGCAACGTCTGGGCGCACGCGGTCATCTTCTGCGGCCACTTCCCCGAAGGCACGGACACCTTCAGCGAGGAAATGGTGGAAGGCGAAACCCGCGGCGACTGGTACGTCCGCCAGATGATTGGTTCCGCCAACATCTCCGGGTCCAAGTTCATGCACCTGATGACCGGCAACCTCTCGCACCAGATCGAGCACCACCTCTTCCCGGACCTGCCGTCCAACCGGTACGCCGAGGTTGCGCCGCTGGTCCGCGAAATCTGCCAGCGCTACGGCCTGAAGTACACCACGGGTCCGCTGCTGAAGCAGGTTGGATCGACCTGGGGCAAGATCTTCAAGCTGGCACTGCCGGGCAAGGCCGCGCAGGCCTGAGGTAAGGCAGCACAGCAACAGAACACAACAGTGGAGGGGCCAGGCGAATGCCTGGCCCCTCCGCTGTTGTGTTCGTGCCTGCTATTTCTTGAGGAAGGCGAGCAGGGCCTCATTGACCTCTGCGGCGTGCGTCCACAGCATGCCGTGCGGGGCGCCGTCGATCTCCAGGTACTGGGCGCTGGGCAACGCCTTGGCGAACCTGCGGCCCGCGGCGTCGATGGGCAGGATGTTGTCTGCCGTGCCGTGCACAATCAGCGCCGGCACATCGATCTTGGGAATGTCGGCACGGAAGTCGGTCAGCCAGGTGGGCTGGGCCGCGACGGAGGCGGTGGCGCCTGCTCCGGCGGCGGTGTTCCAGCTGGCGTCCAGGGCTTCCTGGCTGAGCCGCGGCGTGCCCAGGAACGTGTCGGTGTTGTAGAAGTTCTTGAAGAACTCGGTGAAGAAGGCATACCGGTCGGCGGTGACGGCCTCGGTGAGTCCGTCGAAGACCTCCTGCGGAACGCCATCCGGATTGTCGTCAGTCTTCAGCAGGAACGGTTCCAGCGACCCAAGGAACACCGCCCGGGCTATGCGCTCTGAACCGTACGCGCTCAGGTACCGGGCCACTTCACCCGTGCCCATGGAGAAGCCCACGAGTACGGCGTTGTTCAGGTCCAGCGTATCCAGGAGGGTCTTGAGGTCCGCCGCGAACGTGTCGTAGTCATAGCCCTTGGTGGGCTTGCTGGACTTGCCGAACCCGCGGCGGTCGTAGGTGATGACACGGAAGCCGGCCTCCAGGAGCGCTGTGGTCTGCTTCTCCCAGGAGGAACCGTCAAGCGGGTAGCCGTGGATCAGGACAACAGGCTGTCCGCTTCCGTGGTCCTCATAGTAGAGCTCGATATCGGTGCTGTTCTCGGTTCCAACGGTGACGTAGGCCATCTCGGCGGTCCTTTCGAGGGTTCGGAATCAGGTTCAGGGCAGAACGCGCAAAGCCGCGCCCGGCATTCCCTACTCTAGGGAACGCCCGGCGCGGCTCCAAGGAGGGTTGCTGGATGTCGTTACTGGGACGGTTGGGGCAGTCTCGCACTCAACCTTCGGGTTGACGCCCATGTAGTTCAGGGGACCCGCGACGATGGTCACGGCCACCGTGCCCGCCTGGGCGCAGGTTCCGGGGGCGCCGCCGAAGTAGCCGCGCTGCCAGGCGGCGAATCCTCCGATGATCAGCCAGATGACAATCAGTGCTCCGAGAAACTTCATGGTGTCCTCCCATGGCCGTGGCCGCCTGTGCGTTCAAGTATGCGCCGTTTACCGGAATCGATACAGCACCCCACACCCCCGGACGCTCTCTCACTTAACTGTCGCTTAATTCCGGACGCTGTCTCACTTTCTTGAAGAAAGTGAGACAGCGTCGGTCAAAAACCCGCATTAAGTGAGAGAGCGTCTGAAGGGGGTGTGTGGGTTAGGGGCGGGGGCCGAAGCCGCCGCCTCCGCCGCCGGGGCCTTCCGACGCCGTGTACTCGCCGGCCGTGACCGTGCCCACCTTCGTCGGCGCCGTCGAGGGAGCCTTCGCCCAGCCCGGCGGTGACCGTTGCCGTGCCGCCGGTGTAGACGGTGTACTCCTCGCCCTCGGTGATGGCGGCCGAGGAGAACACGAGCGACGCCGTCGTCCTTGGTGGTCACGAAAGCGCCCACCACGGTGCCGCTGAAGAGTCGGCGATCTGCACCACGGTGCCGGCCGGAACGGACGATCCGAGCGTGACCTGCACGCCGGACTGGGTGGAGGAGGTGCCCGGCGTGACCACCATGCCCACGCTTCCTGCCGCTGCCACGGTGCCGCCGGTGACGGTCAGTTCGCCGTTGACGTCCAGGGCCCCGTTGCCGGAGTTGGTGGGGCCGTTGACCACCACTGTGCCGCCGGAGATGCTGGCGTTGCCGTTGGAGTCCAGGCCGTCGCCCTGTGCGTTGATGGTCAGCGAGCCGCCGGTGACGTCCACCGTGTAGTCGCCCACGGCCATCTCACCGCCGCCCCCGCCCATTCCGCCCTGGGCCGTCGCCGAGGTGGAGGACCCGCCCGAGGCGTTCACGCCGTCGTCGTTGGCGGTGATGCTGGCGGTTCCGCCGGTCATCTCGATGTGCTGGGCCTCCAGGCCCTCCTCGGACGTCGGCCACGGTGGTGACGCCGGAGGCGATGGTCAGGGTATTGAAGGCCTTGATGCCGTCGTCGACGGCGCTGACATTCAGGGTGCCGCCGTTGATGAGGACCCAGCCGCGGCCTTCGTCCTCCTCGTTGTCCGACTTGAAGCCGTCGTCGCCTGCGGTGACCTGGTAGGCGCCGTCGAGCAGGACCGCATAGTCCTTGCCCACGATGCCGTCGTCGGCAGCGTCCACGGTCACGGTGCCGGCGGCCAGCACCAGGCCGTCCTTGGAGGAGATGCCGTCATTGAAGTTGCCGTCCACGGCCAGCGAGCCGGTGCCGGCGATGGTGAGGTCGGCCATGGAGTACAGCGCCGCGTTCGGGGCGTCCTCGGCCGTGTCTGCATAGGTGGACGCGTCGGTCAGGGAGTTGGACGTGCCGTCCTCCAGGAACACGATGGCCTCGTTGGCGCTCTGGACCACAAACGGCGAGCCGGTGGAGCTGGAGATCGTGGCGCCGTCCAGGACGATCCGGACCACGTCTTCCTCACCGGCGGCCACCACCACCTGGCCGTCGGACAGTGAACCGCTCAGGCGGTAGGTGCCGGCCGCGCTGATGGTGACGGTGTCGCCGTCGACCTTCACGGCGTCCGACGGCGTTCCGGAGGTCACTTTGCTGGCGCCGTCCGCCAGGGTCACGGCTACTTCGGCGGCCGCATCCCAGGTGAGGTCGTCGGCGTCGTAGTGCGTGTCCGCGGCGAGCGTGTCCAGGGAGACGGCGGCCTGGGCTGTTCCGGACGGTGGAAGAGCCAGCGGAGCCGGTGCCCGGTGAGGGACGTGCCGGTGCCGGCCGTTCCGGCGGAGGCGCAGCCGGCCAGGCCAACGGTGAGGGCAAGGGCGGTGACGGACAGGGCGGTGCGGAAGCGGTTCATGGTGTGTTCCTTCGTGAAGTATGTGGGGGAGGAGCAGTCAGGCTGCAGGCCGGAGAGCCAGCGTGCGGCGGAGGGTGCGGTTCCAGCGGTTGGCCGGGAGATCGGGGCAGAGGGCCGCCATGCCGGTGGCGAACTTGGAGATCCTCGACGGCCGGACGCCGTGGGCCCAGAGATGGCGGTCCAGCGGGCCGGCAGCCGAGCCCGGACTTCGTCTCAACAATCACGGCACCGTCCAGCACCCAGGCCCGCCCGCCTGGCCGCTGCCAGGTCACGTCCGTATCGATGGTGGCCCGGCTGCCGGACTCCGGCAGGTAAAGCGTGGTGCGGTGATAGCGGGTCTCGAGCACCGGCCCGAGCGGGCCGTCGGGCACCCCGCCCACCGCGGCGGCGAGGGTTTCCTGGACGTAGTCCAGGCCTTCAGCCGTCAGCCGGGCGCGGTCCGTGAGCTCATACGGGATGCGTTCCTTGACCGTTGCCTCGCGGGCGCCTTCGGTTTTGACCTCCAGGAAGCTGATGGCGCTGTCCACGTAGGTCCGGGTGCGGATCTTGTACCGGCGGCGCCGGCCATAGGCGGCCAGCAGGTAGCTGTCCAGCTGCGCGGTGTCGAAGTAGACGGAGTCGTAGGCGAAGCAGCGGGAGCCGTCCATCTCCAGGATCCGGACGTCGGCGTCGAACGTGGCCAGGAGCTCCTGCGCCAGCCCCTCGGGGACCACGTACTTGCGGTCCACCCGGGTCTGCAGCGCGGCTTCGGTGTTCAGTTCCTCCAGCCCGACGGCCGGCAACCCGATGAGGCTGCTCACGACGCCGGCACCGGCGGGGCGGTCATGCCGCACCTGCCGTGGCATGGACGGAGTCCGCCGCGCGTTCCGGAGCGAACGACGCCGGTGCGGTTCCGACGGCGTCGGGCGTCGCCGCCGGGAGGGTCACCGAGCTGCCGGAGCGGTTAGCGGAGGCAACGGCTGGAGACGCGTAGGGTGCCGGTTCGGCGTGGCGGGGACCCGCCGTCGGGAAGTAGTCCATGGCTGCAGGGGCCGCAGCGGGATTGTAGGCGTAGCGGACATCCACGATGGTTTTGTCGTTGACCAGGTCGAGCTCCAGGATGGTGGCCGAGTGGACCTTGCCGTGCAGGACTTCCTCGAGCCGTGCGTGCAGTTCGCCGTCCTCAGCCAGCGCCCGGTCCAGGATCACCGTCTGGTGCCGGTGGGCGGGCAGCACGCGGGGGTGGTCACCAACAAACATCACCAGCAGGATCAGGCCCATCAGCGAGGCGGTCAGCCAGACAGGTTCGATGCCGAGGCCCGCGATCAGGCCAAGCGCCAGGGCCGAGAAGTAGTAGGCCACCTCGTGCTGGGCCAGCTCGGTGGAGCGGAGCCGGATGATGGACAGGACGCCGAAGAGGCCAAGTCCCAGGCCCAGGCCGGCGGCGGAACCGGAAAGCGCGGTGGCCACGGCAAGGACGCCCACGTTCATGCCCAGGTAGGACACCACCAGGTCGCGGCGGCGGTGCCGGCGCAGGTAGAGGGCGAACGTGAGGATGCTGATGGCCGCGAGGTCTGCGGCGATGAAAATGAGGGAAGTCATCGGGATTCTCCGGAATCTGTTGGTGGGCTGTTCTCTACGATCCCCGGCGATACTGTGCAGGTGCTGTGACGGAACCTAGGCCCGAATATGAGTGTTGGCAGGCCGTTCACCTGCTGTTTCCCGGGACAGCCGCCGTTCCTTCCGGCGGACTTCGATCGATAGGATCGAACCTGTGCTCCGACTAAAACGCCTCTTCGTTTTCTGCGTGTTCGCGATTTGCGTGATCACCGCAGTGTCATTCTGGGCACTCCGGCAGTCCGGCGCGGACGCGGGCGGGGCTCTTCCTGCTCCGCCGCGGGCGGAGGCGAAGCTCGAAACGCTCGCCAGCGGCATTACTCCCGCCGTGAACGTCACCAGGAACGCGGACGCCGAGTGGCTCGTCCAGGCTGCCGCGCAAACCGGTATACCTGCCCGTGCGCTTCGCGCTTACGTGGCGGCGGCCGGGGCGGCCAATGATTCCGCTCCGGGGTGCGGGATTGGCTGGAACACGGTGGCGGCTATCGGCTTCGTCGAATCCGCCCACGGAGCATACGGCGGCGGAAGCCTGACTCCCGCAGGGCAGGCGAGCGGGCCAATTGTGGGCCCCAGCCTGGACGGCAACGGATTTGCCGCCATCGCTGATACCGACGCCGGCGTCCTGGATGGCGATGCCCGCTGGGACCGCGCCGTCGGACCCATGCAGTTCATTCCCACGACGTGGGAGCTTGCGGGACGGGACGGGAACGGTGATGGAAAAGCGGATCCCTTCAACATCGACGATGCCGCCCTCAGCGCGGCCGGTTACTTATGCGCCCCTGGCCGCGACCTCACCACCGCGAACGGCTGGACCGAGGCCATCTACTCCTACAACCAGTCCGATTCCTACGTGGACCAGGTGCGCGACCAGGCCACGTCCTACGCCGGAAAGACGGAGCACGGCCGGATAAGGCAGTGCCGCCCTCTCGCCCGGTCCGGGGAAAAGGGCTAGTCTGACGCGCATGGCCAAGGCAGCCTCGTCCGCACGGGCGTGGATCGGGACGATCGTCTTCCTCGTCCTCGCCCCTGGTGCCGTTGCGGGCTTTATCCCGTGGCTCATCTCCGGCTGGCGGCTGTACGGCTGGGGCGGCGCGGCCTGGATCGCCGTGCCGGCCGCGTGGCTCGCCATCACTCTCGGGGTGGCTTTCCTCCTGCACGCCTTTGTGCTGTTCGCCCTGCACCGCGGAACGCCCGCTCCCGCTGCTCCGACCGAGACGCTGGTGGTAGAGGGGGCCTACCGGTTCGTGCGCAATCCGATGTACCTCGCGGTGCTCACCGTCATCCTCGGCCAGGCGCTGCTGTTCGGCAGTTGGGGGCTGGTGCTCTACGCGGTGACCGTCCTCGCCGCGGTGGCCGCGTTCGTGAAGGGGTACGAGGAGCCCACCCTCACCGCTGCCTACGGCGAGCAGTACCTCAACTACCGGCGCAACGTCCCGGGCTGGTGGCCGCGGCTCAGGTCGAGGGCCTGATTGTCAGCGTTCCGCCCGGGCGTACTGGCCGTTTTCCCGGCAAAGAGGTACCGCTGCTGCACCGCGTAACTGACGGCCAGGAGCGCAATTTCCGCAAGGATCTTCGCCGGCAGTGCGGCCACGGACAGGGCGTCGAGGGCTGAGATCAGGCCGTAGTTGGCGGCGAGGAGAACCAGCACCAGGCTGAAGTAGCGCAGTCCGGCGGCGGCCGCGGGTTTATCCCTGCCGTGTTCGAACACCATCCGCCGGTTCACCAGGAAGTTGACGGCAGAACTGACGGCCCGGGCACCCACCACCGCAACCAGCAGCGAGTCGGTGACCAGGGTCAGGAACAGGAAGGCCACGGTGTCCACGAGGAACGCGGCGAACGAGGACGCCAGGAACTTCAGGAGCGGGGCATAAATGCGGGCCGAATCCGCCAGCGGCCGGAAATGCGACCCGGAGTTGTGGTCCAGGTAGACGGTGGCGATGTCCACGGTAAGGATGCCATAGCCCGCCTGCTTGGCTTCCAGCAGCAGGTTCAGCTCATACTCGTAGCGCTCGCCGCGGACGGAGCGCAGCCACGCCAGCATGGAAGCCGGGTAGCCGCGAAGGCCGGTCTGGGTGTCGGAAAGGCGCTCGCCGGTGGCCAGCGTGAACAGCAGCCGGGTGGCGGTGTTGCCGAACCTGCTGCGGGCCGGGACGTTGCCGGTGAAGGTCCGGGTTCCCAGCACCATGGCCGGTGAGCCGCCCACGGCAGCTTCAGGCGGGATGGCGGCCGCCACGCGCAGGATGTCCACGAATGTGTGCTGGCCGTCGCTGTCAGCGCACACCACGTTCCGCCCGGGCAGGTGGTCCGCGATGAAACCGAAGCCGGACTTCAGCGCGAAGCCTTTTCCCCGGTTGCGCGCGTACCCGATGACGTGGCACCCAAGGGCCTTGACGCCGTCGAACACGTCCTTGTACCCGGGCCCGCTGCCGTCATCAACCACCACCACGGTGGCCCACGGCTCGGCGTCGCGGATGGAACGGATCAGGGCGGGAAGCTGGTGGTCCGGCTCGTAGGCCGGGATCAGGATGATCATGGCGGCCACCTACTGCGCGATGTAGAGGATGTCGGAGGTGCCGCGTTCCTTGTTCTCGCCGAGCGGGTTGTTCACCAGGGAACCGTTGAAGTACATGGTGGAGGAGCCGCCGCCGTCGAGGTTGTACGCCGTGGTGGCGCCGAGGCCCTGCATGATCTCCGCCAGCCCGGTCATGGTCACGCCCGCGCTGTAGCCCGGGCTGCGGCCGTCCACCACCACAAACACCAGATGGTTCCCGTCGATAATGCCGACGGCGGTGCGCGGCTGTTCGCCCTGGACCGAGTGGTTGCCGAAGTTGGTGTCCACCTCCACGTCCTCGATGCCCTGGGCCACCTCGCCGTTGTCCAGCAGGGACGGGCCGAAGGAGAGGGTGTTCCAGACGCCGTCCGCCACCAGCTGCTCAGCGGTGGTGGTGGTTTCGTCGTACACCTTGACGGTGCCGTCGCGGTAGAAGGCCAGGCCCTGGCGGGCGCCTTCGTCGCGGAACACCACACCGTTGCGGATCACGATGCCGGTGTCCCGGAAGCCGTAGTAGTCGCCGTTGATGGCGAAGACGGCGTTGTTGGCCTCGGCGATCGCGGAGGTGGTTTCGGTGATGTTCTCGCCGAAGCTGTCGTTGGCGAAGGCGGACTGAAGGGTGGTGGCATCGTCAAGGACGACGTCGGCAACGTAGTAGGTGACAGTGCTGTCGCCGCTGCCGGTGGTCACCGTGGAGATGTTGATGCTGGAGCTCTCGGAGGTATACGAGGTGTCGGTGGTGACCGCGGCGGCAGTGCTGGAATCGGTGGCGCTGTCCGCCGTGGTGCCCTGGCCGGAACCGGACTGGCCGGCGCCCAGCTGGCTGGCCTCGTACGCGGAGACGTCCGAGATTTCCACGTGCTGGACCACAAAGCGGTCCAGCGCCCAGGCCGTGGCACCTCCCGCTGACAGCGTGAGGGCAACTGCCCCGGCGACGACGGCACGCCGTACGCGGCTGCCCTTGCGTTCTGTGTTCTTGAGAGGAGTCATTCCTCAGTTCTAGGCAGCCAAGCTAGCGGCGGGATTTGCCGGAGATGTGCTGAGCCTGTGAAAGCGGGCCCGGGTCTGTGCCGGCGGTGCTGCTCGCTCCGGCGGTGCCGCCGGTTAAGGCTGGCGGGAGGCAGGGTCCGGTGTTGCCGGAGCGGTGGCGGCGGCCGGGCAAAGCCGCAGCGCCACCTCCCGCAGTTCCTTCGGGTGGAACGGTTTGGTCAGGTAGGCCGCGGCGCCGGAGGCCATTCCGGCCAAGTAATCATCCTGTTCGGACCGGGCGGTAAGGAACAGCAGGGGAGCGGTGCTGAGCGCGCGGATGGCGCGCGCAACCACGTGGCCGTCCATGTCCGGCAGGCCCAGATCCAGGGTGATGAGTGAAACGCGGGAGTCGGCCGCCGCGGCGATGGCCTCGGCGCCGGTGCCAACTGTGCGCACGTCAAAGCCCGCACGGTTCAGGACCACCGTGATCAGCCCGCGGATATCGTCGTTGTCCTCGATGACGAGGCAGACGTGTTTTGTTTCCATAAAGCCCCCAGACCCAGCTTGAAAACCAGTGTACGGGCTGGAGGGGTGGAAAATCGCTACTCTGTCACATTCCGCAGGATCCAGGGCTTGGCCCGCCGTAGCATGGCGCGGATTCGCCGGACAGCGGCCCTGCAGCCGGAGGGCTCCTGTGTGTCAGGCTCCGGCGAGCGGGCAGCTGTCCGGCGAATCCGCGCCGGAAGGCTGGGATCAGCGGGTCAGACGGCGGCGCCTTCGAAAGCGACCCGTTTGGCCGCCTCGCGCGCTTCGATCTTCTCCGCCTCGGCGAGGACCTGTTCGGCCTCCTCGCGCCGGACCACCACCACGCCGTCGGCATCCGCCACCACGATGTCGCCGGGGGAGACCACAACGCCGTCGATCGCCACCGGGAGCTGCAGGCGGCCGGGGCCGAACTTGTACGGTCCGGCGGGCGTGACCGAGCGGGCGAAGACCGGCAGCCCGCAGTCCGCCAGGGCATCGGCGTCGCGGACGGCGCCGTCGATCACAAACCCGGCCAGCCCCTGGTTCTTGGCGCGGAGGCCGATCATGTCGCCGATCAGGGCGCGGGACTGGTCCCCGCCGCCGTTGACCACAATCACGTCACCCGGCTGCGCCTCGTCGAGGGCCTTGTGGATGTAGAGGTTGTCGCCCGGGCGGGTCCAGACCGTATAGGCAGGCCCGGCAAGCCTGGCTCCCGCCCAGCTGGGTGACAGCGCAGAGGCCACGCCGATCCGTTCCTGTGCGTCACCGATGTTGGCTGCCGGAATGGCCGCCAGGCGGCGGACCAGTTCGGCTGTGGTGAGGGGGGAAGAGTGTTCTGCCTGCATGGTGTCGCCGGCCTTTCTGGTGGTTTCCATGGCTACTGCTGCTTCAGGAGTTCGTCGATGACGGGCTTGATGGTGGTTTCGCGTTCTTCCCAGAGCTTGCTGACGTCTGCGGCAGAAACCCAGGCCGGCTGCGTGGCCGCACCCTTGAGCTTTTCCTGCACGGCAGGCGTCTCCGCGGCGGCCTTCAGTGCTGCTTCGAGCTTGGCCACAACTTCCTTGGGCGTCTTGGACGGGACGGAGAGGGCGAAGTTGCTGGCCATGGGTTTGACGTCGTAGCCGGCGCTCTTCATGGTGGGGACGTCCGGCACGAAGGGGCTGGTGGTGTCCTCGATGACGCTCAGGAGCTTGATGTCGCCGGACTTGTACTGGCCGAAGAAGCTGGACACGCCGCCCAGGGCGAAGTCGGTTTCGCCGGAGACGATGGCCGCCACCTTGTCCGCGCCGCTGTTGTAATGCACGATGTTGAAGTCCAGGCCCAGCTGGTCTTCCAGGAGGCGCAGGTTGATGTGGTCGTCACCGGCCCGTGAGTCGGTGCCCACGGTGATCTTGCCCGGTTCGGCCTTGACGGCGTTGAACAGTTCCTGGATGGTCTTGTACTTGCTGTCCTTGTTGACACCGATCACTACGGAGTTGGTGGCGAAGGAACCGATGGGCGTGAAGCTGCTGCGGTCAAAGGCCGCCTTCTTGGACGGGTCCAGGTACCGGCCCAGGATGGAGGGAATGTTGGTGTTGCCGAAGGTGAGGCCGTCCGGCTTGGACTGGGCCACGTAGTTCAGGCCGACCACCTGGCTGCCGCCCTCCTTGTTGACCACCTTGATGTTGGCGCCGAGGTCTTCCTGCATGGCGGGGGCAATGATGCGGGCGAGGATGTCGTTGCCGGCTCCGGCGGCCGAGGGCACGATCCACTCGATGGTGGACCCGGCCTTCGGGAAGTCGGCGGCCGCTGTGGTGCTGCTGCCGGCCTGTCCGCCGCAGCCCGTGAGGGCCAGGGCGACGGCGGCGGCGAGCGCCGTGGTGGTCAGTGCAGTGAGTTTTTTCATTTCGCAAGCTCCTTTGGTGCGACGGGGGTGGTGGTCTTTTTCTTCAGCATGGAAGCGATCAGGGGGCGGACGGCGCCGAACAGGATGGCCAGGACAATGACGCCGATCAGCGTGAGGCTGATGGGGCCCTGCAGGAACACGTTGTAGTCGCCGCGGGACAGGGCCAGGGACCGCTGGAAGTTTTCTTCCAGCAGCGGGCCGAGGATGAGGCCGAGGACCAGGGGAGTGAGCGGCACCTTGACGAGCTGGAAGATGTAGCCCAGGATGCCGGCGCCCAGCATGATCAGGATGTCGAACGGGCTGCCGTTGATGGAGTACGTGCCCAGGAACATGAACGCCAGGATGGCGGCCATGAGGTAGTGGAACGGGACCTTCAGGACGGCGATCCAGACCCGTGCCAGCGGGACGTTGAGTACCAGCAGGATCAGGTTGCCCACGATGAGGCTGGCGATGATGGCCCAGGCGACGTCGGGGTTGTCGCGGAACAGCAGCGGGCCGGGAATGAGGCCGTTGATGGTGAAGGCGCCGGCCATGATGGCCACGGTGGCGGAGGTGGGGATGCCCAGGGTGAACAGCGGGATCATGGAGGAGACGGCCAGGGCGTTGTTCGCGGCTTCCGGTCCGGCGATGCCTTCCACGGCGCCCTTGCCGAATTCCTTGCGGCGCTTGGAGATCCGTTTTTCCGCGGCGTAGGAGGCCAGTGACGTTGCTGCGCCGGGGGAACCGGGCAGCAGTCCCATAAAGAAGCCGATCAATGAGCCGCGCAGGGACGGGAAGGCCGAGCGCTGCAGGTCGGTGCGGGTGGGCAGGAGCCGGGCAACCTTCAACGGGCTTGGCACACCCAGCGGTCCCTTTTGGGCCTGGCCCAGGACTTCGCTGAGGCCGAAGACGCCCATCACGACCGCCACCAGGCCCAGGCCGTCGAACAGTTCGGGCATGTCGAAGGTGAAGCGGGCAACGCCGACGCCGGAGTCCACGCCGACGGTGGCGATGGCCAGCCCGGCCGCCGCGCTGAACAGCGCCTTGGCGGGGTTGGAGCCGGCGAAGCTGGTGATCAGGGCGAACCCCAGGAGGGACACCAGGAACAGTTCGGGGGCGCCGAACTCCAGTGCGAGCCTGCTGAAGGGTGCCACCACCACAAAGCCGATGACACCGATCAGGCCGCCGACGAACGAGGCCAGGGCGGCAATGACCAGGGCGGGACCGCCGCGGCCCTTTTTGGCCATCTGGTAGCCGTCCAGCGTGGTGGCAATGGAGGAGGCTTCGCCGGGAATCCGCAGCAGCACCGCCGTCGTGGTTCCGCCGTAGGCCGCGCCGTAGAGGATGGCGGCCAGCATGATGATGGCCGACGTGGCGTCAAGGCCGAAGGTGACCGGGATGAGCAGTGACACGGCGGCCGCGGGACCGAAGCCGGGCAGGACGCCCACCAGCATGCCTAGGACGCAGCCGAGCAGGGCGAACAGCAGGTGTTCGGGGGTGAAGACGGTGGCCAGGCCACCGAGGAGCTGATCGAATCCCACGGCTACAGCCCCAGTCCTGCGAGGAACTCGATGCTGGCCGTCGGCAGGGCCGTCCCCAGCCAGACCTCAAAGACCAGCCGCGACGCGAGGGCGGCGCCCACGGCAACCAGGGCGGCCATCCAGAGCTTCCGCTTGCTGACGAAGAACAGGATGGTTCCCAGCATCAGCGTCATCACGATGGTGTAGCCCAGGAAGGGGAGGAGCAGGGCGGCCAGGAGGATGGCGCCGGAGATGATTCCCACGCGTGCCCAACCTTGGCGGTCCGGAAAATCCGGAGCGTCCGGCTCGTCGCTGTTGTCATCATCAAGCAGGGATACGAGCGCTGATTCCGACTCGTGGTGCGGCGGCAGCGACTCAACCGTGTCGCCGGTGACGGGTGCCGGGACGGCTGTCCGGCGGGCGGCCACGAGCTGGACAGCCCAGAGGACGCCAGCCAAGGCCATCAGCGTGCCGGCCACCGTGGGAAAGAATCCGGCCCCCACGCCCGAGGTGTTGGTCAGCCCGTACCCGGCGCCGACCACTGCCATGGCCAGCCCTCCGGCGACGGCTGCTGAGGCCACCGTCCATTCAAGCGCAACAGGTGCGTTGAGGGTTTGCATCTTCGTTGTCCGCCTCTCTGCGGCAAAGTGGAGAAAATAGGGAGAGCAGGATTGGCCGTAAACCAATCTTGCAACCTTGCACAGGATTGCATGTCCGTGAGAGAGTGTCAAGCATCACAGTGTTTCGAGCAGGGATCTCAAAGGAGAGCCAGAGTGGGTTTCAAAGCAGTAGTGGCCAGCAGTACGGTCCAGCTCAGCGCCTCCGAGGAGCGCGTCATGAACGTCCTGATGGGCGATGACATGTCGGGAATTCCCGCCGCGGAGGTTGCGGACAGGGCAAAGACCCATGAATCAACCGTTGTGCGGCTGGCAAAGAAGCTGGGCTACCGCGGCTACCCGGACCTCAGGAATGACCTGCGCAAGGACGAGACCCAGATCCAGGAGGATCACGGCGGCATCATGCGCGGCGACACCGGCTACGACTTGTCCGCGTTCGTGGCCGACGAGATCGTCGCGTTGAAGCGGCTGCCCCACTTTGTTTCCCAGGAAGACCTCGACGCTGCGGCCAGGACCTTGCACGAATCCCGGACCATCTACCTGTTTTCGAGGGACGACGAGAAGCCGACCCGCGACCTGATGGCACGGCGGCTGCGCAGGCTGGGCCTGACCATCGTCACCTTGGGGACCGCACCCAAGGATCTGGCTGAACGGTTCGTCAGCTTCGACGAAAACAGCACCCTGATCGGCTTCGCGCTGCGGGAAGCACCCGTCCAGCTGGCGGCGCTCGTGTCTGAGGCTGCCCGCAGGGGAGGCAGGAGCATCCTGATCTCCGACGTCCCGGGCTACCACTTCCGCCCCAGCCCGGACCACCTCATCACCGCCAGGCGTGGTGACGACGGGGAGTACCGGACCCAGCTGATTCCCGTTCTCCTGGCCTACGCGCTGCAGCTTGCGGTTTTCCACCTGGACCCCGCCCGGTACAGGGCGGCCCGGGACGGAATCGAGGATCTGACCCGCCTGTTGGGCGGAGCGGACGAGATTCCCCTTCGGGCGTGAAAGGCCGGTGGCGGACAGCCCTCAGCGCCCAGGCGGTCCTGGCACAGGCCTCGTGGGTAGGCATCCGGCTCATCATCGGATACCGGGCGCTCGCTGAAGGCGCCGATCCGGTCTTCCTCGGCGTCCTGGCATCGAGCTTCGCCCTGCCCGCGCTGCTGACAGCCCTGCCTGCGGGACGGCTTGCCGACAGGTTCGGCGGCACGGCCATGGCCTTCATCGGACTGCTGACTGCGGCGGCCGGGACCCTCACCATGCTCGCTTTCCGCGGGCTTCCCGTCCTGCTGGCCGCCAGCGCCCTCATCGGCCTGGGCCACCTCATGGTGATAGTGGGCCAACAGGCTTTTGTGGCGCACGTCAGCAAGGATGGATCCACGGACAGTGCCTTCGGGACGCTGACCGCCGCGGCTTCGATCGGCCAGCTGATCGGTCCGCCCGCCGTGACGCTGGTTGCGTCGCTGGGCATCCCCGCCGGAGCGCAGCCGGACACCACCCTGGGCCTGTTGGTGTGCCTGGGCTTCAGCACGTTGGCAACGCCGGCCTACTTCTTCCTCCGGCGCACGGACGCCGGACTGCGCAAGGGCAGGCACAGGACTGCCGGCCGAGCCGGTCAGCGTGGCCGGTGTCCTGAAGACCCCCGGGCTGTGGCGCTCGCTGGTGGTCAGCGGGGCCGTGCTGGTGACGGTGGACCTGATGTACGCGTTCGTCCCGGTGTGGGCGACCGAACAGAACGTCAGTGCCGCCGTCGTCGGTTTGCTCCTGGCCCTCCGCGCAGCCGTCTCCGTTGCGAGCAGGGTGGGCCTGACAAGGCTGATCGGGCGCTTCGGCCGCAAGGCGATGCTGATCGTGTCCATTGGCGCGGCTGTCCTGTCGCTTGGTGTCCTCCCGCTCGTGGGCCCGCTGGGCGCGATCGCCGTGATGGTGGGACTGGGCCTGGGGCTTGGCATTCCGCAGCCGCTGACCATGGCCTGGGTGGTGTCGCTGACAGCGTCCTCGAGCCACGGCGCCGTCCTGGGCCTGCGCATGACCGTCAACCGGCTGGCGCAGATCACGCTGCCCATCGCCGTCGGCTCCTTCGCCGCGCCCCTCGGCGTGCTCGGGATCTTCTGGGCGAACGCCGCGCTGCTGCTGGGAGCCATTGCGGTGGTGGCAGGGTCCGACGCCGGGCGGCCACCCGACGTCGGCGACAGCGCCTGACGCCGGACTGCTGCAGCGCTACCCGTCGTAGTGTGTCTGGGCGGGCCCTTGGCCCAGGGCGCTGACCACGGCCGCGGCCACGCTGTGGAGCTTGGAATTACGGGTGCTTGAGGCGGCCTTGAGGAGGTTGAAAGCCTCCTGCTGGCTGCAGCGGTTCTGGGCCATGATGATGCCCACCGCCATGTCGATCACCGTGCGGGTCTCGAGGGTGGCACGCAGGTGCGCCGCGGTCTCGGTGTAGTGCGCAAAACGCACGGCCAGCCGCAGGGCCAGGGAGGTCTGCCTGACGAAGTCCTCGGCGGTTTTCAGGATGCGGCCCTCGAACCGGCCGCTCCGGTGGGAGTACAAAAGCAGGCTGGCTTTGGTTTCGCCCTCCAGCCGGAAAGGGATGGCCAGGACTGACCGGATGCCGTGGCCCAGCACCGCTTCGGTGTAGTCCGGCCAGCGGTGGTCCTGTTCCAGATCGGAAACGTGGACAGTCACCTGCTCCTCGGAGGCGGCCATGCCTGGGCTGTCGCTTGACTGGTATTCAATCTGGCTGATCGCCTCGGCGCCGTGGCCGCTGCTGGCGACCGTGGCGGCTTTGCGTTCGCGCAGCAGCGTGATGCCACACAGCACTTCGTCGCCGGACTCGGACAGGTTGCGGGCCGAGACGCGCGCGAGCTCGTCCAGGAACTCCTCAACGTCAGAGCTGTTGAGGAGTTCTTCGTGCAGGTGATCAGTGATTGATGTAGCTGTATTTGCTGTTGACTCGCTGGCCACGGTTCTAAGTGCCATTCGCTCAGGTCAAAACGATCCGGCAATTCCGCCACAACCTGCCATGAAGGCGTCACGGTGGCGGCGCTCGCTGGATCGACGAACTGTCCAACGGCCTGCTGCTAAACCGGTAACCAGAAGTATATACAGCCCTGAGCATTCCAAATGCCACATTCCGGGCCACGGCACGGCGGCCTCGGCACTGGCAATGTGTGCCTCTTGTGGGCAGAATGTAGCTCACGCTGGCGCTGCCGGCAGTGGACCCGAAACCAGCCGGCGATGGCGCCGCGGAGGGACAGGACATGACCAGACTGCTCATCATCGGGCCGCCGGGATCCGGCAAGGGCACTCAGGCGGTACACATCGCCAAGCACTTCAGCATCCCCGCCGTCTCCACCGGCGAAATCTTCCGGACCAACGTCAGCCAGGAGACCCCGCTGGGCCTGGAGGCCGCAAAATACCTCGACGACGGTGCTTTTGTGCCGGACCATCTCACCAATGCACTGGTCAAGGACCGGCTCCTCGAGGCCGATGTCCAGCCCGGTTTCCTGCTGGACGGGTACCCCCGGACCGCGCCCCAGGTCATGGAACTGGACAACATGCTGGCTTCGCAGGGCCACCGGCTCGACGCCGTCGTGGAACTCCGTGCCCAGGATTCCGAGCTGGAACGGCGGATGCTCCAGCGGGCCAAGGAGCAGGGCCGCAAGGACGACACCGTGGAGGTCTTCCGGCGCCGGCTGGACCTCTACCACCGGGAGACCCACGAGGTGGTGGCGGTCTACGCCGGCCGCGGGATGGTGGTCCCGGTGGACGGCAGCGGTGACCCGGCCGAAATCACCAAGCGCGCCATTGCCGCCGTCGAGAAGTTCCTCGCAGCAGGAGTAACCCCATGAGAATTGCGGTGACCGGCGGCAGCGGAAAACTCGGGCGGCACGTGGTCCGCAGGCTCACCGATGATGGCCATCAGGTGTTGACCCTGGACCTAGTGGCCTTTTCCGGGGAACGGAGCCACCTCATGACCCGTGTGGACCTGCGTAACTACGGCCAGGTCATGGATGCCCTGCTTGGCCTCGATGACAGGCTGGGTGACTTCGATGCCGTGGTCCACCTTGGAGCCATTCCCGCACCCGGCATGGCCCCCGAGGCCGCCACTTTCGAGAACAATATGCTCTCCACCTACAACGTCTTCCAGGCCGCGCGGCGGGCCGGCATCAAGAAGGTGGTGTACGCCTCCAGCGAGACGGTGCTGGGGCTGCCGTTCGACGCCGACCCGCCCTACATCCCGGTGGACGAGGACTACGCGGCCCGGCCCGAAAGCACCTATTCGCTCGTGAAGCACCTCGAAGAGCAGATGGCCATCCAGTTCACGCGCTGGGACCCGGAGCTCAGCATCACCGGCCTGCGGTTCTCCAACGTGATGGACCCGGAGGACTACGAGAAATTCCCGTCGTTCGATGCCGATGCCAAAGCGCGGAAATTCAACCTCTGGGGCTACATCGACGGGCGCGACGGGGCGCAGGCCGTGGCACGCGCCCTCGAAAACGGCCGCCCGGGATTCGAGGCGTTCATCATCGCGAACGCCGACACCGTGATGTCCCGGTCCAGCGCCGGCCTCGCCGCGGAGGTGTTTCCCAACGTCACGGTAACCAAGGAACTGGGCGAGCACGAGACCATGCTGTCCATCGACAAAGCCCGGCGCCTGCTCGGGTTCGAGCCCGAACACACCTGGCGGTCCTACCACTCGAACCGCACCACGCCGACCGAAGACTGAACAGCTGTAACGGCCGGACGTCATGACAACCCATGGTTTTCCACAGCAGTCGAAGGGTTGGCGCAGGATCAGCAAAATTCCCCGCACCAGCGGTCACCGGGCGCCTACTCTTGTGGAAGGCGGAGGCTTCACCGCCACCAGCCCGCACCGCCACCCTAGGAACATCATGCGCATCCTCCGTTTTGTGCTGCCCGCCGCCACGATGGTGGTCACCGCCGCCGTCCTGGCGGCTCCCGCGCTGCCGGCGACGGCCGCGGACCGGGCCGGAACCGGTCGCGAAGCAAGCGCCCGCTACCTGGTCCGCTACGCCCCGGGAACTGACGTACCCTCTGAGGCGGCGCGCCTCAAGTCCCAGGGCGTCGGCGTCGGACGTTCCTTTTCCCACGCCCTCCGCGGCGCCGTGGTGACCGCAACACCGGCGCAGGCCGCGGCGCTGACCCGCTCGGCAGGCGTTGCCTCCGTGGAGGTGGACGCGCCGGTCACGGTTTCCGAGACGCAGCAGACGGCACCGTGGGGACTGGACCGCGTGGACCAGCGGGCCCTTCCCCTGTCCGGTTCCTTCAGCTGGACATCGGCCGGTGCCGGAGTCAGCGCGTACGTGGTGGACACCGGGGTGCTCGCCACCCATTCCCAGTTTTCCGGCCGCGTCACCGCTGGCTGGACCGCCGTGGCGGATGGCCGCGGGTCCGGGGACTGCAACGGCCACGGCACCCATGTGGCCGGAACAATCGCCGGGTCAACCTACGGTGTGGCAAAGGGCGCAACGCTGGTTCCCGTCCGCGTCCTCGACTGCACGGGCTCCGGTTTCAATTCCGACGTTGTGGCCGGCCTCGACTGGATCGTCGGCGCATCACGCCGCCGGAACACCGGCCGTGGTCAACCTGAGCGTGGGCGGGCCGGCGAGTGCGGCCGTTGATGCCGCGCTCCAGGCCGTGATCAACGACGGCGTCACTGCCCTGGTCGCCGCCGGCAACTCCGCCACGGACGCCTGCGCCAGCTCACCGGCGCGGCTGCCGGCTGCGGTCACCGTTGCAGCGAGCGATTCCGCGGACCGCCAGGCGTCCTTCTCCAACTTCGGCGCCTGCGTGGACCTTTACGCGCCCGGCGTCGGGATCACCTCCGCCGCCCACACGTCCACCACGGCCACCGCCTCCATGTCCGGCACCTCCATGGCCACGCCCCATGCCGCCGGCGTCGCGGCGGCGCTGCTCTCCCAAAGCCCCGGCCTCACTCCCGCGCAGGTGGCATCGGCACTGGCCTCAAACGCCACCGCCGGTGTGATCACCGGCGCCGGGGCCGGCACGCCGAACCGCCTGCTGTTTTCCGCCGCCGCGGCTCCCGCTGTGCCTGCTCCTGTGGCTCCGGCGCCCACCGTGACTGCCAGGACCCCCGGTGCAGGCTCGACGGCGGTGCCACTGGGAAGCAGCGTGACCGCCACCTTCAGTGCCGCTGTCCAGGGCATCGGCGCCGGAACTTTTGTGCTCCGGAACGCCGCCGGGACGGCCATCCCGGCAACGGTCAGCTACAACGCGACCACCAGGACGGCCACCCTGGACCCGTCTGCCAGCCTGGCCGGGGACGGGAAATACACGGCTACGCTGACGGGCGGTGCCACCGCCATCCGCGACGCCGCAGGCACCCCGCTGGCCACCACCAGCTGGACGTTTGTCACCGGCCCGGCGCCGGTGGTCACGGGCTACACGCCGGGCAGCAATGCCTTCCTGGTCCGGCGCAGCAAGAACATCACAGTCACCTTCAATGAGGCAGTCCAGGGCGTCGGCGCGGCGACATTTACGGTGAAGAACGCCGCCACCGGGGCAGTAGCCCCGGCCAACGTGGTCCGCAACGGCACCACCAACCAGTGGATCCTGGACCCGCAGCAGGCCCTGGCGGCCAGGACCAAATACACCGTCACTGTCACCGGCGGGGTAACCGCCATCCGCGACCTCGCCGGCAATCAGCTGGCCAGCAGGACCTGGCAGTTCACCACCGGTTCGTTCTAACCGGTCGGCCGGGAACGGGGGTCCGACGGCGGCAATTGGGGGGCGCCGCCGGACTCTTCCGCCTGCCGGGATGGGGTGCGGGATGGGGACTGCCGGGCTGTGTTTTGTGCAGCGTCAGGGTGGTGCTCGGACCAGATATGGCCCACCTCCTCGGCGAACTGCTGCACGATCCTGCTCATGGCGGCGTGTGCTGCGCCTGCCTCCCCGCGCTGGATGGCGCTGGCCACGTCAACGTGCAGCTGCAGCGCTTCATGATCCGGCAGGTGCGGCATCAGGCCGTGCTCCGCCCTGCCGGTGAGGACCTCGGCCACAAGATTATGAAGCTGGGAAAACATGGCGTTCCCTGAGGCTTTGAGCACAGCGGCGTGGAACTCGACGTCCAGCCGGAGGAATTCCTCCTGGTCGCCGCGCTGGCCGGCGGACCACAGGCGGGCTGCCAGATGGACCAGGTCGCTGCCGGCATCCCAGGACGCGCGTTCGGCGGCGAGCCGGGCGGCCTGCGGTTCAATGGCCCCGCGGAGCTCGTTCAAGGCCTGAAGCTGCTCCAGCCGTCGGGACGACGCGAGCCGCCAGCGGATCACCTGCGGGTCGTAGAGGTTCCATGCTTCTTCGGGCTGCACCACCGTGCCGAAGCGCCGGCGGGAGGCCAGCATGCCCTTGGAGGAAAGAACCCGGGCGGCCTCCCGGACCACCGAGCGGGACACCTTGTGCTGCGCCTCCAGCTCGTCCAGCCGCACCACCGAATTCGGTGCCAGGGACCCCTCGGCGATGGCGAGTCCCAGGCTCTGGACCAACGATGCATGCCGGTCTGTGGGGGACTCCGCCTTCGGGGTTTTCATAGATAAATCATACGGGGTAGCCAAAGGGGTTGTTTAAGTCTGCCTTATTTACCTATGCTCTCTTCCAGAGCAGATGTAAAGATGCATTTGTGACCGGCTGCACACAGACGTCAGCCAGAAAGCAAGGGAGTCGTCATGAAGCGACGTTCAGTAATGAAGTACGCGGCAGTCGCTGCGGCACTTTCGCATGGGGCTGACGGCCTGCGGCGGCAGCGGCAGCAGCGACGCCGAAGCATCGGGCACCGTCCGGGTGACGCTGGCCAACCACGTCTGGACCGAAGGCATCAAGGCCGCGATCCCGGAATTCGAGAAGTCCTCCGGACTCAAGGTGGAACTGACCCAGCTCGGCGAAGACCAACTTTCAGACCAGTACAACGTCAAGCTCAACGCCGGCAGCGACGAGATCGACGTCATGATGTACCGCCCGCTCCAGGAAGGCAAGGCGTTCGCGAAGAACGGCTACCTCGCGGACCTGACCAGCAAGGTGTCCTCGGATTCCGGCTGGGACTGGAAGGACTACCAGGAGGGCCCCGTCAAGGCCACCACGGCTGACGGCAAGGTTGTGGGCGTCCCCATCATCACCGAGCGCGAAGTCCTTTACTACCGCAAGGACCTGCTCAAGGCGGCCGGCCTTGATGTTCCCAAGACCATGGAGGAGCTTGAAGCGGCCGCCAAGGCCATCAAGGAAGCCAACCCGGGCACCGCGGGCTTTGTAGCCCGCACAGGCAAGTCCGCTGCCGTCACCCAGTTCTCCAGCTTCCTGTACAGCTTCGGCGGCGACTTCATGGATTCCAGCGGCAAGTCCACCGTCAACTCGGCTGCTGCCAAAGAGGCCTACGCCTACTACGGCGGCCTGATTAAGAACTACGGCCCCGCCAACGTCAGCACGGACATGAGCTGGCCCGAGGCGATGGCAATCTTCACGCAGGGCAAGGCCGCCTTCTACACCGAGGCAGACTCGCTCTACAAGAACGCCACCGATCCCGCCAAGTCCAAGGTTGCCGACACTGTCGGCTTTGCTGCCCTGCCGGCAGGCCCCGCAGGTTCCAAGCCGTACAACATCCCGTCGTGGGGCCTGGCCGTGAACCAGGCTTCGGGCAATCAGGACAACGCGTGGAAGTTCATCCAGTGGGCAACCAGCAAGGAACGCACCCTGGCCGCGCAGAAGGCCGGTGTCCCCGGACCCCGTGCTTCTGTCTGGGCTGACTCCGCAGGAACCTCCACCTATCCGAAGGACCTGGCCGAAGCCATTGCAACCAGTGCTAAGAACGGTGTGGGCCACGACCGTCCCGAGGTAGTCACCGTAGGCAAGGCCCGCGAAATCGTGGGCGAGCCGATCGTTGCCAGCATCACCGGCGCCGACGCCTCTGCCGCAGCCGACTCGGCTCACGAGGCCTTCCAGAAGTTCCTGGACAGCGAAAAGAAGTAACGCACGCGGTGCACCGGGGCTCAGCCGATGAGGCCCGGTGCACCCCACAGCCCCGGCCGGGACGGCAGTGACGCTGCCGTCCCGCCCGGGCAACTCTTCACCCCCCAACTCCTTAGGTGAACCATGTCTGTAATGACTTCTCCCCGCAGCTCAGCCCGGAAATCAGGCCGTGCCCCCAGTGGCCGCGACAAATTCTCTGACTGGGCCAACCGGCACCGCAAATGGCTTTTCGCAGCCCCGGCGATGGCCTTCGTCGGCATCCTGATCATCTTCCCGCTGGCTTGGACTTTGTACTTGAGCCTCACCGATTCGCAGGGCTCCGTCCGGGCAGCCACCGAGTTCATCGGGCTGGAAAACTACATGACGGTCCTGTCCGACGTCGAACGCTTCTGGCCTGCGGTGGGCCGCACCCTCACCTTCACCGGCGTTGCCTTGGTCTGCGAAGTGGTGCTCGGCATGGGCATTGCCTTGCTGCTGTGGCGCCCGTTCCGCGGCGAAAAGTGGGTCCGGGTAGCCATCCTGTTGCCGCTCGTAGCCACCCCTGTCGCCGTCGGCATGATGTGGCGGCTGATCTTTGATCCCAACATCGGGTTCGCGAACCAGCTCCTCGGCGCCGTGGGCATCCCCGCCCAGCCCTGGCTGTCCGGCCAGGACACCGCACTGGGCACCACCATCTTTATGGACGTCTGGCAGTGGACCCCCATGGTGGTCCTGATCCTGCTTGCCGGTCTGACCTCCCTGTCCGAGGAGCCCGACGAGGCGGCCCGCATGGACGGCGCCAACGCGTTCCAGCGGTTCTTCTTCATTACACTGCCGCTCATGATGCCCACCGTGATCGTGGCTATCCTGCTCCGGGGCATCGACGCCCTGAAGACCTTCGACATCCTGTACGCCACCAAGGGCAAGGGCGGCGGATCCTTCCACGAAGTGGAGACCCTGAACGTCTACGCCTACGGGCTGAGCTTCGACTACAACCAGTACGGGCTGTCCTCCGCGGTGCTGATCCTGTTCTTCATGATCATCATCGGCTCCATGTGGCTGCTGACCATGCGCAAGAAAGCGGTAAGCAAATGACCGTAGTGAATGAAAACACCGGAAACACCGGGCAGCAGACGTCCGCCAGACATCCGCTGCCGATCCGCCGCCCTAAGAAGCCCCTCGGCACCCGTGCCTACAAGGTCTTCCGCGTAGCCGCCCTGATCGCCGTGGTGCTGTTCCTGGTGGCGCCGCTGTTTTGGATGCTGCTGGCTTCGCTGAAGACCAACGTTGACATCTACGACACCGCCAAATCGTTCATCTTCAGCCCCACATTCGAGAACTACGCGAATGTCCTGCAGCGGAACAACTACTTCGTCTTCATCTTCAACAGCTTCTGGGTGGCTTTCGTCTCCACGGCCCTCTCGCTGGTGCTGGGCGTCCCGGCCGCGTACGCCATGAGCCGGTTCACCATGCACCGCTCAGCCCTGGTGGTCCTGATGGCCCGCGTCATCCCGGGCGTCTCGCTGCTGGTGCCCTGGTACTACGTGTTCTCCAACCTGAAAATGGTGGGCGGGTTCGAGGTGCTGATCCTCAGCCACATGTTCGTCGCGCTGCCGCTGATCGTCTACATCATGATGAGCTACTTCGATTCACTCCCGCTGGAACTGGAGGAATCGGCGCAGGTGGACGGACTCACCCCCATCGGCGCGTTCCAGCCGCATCACGCTGCCGCTGTCCGTGGCCGGCATGGCCACCGCCGGCATCCTGTCCTTCATCTTCTCGTGGAACAACTTTATGTTCGCCCTGGTGCTCTCCGGGTCCAAGACCAAGACGCTCCCAGTCGCCATCTTCGACTTTGTCTCCTACGCCAGCATCGACTGGGGCGGACTGATGGCGGCCGCCACAGTGGTGACCATCCCCATCATGATCATTGCGCTCTTCACGCAGAAATACATCGTGTCCGGCATGACCGCCGGCGCCACTAAGGGCTAGGCCAAGATGACCATCATCAGCAGAATCGAAACCTTCCTCGTCGCACCGCGGTGGCTGTTTGTCCGGATCGAAACCGAGAGCGGGATCGTCGGCTGGGGCGAGGCAACCTGCGAGGGGCGCAGCGAAACGGTCCGCACCGCCGTCGACCAGCTCGCCGAGCTGCTCATCGGCAACGATGCCCTCCGCATCGAGGACCACTGGCAGGTCATGACCAAGGGCTCCTTCTACCGCGGCGGGCCCATCCTGGCCAGCGCGGTTTCGGGCCTGGACCAGGCGCTCTGGGACATCGCGGGCAAGCACTTCAACACCCCCGTGCACCAGCTCCTGGGCGGCCACGTCCGCGACCGGATCCGGATGTACGGCTGGGTGGGCGGGGACGAGCCCAACGAGGTGGCCGACCAGATCAGCGCCCAGCTGGAAGTGGGCCTCACCGCCGTCAAAATGAACGCCAGCGGCCGGATGAGCCCGGTCGCCTCGGTGGCAGAGATCGACGGCGTCATCCGCCGGGTTGCCGCGGCACGCGAAGTGCTGGGGGACCACCGCGACGTCGCCGTGGACTTCCATGGCCGCTTCAGCCTGGCCAACGCCCGGCGCGTGGCACCGCTGCTGGAACCGTACCGGCCGTTCTTCCTCGAGGAGCCGGTGGTCCCGGAAAACACGCACCTGCTGCGCGAATTCACGTCGTCCACCACTACACCGGTGTCCACCGGTGAGCGTCTCTACAGCCGGCAGGAATTCCTGCCCGCGCTGCAGGCAGGCATCGCCGTGGCACAGCCGGACCTCTCCCACGCCGGCGGCATCACCGAGGTCCGCAAGATCGCCTCGCTGGCCGAAATTTACGACGTCCAGCTGGCCCCGCACTGCCCGCTCGGCCCCCTTGCCCTCGCCGCGTGCCTGCAGGTGGGCTTCGCAACACCCAACTTCCTGATCCAGGAACAGAGCATCGGCATCCACTACAACAAGGGCGCCGAAGTCCTGGACTACGTGGTGGACAAAACCCCGCTGAAGTTCGTGGACGGCCACATTGAACGGCTGACCGGCCCCGGGCTCGGCATCGAAATCGACGAAGCAGTGGTCCGCGCGGCCGACAAACGCGGCCACGCCTGGCGCGGGCCGGTCTGGCGCCACGCGGACGGAGCCTTCGCAGAATGGTGAACAACATGACTGACAGCAGCGGCATTACACCCGAAGGCCTGCTGGCCGGAATCAAAGAGGCCCGGCTCGTGGCCATCGTCCGCGGCACGGACGGCGGGGCTGCCGCGAAGGCGGCACTCGCAGCGATGGAGGAGGGATTCCGGTTCGTCGAAATCGCCCTGACCACCCCCGGCGCCCTCGACGCGATCCGCGAGGTCCGCGCTGCAGCACCGGCCGGCTGCTACGTGGGCGGCGGAACCGTGCTGACCGTGCAGGACGTGGACAACGTGGCAGAGGCAGGCGGCCAGTTTATGGTGACCCCGGCCCTGGCGGCCTCGATCGCCGAGTCGGCGCGGCAGGGCATTCCCGTCCTGGCCGGGGCCCTGACCCCCAGCGAGGCGTACGAAGCCATGAACCGTGGCGCCACAGCGGTCAAGCTCTTCCCCGCATCCATCGGCGGCCCCGGCTACCTCAAAGCCCTGCGCGATCCCTTCCCCGAAATCCCCTTTATCCCGGTGGGCGGAGTGGGCCTTGACGAGGCCGCGGGTTATTGGGAAACAGGGGCGATCGCCGTCGGGCTCGGCGGGCCGCTGTTCGGAAACGCCGGCTCCGGCGGCGACCTCGCGCCCATGCGTGAGCGTGCCCGCGCCTTCGTTGACCTGGCGGACGCTTTCGGCCGCCGAACCGCCGCGGGCGTGCGGTGAGCGCCGCCGTCGACCTCCTGACCTTCGGCGAGTCCATGGTCTCGCTGCGCTCAGCCGGGCCGCTGTCCGCCGGCGGCAGCCTGGCCATGCACGTGGCCGGAGCAGAATCGAATGTGGCCGTTGGGGTTGCGCGGCTGGGCCACAGCGTCAGCTGGGCCGGCGTTGTTGGCGCGGATCCGCACGGTGAATACATCCTGCGGCAGCTGCGCTCCGAGGGGGTCCAGGTTCAGCACCGGCTGGACACGACGCGCAGCACGGGCGTGATGTTCCTCGAGCAGCGGACCGCCGACCTGACCCGGGCGTTCTACTACCGCGCCGGGTCCGCGGGCTCCACCCTCAGCCGGGACGATGTTGACCTTGCCCTGAACGCCGGTCCGCGCGTCCTGCACCTGACCGGCATCACCGCCGCCCTCAGCCCGGAAGCCCGGGCCGCGCTGGAATACGCTGCCGAGCGTGCCGCGGCAGAGGGCGTGGTGGTTTCCCTGGACGTCAATTACCGCGGCAAGCTCTGGACCCGGGATGAGGCCCGCGCCGTGCTGGCCCCCATCGCCCGGCACGCCGACATCCTCATAGCGTCCGACGACGAGCTTGACCTCGTTGCGTCCGCCGCCTTGAGCGGCTCCGGTTCCCTGGGGAACGACGACGCCGAAACCGCCCTTGCCGATGAGCTCCTTGGCCGCGGGGTCACCGAAGTGGTGGTCAAGCGGGGTGCGCACGGCGCCGGCGTCCACACCGCCGCCGGACGGTTCGAGGCGCCCGCCGTTGCAGTGACCAGCATCGACACCGTGGGCGCCGGGGACGCGTTTACTGCCGGCTACCTTTCCGCCCTGCTCGACGGCGAGGACGTGGCCGGGCGCCTGCAGCGCGGCACGGTGATGGGAGCCTTCGCCGTCAGCACCGCCGGCGACTGGGAAGGCCTGCCCAGCCGGGACGAGCTCGCCATGCTGGCGGCGACCGAGAGTGGTGCCACCGTCCGCTGACGGGACTGGCGGCGTGCCAGGACCCGCTTCAGAGGTCAGTGCTGAGGCTGAGGTCCCGCCACGTGTCCAGTTCGGCCTGTTGGGCTTCGGCGACGGCGGCAAACGCGCCGAACGCGTCTGTGCCGAGTACCAGCAACGACGGCGGGTCCGGGCTTTCGACGACAGCCAGGATGGCTTCCGCTGCCTTGGCAGGATCTCCCGGCTGGGTGCCGTGCATCGTGTCGTTCTCCTTGCGGCGTTTACCGGCCGTCTCCGCATAGTCCCCGATGGGCGCGGCAGACTGGGTGAGGGAACGGCCGGCGAAGTCGGTGCGGAACGCGCCGGGCTCCACCACGGTGACGCCGATGCCCAGCGGCTGCACTTCCCGGCGGAGCGAACCGGAGATCCCCTCCAGTGCCGCCTTGGTGGCTGAGTAGTAGCCGGATCCGGCCGGTGTGATGCGGGCGCCGATGGATGAAATGTTGACGATTGACCCCGACCTTTGCGAGCGCATGTCCGGAAGGACTGCCTTGATCATGTCCACCGCCCCGAAAACGTTCGTGTCGAACAATTGCCGGACGTCGGCGTCGTCCGCTTCTTCAACCGCGGCGCGGTAGCCGTAGCCCGCGTTGTTGACCAGCACATCGATCCTGCCGAAGCGCGTCTTTGCCTGCTCCACCACCGAGCTGATCTGCGGTGCGGTCCGTGACGTCGAGGGGCAGGGCCAGCGCCGTGTCCGGGAAGGCGGCCGTGAGGTCTTCCACGGTGGTGACGTTGCGTGCGGTGACGACGGCGTTATGGCCGTGGGCGAGCACGGCTTGGGCGAGTGCCCGGCCGAGTCCGGTGGAGCAGCCTGTGATGAGCCAGGTGGCCATGGTTGGTTTCCTTTCGAGCGTGACGCTGGGGGCCGGGGTGTCCCTTAACAGCCAACCGCAGATCCGGCTTTTGTGGGAGTGGCTGGCGATACACATACTCCCAGTGCCTCCCCGAGTGCTTCCTGCCCTGGCCCTCGCCCGCGTCAGGTCCGGACTTCGAACTCCGTATGACCGTGCCGGACCCCGTTGATCTGGAGTTCCAGGGCGTGCAGGCCAGGGTGGTGGACCCGCGTGGTCATCGGTTTGAAGGCGTGGCGCTTGGCCAGCGTTCTGGTTTCGCCGGCAGCGAGTGTCAGCGCGGTGAGCTTGAAGATCTTCACGGACTGGCTGCCGTTGGCCTTGCGGTAATGGACCGCGTAGTCCACCGCCAGCTGGGCGTCCGCGGGGCCGGTGTTGGAGATCTCGAATTCGAACCCGAGGTCTTCCGGCATCGCCACAACCTGCCGGTCCAGCCGTAGTGCCGTGACAGCCACCGACGCCGGCGCGAACCCCTGGAGTGCCAGCGCCCCGGGGTGGCCTTTCTTGATCAGGGTCCGCAGGCCGTGCCGCACCACCCACGCAGTGTTGGCGTCCGGGGCCGCCAGCCAGCCGGCCGCCGTGGCCACCACCGCATCCGCTGAGTGCCGGGCCAGATCGTTGAGGTGGTTGGCTACCGACCTGCGCACGTATTCGGACGGGTCGCGGTACAGGGCGTTGAGGATGGGGACCGTCGCCTCGGGCCGCTCAACCAAAGCCGGGAACCCGCACCGCCCACGGGAGGTAGGCGCGGGTGCCTTCGGAGGCCAGGCGGCGGACGTGTTCGTCCGGGTGCGACGTCCACTGGAGGATGATGTGCAGTGCCGTGTCGGGGTCACGGGCGAGCAGCCGCCGGATGGCAAACTCCCCGGTGAGCCGGGGGGTGAGCTCGGCCAGGAGCGCCAGGCAGTCAGCGAAGTCCGCCGCGGTGTCCGACTCGAGCGCCAGCGTAACGGCCGTTTCGGAAACCGGCCACAGGATCCAGCCCGTAAAACCAGGGTTGTCCAGGGCGCTGCGGAAGACGCGGGCCGCCGTCGGGTAGTCAGCTCCAGGGACTGCCGGAAGTCAGCCAGCAGCGCACCGCTGACCTGGTCGGTCCGCCCGCGCAGGCTGAGCTCGTCCAGCGTTGCTGCTGCCGCGGCCACGTTGGGCCACCGGGTCCCGGGTGCTGCCGTGGCCAGGATGTCAGCCAGCGCTTCCACATTCCCGCGGTTGATCAGTTCGTTCATTGCGCCCATCCGGTCAGGCTACAGGGATAGTCTTCATCTGAAGGAAGTCTTCAACGGCGCAGGGACGGAAGTCAGACGTGGCAGAGCAGGCAGGAAAATCCGGGAAGGGCCCCCACTGGTGGCGCGTCTTCCATGACAAGTTCGTGGTGGAAGAACGCTACATGGAGCCCGGGGCGCGCAGGAACCTCTACCGCTGGGCAGTGATCCTGATCGGGGTGGGCGCCCTGGTGTTCATCGCCACCCTCGTGGGGGTGGTGCAAAGCGGCACCGCGCCGTGGGGACCGGACGAGCCGATCCGGGACTGGCTGCTCGGCATCCGCTCGGAGACGCTCACCGGCGTGATGATCTTCCTCGCCGTGATCTTCGGCCCCGTCGCCTTGCCCATCATCGTGCTGGTGGTCACGGTGGCCTGGGGGTTCGCGGCCAAGCACGCCTGGCGCCCCATTGTCCTGGCTGCCGCCATGCTCACCGGCGTGATCGTGTCGCAGATCATCCTGCAGATCGTCCAGCGGTCCCGGCCGCCGGTGGAGCTGATGCTGTTCGGTGCCGACCATACGTTTTCGTTTCCCTCCGGCCACGTCCTGGGGGCCTGTGACTTCCTGCTGGTGGGCACGTTCCTGATCTTCTCGCGCCGGGAGAACACCGAGGCCGCCGTGTCTGGGCTTTGTCGGTGCGGGCGTCGGCATTGTGCTGGCCGCAGTGAGCCGGCTTTACCTGGGCTACCACTGGCTGAGCGACGCCATGGCGTCGGCTGTCCCTGTCGCTGGTCATCCTGGGCGCCGTCATCGCCCTGGACACGTGGCGGACCGCCAGGATCCCGGGCGAACGGATCACCGGCGAGCTCTCCAAGGCCGACGCGCCGGGCGACTAGCTGCCATGGCCACCGAGCAGGACGTCCGCGGCATGTGCCTGGCACTGCCCGGCGTCACCGAACGCAGCAGCTGGGGCCAGCCCGCCTGGTTCGCGAAAACCCTCATGGCGCGCATCTGGGAGGACGGCGTGCTGACGGTCAAAACCACCGAGCGGGAAGCCCTGGCCGGCACGGAGCCCGAAACGTATTTCTGGACTCCGCACCACGAGCGGTCACCCGCAGCTGGTGCTGGTGCGGCTGGCGCGGATCGGCAGCGGATGAACTGGGCGAACTGCTCGAGGAGTCCTACCGGCTGGCCGGTGGCCGCGGAGCCTGACCGGCCGGCGTCGGGCGGTTTCCGGAAGGCGCTACTGCTGCGGGAGTGAGCGTGCCCGTTTCAGGGCGCGGCGCAATTTGGCGTTGGCGGCCTCAAGTTCCAGGACTTTTGCGATGCCGGCCAGGTTGAGTCCCTGCTCCAGCAGCTCGCCGATGTGCAGGAGGACGGCGATGTCGGCGTCACTGTACTGGCGGGTGCCGCCGGACGTCCGGGCGGGCGTGAGGAGTCCGCGGGTCTCGTAGAGGCGGATGTTCTGCTGGCCTGTGCTTGTCAGCTGGGCTGCCACGGAGATGGCGTAGAGTGCCCGGCCGGCCCGGGGCTGGGGTGCATGTCCGGAGTCCGGCTCGGTCATGTCTGCTCCCTAAAAATTCCTGTCGAAAGTGGCTTGCTTCAGTTTCGCACGGGTGCTATAAAAAATCTATATCCACCACCACAGATAGCTGGTGGTGGGTATGACACAGAATCAGCAACTGCAATGCTGAAGGAGTGGGAAATGATGTTGATGCGTACGGACCCGTTCCGTGAGCTGGACCGGCTCACCCAGCAGGTCTTCGGAACCGCGGCCCGGCCGGCGGCCATGCCGATGGACGCCTGGCAGGAAGACGGTGAGTTTGTGGTGGCCTTCGACCTGCCCGGGGTCAAGATCGACTCCGTGGACCTGAACGTTGAGCGGAACGTCCTGACGGTGCGGGCGGAGCGCCTTGATCCGACCCAGCCCAACGTTGAGCTGGTGGCCTCGGAGCGTCCCCGCGGTGTGTTCAGCCGCCAACTGATCCTGGGCGACACCCTGGATACGGACCACATCAAGGCCAGCTACGACCAGGGCGTCCTGACCCTGCGGATCCCTGTGGCGGAGCAGGCCAAGCCGCGCAAGATCGAGATCGAAACCAAGGGCCAGCTGCACGAGATCGGAGGCTAGCCCTGCCCCGGGGCGCCGGCGGCCTGCGTGCCGGCGCCCCGGCACCATGCCGCCGCGAACGCCGTGCCCCGAATTCCCCGGAAGCCGCCATGACCAGCCAGCCGGACTACTACCAGGTTCTGCGGGTCAAGCCCGCCGCCAGCCAGCAGGAGATCTCCCGCGCTTACCGTGCCCTGATGCGCACGCACCATCCGGATCTCGCGCACCTTCCGGGTCTCGCGCACCATCCGGGTCTAGACGGCGGCGGAGCAGATGGCGGCGACCTGCCCGCGGCGAGCTGCTGCAGATCATGCAGGCGTTCTCGGTCCTGCGTGACCCCGCCCGGCGGGCAGCCTACGACCGGAGCCGCACTGGCACCAGCGCAGGCACAACGACAGCGCAGGCACGACAGCAGGCACGCGGGTGCCGCGCCGATCGTCATCCCGGTCCGAACGGGCCCCGGCAAATGTGCCGGCCGGCAACACCATCAGAATCACGCCCGGTCCGCTGGGAAAGCGGACCCTGGGCTTAGCCGCACAGCCACACCGGAGGAGCATACCATGAGCGAGTGGCGTCGCTACGATTCCCATTTGATCCCTGCGTTCCACGAGCGCTTCGAGCAGCGCTGGGGCAAGGGCACCGCCCCGTTCCTCGATCCCGAGGCGCACGAAGAGCCGGTTCCCCGCGCGCAGTGGATCAACCCGGCCACCGGGGCCGCGCTGGCGGTGGTGCCCGTGTGGACGGCGGACGAGCGCCAGCAGCGTTCCTTCGGGGTGTTCTATCTCCCGCCCGCCGGCGACATCTGGGTCCTCCGGCCCGGCTACACGGGCTATCTCGAACCGGCCGACGGCGACACCGAACACCTCGTCACCCTCCGGAACGATGCCTACCGGAAGGCCGTGGCCCACGCCAAGGAATTCCTGTTCGGCTCACAATAGGGATCACATGGGCCAGGCGAAATCCTGATGCAGGGAAGCCAGGGGCCAGGAAGACCGGGGCCAGGGAAACCGGGACCGGGCCCGGCCGCCGAATCCGATCCGCTGCCCAGCAGGCTGCGGGTGAGCGTCTCGGCGTCGGCCATCAGATCCTCGACGGCGGCACTGAGGTGGGAGTCGGACACCGGCGCGTCGTCCAGTGCGGCGGCCACCACGGCCCGGCGGACCAGCTCGCGGGCGAAGGACGCGGTGGTGCCTTCCGTCCGTTCCGCGGCGGCATCGAGCGCCTCAGGGCTGAACCCGACGAGGCGGCCGTACAGTTCCAGCAGCCGGACCCGCTCGGCGTGCGCCGGCAGCGGGATTTCGACGGCGAGGTCCACCCTGCCCGGGACGCTGCGCCAAGCGCCCGTTCCAGCATGTCCGGCCGGTTGGTGGTGAGGACAAACGCGACGTCCGCGTCGTCGTCCAGCCCGTCCATGGCGTCCAGCACCTCGAACAGCAGCGGCTGCGGCCCGTGTCCGAAGCTCCGGTCCTCCGCAATGAGGTCGCAGTCCTCCAGCACCACGATGGACGGCTGGAGCGCGCGGGCCATGCGGGCGGCCTCGGAGATCCGGGCGAGTGACCCGCCCGAGAGGAGGATCGCCGTCGAGCCTTCACTCTGGCTCAGCAGGTGGCGCACGGTGTGCGTCTTGCCGGTTCCCGGCCTGCCGTAGAGCAGGATGCCGCGCTTAAGGTGCTGGCCGTGGTCCTTGAGGGACGCCCTGTGGGTGGCGATGCCTACGGTGTGATCGGCCACCTTCTGCAGCAGTCCGTCGGGCAGGATGACGTCCGACGCCGGCAGGCTGGGGCGGTGGTGGAAGGTCACCCCCGCGGTGCTGGGGCCGTACTCGGACATCACCAGGGAAATGACCTGGCCCTTGAGGACGCTGTTGTTGTCCAGCCGGAGGCGGAACTCCGCCAGGAACCTCGTGGCCGTTTCCGGGCTGGTGGCCAGGACCTCCAGCGATGCGGTCTGGCGTCCGGAGCGGGGCTCGGCGTCGCGCTGCAACACGGCCAGCGGGCTTCCTGCGAAGCTGAAAAGCCACAGGCCCAGGGCCACGGCCTGCCGCTGCGTGTCCGGCCCTACCGCCAGGTTGGCGTAGTCGGGCTGGGCGAGCGGAAACTGCGGAAAAAGCTGGGACTGCTGGACCATGTCACTGAACGACTGGTGGTGCCGCTGGCCCCCGCCGCCGATGCCCACCAGCCGGCTGGCAGGGTCCTGCGCGGCGAGCCCGGCCATCACAATGTCAGCGTCCACAAAGCGGTGCGGCGGGATCTTCTCCTCCACCACGGACAGCCCGTCAGCCGGAGCCCTGAGGTGCGCGGTCAGCGCCGGAAGCAGCTGCAGGCCTTTCTGCTGCCGGTGGTTTCCGGCCTGCGACAGCTGGACCAGCGCGCCAAAATCGTCGATGAACTTCCCCAGTTTTTCGTCCATTCCCCGACCCTAACAGCCCGCTCCGGCTGCCGCGCCGGGTGTACGATTCTGAGTCTCACCAGTTCCAACGTTTTCACGTTTTCATAAAGGGCTGACACCATGCATATTTCCGCCAAAGACCTGGCAGCCCGTATCCCTACCGACTTCACCTTGGGCGTGGCCACCGCGGCGTTCCAGATTGAAGGGGCCCTCACTGAAGACGGCAGGGGCCCGTCGGGCTGGGACGTGTTTTCCGCCAAGGACGGCGCCATCGTGGAGAACCACAGCCCTGCCGTCGCCTGCGACCACTATCACCGCATGCCGGACGACGTGGCACTGATGAAACAGCTCGGCGTCGACTCCTACCGGTTCTCGCTGTCCTGGTCCCGGATCCAGCCCAACGGCAGCGGCCCGGTGAACCCGGCAGGCCTGGCCTTCTACGACCGCCTCCTGGACGAGCTCCTCGCCAACGGGATTTCCCCCATGGCCACCCTCTATCACTGGGATACGCCGCTGGCATTGGACGACGCCGGCGGCTGGATGAACCGGGACACCGCCTACCGCCTCGCGGAGTTCGCCGCGATCGCCGCTGCCGCATATGGTGACCGGGTGGCCCGCTGGTGCACCATCAATGAGCCCGCCACCGTCACCACCAACGGCTACACCCTGGGCCTGCATTCGCCGGGTGAAACCCTCATGCTCGGCGCGTTGCCCAGCGTGCACCACCAGCTGCTGGGCCACGGGCTGGCCATGCAGGCTTTGCGGGCGGCAGGGGTCCCCGGCGAGATCGGGATGACCAACGTGTACTCGCCGATGGTCCCCAACTCCATCAACCCGCTGGACAAGATCAGCGCCGGCCTGATGGACATAGCCCAGAACCGGCTGTATGCGGACCCGGTCCTCACCGGCAAGTACCCGGACATCATCCGGGCCGCGAAGTTCTTCAGCTCCTTCGACCACCCGGACGAGGACATGGACATCATCTCCCAGCCGCTGGACTTCTACGGCCTGAACTACTACATGCCCACCAAGGTGGCGGTAGGCCCGGGTGAAGGGGCGGTGCCGGCGAGCATGGCCGAGGCCATGGGCAGCGACCTGAGTGCTGCGGGCAATGGTGCCACGCCGTTCCACGTGGTGACCTGGCCCGAAGCGGACATCACGTCCTACGGCTGGCCGGTGAAGCCCGAGTACATGAAGGTTGCGCTCAAGGAGATGGCCGAGCGGTATCCGAACCTGCCGCCGGTGATCATTACCGAAGGCGGGGCCAGCTTCGAGGACATCATTGTCCGGGACAAGTCCACCAACACCACGTTTATCCCGGACGAGCGTCGCCTCAAATACCTCTCGGACCACATCGAGTCTGCGCTGCAGGCCACGGCTCCCGGCGGTGAAGCCGAGGCGATCGACCTGCGCGGCTACTACGTGTGGTCGCTGCTGGACAATTTCGAATGGTCCGCGGGCTACAACCAGCCGTTTGGCCTGCTCCATGTGGATTTCGAGACCCTGGAGAGGACACCCAAGGCATCCTATTTCTGGTTCCAGGAGCTCATCGAGGAGCGGAACCTCGCCGCGGCGGCGGGTGCCGCCGTCGCGCAGGCCGCCAGCGGGGAACCGGACGTAGCCGCCGTTTCCGATGCAGCAGAAGTTCCCGACGGCGGCGTGACCACCTCGGGTGCCTCCGCCTGACTATGCGTGCCCCGGACTGACCTGACGGGGCCTAGAGCAGGTCCAGGACCCTCAGCTGCTTGGCCATTCCCGCGCCGTCCGTCGAATAGATCCAGGGCACCACCGATGTGGTGTGGTCCCCGTCCTCGGAGTGGCCGCCGGCAAAAACGGACTCGCTGACCGAGAGCTGCCGGATGGCGATGGCGGCCACCTTGTCCCCGTGGTCCTGGGCGAAGCCTGAGTAGATCTGCTCGTCGTGCTGGCCGTTGTCGCCGATCAGGAGCCACCGCATGTCCGGGAATTCCGTGGCCAGGCGTTCCAAATTGCGGTGCTTGTGCTCCTGCCCGCTGCGGAACCAGCGGTCCTGGGTAAGGCCCCAGTCCGTGAGCAGGAGGGCGCCGGACGGATACATGTTCCGGCCCAGGAACCGCTTCAGGGTGGGGGCGGCGTTCCACGGACCGGTGGACAGGTAGATGACCGGGGCGTCCGGGTGTTCCAGGGTGAGCCGGTCCAGCAGGACAGCCATTCCGGGGGTGGCCATGCGTGCCCTTTCACTGAGCACAAACGTGTTCCAGAGTGCCAGGAACGGCCTCGGCAAGGCGGTCACCATCACGGTGTCGTCGATGTCGGAGACGATGCCGAACTTCGCGTTGGCATCGATCACCTGGATCAGCGTCATCCACCGGTTCGGTCCCGTCAGCCTGCAGGGTTGCGGTGTGCCAGCCGGGGGAAAGCGCCACGTCCACCACGGTGTCGATCAGCCCGCCCCGGTCTGCCTTGACCCGGGTGGTGACGCCGCCGATGGTGATTTCCACCCCGGTGTGCTGCACGGGAACGCTGGTGAAGGCCCGCCAGCCGCGGACATTCTGGGTGCCGTTGAGGGCTGCGTGTTCGGCCTGGCTGCCGGGGGCGGGCTTCCTGGTCAGCAGGACACGGCCAAGAACCCGCACCCACCCGGTGGATGATCCGTAACCCTGGTACGCGATGGTCTGCGGCACGAAATTCCAGCGTCCGGCGAGCCTGACGCGCGTGCCGTTGACGGTGTCCGAAATCCGGTGTGCCAGGCGGAAAAGCTGCGTGCCGGACAGCGGTGCTGGGTACGGAGTGTTGTGCGGTTCATTCTGGGGAGCCCTGACCATTCCTCCACTCTGCCACAGCGCACCGCCGCGCAGGGCACGTGCGGCGGTACCGCCGTCGTGCGTGACGTCAGCCCGCCCCAAGGAACCACCGGAGGGTCTCGGCGTTCCGCACGGCGTTCCCGCCGCCGTCGTTGTTGAAATAGGCGTAGACGTCGAGGCCCGACGCCGACCATTCCCGGATGCGGTCCGCCCACCACTGCAGATCCGCATCGGAGTAGGAGCCGCCGTAGAGGTGCTGATGGTCGGGGCCATGGAGGCGGATGTACACGAACGGTGCGGTGGCGCGAAGGATGCACGGGAGCTGGGCGCCACTCATGATGCAGTAGGCGGCGCCGTGCCGTTCCAGCAGGGAGTAGACGTCCGGATGGTCCCAGCTGGGATGCCGGAACTCAACGGTCACGCGGATCCACCACGGGACCGCGGCGAGGAAGTAGTCCAGCCGGGCATCATCGCGTTCCATCTGCGGAGGAAGCTGGACCAGCAGGACGGCCCGTTTGTCGCCCAGTTCGTGCCAGCACCGCGCAATCCGCTCCAGCCAGACTTCGGGCGCGTACAGCTTCTTGCCGTGCGTCAGGCCGCGGGGAGCCTTGACTGACATGGCGAATCCGTCCGGGAGCCGCCGGCGCCAACTGGCGAAGGAGGTATCCCTTGGCCAGCGGTAAAAGCTGGCGTTCAGCTCAACGGTGCTGAACCGGGCAACATAATGCTGGAGCCTGTCCCGGGCAGGGAGGCCCGGCGGGTACAGCACGCCGTCCCAGTGGTCGTAGCTCCAGCCGGAGGTGCCGATATGGATCGCCACGGTCAGCTGGCGTCCGGGCATGACGGGTGGGTCATGGTGCCTCCGGTGCTCGGGGGACGGGCCTTCCCCTCAGGCTACCGCGCTGGATTTCCCAGTGTTGTTGCCGCTGTCATTCCCCTGCGGGGACCGTCCTTGTGGCAGTGTAAGGTCATGGCGCTCATCGAGGATTATGCAGTTGTTGGCGACCTTCACACCGGCGCCCTGGTCAGCACGGCGGGCTCCATCGATTGGCTCTGTTTGCCCCGCTTCGATTCGCCGGCCTGCTTCAGCGCGCTTGTTGATACGCCCGATTCCGGACGCTGGCTGCTGGCACCCGAAGGCGGCGGCACGTGCACCAGACGCAGCTACCGGGACGGCACCCTGGTCCTCGAAACGGAATGGGAAACCCCGGACGGCACGGTGAAGGTCATCGATTTTATGCCGCCGCGTGACGAGGTGGCGGACATTGTGCGGATCGTGGAAGGCGTCACCGGGAGCGTCAGGATGCACAGCGAACTGGCCTTGAGATTCGACTACGGGCACATCATCCCCTGGGTGCGGAAGGACAAGCACGGCCTGCACGCCATCGCCGGTCCGGACGCGGTCTACTTCGTCACCACGGCACCCATCCATGGCGAAAACATGCACTCCATCAGTGACTTCACGGTCCAGGCCGGGGAGCGGGTGCCCTTTGTCCTGACGTGGGCGCCCAGCCACGTTCCCCGTCCCCACACCGTGGACGCCGAGCACGTGCTCGGCACAACGCTGGCCTACTGGCGCGGCTGGGCGTCCCAGTGCACCGTCCAGGGCAAGTACCAGGACGCCGTGGTCCGTTCACTGGTGACCCTCAAAGCCCTGACGTATGCGCCCACCGGCGGCATCGTCGCGGCGGTGACCACGTCCCTGCCTGAACAGCTCGGTGGTCCGCGCAACTGGGACTACCGGTACTGCTGGCTGCGGGACGCCACCCTGACGCTGCAGGCGCTGCTGGCTGCCGGCTACACCACGGAGGCGGCCGCCTGGCGTGACTGGCTGCTCCGCGCCGTGGCGGGCGATCCGGCCGACCTGCAGATCATGTACGGGATCCACGGCGAACGCAGGCTGCCGGAGATGGAACTGCCCTGGCTGGCCGGGTACGAGAATTCGAAGCCGGTGCGGACCGGCAACGGCGCCGCCGAGCAGCTTCAGCTGGACGTCTGGGGTGAGGTGCTCGACTGCCTTGCGCTGACCCGGAACTCCCTGCTGAAACACACCGATGAATCCTGGGACCTGCAGGTTGCCCTGATGCAGCATCTGGAAACCATCTGGGACCAGCCGGACAACGGGCTGTGGGAGATGCGCGGGCCGCGACGCCATTTCACCCATTCCAAGGTGATGGCCTGGGTGGCGGCTGACCGGATGGTCAAGGGCGTCCGTGACTTCGGGCTGCCAGGACCGGTGGAACGCTGGGAGGCCCTTCGCGACACCATCCACCAGGACGTCATGGCCAACGGTTTCGACCCCGTGCGCAACACGTTTGTGCAGTCCTACGGGCGCCCGGAACTCGATGCCAGCCTGCTGCTCATCCCGCGGGTCGGGTTCCTGCCGCCGGATGATCCCCGCGTGGTGGGAACCATCGACGCGATCCAGCGGGAGCTGACCGAGGATGGATTTGTGCTGCGCTACCGCCCCGCCGACAGCGACGACGGGCTGCCGGGGGACGAGGGCGTGTTCCTGGCCTGCTCCTTCTGGCTGGTGGAGGCGCTCCTGGGGGCCGGGCGCAGCCAGGACGCCACCGAGCTCTTCGAACGGCTGCTGGAACTGCGCAACGATGTGGGCCTGCTCAGTGAGGAATGGGCGGTGGGGGCAGGGCGGCAACTGGGCAATACACCCCAGGCTTTCAGCCACTTCGCGCTTGTGACAAGCGCACTTGAACTGCATCAGGATATGGTTCGCCGGAGTGATACCCCTATTCCGCCGGAGTCGGAACCGGAGCCAGAAAGGGTAGGGCAGTAACGCCTGCCCGTGGCCCGGCCCCTTCAACTCCACGGAATAGATAAGTAGACTTACTAATACTCGCGGAGTGCCCCAAAAGCACACGCCGCGACTGAAAGAGGGGTGGTTGTAATGGCCGGACATTTTGAGCTGGTTGATGCGCCTGACGGCGGCTACAGGGTGAGGATGCTGGACGGCTCAGGGAGCCTGATGGCAATCTCGGTGACTTTTCCCACCAAGCGCGCCGCGGTGGCAGGCGTCGCGATGGCCCGTGAGATTGCCGGCACGGGCCTGATCAGGGACTGCAGCAGCAATGGTGCCGGGGCAGTCATCCGGGACCGCGTTCGGCCTGCGTCCGCCCCGAAGGACAGCCCGGGCTCCCGGGGCAGGAAGGTTTCAAAGACCCCGCGCGCTGCAGTCGGGTGATGGTCCCGCAGAGTCATGGCCCCGCCACCTGGTGGCGGGGCGCCGTGCTTTTTGACGTTGACGGGACGCTGGTGGACTCCGCCTACGTCCACACCATGGCGTGGTGGCAGGCGTTCCGCCAGCACCAGCATGACGTCCCCATGGCAGCCATCCACTGGTGCGTGGGAATGGGCGGCGACCGCCTGGTGGACAGCCTCCTTCCCGCAGGCCGGGACAAGGATGCCGACGCGGACATCATGGCCAGCCATGCGGCGGTTTTCGCCGCCAGCTGGCCGTCACTGCGCGCGTTCGACGGCGCCAAGGACCTGCTTGCCCAGTGCCACGCCGGGGGACTCGCCGTCGCCCTGGCTTCGTCCGCGCGAAACAGGACCTGGCCGCCAGCCGCAGGGCACTCGCCGCGGACGCCTTTATCCATGCGGCCACCAGCTCCAATGACGCCAAGGAAAGCAAGCCCGCCCCGGACATCCTTGTGGCGGCGCTGGAGGCCGTCCGTGTCCCGGCGGCGGAGGCCGTGTATGTGGGGGACGCGGTGTGGGACATGAAGGCCGCCGCCGCACTGGGGATGCCGGCCATCGGCGTCACCTGCGGCGGCAGGAGCGCCGCTGAACTTTTTGATGCGGGTGCCGCCGAGGTCTATGCCGGCCCCCGGGACCTGCTCGACAACCTGCAGGAGAGTGCCATCGGCAGGCTGCTCGCGCTGGATCCAGGAACGTGAGCCTAAACCCTGCCTAGGCTGCCGCCTCAGGGTTGTCCGCGTTCTCCCGGGTGAAGCCTGCGTCTTCGGCGACGTCGGCCTTGACCCACGAAACGTTCACCTTGACCGAACCGTCGTCGTTCTTTTCGATCTCCTCCACCACCTCCGAGGCCGAAGCGCCCATGTCCAGGATCCTGGCCCGGTAGCGTGGCCACAAGTTCCGCCAGGGTGGCGTCTGTCCATTCCCCGGGACGCATTCTGGTGGAGATCTCTACGGGTTCCGGCTGGTACAGCGCCATGGCGGCGTCTCCTTCGCTGTCGGTGGGGTCACATCTGTCCCTCCCTACGCTAGAGGCCCTCCGGGCCTTCACAAGGAAGCTGCTCAGTGCTGCTTACTTTTTTCGCGCCAACTCGTTAGCGTCGAAGGGCGGACACTCGCCGACTCCCACAGAAAGGCAGACCATGAAGGCACTCACGTGGCAAGGCAAACGCTCGGTCAGGGTAGAAAACGTCCCGGCGACCCTCGTGATCCAGGAACCGACCGATGCGATCGTGCGGATCACGTCCACGGCCATCTGCGGGTCGGACCTGCACCTCTACGAGGTTCTCGGCCCTTACATGCACAAGGGGGACGTGATCGGGCACGAACCCATGGGCATCGTGGAGGAAGTGGGCAGCGCCGTCACCAACCTGCGCAAAGGCGACCGCGTGGTAGTCCCTTCAACATGCCTGCGGTCACTGCTACATGTGCTCGCAGGGCTCAGTCCCAGTGCGAGACCACGCAGGTCAAGGAAAAGGTTCAGGCGCTGCCCTCTTTGGTTACTCGGAGCTCTACGGTTCCGTCCCGGCGGGCAGGCGGAGTTCCTGCGCGTGCCGCACGCAGACTAGGTCCGGTGAAGGTGGGAATGGACCTGCCGGATGAGCGGTACCTGTTCCTCTCCGACATCCTTCCCACGGCGCTGGCAGGCGGTGGAGTACGCGGACGTCGCCCCCGGCGGCACGCTCGCCGTGATTCGTCGGCTGGGGCTGGTGGGCCTGCCACGGAAGCCGGATCACGCTCCGCGAGTCGCTGGTCTGGCTGGCGTTCCCCGCTGCTGTACCTCGTCGTACAGCCTGGTCCGCGGTCCCTTCGCCGACTGGCCATCCCTACGCCGTTGTATTGACCCGCGCCTCGGCGGCACGGCCGGTGGCCGTGATGTCGCTCGTGATCGACCGTCCTCGCGTTTGTGCTGGCCTGGTGTATCGCCCTCTCCACGAGAGTTCCAGAAAAAGAGGACGGCTGCACCGCGGCCCTCAACCCCGGCCCTAGCTCCCGAGCCTGGCGCGGTGCCGGGCGGGAAAGCCTAAAGCGGCAGGAGGGCTGAAAGGTCCGCGCGCAGTCCGGAGGCTGCCACCCGGTGCGCCGCGACTGCGTCCGCCCACGTCAACTGGCCGGTCACCAACGACAGCCAGGTGGCGGCGTCGCACTCGATCACGTTCGGCGGGGTGCCGCGCGTGTGCCGCGGCCCCTCCACGCACTGGGTGACGCCGAACGGCGGCACCCGCACCTCCACCGAGTTGCCCGGCGCCCGCGCGGTCACTTCCTCCAGCGTGTAGCGCACGGCCGTGGCGGTGACGCTGCGGGGCAGTGGAGCGTCCGACGGCGTCGCGGCGGCTTCCCGCCACGCTGCCAGTGCCGCCGTGCCTTCTTCGATGCCGATCCGGCGGCGTGCCACAGCCATCAGTCCAGGAGGGCGGACACAGCCGGGCCCAGACGGATCTTGCCTACCGGGTGGCTGCCGCCCATCACCGGGGCAACCACTTTTTCCAGGACGCTGGAGACGCCGGGGATGTCCACGGCGCCGGCGGCGGCGAGGAGGGTCAGGCCCACCAGTGAGGTGGCGCGCAGGTTCCCGTCCAGCATCTTGATGGCCACCGAGACGCCCTGGGGTGTGGCCATGGCCAGGACGCCCTCGGCGCCGATCTTGGCGATGATGCCCAGTTCGTCCATCACGATGGTGTTGGCCTCGCCGCGGCCCTGGACCGCCCAGGGGTAGTCGAGCATGGAGGTGGCGATGGTGGCGGCGCGGGCGTTGGAGTTCTTGTCTCCCGGCGCCTTGGCCAGCATGGAATAGGCGCGGGCCAGCCCGGTCAGCGAAATGGCGGCAACCGGGGCGCCGCACCCGTCGATGCCCAGATGGGCGATGTGCTCGCCGCTGTATTCCTCGATCACGCTGCGGACCCGTTGCTGCAGCGGATGGTTCGGCTCGAGGTAGCTGTGCGTGTCCCAGCCGTTTTCCGTGCAGGCCCAGAGGAAAGCGGCGTGTTTCCCGGAGCAGTTGAAGGCGAGCTTGGACTTGCCGCGGTCGGAGCGCAGCAGCCAGTTGCGGGCCGTCTCGTCCTGCGGCCAGGCGGCGGGGCATTGCAGCTGTTCTTCCTTCACGCCGGCGGCCTTCAGCATTCCCTCCACCACATCCATGTGGTCCAGGGAGCCCACGTGGCTGCCGCAGGCCACCGCCACCTGCGCGCCGCGCAGCGGGACGCCGGACTGCATGGACGCCAGCGCCTGCAGCGGTTTGAGCGAGGAGCGGGCGTAGAGCGGAGTCCTGATGTCACCGAGTTCGGTGACCACGTTGCCGTCGGCTGACAGTGACTACTGCGGAACCGATGTGCCGGGACTCCACAAATCCGCTGCGTTCAATGACGGCGAGTTCGACGGCGGAGTCCACGGTGAACGTGGCATGCGGGTTGTGCGGCATGTGCCAGTCTAGGGCCCCCGGAGGGAATGCCCGTGGAGCGGCCCGGGAAGGCGAGGGAGTGCGGAGGGAGTGCCGGGCTACTCCACGGTGACCATGACCGACTGCCAGCCGGAGGCACCGTCGGGCACGGGATCGGCCCGCTGGTCCGTCTGCACCTCGCCGGTGCCGTCGGTGGCCCGGACCTTGATGTAATGCGGGCCCGGCGTGGCTTCCCAGTCGAAGGACCACTGGCGCCAGGTGATGAGGGACGCCTCGGCGGACAGCACAGCCTCGGCCCACGGGTTGTTATCGATCTGGACTTCCACCTTGGTGATGCCGCGGGTCTGCGCCCATGCCGTGCCGCCGATCGCCACGCGGCCGGCGGGCACCTTGGCGAAGGACTTGGGGACTTCCACCCGGGCCATGGTCTTGATGGGTCCGCGCTCGGACCAGCCGCGTTGGGTCCAGTAGGCCTTGCTGTCCGCGAAACGCGTCACCTCCAGGTCCACCACCCATTTGGTGGCGGAGACGAACCCGTACAGCCCGGGAACCACCATGCGCACCGGATAGCCGTGTTCCAGGGGCAGCGGCTCGCCGTTCATGCCGATCGCCAGCATGGCGTCGCGGTCATCCAGCAGGACTTCCAGTGGCGTGGAGGCGCTGAAGCCATCGATCGAGGTGGACAGCACCATGTCCGCGCCGTCCTTGGGGCGTGCCCGCTTGAGGACCTCGCGGATGGGGAGCCCCAGCCATTTGGCGTTTCCGGCCAGGTTTCCGCCCACGGGATTGGACACACAGGTGAGCGTCACGTGCGATTCGATGAGGTCGGCGTCGAGCAGGTCCTGGAAGCTCAGGCGGATTTCCTGCTCCACCAGGCCGTGGACCCGGAGTTCCCAGTCGTCGGCGTTGATTTCGGGAACGCTCAGGGCCGTGTCGATCCGGTAGAACTCCCCGTTGGGGGTGAGCCACGGGCGTCACGCCGGCCACCGGGGACTGCACGCCGCGCGGGCACAGCCGCGGCGGCCTTCACCGGAGCGGGCAGCTGCAGGGACTCCCGGGCTTTGGCGATGTTGCTGCGGGCGGCGCTGAGCAGGCGTCCGCCCGTGGCGGCGATCCCGGCGCCCGCCACCGTGATGGCCGTGGCGGCGAAGAAACGGCGGCGGCTCGTGGCAGGCCGGCCCGGTTCCCCGGCCCCGGTGTCGGCGGGCGCTTCCGGCCAGGACTTCAGCCGCCAGAGCGGGGCAACCAGCAGCCGCAGCACCACCAGGCCGGCCAGCGTGCCCAGCACGGTGGGGATGGCATCCAGGGGCTTGACGCCCGCCCGCGTCACCACGCTGGCCACAATGACTGTTCCCATCAGCAGCACGCCGGCCACACCCAGCGCCCATGTGCGGTAGGCCACCACGCCCAGCACGCAGGCGAGCAGGAAGATGGTCAGTCCCATCCCGACAAACAGGGCGGCCTTGTCATTGGTGCCGAACGTGGCAATGGCAAAATCCTTCATCCACGGCGGGGTGAAGTCGATGAACGTGGACCCCAAGGCAATGACCGGGGTGGCGCGCGCCGTAAAAAACGCGCCGATCAGTTCCGCCACGGAAAGCACGACGGCGGCAGCGGCCACGCCTGCCAGCGCGGCCATGGCGGCGGGGTCCTTGAGCCAGTTCATCAGCTTCTTCATGGTGTTGATTCGTTGCGGAAGGCCTTCGGATGGTAGGGATGGTTGGGCGGGGGCACAGCTTGGGAACACCGCCTTAGGAAACGGCAGGGTGCACAAAGTACCCTTGGAGACTGTGAAGGTACTCGTCATTGGCCCTGGAGGCCGCGAACACGCCATTGTCCGCTCCCTGCTCGCCGATCCCAACGTGTCCGAGGTCCACGCAGCTCCCGGCAACGCCGGCATCAGCAAACTGGTCCCCACCCACAAGATCGACGGGAATGATCCCGACGCCGTAGCGGCCCTGGCCACCAAGCTCGGCGTGGACCTCGTGGTGGTTGGCCCCGAGGCGCCGCTTGCTGCCGGGGTCTCCGACGCCGTCCGCGACGCCGGCATTCCGGTCTTCGGACCCAGCAAGGCCGCGGCCCAGCTGGAGGCCTCCAAGGCGTTCGCCAAGGAAGTCATGGCCGAAGCGGGCGTGCCCACGGCCATGGCCATGGTCGCCACCAACGCCGAGGAAGCAGCCTCGGCCCTGGACACGTTCGGCGCCCCCTACGTGGTGAAGGACGACGGCCTGGCCGCAGGCAAGGGCGTGGTGGTCACCAGGAACCGCGACGAAGCCCTGGCCCACGCCCAGACGTGCTTCGACGCCGGCGGCACCGTGGTGATCGAGGAATTCCTGGACGGCCCCGAAGTGTCCGTCTTTGTCCTGTGCGACGGCCGCAACACCGTGGCCCTGTCCCCGGCGCAGGATTTCAAGCGCATCTTCGACAACGACGAAGGCCCCAACACCGGCGGCATGGGCGCGTACACCCCGCTCGAATGGGCCCCCGCCGGGCTGGTGGACGAAGTCATCGAGCGCGTGGCCCAGCCCACCGTGAACGAAATGGCCCACCGCGGCACCCCGTTCGTGGGCGTGCTCTTCGTTGGGCCTGGCCCTGACCTCGCGCGGCACCCGCGTCATCGAGTTCAACGTCCGCTTCGGCGACCCCGAGACCCAGGCCGTGCTGGCACGGCTCAAGACCCCGCTCGGCGCGCTGCTGCTGGCAGCTGCCAAGGGCGAACTGGACAAGGCAGACGAGCTGCGCTGGTCCAGGGAGACCGCTGTCGCCGTCGTCGTCGCGTCCGAAAACTACCCGGACACACCCCGCACCGGTGACCGCATCCGCGGCCTCAAGAAAGTGGATGCGCTCGACGGTGTGCACGTGATCCACGCCGGCACCGCGCTGGACGAAGAGGGCAAGGTGGTTTCCGCCGGCGGCCGCGTGCTCGCCGTGGTTGCCCTCGGCAGCGACCTCGTGGAGGCCCGCGAAAAAGCGTACGACGGCGTGGAGCTGGTTCAGCTCGAAGGCTCCCAGTTCCGGACAGACATCGGACGCAAGGCCGCACGCGGCGAGATCAAGGTTGCCTCCAACGCAACCGGATCGCTGCCTGTCACGAAGGCGAAGGCATAACATGACTGAAAACTCCGCCCAGGAGCCACAGCAGCAGCGCGGCTTCAGCACGGCAACCCTGGACCTGCCCGGCTGGACGCACGTCTACTCCGGCAAGGTCCGCGACCTGTACGAACCGGCGGATGAATCCATCCGCGAGCAGGTGGGCCAGGACTGCGTCCTGGTGGTGGCCAGCGACCGCATCAGCGCCTACGACCATGTCCTGACAAGCGAGATCCCGGACAAGGGCCGCATCCTGACCCAGTTGAGCCTGTGGTGGTTCGACCAGCTGGACGTGGTGCACCACGTGCTGGCGTCCACGGTGGAAGACGGAGTTCCCGCGGCTGTGGAAGGCCGCGCGATGATCTGCAAGAAGCTGGATATGTTCCCCGTGGAATGCATCGCCCGCGGCTACCTCACCGGCTCCGGGCTGCTTGAGTACAAGGCATCCGGGACGGTCTGCGAGATTCCGCTGCCGGAGGGACTGGTGGACGGTTCGCGGCTGGAGCAGCCCATCTTCACGCCGTCGGCCAAAGCCGAAATCGGCGAGCATGACGAGAACATCTCCTACGACGATGTTGTGGCCATGGTGGGCGATGACATCGCGGGACGCCTCAGCGAACTGACCCTGAAGATCTACTCCACCGCAGAGAAGATCGCCCGCGAACGCGGCATCATCCTGGCTGATACCAAGGTGGAGTTTGGCTACGACGCCGTATCCGGCGCCATCACCCTGGGCGATGAGGTCCTCACCCCGGACTCGTCCCGTTTCTGGGACGCGGCAACTTACCAGCCCGGGCAGGCGCAGCCATCGTATGACAAGCAGTATGTGCGCGACTGGCTGACGTCGGCTGAATCCGGCTGGGACCGTTCCTCGGATGTGCCGCCACCGGCGTTGCCCGCGGACGTTGTGGCCCGCACCCGCAGCCGCTACGTCGAGGCGTACGAGAAACTGACCGGGCGGGCGTTCGCCTAACTTGCCCTGGCCGACTTCGCGGCGGCCGCGGCGGCGCGCTCCTGGGAAAGCCTGATTTCGAGGATGGCGTCCAGCGCTTGCTGGACGCGGTCCTGGGCGCCGGCTGAACTGAAGTCTTTTTGTGCTTCCTGGAGGTACTTCAGGGCTTCGTCAGCTTCGCCCGCAGCCTTCAGGGACTTGCCGAGCAGGAGGGCGACCTCACCGGCGGTGTGTTTGGCGAGCGCGTCGGATTCAGCGTGGATGTCACGGAGCCGGTCGACGGCCGTCACGATGTCTCCCGTGAGGTAGAGCCAGCGGGCGCGGATGAACGCGACTTCCAGCTCGTCGCTTTTTGTGCCGCGGACAATCGAGAATGCCAGTTCGGCACGCTCGATGGCGGACAGTGTCTCCGGCTCGACAATTCCGGCGGAGAGCCGCACGGTGGCCGTTGCCTTGTTGAACCGCGCCCACAATTCAATGTCATTGGCAGGCGACAATAACTTGGCTGCACGCTCGTGCTGGTGGACGCCTTCCCTGTGGTCATGCCGCATAAAGGCCACGTTGCCGATCACCCATGCCACTTCACCCGCCAGCTGGGACATCGAATCCTCGTCCACCTGCTCGCTCATGGTCTGGCAGTAGCGCCAGGCCTCATCCAGCCGCCCGCTCTCGGCCAAGGCGGCAATCAGGGCACGGAGCGCGCCGATAATGACGCTGGAGTTCTTTGGCAGCTGTTCGGACAGCTTCGACCGCCTCCAAAGAATGTTCCACGGCAAGGGACAGCTGGCCTTCACGATGGAAAACGGTGGCCAGCATCTGGCGGGCGCGTACTGCGAGGCCGATGGATTCGGTGGCCATGGGGTGTTCCAGCAGGCGTTGGATGATTTGCTGGCACTCCTGGACGTCTCCGTGCTTCAGCAGGCACTCCGCCTGCATATACGTCATGTTCCACCAGGCGCTCGTGTTTTTGCCGTCGAGGGCGATCTGGGCCGCGGTGGCGGCGTGGCTTGCAGCGAGCTCGTAGTCGCGGAGATCCCAGGCCTGGCGGGCATAGAGTCCGGCCAGCACATATTCAGCATCGTTGACCGAGATGGGCTGGCTCCAGGCTTCCAGGGCCTTCGGCGCCAGATCGAGTCTGCGGGCGAGTTCCTCAATCACCTCAGCCGTGGGCTCCCTGCGGCCGGTCTCGAGGAGTGAAATGTAGCTGGGGGAGTAGAGGTCCTTGCCGAGTTCGGCTTGAGTCAGTCCTCGCTCAAGCCGCTCTGCTCGGAGCTTTTCCCCGAATCCGTTGCCCACGGGATTTCCTCCTAATTCTGGACAGTCTTTGTACGTAAAGCTTGACAGTCCCTGTGGAAGATATTTTACAATAAGTGTCAACAAGGACGTGCTGACTTTGTAACGAATCCGACTCGCATTGAGGATCTCATATGTTCAAGAAGATAGCGGCAGCCGCCGTTCTAGCCGGCGCCTTGGCGTTTTCCGCAGCGGCTCCGGCCGTCCTTTCCGCAGGTTCAGTCACTGACAACTCCGGTATTGCTGTAGCAGCTACCGGCATCTGGCCGGACCCCATGGCCAAAACCGTCAAGCCCATCAAGCCTGTAAAGGAAAAGGGCGGGACCTACACCACCAACACCGGCATCTGGCCGGACCCGGTATAAGAGTCCTCGCAGGAGGCGGTAGCCCCGAAGCATGGTTTCCATGCTTCGGGGCTATTTCTTTACCCGCGTGAGGACGCCCCGGGCCCCGGGGACACCCAGGAGATGACAAAAAGAGGGCCTCCCGGGGGAGACCCTCTTTCATTTGGTCGGGATGACAGGATTTGAACCTGCGACCTCGTCGTCCCGAACGACGCGCGCTACCAAGCTGCGCCACATCCCGATCCGCTGCAAAAGCAACTTTACAAGAATAACGGATGCCTGCCCGGATACGAAATCGGCGCTGCTGGGGGGACAAATCCCTAGACCAGCGAGTCCTTCCAGGCGCCGTGGAGGTCCGCGAACCGGCCGCCGCCACCGATGAGTTCGGCAGGCGTGCCGTCCTCCACGATGCGGCCGTCGTGGACCACCAGCACCCGGTCGGCTGTTTCCACCGTGGAGAGCCGGTGGGCGATGATCAGCGCCGTCCGGCCGCCGCCGGCCGCGGCGCTGCCCGCGCTGGCCGGCGTGTCACGTGGCTGCGGTTCGGCAGCGGAACCCGTGGCACCTGCCGCGCTGCCGGCGTCGGACGTTGCCCGCAGGAGCCGCGCCAGGCCGGTCTGCACCAGGCGCTCCGAGGGGATATCCAGTGACGATGTGGCCTCGTCCAGGATCAGCACCGCGGGCCGGGCCAGGAACGCCCGCGCGAAGCTGATCAGCTGCCGCTGCCCGGAGGAAACGCGGCCGCCGCGCTTGTTGACGTCGGTGTCGTAGCCTTCGGGGAGTTCGGTAATGAATCCGTGGGCGCCCACGGCCCGGGCGGCATCCTCGATCTCCTCCCGGGAGGCCTCGGGCCGGCCCAGGGCGATGTTGTCTGCCACGGAACCGCTGAACAGGAAAGCCTCCTGGGTGACCATCACAATGTTCCGCCGCAGGTCCGTGGTGCTGAGGCTGCGGAGGTCTACGCCGTCCAGGGTCAGCGAACCGGAGGAGACGTCGTAGAAACGGGCGATCAGCTTCGCCAGCGTGGATTTGCCGGCACCGGTCTGGCCCACCAGCGCCACGGTCTGGCCGGCGGGGATGTGCAGGTCCATGGTGGGGATGACCACCGGTCCGTCACCGTACCGGAACTCCACGCCCTTGAAGTCGATGGTGCCGCTGGCGTCCCGCAGTGCCACGGCGTTCTTGGGCGGGCGGACCGTGGGAACCTCTTCCAGGAGGCCGGACACCTTTTCCAGGGCGGCCTGGGCGCTCTGGAAGGAGTTGTAGAACATGGCCATCTGGTCCACCGGCTGGAAGAAGCGCTTGGTGGAGAGGATCAGCGCCAGCAGCACGCCCACCGCAAGGTCCCCGCCCAGCACACGGAACCCGCCGAACAGCAGCACCACGGCCACACAAACGTTCCCGATCAGCACCAGGCCCGGCTGGAAAATGCCGTTGAGGTTGATGGACCGCACGGTGACCATGCCGGTAGTCCTCGGCGAGCTCGGCCGTAGCGTTCAGCGTTCTCCCGCTCCTTGCGGAAGGCCTTGACGGCGCGGATCCCGGTCATGGTTTCCACAAAGTGCACGATCAGCCGCGCGGACACCACCCGGGACTCGCGGAAGGCGATCTGGGAGTGCTTCTGGTACCAGCGCGCCAGGAAGAACATGGGCACGCCGGCGGCCAGGACAACCAGCCCGCTGCGCCAGTCGAGGACAAAAACCGTGATGGCGGTGAAGACCATAAACAGCAGGCCGGACGCCAGCGAGCTGACACCGGAGTCGAGGAGTTCGCGCAGGGCTTCCAGGTCCGAGGTCTGCCGGGCGATGATCCGGCCGGAGGTGTACTTCTCGTGGAATTCCAGGCTGAGGCGCTGCGTGTGCCGGAAGACCCGGACGCGCAGGTCCAGCAGCATGGCCTGGCTGAGCCGCGCGGTGGAGGTGACATAGAGGGCGGTGAGTCCCGCCGTCGCGACCGCCGCGAGGAGGTAGGCGACGCCGGTGAGCACCAGCGGGAGATTGTCCCCGGCCTGGAGTGCGGGCAGCGCATGGTCGATGCCGAAGGCGATCAGCGCCGGGCCCGCCACGCGGGCGGCCTGCGAGAGAACCACCGTGGCGATGGTCAGCCAGAACCTGAGCCGCACGGGACGGATCAGCCTGGCAAGCAAGGCGAGCGACCGCCGTCGTACGGTTTTGCTTTCCGCCTTGCTGAGGTGGGCGTTGTCCTCGTTGGCCGTGCCGAAGGTTGCGTTGCTCATCGGGTGATTTCCTCTGCGTCTGCCGCTTCCTCAAGCTCCGACAGTTCCGTATCCAGGTCCCGTGGTTCCTGGTCGAGGCTGGCGATGACGTAGCGGTAGTGGGGGTTGTGCGCCAGGAGTTCGGTATGGGTTCCGACGGCGGCGATCCGGCCATCCTCCAGCAGCGCCACCCGGTCGGCCAGCGCCACCGTGGACGGGCGGTGGGCGACGATCAGCGTGGTGGTCTCTTTCAGGACCGCGCGGAGCCGGGTTTCCACCAGTTCCTCCGTGTGCACGTCGAGGGCGGACAGGGGGTCATCCAGCACCAGCACCCGGGGCCGTGCCGCGATGGCCCGGGCCAGGGCGATCCTCTGGCGCTGCCCGCCGGACAGGCTCAGGCCCTCCTCGCCGATGAGCGTGTCCACCCCCTCCGGCAGCGAGTACGCGAAGTGCGCCTGAGCCACGTCCAGCGCCTCATCAAGTGCCTCCTCGGACCGCTCCTGCGCCCCGAGGAGCACATTGTCCCGCACGGAATTGGAGAACAGGGTGGTGTCCTCGAACGCGACGCCCACTACCCGCCGGAGCTCGTCGACGCTGAACTCGCGCAGGTCCACGCCGTCGATGGTGATGGAACCGGACGTGACGTCGTACAGCCGCGGGACCAGCTGGATCATGGCGCTCTTGCCGCTTCCGGTGATGCCCACCAAAGCCATGGTTTCGCCCGGCAGGACGTCCAGGTTGATGTCCTGCAGGATGGGCTTGTCCGGGGCGTCCTCGAACGCGAACGTGGCGTTGTTGAAGCGCAGGGCGCCCTTCAGCTGCGACGGGGTGCGCGGGTCCGGGGGACTGGTGATGGTGTTGACCGAATCCATCACCTCGAAGTGGCGGTCGATTGCGGACTTGGCGGTCAGTGCCATGGCCAGCAGCATGCCGGAGAATTCCACCGGCGTGGCGATCACCGCGGCCGTGGCGAAGAACGCCACCAGGGCACCGATGCTCAGCTGGCCACTGGCGCAAAGCATCACGCCCACCACCAGCCCGGCGCCCAGGGCGAGTTCCGGGAGCAGGGTGACCACCAAGGTGAACGTGGCCTGGTGCTTAGCCTTGGCGATCTCGGTCTGGCGGAGTTCCTCGGCCTGCTCATTGAAGCTCTCCAGGGCCTCGCGGCTGCGGCCGAAGGCCTTCAGGACACGGATGCCGTGGACGGATTCCTCCACGGTGGTGGCGAGGTCGCCGGCCTGGTCCTGGCTTTGGCGCGCCACCTTGCTGAAGCGGGTCCGGAAACGGAAGCCGTAGGCCATGATGGGCACCGCGGCGGCCATAAAGATCAGGGCAAGCTGCCAGCTCATGGAGAACATCACTACAATGCCGATGACCACCGTCAGGGTGGTGACCACCAGCATGATGGCGCCGAACGCCATCCACCGGCGCAGGAAGTTCAGGTCTGTCATGGCCCGGGAGAGCAGCTGGCCCGAGCCCCAGCGGTCATGGAAGGACACCGTCAGGTTCTGCAGGTGCCCGTACAGGGAGACCCGCATCCGGGTTTCCACGGTGGTTGCCGGGTTGATCACAAACTGCCGGCGCAGGGCCACGAGGACTGCCTCGGCAATGCCGAGGATCAGGATCACGACGGCGGCGGTCCAGACGGCTGCCATGGCGCCACCGGGCTTCAGTGACTCATTGATGAGGACGCGGAGCACCTGGGGGATGGCCAGCGCCACCAGGCTGGCCAGCAGGGCGCTGATGAGTCCCAGCACCAGCCGGGGGATGATCGGCCTAACGTGGGGGTAGAGACGGCTGATGGATCTGAAAAATGAGGTCTGCTTGGCCATGCCCGCTTCTCAAGCTCTAAATCGAATGTAGTTTCCCGTAGCAACTACCCTATGCCATGGCGTGAGGCGGTTCACACGCCCTGGTTCACCCGTCCTATTCGCGGGACGTCAGCGTCAGCAGCACAGCCTCAGGCTTGCAGGCGATGCGGATGGGGGCGAAGCGTGAGGTGCCGATGCCGCCCGAGACGTTCACCGGCGTCGTACGTCCGTTGCTTTCCCAGTCGTTGAGCCCCTTGGCCCGCCACGTGGGGATGTCACAGTTGGCTACGAGGGCGCCGTAGCCGGGGACGCAGAGCTGGCCGCCATGGGTGTGGCCTGCGAGCAGCAGGTCTGCGCCGTCGTCGGTGAAATGGTCCAGCACGCGCTGGTAGGGCGCGTGGATGACTGCCACGCGGAGGTGCGGGTCCCGGTCCTGGTTGCGGGTGCCGCGGGGCCAGCCGGCGTAGCGTTCCCGGTTCAGGTGCGGATCGTCCACGCCGGAGAAGTCGAAGCGGATGCCCTTCAGGACCACCGACTGGTGCCGGTTGGTGAGGTCCACCCAGCCGCCCATCCCGAACCCGGAACGCAGCCGCGGCCAGTCCAGTTCCGTTGGTTTCGGCTTGGCCTTCGAGGGCCCCAGCAGATAGGACGCGGGGTTCTTCAGGCTGGGGGCGTAGTAGTCGTTGGACCCGGGCACAAACACGCCGGGAAATTCCAGCAGCGGGCGCAGTGCCTTGAGCAGGGGGTCGACGGCTTTGGCGTGGCTGAGGTTGTCTCCGGTGTTGACCACCAGGTCCGGCTTCAGCGAGGCCAGGGACTCAAGCCACGCCGCCTTGGTGTCCTGGCCGGGGACAAAGTGGATGTCGCTCAGGTGCAGGACCCGGAAGGGCGCCTGGCCTGCCGGGAGGATGGGCAGGTTTTCTTCGCGCAGGACAAACTGGTTCTTCTCCCACAACCCGTACCCGAAGGCCGCGAGACCCGCTGCAGTGCCGGTGGCGGCGGTGACGGCAAAGCCGCGTCCGATGTTCCGGACGCGGCTGGCCAAAGCGGGGCTGACGGCCATGGGCGCCTAGTCCTTCTTCTCGCTGTTGCCCGGATTGTCCTCAGCCGGGGTTGACGGCTCCGTGGCGGGGGAAGTGGCCTCGGAGCTGGGCGTCCTGGTTGGCGCGCCGTTGACCATGTTGTTGGGCGGTTCCGGGAACGGGTCGGTGCCGTAGGCGGGGGCGGTCTGGGTCATGAACCGGGAGAACATCGGCCCGGCGATCATGTAACCGTCAAGGGACTCGTAGAACTGGCCGTTGAAGGTCAGGTTCCGGCCCGGCCGGTTCTGGGCACCCAGCGGATCGCCAAACCAGGCAGCGGTGGCGAGCCCGGTGGTGTGCCCCACCACCCAGGTGGATTCGTTCATGTTGGACGTACCGGTCTTCGCGGCAACCGGGAAGTTGGTGTCGGTGGAGAGCCGCGGCTGGATCAGCGAGCCGGAACCGACGTTCATGACTTCCTGCAGGGCGTAGTTCACGCCGCGGGCAACCTCGGGCTTGATTGCGTCGCGGCAGCTGCTGCTCTGGGCCGGCAGCTCCGCGCCGCTCTGGTCGGTGACCGCGGTGATGGCGATGGGCTCGCAGTACTTGCCATCGTTTGCGAAGGTGGCGAACGCGCTGGCCATGGTCAGCGGGGCCGTCTGGGTGGAGCCGAGCAGGTTGCCCAGGGTGGACATGTTGATCTTGGGGTTGGGATCCCCGTTGCTGGGCAGGCCGCTGTGGAGGCCGACGGCGTCCACGATCTTCTGGATTCCACAGAAGTCCAGCTGTGCGGCCGAGGCAAACGTGGCGGTGTTGATGGAGTTGTAGAGTCCGAAGAGGACGGGCATGTACCGGTAGAACTGCGGTTCTGCGTTCTGCAGGTCCTGGGCCGCGCCGAGGCCCTCCTCCGCGCTGTTGTACGCGCCGGTGACCACCCCGCAGCTGTTGCGCCACGGGAAGTTCAGCGGATACTGGCGCTGGGCGGCATTGACCACGGTGTTCATGGACTTGCCCTCGTTCAGCCACTCCGCGAACGTGAACGGCTTCATGGTGGATCCGGGCTGGGCGCCGCCGAGGCCGTTGAGGTCGTTGCCGTTTTTGTCCAGCTGGTCCACGTTGAAGTTGACCTGGGAGTCAAAGCCGCCCTTTTTGGGCAGGAACGTGGTGTTCTGGGCCATGGAGACGATCTTGCCGGAGTTCGGCTGCACCGAAACCAGCGCGGCGCCCCACTTGTCCGGGTTGGCGCCGGCGGACGCGTTGACCTGTTCCTGGGCTGACGTCTGGGCTTTGGGATCAAGCGTGGTTTTGATGGTGAGGCCGCCACCGTAGATGAGGCGCTGGCGTTCCTTGAGGTCCGCTCCGTAGGCCGGGTTGTTTTCCAGCAGGTGCAGGACGTAGTCGCAGAAGTACGGTGCGGTGGCTGCATAGGCGCAGCCCTGGCGTGCGGGGGTCACCTTGGTCACCACCGGGGTGGCGACGGCGGCGTCATGCTCGGCCTGGGTGATCTTGCCCTGGCTCAGCATCAGGCTCAGCACCAGGTCGCGGCGGCCCTTGGAGCTTTCCGGGTTGGTGATCGGGTCAAAGGCTGACGGGCTGTTGACGAGGCCGGCAAGGAGTGCGGCCTGCGGGAGGGTCAGGTCTTTGGCTGTGGTGCTGAAGAAGAATTTGGAAGCGGCCTCAATGCCGTAGGCGTCCCGGTTGAAGAAGACGATGTTCAGGTAACCCTCAAGGATTTCGTCCTTGGAAAATTCCTTCTCCAGTGCGATGGCGAGCTTCATTTCGCGAAGCTTGTCGCCGACGCCCTTGTTGACGCCGTTGAGCTTGATGTCCTCATCCTTGCCCTCGGCTGCGAGGTTGGCGTTGAGGACGTTGTTGACGTACTGCTGGGTGATGGTGGAGGCACCCTGCTTGTTACCCCGGGCGGTGGCCACCAGGGCGCGCATGATGCCGGTGGTGTCAACGCCGCCGTGCTCGTAGAACCTGCTGTCCTCCACCGCGATGACGGCTTTCTTCATGAACGGCGAGATCTTGTCGAGGCTGACCTTGGTGCGGTTCTCCTCGAAGACGCTGGCGATGACGCTGCCGTCCGCGGCCAGGATCCGGGTGGTCTGGTTGGGCGGGTCCACCTTCAGCTCCGCCGGGAGGGTGTCGAAGAACTCGATCGAACCGCTCGCCGCGCTGCCGGAAACAGCCGCGGCCGGCACCAGCAGGCCTGCCACCAGGACACCACAAATAGCGCTCACGCCAAGGAAGCCAAAAATCTTTCCGAGGGTAGTGGCCGTGTCGAAAATGGGGTTCTTACGAGTCACCATGTTTTCCACTTTACCGGCAACGACTAGTCTTTCTCTCATGACCAAATGGGAGTACGCGACGATTCCGCTCATTATTCACGCTACAAAGCAGATCCTGGACCAGTGGGGAGAGGACGGCTGGGAGCTCGTCCAGGTTGTTACCGGACCGGACGGAAACGGCCTGGTTGCCTACCTGAAGAGGGAGAAGCAGTAGCAATGAGCACCCCCGCAGAGACCACGTCCGGCGCGGCGGACGCGCCGATTTCCGCCGTCGAGCAGCGCCTCGCCGAGCTGGGCCTTAGCCTTCCCGAGGTGGCCGCCCCCGTTGCCGCCTACGTGCCGGCCGTCATCTCCGGCAGCCACGTTTACACGTCAGGACAGCTGCCGTTTATTAACGGCAAACTCGAAGCAACCGGCAAGGTTTCCACCGGTACCGAGGGCACTTCCGACGAGCCCACGGTGTCCCCGGAGGACGCCAAGGCCTACGCCGCCGTCTGCGCGGTCAACGCGCTGGCTGCCGTGAAGAGCGTCATAGGTGACCTTGACCGCATCACCCGGATCGTGAAGGTGGTGGGCTTCGTTTCGTCGGACCCTTCCTTCACGGGCCAGCCGGGTGTTATCAACGGCGCGTCCGAGCTCCTGGGCCAGGTCTTTGGTGCGGCCGGCCAGCACGCCCGTTCCGCCGTCGGCGTCTCTGTTCTTCCGCTCGATTCTCCCGTAGAGGTCGAACTGATCGCTGAATTCAGCTAGGAACCGGTTCACTCAATTGCCGCACCTCGCCCGACGCCTGTTCGACCTTCCCCAGGACCTTGAAGGGGCGGCTCAAAGCTGGCTCGACCACGGCGAGCGGACACCGCGTGCCGCCCGCTTGGCATCCTCCGTGGTGCTTCTGCGGGATTCGCCCACCGGCCTGGAGACCTGGCTGGGCTACCGGCCGGGCTCCTCGCCGCTGGGTGTGCTCGCCTTCCCCGGAGGTTCTTTGGAGGCGTCCGACGACGACGCCGTGGGCTGGCTGGGCCCCTCACCGCAGCATTGGGCTGAGCAGTTGGGGACGGACGACGTCGGGCTGGCGCGCCGCCACGTGGTGGGCGCCATCCGTGAGCTCTTCGAGGAAACCGGCGTGCTGTTGGCCGGTCCTGACATGTCCACCACTGTGGAAGGCACCTCAAGCCACGAATGGATGCGGATCCGTGTGGCAGTGGCCGATCAGGAGAAGACCTTCACTGAGCTGCTGGCCAAGCGCGGGCTCTCCCTGCGGACAGACCTGCTGAAGCCCCTGGTCAACTGGCGCAGCCCCGACTTCGCCCACCGCCGCTTCGACACCCGCTATTTCGCCGCCACAGTGCCCATGAACCAGCAGCCCAGCCTGCTGGAAAGCAAGGGCATCTGGGGCCGCTGGGTATGCGCCACCAAGGTCATCGCCGAACGCGCACACCACCGCCCTGGGCGATGAGGTGGGCCAGGAGAACACCGTAGGACTCACCCTCGGCCAGCTCCTGGTGCCGGGCTCGGAGATCATGCTCGAGAAGATGGCCGCGGCGAACGGCTGCATCGCCTACCTCAGCTACAAGCGCAAGCCCCACGTGTATCAGGCGAGCCTGGTCGAGGAAGAGGGCAGGCTGATGCTCGAGGTCGAGGCCGCCAAAACAGTAGCCGGAGACCCCCAGCGCGAACGCTAGCCTCCAGGAACGCTCTCTCACTTAATGTGGGTTTTCGGACAGCGCTCTCTCACTTTCTTTAGGAGAGTGAGAGAGCGTTTGTCGTTTTTGCGCATTAAGTGAGAGAGCGTCCGGCGGGTGGGTTAACGCAAATGGCCCAGGTCCGGCATCCGAAAAGCGTGCGTCAGCACGCGGAGGATGCCGGCCTCGGGCCGGACGCACTTGGGGCTTAGCGGGAGCGCTGGCGGAGGCGCTGCATGTCCAGGATCACAACGGCGCGGGCTTCAAGGCGGAGCCAGCCGCGCTGGACGAACTCTGCCAGGGCCTTGTTGACCGTCTCGCGGGACGCGCCCACCAGCTGGGCCAGTTCTTCCTGCGTGAGCTCGTGGGCCACCAGGACACCGTCCGTTGCCGGGCGTCCGAAGCGGTCGGCCAGGTCCAGCAGCGCCTTGGCCACACGGCCCGGAACGTCGGAGAAGACCAGGTCGGACAAGGAATCGTTGGTGCGGCGCAGGCGGCGGGCCAGGGCCTGCAGCAGCTGGGCCGAAACCTCGGGGCGGGTCCGCAGGAGGCCGTTGAGGCTCTCGTTCTTCAGGCCGGCGAGGCGGGTCTCGGAAACGGCCGTGGCCGTGGCGGTGCGGGGGCTGGGATCAAAGAGTGCCATTTCGCCGAACAGTTCGCCCGGGCCCAGGATGGCGAGCAGGGACTCCCGGCCGTCCGGGGACGTGCGGCCCAGCTTCACCTTGCCGGAGACGATGAAGTAGAGCTGGTCACCCTGGTCGCCCTCGCGGAATACCGATGCACCGCGTGAAAGGTCCACCTCGGTCAGCTCGTCCGTCAGCAGTCTGAATGCTTCGTCGTCAAGCGTGGCGAAGAGTGGTGCTCGGCGCAGTACCTCGATGTCCATAAAATCTCCTGAATAAAAGTGTCGGCTGTGGCGCTTGTGCCATTGTTTCAGAATTTTCAAGGTTCTGTGACGTAGTTGGCAGCGGAAACGCCGCTGAATGGGTGCAATGTGCCCGCCGTGGTACACGGGCAGCGCCGGGAGGGGCAGCTTTTGACACGCGAACCCCGCGGGAACCGGCAGGGCGGGGCACTCCACAGAAGAATGTCAGCTTACGCCACTAGAATTGGGTCTCAACCGTACTAAAGGAGCGTCAGTGTTTGGCTTGACCGTTCTGGACCTGGCGCTGATCCTGGCCCTGCTGTCTTACCTGATCTATGGCCTGCGCAACGGCTTCCTGGTCACCCTGGGCGGCATCGCTGGTTTCGCGGCGGGCGCAGTGGCTGCTTTCTTTGCCGTCCCGCTGGTCAGCGAGTTTGTGGATGACTCCGGCTGGAGGCTTACCGCCATCGTGGCCGCCGCCGTCGTACTTATGGCCATGGGCCACGGCCTCGGCACCATGATCGGGCGGAAAATCCGCGGTGCCGTGCGGATCAAGCCGCTGCGCGCGGTGGACAGGCTTGTTGGCGGGGCCGTCAACCTGGTGGTTTCAGCGCTGGTTATGTCCATGCTGGCTTTCAGTATCAGTGCCCTGGGTGTTCCCTTTGTGTCACAGCAGCTCGCCGAGTCCAGAGTGATCCGGTACATCGACGGACTGACGCCCGTCCCGGTGAAGGCGACTCTCGCGCAACTGCGTTCAACGGTGATCGGCGACGGCATTCCCACGCTGATCGAAGGCCTCGGCCAGGGACCTCAGGTGGCCGTGCCCAATGCCAGCACCAACACGCCGGCGCTGAACCGGGCCGCCGAATCTGTCCTGAAAATCGCCGGCACGGCCTACCAGTGCGGCCAAAACCAGACCGGTACGGGCTTCGTGGTGTCTCCCGGGCGGGTTGTGACCAACGCCCATGTGGTGGCGGGCGTGTCGCAGCCGGTGGTGGAGGTGCCCAACGGGGGAGCGATGCCCGGGCGCGTGGTGTACTTCGACACCCGGCACGACCTCGCCGTGCTGGCCGTGGACGGGCTGCCGTCCGAGCCGCTGGCACTGACCTCGGACCTTCCCAGCGGCAGCGCAGCCGCCTTTGCCGGGTACCCCCATGGTGGTCCGTTCAAGTCCAACCCCGCCACAGTCCAGGACATCGCTTCGGTCCTGGTGCCGGACATCTACGGCGAGAACCCGGCGCCGGAGGACATTTACCGCCTGGCCGGGGACGTCCAGCCCGGAAACTCCGGCGGACCGCTGCTGACCATGGATGGCAAGGTTGCGGGTGTCATCTTTGCCAAGGCAACCTCCGACGCCGAAATGGGCTTCGCGATCACCATGGATGACCTGTCCCCGGTTGCCTCACAGGCTGCCGGGCTGAGCGCGCCCGTTTCCTCCGGGCAGTGCATCCAGAAGTAGCCGGGCACGGCTAAGTCAAAGCCACTCGAGGCTTTGACCGTGGGGACCGGTGATGGCCACCGGACGTCCGTTATGGGTGAGCAGGAACCGGCCCATGATCCGCTCCGGGGCCACCTCCGGCACAACGTTGGAGCCATCCTCCTGGTCAATGACCATGTGCCCTTCGTTGGAGAGCCAGTGGCATCCGCGGTTGGCCGTGAGTTCCAGCATGGCCCGCCGGAACCTGGACCGCCCGTCCGCGCTGAGGTAGCCCATGACAGCGCTGTGGAATACCACCAGGGTTGCGTCCACGGGGGCTTGCGCGGCCAGGTCCAGCAGCCGCTCATTCAGGTCGCCGGCCACCAGCAGCGGCGGATCCTTCCGGGCGATGGCCACAGCCTGCCGGAGCCGCCGACGCCGGAATTCCTGTTCCGGCCAGACGAGCGCCTCCAGCCAGGCGACGTCGTCCGGGTCGCCCACATCGAGCGGGTTCAGGTCGATCCCTGCCCGCCACACCACACGCGGGAGCTCCGAGGGCAGGGGAACGGCACCGCTGGTGGAGCACCTCAGAATCGGAACGTCGGCAACGGCTCCCGAAGCCCCGGCGGACGGCGCCGGAGACAACCGCGTGACGGTTGCGCCGTCGTCGTACTCGTAGCGGTACCGGTCCGGATACAGCACCAGACCGGCCGAGGCGCCCACCTCGAGCAGCGCCAGCGGCTTCGCCTCGGCCGCCGCGATCGCCGCAAGCGACGGCAGGAGCGTGGCGCAGCGCCCCGCCTCGTTGGTCTGCGTGGAACGGGACAGGACAATCCTGCTGACGTCCTCCCAGCGGCCGTCAAGGAAGCGGCGGAACTGTTCGAAGGGCCCAGGCACGGCACCCAGGAAGCGGGCGGCGGCAAGCAGCAGGTTGGGCTGGCGCTTGTGGTGCGGCCACTGGTTGATGCGCGCGATCAGCTGGGGGTCGTCGGCGATGCCAAGGGTCCACTCCGCATAGCAGGGCGAGGACCCGGGCGCCTCCACCGTGCCAAAGTGCCGGTACCACGCCGCGGTGCGCCCGCCGGACTCCGCCGGGACGCGGTCACCGTCCGGTGCAGGCTGCGGTTCCGGCCCGGCGGCCATGGTTACAGGGCTTCGGCCAGGTAGTCGATGGCGAGCTTGTAACCGAACACGCCCGCACCCACGATCACCGCAGCGCACACCGGCGACAGGTACGAGTGGTGCCGGAATTCCTCGCGCTGGTGCACGTTGGTGATGTGCACCTCGACGGCGGGCAGCTGCACCGCTGCCAGGGCGTCGCGCAGGGCAACGGAGGTGTGGGTGAAGGCGCCGGCGTTCAGGACGATGCCGACGGCGTTGGTGCGGGCCGCGTGGATGACGTCCAGCAGGACGCCCTCATGGTTGGACTGGACGCATTCCACCGTGAAGCCATGGGCCTCTGCCGTGGTTGCTGCCAGCTGTTCGACGTCGGCAAGGGTGGACGTGCCGTACTTTTCCGGTTCGCGGGTGCCCAGGAGGTTGAGGTTGGGGCCGTTGATCACGAGGATGGTGCCGCGCCCGGCAGCGGTGGTGGCTTCAGTCATGGATGCAAATCTAGCGCCTGGGACGGCCTGTCGCGCATTCTTACGAACACTGGACGCGCGGCAGGCCGTCTGGCCGTTAGAGGGCCGTGAACCTCAGGACGATGGCGTGCTCCGGGTTGAGGATGGGCATGGGCAGGCCCACCTCGGCCAGGAAACGGCCGTTGGCCTCGGCTCCGTCCGCCAGCCAGGCCGGGGGATTTACCTGCGTGAACGTGTGGGCGTAGTCGGCATCGCCCGGCGCCGGGAAGATGGCTTCCACCCGGTAGCCACGGTCCGGATCCAGGCCGGGGACGGTGATCCGGCCGGTCTGTTCAGCGTACGAGGTGCCCGTGCTGACCAGCGCGAACAGCGCCGCGGTTGTGCCCTCAGCTTGCCGTGCGTCAGCCACTACGCCGTGCAGCATGAGCGAGCCGTCGGCGACGTCGGCACGGACCATCCGCCCGGAGTGGATCAGGCCGCGGTGCTCCTTGTAGAGGCCGATGAAGCGTTTGAGCTCCTCGCGCTCGGCGCCCTGGACCCCGCGGACGTCCCACTCCATGCCGAAGTGCCCGAACAGGGCCGTGATGGCGCGGAAGGACAGATCGTGGGTGCGGGCCGTGGTGTGCGAGGTGGTGGGGCCGACGTGACCGCCTACGAGTTCCGGCGGAACCACCAGCCCGGTCCAGCGCTGGATGGTCTGCCGTTCCAGGGCATCGTTGCAGTCCGAGGCCCAGATGCGGTCGGTTCGCTCCAGGATGCCCAGGTCCACACGGGCGCCGCCGGAGGAGCAGCTCTCAATCTCGACGCCGGGATGCGCCTTCTTGAGCTCGTCGAACAGCCGGTAGGCGGCCAGGGTCTGTTCGTGGACCGAGGACCGGCCCGCGTGGCCGTGTTCGAGCAGGTCCCGGTTCTGGTCCCACTTCAGGTAGCTGATGTTGTTCTCGCGCAACAGGGAATCCACGCGGTCGAAAATGTACTGCCACGCCTCGGGGTTCACCAGGTCGATCACATGCTGGTTGCGCCATTCCAGCGGCAGCCGGCCGCCGTCCTTGTGCGATGCGGCTGCCGGGCCAACAATCCATTCCGGGTGGGCGCGGGCGACGTCCGAGTCCAGGTTGACCATTTCCGGTTCCACCCAGAGCCCGAACTCCATCCCGCGGGAGGTCACGGCCTTGATCAGCGGCGTGAGCCCGTCCGGCCAGAGTGATTCGTCCACGTACCAGTCGCCGAGGCCGGCGTGGTCGTCGCGGCGCCCGCGGAACCAGCCGTCGTCGAGCACGAAGCGCTCCACGCCGAGTTCGGCGGCGGAATCGGCCAGCTCGATCAGGGTGGCCAGGTTGTGGTCGAAGTAGACCGCTTCCCAGGTGTTGAGCACCACGGGACGGGGCTTGCCGGCGGCCGCGGTGCCGGCGCCTGTTTGTGCACCTGCGGCGGGCAGCACGTGGTGGGGGCGGGACCGGAACCAGCTGTAGAACGCCTCGCTGATGCCGTCCAGGCCGCGGTCGGAATACGCCGCGAACAGCGCCGGTGTGGTGTAGCTGCCGCCCGGTTCGAGGACAACTTCGGCCGGTCCCAGCAGTTCCGAGCCGCCGATCATGGTGCGGCCGTCACCGATGCTGTCCGCGAACTGCTCGTGGTTGCCGCTCCACGCCAGGTGCGTGGCCCACACTTTCCCGTGGCGGTTGCCGAACCCTGCGGTGCCGGCGGCGAAGAGCAGCGACGAGTCGTGCCCGGTGCGGCCGTGCCGGCCCGTGCGGACCCAGGTGCCCTGCTGGAGGGGGCGGCGCTGCGGGTGGCGTTCCCGGCACCAGCGCCCGGTCAGGTCGAGGAGTTCGACGGCGTCCGGCGCCACCGGGAGGACGGTGGCCAGTTCGTCGAGCTGGTAGGGCGTGGTGCCGTCGTTGGTGAGCGTGTGCCGCAGTTCCAGCAGCCCGCCGTTGTGCAGTGTCGCCGTGGACAGCACGGTGAGGCCGGCCTCGGGATCGGACTGGACGATGACCGCGGAACTGCCGGCGGCGGAGTTTTCCTCGACGCTCGCGCTCACGGTGCGGAGGCGGGCGGAGAAGTCCAGGCCGGAAACGCCGTCGGCGATGCGGTGGCCGCGGAGCGCGGGGCGGCCGCGCCAGCTGGAGGACGCCTGCGGCAGGAGACCGGCAGGCACGGTGGCATCGATGGCCGAGTGGGGGATCGGGTCGCCCAGGATGGCGAGGTCCGGCAGCGTGGTGCCCAGATCCGCGCCCCAATGGATGATCTCGGCCTCCCCGCTGTCGAAGCTCATCACCAGGCTGGTGCCGGCGGAACGGAGGTGGAGGGGGTCCATAGATGCTGTCCTTCTGCGTGGGGGTGGGAGTGGGAGGCTGTGCGCCGCGGGACATGATGCCCGCGGCGCACAGCCGGGTGAAGCTGGGGGCCTACTTGAAGAGCGAGTTGACCTGTTCGTTGGCCTGCGTCAGCGAACTTGCCGGCGCCTTGCCCGAGACCACTGCATCCATGGCGGGCTCCATGATGCCCTTGACCTTGGCCGTGTTGTCCGTGATGGGGTACAGGAACGTGGTCTTGTCCTTGACGTGCTCGGTGAACGCGGTGACGTCCACGCCCTTCGCCTTGAACGCTTCAGCAGCCTTGTCGGAGGAGGCCTTCAGGGCAGGGAAAACAACGGCCTTCGAGGCAACAACGTCCTGGCAGTCAGCGGAGGCGAGGTATTCCACCCACTTGATGGAGGCGTCCTTCTTCTTGGTTCCGGCCCAGATCGAGTCGGCCAGGCCGTTGAACATGGAGGCACGCTTGCCTTCCGGGCCCACCGGGGTGGGGGCGATGCCCACTTCGATGCCCTTGTAACCGGTGTACTGGCCGGTCATCCATGAGCCGTGGGCGTTGATGGCGGACTTGCCGGCGGCGAAGGTATCAGCCATGGCCGCACCGACGGTGGTCTCCAGCTTGGGCATGTAGCCCTTTTGGGCCAGCCCGGCGAACCAGGCCATGCTCTCCTGGAACTTGGGGTCGTCGTAGTTGTAGTGCGTTCCCCACGGGTTTTTGTCCGTGTGGGACCAGCCGGTGGTGTTGGTGAGGTAGCTCCACTCGGTCTGGCCGGAGGAGTCGCCGCCGCCGTTCAGGCCCAGGCCGTAGACGGCCACGTTGTTCTTGTCGAAGCCGGCTTCGTCCCCGCGCTTGCCGCTCTTGTCCACGGTCAGGTGGGCGATGACGTCCTCGTACGTGCCGCCGTCCTGCGGGTTCCAGGTGAGGTCCTTCATCTGGTCCTCGGTGACGCCGGCGCTGGTGAGCATGGCCTTGTTGTAGAACAGGCCGATGGTGTCCCAGTCCTTCGGCAGGCCGTAGCGCTTGCCGTCCTGGCCCACCCAGAGGTCGGCGAGGCCTTCGTTGTAGGCGGACAGGTCCACGTTGTCCTTCTCGACGGCTTCGTCGATGGCCAGCAGTTGCTTGTTCTCGGCCAGCTCGCCGTAGCGTCCCAGGTGGTTGGTGAAGACATCCGGAGCGGTGCCGCCCACAAAACCGTTGGTGAGGGTGCTCCAGTAGTCGTCCCACCCGCGCTGGGTGATCTTGACCGAGATGTCCGGGTTGGCCTTGTGGAAGTCGTCAGCGCACTGCTGGTAGGCGGGCAACTGGTTGGCGTCCCACAGCCAGTAGCTGATCTCGCCCTTGGCCGATTCGGCCGAGGAGGATGAGCCGCCACAGGCGGAGAGGGACAGCGCCACTGCTGCGGCGACGGCGATGGCGCCGAGGGTTTTCTTCATGGTTCTACTTTCCGTTCGGGGGGTTGTGGAGCTTTGTGCGGAGGGGTTACTTGATGCCGGAGAAGCCGATGGAGTTGACGATCTTCTTGCCGAATGCGGCGAAGAGGACCAGGACGGGAAGGGCCGAAACCAGGACCGCGGCCATGAGGCCGGACCAGTCGGGCGCGCCCTGCGGGGACTGGGACTTGAAGACGCCCAGGCCCACCTGCAGGACGCGGACGTCATCCTGGGAACCGACCAGCAGCGGCCAGAAGTACTCGTTCCACTGGCCGATGAAGGTGAGCAGGGCAAGTGTGGCGAGCGGGGCTGCGGCGTTGGGGAGGACGATCTGGAAGAAGATGCGCAGGTGCTTGGCGCCGTCGAGCATTGCTGCTTCCTCGACCTCGCGGGACATGTTCAGGAAGAACTGGCGCAGGAAGAAGATGGCGAACGGCGTCATAAAGAGGTACGGCAGGACCATGCCGAGCATGGTGTTCAGAAGGTCCAGGTTCTTGATCAGCAGGAAGTTCGGGAGGGCGGTGAAGATCGGCGGGACCAGCATGGTGCCCAGGAACAGGCTGAACACCAGGTTCCGGCCCTTCCAGCGCAGCCGGGCGAAGGCGTAGGCGGCCATCGCACTGAAGAACACAGCTCCGGCAGTGGTGATGGAGGAGAAGATGATGGAGTTCCTGAGGTACAGCCAGAAATCGATGGCCGCACCGGAACCGCCCTCCGCGACGGCGTCGGCCGGGCTCTGCAGCCCGAAGACCCGCAGGAAGGCGCCGAAGGTGAATTCCGCGGGAAGCAGGCTGGCCGAGTTCGTAGCCAGTGCCGAGTTGGTGGACAGTGCCGTGCGGAGCACCCAGAGGAACGGGACGACGGAGACCGCAATGGCGAGGACGAGGAGGGCCCAGGCACCGGCGGTGCGGGGATTGAACGGACGACGGCGGCGGGCTGGGGCCGGCAGCGGTGCGCGGCTTGTGGTGGTGGTCATGCGGGGCTCCTAGTCCAGGTCCGACTCGTTGCCCTTGAGGAACTTCATCTGGATGAAGGCCACCAGGGCGAGGATGAGGAAGAGAATGACGGCGATGGCGGATCCGTAGCCGAAGTCCGACTCGGTGAAGGCGCGTTGGTAGATGTAGTACTGGATGACGCGGGTGGCGTTGACCGGGCCGCCGCCGGTGGTGACGGAAACGGTGTCGAAGACCTGGAAGGAACCGATCACGGTGACAACCAGGACCATGACCAGGACCGGCCGCAGCAGCGGAAGGGTGATCTTGCGGAAGGTCTGGAACGGTGAGGCGCCGTCGAGTTTGGCTACCTCGTAGACGTGGCCCGGGATGGCCTGCATGCCGGCGAAGATGAGCAGGGCGGTGTAGCCCATGTGGCGCCAGGTGTTGATTAGGGCCTGGGTGGGGATGGCCCACTCCTCGCTGCCGAAGAAGGCGACGCGGGGGAGGCCGGCCCACTCGATGAACTGGTTGACCACGCCGATCTGGTAGTCGAGCATCCAGAACCAGAGCAGCGCCGCGATGACGTTTGACATCATCCAGGGCAGCAGCAGGGCGCCGCGGATGAGGGTGGACTTCGCAACCTTGTGCATCAGGAGGGCCAGGCCCAGGGCCAGCGCGGTCTGGAGGACGATGTTGAGGAAGACATACTGGCCGGTGACGGCCAGGGAATTCCAGAACAGCGGGTCCGTGGCGATGGCCGTGTAGTTGTCCGTCCCCACCCATTCCGGGTCTCCGAGGATGTTGTACTCCGTGAAGCTCAGGTACACGCCGCGGATGGTGGGAACAACGTAGAAGAAGATGAAACCGATCATGGCCGGGGCGATGAAGAGGAGGGCGATCTTGAGGTCGCCGAGCTGCCGGAAGCGGCCGCGGGGCGTGGGAGTTCCGGGCTGGGGCGGGGCTGGTCGTGTGTGTTTGGCAAGGGTGGTCATCGTCGACCCTTTCCTGACTGTGATGTGGATAACAACTGACGAGAAATCTACACGAGTAGATCGATGGTGGCAAGTGTTCATTTTTCATTTATCTGTAGGGGGTTTTATCCAGTCGCTTGGCCATTGACTCGAGTAGATTTGGGTGGAACACTGGGAAATCTGATGGACAGCGCTTGCCCGCCGCTCGTTCACGGCACCCAACAGGGAAGGCAAACAATGACGTTTTCAATCGGCGTAGTAGGAGTTGGCCAGTTCGGCGGCCAGTTCGCGCACCTCTTCAATCTCCACCCCGGCGTCAGTGCCGTCCATGTAGTGGATGAGCGGCCGGAACGGGCGGCCGAGGCCGTGGACCGGTACCAGCTGGCGGGGTCGAAGGCGAGCTTCGAGGACCTCCTCGCCTCCGACGTCGACGCCGTGGCCATCTTCACCCAGCGCTGGACGCACGGTCCTTTGGTGGAGCAGGCGCTCCGCGCCGGCAAGCATGTCTATTCAGCCGTCCCCATGGCCATTTCCGAGGAGGAAATCGCAAGGATCATCGGCGCTGTCCGCGATACCGGCCTGGTCTACATGATGGGGGAGACCAGCTACTACAACCCGGCCACCGTCTATGCCCGCAAGCAGCTTGCGGCCGGCAAGTTCGGACGGATCTTCTACACCGAAGGGGACTACGTCCACGACATGGACCTGGGCTTCTACGACGCCTACCAATACAGCGGCGGTGACCGCTGGAAGGAAACCGCAAGCTACCCGCCGATGCTGTACCCCACGCACGCGGTGGGCGGAGTCCTCGGTGCCGTTCCCGCCCACGCCGTCAGCGTCAGCTGCGTGGGCGTCAAGGATGATCGCGACGACGGGGTCTTCGACAAGGAGGTCAGCATGTTCGGCAACGACTTCTCCAACGCCACGGCCCTTTTTGAACTCAACGACGGCGGCGTCATGCGAACCAATGAGATGCGCCGCGTTGGCTACCCTTCACACATCAGGGAGTCCCGGTTCCGGTTCTTCGGGACGGAGGCCAGCTTTGAACAGCTGGCCAAAGTCTCGGTCTGGCAGGACAAGGAAAACGTCCACGACATTTCAGAGCAGCTGGAATCACGGCCCAGCATGTCCCTGGATGACCCGTCGCTGGCCAACGTTGCGCCGGAACTGAGGGACGCCTTCGTGTCCGGGCTCTCGCCGGTCCATGACGCTGCCCGGCTTCCGGATGAGTTCCGCGGCGCACCGAACGGCCACGACGGAAGCCACCATTTCCTGGTGGATGACTTCGTGACGGCGGTCAACACCGGCACGCTGCCGCCGGTCAACGCCTGGGTTGCCGCCCGGTTCACGCTGCCGGGCATCGTGGCGCACCAGTCCGCCCTCCGCGGCGGCGAGCGGCTGCCGATCCGTGACTTCGGCGACGCCCCGGGGAACGGATGGCTAGCATGTACACCATGACGACTCCACCAGTGCAGGCACCCCGCGGCCCGGTGACCCGCAAGGATGTTGCCCGGTATGCGGGCGTCAGCACCGCCGTCGTCAGTTACGTGGTGAATGGCGGGCCCAAAAAAGTGGCGCCAGCTACTGAAGCGAAGGTCCAGGACGCCATCCGACGGCTGGGGTACCGCCCGAACGCTGCCGCGCGGGCCCTGAAGCTGGGGTCGAGCGAAACCATCGGGCTGGTCATCCCTGACAACAGCAACCCTTTTTTCTCGCTGCTGGCACACGCTGTCGAAGATGCTGCCGCCGAACTGGGCTACGCCCTGCTGCTCACCAATTCGGATGGAAACCTCGCGAAGGAACTCCGGAACGTCCGCAACCTGGCGGCACGCCAGGTGGACGGCGTCATACTTTCCAGTGTTTTGATGGAACCGGGACTGGCGGACCTTGAATCGGCGGAGATACCCGTTGTCCTCCTGAACCACAGTGCCGATGCGCCTGGATTCAACAGCGTGGGCGTGGACCTGCTGGCGGGCGCAAAATCGGCTGTTGAACACCTGATCGGCCACGGCCACACCAGCATCGCCCTCGCCATGGGTACGAACACCGGCAACTACTATGACGGCCGTGAAGAAGGCTGGCTGCAGGCTCTGGCGGCGGCAGGCCTGCCTGAAGGCCCCATCGTCCGTACCGCTTTCACCCGGGAAGGCGGTTATGCCGCAGGGAAACGCCTCCTGGCCTCCGCGAGCCGCCCCACGGCCATTTTTGCCACTTCTGACCTGCAGGCTGTCGGTATCCTCCGTGCACTCCATGAAGCGGGGATCTCCGTGCCCGGAGACATTGCCCTGGCCTCGTTCGACGGCTCAGCTGAAGCGGAGTACAGCTGGCCTCCCCTCACAACAGTGAAACAGCCGGCGAAGGCAATGGCGGACGCCGCTGTCAGCGCCCTGATCGGCGCCCACCGCGGCCACGAATCGGAACACCTCATCTTTCCTGCCGAGTTGCAGATCCGTCAGTCGTGCGGCTGTCTCTGAACCGAGGGCTGTGGGGGTCGCTAGCCCGCGATCCGTACCTTGCCCACGCGCTCGCTGAGGATCCGCTGGGCGTCCGCGCTCAAACCTGAATCGCTGATGACTTCGTCCGCGTCATCCAGTCCGGCGATGGTGCTCATGCCCTGCAGCCCCCACTTCGTGTGGTCGGCCAGGACCACTGTTTTCCGCGCCGCGGCCACAAACGCGCGGTCCGTCTCTGCTTCCAGGAGGTTGGGGGTGGTGAATCCGGCGGCGGCGTCCATGCCGTGCACGCCCAGGAACAGCACGTCAAGGTGCAGCTGCTTCAGCGCAGCCGTGGCAATGGGTCCCACCAGGGCGTCCGACGGCGTGCGTTCGCCGCCGATCAGGATCACTGTGGAGCCGAACCGGGCCGAGCCGGCCGACGCGCCGTGGTGGAAAAGGTCCGCGATGCGCACCGAGTTGGTGACCACGGTAATCCGCGGGCCATTGACCAGTTCTTTGGCGAGGGCCCACGTGGTGGTTCCGGCGCTAAGGCCCACGGCCATGCCCTCGTGCACAAGCCCGGCCGCTTCCAGCGCGATGGCCCTCTTCTCCGCCGTCAGCTGCGTGGACTTGAGTTCAAAGCCGGGTTCATGGGTGCTGACGTCCCCGAGGATCTTGGCCCCGCCGTGGATGCGCTCCAGCAGGCCGCCTTCCTCCAACAGCTCAATGTCCCGCCGCACCGTCATCAGCGAAACACCCAACTGCTGAGCAAGGTCGGAAACCCTCACCACACGCTCCCGCTGAACGGCATCCACAATGGCTTCGTGTCGTGCAGCAGGGAGCATCGGGGCAGTTCCTTCAGACAGGTGACGGGGGCTGGTCTTAGTCTAGGGCGGACCAACGCTGACGAGTGGGAGTCATCCACCGTATGCCACTCCACACACACCGACGGCGCCGCCCACTGGTGAGCGGCGCCGTCGACGAGGAGCGGGAGTTATCCGGCAGCGCGCGTCAGAGCGAGGAACGAGCAGCGCGCAGAGGATGACTGCCGCTCCTCGCTCGCCCGCCACAAACTCACTTACGCAGGGACGCCGCGATCTGGGCCATGACGGTGTTGTCGGCCAGGGTGGTGGCGTCGCCCGGGTCGCGGCCTTCGGCGACGTCCTTGAGCAGCCGGCGCATGATTTTGCCGGAGCGGGTCTTGGGCAGTTCGGGGACCACGAGGATGGTTTTGGGTTTGGCGATGGGGCCGATTTCCTTGCCCACGTGGTTGCGGAGTTCGGTGATGGTGGCGTCGCCGGAGTCGACGGCGTCGCCGCGGAGGATGACGAACGCGACGACGGCCTGGCCGGTGGTTTCGTCTGCGGCACCCGACGACGGCGGCTTCGGCCACGGAGGGGTGGGAGACCAGGGCGGATTCGATTTCGGTGGTGGAGAGCCGGTGGCCGGAGACGTTCATGACGTCATCCACCCGGCCCAGGAGCCAGATGTCGCCGTCCTCGTCCTTCTTGGCGCCGTCGCCGGCGAAGTACATGGCTTCGAAGCGGGACCAGTAGGTGTCCTTGAACCGTTCGGGGTCGCCCCAGATGCCGCGGAGCATCGCGGGCCAGGGTTCGCGGATGACCAGGAAGCCGCCGTGCCCGTCGGGCACGGATTCGCCGTTCTCGTCCACCACGTCCACGGCGATGCCGGGCAGCGGGACCTGGGCGGAGCCGGGCTTGGTGGCGGTCACGCCGGGCAGCGGGGCGATCATCTGGGCGCCGGTTTCGGTCTGCCACCAGGTGTCCACGATGGGTGTTTTGTTGCCGCCGATGACGTCCCGGTACCACATCCAGGCTTCGGGGTTGATGGATTCGCCCACCGAGCCCAGGACGCGGAGGGAGGACAGGTCGTACTTGTCCGGGATGTCCCGGCCCCACTTCATGAACGTCCGGATCGCGGTGGGCGCGGTGTAGAGGATGGAGACCTTGTACTTTTCGATGATCTCCCACCAGCGGCCCTGGTGCGGGGAGTCCGGGGTGCCTTCGTACATGACCTGGGTGGCGCCGTTGATGAGCGGGGCGTAGGCGACGTAGGAGTGGCCGGTGACCCAGCCGACGTCGGCGGTGCACCAGTACACGTCCGTTTCCGGGTGCAGGTCGAACACGGCCTTGTGGGTGTAGGCGCCCTGGGTGAGGTAGCCGCCGGTGGTGTGCAGGATGCCCTTGGGCTTGCCGGTGGTCCCGGAGGTGTAGAGGATGAAGAGCGGGTGCTCGGAGTCGTGCCCGACGGCGGTGTGCTCGGTGGATGCCTGCCCGACGGTGTCGTCCCACCAGTGGTCGCGGCCTTCGTGCCAGTCGACGTCCTGGCCGTTGCGTTTGACCACCACAACGTTCTGGACGGTGTGCCCGTCGGCGGCGAGGGCGTCGTCGACCGCGGTCTTCAGGGCGCTGGGCTTCCCGCGCCGGTAGGTGCCGTCGGCGGTGACCACGAGCTTGGCTTCGGCGTCCTCGATCCGGGAGCGGAGGGCGTCGGCGGAGAACCCGCCGAACACCACGGAGTGCACGGCGCCGATGCGGGCGCAGGCCAGCAGCGTGATGACGGCTTCGGGGATCATGGGCAGGTAGACGGCCACCCGGTCGCCCTTGGCGACGCCGAGGGACTCGAACGCGTTGGCTGCCTTCTTCACCTCGTCGGTGAGCTGGGCGTAGGTGTAGGTGCGGGTGTCGCCGGGTTCGCCCTCGAAGTAGATGGCCACGCGGTCGCCGAGGCCGTTCTCCACGTGCCGGTCCAGCGCGTTGTAGGCCGCGTTGACCTCGCCGCCGACGAACCATTTCGCGAACGGCGGGTTGGACCAGTCCAAAGCCTGGTCAAAGTCCTTGGACCAGGTCAGCAGCTCACGGGCCTGCCGGGCCCAGAAAGCCGGGCGGTCGGCGTCGGCCTCAGCGTAATCGGCTGCGGTGACAACGGCGTCGGCAGCAAACTCGGGGCTCGGGGCGAACGCCCGGTTCTCGTGGAGCAGGTTTTCAAAGGCATCGCCTTGCTGGCCGCTCTGGACGGCGGCTGCGGGGGCGGTGGCGGTGGAGCCGGGAGTGTCCTGGGACATGGTGAACCTCATCATTCATCGGTCTTTTCTGCGGCTGGCCGTGACCGTGCCGCGCTCCGCCGCTGTGCGCGGCTGCGGGCAAGGCAGATCACGGACATTCCGCAAAGAGCTGTTCCGGAATCAAGACTAATGCTTGAGCCTGCCACTGTGTGTCACCTGTCACAGCGCAGCCCACGAACGGCATTTATTTCGCGGTGAATGGTTTCGGGACCATGTCCGCTGGGCCCCGGGGCCCACCCATCAGCTAGTGATCGGCCATACGGTTGACTAGGCTGAGATTGAATTGTGACTTTCTACGGAGCTGTCCGACCCGGTGCATCACTGCCCGGGCCTGGCTGCTGCCGCCGTTCCGGACGGCACAGTTTTTGGGGCGGAACCGTCCCGTGCCGCCACGCTAAGGAGAACAGAATGAACCAGCAAAGCTCCGGCCAGAAACTTGGCCGCGCAACGGAGACGGGGCCTGACGCCGCGCCGGAAAACGACGCCGCGAAGGAACCGCAACGGCCGGCCGGCGCCAAGCCCGGTACCACCAACCAGGCCGTGCTGGGCCCGTTCACGCTGCGTGACCTGACGGTTTTCGGCGCCACCCTGGTTCTCCTGGTCGCCTCCCTGCTGCCGGTCTTCTTCGGCCGGTTCAACCTGTGGAACGCGGGCAGCCTGTTCTTCCTTGGACTGGGCATTGTGCTGCCGATGATCGTTTCCGCCCTTTTTGCTGCCCGCCGGCTTGCTCCCGCCACAAAGATCCGGATTGGCTCACTGTCCGTTGACCAGTTCGCCTCCGTGGTGGCGTCCTTTGCCGTGGCGTTCTTCTTCGTTTCCACGGCCGCGGCCTACGTCCCCAGTCTGTTGGTGGGCCTGGTGGGCTCCGTGATCCTGTTCGCGGCCACGGTGCTGGGCCGCTTCATTCCGTATTTCGCCGGCGATTTCCTGGGACGCGGCGAAACCCCCGCCCACATCATGGCGCGCGACTCAGCCGCCCCCGCTCCCAAGCTGCACACGCCCAAGGAACCCAAGCCCGCGGCAGGAGCTGAGGGGGCCGCCAAGCGGACTTTCGCACTCCCCGACAGCCTGCGGTCGTTCGGCCGTTCGGCTGCCTCCAAACCGGCGGCGGCGGCGTCGCCAGGCGCTCCGGTGCCTGCTGCTTCCGCACCCGCAAATGCGGGCGCCCCTGCTCCGGCCGCTGCCGCGGCAGTATCCTCCGCCCCCGAGGTCAGGGACTGGACCGCCCGCCGGTGACCCGACTCCCGCAACCCAGGCGGCCGACGTCGTGCCCCCGGCTTCAGCCTCAAACGCTCCCGAGGCGTCCGCCGCCCAGGAGACGATGGTGGGAGACATCCCTGCGGCTGCCGCCGCTCCCGCAGCTCCGCCGCTCCCGCCGCCGCCGCTGATGCAGCAAAGCACGACGACGAACCCCAGGTTCCTGCCCCGGCCCGCCCGTCTGCCGCCGAACCTCCCGCCACGGCAGTGCACCAGCAGGTGCGGAGCGTGGAGCCGATCGGCGCCACCGTGGACCCGGCCAGCCGGCCTGACGAATCCGACGACCAGCCGGTGCACGAGGCCTTCTGGTTTGCCGTGGCACAGCACCGCACCGCCGTTGACCCCCACACCGGCGCCCCCGCCTTTGTGATCGAACCCGGCGGCTGGGTGCTGGCCCTCGAAGACCGGGGCCACGAATTCCTGGTCCAGCACACCGACGGACGCCTGGGCGTGCTGCGGGACCTCAGCAACATCGAGCGCGGCTAGCCGGGCACCGTGGCCACGTCCCGTACGCCCGGATCCGGCCCGGCCAGGGGTCCCGCGCCGCGGCCGGACGCGGCGGAGTCCTTGCTTGCCTTGAAGCGCCGGGCCCGGCGGATCAACAGGGCGCTGGCGGAGAAATACCCCTACGCCCACGCCGAGCTTGATTTCCGGAACCCGTTCGAACTGGTGGTGGCCACCGTGCTGTCCGCGCAGACCACCGATGTGCTGGTCAACCAGGTCACCAAGATCCTGTTCGCCCGGTACCCGGATGCCCGGGCCATGTCCGAGGCCGAGCCCGCCGAGCTGGAAGCGATCCTGCAGCCCACCGGCTTCTTCCGCGCCAAAACGAAGAACGTGCTGGCGCTGAGCAACCGGCTGGTGGACGAGTACAACGGCGAGGTTCCCGGCCGGTTGGAAGACCTGGTGACCCTTCCCGGCGTCGGGCGGAAAACGGCGAACGTGGTGCTGGGCAACGCTTTCGGTGTCCCCGGAATTACCGTGGACACGCACTTCGGCCGGCTGTCGCGGCGCTTCGGCTGGACCCAGTCAGAAGACCCCGTGCAGATCGAGTTCGACGTCGCTGAGCTGTTCGAGCCCAAGGACTGGACCATGCTGTCGCACCGGGTGGTGTTCCACGGGCGCCGCGTATGCCACTCCCGGAAGCCGGCCTGCGGCGCGTGCCCGGTCGCGAACTGGTGCCCCAGCTACGGGCTGGGCGAGACTGATCCCGTCAAGGCCGCCAAGCTCCTCAAATACGAACTGGCACCCGGGAGCGAACCCCTGCTGGAGCAGTTGCTGGCCGAGACGCACCGGGCCGCGGAAATCCGGATGGAATCACAGAGGCGGCTCCCATGAGCGCCCGCCAGGACCTGATCGACCTGGTGGTGAGATCGGACAATGGTGATGTCACCGCGCCGAACACCGCCTGGGCGGCGCTGACCGTGGACGAAGCCATTGCCCGCAAGGCAGCAGTCCTTATGCTCTTCGGCGTGCTGGACAACGTTCCGGCCGCGTCCGGCAAGCCGCTGGCCGCCGCCGATTTGGACGTCCTGCTGCTGGAACGTGCGCACACCCTGGGCTCGCATCCCGGCCAGGTGGCGTTTCCGGGCGGCGGCATCGACGCTGACGAAACGCCCGTGGCCGCGGCTCTGCAGGGAGGCCGAGGAGGAAACCGGGCTGGATTCAACTGGGGTTGAGGTCCTGGGCACTCTTCAGGAGCTCGGACTGGCCCGCAGCAACTTCCTGGTGACTCCCGTGCTCGGATGGTGGGCGTCGCCGTCGCCCGTGCACGTAGTGGATTACGGCGAATCCGCCCAGGTTTTCCGGATCCCGGTCCGTGACCTGCTGGACCCGGCCAACCGGGTGACAGCCACGGTCAGCCGCGACGGCAGAACCTTCAGCAGCCCCGGGTTCGCGGTCTGCGGCGTGCTGGTCTGGGGTTTCACCGGGATTATCCTCGATGGCCTCTTTGAGCAGCTGGGCTGGGCAGTGCCGTGGGACCGGACCCGCGTGCACGAGGTGGCTTTCTAAGCATAAAAGAGGCCCGGCCTGACGGCCGGGCCCATGGCCGGCAGTAGGTGCCGGCCTAGCTGGTATGCGGTTTGTGGCGCAGATCCACCACAACTCCGGTGGCCGCGTTTTCACGCAAGGCGTTGATACCGTCCTTCAGCGCAGCCAAGTGCTTGAAGTCGGGCGAGACCGCCACAACGTTGCCGTTCTTATCGGTGAGCCTGAGCCGATACGCTTCGTCGCCTACTCGATGTATTTCAAACCTGCCGGGCATGATCCGGACCTCCCCTTTGGTATGCACCTTTGCATTAGTTCCGGACGGATCGGCGCCCGGAACCTTTGACTGTAACGTGGCTCACGCTATCTGACGAGCTACTGCCGGGTAGGTTACTTCTGGCTACTTTGCGTTGTCATAGGAGTCCACCACGGCCACGCTGACGGGGAATTCCACGGGGATGGGTCCAAAGAGGAGTTCCTTCGCCGCGGCGGCTGCCTCCTCGATGGCGCGGATACAGGCTGCAACGCCGGCCTCGGGGGCGTGGACCATCACCTCGTCGTGCAGGAAGAAGACGAGTTCCGCCTGAACGGAACCGTCGGCACGCAAGGCCCGCAGCCGCCGTCGTAATTCCGCCAGCCAGCACGCCGCCCAGTCAGCGGCGGATCCCTGGACCACAAAGTTGCGGGTGAAGCGGCCGCGGGACCGGGCGATCGATTCCGCGCGGCGCTGCTCCTCCGCCGTAGCCGACTGCTGGCTCCGGAACCAGTGTTCCGACGGCGGCGGGCTGCTGCGGCCCAGCCGCGTGGTCACCGTGCCGCCGGCCTCGCCGTCGCGCGCAGCCTGTTCCACGAAGCCGACGGCGCGCGGGTAGGTCCGTGCCAGCTGCGGCATCAGGCGCCCGGATTCCCCCGTGGTGGCACCGTAGATGGCGCCCAGCAGCGCCACTTTCGCCTTGGCGCGGTCGCCGCCGAAGCCCTGGGCGGCGATGCCCGCGTACAGGTCCTTATCGCGCGCAGCCTCGGCCATCTTCGAGTCCTGCGCCAGAGCCACCAGGACGCGGGGTTCCAGCTGGGAGGCGTCGGCGACGATGAGCTTGTGGCCGGGATCGGCGTGGACGGCACCGCGGATCTGGCGCGGAATCTGCAGCGCACCACCGCCCCGGGAAGCCCACCGCCCGGACACTACGCCGCCCACCACGTATTCAGGCTGGAACCGGCCGTTTGACACCCAGGCGTCCAGCCAGGCCCAGCCGTTGGCGGTGTGCAGGCGGGACAGTTTTTTGTAGGCGAGGAGCGGTTCGATGGCGGGATGGCTGGATTCCATCAGCTCCCACTGCCGTGTGCTTTTGACCTCGATGCCGTTGCGGTGCAGGGCGCGCATCAGGTCCTGCGGCGAATCGGGGTTCAGTGCGGGGGAGTTGAGGAGGGCCCGGAGTTCGGTGTTCAGGGCTTCAAGTTTCGCCGGCCGGTGGCCTGATGGCGGGCGGGGTCCCAGATAGTCGGCCAGGATCTGCTCGTGCAGGTCCTCCCGCCAGGGGACTCCGCTGTGCTGCATCTCGGCGGCGATCATGGCACCGGCGGACTCGGCGGCAAGCAGCAACTGCAGCCGCTTCCGCTTGTTCCCCTCCGGGGACGCGGCGGCCAGCGCCGCCTGCTGGGCGGCGTATTCGGCGCGCAGGTCCGCCAGAGTGTGGCGCGGCGCCCGGTGCCGAAGGTCCTCAAACAGTGCGCCCTGGTCCGCCGGCGGGGGCGGCGGCTGGAGGGCGCGGGGCGGTTCCTGGGGATCGTCCAGGGTGGCCTTCTCGGCGTTCAGGGCGTACTCGGTGTGGGCGGTGAACTGTGAATAGGCCAGGATCGTCCCGCACAGGCTGAGGTCGTAGCAGCGCTCCAGTTCCACCCCCGCTGCCAGCAGTGCGGGGTACCAGTCCTGGGTCCGGTGCCAGATCCAGCGCGGCGGCGCCTCGCGGGGCCGGGTTTCGAGGTGGCGTACGACGCCGGGCAGTTCGCTTGCGCTGATCAGCCGCGGTTCGGGGCGGTCCGGGTGCGGATCACCCGCCTGGGTGACCTGCTGGAGGGCTGCGCCGTGGGAGTGGGCGGCGAGCAGCAGGTACATAGGTTCAATTCTGCCTTGTGGCGGGGGCGCGGACGGACGGCATGGCCGATGGAGCGTGGGCGGGGCAGGCGGCGTCAACGTATGTTGACGCCCGCATGGTTGTCAACTAATGTTGACGCCATGGAGGTGGAACGAATGAAAACGCTGGTGGCATCAATGGACGGTAAAGGTCCCGCAGAGGCGCTCTATGCGGTGGCGGAACTGCAGAAGGAAGTGGGACGGACCGAAGCGTCCCTGGTCCGCAAGGCCCGGCAGGCGGGCCTGTCGTGGGAAGCGATCGCCCTGTGCCTTGGCGTGAGCAAGCAGGCAGTCCACCGCAAGTACGGGAAACAGTAGCCGGGCGGTAGGGCTGTGGACCGTCCAGGGTCATCGGCCGGCAGGTCCATTGCCGTGCCCGGATGAGTCGTTGTCCACATAGAGCGGCAGGCCCCTGTTTCTCTGACTGGGCGCGATGAAGAGTTGCTCCATGAGCAGGCACCAGCTATCGCCAACCCCTTCCGAACAGCCTTCGTCCCAGCGGCCCCGTGCCCGGCCGTCCCCGCCGCGTGGCTTTGCGTCCGCGGCCGGGCCGGTGGCTGGGCCCGGCGCGTCTCTGGCGGCTGCCGGGGCATGGTTGCCGGACGCTGCGGCCGCCGAGGTGCTGCTGGTCACCGGGTACGACTTTCTTCAGGGCGAAGTGGAGCAGATTGTGGCTGCCGCCGGTGGCCAGCTGAGGGTGGTGGCAGATGTCGCGGAGGCGGCCAAGTACTGGGACTCTGCCGCCGCCGTGCTGGTGGGGAGCGACGTCCGTGAACTGCCTCCGCGCCGCCGGGCGCCCGCGGTTCTGGTGGGCCTGAACGGCGAAGGCGACAGTCTCTGGCACCTGGCCGCAGCCCTCGGGGCGGAGCGGGTGGCAGTGCTCCCGGATGCCTCAGCCTGGCTGGCCGAGTACCTGAGCAGGTCGCGTTCGCCCGAAGCCGGCGGCCTGGTGCTCGGCGTGACAGGCGGCTGCGGCGGGGCCGGTGCCACCACCGCCGCCATCTGGATCGCCCAGGCCGCGGCCGGGCTGGGCGTCCGCGTGTTGCTCGTCGACGGGGATCCGTGGGGCGGGGGCCTGGAACTGGCGCTGGCCGCCGAGGAGACGCCGGGGCTGCGGTGGCCGGACCTGGCCGAAGCGAGCGGCAGCATCGATCCCGGGCAGCTCGCCGATTCCCTGCCGGTGGCCGGAGGATTTTCGTTCCTGTCCTGGCCCGGGAGCCGGGATCGTCCGGCGCCGGTGGATGCCACTGCCGCCGGTGGTGTGCTGGATGCTGCCCGGCGCGGCTATGAACTGGTGGTGGTGGACATCGGCCGCGGAGCCGAGCCAGTCCACATGTTTGCCTGGGACTGCGACCGGATTCTGGTGGTTGTGCCGGCCCAGCTGAAGGCCGCGGTGGCTACGGCCCGGCTGCTCCACGAACTCCCGCCGGTTGAAGCGGCGCTGCTGGTCCGGGGGAAGGCAGGCGCCGCGCTGGACGCCGGACTGATTGCGGACGCCGTGGGGCTGCCCGTTCAGGGCCGGGTCCCGGAGCTGCGCGGCGTTACTGCGGCCGGCGAAAACGGACGGCTGCTGGACGTGGGTAACCGGCGCAGCGTCAGGCACTTCGCCGCGTCCGTGCTCGATCTGTTGGCCGGCGACATCCCTGTCGGGGACCTGCCGTGAGCACGAGGCAGCCCGTTCCGCCGTGAACCACTGCCGTCTGCACCGCTTCGCCGTCGGGCCAACGGGCGGAACGCGCCGCCGCCAGGCGCGGGTCCTGGACCCCCGCGGTGTTGATTCGGCACTGCTGGAAACGGTCCGCGAATCAGTCATGGCCGACGCCGGGCCGGTCACGGCTTCCCGCGTCGCCGCGGCGGTCCAGGCCACCGGACGGCTGCTGGGCACAGCCGGCTCCCTGGCCGCCGTCGAACGGATCAGCGCGGAGCTGAACGGACTTGGACCCCTCCAGGAGCTGACCCGGGATGTCCAGCGTCACAGACATCTTCGTCAACGCCCCGGACTCGGTCTGGATCGACCGGGGGAGGGGCATCGAACCGGCCGGGGTGTCCTTTGCCGGCGAGGCACAGGTGAGGGCACTGGCCTCGCGGCTCGTGGCGGCCGGCGGAAGGCGCCTGGACGACGGTTCGCCGTGCGTTGATGTCAGGCTCGACGGCGGGTACCGTGTCCATGCCGTCCTGCCGCCGATTTCAACAGCGGGCACCCTGCTGAGTGTCCGGATCCGGCGCGAGCAGGTCTTCACCATGGACGAGCTGCGCTCCGGCGGGATGTTCGGCAGCGTGGTGCACGAGGTTCTGGAACGCATTGTTGAGCACCGGCTGAGCTTCCTCATCAGCGGTGCCACGGGCTCGGGGAAGACCACGCTGCTCTCCACCCTGCTGGGGCTGTGTTCGCCGGCGGAGCGGCTGGTCCTGATCGAGGACGCCTCCGAACTGAACCCCGTCCATCCGCACATCGTGTCGCTCGAGTCCCGGCATGGAAACCTGGAAGGCGGCGGCGGGGTGGATCTGGGCGAACTCGTCCGGCAAGCACTTCGGATGCGCCCGGACCGGCTGGTGGTGGGGGAATGCCGGGGCGCCGAGGTTCGGGAACTCCTGACGGCCATGAATACCGGCCACACCGGCGGCGGAGGAACCATCCACGCGAATACTGCCACCGCCGTCCCCGCACGGTTGACCGCTCTGGGCGCCCTCGCCGGGCTGGGCCAGGACGCCGTCCGGCTTCAGGCAGCCAGTGCACTGGACGTGGTGGTCCACGTGGAGCGGTCCCGCCAGGGACGGCATGTAGCCTGTGTGGGCGTGGTGCAGGATGGGCCCGGCGGACTGGCTGTGGTTCCGGCGCTCGAGAACCGGACACGGCCGGCTCTCCGCCGGGCCCGCCTGGGAGTCGCTGAGTGAGCGGCTGGGGCTGTCGCCTGAACTGGGTGCCGCGGCGTGATGGTGGTGCTGGCCGGGATCCTCGCCGCGGCTGTGATCCTGCTGTTCAGGCCGCCCGGCGGTGCGGCGGGCCGTTTTCGGCGGGCCGTGGGGAGCACCGGGCCGGGCCGCGCCGCTGGTATCCGTGCCATGCCCGGTGACGGCAGCGTGGGCCGCTCTGCGCGGCATTCGGCCTCGGCGCTCTCCTGGCGCAAGATCCATCGTGCCGGACAGGGGCGGGGTCAACTTTCCCTGACCCTGGTGGTGCAGCAGCTGGCCGCGTTGCTGAAGGGTGGGCGCACACCGGCGCGGCTGTGGGACGAATTATGGCTGGTCCACCATGGCCGGCCAGAAGCAGGTCCACTGCCGGTGGAGGACATTGCCGGACGGCTGGGTCCTGCCAGGGGATCAGGGGCCGGGCGGAACGGCCCGGGCCTCAGCCCCGGTTCCCTGACGATGCTGGGCGCCGTCCGGGCCGCTGCCTTCCGGGGCCTGCCGGTGTCCGAGGCGATCAGGAAATCTGCCGCCGGCGGCATTTCCGCGCAGCTGCCGGCAGGGAGCAGCGGATCTGGCTGGAGCTGGCCGCGTGCTTTGACATTGCCGAAGCCAGCGGCTGTCCGCTGGCTGATGTCCTCGCGCGGTTTGCGGCCCAGCTGGAGGTGGAAGACGACGCCGACGCCGCAAGGCAGACAGCACTGGCCGGGCCAAAGGCCACAGTGAGTCTCCTGACGTGGCTTCCAGTGATGGGGTTGGGCCTGGGAATGGCGCTGGGCGTGGATCCGCTGGCCATACTGTTCGGGACGCCGCTGGGTATGGCGGCGCTCGCGGCAGGGGTGGCCCTGACCATAGCCGGGAGAATCTGGTCCGCCCGCCTGGTCCACGCCGCCGCAGGGGCTGCGCCATGACGGATACTCTTGCGCCGGGGTGGCACTCGCCGTTGTCCTGATCGTCGTTTCGTATCTGGCCTTTTCACAGCCAGGCCGGGTACGGCAGCGGCTGCTGAGGTTGAGCGTGGGACCGGGCAACCGCCGGGAAGCCCGAGCGCCGGGGGGCCTCTGGACGGGTGGCGGCGATGATGTGTGACGGATTACGCGACACCGCCATGATGCTGGAGCTTGTGGCCGCGATGCTGGACGCCGGATCTGGGATTGGACGTTCCCTGGAACTCGTTGCGGCTTCCGCGTCCAAGGACTACAGCAAGGCGTTGCGCCCGGTGGTTTCGGCGCTCGCCATCGGAGCCGACTGGGAGACGGCCTGGCGCAGTTCCGAAGTCCGGCTTCCCGAAATCCTGGAGCTGCGTGACGCACTCGGGTTTGCCGCCCTGACCGGCGCGCCGTCGTCCGCCATCCTGTATGCCCAGGCTGCCAGGCTGCGCCGGGAAAGGTTCCGCGCTGCCGAGAAACGGGCCGCCTCCCTGGGCGTGAAGCTGGTCATTCCGCTGGGCCTGTGCTCCCTGCCGGCCTTCATCTGCCTGGGCGTGGTCCCGGTTCTCCTGGCCCTGGTGCCCTCCGGATCCTGACATCGTCCTGGGGTCCTGCGCGCGGGTTTCGCCGTCCACTCCCCCACACCCTGTCCTCCACAGCCGCCCGGTTATCCACTTGGAAAGGTCCGCCCTTACCGCGCCGGGCGGGGCCCGGAAGAGTCGAAGCAGCCGGCAACTCGGCCGGAGCACAGAAGGGAAACCACTAACATGACCATCATCCAAAACAGCCTTTACTCCGCCCCTGCACCGCAGCTCAGCCGGAGTTGCCGGTACCGCAGCATGGGACTCCGTAGCACCTGCCAATGACGGATTGGGCGCGTGTACCTGCCAACGGCAGGAGGCCCCAGAGCCCGCAGGCAACGTTGTGGAGCTTTACCCCGGCGCCAGCGAGGCGAAGAAGCGCCGGCAACGGCTCACGGCCTCGGAGGCCGGAATGGCTACGGCCGAATACGCCATAGCCACCTTGGCCGCGGTGGGCTTCGCCGGACTCCTGGTCTTCATTCTCCGCAGTGACGAAGTACGGGGTTTCCTGCTGACCCTCATCCGCACGGCGCTGGCCTTGCCATGAGCAGGGCGCCGGCAGCGCTGCATCCGGACATCAAGCGGGACAGCATCAGGAAGCCAGCAGCTGCCTCATTCCGTCGCGGCGGTCGTGGGCAGGGGAATGCCCGAGGGCACTGTCGACGGGCGCCATGACGGGCGCCGTGACGGCTGAGTTCGCCGTGGCGTTGCCGGCTGTCCTGCTGCTGCTCGCATTGCTCCTGTCCGGAGCCGCTGCCGGCGTAACCCAGCTCAGGCTCGAGGAGGCAGCCCACGCCGGCGCCAGGGCACTGGCACGGGGCGAGGACCCGGCCGCAGTGGAAGGCATCGTCAGGACCTTGGCGGGAGCGTCGGCCACTGCGTCCGTGGCGGCCGACGGCGAGTGGCTGAGCGTCACCGTTGCTGACAGGGTTGGCGGTCCCATGGGGGCCACGGTGCCTTGGACCCTGACAGCACGGGCAACAACGCGTAGCGAAAGGCCGGAAGCGTCAGGCATGGCCCTCCCGGCATGGTCTTCCATCGGGTCGCCAGCCAGGGGTGCCGACAGATGTGCAGCGCCACACCGATACAGCTGCCCCACTGAACGATCGACCTGTGATGAGCGTCTAGATCCGGGACCACCCGGAGCGCGGCTCGGGAACAGTCCTGGCGGCGGGACTGGCACTGGTGGTCATCATGGCTATGGTGCTGATGCTGCTTCTGGCGCAGTCAGCAGTGATGGCCAGCCGGGCGGCGGCAGCGGCGGACCTTGCTGCGCTCGCAGGGGCCGATGCCCTGCGCGGCCTGACCTCAGGGGATCCGTGTGCCGTGGCAGCGGAGGTGGCAGCCCGGCACAACGCCGCCCTCGTGAGCTGCACGGAAGGAGCAGGACAAACCGTCGAGGTCAGGACCGAGCTCAATGCCCGGACCATGCTCGGCGCCGCCAGCGGTCATGCGCGGGCCGGACCGCCGCCCTGAGCCGCAGCCGGGTTGAGGGCGCGTTCGGGATGGGGCAGGAGTTCCACATCCCGGGGAGGCGCTTCGCTCGCGTCTTTGAGGAGGACGTCGATCAGGGTGATGGCCGCAGCCTTGTCCAGGGGATTGTTCTTGTTCCCGCATTTGGGGGACTGGACGCAGGACGGGCAGCCGGACTCACACTCACAGGCCTTGATGGCGTCCCGTGTCGCAGAGAGCCAGACCTTGGCTTTGTCGAAACCGCGCTCGGCGAAGCCCGCACCGCCGGGGTGCCCGTCATACACAAAGATGGTGGGCACTCCGGTGTCAGCGTGGATGGCCGTGGACACGCCGCCAATGTCCCAGCGGTCACTGGAGGCCACCAGCGGCAGCAGCCCGATCGCGGCGTGTTCGGCGGCATGAAGGGCTCCGGGGAACTGTGCCTCGATCAGCCCGGCACCCGTCAGCGAACGGTTCTCCACCACAAACCAGACGGCCTTGGTGAACAGGTCCCGGGCGCCCAGTTCCAGGGGTTCCTCACCCAGGATTTCGTTGGAAATCAGGGCTTTCCGCTGGAAGGAGACCACCTGGGTTGTCACTTTGACGTCCCCGAAGTGCACGGCGACGTCGCCCCACTGCGCGGTCCGCTGGGTTTCGAGGACCTCGATCTGGGTGACGTCCCGGGCGGTGGTGTAGTAATCGGGGTTGGCGCGGCGGACCATCACGCAGTGGTCGTCTTCGTTCAGCTCCTCCACCACATAACTGTCGCCCTGGTGGACGTAGACCGCCCCGGTGTGGGCCTGGTAGTGCGTCTGCGGCGAGTCCATGGTCCCCAGCAGGGAGCCCGTGTCCGCGTCCACGATGCTGACCGGTCCGCCGCCGTCGGCCCTGAGGTTCACCATGGCGGCAGCGCTCTGGGAGTGGGTCCAGAACCAGCCCGCCGGCCGGCGGCGCAGGTAGCCCTGGGCCACCAGCTGCCCCAGCAGCTTTTCGGACGTGTTGCCGAAGAGATCCAGTTCGGCCACGCCCAGCGGGAGCTCCGCGGCGGCGGCGCAAAGATGGGGTCCCAGCACATAGGGATTGGAAGGATCAAACACGGTGGCTTCGACCGAAACGTCAAAGATCGCCTCGGGATGGTTCACCAGGTAGGTGTCCAGCGGGTCATCGCTGGCAACGAACGCGGCGATGGCGTCCTGGCCGGCGCGTCCGGCCCGGCCGATCTGCTGGAACAGCGACGCCCGGGTGCCCGGCCAGCCGGCCACCAGCACGGCGTCCAGCCCGGAAATGTCGATCCCGAGTTCCAGGGCGGACGTGCTGGAGACACCCAGGAGCTCACCGGAGCGGAGGGCCTTCTCCAGGGCGCGCCGCTCCTCCGGCAGGTAGCCGGACCGGTAGGCGGCCACGCGCTGCGGAAGGCTCGGGTCCACCTCGTCCAGGAGGCGCTTGGTGATGGACGAAATTGTCTCCGCGCCGCGCCGGGATTTGATGAAGGCGATGGTCCGGATCCGGGACGAGACCAGGTTCGCCAGCAGATCGGCCGTCTCAGCAACGGCAGTGCGGCGCTCCTTGGCCCCGTTCTCGCCCTTAAGCTCCGTCAGCGCGGGCTCCCAGAACGCCACGGTGGTGGAACCGTGCGGCGAGCAGTCCTCGGCAACGGCCCGGACGGGCGCGCCAATCAGCCGGCCGAAGGACGTACCCGGCTCCGACGCAGTAGCGGAGGCCGCAATGAACACCGGGCCCGGGTGGGAGGTCCCGGCACCGTAGTACGCGCAGATGCGGCGCAGCCGCCGCATCAGGTTGGCCACGTGCGAGCCAAACACCCCGCGGTAGCTGTGGGCTTCATCCACAATCACGTACCGCAGCCGGCGGAAGAAGCTGGCCCACCAGGCGTGGTTGGGCAGGATGCCGAAGTGCAGCATGTCCGGATTCGCCAGGATGAAGTTGGCGTGGTCCCGGATCCAGCGGCGGGACGCAGGGTCGGTGTCGCCGTCGTAAGTCTCCGCCCGCACGGTGGGCAGCTTCAAGGAACGGATGGCGGCGAGCTGGTCCGCGGCGAGCGCCTTGGTGGGGGAGAGATAAAGCGTCACGGCGCCGTCGTCGTGGATTTTTCCGGGTTCGGACAGCACCCGCAGCTCGGAGCGGTGGATGGCGTCCAGCGCCGGCAGCTGGTACGCAAGGGATTTTCCGGACGCCGTGCCGGTGGCAATCACCACGTGCTCGCCGCCGTGGGCAAGGTCGGCAGCCTGGATCTGGTGCCGGTAGGGCTCGTGGATGCCCAGCGAGCCATAGGCGGCCACCAGGTCGGGGTGGGCCCAGTCCGGCCACGGCTCGTGGACCGCCTGGCGCGCGGGGATGGTGCGGACATGACGGAGCTGCTCCGGGTCCGGGCCGCGGCCCAGCAACGGGATCAGCGAGTCATGGGGGTTCACCCCAACATTCTTTCACCCGGGGAAAAATCAGCCCACGGAGAGGTCGGCATCCTTCATCGGAGGTGGACAGCATCAGTACGCGGCACACGGTGGACCAGCCCAGGTGCGAGTACAGTTTTTGGCCATCCAGCGAAGCCAGCAACAGGCCGTTTTCGACGTCCGGTCCGATGGCCTGCGCCGCGAGGGCCTTCATGATGAAGCTGCCCAGGCCGCGGCGCTGGAACGCGGGCTGGACCACAATCTTGTCGAACACCGCCGTCCCGCCCACCACAAAAACCCTGCCGCTGGCCGCAACGCTCGTCACCGGAGCGGACCACCGCGTGGTGGACGCCGTCCAGTTCGGACGTGACCAGGTTCAGGTCGTCATCGGAGAGCCAGGGATCTTCGGCGTCCTGGGTTTCCATGTCCACGATCATCATGGCCTGCGATGCGGAGGTGATGTTCAGCCCGTGCTTCTCGGCCAGCTGCGTATAGCGGAGAACGTCGTTGGTCAGGACAGTCAGTATCCGCGCCGGAGCTTCTGCGGTCTTGGCTGACCAGGGCCGCGAACTCGTCGTCGGAAGGGTCATGGGAGAAGTATTCCCATTCCCCGGTGGTGTCGGCCCGCAGTACAGCGGGGAAGCGGCCTTCAGTCGACGTCTGATACCCGCGGCAGCCGGCCCAACCGGTTACCCAGACTTCAAGAAGGTGTGTGATGTCTTCAACCATGGCGTCCGGACTCATGTGATGAGGGTATTCCAGCCCCGTCACAAGCAACAGGGGTTCGGTGCCCGGATGTGACTTGCTTACGCAATCGTGACCCGACCAGACTGGCGGAATGCCGCCACCAAGGATCCGTCCACGAACACCTTTCCGCTGCCGCTGCTGGTCTGTGTCGCCGCTTATGGTCGCCATGGTGGGCGGCGCCCGGTACTGGGAGACGGCCACGGGGGTGGGCGTACTGGGCCTGGCTCGCCTGCGGGCTCGTCCCGCTGGCAGCCGGCGCTCCTGATCTACCGGAACACAAAGCAGCCCGCTGGTGTTCCTCGGGTCCCGGCCGGAACCGGAAGGGGTGAAACGGCCGGGATGGGGCGGGCTGCTGACGGCACTGGTCCTGTTCCTGGTGCCGCGGCTGGTGGGCGACGGCGCCGCAGCCCTGGCCTCAGCAACGGCGCAGATGCCATCGCGGCGGCGGTGACGGCCACGGTGGTGCCCTTCGCCGTCGTCGTCCTCGGCTACCGGGCGGCCGAAACCGCCCTGAACAGGCGCGACGCTGCCACCGCAGCGGACCCAGGCCAGCCCTAGCGGACGGGCAGGCCCGGGCCGGCAAACCCAGTACCCTTAAATACGTGGCTTTGAACCGAATTGTGCTCTTTTACGGCTTTACCCCCATCGCTGATCCGGACGCGGTGCGGCTCTGGCAGCGTGCCCTGTGCGAGAAACTTGGGCTGACCGGACGCATCCTGATCTCCAAGGACGGCATCAACGCCACGGTGGGCGGCGAGATCGGCGCGGTCAAGCAGTACGTCAAGACCACCCGCGAATACAAGGGCTTCCACGGCATCGACGTGAAGTGGTCCGACGGCGGCGCGGAGGACTTCCCGCGGCTGAGCGTTAAGGTCCGGGACGAGATCGTCTCCTTCGGCGCGCCCGGCGAACTCAAGGTCGATGCGAACGGCGTGGTGGGCGGCGGCACGCACCTCAAGCCCGAAGAACTGCACGAACTGGTGGAGGCCAAGAAACAGGCCGGCGAGGACGTGGTGTTCTTCGACGGCCGCAACGCCTTCGAGGCCCAGATCGGCAAGTTCAAGGACGCCATCGTCCCCGACGTCGCCACCACCCACGACTTCATCAAGGAACTCGACTCCGGCAAGTACGACGCCCTCAAGGACAAGCCCGTGGTCACGTACTGCACCGGCGGCATCCGCTGCGAGGTGCTCTCCAGCCTGATGGTGAACCGCGGTTTCAAGCAGGTCTACCAGCTCGACGGCGGCATTGTCCGCTACGGCGAAACGTTCAAGGACCAGGGCCTGTGGGAAGGCTCGCTCTACGTCTTCGACAAGCGCATGCACCTGGAATTCAGCGAGGACGCGAAGACCATCGGCGAATGCGTCCGCTGTGCCGCACCCACCAGCAAATTCGAGAACTGCTCCAACCTCAGCTGCCGCACCCTCACGCTGTACTGCGCCGAGTGCGCCGCCAGCCCGGAGACGCTCCGCTGCCCGGAAGGCTGCGCTGCCTGAAGCTTGCCTCCGATGGATCGTGCGCCGGGAAACCGCGCAGCATGGCTCAGAGCCAGATCAGCCGGTACGCGTAATTGGCCTCGGACTCTGCTTCCACCCGGAAAGTCAGCACCGTTTCCTTGGGCAGGTAGATCACGTTCTGCCGCTTCGATCCGCACCGCAGGCTGAGGTGCACCATGGTGTACGTCTCGTTGCTGACCGTAAAGGTGACCGGCCGCTGGCTGCGGCACACCAGCGCCAGGACATACGTTCCCACCGGCAGGCTGGCCGCGGTCTCGGTCCGGACTTCGCCCGCGCGCAGCAGGCCGTAGCCCCGGTGCTGGACCTGCAGGCCGGCGCCGAGCTGGACCGTCTCAAGCCAGGCTTCAAGGTCCGCCTCGCCCACCGGATCGTTCTGCCATCGATCGGCGGCAAAATCCGGCTCGGTGACCCGCGGCGCTGCCGAGACGCCATTGAGCGCGGGCTGCCAGCCGTCGTCGTAGGTGTATTCGCAGCCGGCCAGCGCAGCTCCGGCCAGCAGGGCGGCCGCCGTCGCGAGCACGACGGCGGCCCTCGGCCGGGAGCGCAGCCGCAGCTTTCCGGACAGGTGATGGCCCGGAAGAAAAGCCGCGTGGCGATGCGGCGCCGCCCCTGAAGCTGCGGGCATAGGCTGACTGTAAGGCCGGCAGGTCCAGCGGGACCGGGGACCACGTCCCCTACTTAAAGTAGGGGAAACAGTGTCAGCCTGCCGCCCCGGAGTGGTTGGGGTCCTCCGGGGCCCCCAACCGGACGGCACCGCCCATCGGACCCACACGGCCGACGGGTTCAAGCACGGCCGCTGCCAGCAGCCGACCCGGGTGCACGGGCACTACCCGGCCTGGATGAGCTGGTAGGCGTAGAGCGTCGGTGCGTCCACGCTGGAGGCGCTGAGCTCCAGCGGGCCGGACTCCGTGATGGTGATTTTCGCTGACTCGCGGGTTCCGTAGCAGGCCGCTCCGAGGTCCGCGAGTTCCTTGCCGCCGGACCGTACGGCGAGGAAAGCCTTGCCGCCGCCGTCGCAGACCAGCGTCAGCGTGTACTTCCCTGCAGGTACATTCTCCGTGTGGTCCACGGGCCGGGCGTTGAGGATCTTGCCGGCGTCTTCGGCCACGATGCCGCTGACCGACGGCATCGCCGTGGCTTTCCACTGCCGGCACATCGGCGTTCTCCACCGAAAGCTGCTGCGCACAGCCGGAAACGCCAAGAACGACGGCGGCCGCGGCCACGGCGGTCAGGGCGCGCGGCATGGAGGTGGGAAAGAGAGCCATGCTTCAAACTTACCCGGAGCCCCTGGGAATCAGTGATCCGGGCCCCTTGACCTTGACGCTACGTCAACATTTACCGTTGAAGTATCGGCCGGGCACACTCAGGGAAAGCACGGCAAAACCAGCGGCCAAGCGCCGGAAGGCAACGGAAGGAGGAACGCATGGACTGGTCCATCCAGGACATCGCCCGGATCGCCGGCACCACCAGCAGGACGCTGCGGCACTATGACGACATCGGCCTGCTCAAACCCAGCCGCACCGGCCACAACGGCTACCGCTACTACAACCAGGCTGCCCTGGTACAGCTCCAGCGCATCCTGCTCCTGCGCGGACTGGGGCTGGGCCTGCCGGTCATCAGCCAGGTGCTCGACGACGAAACGGACGCCGCGAAGGCCCTCACCGGCCATCTCGACTGGCTCAAGCAGGAACAGGACAGGCTGGCGCGGCAGATCGCGTCGGTCACACAAACCATCAACGCAGTGAAAGGAGGTGGCGAAATCATGGCAGAAGACATGTTCAACGGTTTCGACCACACGCAGTACAAGGACGAAGTGGAGGAACGCTGGGGCAAGGACGCCTACGCGAAGGGGGATTCGTGGTGGCGCGGCATGGGCGCCGACGAGAAGGCGGCCTGGAAGCAGCGCTCGCAGCAACTCGGCGAGGACTGGATTGCTGCTGCCACGGCCGGCATCGCACCCGACAGCGCGGAAGCCCAGGCACTCGCGAAGCGGCACGTCGAATGGCTGACCGGCATCCCGGGCACGCCGGCGTCGGACGCCCGCGGCACGGCAGCGGGCGGGTGGCGGGCGACGTCAAGGGGTACGTCACCGGCCTCGGCGAGATGTACGTCGCGGACCCGCGGTTCGCCAAGAACTACGGCGGCACGGACGGGGCCGGCTTCGTCCGGGATGCCCTGAAGATCTACGCGGAGGAGAACCTGTAGCTGCACGCCCCATCTGACTGGCAGTTAACGTCGTCATTCGCGCGAATGACGACGTTAACTGCGACTACTTGGGCGACGTGGCGGGGGTGCTGCGCCAATAGACTTGGGCGGTGACTGATTCCACGCTCTTCCTGGCCGGCAACACCCCCGACGCACCGCGCAGCGACCTTCCCGAAGCTCCTGACGGCGCTCGCCGCGGACCTGCGGGCGGTGGATTACACGCTCGACGGCGTGGCCGGGCTGCTGGGCGAGTCGGCCTACAACGCGCTGAACCGCGACCAGATCATCCCGGCCCTGCTGGCCACCGAGAGTGCCGTCCGACTGCCCACGCCGGTGAGCGTACGACGGCGGCGCTCGCCGCCGTCGTACGCCTCTGGCTCCTGGCGGAACCGCAGACGCGGGCAACGCTCGACGCCGCCCTGCCGGGGATCCGGGCCGACGGCCTGGTGGAGCTGGGGCTGCTGGAGCCCGTGCCCGGCGCCGGGCCGTCCGGCGCCGGGCTGATGCAGGCCAAAGCGGACCTGCGGCCCTATGGCTGGGAAGGTACCGAAGGGGAAGACACAGTCAGCAGCGGCGGCGCCGAACTCTGGGTGGCCAGCGACCTCGCCGCGCACCAGCAGGCCGGCATGCTGCGGCATGACCACGTGCTGGGGATCGGCCAGGCGTCCACCACGCTGGTGCAGACCACCGTCCGCCGGCACGTGGCCAAAGCGCTGGACCTGGGGACGGGCTGCGGAATCCAGTCCTTCCACCTGCTGCACCACGCCGAGCACGTCACGGCCACGGACATCTCAGAACGCGCGCTGGCCTTCACCCGGTTCAACCTGCTCCTCAATGCCGAGGCACTGCACCTGGATCCCGAGCACCTGGAGGACCGGGTGAGCCTGCGGCTGGGCTCGCTGCTGGATCCCGTGGCCGGCGAGGAGTTCGAACTGGTGGTGTCCAACCCGCCGTTTGTGATCACGCCGCGGACATCGGGTGAAGAGGCCTCCGGGCAGTTCACCTACCGCGACGGCGGCCTGCCCGGCGACGAGATTGTGTCCTCGCTGGTGCGGGCCCTTCCGTCGGTGCTGGCTCCGGCCGGAACAGCCCAGCTTTTGGGCAACTGGGAGATCCCGGCGGGCGCGGCCTGGGCGGAACGGCCGCAAAGCTGGGCCAGTCCGGAGGCGGATGCCTGGTTCATCCAGCGCGAGCAGGTCAGCCCGGAGCAGTACGCCGAAACGTGGCTGCAGGACGCCTCCGAATCCCGCGACCGGCAGCACTACCGCGACGCCTACGCCGCCTACCTTGCGGACTTCGCCTCCCGGAACGTGGCGGGGATCGGCTTCGGCATGATCTGGCTGCGGCGGCCTGCCGCCCCCGGGCCCGATGCCGCTGGACCGGCACTTCGGACCCGCGCCGCCACCATCAGCCGTTTCGAGGAAATCACGTACCCCATCGAGCAGCCCGTGGGGCCGCACCTGGGCGCCGCCGTCGAGCGTTCCGACTGGCTGGCAGCCCACAGCCTTGAGGATGCGCACCTGCTCGTGGCGGACGACGTCACCGAGGAACGCCACCAGCGCCCCGGCGCCGAGCACCCGGGGGTGATCCTGCTCCGCCAGGGTGCCGGACTGCGCCGGACCAACCTGCTCAGCACCGAACTGGCCGGCTTCGTGTCCGCCTGCGACGGCGACCTCTCCGTCGGGCAGATCATCGGCGCCCTGGCCGCGCTGCTGGGCGGAAGCCTGGCCGGGGAGGACGGGTTCGACGGCGACGCCTTCCGCGTCCGGGCTGCTCACCGACGTGGGCAATCTGGTCCGCGACGGGTTCCTGCTGCCGGCCGAATAAGCGGGATCCCTGCGGCGTTGAAAACCGGGGAATCCGGGCCCGGAAAGCGTCCTGCCGACCCTGACGTTTTCCACATGAATGCGCATCCTCGGCCAAAATATGGTGAACTAGGCGAGTATGGGCTCATCTGCCCGAGCAACCTTTTTCTGTAGGAGCACCGTGCCAAGCAAGGCCAAAACCGGCAAGAAACTCGTGATTGTGGAGTCTCCGGCCAAGAGCAAGACCATCGCCAAATACCTCGGCGAGGGCTTCATCGTAGAGGCCTCCATTGGTCACATCCGCGACCTGCCGCAGCCGTCCGAGCTTCCCGCGGAACTGAAGAAGACCTCGGTGGGCAAGTTCGCCGTCGACATCGAAAACGACTTCAAACCGTATTACGTGGTGTCCGCGGACAAACGGAAAAAGGTCACCGAGCTGAAGGCAGCGCTCAAAGACGCCGACGCCCTCTATCTCGCAACCGATGGGGACCGCGAGGGCGAGGCCATCGCGTGGCACCTGCTGGAAGTGCTCAAGCCCAAGGTCCCGGTGTACCGGATGACGTTCGGCGAAATCACCAAGGAAGCCATCCACCGCGCCATGGACAACCTGCGCGATGTTGATACGGCCCTGGTGGACGCGCAGGAAACCCGCCGCGTCCTGGACCGCCTCTACGGCTACGAAATTTCCCCCGTGCTCTGGCGCAAGGTGGCCCGCGGCCTGTCCGCCGGCCGCGTGCAGTCCGTGGTCACCCGCATGGTGGTGGACCGCGAACGCGAACGCATGGCCTTCAAGGCTGCCTCCTACTGGGACCTGACCGGCCAGTTCGGCGCCGGCTCCTCCTCCTTCAAGGCCAAGCTCGCCGCCGTTGACGGCGCCAAGGTGGCCAGCGGCCGCGACTTCAACGACGACGGCGTGCTCACCGCCCGCAATGCCGTCCACCTGAACGAGGAGCTGGCGACGTCGCTGGCCGCAGGCCTCCAGGATGCGGACTTCCGCGTCCGCTCCGTGGACACCAAGCCGTACACCCGCCGCCCGGCCGCGCCGTTCACCACCTCGACGCTGCAGCAGGAAGCCGGCCGCAAGCTGCGCTTCTCCTCCAAGAGCACCATGCAGATCGCCCAGCGCCTGTATGAAAACGGCTACATCACCTATATGCGTACCGACTCGTCCGCGCTGAGCGACGAAGCCGTCACGGCCGCCCGCCGCCAGGCCTCCGAGCTGTACGGCCCGGAGTACATCCCGGCGTCGCCGCGCGTCTACTCCAACAAGGCCGCCAACGCGCAGGAAGCCCACGAGGCCATCCGCCCCGCCGGTGACTCCTTCCGCACCCCGGCCCAGGTGGCCAAGCAGCTCTCCGGCGACGAGTTCCGCCTGTACGAGCTGATCTGGAAGCGCACCGTCGCATCCCAGATGGGCGACGCCAAGGGCTCGACGGCCACCATCCGCCTGGGTGCCGTTGCTGCCGATGGCCGGGACGCTGAATTCTCCGCCTCCGGTACCGTCATCACCTTCCCCGGCTTCCTGGCCGCCTACGAAGAAGGCAAGGACGAAAGCCGCGGCGACGACGACTCCGACGAGGCCCGCCGGCTCCCGAACGTGGCGAAGGACGATGCCCTGACGGCGTCGGACATTCTGGCTGTTGGCCACGAGACCTCCCCGCCGCCGCGCTTCACCGAAGCGTCGCTGACTGCCGAGCTGGAGAAGAAGGGCATCGGCCGCCCGTCAACCTATGCCTCCACCATCTCCACCATCCAGGACCGCGGCTACGTCCGGAAGCAGGGCTCCGCGCTGGTGCCCAGCTGGATCGCGTTCTCCGTGATCCGCCTGCTCGAGCAGCACTTCACGGACTACGTGGACTACGAGTTCACGGCGGACATGGAAGGCGACCTGGACAAGATCGCCAACGGCCAGGCTGTGGGGTCCGCCTGGCTCCGCCACTTCTACTTCGGCGAGGACGCCGATCCCGGCCTGCTCAGCATCGTGAACAACCTTGGCGAGATCGACGCCCGGGAGATCAACTCCATTCCCATCACGGATGAGATCACGCTGCGGGTGGGCAAATTCGGCCCGTACCTGGAAAGCTCCGCTGCCACGGTTGATCCGAAGACCGGCGAAATCGTGGAGAACTCGCGCGCCAACGTGCCCGAGGACCTGGCTCCGGATGAGCTGACGGCTGCAAAGGCCATCGAGCTGATGGAAACGGCTGCGCCGGAAGAACGCGTCCTCGGTGCGGATCCGCACACCGGCCACACCGTGGTTGCCAAGAACGGCCGCTACGGCGCCTACGTCACCGAGGTCATCCCGGAGATGACCGAGGAGCAGATCGCCAACCAGCCCGTTGAGTACTACAAGAACGGCAAGCCCAAGCCGCCGAAGAAGCCCGTCAAGGCCAAGCCGCGCACCGGTTCGCTGTTCAAGTCCATGACCGTTGACTCGGTCACCCTGGACGAGGCCCTCCAGCTGATGAGCCTGCCCCGGGCCCTCGGCGAGGACGCCGAAGGCAACCTCATCACGGTGCAGAACGGCCGCTTCGGCCCGTACCTGAAGAAGGGCACGGACTCCCGCTCCATCGGCACCGAAGAGGAAATCTTCACCATCACCCTGGAGCAGGCGCTGGAGATCTACTCGCAGCCCAAGCAGCGTGGAGCCCGTGCCGCCGTGCCGCCGCTGGCCGAGTTCGGCCCGGACCCGGTCTCGGAGAAGAACATCGTGGTGAAGGAAGGCCGCTTCGGCCCGTACATCACCGACGGCGTCACCAACATCACCGTGCCGCGAGCCACCTCCCTGGAGGAGCTGACCCGCGAACAGGCCATCGAACTCCTCGCCGAGAAGCGGGCCAAGGGTCCGGTCAAGCGGACCACAACAGCCCGCAAGGCCCCGGCAAAGAAGAAGGCCCCCGCCAAAAAATAGGCGCCGGGGGTGGCTTGTAGCTCGACCCGGTGGTTGAGCTTGTCGAAACCCGGATGGGAGGAATCCGGCAGCGTGCGTCTAAGGTGGGCCCACGGCGACAGGGTTCCCTGGCCGAGCCTGCGAGGTTAGGGAGTCGCTGGGGAGGTACGAGCGAGCACGCCGAGGATTGCGCCCGTCCGGGTTAGTCGAATTGCGCCGTCGTCTCCAACGTGGTCGAGTAGATACATGACTGAACAGCCCGGCACAGCCGATCCCACACCGCTGAACGACCTCGAAGAGAAGCTCGCCCTGGGCGGACAGCCTGAGGGCAGCCCGGTGGACGTCATCCTGTCGTTCCTGAACAGCGAGGTCTACGTCATCAGCACCGACGGGCTCGAAGGCGAAGATTCCCAGGTGGAGCCGTTGGTCCTGGCGAATGCCGAGGGCGAGCCGGTCCTGGCGGTGTTCTCGCACCCCAGCCGCGTCGACGAGCAGTACCTGGAGGCGGCTCCGAACGTCCTGGGGACGCAGGGAGCGGCCATCATCGCCAACATCGGCGAGGAACTGGGCATGGTGATCAACCCCGGAGCCGCGTACGGTTTCGAGATCAACCCCGAGGGCGTCGCCAACATCAAACGCGACTTCAAGCGCGCTGATGAGCTTCCCGACGGCTCACCCGAGGACCCTTCGGCCAACTGACGTATTTGGGACCGGTTGTGAGTGAAGGCCCGGGCAGGGGAATAATGGCAGGATGCGGCTAGGCGTCCTCGATATCGGGTCAAACACTGTCCATCTTCTTCTGGTGGATGCCCACCCCGGCGCGCGCCCGGTTCCCTTCGCTTCGCACAAGCGGCCGCTGTCCCTGGTCCAGTACCTGGACGCCGACGGCAACATCAACGATGCCGGCCAGCACGAGCTGACCGAATTTGTCCTGGAGGCCTGGGAGTTCGCCGCAAGGCACAAGGCCGACGATCTGCTGGCGTTCTGTACGTCGGCCATCCGCGAAGCCACCAATGGTCCTGCTGTGCTGGCACGCGTCAAGCACGAGACCACGGTGACGCTGCAGGAACTGACCGGCAGCGAAGAGGCGTCCATGACCTTTTTCGCTGTGCGCCGCTGGTACGGCTGGGGAGCCGGACCGGTCCTGAACCTGGACATCGGCGGCGGCTCCTTCGAAATGGCGTTTGGCCAGGACGAGCTGCCGGAGGTGGCCACGTCCGTTCCGCTCGGTGCCAGCCGGCTGACCCGGGACTGGCTGGCCGAAGATCCGCCGTCGGCCAAAAGCGTCAAGGAGCTGCGCCGCTACATCCGGGCCACCCTCGCCCCTGCGGTGAAGCAGTTCGAGGGTCTTGGCCGGGCAAACCTGGTGGCAGGAACTTCCAAAACCTTCCGGTCGCTTGCCCGGATCGCCGGCGCAGCCCCGAGCGCCGCCGGCCCGTACGTGAAGCGTGAGCTGAACGCCACCGACCTGGGGGTCTGGGCCCAGCGGATTTCCGCCATGAAAGTCGAGGACCGGCTCTTTCTGCCGGGTGTGTCCGATGCCCGTGCGCACCAGTTGCTCGCAGGTGCTTTGGTGGCGGAAGCTGCGCTGGAGATGTTCAAGTTCAAGAAGATGCGAATCTGCCCCTGGGCGCTGCGCGAAGGCCTGATCCTCCGCCGCCTGGACCAGTTGGTTTTTGCCGGCCCATTGGATCCGGCACCACACGTCGGTGTGCCTGCTGCCCGCTGAGCCTGCTGTCCGTTAAGCCTGCTGTCCGTTAACGCGAAAGCGCCGGCGTCAACAGCAGGAAAATGGGGGAAAACCTGCTGCAAACCACCGGCGCCTCGGGCAAACATCCCCATGCTTGCCGCATCACTCGCACCCTCAATGAGGTACTAACTACTTTAGGCGGGCAACTTGTGAGCAACCTGCGGCCAACATGGGAGTCCGCTGGGAGTGCAAATACGCGAGTTCCCCATGTGCCGGAATAATTCACTTTCTGCAGCCGACCACCCAAACTGCAATGATGGGTCCATGAGCAACCGAATCGCCTTCCTGGGCTGTGGATCCATGAACGAAGCCATCCTTTCCGGTCTCCTTGAGGCCGGAACCGACCCCGCCGACGTCGTAGCCACCGTCAGGCGGACAGAGCGCGCTGCGGAGCTGGCTGAACGCCACCACGGCATTACGGCCATCGCCGGTGAAGAGGAACCGGACAACAACAAGCAGGCGGCCAAGGGCTCCGGCGTGGTGATTCTCGGCGTCAAACCGGTGGGCATCGCTGACCTGGCGCGCGAGATCAGCGGCTCCCTGTCACCGAACACCATTGTGGTCAGCGTGGCTGCCGCCGTATCACTGGCGCAGCTGGAAGCTGCCTTGCCGGCAGGGCAGCCCGTCATCCGGACCATGCCGAACACGCCCGCCAAGCTCGGCCGCGGCGTGGTCTCGGTATCTCCGGGTACCAACTGTTCGCCCGAGCAGCTGCAGCAGGTGAAGGACGTACTCAAGGGCGCGGGCACGGTGGTGGAGGTGCCGGAGGAACAGGTGGATGCTGTTTCGGCGATCAGCGGCTCAGGCCCGGCCTACGCGTTCTACCTTGCCGAGGCCATGGCCGCGGCCGGCGTCGAACTTGGCCTGGACCAGGAACTGGCAGTGCTGCTGGCCAGGGAGACCGTAGCGGGAGCAGGATTTATGCTCGCCGAGCCGGGCGCCGATCCCTCTGCGCTGCGCAAAGGCGTCACGAGCCCCAACGGCACCACCGAGCGCGCCATCGCCACCTTCGACGACAGGGAGCTCCCGGCCATCATCGCCGCCGGAGCCCGCGCCGCCGCAGACCGGGCTGCGGAGATCACCAAACAGCTGGGTTAATCAGAGCGGGATTTCTCCCCACCCGCACCCTGACCTCCCAGGCTCAACCGGTGGTTGAGCCTGTCGAAACCCTACGGCCGGGCGGCGAACCGTTCCAGCAGATCCACGTGCCCGGACACGATCAGCATGTCGCGGGCGGACACCTTGGTTTCCGGCCGGGCGTACGTGAAGTCCTCGCCGGGGGACTTCACGCCCACAATGGTCACGCCGTATTTGGAACGCACCTTGGATTCGTCCAGGGTGAAGCCCACGGTCTCGCGCGGCGGGTACATCTTCACAATGGCGAAGTCGTCGTCGAACTCGATGAAGTCCAGCATGCGCCCCGAGACGAGGTGTGCGGCGCGGACGCCGGCGTCGGCTTCGGGGTAGATCACGTGGTTTGCGCCGATCCGCGTGAGGATCTTTCCATGCGAGGGCGTGATGGCCTTGACCCAGAGGTGCTCGATGCCCAGATCCACGAGGTTCACGGTGATCAGCACGGAGGACTCGATGGAGGTGCCCACGCCACAGACGGCGGAGCTGAATTCCTGTGCGCCGAGCTGGCGCAGCGCGTCGATGTTGGTGGCGTCCGCCTCCACCACGTGGGTGAGCAGCGGCGCCCACTTCTGCACCAGGTTCCGGTCGCGTTCGATCGCCAGCACCTCACGGCCCTGTTTGACGAGCTGCTCGGCGGTGGACGAGCCGAACCGGCCCAGCCCGATCACCAGCACCGGCGCGTTGTGGGCGGGGCGGTTCGGTGCGCCTGAGGAATTAGCCAATGATGGGCCTCTCTTCCGGGTAGTGGTACAGCTGGCTGCGCTGGCGCAGGGCCAGGCCGGCTGCAAGCGTAACGGTGCCGACGCGGCCGGCGAACATCAGGGCAGTAAGGACATAAACGCCCGACGGCGGCAGCTCGGCACTGAGGTTGGTGCTCAGCCCCACGGTGGCGAAGGCTGAAATGGTTTCGAAGAGCACCCGGTCAAGGGACGCGCCGCTGATCTGCAGCAGCAGGAATGCCGAGACGGAGACCAGCGTGGCGCCTGCCACGATCACGGAGATGGCCACCCGCATGGTGCCCTGCGGGATGGTCCGGCCGTAGACCTTGACGTCGGCGTCGCCCCGGGCCTCGGCGATGATGGCGAGGAACATCACGGCGATGGTGGTGACCTTGATGCCGCCCGCCGTGGACGCCGAACCGCCGCCGGCGAACATCAGCGCGTCCGTCAGGAGCATGGTGGTGGACTCCATGTGGTTCTGGTCCACGAGGTTAAAACCGCCCGAGCGGGTCATGACGGACGCAAACAGCGAATGCGTGATCTTGTCGCCCAGGTCCATGTGCGCGATGGTCCGCACGTTGTCCCATTCCATCAGCCCCCACAACACCGTGCCGGCGGCCAGCAGGATGAAGGACACCTGGATGGTGAGCTTGGTGTGCAGGTTCCACTTTTTCCAGTTGAGCCCGTTCTGCTGGAGGACCATGACCACCGGAAAGCCGAGGCTGCCCAGGAACACGCCGAGCATCAGCGGGATCAGGATCCACAGGTCCGTCTCGTAGGGCACGATGCCGTCCGAATGCGGAGTGAACCCGGCGTTGTTGAACGCGGAAATCGAGTAGAAGACACCGTGCCACACCGATTGCCAGAAGGGCTCGCCCAGCGTCATGAACCGGGGGATCAGCGCCAGCGCCAGGACACCCTCGATCACCACGGAGGTCACGATGACGATCCGCAGCAGCGTACCCACTTCACCGAGCCGGCCGGCGTTGTTCATGGCCTCCTGCGCGATGAGTTTGCCGCGGACGCCAAGCTTCTTGCTCACCATCAGGGCGAGCAGCGACGCGAGGGTCAGCGTTCCCAGGCCGCCCACGAAGATGCCCACCAGGATGACAAGTTGGCCGAAGAAGGACCAGTGCACCGCCGTCGAAACAACCGTCAGGCCGGTGACGCAGACAGCGGATACCGCGGTGAACAGGGCCTGGTGTATCGGAGTGGCGGTACCGGTTGCGGAGGAGATGGGCAGGGAGAGGAAGAACGTGAAGACCAGGCACACAGCCCCGAACGCGCTCAGCGCAAGCCGGGCCGGCGAAGTATTGGCGATGTCGTCAATAAAGTCGCGCACCCTGGTGAAAATCCAGAGGCCTTCGCGTTCCGGTGCGGCAGGGTGCCAGGGGGCCGGGTTCCGGGGCCTCGACTGGCGATCCGTCATGGGTGGCTTTTCCTCGGTAGAAACTGTTTCCTTCAGTAGTAAACCACTAATGCACGCGTAATGGCCGGGCCAGCGTGGTGGCGACCTCCGGTAGCCTGTCAGTGATGACATTCCTGCCCGGCCTGAGTCAGCCCGCGCCACCAACGATGGTGGTGTGGAATTCCGCCATGACCGCCTACAACTTCGGTCCTGGCCACCCGATGTCCCCGGTGAGGCTGGACCTGACGGCGCGTCTGGCCCAGGGACTGGGACTGTTCGACCTGGAGCACGTTTCGCTTGGCGCCCCTGAGGTGGCTTCCGACGCCGAACTGGAGACCGTGCACTCGTCCGAGTTTGTGGCCGCGGTCCGCCGGGTCAGCGCAGACCCCACATCGCCCGATGAGGCCCGCGGCCTGGGTACCGACGACGATCCCGCCTTCGCCGGCATGCATGAGGCTGCCGCAAGGTTGGCAGGTGGATCGCTGATGGCGGCGTCCGCCGTCCTTGACGGGTCGGCGCTCCATGCCGTGAACTTCGGCGGCGGCCTGCACCACGCCGCACGGGAGCGCGCCAGCGGCTTCTGCATCTACAACGACTCTGCATTGGCAATCCAGCGACTGCTCGACGGCGGCACCCGCCGGGTGGTGTACATCGACGTCGACGCCCACCACGGGGACGGAACGGAAAGCATCTTTTGGGATGACCCCCGCGTGCTCACCATTTCGCTGCACGAAAGTGGACTCACGCTGTTCCCGGGGACCGGCTTCGCCAACGAGACCGGCGGTCCGCAGGCCGAGGGCAGTGCCGCCAACGTGGCTCTTCCGTCGGGCACGGGGGACGCCGGCTGGCTGCGTGCCTTCCACGCCGTGGTGCCGCAGCTCGTGGGCGCGTTCCAGCCCGAAGTCATCGTCAGCCAGCACGGTTGCGACTCGCACCGCCGCGACCCGCTGGCCCACCTGAACATCAGCGTCGACGGACAGCGTGAGGCTGCCACCGCCGTCGGGAACCTTGCGGCCAGGCACTGCGAGGGCCGCTGGATTGCCACGGGCGGTGGCGGGTACAGCGTCACCGACGTCGTTCCGCGCTCGTGGAGCCACCTGATCGCCATCGCCGCCGGGCGCCCCGTCCCGCTGCGCACGGCTGTGCCCGAGGACTGGCGCGCTTACGTCGCGGACAAGTTCGGGAGGGATGCCCCGGGCATGATGGGCGATGACGTGGAGCTCTGGTGGCGGTCCTGGGAAGTCGGCTTCGACCCCAACGACGCCGTGGACCGCTCCGTGATGGCTACCCGCAAAGCCGTTTTCCCGTTCCACGGCCTCGATCCCTGGTTCGACTGATCCCTGGTTCGACTGATCCCCGGGGCTGGTCAGGCCCCGTCCGGTCAGCTGATGGGCTTCTCCGTCTGGAAGACCACACCGGCCGCGCCGATGAGCCAGCCCAGCAGCGACAATGCGAACGCTCCGATCAGGTCCGTGGCCGCCGCCCCCTTCGCGAGCCACAGCAGCAGGACCAGCAGCCCCATGGCGAGGTAAACCACCACGGCGGCGATGATCCTCCCGGACAGCCGGGCGGTGACCTCGGACGGGTTGAACGCTGCCGCGGTGCCGGGCGCACCGGGACCGGGGGGCCGCCTGGCTTCGGCGTCCCGCTCGTCGCGGCGGACCTCGGCGATGGTGAACCCCAGGGCGGAGGCGGTCAGCGAACTGAGCGACGTGGCCAGCACACCGGCCGCCGTGACCAGGGCCCCATTAAGGGGCGGCGCAACGGTCCTGCCGTCCGGCACCCAGAACCCCACACGCAGCAGGACCGAGCCCCAGACCAACACAAAAAGGCCCAGGTATACAAAGGCAATGATGTTGAACAGTTGTTGGCGGAGCATATTCATACTCGCCCACCCCCTCAAATCCGGGCGGCAGCGGCCGGACAGCCCGGGGCAGCCGTGAGTCCGTTCTAGCACCGCGTGCCGGGAGGGGCAATGCCCTGCGGCTCGGACCGAAATAGTTGATGCCTTGCGGCGTATATGTCGCTAGGGTGGGAAGCATGGTGACAGACGACGTATTTGCCGTCATTGCGGAAGCAACCCGGCGCGACATCCTGGTATCCCTTCGCGCAGGGGACAAGGCAGTGGGGGAGCTGGTGGAGGAACTGTCCGCCAGCCAGCCCACTATTTCCAAGCACCTGAAAGTGCTCCGCGAGGCGCAGCTGGTCAGCATGCGTGCGCAGGGCCAGAAGCGCTACTACGCGCTCAATCCCAAGCCGCTGGAAGGCGTTGTCAGCTGGCTGGAAACGTTCGACGTCGGCCGGGCAGCCGCCGCCTCGACGTCACCTGAGGCTCCCGCGGCGGTGGCCGCCGAACGTGCTGCGGCACCCCATGTGCCGGATGACGCAGCCGTGGCCGCCGTGCTGGCGCGCCAGGACGCTGAGCTGAGCCCCGCCGTCGTGATTCCCGGCGGCACCACCGCCCCGCTCAGCGACGACACCGTGCCGCAGCAGATCGGCCGGACCGTGGGCCGCGCGGCCACAAAGGCCGCGGACCTGCTGGCCAACCTGCCGAACCTCCCCAAGTTCGGCCGCAAAAAGTAGCGCTACTTGCTGAGCAGGCGGACGTGGTCCGGGGTCAGCTCCGAGATCTTGCTGACGCCGAGCAGCGCCATGGTGCGGGCCATGTCCTTCTCGAGGATCTGGATGGCGCGGTCCACGCCGGCCCGGCCGCCGGCCATCAGGCCGTAGAGGTACGCCCGGCCGATCAGCGTGAAGTCGGCCCCCAGAGCCAGCGCGGCCACGATGTCCGCGCCGCTCATGATGCCGGTGTCCAGGATGATCGCGGCGTCGGAGTTGTCTGCCTTCAGGGCCGCCGAAACCTCCGGCAGCAGGTGGAACGGGATGGGTGCGCGGTCCAGCTGGCGGCCGCCGTGGTTGGAGAGCACGATGCCGTCGGCGCCGTGGTCCACCACCTTGCGGGCGTCCTCCACAGTCTGGATGCCCTTGACCACCAGCTTGCCCTTCCAGGTTTCGCGCAGCCAGTCCAGATCCTCGAAGGTCAGGGTGGGGTCGAACATGGAGTTGATGAGGTCGGCCACGGTTCCGGTGTAGCGGGACAGCGATGCGAAAGTCAGCGGCTCGTGGGTGAGGAAGTTGAACCACCACGCCGGGCGGTAGGACGCGTCCAGCACCGTCTTGATGGTCAGCGCCGGCGGGATGGTCATGCCATTGCGGACGTCGCGGAGGCGGGCGCCTGCGACGGCGGTGTCCACGGTGACCATGAGGGTGTCGTTGCCGGCCCTGGCGGCGCGTTCGATCAGTTCGAGGGACCGCTCGCGGTCCGTCCACAGGTAGAGCTGGAACCAGTTGCGGCCGTTCGGGGCGGCGGCGGCCACGTCCTCGATGGAGGCGGTGCCCATGGTGGAGAGGGTGTAGGGGATGCCTGCGGCTTCGGCGGCCTGCGAACCGGCGTATTCGCCCTCGGACTGCATCATCCGGGTGAAGCCGGTGGGCGCGATGCCCACGGGCAGCCGGGAGGGCTTGCCCAGGATGTTGGTGGTCAGGTCGATGGTGGAGACGTTGCGGAGGATGCCGGGCCGGAACTCGATGTCCAGGAAGGCCTCGCGGGCGCGGCGCAGGGTGATCTCTTCCTCGGCGGCGCCGTCCGTGTAGTCGAAGGGTGCCTGCGGGGTGCGGCGCTTGGCCATATCGCGCAGTTCCCAGATGGTGCTGGCGCGCTTGAGCTTCGCGGCGCGGCTGAACTCGGGCTTCTTGAACTGCATCAGCGGGGCCAGGTCCGAGTACTTGGGGATGCGGCGCTTCAGGGCCGCGGGCACAACCGCAGGCACGGCCGGCGACGGCGTAGGGCGGGGAGCTGCCCCGGTTGCGGGAAGGTCCGTGGCATCCGGAGCCGGCGTGGTCTCGGGATTGTTCGGCTGGATGGTGTGGGTCATGGCTTCCTCCGTTGGTGGGCCGGACATGCCGGGAACAATGCGTCGGGCTGTGGTCTAACCACACTGTAGACCATGTGGTCCAACCACATCAACTACTATGGCGTTATGCGCACGCACCAACTTGTCCTGACCTGGATCGAAAAGCAGCTCTCCGAGGGTGCGCTGAGCGTGGGCGGACGACTGCCCGCCGAGCGGACACTCGCCGAGCAGCTTGGCGTCTCGCGGACTTCGGTGCGGGAGGCCATCCGGATCCTGGAGGCCATGGGTGTGGTCCGGGCCGGCGTCGGTTCCGGTCCGGAGGCCGGCACTGTGGTGATTTCGGACCCGACGGCGGCGCTCGGCTCGGCACTGCGGCTCCACGTCGCCACCCAGCACCTGCCGGTCGCGGACATCGTGGAGACGCGCGTCTTATTGGAATCCTGGGCAGCCGCCCGGGCCAGGGCGGACGCTCCCGAGCTGGAACAGGCCGCGACGCTCCTTGACGAAATGGACGCCGTCGGGCGCGGCAGCCAGGAGGCCGATGACTTCCTTGCCTTGGACGTCCGGTTTCACCTGTGCCTGGCGGACGCTGCCGGCAATGCCGTGGTGAGTGCCATGATGGGCTCCCTGCGCGAATCCATCCAGGGCTACGCTGCCACGCTCACGGCCAATCTCCCGGACTGGGACGCCACTGCCCAGCGCCTCCAGGCTGAGCATCGGGGCATTCTGGCCGCAATCAGGAACGGCGACGGCGACCTTGCGGCCAAGCTCGTCGCTGCCCACATCGAGGGGTACTACCGGGAAGCCGGCGTCAGGCATGCCGCGAAGGCCTGACCCGGCGAAGGGCTGACCCGTCGTCGGGCTGACCGGCGTCGGGATGTCACCTCGCGGGGGAGACGCTGCTGCTGACGGGGCCGCTGCTGGCCCGGATTTCGAGGCGCGGCTGGTAGCGGGTGCCCGGTGTTTCGAGGCCCTCCTGGCGGATCAGCGCCCGCATGTTGTGCCAGGCCTGGGCGCCGAGATCGGCGATGGGGACCGCGGCGGTGGTCAAGGTGGGCGTGGTGTAGCGGGCGAAGGGGATGTCGTCGAAGCCGGTGACGGAGATGTCGTCCGGAACATTGACGCCGCGTTCATGCAGCCCGCTCATGAGGCCCATGGCCACGAGGTCGTTGAAGGCCAGGATGCCGGTGGCGCCGCTGGCCAGGACCGCGTCCACGGCGTCGTGGCCGGTGTCGAAGTCCGAGCCGCCGTCGAGCATGGTGACGTCCACCTGCGGGTGGCTGGCCTTGAAGGCCGCCAGCCCTTCGAGCCGGAGCCCGTTGGAGGCGCTGCCTGCCGGGCCTGCGAGGAATGCCAGGCGGGTGTGGCCGAGCCCCACCAGGTGTTCCGCGAGGGCCTGGACGCCCTGCCCGTAGTCCACCACGAGGCTGGGAATCTCGGGCGCCGCCGTCGTGCGGTTGATCAGGACCAGGGGATGGAGGGAAGGTGCTATTTCCTCAAGCTCGGCGTCACTCATGCGCGGCGCGCAGAGCACCAGGCCGTCGCAGCGCCGGCGCGCCTCGCCGGCCAGGATGGCTTCCTCGCTGGAGACCTCGAATGAATCGGCAATCAGGACCCGGTAGCCATCCTGCGCCGCCGCCCGGCTCAGGCCGCGCAGGATTGCCTGGAACGTGGGGTTGGCCAGGTCCGGCACCACAATGCCGATGGTGTCGGTCTTGCCCAGCGCGAGGCTGCGTCCCACGGGGTTGGGCTGGTATTTGAGTTCGACGGCGGCCGCCCGGACGCGTGCCGCGATGTCCGGGTCCACCGTGAAGTTGCCGTTCATGACGCGCGAAACCGTGGCGTGCGAAACCCCGGCCTTCACGGCGACATCCGCGATGCCGATCCTGCCCGTTGCCGATCTCCTGGCCATGTCCCTGCCTTTCGTAAGTCCCGGTCCCCGCGAATACCGGCGCCCGTGGGAAAGCATACAACGCTCTCAGAAACCGGTTTCCATTCGTTCGGCGCGCCGTTGATGGCAGCGATGCCGCGGAAAGGTGCCTTTCTGTCAGAAAACGCTTTCTCTTAGAGAGGATAAGGGTTGACGGGACCGCGCGTCTATTGATAGAAATCATGTAGCGGCACTGAGAAAACGCTTTCTCACCTGCCGCAGCGACTTCAGGACCACGGTCCAGAGCAGCACAGGTTCCAAGCACTACAGTCCAGGGCACCACAGCCAGCGCACCACCAGCGGCCGCAGCACGGCCGAGTATTGAAGCCTTCGAAAGGGACCCTCATGGTCAACACAGCCGAATCGAGTTCTGCTACCGCTGCCGTCACTTCAGCACCGGAGTCAGGCCCGCGCACCAAGGCCCGCATCGCCCTCATCGGCACCGGTGGGCGCTCCGAGATGTACATCCGGGCCATCTACGGCAAGCACGCCGACACCGCGGAACTGGTGGCTTTCTCCGACGTCAACCCCGGCCGCGTGGAGTTCTACCAGAAGCTCATCCAGGAACTCGGTGCACCCGCGCCCGTTGCTTCGTTTGACCCCGCCGACCTCACGGCCTTCATCCGGGCCAACAACATCGGCCGCGTTGTGGTGACCACTCCGGACTACACCCACGCGGACTACATCGTGGAGGCACTCGAGGCGGGGGCCGACGTCGTCGTCGAAAAACCCCTCACCATCGACGCCGAAGGCTGCCGCCGCATCACCCAGGCCGTGGCAGAAACCGGCCGCAACGTGGTGGTCACCTTCAACTACCGCTACTCACCGCGCAACAGCGCACTCAAGGAAATCATCCAGAGCGGCGTGATCGGCAAGGTCACCTCCATCGACTTCAGCTGGGTCCTGGACACGGTCCACGGCGCAGACTACTTCCGCCGCTGGCACCGCGAAAAGAAGAACTCCGGCGGCCTGCTGATCCACAAGGCATCCCACCACTTCGACCTGGTCAACTGGTGGATCAACGACGTCCCGGAGCGCGTGTTCGCCTCCGGTGGCCTCAAGTTCTACGGCGACGAGAACGCCGCCGAGCGCGGCCTGGGTCCCCGCCCGGAACGTGGAACACCCGACGCCGGAAGCCCCGCCGCCGCCGAAAAGGATCCGTTCGCGCTGGACTTGCGTGAGGATGAGCGCCTCAAGGCCCTGTTCCTGGACAACGAGCACTACGACGGCTACCGCCGTGACCAGGACGTTTTCACCGGCGGCATCACCATCGAGGACAACCTGGCACTCGTGGTGGAGTACCAGGGCGGCCCGCGCCTGAGCTACTCCCTGAACGCCCACAGCCCGTGGGAAGGCTACCGCGTGGCAGTCAACGGCACCGAAGGCCGCGCCGAACTCGAAGTGGTGGAACGCGCCGCCGTCCTCAACAGCACGGACAAAAAGACCGTGGTGGACCCCAGCGCCACCCCCATCGAGGAGGAAGACGCCATCCGGCGCAACGGCGAACGCCTGGTGGTCCAGCGCCACTGGGAGCCCGCCTACGAAGTGCCCATCGTCAACGGTGCGGGCGGCCACGGCGGCGGCGACGATCTGCTCCTCTCCGACCTCTTCAACGGTCCCGGCGAGGATCCGCTGGGCCGGCCTTCCGGCTACCTCGACGGACTCCGCTCCGTGTCCGTGGGAATTGCCGGCAACCTGTCGCTGGAGTCCTCCCTGCCCGTGCGCATCGAGGATCTTCACCTCGGCGCAGACCTTCGCCGCGGCGCCTAGTCCGCCGCCCGAATTCCCAAAGGAACCAACATGAGCAGGATTTTTGTCACCGGCGGCTCCGGCCGCCTGGGACGCAGCGTCGTGGCGGGGCTCGCGGAAGCGGGCCACGAGGTCATCTCTGTGGACCGCGACGCCATCCCGGCGGACCAGCTGCCGGCCGGCGTTGTGCAGGTCACCGGCGATCTCTCGGCCCCAGGCGAGGCGCTGCGCCTCCTCCGGGAAACCAAGCCCGACGCCGTCATCCACCTCGCCGCGATCGCCGTGCCGTTCAGCGCACCTGAGGACGTCATTTTCGCCACGAACACGCGCCTCGCCTACGCAGTCATCAGCGCGGCCACGGAACTGGGGATCGGCAAGATCGTGACGGCCAGCAGCCCCACCGCGCTGGGCTACGGCTGCCCCGCGGGCTGGCTGCCCGCGGCTTTCCCGCTGGATGAACGCACCACGCCGAAGCCCTGGAACGCCTACGCGCTGTCCAAACTGATCGCCGAGCAGACCGTGGAAATGTTCGCCGCGGCGCAGGGGGAGAAGATCCGCTACGCCGCCTTCCGGCCCTGCTACGTCATTTCGCCGGAGGAATGGGAAGGCGCGCCCACGCAGCAGGGACACACCGTGGCCGAACGCCTGGCCGACCCCGCGTTGTCCGCGCCGGCCCTGTTCAACTACGTGGATGCCCGCGACGTCGCCGACTTCCTTGATGTGCTCCTGCACAAGATGGACACCATCCCGAACGGGGAAACCTTCTTTGTGGGCGCCGCGGATGCCCTGGCCACGGCGCCGCTGGCGGAACTGATGCCCAGGTTCCTGCCGGGGAGTGAAGATCTTGCCGCCGGACTGACCGGCACCAACCCTGCTTTTTCCATTGCCAAGGCCCGTGAGCTGCTGGGCTGGACGCCCAAGCGCAGCTGGCGGACCGAGCTCAAATCAGACACCACCCTCAACGACGAGACGTCCGCCTCGCTGGTCACAGCCGGAGCCGGATCCAAGGAGACACCATGAAATTCGACGGCGTTCTGTTCTTCCCCGTCACCCCGTTCACGCCGGAAGGCACCGTTGATGTGGAGCTCCTCAAGGAGCACATCGGCTCACGGCTCCCGTTCGGACCCGGCGGCGTGTTTCCCGCCTGCGGCACCGGCGAGTTCCATGCCCTGAGCATCGACGAGGTGCGCACCGTGGTGACTGCCGCCGTCGAGGTTGTGGCCGGCAAGGTGCCGGTAGTCGCCGGCGCCGGCGGCCCGCTGGGCCATGCCATTGCTGCCGCCCGGGTTGCTGAGGAAGCCGGCGCCGACGCGCTCCTGGTCCTTCCGCCGTACCTGGTCACGGGTCCCACCGACGGCCTGGTGGCGTACATCGAGGCGGTGGCGGATGCCAGCAGCCTCCCGGTGATCGTGTACCACCGCGGCAACGCCAAGTTCACTGCCGCCTCCATAGCCAGGCTGGCCGCCAACCCCAAAGTGGTGGGCTTCAAGGACGGGCTCGGCGATGTTGGCCTGGCCCAGGAAATTGTGTCCGCTGTGCGTGCCACGGGACGCGAGGATTTCGCGTTCTTCAACGGCCTGCTGACCGCGGAACTGACGCAGGGCGCCTACCGCGGCCTGGGCATCCCGCTGTACTCGTCGGCAGCGTTCGCCATGGCACCGGAGATCGCCAAGGCCTACTACGACGCCTACATGGCCGGCGATGAGGACCGCCGCAACGCCCTGCTGGAAGGCTTCTATGCTCCGCTGGTCCGGCTCCGCGACCAGACTCCGGGCTTCGGCGTCTCGCTGATCAAGGCCGGCCTGCGCCTGGGCGGACTGCCTGTTGGCCCGGTCCGCCCGCCCCTGGTGGACCCCACCGAGGACCAGCTGGTCCAGCTGAAGTCCATCCTGGCCAGGGGCTACGAGCTGGCCGGCCGCTGATGAGTGCGCCCGCCGTCGAAGCCGTCCGGACCGCTCCGGTTATTACCGGTCTGTCCACCCGACTCCTGACGGTCCCGCTGCGCCGCAGCTGGGGCGTCGAGGCGCCGGAAAATCACGTGATCGTCACGGAAATCCAGACGGACGACGGCGGTGCGGGGCACGGTTTCTCCTGGACGCCCACCATCGGCCCGCAGGCCGTCAAGGCCCTCCTCGACCACGACATCGCCCCCTTCGTCACAGGGCTGCCCGCCAACCCCGAGACGGTATGGGACGCGTTGTGGAAGCGGCTGCATGAGGCCGGCGGCGGGGGACTGACCACCATCGCCATGTCCGGCGTCGACCTGGCCCTCTGGGACCTGCAGGCGCGCCGGGCGCAGACTTCAGTCACTGGCCTGCTGGGCCAGCGGCAGGAGTCCGCGGAGGTGTACGGCTCCGGGGTGAACCTCCACTACACGCTGGAAGAGCTGGTGGCCCAGACCGAACGCTGGGTGGCCGCCGGGCACAGGGCAGTCAAGATCAAGGTGGGCAAGCCGGACATCCGCGAGGACGCCGAGCGTGTGGCCGCAGTCCGGTCCGTGCTTGGCCCGGACCGGAAGCTGATGATCGACGCCAACCAGCGCTGGGACCTGCCCACCACCTTCAAGGCCCTGGACGTGCTCGCGGAGTACGGGCTGGAATGGCTCGAGGAGCCCATCCGCGCGGACGACCTCTGGGCCTACCGCCGGCTGCGGAAGCACTCACCCGTGCCCATCGCCCTGGGCGAAAACCTGCATACCATCTACCGCTTCCGCGATTTCATTGAGGCGGAGGCGGTGGACATCATCCAGCCCAACCTCATCCGGGTAGGCGGCATCACGCCGTTCCGGCGGATCGTGGAGCTGGCCCGGACCAACAGCATCCGCGTGATGCCACACCTGCTGCCGGAACTTTCCGGGCAGCTGGCCCTCACCCTGGCCGAACCCACACTCGTGGAGGACGTGGAGGACGCGTCCTTCGAGCAGCTGGGCATCCTGGCCGGGCCGTCCCCGGTCCGCTTCAGCAACAGCCGCGTGACGCTGACTGACCAGCCAGGACTGGGCTTCCGGTTCACGGAGACCCCGCAGGGCTGACAGCCTGCAACGACTCCCACCCACGCAGACACCACCACTCCCGACGAAAATCAGGTATCTCCAGTGACAACTGCAACCCTTTCCCTCGCCGAACTCACGGCCGCCGCCACCCGGGCCGCCTCCATCGCGGCGGCCGCCTCGGACACCGAGCGCGCAGGCTGGCTCAACGCCGTCGCCGATGCGTTGGACGCCAACGTGGCCGAACTGGTGGAGGTCGCCGATTCGGAGACCAGCCTCGGCGCTGTCCGGCTGACCGGCGAGGTGGCCCGCACGTCCGGGCAGCTGCGGCTGTTCGCCCGCGTCATCACCGAAGGCTCCTACCTGGAAGCCGTCATTGACCACGCGGACCCGACCGCCACACCGCCGAAGCCGGACCTGCGCCGCATCCTGCGTCCCATCGGCCCGGTGGCCGTCTTCTCCGCCTCGAACTTCCCGTTCGCGTTTTCGGTGGCAGGCGGTGACACCGCATCTGCCCTGGCAGTGGGCTCCTCGGTGATCGTCAAGGCCCACTCGGGCCACCTGAAGCTGTCCGAGCGGACGGCCAACGTTGTCACCGAAGCCCTGCGTTCGGCCGGAGCGCCGGAGGGTCTGTTTGCGCTGGTGAGCGGCCGCGAGGTGGGTACTGCCCTGGTCCAGGATCCCGCCATCAAGGCCGTGGGCTTCACCGGCTCCATCCCCGGCGGCCGGGCGCTCTTTGACCTCGCTGTCTCGCGGCCCGATCCCATCCCGTTCTACGGCGAGCTGGGCAGCCTGAACCCGGTGGTCATCACCGCGGCCGCGCTGGCGGAGCGTTCCGGCCAGCTCGCGGCGGGACTTGCGGCATCGTTCACCATGGGTGCCGGCCAGTTCTGCACCAAGCCCGGCCTGGTCTTCATCCCGGCGGGTAGTGGATTCGCCGCACAGTTGGCTGAGGCCAGCAAGGACAAGCCGACGGCGGCCATGCTCACCACCCGGATCTCCGACGCCTACCCGGACGGCCTGCGCAGCGTGGCATCGCTGCCCGATGTGACTATCGTCAGCGGCACCGCGGACCAGGACGCCACCCGCGACGGCGCCGCCCCCGTGGTCTTCTCCACCTCCGCGGCCAATGTCCTGGAGCGTCCGGACGAGCTGCTGGAGGAATGCTTCGGCCCCACCACCCTGCTGATCGAATACACGGACCAGGAGGAACTTTCCGCCGTCCTCGCCAAGGTTCCCGGCAGCCTGACCGCCACCGTCCACGCCCAGCCCGGTGAGGACGTCTCGGACCTGGTGGAGCAGCTGTCCGGCCTGGCTGGCCGGGTACTCTTCGATGGCTGGCCCACCGGCGTCGCAGTGAACTGGGCGCAGCAGCACGGCGGCCCGTACCCGGCCACCACGTCCCTGTTCACCTCGGTAGGCGCGACGGCGGTCCGCCGCTTCCAGCGACCCGTCGCCTACCAGGACGCTCCGGAAACGGTCCTGCACCCGGCGCTGCGCGACAGCAACCCGCTGGGCATCCCGCGCCGCGTGGACGGCGAGCTCCGCCTCCCCTAGAAACCCTCTTTCACTTGATGTGGGTTTATTCGAAACGCTCTCTCATTTGATGTGGGTTTATTCGAAACGCTCCCTCAGTTGTTGCCAGGAGGACGGCTACGACTGGGGGAGTTTTCGCGTTTGGGTTGTTAACTCAGCGCTGGGGGACAGCGGCGTTAAGTGAGAGAGGATTGCCGAAAAAACCACATTAAGTGAGAGAGCGTCCGGGCTTGGGCTGGGGTGTGACGGCCGCAGCAGTTGGTCGTAGCAGTTGGCCGGACGCACTCCCAGATGATGCGGGCTAAACCGAAAACGCTCCCTCAGTTGTCGCCGGGCTACGGCTACGACTGGGGGAGCGTTTTCGCGTTTGAGTTGTTAGCTCAGCATTGGGGACAGCGGCGTTAAGTGAGAGAGGATCGCCGAAAAATCCACATTAAGTGAGAGAGCGTCTGGGCCTACAGCTGCAGGGTGACGGGCCGCAGCAGGCCGTTGACCGTGGTGGCAGGCCAGCGGTCATCCACGGTCAGGACTTTCAGGCCAGACTCCGTGAGCTGGACCGTATCCTCGATCTTCACACCCGGGCCCGACGGGTTCCACGTAAACGGCTGGTTCACCACCACAGTGTCGGTGACGGCCGCGGTGACGCGCGGATCCCGCCCCGCGTAGCCTGCCGGTCCGCCCTGATGGTGCTGCTCCCACTGCTCCGAGCCGAAACCGTGCCGGACATAGGCCGCCTTGATCTCACCAAAAACAGTACTCAGGCGGGCGCCGGGGACGGTCGCATCGAAGATGTCCGCCTCAACGGCGGCGATCCGGGACTCGGCGTCGAGCTCTTCGGGGGTGCCGGCGTCGAACCTTACCCAACGGGTGATGTTCGCGACCAGGCCATCCCTGCGGGCGCACACCACGGCCATGGCGCGGCGGCCGAGAGGCGCGTGGGTGGCCAGCGGGTGCCGGAAGTCGCTCCGGGTGCTGCCGTTGCACAGGAGCACCAGGGGCTCCGCGCCCGCTCCAACAACGCGGGCCGCCAGGGCGGACACGAGTTCGAATTCCGTGGTGTCCGGCCGGGCGGTGGACAGCACATCGGTCATGATGCCGGCCAGTTCGGCGCTGAGGCGGGCATAGCGGGCGCTCTCGCCGGGCAGCAGCTGCTGCCGGGCAGCCCTCAGCTCGGTGGCCACCGAGGCCTCGGCCAGCGGGGTGCCGGTGCCCCTTCCAGCGGAATGTCCGACGGCGGCGGCAGCCTCGTGCAGGTTCCCGTACCAAGGCACGCTGTGGAGGGCGACCCCGGCGGGGAGCTCTTCGGCCGCAATCCGCCCGGCCTCGTTGTTGAACGTCACGAGGTGGTCGCCCTCCCGGTCCACCAGCAGCGCGGCGATGGGATCGCCGGCCAGGCTGATGTGGACGCGGCTGCCGTCCAGGTACCAGGCCAGCGAGGTGTGCGTGGTCAGCAGCAACGAGTCCTGCCCCTTGGCATCCAGGATGTCCAGGACACGGCGCCGCTTGATGGCCCGGTCCGGCGCGGATGCTGGCGGCGTGCGGCGGCCTTCGCCGGTGAAGGCCGTGGCTTCGGTCAGCTGCGACGACGGCGTGGCAGCAATTGTTGTCTGGCTCATGAGTTGTCCCCCTGTGTATTGATCAATGTCTCGATGTCGTCAGTACCCAAAATCCCGTCGGCGATGAACACCGTCACGCTGCGGCGGACCGGGACGCCGGGTTCGGCAATCACCGGCGCGTCCCATGCCAGCGACTGGCCAACACCCGCGTAGCCGTCCACCCGGACGAACCACGGGTCCGTTGAATCCGCCGCGGCCACGAACACGAGGGTGGCGTCGCCGCCTGCCTGCCCCGTGAAGCCGCCCGACCACGCGAGCCACGGCGTCAACACTCCCGTGCACGGCGGACTCACCCGCTCCCAACGGCGTCCAGACGCTCGCCCCGGAACATTCGGGAAGGCGCCAGAAGAACCCGCCGTACCCGCCACCAACGCGGCCGTTGGAACCCGGGCTGCCCAGGCTCACCGGCTGATTGCCGGCCGGGGAGAGCGCGAAGTCCAGGGTGAGGCGCCAGGCGGAAGGCCCGACGGCGGCCCACGTCCAGGTGCGCTGCTCGGTCAGGAGGGGAGCACCGTCGGGCCCGTTCCAGGAGAGGTTCTCGGTCAGCCCGCCATCCTGCCCGGACGGTTCGCCGAGGGAGGGTTCGCCGGCCCGGACGATGCTGCCGTGGTCGGGACGCCAGACGTACTCCCCGGCAGCCCGGGTGTAGGTGCGGCCGCCCCAGAAGTTGACGCCGTCCACGTCCTGGAGCGCCACCCCCACGCCCAGATGCCACACATGGTCCAGCGGCTGGTGGTCCGTCACAACGGTCCCGGCCAGGGTGCGGACGGGGTGCAGGTACGGGCGTGGCGAGGACACGGCGCGGATGTGGCTGCCGTCCTGGTAGTCGGCGACGGGATGCCCGGCAAGGTCGAAGGTCCGGACCGGCGGCAGGCTGCGGGCCCAGGGGACGCCCAGTTCGGCGAAGGTGGCCTGTGCCTTGGCGGCGCGTTCGATCAGGCCGGCAATGCCGTGGACCACCGGGTGGGCGTCGTCGCCGTCGCCCTCCCAACTGACATGGCCGGCGCCGATTTCCTGGGGTGCGGGTGCGGTGCGGATGGCTTCGAGCACGCACATGAAAGCACCGGTATCCGGCAGGGCGCTGAGCAAGCGGAGTGCCGGAAGCCCTGGCCGCGAGGAGGTTCTCCAGCAGGTCGGCCCGGCCGAACGTCTGGCGGCGCTCGCCGTCCGCCGTGGTGGTGACCAGCTCGTCCTCGGTGTAGAAGAACGTCATCTCCCCCCGCGTCCCATGGACCGTGACGGAAGGCCGTTGCTGTTCGGGGGCGCAGAGGGTGAGGGCGCAGAGCAGGGTCTGGCCGGCCGCCGTGCGGACCCGGATCACGGATGTGTCATCGCTCTGGGTGTCGTTGGCGCGGTAGAGGTCCGTCTCCACGGCGGCGACGTCGGCAACAGTGTGGGCGCCGGCCATGTTCAGGGCCGGTGGCCACGGCGTGCGCCAAGGCGTTGGTGGCCACGCCGTCCACCACGTCGATGCCGTCCAGGCTGCGTTTGCCCGCCCACCGGGAGCGCTTGAAGTAACCCTTGGTCCGGACCCACATGCCGGTGGCGCTCAGCCCCAGCACGTCTCCGATGCCGCCGGATTCGATGGTGTTCCGGATTTCCGGCAGGGCCCGCGAGCCCAGGCTCTGGAAGCCAACCTGAACAAGCCGGCCGGCGGCTTCGGCGGCGGCCAGCACCTCCTGGAACTGGGCCATTGATGCCACCGGCGGCTTCTCCACGTACACGTCGGCACCGGCGGCCAAGGCCGCCAGGGCCAGGGGAGCGTGCGTCTGGATGGGCGTGGCCAGGATGACCACGTCCGGGACCGTGCCCGGCCGCCAGCAGCTGGTCCAGGGTGTTGAAGACGGCCACGGACGCTGCAAGCGCGCCCTTCTCCGGCGGGTTGGGATCAGCCACCGCCACCAGTTCCAGGACGCCGGCCTTCCCAAGCCTGGCGAGGTTGGCCAGATGCGACTCGCCAAAACCGTGCACACCCACCAATGCCACGCGCGGGAGGGTTGCCGGAAGTTCGCCTGCCGTTGCGGAGATGGCGGATGCCGCGGGGGCGGATTGCTGAATCATCAAAGGTCCTCGGTGGCTAAGGGGTGGGTAGGGGAGAAAGATTCTGGGCCGCTGGGCACAGGGCCCTGGACAGGTAGCTGATTGCTTCATTCTGCATCTCGACGGTGAAGACGTGCCCGCCCGGCCAGAAACTCCCAGTGTAGGAGCCGGCCGGGTGCAGCGACTCCAGGATCCGGTGGGCGTCCCGCATCCCGTCTTCCGGGAACAGTTCGTCGGCCAGTGCGTACTGCACCAGGAATCCGTCGGCGCCGGACCGTCCGCTCAGTTCCGGCCAGTCGCCCAGCTGCCAGAGGCCTGGGGTCTGGAGCAGCCAGGAATGGGCATCGAGGTAGGCGGGCAGCAGCGACTGGAACGTGGCCATCATGCACGTGACCACATAGTTCCGGATCCGCGGGCTGAGGACTGCCAGGGCCGCGGCCCGCCCACCTCCACCGGAGAACCCGATGCAGCCCAGCCTCTCCGCGTCCACCCCGGGCAGGCCGGCGAGGACTTCCAGGGCGGCCAGGTCATCGTGGGCCACCATCCCCGCCAGGCTGGTGCCCAGCAGGCCTGCGGCCTTGGCCACGGTGTCCTCATGGATTCCCGCGGCGGCGTTGTACAGCTCCGCATCGGAAGGTACGACGCCGGCCTCCCGCCATTGCGAGTTCCTCGCCTCCAGCGCGGCTTCCGTCCGCCACGGCGGGCTGGACAGGTCGAAGCGCCTGCTGCCCCACGCGAAAGCGTCGTGGGCCAGGACGGCGAAGCCCTGGCGGGCGATATCCGTGGCCAGTGCGCGTCCTGCGTAGTGCCGGGCGCGGGCTTCCACTGCGGAGGGGTGCGGCTCAGGAAGCGTGACCAGCCGGTCCGCTCCACCGAACTTGTTTCCCCCGTGGCAGTGCAGGGCAAGCACGCCGGGCAGCGGCCCGGAACTCCCGGCCGGCCGCATCAGCCAGCCCGTGGTGCGGGGACCAAAGCCCAACTGCCAGCTGAGCTGGGAGGTGGTGACGCCGTCGTACGTTTCCTCCCAGTGGACCGTGACGTCCGCCGCGGGAACAACTGCCGGAACGCCCAGGGCGTCCGAAAGATCCTGCGCCGCCGGGGTGGCTGCCCGGTAGCGCGGCCGGTCACGGACGTAGGCAGGCCAGTTCTCGTAGCCTGCAATTGCGCTGGGCCGGGCCGGCCGGGAATCCGTGCTCACTGACCTGCCTGTTGTTCGGTGGATAGGGACGGGAGGAGGCGCGGCGGATCGGGACAGAAGGTGAACTGTCGGTAGAGTGATCCGGTTACAGAAAACGCTTTCTCAAAAATTAGCAAAGGGCTATACAGGAGTCAAGAAACCGTTTACTTTGGTACGGAGCCGCTTTCAACGTCCCGCGTGACGGAGGCCGGATCCGGACAGCTGCACACCAGGTGAGTCCGCCGCCGGAGACGGTGCACACATGGATCGCCCAGTGCGATCAAACCAGACGTGGAGGGCCACGATGACCAAAGGAGGCCACATGGCCGCTAGACATATACCCAGGACGCCGTGCCCGGCAGGAATGCCGGCTGCAGCGGGTCTGCTGCGTGAAACGGAGTTGCCGCAATGAGTGCCATCAGTGAACTGAGCACCCTCAAGCGCCGCAAAGGCCCGATGACGGCGGCAGAGAAAAAAGCCAACGGCCGGGACAACAAGGCCGCGTACATCTTCCTGTTGCCGTGGCTGGTGGGCCTGGTTGCCATCACCGTCGGCCCGATGCTGATGTCGCTGTACCTGTCCTTTACGGACTACAACCTCCTCCAGCCGCCGGAATGGGTGGGGCTGGACAACTTCATCCGCATGTTCGGTGACGCCCGGCTGCACAACTCGCTCGGCGTGACGTTCACGTACGTGTTTGTTGGCGTGCCGCTGCAGCTCGGTGTTGCGCTGCTGATCGCGCTGGTGCTGGACAAGGGCCTGCGCGGGCTGCCGTTCTACCGCTCGGTCTTCTACCTGCCGTCCCTGCTGGGCGGTTCCGTGGCTGTTGCCATCCTGTGGAAGCAGATCTTCGGCACCACCGGCCTGGTCAACCAGGCGCTGGCCCTTGTTGGCATCCAGGGTCCGGGCTGGATTTCCGATCCGAGCACGGCACTGGGGTCCATCGTCCTGCTGCACGTGTGGACGTTCGGTGCTCCCATGATCATCTTCCTGGCCGGCCTCCGGCAGATCCCGGTGATGTACTACGAGGCCGCCAAGGTTGACGGCGCCACCACGCTTCAGCAGTTCTGGAAGATCACGCTGCCGATGCTCAGCCCCATCATCTTCTTCAACCTGGTGCTCCAGATCATCGGATCGTTCCAGTCCTTCACGCAGGCGTTCATCGTTTCGGGCGGCAACGGCGGCCCGTCGGACTCCACGATGTTCTTCACGCTGTACCTGTACCAGAAGGGCTTTGGCCAGTTCGACATGGGCTACGCCTCCGCCATGGCATGGTTCCTGCTGGTCATCATCGGTGTGTTCACCGCCATCAACTTCATCGCTGCAAAGTATTGGGTTTTCTATGACGACTAAGCTTGAGACGCTGCCCGCCCCGGACAAGAACACCGGCGCCGGTAAGCCTACGAACCACCGCAAGCCCGTGAAGCGCCGCGAGTCCCGCGGCACGCTCGCCTTCAGCCGGGCTGCCCGCACCAAGGCCCTGATCAAACATGGCATCCTGATCCTCGCCGGCGGCCTCATGATCTACCCGCTGCTGTGGATGGTTGTTTCTTCGCTCCGGGCCAATGAGCTGATTTTCCGCGAGCCGGGGCTGTGGCTCAACAGCCTCGAGATGAGCAACTACACGGACGGCTGGTCCGCGCTGACCCACCCGTTCGGGCACTACATGCTCAACTCAGCCATCGTGGTGATCGGCTCCATCCTGGGAAACCTCATCTCCTGCTCCATGGCCGCCTACGCGTTTGCCCGGCTGCAGTTCACCGGCAAGAAGCTGTTCTTCGGCATCATGCTGCTGACCATCATGCTGCCGTTCCACGTGGTGATCGTCCCGCAGTACATCCTGTTCTCGCAGATCGGCTGGGTGAACACCTTCTGGCCGCTCATCGTGCCCAAGCTCCTGGCCACCGACGCGTTCTTCGTGTTCCTGATGGTCCAGTTCATCCGCGGCATTCCCAAGGACCTTGACGAGGCCGCAAGGATCGACGGCGCCGGCCACCCGCGGATCTTCCTGCGGGTCATCCTGCCGCTGATGGTGCCGGCCCTGGCCACCACCACCATCTTCACCTTCATCTGGACCTGGAACGACTTCTTCGGCGCCCTGATCTACCTGACGGATCCCGACATGTTCACCGTTCCCGTGGCCCTTCGCGCCTTCGTGGATTCGCAGTCCGCCACCAGCTGGGGATCGCTGTTCGCGATGTCCATCGTGTCCCTGCTGCCGGTGTTCCTGGTGTTCCTCTTCGGCCAGCGGTTCCTGATCAAGGGCATCGCCACCACCGGCATCAAATAAAACCGGTCAAGTAGGTCCAGCGAAGCACCCTTGTTTCAGCCAATGGCCCGTCCGCCGGGGATGGGCCATTGGCGCGTCCCGCTGCCGGTTTGCGCGTCCCGCCGTGCCGGTTGGCGCGTCCGCGCCGGTTGGTGCGGGAGCTTCCACCTGACCCCTGGTCCTGGGCTTTGCGGACAAACCAGGAAAAACACCTTGTAATACAAGTCACGAACTTATAGTATGAGACTTAAGAAAACGCTTTCTCGTTTACTTCCCCCCATAACCAGGTCAATGAAGATCGGAGTACCCAGTGGCGCTTTTTCACCGCACTGAGTCAGATGCCAAAAACCGTACGGCAGAGTTGTCATCCACCGGTGCACCGCGCCGTTTCCGCAAGACGGGCGTCGTTGCTGCGGCAGCCGCCGTCGTGCTTGCCCTGAGTGCCTGCGGTGGTGGAGCCACCCCGCAGAGCGATGGCGGACCCGTTGAGCTGCGCTTCTCCTGGTGGGGAAGCGACAAGCGGGCGCAGGTCACCCAGGCCGCCATCGCCGCCTTCGAGGCCGAGAACCCCAACATCAAGATCAAGCCCGAGTACGGCGACTGGAGCGGATACTGGGACAAGCTGGCCACCCAGGTTGCGGCCAACGATGCTCCGGACATCATCCAGATGGACGAGAAGTACATCACCGAGTACTCAACGCGCGGCGCGCTGCTGGACCTGTCCAAGTACGACGTCGACACGTCAAAGCTCGACGAGGCAGCCCTCAACGCCGGGAAGGGCGAGAAGGGCCTGACGGGCATCGCGGCCGGCATCAATGCCGCCACCATCCTGGCCAACCCGGAAGTCTTCAAGGCCGCAGGGGTTGAACTTCCGGACGACAAGACCTGGACCTGGGAAGACTTCGGCCGCATCTCCGCCGAACTCACCGAAAAGTCCCCGAAGGGTACGTACGGCTCCGCCGCCTACGGCACGGACGAGGCGTCGCTGGCAGTCTGGCTCCGGCAGAACGGCAAGACCCTGTACACCCCTGACGGCAAGCTGGGGTTTGAGCCCAGCGACATCGCCGGGTGGTGGTCATTCCTGAAGGAACTCAGCGAGAAGAAGGCTGTGCCGTCGGCCTCCGAGGTAGTGGAAGCCGAGGCCGCGCCGCTTGACCAGAGCGGCCTGGCTACGGGCAAGAACGGGCTGGCGTTCTGGTGGTCCAACCAGCTGCCGGCGCTGGAGAAGGCTGCCGGTTCGGACCTGCAGATCCTCCGCTTCCCGTCCACCACGGGCAAGGCTGCCGACGCCAAGCTCTGGTACAAGGCATCCCAGTTCTGGTCCGCCTCATCGCGCACCAAGCACCCTGAGGAAACCGCCAAGTTCATCAACTTCCTGGCCAACAGCGAAAAGGCCGGCGAGGCCCTGCTGGCAGACCGCGGTGTGTACCCCAACTCGGACGTCCGCGCAGCCATCGAGTCGAAGCTGACCCCCGCCGACATCAAGGTGGTCAAGTTCATCGACCAGATCAAGGGTGAGCTCGGCGAGGCTCCGGCTCCGCCGCCGAAGGGTGCCGGCGCCATCCAGGAAATCGTCAAGCGGTACACCTCCGAGGTCCTGTTCAACCGACTGTCCACTGAGGACGCCGGCAAGAAGGCCCACGACGAAATGAAGTCCGCCATCAGCTAGCGGCACACCGGGGCCTGCGTCCCGGCACCTTTAGAGAGACCTGGCGGCGCCGCAGGAAGCGTACGACGTCGGGTGGTCACCACAGCCCCGGCTGGAACCTTTGGTTCCGGCCGGGGCTGTGGTGTTTAGGGTCCGGTTCCCGTCCCGCGTGGACCTCCTCCTTACAAAGCCGGGAAGTGTCCTTACGAAGCCGTGAAGTGGCTGCGGCCCAGTGTCAGCCATCCCGTGACCGTCTGGTCCTGGGAAGCGTTCGCGAAGCGCAGGGGTACCCCGTTGGCGAGGGGATTGGCAGGCCGCATCAGGAGCGTGTAGTCGCCGGAGGGAAGCCCGCTTGTTTCGAGTGGGGTCTTCCACTGCAGCGACATGCCGGGTTTTAGCCCGGTGAGCTGCCAGGAAGTGGTCCACGTGCGGACAATTCTGCCGTCTTTGCCAGCTGCGGCGATCTGTATGGGCCAGTCATAGTAGAAAGGAGCAATTCCGACGTTGCGGACCATGACATTCAGATCGGTTTGCCATTTTTTCGGTCCGTGTGAGACGGAGAAGGCTGTGGCCTGGAAACGGTAGCCGAGTGACTGGGATGCCGCTGCCGCATTGCTGAGGGCTTGCCCTGTATAGCCTGGGGCGAACGCGTACTGATTGAGTATCCATGAGGCGTGCGTTGCCTGGACGCTCCCTGAAAAATCGTTGTCGGCGCCTTCCTCTACTACTGGGCAACGCATTGGTGAGTCGAAGATGCACTGCTGAATTTCACCCCCGAGTTCCCCGCCGATTGGTTGAGTCAGCCACTTCTCCGACACGCCCGCCTGCCTCAGCTGGTCCACGAAGTGCCAGCCCGGTCCCGGCAAGGTCTCCACAGCGAAGGAATCGTCGTGGTAGCCAACGTTGAGGCCGGTGTTGTTCGAATCGGGGTAGCGCGCCTGAAGCTTTGTTTTGGTGAAGGCCTCGGTGTAAGCCTCGAGTACCCGCTGCTGTATGGCCACTGGTGGAGACCAGTCCCCGGATGCCCCGGACCCATCATGGGGAAATGTGTGCCATTCCCCCCAGAACCCCAAAAGGCCCAGCTGGATGAATCCGATCCGCGGATCTCCGTCGTAGCGGGCGCCAAGAGCAGCGATAAAATCTTCCAGTTCATCGATGAGGCGCGGGTCGTTGTAATCCGGGGAGAGGCTTATCCCCTGGTTGTCATGATCGTTGTAGGTGTTGGTGGCGAGCCCGTCCTCAAGGAGAAACTCGGGCACGCCGCTGGCCTCACCCGGGTAGTCAAGGTAAAACCTGAAGGCGGACTGATGGCCACGCGAGGCAATTGAATTCAGCGACGCGTCCAGGACAGACCAGTTATACACTCCGAAGTCTGTCACCACGGCGCTGACCGGAATGTAGAACCACTCCATGGAATAGGGCGCGGCAGTGAAGGAACCTTCGTACGGAACGAAGCCCTGCAGGGGGTTGCTCGCAGGGGCGGGGCCAGGCGCCAGGGAAACCCACTCTCCGGATGGGGCCAGCGCGGACTCCGCAGGCAATGGTGTTGCCGACGGGACCATCAGTAACGCCACCGCTACGGAAGCCGAGACAACGGCCGCTACGAGTTGTTGTAGCTGTAGTTTCCCGCGTGGACGTTTAAGCAAAGGCGATACGGCAGCCCGCAAACTCACCATATTCAATTGAACGTCCCCTGCCTGGCAGTGACAAGCGCCAGCCAGGCAGCCCCACCCGGGTGCCGGGTCTCCCGGATCAGTCCTCGGCAATCACCGCAACTGAACCGGCCTCAACCGTCCCGGCAAAAGCCGCCCCGGTCAGCAGGTCCACACCGGCTGCCTCCACCGCGGCCGCTGCCCCGGTGTGGTTGATGGCGAAAAGGTACCTGCTGCCGTCGGTCGGCGCGGCGGCGGACCAGCTCCACGCCGGCGTCGGCCACAGCAGCGGGTGCCACGCCGGATTCGGCCAGCAGCCGGTCCACGAGTGCTTCGATCCCATCACGGTCCGGGAACGTGGCCAGGTACCAGGCAGCACCGGAACCAGCGGCGTGACGGGTCAGGGACGGGACCCCCTCCAAGGGATACTCCGCGAAGGTCTGCACGGCCTCGGCGCCGGCGAGGTGGACATGCTCGCTCCAGATGGTGGACATCCCGCCGTCGCTCAACTTCAGCCGGCCGCCGGCCAGCAGCGGATGGAATTCCTCCACCCGGATCCCCAGCAGTTCGCGGAAGGCTCCGGGATAGCCGCCCAGCCGGATGTGGTCGTTTTCGTCGGCGATCCCGCTGAAGTAGGTGACCAGCACGGTGGCGCCGGCCCGCGCGGCAGCAGCGATGCTTGCCGCCGCCGCGTCCGTGACCGAGTACAGCGTGCACACCAGCACCAGGTCGTAGCCTTCGAGCGGGGCCGACGGGTGGACCATGTCCACGGCAATCCCGCGCAGGAACAGGGACCGGTGGAAAGCCCGCAGCATGTCCAGGTATTTCAGGTCCTCGCTCGGCTTGGAGTCGATTTCGCTGGCCCACCAGGCTTCGTAGTCGAAGACGATCGCCACGCGTGATTCCACCCGGGAACCGCGGACCGGTGCGAGCCGCTTCAGGGCGGAGCCCAGGCCCACCACCTCGCGCCACACACGCGTGTCACGCCCGCCGTGGGGGACCATCGCCGAGTGGAATTTCTCCGACCCGGCAAAGCTCTGCCGCCACTGGAAAAACATCACGGCGTCCGCGCCGCGGGCTACATGGGCCAGCGAATTGCGCATCATCTCGCCCGGCATCTTGGGCTGGTTCCGCGGCTGCCAGTTGACGGCCGACGTCGAATGTTCCATCAGGATCCACGGGTCACCGCCGGCGATTCCGCGGGTCAGGTCCGCGCTGAACGCCAGTTCGATGTGCCGCTCCGGATCCGCGGCCACGAGGTAATGGTCGTTGGCGATGACGTCAAGGTCCTTGGCCCAGTCGAAGTAGTCCAGGGCTTTGGTGGCGCTGGATGCCATCAGGTTGGTGGTGGCCGGAACGCCGGGCGTGACCTCGCGCAGCACCGCCGCCAGCTCGCGGTAGTAGTCCATCAGGGCCCAGGAGTTGAACCGACGGAAGTCCAGTTGCTGGCCCGGATTGAGCGTTGAAGGAGCGGCGCCGGGCGGCAGGATCTCCTCGAACGAGCCGTAGTTCTGGGACCAGAACGCGGTGCCCCAGGCACCGTTGAGCGCCTCGATGTTGCCGTACCGCCGCTCCAGCCACGCCCGGAAGGCAGCGGCGTCCTCCGGGCCGTAGAACTCGGAAACGTGGCAGCCCAGCTCGTTGTCCACGTGCCACAGTGCCAGTGCGGGGTGGTTCTTGTACCGCTCGGCGATGACGCGCGTGATGCCGGCGGCGTACCTGCGGTAAACGGCCGACGACGGCGTGTAGTGCCGCCGCGAGCCCGGCCCCAGCACGGTCCCGTCCGCCGTGACGGGGAGGATTTCGGGATGCTTGCGCACCAGCCACGCCGGCGGGGCGGCCGTGGCCGTAGCCAGTGCCACCTTGATGCCGTTCGCGGCGAGGTTGTCCAGCACGTCGTCCAGCCAGCCGAAGTCATACTGGCCTTCGGCTGGTTCCAGCAGCGCCCAGGAGAAAATCCCGACGCTCAGGAAGCTGACGCCGGCTTCCTTCATCAGGCTCCAGGTCCTCCAGCCGGACGCTGGCCGGCCACTGCTCCGGGTTGTAATCGCCACCGTAGGCGATCCCCTCGACGAGGCTCCAGACGCTGGCCGGGCCGGTGGTCTGCTGCACAGTCATGGGACTCCTTTGGTCTTCGAATGGACTAAACGTACCGCAAACCCGGGCTTGGGAAAACGCTTGCCCAAATTCGGGAATGCCCGTATTGTATCGATTCAGAAAGCGTGTAAGCCAGCTCACAGCTCACCCTCGAAGCTATCGGAGCAATGGTTTTGCACAACCCGAGCAAGGAGGCTCTTATGATCACAAGAAGGAATTTCCTCACCACGGTGGCGATCGGTTCGGCGTCGGCCGCGGCACTGGCGGCCTGCGGTTCGCCCGCCGCCAGCCAGACGGGCACGGCAGAGAATCCCGTCACCATCAACTACACCTGGTGGGGCAACGACGACCGCGCCGAGCGCACCCGCAAGGCCATCGCCCTGTTCGAGGGGAAGAACCCGGACATCAAGGTCAACGGCAACTTCACCGACTTCGCAGGCTACTGGCAGAAGCGCGCCACGGAAGCTGCCGGCGGCGGCCTTCCCGATGTGATGCAGTGGGACCTCTCCTACCTCCGTGACTACGGCCAGCGCAACCAGCTCCTGGACCTGGGCACCGTCAAGATTGACACGCTCAGCCTTCGAGAAATCCCTCCTGCCGTCCGGCCAGATCAAGGGCAAGACCTACGGCATCCCCACCAGCACCAACGCCTTCGCGGTGTACTACGACCCGGCCAAGCTCGCGTCCCTCGGAATTGCCGAGCCTGACGGCCAGTGGACCTACAAGGACTACAACGCCTTCCTCACCGAGGTGGGCGCCAAGGGTAAAGGCGCCCTGTTCGGCGCCACGGACTACACGTCCATCTGGTGGATGTTCAACATCTGGCTGCGGCAGAACAACATCGAGGCGTTCACTGAGGACGGCAAGCTCGGGTTCTCCAAGGACGATCTGAAGAAGTGGTGGAACGTCACCGCTGAGCTCCGCGGCACTCCAGCCATCGTTTCCGAAGAACGCGTGACCCAGCTTGCCCCCAAGTCCCCGTTTGGCTCGAACGTCACCGGCATCTGAGGTCACGTGGGACAACTTCATGGCCAGCTACCTCGGCGACAGCGGCGCCAAGGAGCTCAAGCTTGTCCCGGTTCCCTCCGATGACCCGGAGAACCTGGGGCTGTTCCTGAAGCCCTCCATGCTGATGGCGGCAAGCGCCAAGACCAAGTACAAGGATGCTGCGGCCCGGTTCATCGATTTTATGGTCAACGATCCGGAGGTGGGCCAGATCTTCAAGACCTCCCGCGGTGTTCCGGCCTCCAAGACCCAGCGCGACGGCACCACGTTCGAAGGTACCGACAAGCTGGTTGTTGATTACGAGAAGTCCATCGAGAAGTACCTCAAGGATGCACCTGAGCCGCCCATCGTCGGTTTCGGCACGCTGGAAGCCTCGTTCAAGCGCGTCGGTTCCGATCTGAACTACGGCAAGCTGACCGTGGACGGCGCCGTCGACGCGTGGTTCAAGGAAGCCGAAGACCTCATCAAGCAGAACGCCTGAGCAGCGTATTGCCTGCCCGACGTTCCCGACCCTGACGGACTGATCACGTGACTCAAAGCCCAACCCTGAGCAGGCGCCCGTCGTCGTCCGCTCCCTCAAAGCCGGCCGCGCCGCGCAAGCCGCGCCAGCCCAAATCCAAGCGGCGCGGGGCGGATGCCCGGGCCGGCTACACCTTCCTGTTGCCCTGGCTGCTGGGATTCATCGCCCTGACCGTGGGCCCGATGATTTCCTCGCTGTACCTGTCCTTCACGAACTACAACCTCTTCGACGCGCCCAAATGGATCGGGCTGGACAACTACACCACCATGTTCCAGGACGAGCGGTTCCTGCAGTCGGTGGGCGTGACCCTCGGCTATGTGGTCTTCGGTACCCCGCTGAAGCTGGCGGCGGCACTGGCGGTGGCCATGCTGCTGAACAGCAAGCGGCAGCGGCCAGGGCTTCTACCGTTCAGCGTTCTACGCTCCGTCCCTGATCGGCGCGTCGCGTCTCCATCGCCATCGTCTGGAAAGCGATGTTCGGCGATTCCGGTCCCGGTGGACCAGGGGCTGTCCTTCTTCGGCATCAACCTGGGCGGCTGGGTGGGCAACCCGTCCATGACCATGGCCATGATGATCCTGCTGACCGTCTGGCAGTTCGGCGCCCCGATGGTGATCTTCCTCGCCGGCCTCAAGCAGATCCCCGGCGAGCTCTACGAAGCGGCGTCGATGGACGGCGCCGGCCCTGTGCGGAAGTTCTTCAACATCACCTGGCCCATGCTCTCCCCGGTGATCTTCTTCAACCTGCTGATGGAAACCATCCACGCGTTCCAGATCTTCAGCCTCGGCCTACATCATCTCCAACGGTGAAGGCGGCCCGGCCGGCTCCACCCTCTTCTACACCCTCTACCTGTACCTGCGCGGCTTCAGCGACTTCCGGATGGGCTACGCCTCGGCGATGGCCTGGCTCCTGGTGATCGTCGTCGGCATCATCACCCTCATCTTCTTCAAAACCTCCAAGTCCTGGGTCCACTACAGCGGTGATTCGAAATGACAACCATGGCAACCCCCAAGCAGCACGTCCCGGACGCACCAGGCGCCGGACTACAACCCCAAATCCGAGTCAGCCGGCACAAGCGGGTCAAGAGCGGCATCTTCCACCTCGTGGCCCTCGCCCTGACCGGCGTGGTGCTCTACCCGGCGCTGTGGATGGTGGCCTCGGCCTTCAAGCCCAACGCCGAGATCGGCGGCGCCAACACGTCGCTGTGGTCCAAAACTTCAGCTTCGATAACTTCGTCACGGCGATGGACGGGATCGGCGGGGTGTCCACCCTGCAGTTCTTCACCAACTCCCTGGTCCTGGCCATCGGCGCCGTGGTCGGCACCATCCTCTCCGCTCAGCGTCTCGGCCTACGCCTTCGCCCGGATCAAGTTCCCCGGCCGCAGCATCTTCTTCGGCATGATGATCGCCACCCTGCTGCTGCCCTTCCACGTGGTGATCATTCCGCAGTACATCGTCTTCAACCAGCTCGGCCTCGTGGACACCTACGTTCCGCTGCTGATCGGCAAGTTCCTCGCCGCTGACGCGTTCTTTGTGTTCCTGATGGTCCAGTTCATGCGCAACCTCCCGGCCGAACTGGACGAGGCGGCGCGCATCGACGGCGCCGGCCACGTGCGGATCTTCCGCTCCATCATGCTGCCGCTGATGAAACCGGCCCTGATCTCGACGTCGATCTTCTCCTTCATCTGGAGCTGGAACGACTTCCTGGGCCCGCTGCTCTACCTGAACACCCCGGAAAAGTACCCGCTGCCGCTGGCGCTGCGCCTCTTCGTGGACCAGACCCAGAGCTCGGACTACGGGGCCATGATCGCCATGTCCGTCCTGGCCCTGCTCCCGGTGCTGATCTTCTTCCTCGTGTTCCAGCGCTACATCGTTGAAGGCGTCTCCACCCAGGGCCTCAAGGGCTGACGGCACGGAAACTGAACAGAAAATGAGCATCATGGACAGCACCACACCCGCATCCGGCCGGAGTGAACCCATTCCGGTCAACCGCTTCGCACTCTTTTCCGAGACCCTGCTCGCCGGGCTGCTGGTGCTGGTGCTGTCCCTTCCGCTGGTCACCATCCCCGCCGCGTATGCGGCGGGGATCGCCCACCTGGAACGGCACCTTTCCGGACGCGACGATTCCGTCGCGTTCCCTCTGGGCCACCTTCCGCGCTGCCCTGCCGGGCAGCTGGAAGCTGGGAATCACGACGGCGGGAGCCGCCGTCGTGATTGTCCTGAACCTGTTGCTCGCAACAGTGGGGCAGCTGCCGGGCAGTGCGGTGGTCCTTCCGGCCACGCTGATCCTGGCAGCGGCCGGCGCGGTTCTGCTCCTGCGCACCGCGGCTGCCTGGTCAGACGGTACCGGATCCGACGTTGCCGGCGGGGAATCCGTCCGCGCCGGGACGCCTGGTCCCCGGCCCTTGCTACCGCCAAGGCATTGTCGCTGCGCGACTGGACGGGCTCGCTCCTCCTCGCCACGGCGCTGTTCGCGCCGTGGTCTTTGTCTGGATGCTGGCGGCCCTCTTTGTGGTGGTCCCGGGCACGCTGATCCTGGCGGCCGCTGCGGTCAAGATGCGGTCCACCCGCGCCTAGCAACGTTCTGTCCGTCACCAGCCTCTACGTCCTTTCCATCACTAGCGAGTTGAGCCCAGTCGTGTCTTCCGACCGCCCACAGTCCGCAGAATCCCTTCGCCCACCTCAGCCGCCGGTCCGGTGGTATCACCCGCTGACGCAGCACAATTACCGCCTGTTCCTGGGCATGACCCTGGCCGGCAGCATGGGCGTGTGGATGCAGCGGCTGGCCCAGGACTGGCTGGTGCTTCAGCTCACCGGCAGCCCTGCGGCGGTGGGCATCGCCGTCGCGCTGCAGTTCCTTCCCATGCTGATGGTCGGACCCGCTCAGTGGCCTGCTGGTGGATATCTTCCCCAAGCGCAGCATCATGATGGTCTGCCAGTCGGTGATCGCGCTGCTGGCCATCGGACTGGCGGCCTGGGTGGCCAGCGGAAACATCACCGTCTGGGCCGTGTACGGAAGCTGCGTGGCGCTGGGCGTGACGTCGGCCATCGACGGGCCGGCCCGCCAGGTGTTTGTCAACGAGGTGGTGGGCGACGCCGGGCTCAGGCCCGCGATCGGCGTCAACAATGCCATCGGCCAGTTCGGTGCCATGCTGGGGCCGGCACTCGGCGGGGTGGTCATCGCGCAGGCGGGATCTGCCGCCGCCTTCGCCGCCAACGCCTTCCTTTCGCTGCTGGTGCTGGGCATGATCGCCGCCGTCCGGCCGGCACTCCTGCACGCCAGCGCCCCGGCATCGCGGGGACGCGGTCAGTTGCTGGCCGGGTTCCGCTACGTCCGTGAGCGGCCATCGCTGCTTCTGATCATTACCCTGGCCGGGCTGCTGGGCGCATTCGGGATGAACGGGCCGGTGGTGCTGGCCGCCTTCGCAGAACGGGTGTGGCACAACGGAGCGGCCGGGTTCGGCCTCTTCAACACGGTGGGCGCCGTGGGCGCCCTCGCCGGCGCGCTCCTGGCTGCCCGGCTGAAGACCCTGGGCCGCAAGGGAATCGTTGCCGCCGCGGGCCTTTTTGGGCTCTCCCAGCTGATCGCCGCCCTCATGCCCACACTGGTTCTTTTCATCGTGATGCTCGTGGTGGTGGGCCTGATGACCCTGCTCTTCCTGACCAGCGCGGCAACGGCCGTGCAGCTCGAAGCCGGCCCCGAAATCCGGGGGAGGGTGATGGCGCTCTACCTGCCGCTGCTTCTGGGCGGGCATGCCCTGGGCGGCCTGCTCGCCGGGTGGCTGACCGAGGAGTTCGGCGTGCGGACGGGCCTGGTGGTCACCGGTGCCCTGGCCATGCTGTCCGCGGCCGTCGTCGGACTTTTGCTGTGGCGGAACTCGCGCCGCTCGCGGAGGTGACTATCAGAGCGGCTGGCACTGACCGTGCAGGTTGCAGGCGCACCCCAACCACCACGGTCGCTCCTCGTCTGGTGAGATGCGCAGAGCTGTATCGAAGCCTCCGAAGGACCCCATCATGCGGGGGAGTAATGGCGACTGGAGCGGATACGTGAGCCTGCAGTACCGGTCCTCAATCACCAGCCTGCCCTCCCAGCCGCTGCGCCGAATGACCTCTTCCAGGTCCGCCCGCTTCAGTACGCCGAGACCGGGGCCGGACTATTGGCGGTCAGGGACGGCAGGGTCCGTGACGGCCGCCGCAGGGCAGGAAGGCGGTAGCGCGGACTACTCTCCCTCCCCTGAAGTCTCGTCGTTGCCGGGCTCGAACCGCTCCGGATCGCGAGCTCATCCGCAATAGTCAGCATCGCGTTGGTTTTGGCGGTCTGGATGAACCCGCTGGCGAGAAGCCAGGCCCCGATCAGCAGGGCGGAGGATATTCCGACGACTACGGCACGAAGACGCTTCTTCTTTCGGGCAAGGCCAATGTGATAACGCCGGCAAGCACGGCGAGGAGAACAGCCACAACCGTATCGAGGAGGCCGACCGAGAAGTTCGAGTAATCCATGGGCGTGTCCTTTGTCCTGGGACAGCTGTCCTTGGACAGCACCTTACAGGCCGCTTCAATGCCTCGCCGCCGGTCTCCATCCAGGCAGCGGCCAGGAAGCAGTCGCTGTCACGGTGCAGCCCAGGGAAGCCCCAGTTCGCTGAACGTCGCATGCTCCTGCGTGGCACGCTCCAAGGCCTCTTCGATCCCCAGCACCACAGCGTGCGCCTGGTCGCCGTCGCCCTCCCAGCGGACGTACTCCGGCCCGATCCGGACGGGTGCAGGCGCCGTCCGGATGGCCTCGAGGACCAGCATAAAGGCGCCGCTGTCCGCGATCGGGCTGATCAGTTCGGCGCCCCCTGTGCGGTGCGCGATCAGGTTCTCGGTGAGGTCGTCCCGGCCGTAAGTCGTCTCCGTCCGCCCTTCCGCCGTGGTCACGGTGAGGCGGTCCTCGGTGTAGTGGAACACTGCCGTGCCCGCCGAGCCCTGCAGGGTGACGTAGGGTTCCACGGATTCGCTGGCGCAGATGGTGAGGGCGCAGGTGATGGGCAGCCCTGTGGTGGTGCGGATCCGGATCACGGACGTGTCATCGGACTCGATGTCGTTGGCGCGGTAGAGGTCGGTTTCCACGGACGTGATATCGGCCGTGGTCCGGGCCCCGGCGATCCGCAGGGCCGTAGCCACGGCATGGGCCAGCGGGTTGGTGGCGACGCCGTCAACCACATCGACGCCGTCAAGGCTGCGTTTCCCCGCCCAGCGGGAGCGCTTGAAATAGGCGCGGGGACGCACCCAGCGGCCGGTCGCGGAGATGCCCTGCAGCGTGCCGATGGTTCCACTGGCCACGAGCTCCCCGATGGCCGCCAAGGCATGCGATCCAAGGCTCTGGAAGCCGATCTGCACTGCGCGCCCGGAGGCCTGGGCAGCATCAAGGAGCGTGTCGAAATCCGCCAGCGAAGCCACCGGCGGCTTCTCCAGGTAGAGGTCCGCCGCGGTGGCCAGGGCTGCGAGGCCCAGCGGCGCGTGCGTCTGGATGGGCGTGGCCACAATAATCACGTCAAGGTCCGGGGTGCCCGCCAGGAGTTCCGTCAGCCCAGGGAAGACCGCTGCGGTGTCCGGAACGGATCCCGGTTCCGGCGGCTGGGGATCGGCTACTGCCACGAGGTCGACGACGCCGGCCTCCTGCAGGCGTTCAAGGTTCCGCAGGTGATGGGTCCCGAAGCCGTGGACGCCTACCAGCGCCACCCTCGCCGCCGTCGTCGGTTTGCCGGGCTGCGACGCTGCGGGCTGTGCCTCGACTGTTGACTGCATGGCGGGGGCTGGCGTTCCCATGGTGCTCCGTTCCTGCCGCAAGGGCGCAAGGGGTTGCCTGCCAGCATACGGGCAAGCGCTTTCCCATATACCAGTGTGCGGCATAACCACGGTGACAGTCCAGTGTTGTTACGGGCCGGTGTTGCCTGTGACCGGCACTGCCCGCTTGACCGGCCCTGCCCCGCATGACCGGCGTTGCCCCGCACCGTTCGTGCGGGGCAGGGCCGCTGGTTCCCAGGCGGAGGCGAGATGACGTGTTGCGCGCTGGCTACATGCCGAGCGGAGCTGCCCAGTTGCCGTTCCGGCCGCCGCTGCCGCCCGTCTGGTACTTGCCGCAGCGTGTGCAGCGCCGGTACCGGCCGCCGTCGTCCGTGGTTTCAACGTGCCAATCGTGGCGCACATTCATTTTGCAGAGCAGCATTTTGAGCATGGCGTTCTCCGATCCGTAGCGATGTCAGTCAGGCTTGATGTTCTGGTTGAGCCGGAAGAAGTTCGTGGGATCGTACTGGCGTTTGAGGGCCTTGAGCCGGTCGTACTTGGCGGCCCCGTACGCCTGCCTGACTCGCTCTTCACCCTCTTCCATCAGGAAGTTCACGTAAACGCCGGTGTGGTGTGGTGCGAGGGCGGTCCAATAGTCCCGGGCCCACTGGCGCTCGGCATCGAAACCGTCGGCGGTCTTGCTGTTGCCGTTGATGTTGAACGTAAACCCGGCCTGGCGCCCGTTGAACGCGGTGGCGTCATCGGCAATGCGCCCCACTGCCCCGCCCAGCTGCCACATGGCCACGCTGGTGACAGGAGAGGTGATGCGCAGGCCGTATTCGGTGGCGATATCGATGACGTCGTCGCTGAGGCCCGCGACGTCGCAGGACCGGACGTAATAGGACCAGCCGTGCGGGAACGACGGGTCGAACATCTTCTGGTGCTCCAGGAAAGGCTTCGGCCGGCACAAATCCAGAACCGGGGAGCCGAATTCCTTCAGCGGCCGCATGACCCGTTCGCCGTCGTCGACCGATCCCGCGTAGCACCCAACAATCGCGATGACGTGCTTGCCCACCAGCTCGGGCGGCACGATGGGCAGCGCCGGCGCCTTCCTCTGGATCGCGGCGGTCATGAGCTCGTCAGGGCAGCCGGCGAGCCAGTCGCGATAAAACCGCAGCACTTCCGGGGCGTCCTCCATGGCCCAAAAGACCGGCCCCGCCATCACCTGGGGACCTACGGGGACAAGCCGGAACTCGAACTCGGTGACGATGCCGAAGTTCCCGCCGCCGCCCCGGACGCCCCAGAAAAGGTCGGCGTTATGGTCCTCGCTGGCCTTCACCAGCTCGCCGTCGGCGGTGACCAGGTCCACGGACAGCAGCTGGTCGATGGTGAGTCCGTGCTTGCGCATGATCCAGCCGATGCCGCCGCCCAGGGTCAGGCCCGCCACCCCGGTATGGGTCACGATTCCCGAAGGAACAGCCAGCCCGAACTCCTGGGTCTCGCGATCAAGCTCTCCGAGCAGTACGCCGGCCTGGACACGCGCCGTCCGCGCCTCGGGATCCACCCGAATCCCCTTCATCAGGCTGAGGTCGATCAGCATGCCGTCGTCGCAAACGGAGAGTCCGGGGAAGCTGTGGCCACCGGCGCGCACGGCGGCCGGGAGGCCCTGCGATCGGGCCAGCCTGATGGCGGCGCGAATGTCCGCCACGCCGGTGCAGCGGGCTATGACGGCGGGCCGGCGGTCAATCGACCCGTTCCACACCTTGCGATGATCGTCGTAGCCGGCATCATCCGGGCGGACGATTTCGCCCCGAAAGGACGTTTTCAGTTCGTCGACAGCAGTGCCATCGATTTCCGTGTCTTGCGTCATTGAAATCACGGACCTCTCGCTTATTCCAGCAGAGTCCCACAGGTGCCGGGACGTGACAAGAGGAATCTGCAGCCGTCCAGCGGGGTGCGGAGGAGGCAGGGGAGGCTGAGGCTAAAGGACCGCTCCTACGGGGTGGCCGCAGCGGCGCCGGCTGTGCTTTGGGCAAGGCCCGTGCTCTGGCGCACCACCAGTTCCGGGGTGAAGATCACGGCCCGGTGCTTCGGGCTGTCGGATTCAACTTCCTCGACCAGCAGTTCGATGGCGGTCCGTCCAAGGGCCTCTGTGGGCTGGCGGATGGAAGAAAGCGGTACAACGGCGGAGACTGCGAAATCGATGTCGTCGTACCCGATCAGGGCAATGTCCTGGGGAATCCTCAACCGGTGCGTCATCGCCAGGGACTGCATGACGCCGAGGGCCAGGAGGTCGTTGGCGCAGAAGATGCCGTCCGGGAGCTCCCCGCGGCCACGCTCCACCAGCATGTTGCCCACGCTGCGGCCGGCCAGGACGGTCTGTCCGTCGGAATCGAGGACCTCCAGCGTGGCGTCGTGTTCCTCCTTCACAGCCCGCTCCGCCCCCTGCAGGCGGTCGGCGATCTGGCGGATGGAGGCGGGGCCGCCCACAAAGGCGAGCCGACGGCGGCCGATGTCCAGCAGGTGCCGGGCAGCGAGGTAACCGCCGGCGTCGTCGTCCACTGAGACGGAACTGTACTTATTCTCGTCGGCGAGCCGGTCCACCAGGACCGTGGGGACGCCGCGCTCGCGGAGCTGGTCGATGCGGCTGGTGACGTCTCCGACGGGGGAGATCAGCAGGCCCTGCACCCGCTGCTCCTGGAAAAGGTCAATGTAGTTGGATTCGCGGCTCGCGTCGTGGCCGCTGTCGCCCAGCAGCACGGCGCTGCCCTGGAGCGCCGCGGCATCCTCAGCAGCGCGCACCACCGAGGTAAAGAACGGGTTGCCAACATCGAGCACGATCAGCCCGATGGTCCTGCTGTGGCCGGCCCGCAGCTGGCGTGCGGCGTCGTTGCGGACGAAGCCCAGCTCGTCGATGGCCTGCAGCACCCGTTCCTTGGTCCGCTGGGAAACCCTGTCCGGGTAGTTCAGGACGTTCGACACCGTACCCACGGCAACGCCGGCCTGGTTGGCGACGTCCTTGATGCTGGCTGAGCGATTCATGTTCCTCCGTACCTTTACCGCGCAATACTTCCTAGTCCAAGCCTACGGCCGGCAATTGCTTGACACCTCCTTGGCTCAAGGGTACTTTGAATCGTAACAATGAAACGATTCAAAAGATCGGAAAGTTCAGGAGGAGTGCAGATGAGGGTGTGTTTCCGCTCGTCGGTCCAGCCGCGGCTGATCAACGAATACCGGCTGCGGCATGCCGCCGTGTGGCCGGACATGCTGCTGGCGCTCAAAGCCGCCGGCTGGCACAACTACTCGCTTTTCCTGGGCGAGGACGGGCTCCTCATCGGCTACCTCGAATGCGACGATTTCGACGCCGTCCGGGCGCGGATGGCGCTGACCGAGGTCAACGCGCGGTGGCAGGCCGAAATGGCTGCTTTGTTCGACAACCCGGACCAGGCGCCCGACGAAGGGTTCCAGGTCCTCGAAGAGGTCTTCAACCTTGACGACCAGCTGGCGGCGGCGGAGTCCACCGCCCGCTGAGTGGCCGGCCCCCTGCAGCAGGGCCACGCCATAAACAGGCCACAGCATTTACAGACCACAGCAGTTATTGACCACAGCATCACAGACCGGAAAGAACCCATCATGAATGACGTAGCAACGGCGCTGGGCAGGCTCGGGGAGCTTGCCATCGAGGTCCCTTCGTGGGCCTATGGAAACTCGGGCACGCGTTTTAAGGTGTTCGGCACGCCGGGCACCCCGCGGACGGTGCAGGAGAAGATCGCGGACGCCGCCAAGGTCCATGAGCTGACCGGGCTGGCCCCTACCGTGGCCCTGCATATTCCGTGGGACAAGGTGGACGACTACGCGGCCCTGAAGGAGTACGCGGCGGGTCTGGGCGTGGGCCTGGGCACCATCAACTCCAACACGTTCCAGGATGACGAGTACAAGTTCGGCTCCCTGACGTCCTCGAACGAATCCGTGCGGCGCCGGGCCATCGCGCACCACCTGGACTGCATTGAGATCATGCACGCCACGGGCTCGAAGGACCTGAAGATCTGGCTGGCGGACGGCACCAACTACCCGGGCCAGGACGATATGCGAGGCCGCCAGGACCGGCTGGCCGAGTCCCTGCAGGAGATCTATGCGGGCCTGGGCGAGGACCATCGTCTGGTGCTGGAGTACAAGTTCTTCGAGCCGGCTTTCTACCACACCGATGTTCCGGACTGGGGCACGTCCTACGCGCAGACCCTGGCCCTGGGCGAGAAGGCGATGGTCTGCCTGGACACCGGCCACCACGCGCCGGGCACCAACATCGAGTTCATCGTGATGCAGTTGCTGCGCCTGGGCAAGCTGGGCTCTTTTGACTTCAACTCCCGTTTCTACGCGGACGATGACCTGATTGTGGGCGCGGCGGATCCGTTCCAGCTGTTCCGCATCATGTGCGAGGTCATCCGCGGCGGCGGCTTCGGGAAGGATTCCGGGGTGGCGCTCATGCTGGACCAGTGCCACAACCTGGAGGAGAAGATCCCGGGCCAGATCCGCTCGGTCCTGAACGTCCAGGAAATGACGGCCCGCGCCCTGCTGGTGGACACCGCCGCCCTGGCCGAGGCCCAGCGCAGCGGCGACGTCCTGGCCGCCAACGGCGTGTTCAACGACGCCTTCTACACCGACGTCCGGCCCATCCTGGCCGAATGGCGTGAATCCCGCGGCCTGCCCGCGGACCCGATGGCCGCGTTCAGGGCCAGCGGTTACCAGAAACAGATCAACGAGGACCGCGCAGGCGGCCAGCAAGCCGGATGGGGCGCCTAAGAGCATGAGCACTAACAAGACTGTTGAAGACCTGATTTCCCGTTCCAACCGCCTCGGTGCGGACAAGCGGAACACCAACTTCGCCGGCGGCAACACCTCGGCCAAGGGCACCGAGAAGGACCCGGTGACCGGCGAGGACGTCCAGCTCCTCTGGGTGAAGGGCTCCGGCGGAGACCTGGGCACGCTGAAGGCACAGAACCTTGCGGTGCTCCGCCTGGACCGGCTGAACGCGCTGAAGAACGTCTACCCCGGGGTGGACCGCGAAGACGAGATGGTGGCTGCTTTTGATTACTGCCTGCACGGCAAGGGCGGCGCCGCGCCGTCGATCGATACCGCCATGCACGGCCTGGTGGACGCCGCACACGTGGATCACCTGCACCCGGACTCCGGGATCGCCATTGCCACCGCGGTGGACGGCGAGGCCCTGACCACCAAGATCTTCGGCAACAAGGTCCTCTGGGTGCCCTGGCGCCGGCCCGGCTTCCAGCTGGGCCTGGACATCGCCGCGATCAAGGACGCCAACCCGCAGGCCATCGGCACCATCCTGGGCGGCCACGGCATCACCGCCTGGGGCGCCACGTCCGAAGAAGCCGAACAGAACTCGCTGTGGATCATCGAACAGGCCGAAAAGTACATCCGCGAGAACGGCAAGGCCGAGCCCTTCGGCCCCGAACTGCCCGGCTATGCTGCCCTGCCGGAGGCCGAACGCCGCGCGAAGGCCGCCGCCCTCGCCCCGGTGATCCGCGGCCTGGCGTCCACGGACAAGCCGCAGCTGGGGCACTTCAGCGATGACGCCGTCGTCCTGGACTTCCTGGCAGCCGCCGAGCACCCGCGCCTGGGCGCCCTGGGCACGTCCTGCCCGGACCACTTCCTGCGCACCAAGGTCAAGCCGCTGATCCTGGACCTGCCCGCCGACGCCTCCATCGAGGACTCGATCAACCGGCTGAAGGAACTCCACACCGCCTACCGCGAGGATTACCAGGCCTACTACGACCGCCACGCCGACGCCGATTCACCGGCCCTGCGCGGCGCGGACCCGGCCATCGTCCTGGTCCCGGGCGTGGGCATGTTCTCCTTCGGCGCGAACAAGCAGACCGCCCGCGTCGCCGGCGAGTTCTACCTCAACGCCATCAACGTGATGCGCGGCGCCGAGGCGATCTCCACCTACGCCCCGATCGAGGAATCCGAGAAGTTCCGGATCGAATACTGGTCCCTCGAGGAAGCCAAGCTCGCCCGGCTGCCCAAGCCCAAGTCCCACGCCACCCGCATCGCGCTGGTCACCGGCGCGGCGTCGGGCATCGGCAAGGCGATCGCCACCCGGCTGGCGTCCGACGGCGCGTGCGTGGTCATTGCCGACCTGAACCTGGAGAACGCCCAGGACGTCGCCGAGGAGCTCGGCGGCGCGGACGTCGCCATCGGTGTCCAGGCCGACGTGACCGACGAAGCCCAGGTTGCCGCCGCGATCGACGCGGCTGTGCTGGCGTTCGGCGGGCTGGACCTGGTGGTCAACAACGCCGGACTGTCCATCTCCAAGCCGCTGCTGGAAACCACCGAGAAGGACTGGGACCTGCAGCACAACGTGATGGCCAAGGGCTCCTTCCTGGTCGCCAAGGCCGCGGCGAAGGTCATGATCGGCCAGGACATGGGCGGGGACATCATCTACATCTCCTCCAAGAACTCCGTGTTCGCCGGCCCGAACAACATCGCCTACTCCGCCACCAAGGCAGACCAGGCCCACCAGGTCCGGCTCCTCGCGGCCGAACTGGGCGAATACGGCATCCGCGTCAACGGCATCAACCCCGACGGCGTGGTCCGCGGCTCCGGGATCTTCGCCGGCGGCTGGGGCGCCAAACGCGCCGCGGTCTACGGCGTGGACGAGCAGGAACTGGGCAAGTACTACGCCCAGCGCACCCTGCTCAAGCGCGAAGTCCTGCCCGAGAACGTGGCCAACGCCGCCGCCGTCCTCACCAGCGCCGAACTGTCCCACACCACCGGACTCCACATCCCCGTGGACGCCGGCGTGGCAGCAGCCTTCCTGCGATGAGCAGCACCGACAGCACCGAACACCGCACCGGCCACGGCCGGGGCGGTGTTCGCCGCCGTCGACATCGGCGCCTCCTCCGGCCGCGTCATCCTGGGCCGGGTCAGCGGATCCGGAGCGTCGAGCTGGAGACCGTGCACCGGTTCCCCAACGGGGTGGTGGAGGTCGACGGCGGCCTCCGCTGGGACTTCGACGCCCTGTTCGCCGAGGTCCTGGCCGGGCCTCGCTGCCGCGGCCCGCGCCGCCGGGGAGCGCGGCGAAACCATCACCAGCATCGGGATCGACACCTGGGCGGTGGACTACGGCCTCGTCAACAAGGCCGGCGAACTCATCGCCCAGCCGTACAGCTACCGCGATGACCGCAGCCGCGCCGCCGTCGCGCCCGTGCACCAGAAACTGGACCCGGCCCGGCTCTACGGCACCACGGGGCTGCAGTTCCTGCAGTTCAACACCCTCTACCAGCTCGCCACCGAGCCGGACCTGGAGGGTCTGCAGGCGCTGCTCATCCCGGACCTGATCGCGTTCCTCCTGACCGGAGTCCGCCGCACGGAATCCACGAACGCCTCCACCACGGGGCTGTTCGACGCCGTCGCGGGGGAGTGGGCCACCGAGTTCCTCACCGCCCTGGGCCTGCCCAAGGACGCTGTTCCCGCCGCTGATCGAGCCCGGCGAAACCGTCGGGACGCTGCTGCCGGACATCGCGGCGCGGACCGGACTGGCCCAGGCAACCAAGGTGGTGGCCGTCGGCTCGCACGACACCGCCTCCGCCGTCGCCGCCGTCCCGCCGCGACATCGGCAGCGGAGAACTTCGCCTACATCTCCTCCGGCACCTGGTCCCTGGTAGGGCTCGAACTCAAGCATCCGGTCCTGACCGAAGCCAGCCGGGAAGCGAACTTCACCAACGAACGCGGCGTGGACGGCACCATCCGCTACCTGCGCAACATGGGCGGGCTCTGGCTGCTCAGCGAATGCCAGCGCACCTGGGCCGCGGAAGGCTTCACCCCGGACCTCACCGCTCTGCTGACCGCCGCCGCGGCACTGCCCCCGGGCGGGCCACAGATCAACCCGGACGACTCCTACTTCATCGCACCGGACAACATGCCCGACCGCATCCGCGCCGCCGTCCGCCACACCGGGCCACCTCCTGCCGGACGACCCCGCAGCCATCACCCGGTGCATCATGGACAGCCTCGCCGCCGGCTACGCCAAGGCCATCACGGCCGCCGAACGCCTCGCAGACCGCACCGTGGACGTGGTCCACATCGTCGGCGGCGGCTCGCAGAACCGGCTGCTGTGCCAGCTCACCGCCGACGCCACCGGCAAACCGTGGTGGCCGGACCCGTGGAGGCCACGGCCCTCGGCAATATCCTGGTCCAGGCACGGGCTGCAGGGAAAGTTAGCGGGGGGCTTGCCGATCTGCGGCGCCTGGTGGCGGCATCGCACGGGCTGCAGACGTTCACTCCGCAGCAGCTGTCCCGGCTGTGACTCCTGGGAGTAGGCGTCTTTTAGGGGTGCCGCGGCCAAGTTGTATGACGTAGGATCTCACAAGGTATCCAGACGAGACAGGACCGGACAGCACCATGCCCCTCTTTGACCTCCCCCTTGAGCAGCTCCGCGGCTACACGTCGGCGGTCACGCCGCCAGCCGATCTTCAGTCCTTCTGGGACGGCACCATCGAGGAGGCCCGGACGTTCCCGCTCAACGCAACGTTCGAGCCGGTGGAGAACCACCTGACCGTCATCGACACCTTCGACGTCACGTTCGCCGGTTACGGCGGCGCATCCCATCAAGGGCTGGCTGCACCTCCCGGCGAACCGTCCGGCCGGGAGCCGGGCTGCCCGTCGTCGTGCAGTACATCGGCTACTCGGGCGGGCGCGGCCTGGTCAACCAGGACACAAAGTGGGCGCAGGCCGGCTATGCGCAGTTCACCATGGACACCCGGGGCCAGGGATACGGCGGGATCCTGGGGGAGACCCCGGATCCCCACCCGTCCGCGGGGGAGGTGGCCTATGCGGGGCTGATGACCCGGGGCGCCGGCAGCCGCGAGGACTATTACTACCGGCGCGTATATGTCGACGCGTTCCGTGCGGTGGAGGCTGCCCAGTCCCACCCGGAGGTGGATGCGTCGCGCGTGGTCCTGGCCGGAATCAGCCAGGGCGGCGGCATCGTGGTGGCGGTAGCCGGACTGGTGGCCGGAAGGCTCGACGGCGTCATCGCCGCGCTGCCCGACGTCCCGTTCCTGCAGGACTTTCCCAGGTCCATCGACATCGCACCCCGCGGCCCCTACCCGGAGATCGCGGCCTTCCTGGGCCGCCACCGCGACCGGTACGAGCCGATGCTGGCGGTGCTGAACTATTTCGACGGCGTCAACCTGGCCCGGGCGGCCACCGCCCCTGCCCTTTACTCGGTGGCACTGATGGACGATGTCTGCCCGCCGTCCACCGTCTTTGCCAGTTTCAACGCCTACGGGGCCGGGGCGGGGGCTTCGACGGGAAGCGGGGCCGCCAAGGAGATCGAGGTCTACCGGTTCAACAACCACGAGGGCGGCCAGGAGCACCACTGGATCCGGCAGCTGCAGTACCTCCGCAAGCTCCTCGGCTGACCACTGGCCGCCGTCCCGTACGCACCGCGTTTGAGCGCTTACTGCCGTATTGGGGAGGGGCGGATTTCGGTGTGTGACGCGGCCGATTTTGCGGCGGCTGCGGCGTGCGGTTATGGTGTGCCTATGACTAACCGTTGGTATGCGTATTTTTCGTTGGCTCTGGAGGAGCCCGCGTCTAACTGACACGCATCCAACTTCCTTCAGAGCCAACAGGGCAGAGATCATTCTCTGCCCTTCGCCATTTCTCCGGCGGGTTCTGATCTGGGCCCGCTTCCTATCTGGAACAGGACCCGAGCATGAGCCCCGCAACAGCCACTCCCGCAAAATCCACGTCCAACCTGCGCGTCAGCGAATTCACTGCGCTGCCCACGCCTGCGGAACTCATCGCCGAGCTGCCGCTGGATGACCGGGTGACGGACGTCGTCGAACGCGGCCGCGATGAGGTCCGCGCCATCATGGACGGCGTGGACGACCGCCTGCTGGTCATCGTTGGCCCCTGCTCCATCCACGATCCCAAGGCCGGCCTGGAGTACGCCCGCCGGCTGGTCAGCCAGGCTGAAAAGCACAAGGAAGACCTGCTGATCGTGATGCGGACCTACTTCGAAAAGCCGCGGACCACCGTGGGCTGGAAGGGCCTCATCAACGATCCGCGCCTGGACGGCAGCCACGACATGGTGACAGGCCTCCGCACCGCCCGGCGGTTCCTGCAGCAGGTCACCGCGCTGGGACTGCCCACCGCTACCGAATTCCTGGAACCCATCAGCCCGCAGTACATGGCGGACCTGATCTCCTGGGGAGCCATCGGGGCGCGCACCACCGAGAGCCAGATCCACCGCCAGCTCGCGTCCGGGCTGTCCATGCCCATCGGCTTCAAGAACGGGACCGACGGCGACCTCCAGGTTGCGATCGACGCGTGCGGCGCCGCCGCGGCAGCGCAGGCTTTCCTGGGGATCGACGGCGACGGCCGGGCCGCGCTGGTGGCCACCGCCGGCAACCCGGACACCCACGTCATCCTCCGCGGCGGACGCAAGGGACCCAACTACTCAGCGGCCGACGTCGAAAGCGCCTCCGCCAAGCTGGCCGGCAAGGGACTGAACCCGCGGCTGATCGTGGACGCCAGCCACGCCAACAGCGGCAAGAGCCACCACCGGCAGGCTGAAGTGGCGCTGGAAATCGGTGCCCAGCTCGAGGAGGGCGGCCAGGCGGCGCAGGCCGTCGCCGGGGTCATGCTGGAAAGTTTCCTGGTGGGCGGCGCCCAGAACCTGGATGTTGCCGAGCACGCCGCGGGCAGGTCGGAGCTGGTCTACGGGCAGAGCGTCACGGATGCCTGCATGGAGTGGGATGTGTCGGTATCGGTGCTGGACCAGCTCGCGGCGTCCGCCCGGAAACGCCGCAGTGCACAATGATTGCTTCGGATGACTTTCACTACAGCCCCATGAACCTCTAGAGTATCTATCACATGGTTGGTGGATGGCTCAGCATCGGCACACCGCAATGGAACACAGCTGGGGTTAGTCGTCATCCATCAGCAAAGGAATAGGGAAATGTCCGCAGAACAGAACTTCTCGAACGCGAAGTTCCTGACCGTGGCCGAAGTGGCCGAGGTCATGCGCGTCTCCAAAATGACCGTCTACCGCCTGGTCCATTCCGGCGAAATGCCTGCGGTGCGTTTCGGCCGGTCGTACCGGGTGCCGGAGAGCGCCGTCGAGCAGTATCTCAAGGGTGCTGTGGTGGACGGGCACAGCGAAACCGCCTAACGGTCCGGAGTCCAACCACTGATTCAGCCCGTGAATGGACTGGAGTCGGTGGTCGCCGCCAGAAAGCGGTACCCTGTTAAGGATTGTTTTACGTCATTGTAAGAATCTGTCAGTTGTTTTTGTCTGTAGCTCTGTCCACGGACTTTTTCCATCAGACAGGTACTGCATCTAGTTTGTGAGGAACTTTCGTGGGTTCAGTTATTAAGAAGCGTCGCAAGCGTATGGCCAAGAAGAAGCACCGCAAGCTGCTTCGCAAGACCCGTCACCAGCGCCGCAATAAGAAGTAGAGATACTTCGACAAGCGTGAAAAATGCCCGTTGCCTTCCCGGCAGCGGGCATTTTTTTGTGCGGAACGGACGGTGGACGCGCGGACGGCTGAGGATACGCGATCGGGTGTTATGCCCACGGGTGCCGCGGCTTAGTCCGGGGGCCGCGGAACCTGGCGAAGCCTTTCCAGAGTCCGTAGACGACGCCGCCGGCGGTGGCTGCCTTGAGGCCGAGGGTGGCGGCGCGGCGGCCGGAGCGGAAATCGTAGACAGGCCAGTTGTGGTCGCGCGCGTGGCTGCGCAGCCGGGAATCAGGATTGATGGCCACGGGGTGCCCCACCAGGGTCAGCAGCGGGATGTCGTTGTAGGAATCGCTGTAGGCCCAGCACCGTTTCAGGTCCAGCCCCTCGGCGTCGGCCAGTTCCTGGACGGCCACTGCCTTCGCGGAGCCGTGCAGGATGTCACCCACCAGCCGGCCGGTGTACATGCCGTCCGCAACCTCGCCCACGGTGCCCAGGGCGCCTGTGAGGCCCAGCCGGGTGGAGATGACTGCGGCAACTTCAATGGGGGTGGCCGTGACCAGCCAGACCCGCCTGCCCACGCGCAGGTGCTGTTGCGCCAGTGCCTTGGCACCGGGCCAGATGCGGGAGGCGATCATTTCGTCGTACACTTCTTCGCCCAGGGCCTTGATGTCGTCCACCGTGATGCCCGCCGCGAGGGTCAGGGCCGAGTCGCGGACAGCGTGGACGTCGTCCATGTTTTCCCCGCGCGCCACAAACTTGAACTGCTTCCAGGCGAATCCGGCGGCCTGGGTCAGGGTAAAGGCGCCGCGCTGGTGCATCTTGCGTGCCACATGGAAGAGGCTGGCACCCTTCATGAGGGTGTTGTCAACGTCGAAGAAGGCCGCCTCGCCGGTCTGCATCACCGCATCCGGCTGGGTGATCACGGCGACGTACTTCTCCTCGGGCATGTCCACGAGTCTAGTCAATACTCTGTGGCGAAGATTTCAGCCGCCGCCCGCGGCGTCATGCGCCGCGGTGGACGCGCCCAAAGGGCGATACGGTTAAAGCATGGCAAAACCGGAGGTAGTCCTCATCACCAAAGCAGACTGTCACCTGTGCGCAGACGCGCGCGACGCCGTCGAACGCGTTACCGCCTCACTGGGACTTGGGTGGACGGAACAGCAGGTTGATGAACTGCCGGAACTGCGTGAACGTTACGCGGAGGAAATTCCGGTAGTGCTGGTGGACGGCATCCAGCGCGACTTCTGGAAAATCGACGAAGTGCGGCTTGAGCGTGTCCTCCAACGTGCCATGGCTCAGTAGGCAACCGATTGCCAATAATGTCGCTGGCTTTGTTGACAACAATGGCAGGGCTCTAGAGTGGAGTCACAACGCGAGGCAATGGAGGGGATAGTGAGTTCGCTGGATTCATCTCCCCATGCTGTAGAAGGTACGGGGGCGGTCCCGGGTGGGGAAGTCGCCAAACAGATTCCGCCTGCAGCCGTGGCGCGGCTGACCATCTACCTGCGCGCCCTGAACACACTGCTCGCCGAAGGCGTGGAGCGCGTGTCGTCGGAATCCCTGGCAGAAGCGTCTGGCGTCAGCTCCTCAACACTCCGCAAGGACCTGTCCTACGTGGGTTCCTATGGCACGCGCGGCGTCGGCTATGAAGTGCAGTACCTCAGCCGCCACATCTCCGCGGCCCTCGGCCTGACCCATGACTGGAAGGTGGCCATCGTTGGTGCCGGCAACCTGGGAAAGGCCCTGGCACGTTACGGCGGCTTCGAGACACGCGGCTTTGACGTTGTGGCAATCTTCGACGCCGACCAGATGGTGGTGGGCAACGAGGTGGGTTGGTTGCGCGTCAGCGACGTGGCGGACCTGGAGGCAGTTCTCGAGCGGACGGGCGCCAACATGGTGGTCCTGGCGCTGCCTGCCGCCGTGGCGCAGGCAATCTGCGACCGTGTGGTGGCCGCCGGCGTCCACAGCATCCTGAGTTTCGCCCCGGTCATGCTCCAGGTCCCTGCCGGAGTCAACCTCCGCAAGGTGGACATGGCCACCGAGCTGCAGATCCTGGCTTATCACGCACAACGGGCGCAGACCCCGGACCATACCGCCTAGGTTCTGTTCAGGCGGCTGGCAGGGTCCACGCCCGTTGGGTGTGGATTGCTTGGTGAACCTACTGGCCGTACGGGTTGCCCGGCGAGCTGTAGGGGTTGGCGAACGGCTGCTGCTTGCGGAAGTACGGAGCCGTGGAGGGCAGGTACAGCAGAACGATCGCCGCGATGCCAGCCAGGGTTCCGAGAGTCCCGATGTTCGGCACCTGGAAGAGGCTGGTAACGGACAGTGCGGCGAACACGGTGCCCAGGATCCGGGCCCAGTTCTTGCCCTTGCGGACAAAGAAGGCCACCAGCACGTACATGCCCGCGCCGAGGATTGCCAAGACCACCAGGTTGCCGGCCAGGGCGCTCCTGAAGTCCTCGAAGTTGAACTCGCTGCCGGTGGCGCCGCTGCTGCGCATGGCATCCTCGAAGGCGTCCCGCATGATCGGGTCATCGAGCATGCCGATGCCCATGAGCAGGGTGATCACGAACAGTGCTGCGGCGCCGATCAGGAGCCAGAACGAAATGTTGACCAGCTGGGGAACGCCCGCGGATCCCGCACCCTGCGGCTGCTCCGAAGGGTACTGGGCGTAGGGGGACTGCCCGTACGGCTGCTGGCCGTAGGCGGGCGGTGTGGGCTGGCCGAACTGCGGCGGGTTCTGTCCGTACTGAGGCTGTGGTGCCTGCGGCGCATTCTGGCCGAACTGGGGCGGGTTCTGCCCGTACTGCGGCTGTGGTGCCTGCGGCGCATTCTGGCCGTATGCGGTTGCGGCGGATTCTGCCCGTACTGCGGTGCGGGAGGAGTGGGCTGCCCGTACTGCGGGCTGTTCTCGCCGTAACGGGGTGCCGGCGGCTGCTGGCCGGGCTCGGGTTCGTTTGGGACGGGAGGCGGGACAGGCGTGCTCATGAGCGGTCCTTTGCAGGTCGGAGGTCAGTTCGGCTGCTGGGTGCAGTCCACTGGCCCTGCCCCCAGTACGGCTTACTTCCACCGTACCCCCGGCCAGTGCCGTGGCGGGTCATTCCAGAGAGGTATTCCCGGCTCCGCGGGAACTGCTGAAACCAGCCGTTCAGGCGCGGCCCCTGACAGCGTTGAACCAGGCCTGCGAGTTGGGGAGCCACATCAGGACCGTTGCTGCGGCACTGATCAGGAACCCGATCCAGTTATTGCCGATGCCCTCGCCCAGGCTGCCGCTAATGACCGCCAGGACCAGCGAGACGCCGGCAACGATGGTGAGGGCCAGGCGGGCCCATTCCTTGCCTTCCTTCATTTTCAGGGCGAAGACAATCTGGGCCGCGGCCAGGGCGAGTGCCACCAGGACCAGGAGGAGGAGCAGCGCGGCCAGTGCCGGTGCCACGGTGAAGACTGCCAAGGTGGCAAGCAGGCCGAAGAAGCTGCCGAGGACACCCAGCATGCCGCCGATGAGCCAGATCCAGTAAGAGACCTTGAGTTCAGTGGGCAGCCCGATCACGCTGAACATGCCCGAGAAGCCACCCTTGGGCATGACGTCGTTGAAGTTGCGCGGACCGTCGGTGGGCATCTGGAAGTGGAATCCACCCGGCTGGCCCGGCTGCTGATAGCCCTGGCCGGCCTGTGGGTAGCCTGGCTGCTGGTAGCCCTGGCCCGGCGGCGGGTTGCTTGGGCCAGGCGCTGGGTAGCCCTGCGGCGGCTGATAGCCGGCGGGTGGAACGTTGCCGGCGGGCGGCTGGGAGCCCGGCTGCTGGGGCTGCGGAACTTCACTCGGGTTGCTCATGGGTCTCACTGTAGACCGGGCGATACCTCTAATCCACGGGATTCCGGGCGAAATCGCGGGGAACAGCAGGGGTCTTCTACCTGGGCGGGCCGGCGGGCATAACGCCGGGCGCGAACGCGACTCGTGCCAACCTGCGCCCAACTGTAGCGCTTTAAAGTACTGCGCCCGGCCGCAGACCCTTGGAGGATCCTGCGGCCGGGCGCAGCGTGCGAAGGATTAGGCTGCGGGGGCGATGAAGGCCAGTTCGAGGTTGATGGCAACCTTGTCGCTGACCAGCACGCCGCCGGCTTCGAGCACGGCGTTCCAGGTCAGGCCGAAGTCCTTGCGGCTGATGGTGGTCTCGGCGGAAACGCCGGCGCGGGTCATGCCGAACGGGTCAACGGCCACGCCGTTGAATTCGGTTTCCAGGGAAACCGGACGGGTGACGCCCTTGATGGTGAGGTCGCCGGTCAGTTCGTAGCTGTCGCCCGCGGCCACCAGGCCGTTGGAGACGAAGGAGATCTCCGGGAACTTCTCGACGTCGAAGAAATCTTCGCCGCGGACGTGGCCGTCGCGGTTGGCATCGCCGGAGTCGAAGCTGGCGGTCTGGATGGTGGCGCTGATCGTGGAATCGGCCACGTTTTCGGCGAGGTCCAGGGTGGCTGTCGCATCCTTGAACTGGCCGCGGACCTTGCTGATGCCGGCGTGGCGGACGGTGAAGCCGATTTCGCTGTGCGAGTTGTCGAGGGTCCAGGTGCCGGTGGTGACGTCTGCGGGAAGAGCCATGGTGTTTCTCCTTGTGGGTTTGTCGGGTGGTACTGCCGGACAGCTTGACCCTTCATCTGTTGAAGTATCAACTATCCGCTGCATTCAGTATAAGCATGCATTTGCATGTTTTGTTCCCCGTTCAGGAACTTTTTTCCCAGAGTTTCAGTTCTACGGAATGTAGAAGATTTCGGATCGCACGCCATCTTTGAGAAACTGGTAAACATGCCCCAAGCCACTGTCCATCTGCTCCGCCACGGCGAGGTCCACAATCCCGACGGCGTTCTGTACGGCAGGCTGCCCGAATTCCACCTCTCCGAGCTGGGCTGGGAAATGGCGGAGACCCTCGCCGCGCACTTCGCCGAGCGCGCCGTCGCAGGGCGCCCGAATCACCTATCTGGCGGCGTCGCCGCTGGTCAGGGCCCAGGAGACGGCTGCCCCCACTGCGGAGGCGCTGCACCTTGAGATCCACACTGATGAGCGCATCATCGAGGCGGAGAACTACTTCCAGGGCTTGAAGGTCACCAAGGCCGAACTCCGTAAGCCCAAGCACTGGCCGCACCTGGTCAACCCGCTCAGGCCGTCCTGGGGCGAGCCCTACAAGGCGCAGGCCGCGCGTGTCCGCACCGCCGTCGAGGACGCCCGGCTCCGGGCCATCGAACTTGCCGCCGGCGACTACGGAACCAGCGGCCCCGAAGCCATCATGGTCAGCCACCAGCTCCCCATCTGGGCCACCCGCCTCAGCGCCGAGGGCCGCCCGCTCTGGCATGACCCGCGCAAACGCGAGTGCACTCTGACGTCCATCACCTCCCTGGTGTTCGACGACGACGGCTCCCTCCTGCGCGTTGAGTACAGTGAGCCCGCTGCCGCCCTTCTTCCCGGTGCCGCCACCACGCCGGGAGCCTGATCGTGGCCACTAACCCCACCACGTCCCGCCGCGCCGTCCTCGCCGCCGGCGGCGCCGCCCTCACCGCCCTCACGCTGGGGCTCTCCGCCTGCGCCCAGGAGGACGCCCTCGCCAAGCAGGCCAAAGCCGGCGACAACAAGAACTACATCGCCGGAGACGGCTCCGTGACGGAATTCACGGCGGCGGACCGCAAGGCCGCCGTCGCCGTCAACGGCACCCTGTTTAACGGCACCGCGGTGACCCCTGAAGACTTCCAGGGCAAGGTGACCGTCCTGAACTTCTGGTTCGCCGCGTGCGCCCCGTGCCGGGTGGAAGCGCCCATCCTGGAAGAGCTGCACCAGGAGTTCAAGGACCAGGGCGTGCAGTTCTTCGGCGTCAACCTCCGCGACGAGAAAGCCACCGCCGAGGCCTTCGACAAGACCTTCAACCTGACCTACCCCAGCTTCGATGACAAAAACGGCGGCGTGCTCCTGGCCGTGTCCGGCATTGTCCCGCCGGGAGCCGTTCCCACCACGCTGGTCCTGGACAAGCAGGGCCGGGTGGCGTCGCGTGTGCTGGGCGAAATCCAGAAGGGCACCCTTAAAGCCCTCATTGCCTCCGCCGTGGCAGAGTAGCGGCGGCCCTCGACCGTGAACAGCCCCTTCGCCGAAACCATCCTGAATGGCTCGCTCCTGCTTGCCATCCCGGTGGCCCTGCTCGCCGGCCTGGTGTCCTTCCTGTCCCCGTGCGTGCTGCCCCTGGTGCCCGGGTACCTGGGCTACGTCACCGGCCTGAGCGGGGTGGACCTGCAGAAGCAGAAGCGCGGCCGGATGTTTGCGGGCATCGGGCTGTTTGTCCTGGGTTTCTCGGTCATTTTTGTGCTGCTGGGCGGTGCGTTCGGCCAGCTGGGCACCCTGATCACGGGCTCCCAGAATGCCTGGATCACCCAGCTCCTGGGGATCCTGGTGATCATCATGGGCGTGGTGTTCATGGGCGGGTTCGGCTGGCTGCAGCGTGACGCCAAGATCCATGCCAAGCCGCCGGCCGGCCTGTGGGGAGCGCCGCTGCTGGGTCTGACCTTCGGCCTGGGCTGGGCCCCGTGCATCGGGCCCACCTACTCCGCCGTCCAGCTCCTGAGCCTGTCCGGCGGGTCCTCCGCCGCCAAGGGCGCCCTGCTGGCGTTCGTCTACAGCCTGGGCCTGGGCATCCCGTTCCTGCTGATTGCCCTGGCCGTCCGCCGCGGCATGGGCGTGATGTCCTTCTTCCGCCAGCACCGCCTGGCCATCCAGCGGATCGGCGGCGGCATCCTGGTGCTGCTGGGCCTGCTGATGGCCAGCGGCGTCTGGGGCGCCTGGGTCACCGAACTGCAGTACTGGTTCCAAACCGATGTGAAGTTGCCGATCTGATGAGCGAGCGAGTGAAATCCAACAAGAAGTCCCCGGCCCCCGTTGCCGCCGCCAAGGCAGACGCGGCCCTGCCCGTCCTGGGGCCGATCGGGATGCTGCGGTGGGCCTGGACCCAGCTGACCAGCATGCGTACGGCGCTGTTCCTGCTGCTGCTGCTGGCTGTTGCGGCGGTGCCGGGTTCGCTGTTCCCGCAGCGCCCGGCCAACCCGTTCGTCGTCACCCAGTACATCAAGGACAACGCCGACTACGGGGAGCTGCTGGATACCCTGCAGCTCTTCGATGTCTACTCCTCGGCCTGGTTCTCGGCCATCTACATCCTGCTTTTCATCTCACTGATCGGCTGCGTGGTCCCGCGCGCCATCGCGCACTACAAGGCCGTGCGCTCACAGCCGCCGCGGACGCCCAAGCGGCTCTCCCGCCTCCCCGAGTACGGCACACTGGTGGTTCCCGCCGACGCCGGCCTCCCGGCGTCGGACGCCATCAACAGTGCCGCAGGGCTGCTGCGCAAGCGCGGCTACCGCGTTGAGGTGAGGGACGACGACGGCGCGCGGCCGTCTTTGGGCGCCGAGCGCGGCTTCGCCAAGGAGGTGGGGAACCTGGTGTTCCACACCTCGCTGATCGGCGTCCTGGTGTCCGTGGCCATCGGCGGGCTGTTCGGCTACAGCGGACAGCGCATCCTGGTGGAGGGCGACACCTTCGTGAACACCCTGGTGGGCTATGACCAGTTCACTCCCGGCACCAACTTCCAGTCCAGCCAGCTCCAGCCGTACTCCATCCAGCTGGACAAGTTCGATGTCCTGTTCGACCGCGAGTCCCCGGGCAAGTTCGGCCAGCCCATCGACTTCAACGCCGAGGTGACCACCCGGGAAACCCCGGACGCCCCCGCCAAGCAGGAGGTCCTGAAGGTCAACGAGCCGGTGACCCTGGGCGGCACCAGCATCTACCTCACCGGCAACGGCTACGCTCCGGTGGTGACCATCCGCGACGGCGCCGGAAACGTCGCCATGCAGGGCCCGGTGGTGGCAAAGCTCCAGGGCGAGAACTACTACTCGTCCGTGGTCATCAAGGTCCCCGACGCCAAGCCTGACCAGCTGGGATTTGTTGGCTTCTTCCTGCCCACCGCGTTCATCACCGACGACGGCATTTCCTTCAGCGGCGATCCGGACCTTTTCAACCCGCAGCTGACCCTGAACTCCTACTTCGGGGACCTTGGCCTGGACAACGGGGCGCCGCAGAACGTCTTCGAACTGGACGTCAAGGACCTCACCCCGTTGAACAACCGCAACCTGGACGCCGGCGGCATCACCCTGGCGCCGGGCAGCACCTACACCCTGCCGGACAACAAGGGCAGCATCACCTTCGACAGCGTGAAGCGGTACGTGGGCGTGGACATCCACCACAACCCGGGCCAGCTCTACGCCCTCATCTTCGCCCTGCTGGCCGTGGCCGGCCTCATCGTCTCGCTCTACGTCAACCGCCGCCGCGTCTGGGTCCGCACCGGAACCCACGAAGACGGCCGGACCATGGTGGAATACGGCCTCCTGGCCCGTGGCGAGGACCACCGCCTGGCTGCCGAGGCGCAGGCCATCCGCAAACTCCTCTCGGAAGAGTGGCAGCTTGCGGCCGACGGCGACGACCCTGCGGACACCGGCGCGGCCGATGCCGCCTCCACCCAGCAAACTCCCAGCCGCCAGGGCCATAATGGCGCAGACTCCGTCACCACCCCCACCGGCTCCGCCGGACCCACAAAGGACCAGTAATGCCTTTCGTCATCAACGAAACCATGGGCGCATACAGCGAACTGCTGATGCTTCTCGCCGCCGGCACCTACACCGTGGCCTTCATCGCCTTCGCCTGGGACCTGGCCAAGAGCAGCAAAGCCCTGCGCGCCATTGACCTCAAGGCAGCGGAGGCTGCAGGGGCTGCTGCCGGGGCCAAGGTTCCGGTGGCGGCCGGTGTTGGTGCGTCTGCCGGCACTTCCCTTGACGCCGGCGCGGCAGCGAACCGCGTTGATTCGCACCTGGCCGGACCTGCCGGGACGGGCCGAACGCCCGTCGTCGTCCGCTGCCAAGCAGGCCGGAGCGGGCTCCGCAGCAGGGCAAACGGCCGACGGCGACATGCGCTACGCCGGCGAACGCCGCGTCCCGGCGCGCGTCGCCGTCGCCCTCACCGTCCTGGGGGTACTCATCCACGGTGCCGGCGTGATCACGCGTGCCCTGGGTGCCGGGCGGGTGCCGTGGGGCAACATGTACGAGTTCCTCACCACGGGCGCCTTTGTGGCCGTGGCCGTCTTCCTGGTGGTGCTGATCCGCCGCGACCTGAGGTTCCTGGGAACGTTTGTGGTGGGCCTGGCGATCATCATGCTGGTGGCCGCTTCGGTTGCCTACTGGACGCCGGTGGGCCACCTGGTCCCGGCGCTGCAAAGCTACTGGCTGATCATCCACGTCTCCATCGCAGTGCTCTCCTCGGCCCTGTTCACGCTCACGTTCGCCATGTCCGCCCTGCAGCTGGTCCAGTCCCACCGGCAAAAGACGATCGCTGCCGGCGGCGCAGACAAGCTTGGCTTCATGCGGTTGGTGCCCTCGGCCCTGAGCCTGGAGAACCTGTCCTACCGGATCAACGCCATCGCCTTCATCGGCTGGACCTTCACCCTGATGTTCGGGGCCATCTGGGCCGAAAAGGCCTGGGGCCGGTTCTGGGGCTGGGACACCAAGGAAGTCTGGACGTTTGTGATCTGGGTGGTCTACGCCGGCTACCTCCACGCCCGCGCCACCCGCGGCTGGACCGGAACCCGCGCTGCGTGGCTGTCGATTGTTGGCTACCTCTGCGTGGTCTTCAACTTCACCATCGTGAACCAGTTCTTTAACGGCCTGCATTCCTACTCGGGCCTCTGAGCAGGGGTTTCTCCAAGGCGGCTGCTGACCGGCGGCATAATACGCCAATCGATGTACGAATAAGGGTGTCGCCCGGCAGGCGGTGATGCTACCTTGGTGGAAGCTCGTCTGTGATGAAGCTTGCAGACAGCCAGCTGCGTTTTTCCGAGGTACTCATGAGCTACGTTCTCGCCGTTGACGTCGGGACCAGTTTCACTGCCGCCGCGATTGCCAAAACCGACCAGAATGCCCAGCCTGTTCCGGAGAGCCTCCCGCTGGGGCTCCGCGGAACGGCAGTGCCGTCCGTCGTCTTTTACCCCGAAGAGGGCACCATCCTGGTGGGGGAGGCTGCCGAACGCCGCGGCCTGGACGTTCCCGGCCGGGTGGTCCGCGAGTTCAAGCGCCGCATCGGGGACAGCGTGCCCATCGCCGTGGGGACCTTGGCCCTTCCTGCTGAGGAGATCTTCGCCACCATGGCCCGCTGGGTTGCGGACAGGGCCGAAGAACGCGAGGGCGCTCCGCCGTCGGAAATCATCATCTCGCACCCCGCGGCCTGGGGCGGACACCGGACCACCGCGGTCCTGGCAGCCCTCGCTGCCAAGGGACTGAACAACGTGACGCTCATCAGCGAACCGGAAGCGGCGGCGCTGCACTACGCCTCCCAGATGCGCGTGGAGGACGGCAGCACCATCGCGGTCTACGACCTCGGCGGCGGGACCTTCGACACAGCAATCCTGAGGAAAGCCGGCGACGGCCGCTTCGAGTTCCTGGGCCACCCGGAAGGCATCGAAGGACTGGGAGGCGCCGATTTCGACGCCGAGGTCCTCCGTCACGTTGCGGCGCACACCGGGGAAGTCCTGGCAGGCCTTGACCCGGAAGACCCCGGTGCCCTGGCTGCGCTGGCCCGGCTCAAGCGCGAATGCGTGGAGGCGAAGGAAGCGCTCTCGGCTGACAGCGAGGCCAGCATTTCCGTGCTGCTGCCCGGCGCGCAGCAGCAGGTGCGGCTGGTCCGCTCAGAGTTCGAGGCCATGATTGAGGAGCCCATCCGCGAAACCGTGGAGGCCCTGGAACGTTCGTTGGAACAACTCGGGCTGGAGCCCGCTGACCTGACTGCGGTGCTCCTGATTGGCGGGTCGTCACGGATTCCCCTGGTGGCGCAGCTGATCTCGGAACAGCTGGACCGGCCCATCGCCGTGGACGCCGATCCCAAGTCTTCCATCTGCCTTGGCGCAGCGGTGGCCGCGCTCCGGGCCGCCCGGGCCGTTGCGCCGACGGCTGCGGCTGACGCCGTCCCTGGGATCCCTGCTCCGGCAGACATAGTTTTTGAGCCGCACGACGCCGGGCGCCGTGCCAGCTGGTCACGGAAATCCGCGGCCGCGTTTGGCTCCCTGGCTGGCACCGCCGCCGTCGGCGACGGTGCCAGGGGCGTTGCCCGTGGCCGTGGCCGGAAGGCCGGAACACATGGCCCGCGCCCCACGGTGCGGCTGACGGCGGTGGCTGTGGGGGCGGCGCTGTTCACCCTCCTCACCGCCACAGCTGCACAAAGTCCGGGGGGACTGGCAAGCCTCTCCGCCATGATCATTCCGCAGGAACCAGAGCCCAAGCCCGCCGATCCCGGCGCTGGCGGGACGAAGGAATCGGGGAAGGGCATCGAGGCCAGCGCGCAGGAGCCCGCGGACGCCCCGGCCGGCTGGACTCGAAGCGGCAGAGCCGCCCGCCGACACGCCCTATGCCCCGGCAGTACTGCCGGCCGGCGGTAATGCCGGTGGTGCCGCGCCCGGCGCAACGACTGATCCAACCCGGGCGGCCGCGCCCGGGACCACCGCTCCGGGAACGCGCGACCCCCAGTCCGACGGCCCCCGCGCCTGCCACGACGACGCCTGTGCCCGTGCCCGACCACGGCGGAACCTGTGCCGACGACGCCTGTACCCGTGCCGACCACGCCGGAGCCCGTGCCGACGACGGCCGAGCCTGTCCCCGACCACCGACGGAACCTGTGCCGACGCCCGAACCGAGCGTGGAGCCCGCCCCGACTTCCGAGGAGCCTGCCCCGACGTCCGATCCGGCGCCGGCTACCCGCCGCGACGGAAACTGATCCCGTCCCTACCGGGCCGGCGGCGTGACCATGAACGCCGAGTACACCGCACCGGGAGCGGAATCGAGAGCGCCCGGCAGCCCCCCGCTCATGGCCCAGCAGCTCCGAGGGGAGAACGCCGCAGTACGGGAACTGCTCCTCGCTTTGTCGGTTGGCTTCACCCTCCCCGGACCCTTGCCGCAGGAATTGGAGCGGAAGGTGGCGGAGGGTGACGTGGAGAGCCTCGAAGCGTTGGTGGCCCGGGCGGAATCGTCCGGGCTTCTCCAGCCCGACGGCACCGTCGTGGGAACCGCCCAGCATGCCCTTCTGGCATCTACGTCCACTCCTCGGGTCCATGCGCTTCAGCGCGAACTCGTGGGCTGCTTCGCTGCGGAGGGCCGTCCTCTCGGCGACTTCGCCCGCCAGCTGGCACGCAGCGGGCTGGCCGACCTCCGCGTTGCCGCCGAGCTTGAAAAAGCCGGAGACCGGGCCCTGGAACAACATCCGGGCCTGGCCGCCCAGCTCTACGACGAGGCCCTCCTGGCCGGCGCTGATGAACTGGCCCTGGCCGCCCGCCGCGCCCAGGCAGCTTCGGCCACAGGGGATCTGGATTCTGCAGGACGGATCATCGACGGGCTGCTGACGTGCCCTGATCCGCCGGACCTCCGCCTCGGGGTGGACGTCGCTGCAGCCATCTGGGCGCAGCGGGGCATGCTGGCCCGCGGCGCAGACGTGTACACCTGGCTGGGCCGGGCGAGGGTGGGGTCCGTCCGGGCCGGCGGCCGCAGTTGCGATGATCGGCTGCGGCAACCTTGCGGGTGCCGAGGAGATGTTCCCGGCCGGCTCCGCACCGGCGTCGCCCACGCTCCTCGCCGTGGCGCAGGCGCAGACGGCCACCGGCATCCTGGAATCGTTGTCCGAGGATCCGCACCAGGGACTTCCGATCCTGATCCACGCCTCGGACATGGTGAACGCGTCAGGTGCTGCCCTGCCTCTTCCGGAGACGCCCGGCGCCCTGGCCGCGCTCGTGGCCCTGCACAGCGGCGAACCGCACCTCGCGGAAACCATCGTGCGCTCCGCCGCAACTGCGGGCCAGGGGGGCGATGCGGTCAAGCCCCGGCTGTTCCTGCTCCAGGCCTGGTCGTCGATGCAGCAGGACAACCCGGAGGATGCCCGGCTGGCCATCAACGAGGCCTCCAAGGCCAACCACTGGCCTTTGGTTCCCCGGGACGAATTCCTCTGCGCGGCCCTGGAAGTGGGTTTGGCGCGCCGGAGCGGGGAGGTCCATGGCCTGCTCATGGCGTGGGAACGTGCCCGGGAAGCCATGCTGCACACCACGGTGGACCTGTACAGCCTGCTGCCGTGGGGGGAGCTGATGATCACCGCCGCCCGGCTGAGGGAGACCAGGCGGGTTTCGCATTACCTCGATGAGGCGTGGACGCTCCTGCGGGATCTGGGGGAGCCACCCTTGTGGGCCGTGCCCCTGCATTGGGCTGCCGTCCAGGCGGCGCTCCTGAACGAGAGTCCCGCAGCCCTGGCCCCCCACGCTGCAGCGCTGGCCCGGGCAGCGGACCACAGCCATCTGGCGTCCCAGCTTGCTGCTGCGGGCAAAGCCTGGGTATCGGTCCTCGCCGGAAAGTTCCAAGGCAGCCGGACGTGGAGGAAACCGCCCGGGGGCTGAACGCCGTCGGAATGCCTTGGGAAGGGGCACGGCTGGCAGGCCACGCCGCCGCCCGGGCCGGTGAGCGCAAGGACATGCTGCGCCTGCTGTCCTGTGCCAGGGACCTCCATCCGCAAGGGAACTCCGCCGGGCCGAACCCCGCCGGACAGTCCGAGGTCCGCAGTGCTCCCGCCGCGGACCAAGGCAATGGCACCGGGCAGCCGGATGCCTCAGTGCTGAGCGAACGCGAGAAAGAAGTGGCAAGGCTGGTGCTGGAAGGAAAAACGTACCGGGAAATCGGAGAAGCAATCTACATCTCCCCGCGTACCGCCGAGCACCACATTGCCCGGATGCGCCGCCGGCTGGGTGCCGAAAACCGCTCCGACCTGCTGGTCAGGCTGAGGCTCGCCCTCGGGCCCGAAGACCCGCAGCGCGAGTAACCCCCTAGTGCCCCTAACGGCACGGGCAGTGGATCCCCGGTAGGGGTCCCGCCGGTAGGGGGAAACGACCCGATGCCCGGTCCATGGGTGGGACCTTACGTTTGATGCAAGCCCGGCAACGAAGCCGGGCTACCCACAACTCAGAGAAGATTTGAGGACCACCAAATGCCTACCCTCGCAAACGACCTCGTCCTGTTCCTGATGAGCCTTTTCGGAAACCAGCAGGCAGCGAAGGAGTTCCTTGACGATCCAGAGCGTGCCCTGGACAACGCCGGCCTCGGCGGCGTCTGCTCCGCGGACGTTGACGCGGCGATGCCCGTCATCCTGGACTTCGCACCCATCAACGCCTCGTCCTTCGACCGTTCCTACAACACGGGCGGCAACCGGGCAGAAACCGGCGGCGGCGGGGTGGCCGTTACCCCTCCGCACGGCGGCGGCCATGGCCACCATGATACGACGACGACCATGACCACGCTGTCCAGCAGCTGCACAACGTGGTTAACAACTACTCCTGGGAGACATCGGTGGATGACCGGGACACCATCACCGACCAGTCGGTCAACCAGAACATCTGGGCCGAAGGCGACGTCGAGCAGTGGTTCGACAACGATTCCGTTGTCGCGTCCGGTGACAGGGCAGTTGCCGCCGGCGATGACGTTGACATCGAGGACTCCAACAACGTGGAGGACTCCTACAACACGGACAACTCGAATGACAGCTCCACGGACAACTCCGTCGAGGCCGGCCGTGACGCCAACGTAGACAACGAGGAAACGAACATCGAGGACTCCTTCAACACCGACGTCGACATCGACTGACTCGCTCAATGACGAGTCGGACAACCGCGTTGACAACTCGGAGACTTCCTTCGAACTGACCGACAACTCGGACAGCTCGGTTGATGTTTCGGACATCGGAAACACCACGGTGCAGGATAACGTTGTGGTCGCCGGCAACGAGATCACCACCACCGAGGTAGAGGTTGGCGATGTCGAAGCTGAGTTCACGAACATCGAGGAGTCGGTCATCGTGGCCGAAAACACGCTGGAAGTGAGCCCCGAGATCACAGCCGAGGACGACTCGGAGATCAACCTGTAGTCAGTCCCGGGTACACAGGCAGCGCCCGGCAGGGGTCCAACCTCCTGCCGGGCACTTCCCGGCCCACCCCAACGTCCCATTTTCGAGACTTGACCAAAGGACTGGTAATGGTTGAACCGCAGCGACCCGCGGGTCCGGCAATGACGGCAGACTCCTCAGCCACGGCGAGGGCAGCGGCGCCGGCCACCTCGGCCCAACTCGTCAAACTGGTTGAGCAGGGCATCGACATTGTCAGCGAGGGAGAGCGCGCTGACTTGCGCAAGCGCCTTGACCAGACCCTTCTCAGGCTGAATGACCCCAGCATCCGCGTGATTGTGGTGGGTGAATTCAAGCAAGGCAAAAGCAAACTCATCAACGCCCTGGTCAATGCGCCGGTCTGCCCGGTCGACGACGACATTGCCACGTCGGTGCCGACCGTCGTCCGGCACGGTGACCCGGCGACGGCGGCTGTCCTCCTGCCGCGGGCGGAGAAGGACGCCGGCGAGGATGAACAACTCGAACGTCTTCCCATCAATATCGCTGACCTGGCCGCCTATGTCTCTGAACGCGGGAATCCCGGCAACGCCAAGAAGCTGGTGGCTGCGGAGGTCTTCCTGCCCCGCAAGGTCCTGGCCGGAGGCCTGACCGTTGTGGATTCGCCGGGCGTCGGCGGCCTGGGGTCAACCCATACGCTGACCACCCTGACGGCGCTGCCTACGGCAGATGCGATGCTGCTCGTCTCGGATGCGTCCCAGGAATATACCGAGCCGGAGATCCGGTTCCTGAAGCAGGCCATGCGGATCACGCCGAGCGTGGTGGGTGTCCTGTCCAAGACAGACCTGTACCCGGAATGGCGCAGGGTGGCAGAGCTGGACCGCAGGCACCTCGCCCAGGTGTCGCCGGACATCCCGCTGATCCCGGTGTCCTCAGATCTCCGGCTCGAAGCCACCCGGCTGCGGGACGGGGAACTGAACGACGAATCGGGATTCCCCGTCCTGATCAGCCATCTCCGGAACGAAATTGTGGGCAAGGCCGAACGGATCCAGCGGCGCTCAGTGGGCCAGGATCTCCTCTCCGTGTCCGATAACCTTCGGCTGTCCCTGCAGTCGGAACTTGCGGCGCTGGAGGACCCTGCGGGCACCCCGGCCATGATCGCCGGCCTCGAAGCAGCGAAGCTTGAGGCCGATGACCTTCGCAAACGTTCCGCCCGCTGGCAGATCACGCTCAACGACGGCATCGGCGATTTGATTGCCGATATGGAGTACGACCTGCGGGACCGTCTGCGGCGGATCCAGCGCGACGCTGAAACGGCGATTGACCAGGGCGATCCGGGTCCCACGTGGACCGCATTCACCAAATGGCTGGAAGAGTGCACCGCAGCAGCCATCTCCGACACGTTCGTCTGGACCAGCGAGCGGTCGCAGTGGCTCGCGACGCAGGTGGCCGAGCACTTTTCGGAGGACGAGGTGGCGCTGCCCGTCCTGCGCGTCTCCGACACAGGGGACGCCCTGGATCCCGTGGACGACATGCCCGGCATGGACGACGGTCACGTCAACCCGATGCAGAAGGTCCTGATCGGCATGCGGGGCTCCTACGGAGGCGTCCTGATGTTCGGCCTCCTGACGGGGATCTTCGGCATGGCCCTGATCAATCCGCTCTCCGTGGGTGCCGGGCTGCTGCTGGGACGCAAAGCCTACCGGGAGGACAAGGAAGCCAGGCTCAAGCGCCGGCAGGCAGAAGCCAAAGCTCTGGTCCGCCGCCAGCTGGACGATGTGGTCTTCCAGGTGGGCAAGCAGCTCAAGGACAGGCTCCGGCTGGTCCAGCGGTCCACCCGTGACCACTTCACCGAAATTGCCGAGATGCACCATCGCTCGCTCTCGGATTCCGTGCAGGCCGCGCAGAAGGCAGCAACCACGTACACGCTGGAAAAGGACATGCGCATCCGGGACATCAAGGCTGAGCTCAAGCGCGTGGACGCCCTGCACCAGGCCGCCGAGGCCCTGGCAGACAGCGAACCACCGGCCAGGACTGCCTTTGGTCCCGCAGCCACGCCCCTCCGGGCGCCGGCGGTGGGGGCAGCCCGGTGAAGGCGCCGACAGTCTCGGGAGCGGCACACCTGATCCAGGAAGCCCTCGCCGTCTACCGCGATGATCCCGCCGCGGTGGCGGCTCTTGAAGGGTACGCCGGGAGGCTCGCCGAACCATTGCGGATCGCCGTTGCAGGAATGGTGAAAGCGGGAAAATCAACCCTGCTGAACGCCATCATCGGAGAAGAGATCGCGCCCACGGACACCGGCGAATGCACCCGCATCGTCACGTGGTACCGGTTCGCCCACTCGCCCCGCATCACGCTTCATTCCGTGGCAGGCGGATCCCGCCTGCTGCCCCTGAAGCGGGCCAACGGTCGGCTCGTCTTTGATCTGGGCAGGGACCGGGCGGAGGACGTTGAACGGCTGGTGGTGGAGTGGCCATCGGAGAGCCTGCGGAATGTCACCCTCATCGACACCCCGGGCATCGCGTCCTTGTCCGAGGACGTGTCTGCGCGCTCCGTCAGTTTCCTCACGCCGGCCGATTCACCCTCCGAAGCGGACGCGGTGATCTACCTGATGAGGCACATGCACGCCGCCGATCTGCGGTTCCTGGAGTCCTTCAAGGACACCGAAGCGGGCCGCTCCGGCACCGTCAACGCCTTGGCCGTGCTGTCCCGGGCCGACGAAATTGGCGCGGGACGGATCGATTCCCTGCTCTCGGCGGGGGACATCGCTGATCGGTACCGTCGGGACCCCAGCCTGCGCAAGCTGGCATTGGGGGTGGTCCCGGTGGCAGGTCTGCTGGCCCAGAGCGCGCGGAGCATGCGCCAGTCCGACTACGAGTCACTGGCCCTCCTCGCCGCAATGGACCGGCCCGAACGGGAACGGCTGCTGCTATCCGCGGACAGGTTCCTGCGGGCCGCCGTCCCGGCAGGCCTCACAGCCGAGGCCAGGGAACAGCTGCTGGAGCGGTTCGGGCTGTTCGGGATCCGGCTGGGGGTTGTGCTGATCCGGGCCGGCTTCACGGACCCCACACCGCTGGCGCATGAGCTTGCCCGGCGCAGCGGGCTGGACCCGCTGCTGGAAATGGTGGCGGGACAGTTTCATGCCCGCGCCGACGCACTTAAGGCCCGCACTGCCCTGGTGGGCGTGGAAACCCTGCTCCGCACCTCGCCTCGGGCAGGAGCAGGACATCTGGCCGCGGCCCTGGAACGCCTCCAGCTCAATGCGCACGAGTTCCGGGAACTGCGCCTGCTGGCCGCACTGCGGACCACAGGCGTCACGCTCAGGCACGAGCTGGCTGCCGAGGCGGAGCGGATTATTGGCGGCGAGGGCGTGGCAGCGCACGCGCGGCTGGGCCTGCAGCCGGAGGCATCCACTGAAGTGATCAGCGCCGAGGCCCACCGGATCCTTCACCGGTGGCGGCTGGTGTCCGAGAATCCACTGACGGACCGGTCGGCTTTGGACGCCTGCCGCGTGGTGGTGCGCAGCTGTGAAGGCGTCCTGGCAGAGGCTGCCGGGCTGCATTTGCACTGGCAAACCGCGTGACGCGGGGTTCCCAGGCCGGGTTCCACTGGCGGGCCGCACGGAAACCGCACCATCTAACGCGCTGGAGTGAAGCCCTGTGGCCCGTCCCGCCGCGACGTGAACCACCGGCCTGCTGACGGCATCAGCAGCGCCAGCCAGCCGACGAAGGCCAGGAGCAACTGGGCGCCCCAAAGGATAAAAACGTAGCTGCCGGCGTCGCCCTCTGGAACGAGGAACACTGACGCCAGGGCCATCGCCGCCATCTGGACTGCCAGCAACAGAATCAACAGCCAGCGGGCCCAGCCACGGCGTCCGGCGACAGCCGATAGCAGGGCCGCCTGGAGCAGGATCAGCAGAAGCAGCACGCTGAGGCTGCCCCAGAAAACGACGGCGGTGGACGTGGTCACAGCATCGGCATTCCCGCCGGGGGCCATCTGGTCAACTACGCTGCGGAGCCGCTCCAGATGGGAATCGCGGGTGAGGAAGGACCCGACTATGACGGCCAGCCCGGCAACGAAGCCGGACGTCCAGAAGGCGCGGGCCACCCTGATGCTGCGGGGTGTGGGCGGAATAACTTCGATGGGCGCGGGGCGGGAGTAAGTCAGGCCGGGCCGCGGCGGGGGAGGAGCGGGCGTGGCAGCCTCGGCGGGGCCAACTGGCAGTTGGGGTTCTCCGTCGGGGTGCTGTGGCATAGGTCCTACTTCACGTCGCCGGTGTCGTGGGTGTCCGCGTCTCCCGTGCTGTCCGGTCCGGCGGCGGCAGGCCCGTCGTCGGCCTTTGCCTCCAGCTCATCCTTGAGCTTCTTGAGGCGGGCGGCTTCGGCCTGTTTCCGGCGGCGGACCTCCAGGTTCCGGAGGAAATCAGGATCGTCATCCGGAGCGGTGGGGCCGCTGTATGTCCGGCGGGCCGGAGCAGTGTTCCGGGGGCGTCCGATCAGAAGCCACAGGATGGCGCCGATCACCGGGAGCACAATCATCACGATGATCCAGGCCGGCTTGGAGATGCCCCGGGTCAGGCGGGCGTCAGTACGGATCACGTCCACCAATCCATACACAAAGATGACGAGTACTGCCACGGCCAGAGCCACACGGAAGAGCATGCCATTAAGTCTATCGTCCGCACGCAATCGGCGTTCAGGCGGGGCCGCTAAACTTGGATGGTGGCTTTCCTGAAATACTCCCTGATCCGGCTGGCGCTGTTTGCGCCGCTCTTTGTGTTGTTCATGTTCCTGCAGTTGGGGGCGCTGCTGTCCGTCGTCTGCGCTGCGCTGATCGCCTTCGCGGTCAGCTACCTGTTCTTCCAGAAGCAGCGCGACGACGCTGCCGCCGCCCTGCATGACCGGTTCACCGGCAAGACCAAGCCTGCGCGCAACGCCGGTGAGGCCGCCGACGCCGACGCCGAGGACAGCCTCACGGACGCCAACCCGGACGTCACCATCCGCAGCAGCACGCCGAAGACTCCCGACGCCTAGGAACCTCGCGCCTAGGAACCTGCGCCTAGATTCCGTGGCTGAGCACCAGTCCCAGTGAGAACAGCAGGCTGTAGCCGAGGTTGATCAGGCCGGTCTGCTTCAGTACGGGGATCAGGCTCTTGCGTTTGCGTCCGTTGATCATCAGCCAGGCGGGCATCAGGCAGGCCGGGATGAGGAGCAGGACAATCAGGATCCACGGCCGCCCGGGCGCCAGGATCACCACCAGCAGGATGGCCACGGCGAGCATCAGCACGTAGCTTTCGCGGGCGTGCTTGTCGCCCAGCCGCACGGCCAGCGTCTTCTTGCCGGCCTGGATGTCCGTGGGGATGTCGCGGACGTTGTTGGCCATCAGCAGGGCGCAGGCAATCAGGCCGGTACCAATCGCGCCGATGACCGCAGGCAGGCTGACCTGCCCGGCCTGCGTGTAGGTGGTGCCGAGGGTGGCCACCAGGCCGAAGAAGACAAACACAAAAACGTCACCCAGGCCCATGTAGCCGTACGGGTTCTTGCCGCCGGTGTAGCCCCAGGCGGCCATCACGCAGCCGATTCCCACCAGGATCAGCCACCAGCTCTGGGTGATCACCACCAGCGCCAGGCCGAACAGCATGGCCAGCGCGAACGTGCCGAACGCCGCATACTTGACGTGCTCTGGCTTTGCGGCGCCGGAGCCCACCAGCCGCAGCGGGCCCACCCGGTCCTCGTCGGTGCCGCGGACGCCGTCGGAATAGTCGTTGGCGTAGTTCACGCCGACCTGCAGGAGCAGCGCCACCAGGGCGGCCAGCACGGCGTTGACGGGGCGGAACGAATCCAGCTCGTAGGCCGCGGCGGTGCCGATCAGCACGGGGGCGATGGCGGCCGGCAAAGTGCGGAGGCGGGCGCCTTGGATCCATTGTGCGGCTGTGGCCACGGTGAGTACCTCGTTGGGTTGGGGAGAACGGTGAAACGGTTGCGTACCGGCAGCGGACGCGCCGCCGGTGCAGCTCTACTCTACTTTCCCTGATGCAGGGAGTTGAGCCGCTCGATCATTGCCAGGCGGTCCGGCTTGCCGTTGGGAAGCATCAGCAACCCCGGGGCCGCCAGCACCGTTTTCGGCGCCAGCAGGCCCAGCCGCTGGTGCCAGTCCTGTTCAAGCACGACGGCGTGATCCCCCGTGGAGGGCGCGCCCGTCGGCGCCGGCAATCGCCACATAGGCGGCCACGGCCTGGCCCCATTCAGCGGACGGAACGCCGGCCACAAAAGCCGCCGCGACGCCGTCGGACTTTTCCAGCTCTTCCTGGACGTGCGCGGCGGAGACCTTGAGGCCGCCGGTGATGATGACGTCGTCGGCGCGGCCCAGCACCGTGAGCCGGCCGTCCGCGTCGAGGGCGCCCAGATCGTTGGTGCGGTACCAGCGGACGCCGTCTTCCTCGTAGAACGTGTCCGTGCTTTCGGGCGCGTCGAGGTATCCGGCGGCCACGGTGTCGCCGCCCAGCAGGATCCGGCCATCCTCGGCGATCCGGACCTCCACCCCGGTCAGCGGCACGCCGTTGTAGACGCAGCCGCCACAGGTTTCGGCGGAGCCGTAGGTGGTGATGACCCGGAGCCCGGCCTCGCGGGCGGCCTCCAGGAGTCCGGCCGACGCCGGTGCGCCGCCCAGCAGGATGCCGTCGAAGCGGCGCAGCACCGCCAGGGTCTCCGGCGAGGGGGATTCCAGCAGGCGCTGCAGCTGGGTGGGCACCAGCGAGGTGAAGCGGATCTTGTCGGTCAGCTCCAGGGCGCCGGCCGTGAACGCGGCGGGCGTGAAGCCGCCGGACATGTCCATGACCCACGGCCGGGTGCCGGCGAACAGCGACCGCACCAGGACCTGCACACCGGCCACGTACTGCACCGGCAGGGCCAGCAGCCACTGGCCTTCGCCCTGGAGGGCCAGCGCGGTGCCCATGGAGGAGGCAGCCAGCGCCTCGACGGTCAGGACCGTGGCCTTCGGCGTGCCCGTTGAGCCGGACGTGCGCACCACGGCCACGGCGTCGTCGCAGCCGGGCGTCTCGGTGTGCCCCACCACCAGTTCGCCGTCGGGGCTGACGGACAGTTCGACGGCGGGTCCCTCACCGCGCAGGGCGGCGGCCAGGGCGGTGAGCGCCGGTTCGATATCCAGGGGACCGATGTGCTGGCGTCCGAAGTTCATGTGCCGTCCTGCCTTAGAAGTAGTGGGGGAAACGGGACCAGTCCGGGTCGCGTTTCTCCAGGAAGGCTTCCTTGCCTTCCACGGCCTCGTCCGTCATGTAGGCCAGCCGGGTGGCTTCGCCGGCGAAGACCTGCTGGCCGGCCAGCCCGTCGTCGGCGAGGTTGAAGGCGAACTTGAGCATCCGGATGGCCTGGGGCGACTGGCGGGCGATGTCCGCGGCGTATTCCAGGGCCACTTCCTCGAGCCGTTCGTGGTCCACGGCCTCGTTCACCGCACCCATGCGGACCATGTCCTCGGCCGAGTACTCGCGGGCCAGGAAGAAGATTTCCCGGGCGGACTTCTGGCCGATCTGGCGGGCCAGCAGCGCGGAGCCGTACCCGGCGTCGAAACTGCCCACCGTGGCGTCCGTCTGCTTGAACTTGCCGTACTGGCGGGAGGCGATGGTGAGGTCCGAGACGACGTGCAGGGAGTGCCCGCCGCCGGCCGCCCAGCCATTGACGACGGCGATGACCACCTTGGGCATGGTGCGCATCAGCCGCTGGACTTCCAGGATGTGGAGGCGTCCGGCGCGTGCGGGATCGATGGTTTCCTGGGTCTCGCCGTCTGCGTAGCGGTAGCCGTCACGGCCGCGGATCCGCTGGTCTCCGCCGGAGCAGAAGCTGTGCCCGCCGTCCTTGGGGGAGGGGCCGTTGCCGGTGAGCAGGACGGTGGCGACATCCGGCGTCATCCGGGCGTGGTCCATGGCCCGGTAGAGCTCGTCCACGGTGCCGGGGCGGAACGCGTTCCGGACTTCGGGGCGGTTGAAGGCGATGCGGACTGTGGGCAGGTCCCTGGTCTCGGTGCCGTCAGCTGAGCGTTCCACCTGCCGGTGGTAGGTCATGTCCTGGAAATCGTCGAAGCCGGAGACGGTGCGCCAGCGGGTGGGGTCAAAGACGTCGGACACCTTGGCGGGAATTTGGTTGCTCACCGGACAAGTCTAGTAATCGGCTCAGCTGATGCAGAACTCGTTGCCTTCCGGATCGGCCATGGTGTGCCATTCGTGCGGGCCTTCGTTGGCGGTCCAGAGGAACGTGGCCCCGCGGGCTTCCAGCTGCTTCCTGACTTCTTCCTTGTCCCGACCGTCCAGCCGCACGTCCCAGTGAACGCGGTTCTTGACGGTCTTTCCTTCCGGGACCGCCTGGAACAGGACGCGGTGGGCCGGTGCGGTTGCCTCGAGTTCCTCCGCCGGCCGGATGGCCTGCCCTGTCCGCCACACGAGTTTGCCGTGGTGGGTGAGGGTCTCCTCCTCCGTGGCGTAGCCCTGGCTGATCATGGACCGGATGAAACCCTCGTCCTGCGGCTCCACGGCCCAGTCCAGGGTTTCCGCCCACCAGTCAGCGAGCTCGTGCGGGTTCTTGCTGTCCACCACGATCTGGATCTTCAGTCCCATCCCCTCAACCTACGCGCGGGGCCGGGCTGATGGATAGGGGAGGCGACCCCCCTACTCCGAATCACGCAACGCGGGGTCACTACATGCCCAATAAACGCCGTTCATCGGGCATGTAGTGACCCCGCGTTGGGTTAGGGCTGGACCTGCTGGAGCTGCTCGAAGACCTCGGGCGGGATGGCGTAGATGAAGACGACGGCCAGGAGGTTCTTCGCCGCGTGCACAAAGTAGGCGAACATCAGGTTCTTGCCCGTCCACATATACACAAACACCAGGGTGGCGCCCATGGCCAGGTAGGGCAGCAGTGCGGGGAGGGTGATCGCTTCCTGGCCCACGATGTGGAGGGCAGCGAACAGCACCACGGACAGGGCGCAGCACAGCCAGATGTTGAGCCGCCGGCTGAGCTTGCCGATCAGCAGGTGCCGGAAGATGTATTCCTCCACAAACGGGCCCACGATGACCACCACGGGCACCATGAGCCAGGCGGGGACCTGCTGCATCAGCTCCTGCAGGCCGGCCTGGTTCGCGGACGTCTGCACACCGCCGGCCGCCGTGACCACGATGGCGGTGAGGATCATCATGGCGATCACCGCGGCAGGGATCATCAGCAGCGTGAACCACGGGCGGGTGGCCAGCACCCGGAGGTCCCGGGCCACCACCCGGCGGGCGGCGATCACAGCCAGGATCCCGACGGACCCGTAGAAGAGCAGGTTCACTCCGTACGACGCCGCGGCCGGGCTGGGTGCCAGCTGGCGCAGGAACGGGGCGAGCAGTTCACCGGCGACGGCGAAGATCCCGGCCGCGGCCACGTACAGTCCGACGGCGGTGAAATCGAGGGCGGAAATCCGGTACAGCTCCGGCTGCGGAGCGGGTGGTCGCCGGTGTGTTGTAGCCATGAGTTCAGCCTATCGCCCGCCCAACTGACTCGCATTTAACGCACCCAAAACCGCGAATGACGACGTTGAATGCGAGCTAGTTGGGGAAGGGAGGGGGGTGGGGGCGTCCATGCGGGGAGGGCGGCGTCACATTGCGGGGCCAGTTCGGCGTCCCGTAGAATATTCGGCATGCCTAACTTTCTGTTTCGGTGCGCCAAAGTAGCCGCCCGAACCCTCACGCCGCGAGCCGCAGCGTCCCGCGCTGCCGGCGCCGCCGCCGTCGTCCTCTTGTCCCTTTCCCTCGCTGCCTGCGGCGGCGGCTCGGGGGGTGGCGCGTCGGGCAACGGAGACGGCGACAAGCCCGTGGTGCTGACCACCTTCACGGTCCTGGCCGACGTGGCCCGGAACGTTGCGGGCGACAAGCTCACGGTGGAGTCCATCACCAAGGCTGGCGCAGAAATCCACGGGTACGAACCGACCCCCGGCGACATCCGCAAGGCCTCCAAAGCGGACCTCATCCTGGACAACGGCTTGAACCTCGAAGCGTGGTTCGGGCAGTTCGTGGAGGGCCTGGACGTGCCGCACGCCGTGGTCAGCGACGGTGTGGAGGTCATGTCGATCAGCGAGGACTCCTACCAGGGCAAACCGAACCCGCACGCGTGGATGTCTCCGGTGAACGTCCAGATCTACGTGGACAACATGGTGAAGGCCTTCAGCGCGCTGGACCCGGACAACGCCGCGGCATTCCAGGCCAACGGTGACGCCTACAAGGCCAAACTGCAGGCTGTGCAGGACGAGATGAAAGCCAGCCTGGCCGGCGTGCCGGAGAAGCAGCGTGCCCTGGTGACCTGCGAGGGCGCCTTCTCCTACCTGGCCCGCGACGCCGGGCTCCGCGAGGTCTACATCTGGGCCGTCAACGCCGAGCAGCAGGCCACCCCGCAGCAGATCACCCGCGCCATCGAGTACGTCAGGACCAACCGGGTCCCCGCCGTCTTCTGTGAATCCACGGTGTCGGACGCTCCCATGCGGCAGGTGGTCGGGGCGACGGGGACGAAGTTCGGCGGCGTCCTCTACGTCGACTCGCTGTCCGAAGCGGACGGTCCCGTGCCCACCTACCTCGACCTGATCAGGCACGACGCCGATCTCATCACCAAGGCGCTGACCGGCAGCCCGGCAAGCGCCACCGCAAGCACCTCAGTTTCAGGACAGGCAAAGCCATGAGCGCCCCCGCCATCCTCGTCGAGAACGTCACCGTCCATTACGGCGAGGTCCTGGCGCTCGATTCCGCCTCCCTCACCCTTGACGCCGCCCGGATCTGCGGCCTGATCGGCATGAACGGCTCGGGAAAATCCACCCTGTTCAAGGTGATCATGGGCATGGTCAGGCCCGACGCCGGCCGGGTCCTGATCGGCGGACAGCCGCCCGCCAAGGCGCGCAAGGAGGGCGGGATCGGCTACGTGCCGCAGAGCGAGGACGTGGACTGGCAGTTCCCGCTGTCCGTCCGCGACGTGGTGATGATGGGCCGCTACGGGCACCAGGGCTTCACCCGCCGCCCGTCCAAGGCCGACCGTGCCGCCGTGGATGAGGCGCTGGACCGGGTGGAACTCTCCGAGTTTGCCGGCCGGCAGATCGGCCAGCTGTCCGGCGGCCAGAAGAAGCGGGCCTTCGTGGCCCGCGGCATTGCCCAGGGCGCCACCATGATGCTCCTGGACGAACCGTTCGCCGGCGTGGACAAGCGCTCCGAAGCCACCATCAGCCGGCTCCTGCGCGAACTCGCCTCCGACGGCTGCACCATCCTGATCTCCACCCATGACCTCCATGCCATGCCGGCCTTGTGCGACGAAGCCGTGCTCCTGATGCGCCGCGTCCTGATGCATGGGGCACCGGAACTGGTCCTGCAGCCGGAAAACCTGGCCATGGCGTTCGGCCTGGACGTGCTGAACCGGGACCTCCCGGAACCTGCGCAGGCCTCTGCGCCCGCGCCCGCCCAGGCCGCGCCCGCCCACGTCGGCCACGAGAGCGAGCGCTGAGCCATGGAATTCCTGCTCGAACCCCTGAGCTACGACTTTATGGTCCGCGCCATCATCACCACCGCCCTCGCGGCCATTGTCTGTGCCGTGCTCAGCTGCTGGCTGGTCCTGATCGGCTGGTCCCTGATGGGCGACGCCGTCTCCCATGCCGTGCTGCCGGGCGTGGTGCTGGCCTACATTGTGGGGGCGCCGTTCGCACTCGGTGCACTGGTTTTCGCGCTGATCGCCGTGACGCTGATCGGGGTGGTCCGCAACACCAGCCGGGTCAAGGAGGACGCCGCGATCGGCATCGTGTTCACCTCGCTGTTTGCCCTGGGCCTGGTGCTCATCTCCGTCACGCCCAGCCAGACGGACCTGAACCACATCATCTTCGGCAACCTCCTGGGCGTCAGCATCCCGGACCTGATCCAGGTGCTGGTCCTCGGCGTCGTGGCGTTCGCCATCCTGATCCTGAAGCGCCGCGATCTCACGCTGTACGCCTTTGACCCCACGCACGCCCATGCGATCGGCCTCTCCCCGAAGCGGTTGGGGGCGCTGCTCCTGGGGCTGCTCGCACTGACGTCCGTGGTGGCGCTGCAGACCGTCGGTGTGGTGCTGGTGGTGGCCATGCTCATCATCCCCGGTGCCACGGCCTACCTGCTGACCGACCGCTTCTCCCGGATGCTGGTGATCGCCCCGGTGGTCTCCGCCGTCTGCTCCATCGCCGGCATCTACTTCAGCTACTACCTGGACACCGCCTCCGGCGCCATGGTGGTGCTGACGCAGGGCGTGGTGTTCGCCGCCGTCTATCTGTTCAGCCCGCGGCAGGGCCTGATCGGCACGCGGCTGGCGAAGGCCCGCCGCAAGAAGGCAGCCGCGCTGCAGGCCGCGCTAATCCCAGCAGCCCACAGCAACGCGGGGTCACATATCGCCCAATCCGAAGGGATTATCGGGCATTTAGTGACCCCGCGTTGCTTTTGTCAGGCGCGGACGGACCTGCGGTTGTAAAGCCACAGCGCCCACGCATACCCGGCCACGCTGAGGACGGCGCACCAGATCAGGGTGGCGAGCAGTGTGCCGGCTTCAACTGCGGTCCCCATCAGGAGCCCGCGCACCGTTTCGATGAACGGCGTGAACGGCTGCACGTCGGCGAACCAGCGCAGGACGTCCGGCATCGAATCAGTGGGCACGAACCCGCTGCCCAGGAACGGCAGCAGCAGGAAAATCATGGGCTGGTTGCTGGCCGTTTCGATGCTCTTGGCGTTCATGCCCATGGCCACGGACAGCCACGTCACGGCGAAGGCGATGAGGGTCAGCACGCCCAAGGCTCCGAGCCAGCCCGCCGGGGAACCGGTGGGCCGGAAGCCGATCAGCACGGCCACGGCGGCCACCAGCAGCATGGCCGCCATGGTCTGGATGAGGCTGCCCAGGACGTGGCCCGTGAGCACGGCGCCCCGTGAGATCGACATCGTGCGGAACCGGGCCACGATGCCCTCCGTCATATCCGTGGCCACCGAGATCGCCGTGCCCGTGGCGCTCCCGGTGAGGGTCAGCATCAGGACGCCCGGCACGATGTACGCCAGGTAGTCATCCCGCGTGCCGCCCAGCCCTGAACCCAGCGTCCCGCCGAGCACGTACACAAAAAGCAGCAGGAAGACGATCGGCGTCCCGGCCACGAACAGCGGGATCGAGGGGTAGCGGACCACATGCTTGAGGTTCCGGCGCAGCATGGTGGTCGAGTCGCTGACTGCATAGCTGAGGGTGCTCATCGTACGTTCTCCTTCTGGCTGGTGAGGGCGAGGAAGACGTCGTCCAGGTTGGGCGTGTGGACGGACAGGTCGCTGACGTCGATAGCCGCGCGCTCGAGGCGGTCCAGCACGTCCTTCAGGGACCGGACGCCGTCGCCGCCGGAGACATCCAGGGTGAGGGTGTCGTCGTCGCGCGCTTCAGGACCGAGGACGACGGCGGCGCGCTCCAGCGCGGTCAGGTCACCAAACGTGAGGCGGATGTGCCCGCCGGGCACCAGGCGTTTCAGCTCGGCCGGCGTGCCCTCGGCAACGATCCGGCCCTGGTCCAGCACGGCGATTTTGTCGGCAAGCTGGTCGGCCTCGTCCAGGTACTGCGTGGTGAGGAAGATGGTGACGCCGCGGGAGACCAGGCTGCGGATGATCTCCCACATGGTGCGGCGGCTGCGCGGATCCAGCCCGGTGGTTGGCTCGTCCAGGAAGATGATCTCCGGATCGCCCATCAGCGTCATGGCGAGGTCGAGCCGGCGCCGCATGCCGCCTGAATAGGTGGCCAGCGGTTTCCTGGCTGCCTCCACGAGGTCGAACTTCCCGAGGAGGTCTGCAGTGCGGCGCCTGACCTCGGCCGGCGGGAGGTGGTGGAGCCGGCCCATCAGCGCCAGGTTTTCCTCGCCGGTGAGCAGGCCGTCCACCGCCGAGAACTGCCCGGTGAGGCCGATCGTGCCGCGTACCTCATCGACCTGGCGGACGACGTCGAAACCTCCCACCTCAACGTCCCCGGCGTCGGCACGGATCAGGGTGGAGAGGATGTGGACGATGGTGGTCTTCCCGGCGCCGTTGGGACCAAGGAGGGCGAAGACCGTTCCCGCCGGGACGGTGAGGTCAACGCCGTCGAGGACCTGGTTGCTGCCGTATGCCTTGCGTAAACCGGCGGCCGTGATCGCCGCGGATGCCGTGGTTGCCATGGCTCTTCCTTTGCTTACTGGTGGGATATCGAGTGGGCTGCTTATTTGAGCGGGGTGGACTTTTGCCGGGTTGGACAGCTATCTGGTTGGGACGGGGGAGCGGTGCACCGTGATGTCGCCGTAGGCGCTGCGGGCACGGATCTCCACTTTGGCGTCCGCCTCGCCGGGCCCGGTGGTGGCGTCCAGTCCGTTGCGGACGCGGCCGTACTTCGTGCTGAGGTCCAGCCACGCGGCGCTTCCTTCGCGGACGCCGATGGCCAGCGAGCCCGCTGCGGTCTGGAGGGTGAGGGTCCCGCGGGTGACCTCGCCCACCGTGATGTCGCCGTTGGAGGCCTTGATGGTTGTGGCGGCGCCGGCGCGCTCAAGGGCCACGTCTCCGTTGGCGGCGCTGACCCGCAACTCGCCTGCCGTGTCCACGATGTGCGTGCTGCCATTGCCGTTCTTGATGCTGGCAACGCCGTCGATCTCCCGGATCCGGATCTTGCCTGAGCCGGTCTTGACGTCGGCCCGGCCTGCCACGCGTTCCACGGTCACATCGCCCATGCCGCTGTGGGCCCGGAGGTCCGTGCAGTGATCGAGCCGGATGTGGCCCATGTCCGTTTTCAGGTCCGCCGAGCCGAATTCGCCCTCGCAGAGGAGGTCACCCATGCCGGACTTCAGCTCAAGGCTGCAGCCGATGGGCACGTCCACAGTGATGTCCACAGCCCCGCCGTCGCCAAACCAGCTGTAGCGGCGCAGGGGATGCAGCCTGACCTGGAGCCGTCCCTCTGAATAGTCCACGGTGGTTTGCTCGGCCGCTTTGACGTCCAGGGTGCGGGTGGCATCGCGGGGCTGCACCTTGACCACCGTGTCCACGCGGTTGGCCGCGACGATCCGGATGTCGGCGCGGACAGAAACGTCAACGACGACGGCGATTGGCTGGGGTGTCTGGAAGGTGTTCATTAGTGGGCCCATCCTGTGAAGGTCTGCTCGCCGGGGTCCCGGCGTGCCGAGCGTTGTGTTGGGTTGCTGCCGTTGAGGGCATCGGCCACAGCCCGGATCAGCCAGGAGTTGACGGACAGGCCTTCGAGGCCGGCGGCCTCTTCGACCTGCTGCTTGAGGTGATCCGGAAGCCGGAGCGTGGTCCGGGAGGTGCTGGCGCCGTCGAATTCTTCCGGGGCCTGGCGCGCGGGCTGGCTGGACCGCGCTGTGACTGCTTCGAAGTCGCTGGCGGCGGGCGGATTGGTGACCACAAACTCGGGGTCGCGGCCACGCAGCCGGACCTCCACCGATGCCGGCGCGAGCTCGAGGGTCATTTCGCTGGCGGCGTCGGAGAGGGCTTCGAGCAGTGCCAGGCGGAGGCTGGATTCGAGGGCCGGGGTAAGGCGCTCGCTGAGGGCCAGGGCATCCTGTCCTCCCGCTGCGGCGGCTACGTCCAGCTGGTGCTGGACGGCTGTGACGTATTGATTGAGTTGCATGACACCATAATGACACCATCATGGTGTCACCACAAGACCCTTGCTTGGGAGGGTGGTGTCGTCGATGGTGTCGCTGGCCCAACTGGGTCGCGGCACTGGCCCAACTGGGTAGCAGCAACTGTCGTTATGAGCCGTCAAAACGACAGCTGGTGCTACTCAGTTTGCGGAGGTGCTGCCGCGTTACCGCCGCGATTGTTGACTGGCGGGCCGCCGCACGGCAGGCTGGACCGATGAAGTCCTAAGCAGCAGGCCGGCCACGCCGGACTGTTCCCCCGAATCCAGGGCCGCCGTCGAGCATCACCTGATCCATCCCGGGTCAGCTCCGGCCGCCACACTGCAGCAAATTACAAGGACTTCCCGTGACCGAACACCTCAGCCTTTCAGCCGTCTCCCATGGCTACGGCGACCGCCAGCTGCTTGACGCCATCAGCCTGGTCATCACGGCCGGCGAGCATGTGGCGATCGTGGGCGAAAACGGCGCCGGCAAATCCACGCTGCTCCGGATCATGGCCGGGCTTGAAGCGCCCAACGAGGGCAGAACCGCCAGCCAAGGCCGCGTGGGCTACCTTGCCCAGACCCACGGCCTGCCGGAATCCTTCACCGTGGGAGCCGCCATCGACGCGTCGCTTGCCTCGCTGCGGGCCCTCGAAGCCGAGCTGGACCGGCTGGAGGCAGGCCTGGCCGACGCCGACGACGAAGACCTGGAAACCTACGGCCGCCTGCAGACCGAGTACCAGCTGCGCGAAGGCTACGCCGCGGAGTCCCGTGTGGAGGCCGCATTGGACCGGCTGGGCCTGGGCGGCCTGGACCGGAACCGGATCCTGGGCTCGCTCTCCGGCGGCGAACAGGAACGCGTGGCCTTGGCCTGCGTCCTGGCCGATCCGGCAGACATCCTGCTCCTGGACGAACCCACCAACCATCTGGACGCGCGGGGAACTGCCTGGCTGGAGGACCGGCTGGCTGCCCACCGCGGCACCGTTGTGGTGGTCTCCCACGACCGTGTGCTCCTGCGCAAAGTGGCCACCACGGTTATTGAGGTGGATGCCGAGCGCCTCGCGGTGACCCGCTACGGCAACGGATACGACGGCTACCTCCGCGAGAAGGCCGCCGAACGCCAGCGCTGGGTCCAGCAGTACCACGCCTGGATTGAGGCCATGGCGGCCGAGCAGCGGCAGGCGGACACCGTGACCGACAGGATGGGTTACGCCCGCAAGCGCGACGGCGACAAAATGGGCTTCGATTTCAAGGCTGGCACGTGGCAGAAGGCCGCCACCAGCAAAGTCCGCAACGCCCAGGAACGCCTCCGCCGCCTGGAAGCCAGCCCGGTGGACCGCCCGCCGGTGCCGCTGCGGCTCAATGCGGAACTGGCCGTGGATGCTGGGGCTCTAGAGGCTGGGTCCGCCGGTCCTGGCGCGGCGGACCGTGGGACGCAGGGTGCGCCGGATCCCGGAGCGCTGGATCCCGGCTCCGCAGACTGGCACGCGTCAGCAGTCCTCTCGGCCCGCGGCGTGGACGTCCCCGGCCGCCTGCGCTCCACGGATTTCGAAGCCTGGGCCGGCGAGAAGATCCTCATCACCGGCCCCAACGGCGCCGGCAAATCCACGCTCCTCTCCGTGCTCGCCGGCACCTTGGAGCCGGCCGAAGGGACCGTGGCCCGGCCCGCGCGCATCGGTTATCTCCAGCAGGAGCTTGAACTTCCGGAGCGTCCCTCCCTCCGCCTGCTGCCGGCCTTCGTGGCAGGCCTGGGCGGGAACATCGATGAGCACGCCGAGGCCCTCCTGCGCCTCGGGCTGTTCCGCACCAGCGAGTTCCACGTCCCCGTGGGCAGCCTGTCCGCAGGCCAGCAGCGCAGGCTCGCCCTGGCCCGGCTGCTGTTGGGAGGCTACGGCACCCTGATTGTCGATGAACCGACCAACCACCTGGCACCCGTACTCGTGGAACAGCTGGAAGAAGCGCTCGCGGAGTTCACCGGGACACTCGTGATGGTGAGCCATGACCGCGCCCTCCGGGACTGGTTTGCCCGCTGCGCGAAGAAGAGCGAAAAGTCGCGGACGGACGAGGCCGGACGGTGGATCCGGTACTCCATGGACAAGGGCGTGCTGGCCAGGGCCTGATGCTACGCCCAGCGGGATGATCTGCCCTGGACGGGCCTCGGATCCGGTGAGTTTTGCGAAAGCGAAAAGTTACGCACCGACCGGCAGGCGGAAACATCGGCGGCGGAAGATGGGCCCATGCCAGTCTTTCCGCCGGCCGAAAGGATCTGTCCATGATCACCAAGAACCTTTTCCTGCAGGGCATCTTCCCCTTCGAGGGCACCGGCCTGGAGAAACCCGTCCTCATCCACAGCGGGCTGTCGCATTACGTTCCGGACGGCGTCATCAACCAGACCCTCTACTTCCGGGGCGGCAATTCCAGCGGTGAACTGATCACTGTGCTGCTTATGCGGAACGGCGTGCCCATGCGCTACTTTCCCATCGGAGCCAAGAGCGAGGTCCACGTGCCGCTGCGGGTGGTTGAGGACATCGACGGCGGCTCGGTGATTGAGCTCCACGTCGCGGCCCCGGACGGGGTAGCGGGCTTCGTTGTGGTGGACCTGGGCATGGTGGAGCACTGATGACCAGCGTGCTGGACCGCCCGCAGGGCAGGCACCTGGGCGGCGCGCCCCGCCGTCGGCTGGTGGTGGTGGGGAACGGGATGGCCGGCGCCCGCGCGGTGGAGGAGATCCTCGCCCGGGGCGGCGCGGACCAGTTCACCATCACCATGTTCGGCGACGAGCCCTACGGCAACTACAACCGCATCATGCTCAGCCACGTCCTCTCCGGCGAGGAAAGCGACGCCGACATCTTCCTGAACGCCCTGTCCTGGTACCGCGAGAACAGCATCACCCTGCATGCCGGCGTCCGCGTTGACCGGATCGACAAGGCCACCAAGCACGTCTTTTCCAACGATGGCCGCGTGACGCCGTACGACACCCTCATCATCGCCACCGGCAGCCGTTCCCACATGCCGCCGATGGACGGGCTCTACACGCCGGGCGGGTCCGTGAAGCACGGGATCTTCGGCTTCCGCACCATCGATGACACGCGCAGGATGGTCCAGCATGCGCAGCAGGACCACCACCGGCGGGCGGTGGTGATCGGCGGCGGCCTCTTGGGTTTGGAAGCGGCCTACGGACTGAAAAGCCACGGGATCGAGGTGGAGGTGGTGCACTCCGGCGGGCACCTCATGAACGCGCAGATGGGGCCCGACGGCGGCGCGGTGCTGCGGAGGAGCGTGGAGGCGCTGGGCATCGGGGTGCATACGTCCAGCCGCACCACCGCCGTCCTCGGCGCCGACAAGGTTTCCGGCGTCAGCCTGCGGGACCGGGAGGACATCGCCTGCGACATGGTGGTGGTTGCCGCCGGGATCCGGCCCAACGTGGACCTGGCCGTGCTGAGCGGGCTGCCGGTGGAGCGGGCCATCGTGGTGGATGACCGGCTCATGGTCCAGGACGAAGACGACATCTATGCGGTGGGGGAGTGCGTCCAGCACCGCGGCGAGGTGTACGGCCTGGTGGCGCCGCTGTGGGAACAGGCCGTGGTGCTCGCCAACCACGTGACCGGCGCCGACACCTCCTCGGCCTACCTCGGCTCACGCACGGCCACCAAGCTCAAGGTGGCCGGCGTGGACGTCGCGTCCATGGGCCTGCACGGGCCTGAGCTCGACACGGACGAGCACATCGTCTTCTCCGAGCCCAGCCGCGGCGTCTTCAAGTCCATCGTGGTCCGCGACAACAAGATGGTGGGCGCCACGCTCCTGGGCGACAGCCGGAAGGTGGCCTACCTGACCCAGGCCTACGACCGCGGGCTGCCGCTGCCGGAGGAACGGATCGCGCTGCTGTTCGACGTCGGCGGGCCGGGTGAGGAGGCGGGCGTGGCCGAACTCGACGACGGCGCGCAGGTCTGCAACTGCAACGGCGTGTCGAAGGGGGCGCTCGTGGCCGCCGTGAAGGGCGGCTGCTCCACTGTTTCCGGCGCCATGGACGCGACCCGGGCAGGCAAGGGCTGCGGCTCCTGCAAACTCCTGGTCAAGCAGGTGGTGGAGTGGGCGGCGGACGGCGCAGTGGAGGAGGACCCGGCCGCCAGTTACTACGTGCCCGGGATTCCGCTGGACAAGCCGGCCCTGATGGCCGCCATCCGCAAGCAGGGGCTGCGCTCCGTGTCCCAGGTGTTCGCGGCGCTTGCGCCGGGCAGTGCCGAGGACGCGAAATCGAAGATGGGCCTGGCGTCACTGCTGAAGATGATGCTCGCGGACCGATACATCGACGAACGCGACGCCCGCTTCATCAACGACCGCGTGCACGCCAACATCCAGCGTGACGGCACGTTCTCCGTGGTGCCGCAGATGAAGGGCGGCGTGACGTCGGTGCAGCAGCTGCGCCGGATTGCCGACGTCGCCGAAAAGCACAAAGTGCCGCTGATCAAGCTGACCGGCGGGCAGCGGATCGACCTGCTGGGGATCCCCAAGGAGGACCTGCCGCAGGTCTGGGCCGACCTGGACATGCCCTCCGGCTACGCCTACGGCAAGAGCTTCCGCACCGTGAAGACCTGTGTGGGCAAGGACTTCTGCAGGTACGGGACGGGTGATTCCACCAAGCTGGGAATTGAGATCGAGTCCCGGTTCCAGGGCATCGAGTCGCCGGCCAAGCTGAAGCTGGCCGTGTCCGGCTGCCCGCGGAACTGCGCCGAATCCCTGGTCAAGGACGTGGGTGTGGTGGCCGTGGAGGGCGGACGCTGGGAGCTCTACGTCGGGGGTGCGGCGGGAGCCCACATCCGCAAGGGCGACCTGCTGGCCACCGTGGATGACCCCGAGGAGGTCAAGCTCCTGACCGGCCGGTTTATGCAGTACTACCGGGAGAACGCCAACTGGCTGGAACGGACCTACGCGTTTGTGCCGCGGGTGGGCATCGAGCACCTCCGCGCGGTGATCGTGGAGGATTCCGAAGGAATCGCCGCAGAACTGGACGCCGCAATGCAGGCCTCCGTGGACAGCTACGTGGACCCATGGAGTGAACGCGACGACCCCCTGACTCCGGGGCAGTTCCGGACCTCCCTGCCCCTGACCGTCCTGCCGCAGGTGCCGGTCCGATGAGCGCGGATCCAATGAGTGCCGAGCCAATGAGTGCGGGTCCGCGGGGTGCGGCCAGCCACAACCTTGGCCCGGTGGACCAGATCCCGCTCGGGGAGGGCCGGGCCTTCGGCGTCGACGGCGAGCAGGTGGCGGTCTTCCGGCTCCGGGACGGCAGCTTGCGCGCCCTGTCCGCCGTCTGCCCCCACCGCGGCGGCCCCATCGCCGACGGCACCATCGACCGGGAGGTTGTGCTGTGCCCGCTGCACCAGCACGCGTTCAGCCTGGAAACCGGGTGCTCCACCACCGGCGCCGAACCATTGCGCACCTACAGCGTTGTGGAAAATGCGCAGCAGAACATTGTTCTGCAAAGTACGCCAATGGGTGGCAATAGTTCGGCTTAACTGCCGCAGGGTGTATCCCGCGTCACGTGCTGCGGTTCGGGTCTTGTAGGATGGAAAGGCCGCGCGAACTTCGACGTACTGAGACTTTCCATACAGAAAATTCCTTCAAACCCCACGAAGCCGAATTTCCGGAATGATGAGTCCGCTGCCAAGGGTGCCGGCCAATCCCCTACCCACAAGGAATTGTTGTGCCTCAAAGTACCCCCACAGAACTCGTGAGCCCCACGGCGCAATCCGCCGTCGTCGACTCCACCCTCAGCGCCGAGGGCTACAAAAAATCCCTGAGCGGCCGCCAGGTGACCATGATCGCCATGGGCGGCGCCATCGGCGTCGGCCTCTTTATGGGTGCCGGCGGACGCCTGGCCTCCACCGGCCCGGCCCTGATCTTCTCCTACGCCATTGCCGGCGTCATCGCCTACCTGCTGATGCGTGCCCTGGGCGAACTCATCATGTACCGCCAGACCTCCGGTTCCTTCGTCAGCTACGCCGGCGAAATGTTCGGCAAGAAGGGCGCGTACCTGTCCGGCTGGATGTACTTCATCAACTGGGCCATGACAGGCATCGCCGAACTGATCGCGATCGGACTGTACTTCCAGTTCTTCTTCCCCAACGTTCCTGTTGAACTGTCGGCCATCGCAGCGCTGCTGCTGCTCGTGGGCGTCAACCTCCTGAGTGTGAAAGCGTTCGGCGAGTTCGAATTCTGGGCCTCCTGCCTCAAGGTGGGCGCCATCCTGATCTTCCTGGCCGTAGGCACCTTTATGGTCATCACCAACGCCCAGGTGGGCGATGGCAACGCCTCGGTCAACAACCTCTTCGCCGCCGAAGGCGGAATGTTCCCCAAGGGCGCATTGGTCATGATCCTGGTCCTGAACGCCGTGATCTTCGCCTACAACGGCATCGAACTCGTGGGGATCACCGCCGGCGAAATGCAGAACCCGGCCAAGGAAGTGCCTAAGGCCATCCGCGCCGTCGTCTTCCGCATCGTGGTGTTCTACGTCGGTTCCGTGACGCTCCTGGCCATGCTCCTGCCCTCGGACCAGTACGTGGCCGGCACCTCGCCGTTCGTGACTGTGTTCGGCCAGATGGGCCTCGGCTGGATGGGCGATGTCATGAACATGATCGTCATCACCGCCGCGCTGTCCTCCTGCAACTCGGGCCTGTACTCGATCGGCCGGATTTTCCGCACCATGGCCAACAACGGGCATGCCCCGGAGTGGCTGACCCGGATGTCCAAGAGCCACGTGCCGTACGCCGCCATCCTGGCCATCGGCGCCGTCTACCTCGTCGGCATCCTGCTCAACATCTGGCTGGGCGGCTCCCACGCCTTCGATCTTGCCCTGAACTCCGCATCAATCGGCGTGATCTTCACGTGGGGCGCCATCTTCGCCAGCCAGATCGCGCTGCGCACGAAGAAGGGCAAGGTCTCCTCCCTGCCCGCGCCCGGCGGAATCTGGAGCAGCTGGGCCGGCCTGATCGCCCTGCTGGCCATCACCATCCTGATCGGCTTCGACACCATGACCAGCAAGTCCGGCGAGGTCTTCCACCTCGGCCTTTGGACCCTGGCCACCATCCCGTTCTTCGCGCTGGTCCTGTGGCTGGGCTGGCAGAAGGTCAAGCACAACGAGCCCAAGAGCGAGCTCTTCAGCTAGCGTCGGTGGTTGAGCCTGTCGAAACCCGGCAGGCCGGTGGTTGAGCCTGTTGAAACGCCGACGACGGCGGGTCACCCTTTCGGGGGCGGCCCGCCGTCGTCGTTAATTCCCGTCGACTGATCCCCACCGGCACCCTCGCCTCACAAGTTCGGCCAGGGAACCCTGCCGGCGTGGGCCCTGCGTCGTTCTGGGGGCCCAAAACGACGGTTACGGAGCAGTCGATGGGGGTTGGGTGGCGTCCACGCTCTTGAGATGCCGGGCGAAGTGGTCCTCGATCCGCTGCCAGGCTTCGGGGGCGGAGTCCGGGTCGGGGCCAATGCCCATCACGCGCATCAGGGGCCGCAACAGTACCGGGCCCTCATCGGTTTCGTTGAGGAACGCGTGGCCGGCGGTGGGGAATTCCTTGACGCTGTTTTCGATGCCCAGGCTGTCCAGAGCCGTTTCCAGCTTGCGGGCCGCGCCTCTGAGCGTGAGGTCCCGGCCGCCGAAATTGGCCACGATGGGGCAGGCGCCGCGGAGCGCATCATCCAGGTTGCCGGGCAGGCGCCCGTAGTTGACCGAGGCCGCGTCAAAGCCGTCGCGGGCCACCAGCAGGGCGAATCCGCCGCCCATGCAGAACCCGATCACGCCGGTTTTGCCCGTAGACAGCGGTGAAGTGGCCAGCCAGGTCCGGGCCGTGGCCAGATCGGTGAACGCCCGGCCGCTCCCGGAGATCATGCTCCGCATGGTGCTGACCAGGCAGCGCCGGGCGCCGCCGTCGCTGAACAGGTCCACCGCCAGCGTCAGGTAGCCCGCCCGGGCCAGCCGGTCCGCGTGTCCGCGAATCAGGTCGTTGAGGCCGAAGGCTTCGTGGATCATCACCACGCCGGGAAAGGGTCCGGCTCCCGCTGGGGTGGCGAGGTATCCGCCCAGCGAAGGCGAGCCTCCGGCAGCAGCACTTTCTGCGCTCAGGTCGACGTAGGTCATGGGGCAAGGGTAGCCGCGTGCTCAATCGATTGCTCCGTAGGCGTCCTTTAGAAGCCTCAAAAGGACGCCTACGGAGCAATCGATGGGAAAACGGCAAAAGGATGGCGGCGGATCCCCCATAGGAATCCGCCGCCGCCCGGTTCTTGAGAAGCCCGGTCTAGTCCTTCTTGAACGTGTCCTTGATGTCTTCGCCGACCTTCTTGGCGTCAGCCTTGACCTGATCCGCCTGGCCTTCAGCTTTCAGCCGGTCGTTGTCGGTGGCGTTGCCGGCAGCTTCTTTGGCCTTGCCGCCCAGGTGTTCTGCTTCGTTACTGATCTTGTCTCCGAGGCCCATGATCACTGGCCGCCTTTCGTTTCCCGTTGATCAAACACTGCATTTTCACAATAACACAAAGCATGCTTACCATTTCAAGCCCGCGCTGGCGGTCGCCTGTCGAATGTCAGTGGCCCCGGCTAGGCTCGATGCATGGACCACTCAACAAGCCTGACCCAGCACATCCATGCCAGCCCGGACAAGGTCTGGGCCGTCATCTCGGACATCCCAGGCTCTGCCGCCACCCTGTCCAGCATCGACGCCGTGCAGATGCTCAGCGAGGGACCTTACGGTGAGGGGACCCGCTGGAAGGAAACGCGGAGGATGATGGGCCGGGCGGAAACGGTTGAAATGTGGGTGGACCAGGCTGATCCGCCCCGCAGCACCACCGTCAAGGCCAATCAGGCCGGAGCCGACTACACCACCCGCTTCAGCCTGGCCGAGCGGGACGGCGGAACAGACCTTACGGTGACTTTCGGCGCCGACGTGGTCAACCCCACCGCGCTGAGCAAGATCTACATGGCCGTGTTCGGCAAGCTCGGCATGAGCATCACCCGCAAGGCCTTGTCCAAGGATCTGGCGGAAATCGCGGCCAAAGCTGAATCCCTGTAGTGGCGGTTAAGCTGCCCAAGATCACCGGTCCCCGCCTCGGCGAGGTCCGGCTGGAGGACCTCACGGAGGATCCGGCCCCGGACTTCCGGCGCGGTGAAAGGTACGACGGCGTGCGGTACAGCCGTGTGTCCGCCGACGGTCTTGAGCTGAGCGGCACGGACTTCGCTGAGTGTGACTTCCAGGGCGCCTCATTCAACGAGACGCAGCTCCGCGGCGCCGGCTTCCGCGATTGTGTCCTGTCCGAGTTGTACGCCCCTGTGTTCCGGGCAGCCAGGACCACCTGGCGTGACGTGCAGCTGAACAACCCCCGGCTCGGGTCGGCTGAACTGTACGAGAGCGGCTGGCAATCAGTGCGGATCGACGGCGGCAAGCTGGACTTCCTGAACCTTCGGGGAGCAAAGCTGACAGACGTCCTGATCACGGACTGCATCATCAACGAGCTGGACCTGGGTTCCGCGGCCGGCACCAGGGTGGCGCTGAAGAACTGCACCATCGGAACGGTGGACCTCACGGGTGCCCGGCTGAAGGATTTCGACCTCCGGGGCACTGATTTCCGGACCATCAGCGGGCTGGGCAGCCTGGCCGGCGTAGTGATCGACGATTACCAGCTGACCCTGCTCGCCCCGCTCCTGGCAGGGCACTTGGGCGTCATCGTCGCCTGACCGGTGGCGGGCGGTTAATCGAAGAAGCCCACGATGTAGCCAATGAAGAAGAGCAGGAACAAAAGTACTCCGCCCGCGATGGCCGATATCCAAAAGACCTGCTGGCCTTTACCGGAGCCCCGCTGGGTTGGCTCGTGAGTGCCAGCCACCGAACCCTCACCGGGCGGGGTTTCGCCGGGAGGAACACCGCCGCCCGGTTCCAGGCCCGTGATCTTGTCGTCCTGCGGATCGGGGTTAGGTCCGGTCACGATAACTCCCTCATCTTGGCGTCCTGATGGTGTCCCCAGAGTAACCGGCAGCGGGTGGTGGGCCTAGGCTGGTGCCGTGACTTTTCTCGAACCCCTCACCCTGACAGGCCGGCACGTCGTCCTCGAGCCGCTGACGCGCGAGCACCACGATGGCCTGGTGGCGGCAGCGCGGGATGGCGAGCTGTGGCAGCTCTGGTACACGTCCGTTCCCAGGCCGGAGGGGATGGCCGCGGAGATCGACCGCAGGCTGGCGATGCAGGAGCAGGGGTCCATGCTGCCGTTCACCACCCGGCTGATCGATCCCGCCACGGGTGGCCCGGGCCGGATCATCGGCATGACGACGTACTGCAATATCGACGCCGTCACGCCCCGCGTGGAGATCGGCTACACGTGGAATGCCGCGTCAGTCCACGGCACCGGCACCAACCCGGACTCCAAACTGCTGTTGCTGGAGCACGCCTTCAAGACGCTGGGCTGCGTGGCAGTGGAGTTCCGGACGCACTGGCTCAACCACCAGTCCCGCGAGGCCATTGCCCGGCTGGGCGCCAAGCAGGACGGTGTGCTGCGCAGCCACTCGCGCACCGGTGACGGCGTGCTCCGCGACACCGTGGTGTTTTCCATCCTGGAGCACGAGTGGCCCATGGTCCGGAACGGGCTGGAACACAGGCTCGCCAAGCACGCCGTAGGCGTGCTTGGCGAGCCGCGGATTTCAGCTCAGACGCGGGCGAATAGCGCTTCGTCAACCAGGCCGCGTCGTAGCCGTGGAAGTCCTCCTCGTTGGGGTCGGAAGTTGGCCGGGGGATCACTGGAGCGGCCGCGTTGAAGTTGATCCAGTGATCCGTGCGAACTCGTTCCGTGGCCGACGAACTGGCTTCAGTCACATCGACGAATTCGGCGCCAGTCCTGATTACTGTGCGCAAAGCCCGATAACAGAGATTCAGCCATCGTGCCAGAAGGATGCTCCCAGCAGTTGGCAAGCGAGGGGCCGGGGTCAAAGAGCCACGGATAGCCCAGTAACAACGATCTTGGCAGTAGGGGCTCGTGCGGATGGCTGCCACGCACTAATCATGGCGAGCGCCAACGCGAAACTGTCTGCCTTGAGCGTTGCCTCGGCCGCTCTCCAGGGCGGCATTCGCACAGGTCTGGACGCACGGCGCCGGCAGGCCACACCACAAGGCAGCGACAGTCCCAAATCCAGGTCGTTGCCCGCCGGCCGTGACTGGTAACAATTCAGTGCTCGCTGCCACGGCGGGCATGCGCGTCAGCCACCACTTTCTGGGTCGTCTGCAGCCGCCGCATGCCACGTTCGCCGTGAGCTTTGAGGTTCCGCGGCCAGGTTGCCGCAATGTTCGGAGTAGCCGCCTTCGGCTTACGAAGCAGACTTCGTCAAGTGTACGCCCCGCCGCCCTGTCCCGGCGGCGTAGGAATCTCCCAGCGCCACGTAATCAGCCTGCGGCGGCGGAGCCGCCTGGGCCGGAACAGCCGCAAAGCCCAGTGCCATTGCCAGCGTGGCGAGGCCGGCCGCAAAAGCCGAGCGCCGCCGTCGTACTCCTTGATGCATCATGATTGTCCCCTTGATCAATCGGCCCTTGGAATGAGGGCAGGTATTCGCCCACGCTACGCGGGGCCGGGCGTCCGCGTCATTGCCCGTAACTACCCTCATTTCGCACCCCGGTTTCCCCCTAATGGCGGCGTGCAGCACGCACGCACGTGTGGTTAGCTGTCCGGGTGGATAAAACAGGGGCCGTGGGCTGGGACGGAGCCGTTAACGCCTGGCACGTCGCCGGCGGCGTCTACCGGATGGGCCGCCGCGAATGGCTCACCGCCAGCGGGTGGCGGCAGGCGCACGACGACGGCGTCCGCACCGTGGTGGATCTGCGTCACCCCCGCGAGGCGCGGCGCAGGGAAACCGACCCGGCGGTGCCCGACGAGGCCCTGGCGGGCGTTAACATCGTCATCGCCCCCACCGAGGAGCCCGACGATCCGCGGTTCACCGCCGTCTGCGGCCCCTATCTCAATGATCCGGCCCATTACCTGCACAACGTCAGGCTCTACCCCGAAAAGCTCGTCGACGTTTTTCGCACCATATCTGAGGCTGTGACCGGCGCCGTGGTTGTCCACTGCGCTGCCGGACGGGACCGCAGCGGCATGGTGGCGGCCATGCTCCAGGACCTCGCCGGCCACCCCGACCAACTCATCGCCGACGGCTACGCGAAGGCGGCCCGCGGCATCAACGAGCGCTACCGGACCCACGGGCCTCCCCACGATCGGGAACGCTACCTCCCCGACGCCGAACTGACGCCCTTGCTGGAGGAACGCGGCCGGGCCGTGGTGAAGTTCGTCCGGGAACTGAACACACGCACGTTCCTCCTGCAGCACGGCCTTCGGCACACCGAACTGGACGGCATCCTGCGGCTGCTCGGCGCAGATGACCGGGGCAGCAGATGACGAGAACAACACTGAAGGCGGCCGGTTTGAAGCGCGTATGGGGAGCAGCAGCGGCCGCAGGCATGGCACTGGCCGTTGGGTTTGGGGGAGTTCCGGCGTCTGCGGTAACGCCGGACGTTTCGTCAGTGGACGTCCCGTCGCCGGAGGCAGTGGAAAGCCCGACGGCGGGTGGCGGCCTTGCGGAGGCTGGCCTGTCCGAGGCCGCCCTCCGGGATCTTGGCCTGACGCCCGCGGAATTTGCCGCTGCCGGCCAGCTGGGCAAGCAGGCCGCCGATGTTGCCGCCGCCCTGCGCGACGTCGCTGGCTATCTTGGAACGCGGCTAGAGGCTGGCAGCATTCTGGTTGCCGGCAGCGGGCAGGACCTGGAAACCGCGGTGGCTGAACTCAGGGTGACCATCCCGGCGGTGACCCTTGAGGCGGTGCCCGCCGCGCCGCCGTCGGACGCGTCCGCTGACGTCAGCGGCACCCCGGCAACGTCCGGCACACAAGCCCCCACCGGCACCGAGCTCGCCCACAGCACCAAGCAGCTGTACCAGGCCTACCTCCGCGAGGTGGGGCCGGCAGGGCTCCAGGCCGTGGCCTACACCGGCAGCTCTTTTGTCATCCGAACGGGCGGAATCAACAGCGCCCAGGCCGGGACCGACGGCGCACAGGACGGCGCACGGGACGACGCACAGGACGGCCGGCAGGACTCTGGAGGCCCGGCCAGCCTGGCTGCGGCCGATGGCAAGATCTCGGCCGAGGAATTTGTGGCCCGCTACGCCAATGTGGAACTCGACGCCGGTGCACGGCTCGCGCCGGAAGCGGACGTCCCCGGGGGTTTGGGCTACGCGGCAGACACCGGCTACGTCTGCTCCACGGGTTTCGCCGCGTTTGACCCCGCGGGACTGCCCGCCGTCCTCACCGCCGGCCACTGCACCAACGACGGCGCTGCACAGTCGGCCACGCTTCATTTTCAGGGTGTGCCGGCCGGGCTGCTCGGCGACTTCGGATTCAGCCAGTTCGGCGGTACCGGCAATTCGCCCGTCCTGAGACCTGGCGACGCAGCGGACCCCGGCAACGTCGGAACAGACATCGCGGTGATAGAAGACCTCCGCGCCGACCTGGACCCGCTGCCGGCCGCCACCACCTGGGGGGACGCGTCAGAATCCGGGCCGGACGTGAAGGTGATCGGAACCGCCGCCCCTGTGGTGGGCATGCCCGTATGCCGCTCCGGCCGGACGTCCGTGTGGTCGTGCGGAACCATCGACGAAGTGGGGATCTTCGTTGTACCCGGGCGTACCTATGCCACCGACCCGCTGGACCTCAGGGCGTTCACTGGCTTCCTGTCCTTCGATGTCCAGTCCAGCGGCGGCGACTCCGGAGGGCCCTGGCTCAGCGGAAACTACGCGGTGGGCACCCACTCGGCAGGCGAAGAGGCGCCCCGGCCCAACGAGGCACCGCCAGTGAAGTTCGCCGTGGCGGCCACACTCGAGGACGCGCTCGCAGTGCTGCCCGGCCATCAGCTGGAACTCTTCCTCAACAAGCCCACGGTGACCTCGCCAGCCCCCGGTGAAACCTTCAAGCCCGGGCAGGCCATCACCGGCTTGGTGGGCGCGGCTCCGGCGTCGGCCGTCGCGGCCGGTTCGGAGGTCAGAGTTACGGTGTCCGGCGGGGAATCATTTGAGGTCCCTGTGGACTCGTCCGGTGCGTGGTCGTTTACGGCTCCCGCGGTATCCGGGCCGCTGCGTTTCACTGCCGAAACGGTCAACGGGTTCAGCACGTCGGGGTCCCGGGCGTTTGAGTTCGCCGCAGCGCCGGCCGTCCCGCCTGCCACTCCCGGCACCCAGCCGGAGCCGGACACGGAATCCCCGGCACCGGCCGCGGTGCCCGCCGCGGGCGGTGCGCCGGCATCCCTCAGCAACAGCGCCGCCGTCGTACGTCCACTCGCGGATGAACGGCCCGCCAACCTGGCCAACACCGGCGTTTCCGGGCTGCTGCTGGCGGCCGGCATCGCGGCCGCTGCGCTCGCCGTCGGCGGTGTGCTGCTGGCGTTGGCCCGGCGGCGGAAACGGCCTGACGCGAAGTAGCCCACCCCAACGAAGTAACCCACCCTCCGGACGCTCTCTCACTTAATGTGGCTTTTCTTCAGACGCCCCATCAGTTAATGCGGTATTTTGCCCGATCCTCTCTCACCTCGACCTGTCGCTGCGGCCGTGAGTGAGAGAGCGTCGCGTTAAAGCCCACATCAAGTGATAGAGCGTAGGCCGAAAAGCCGCGTTAAGTGAGAGAGGGTCTGATTAGGGAGGCAGACGGGGGCCCTCGGCGGATCTTTCCGGGCCGCCCGGGCGTAAAATTTCCACCGTAGGAGGTGGCGAAATGACCCTAGCGATGACCACAGCCAGAACCATCCTGCCCGTCGATGACGCGGCCCGGGCCCACAGTTTCTACACCGAGAAACTGGGCCTTCCGCACCGCGGGATGACAGAGGATGGAAGCGAATTGCTCGGCAGCGACGGCGGCCCGATGCTGCAGTTGAAGCCGGTCTCGGACGGAAAGCATTCCGAGCACACCGCCCTCAGCTTCGAGGTGCGCGATATTGAGCGGATTGTGCAGGACATGGAGGCCAAGGGCGTCCGATTCCAGGATTACGACCTGCCCAACCTGAAAACCGAAAACCATATCTGCACCACGGACTCGGAGAAGTGCGCCTGGTTCATGGACACCGAACACAACATCCTTTGCGTCCACGAAACGCTGGGCGGCGAGCCCGAATACTCGGTCTGACCGCTCACCGCACGGATACCGGCCGGCGTTGCCGCCCGGCTCATCCACCCCCTTGCGGCGCTGCTCTCACTTAATGCGGGTTTTTCCAGGATCCTCTCTCACTTTCCTTACGAAAGTGAGAGAGGATCCTGTATTTTCCTGCGTTAAGTGAGAGAGCGTCGTGTATTGGCGGGGGTGGCCTGTGTCGGGGGACGGGGGAGGGCCCTGCGCCCGGCCCGGAAGTGCAAGGATGGTTGGTACCGGCACCAGCACAGCAAAGGGCGGACCATGGCCAAAGGCATTTACGTCAGCGCAACCACTCCGGGCTCGGGCAAATCCCTTGTAGCCCTGGGCCTCGCGGACACACTTCACCGGCATGCGGACCGGATCGGCTTCTTCAAGCCGGTGGTCCACGGCCCGGATGCGGCCGAGGACCCGATGGTGGCGCTGATGAAGGCGCGTTTCGGGCTCGACGACGGCCGGTGCCGCGGCGGCCTGACGTCCGCTGAGGTGCGTGCCCTCCTCGCAGACGGAAAACGGGCGGACATCGATGCCCGCTGCGTGGAGATCTTCGCCGAGATCGCCAAGGACTGCGACGTGGTGATCGTGGAGGGGACGGACCTGACCGGCCAGGACGCCGCCGTCGAGTTCGACCTCAACGCCCGGCTGGCCAACAACCTGGCCGCGCCGGTGGTTGCCGTGGTGGGTGCCAAGGGGCTCAGCGTGGCGGAGGCCGCGGCCGCCGTCGAGGTTGCCCGCAAGGAGCTGATTGCGGAGAAGTGCGCGCTGCTGGCCATCATGGTGAACCGCGCCGATCCGGAGCTGGTGGACAGGATCGCCGCCGAGGTGACGGTGGGCGCCTCCGGCCGGCCCGTGTATGTCCTGCCCGAGCTGGAGGAGATCGCCCGGCCCACCACGGGCGAGGTGGCCGCGGCGCTCGGCGTCCGGCAGATCGCCGGCCGCGCCGACATGGAACGCGACGTGCGGGACATCAAGGTGGCCGCCATGAACGTGGGCAACTTCCTGCACGTGCTGGACGAGGGTGCCCTGGTCATCGTTCCGGGCGACCGGGCGGACGTGATGGTGGCCTGCCTGGCGTCGTCGTTCTCGCCGGAATTCCCCGTGCCGTCGGCACTGATCCTCACCGGCGGCCTGGCTCCGGACGCCAACATCCTGCCCCTGCTGGCGCAGTCTCCCTTCCCCATTTTTGCCGCAAGCGAGGACACCTACACCACGGCCAAGCGCGTCTCGGAAGTCCGCAGCGAGATCTGGTCCGGGCACCGCCGCAAGGTGGCCTCCGCCCTGGGCCTGTGGTCCAAGCGCGTGGACGAGGCCGAACTGGTGGAACGCCTCCACCTGCCCCGCCTGGAACGGATGACCCCGCTGCGCTTCCTGCACGACCTCATCGAACGGGCCCGCGGGCAGCGCCGGCACGTGGTGCTGCCGGAGGGAACGGACGTGCGGATCCTGCGCGCCGCCGAAATCCTGCACCGCCGCGACGTCTGCGACCTCACCCTGCTGGGGCCCGAATCGGACGTCCGGGAGCTGGCCGCGGCCAACGGCATCGACCTGTCCGGAATCAACATCGTGGATCCGGCCACCTCGGAGCTGCGCCAGGGGTTCGCCGAGAAGTACGCCGAGCTGCGTGCGCACAAGGGCGTGGACCTGCCCAAGGCGCTGGAAACCATGCAGGACGGCAGCTACTTCGGCACCATGATGGTCCAGCTGGGCGTGGTGGACGGGATGGTCTCCGGCGCCGCGCACACCACCGCGCACACCATCCGCCCCGCGCTGGAGTTCGTGAAGACCCGCGACGGCGTGAAGATCGTCTCCTCGGTGTTCCTGATGCTGATGCCGGACCGCGTGCTGGTCTACGGCGACTGCGCCGTGAACCCGGACCCCAACGTCGAACAGCTGGCGGACATCGCCCTGGCCTCGGCCGAAACAGCCGCGCAGTTCGGCGTGGAACCGCGCGTGGCCATGCTGTCCTACTCCACCGGCGGCTCGGGCTCCGGGGAGGCCGTGGACGAAGTCCGGCAGGCCACCGAACTGGTGCGGACGCGCCGCCCGGATCTCGCCGTCGAAGGCCCCATCCAGTACGACGCCGCCGTGGACGCCTCCATCGCGGAGTCCAAAATGCCGGGTTCGTCCGTGGCCGGGCAGGCGACCGTGTTCATCTTCCCCGACCTGAACACCGGCAACAACACGTACAAGGCGGTGCAGCAGAGCTCCGGGGCGGTCGCCGTCGGGCCCGTCCTGCAGGGGCTCCGCAAGCCGGTCAACGACCTGTCCCGCGGCTGCACCGTGGAGGACATCGTGAACACGGTGGCCATCACGGCGATCCAGGCGCAGGTGCCGGCCTCGTAGGACACCAACGCGGGGTCACTTAGTGCCCCCTGCGGAGGTTATTTTGGGCATTATGTGACCCCGCGTTGGGGGTTAGGGTTTCGCGGGCTCAAACGTCCGACGGCGGTACCCGGGTTGGGTGCCGCCGTCGCCTAGGCTGAACGGGATCACATGAAACGTTCGATGATGGCCACCAAGCTGTTCGTCCCCGCGCCGCGGCGGGGTTTTGTGGCACGCCCGCGGCTGCGCGAGAAGCTGCGCCTCGGCTCGGACTCCGGGCTGACGCTGGTGTCTGCCCCGGCGGGGTTCGGGAAGACCGCACTCCTGGCTGACTGGCTAAGTGACGCCGCCGCCCAGGAGCGCCGCGTTGCCTGGCTCTCGCTGGATCCGGGGGACAGCGAGCCCGCCACGTTCTGGAGTGGCGTTATCACCTCGCTCCAAACCGCGGTGCCCGGGGCTGGTTCCGCGGCGCTGGAGCTCATCGGGTCCCCGCCCCTGGCCACCGAGCTGGTACTGACCACTCTCGTGAACGACCTGGCGGCGGTGCCACAGGACGTATGGCTGGTGCTGGACGATTACCACACGGTGGACAGCCAGGCTGTGGGTACCGGCATGGCCTACTTCCTGGAGAACCTTCCGCCGCAGGTCCATGTTGTGGTGAGCACGAGGTCTGACCCCGACCTGCCCCTGTCCCGCTGGCGGGTGCGGGGAGAGCTGGTGGAGATCCGCGCCGCGGACCTGCGGTTTACGCCGGACGAGACCGCGGCCTACCTCAATGACGTGGCGGGGCTGGACCTGGCGGCAGAGCAGGTGACCACGCTGGACCAGCGGACGGAGGGCTGGATTGCCGCGCTCCAGCTCGCCGCGCTCTCGCTCCGGGACCGCGACGACGCCGCCGGATTCATCGAACGCTTCGCCGGGGACCACCGCTACATCGTGGACTACCTGGTGGAGGAAGTCCTGGAACACCAGCCGGACGCCGTCCGGAGTTTCCTGCTCCACACCGCGGTCCTCGACAGGCTGACGGGCCCGCTCTGCGATGCGGTCACCGGCCGTGACGACGGAAGCGCCATGCTCCTGACCCTGGAGCGCGCCAATCTCTTTGTCGTTCCGCTGGATGACCAGCGCGAGTGGTACCGCTACCACCACCTCTTCGCCGACGTCCTGCGGGGCCGCCTGCTCAGCGAGGAAACCGCGCAGATTCCGCTGCTGCACCAGCGCGCCAGCCGCTGGTATGAGTCCCACGGACATGTTGAGGACGCCGTCCGGCACGCCCTGGCGGGCCAGGACTTTGACCGCGCGGCGCACCTGGCGGAACTGGCCGTGCCGATGCTCCGGCGCAGCCGCCAGGACGCCGTGCTGTTCGGCTGGCTGAAGGCACTGCCGGACGCCGCCATCCGGCGCAGCCCCCTGCTGAGCGTGTTCTACGGCGGGATGCTGATGGCGGCCGGTGACCTCGCCGGGGTGGAGCAGCGGCTCGACGACGCCGACACGGGCGCTCGCGGACGGGGCAGCGCTGCGCCGGCGGCTGCGGGAGCCTGCCGCGGATCGGCAGCCCAGGGCTGAAGTCCGAGGAGCTCCAGATGCTGCCGGCCACCATCGCCATGTACCGGGCCTCGCTCGCCCAGGCCAGGGGCGACGTGGCCGGCACGTCGGCCCATGCCCGGCGTGCGCTTGACCTGGCCGGCCCGGACCACCATTTTGCGCGGGGTGCGGCGGCGGCCTTCCTGGGGCTCGCCGCGTGGGCGGACGGCGATGTGCCGGGCGCGCTGGAGACCTTCACGCAGGCCGTGGCGAGTCTGCGCGCGGCCGGAAACCTGCTGGACGAGCTCAGCAGCACCGTCATACTCGCCGACATGTGGCAGGCGGCGGGCCGGCCCGGGGAGGCGCGCCGGATCTGCGGGAACGCGCTGCGGCAGGCCGACGCCCGGGGCGACTCCATGGCGCGGGCAAGCGCCGAGCTCCACGTGGCACTGAGCGAGATCTGCCGGCAGGCCGGGGACCTCAGCGACGCCCAGGACGCACCTCGAGATGGCCGCCGCGTTCGTCCACAAAGGTCCCATGACCGAAAGCCGCTACCGGTGGTTCGTGGCCAGCGCGCTGGTGGCCCAGGACCTGGGCGACCCGGACCGCGCCCTCCGATACCTGGACCAGGCAGAGCGAACTTTTCCGGCCGGGGTTCTTCCCGGACGTGCGGCCCATCCCTGCCATCAAAGCCCGGGTCTGGGTACGCCAGGGCAACTTGTCCGAGGCTGCCAGCTGGGCCCGTGCGGCCGGGATTGCGGTCACCGACGACGTCAGCTACATGCAGGAGTACAGCCACCTCACCCTGGTGCGGCTGCTGATTGCGCAGCAGCGGGCCCGCCCGGATACGAACGCGGCCGCAGGCGCCGTGGACCTGCTGGACCGGTTACTCGCCAGCGCCACGGACTCCGGGCGTGCGGGCAGCGTGGTGGAGATCCGCATGCTGCAGGCCCTTGCGCACGACGTGCTGGGCCACCGCCGCCAGGCCCTCGAGGCGCTCGGTGCTGCGTTTGCCGCAACACCCGAACCGGATGAGTACGTGCGGCTGTTCCTGGACGAAGGGCCGCCCATGATCGGGCTGCTCCGTGAGGCCACGCGTGACGCCATGCGTGACTTGCCGGATCCGGCAACGCACGACGCCGCCGCTGCCGCCCACGCACAGCGTCTCCTCACCTTGGGTGCGCCTCCGCAAACGCAACCTCCGGAACCGCAACCCAGGCGCCCGGGCGAGCGGCCGCCGTCGGACGTTGACCCGCTGAGCGAGCGGGAACTGCAGGTCCTCAGGCTCCTCGACAGCGAGCTGAGCGGCCCGGAGATCGCCCGCGCACTGTTCATTTCGCACAACACGCTGCGCACGCACACCAAACACATCTTCACCAAGCTCGGCGTCACCAGCCGCCGGGCGGCGGTCAGCCGTGCGCGGGACCGCGGCCTGCTGTAACCGGCCCGCCAGTTTCGGGCCCACCTTTCAAGCGGCCAGGTTCACCCTGCCAGTCACATCATCGGGTGACGCCGGCTCACCCCACCGGTCCCTACCTTGGAGTTATCCGGCAGCGCCCGCCGCCGGAAGCAGACCCAGGGAGCCGGCACATGTCCATCACCACCACCAAACTCACCCGCTGGGCCGGCCTGTCCGCCGCCGCAGCGGGCCTGCTGTTCATCGGCGTCCAGATCAACCACCCCCACCTGGATGCCGAGTTCGCCACCACCGCCGAGTACACGGTCCGGCAAAGCCTGAAGGTGCTGATGGCCGGCCTGTCACTCGTCGGCATCACCGGCATGTACCTGCGCCAGGTGACCCAGGCCGGCGTGCTGGGGCTGATCGGCTACCTCGTCTTCGGTGCCGGCTACCTCATCATGATCAGCATCGAAGTCATCGGGGCGGTTGTCCTGCCAACGATTGCCCGCACCACGCCCGGGTACGTCAACGACGTCTTCGCCACGGTCATGGGGGACCCGGTCAGCGGCGACATCGGCCTGATGACAGGCCTCAACCTGGCCTCGGCCGTCACGTTCCTTGGTGGCGGCCTCCTCTTCGGCATCGCACTCTTCCGCGCCAGGGTGCTCGCCCGGTGGGCCGCGGCGCTGCTCGCCGTCGGGTCCGTGGCGACCCTCTTCCTCCCGCTGCTGCCGATGGTCAACGACAGGCTGTTCGCGCTGCCCATCGGCGTTGCCCTGATCGGCCTGGGGTACTCGCTGTGGAGCGGACTGCGTACGACGGCGGCACAGACTTCGCGGGGCCCCGTCGGTCCGTCGGTCCATCCGGAGCCGGTCCAAACGGAAGGGGCGAAATGATCCGCTACGAGATCCGTATCGGCGGGCACCTGGACCGGCACTGGTCTGCCTGGTTCGATGACCTCACGCTGACCCACGAAAGCGACGGCACCACAAAGCTTCGGGGGTTCGTCGCGGATCAGGCGGCGCTGTACGGGGTTCTCACGAAGGTCCGGGACCTGGGGATCGTGCTCATCTCCGTGGAGGCCCTCGACTGAACCACGCGAGATGGCATTTCGCGGCAGTGTTCCTCGACAAACACTGGCGCGAAATGCCATCTCGCGGGGTGGGCCCTAGCTGTTTTCGGGCTTGGCCAGGCTGTCCGGGTCTTCCTGCTTGGCCGGCTCATCGGAGAGCCCTTCGGGCGTGAGGTCAAGGTTTTCCGGATTCTCGGGCTGCTCCGGGGCCTCGCCTGTTTCCTCGGCTTTGGGCTGTCCGGTGTCGTCCAGGGCCGGGTTGGCGCCCTCGACGCCGGTGGGGTCCTTGGTTCCTGAGCCCGTGGTGCTCGGGTCCTGTCTCGTCGGAACTGGTGGGGTTGTCTGAGTTGTCGGGCTGAGTGGTGTCGTTCGGCATGGAAGTCCCTCTCTGCGTAGTGCAACGTGACTAGTGCAACGTGTCCCGCCGACTCTATGCGCCTGCCGCTGCCGGCGCAACGGCAGGCGCGGTGAGCCGGCCGCAGGGTCAGCCCTGACGGGCTTTCATCCTCGGGTTCTTTTTGTTGATCACAAAGATGCGGCCCCGGCGTCGGACGATCTGGGCGCCGGGAACTTTCTTCAGGGCGCGGAGGGAATTTCTGACTTTCATGGTTTGCTCCTTGTTCGGTGGCGGATGGTTGGGGTCATTCAGGACGGGGCGGGGTCGAGCCGGAAGGGATCGGTCAGCCCGGCGAACCCGGCCTCCATCTCCGCGTCGGTGAGTTCGCAGGCGGACAGCAGCTGTTCAATTTCTGCCGGATCCATGCCCTCACCGGTCGCGGCCAGCACGCTGCCGCGGTCCCCATGTTCCGGGTGCCAGTCCAGATGGGCATCCACATGGTCGAGTGGATCGGGTGCCGCACCTGTGTCCCGGTCTGCCAGCCACGGTCCGGTATTTTCGAGCCAGACGCGGGGGCCGATGCCTTGGATGGCGATCCGGCACTGCGGCGCGGCGGCGATCCAGAGGCGCCCCCGCAGCCAGCAGCATCCCTCCGCGAGGGCCGTCAGGGCGTGCCGGAACCGTTCCGGGTGCAGCGGGCGCTGGGCCCGGTGCGTGACGGTGGTGAACGGTGAGCGTGAGGACGACGCCGGGATCCGCACCGTGCCGGGGGCTGTCCGGCCCAGGGCGTCCTGGTAGTCGTGGCGGCCCGGGCGGATGAGGGCGGCCTTTTCCACCACGTCAGCGTGCGGAGCCAGTTCCCTGGCCAGTTGCGTGCCGCGAACGCGCAGGGCGGGGTCCGCGGGAAACAGGTCCACCTCCGCCAGCAGGACGGTGTCATTGAACTGCAGCTCGCCGATGAGGAATTCACCCGCCGTGCGCAAGTCTTCGGGGACCGGGGTGAATCCGGATTCAAACAGGGTGTGGCGGTCCCAGATGTGGTCCTCCAGCGTGTCGGCGGCGCAGGCAAGGACCGCGGAATCAACCGTCACCGGGCGGGAAAGGCCCCGCCGCAGCGCCCCGATGGCGGCCTCCGCGGACACCGCCGGGGGAAGCCCGATGATGGCATGAGTCTCGCCGCGTTCCAGCAGCCGCTCGATGGTGGGCACCAGGTCCAGCCGCACGGTGCAGCTGAGGCAGCCGTGTTCCAGCTGCGTCTCGGCGCGCTCCACGAGCCCGGAATGGCTTGAGATTCTGCGGATGACCACCCCGTTCTCCAGCAGGTCGTGCAGGACCACCACGGCGCCGGGATTGGCCTCCGCCGTGTCCTGGCAGGCCTGCTGGCGGCACAGGGCGTCCAGGGAACTGATGACTGTGAGATGCATGCCGATCACTCTAATGAGAATCATTCTCAAAAACAAGTCGGCGGAGCCTGGAGCCCCAAGGTGCCGTACGCGGGGATGGAAGGCCGCCCAACTCCCGCCGGCCGCACCTATAGTGGCAGTAACCCGCCAGCACGTCCCAGGAGGCCCCCATGCTTGTGCTCGTCATCAATTCCGGCTCGTCCTCGCTCAAGTACCAGGTCCGCGATGTGGCTGCCGGCAGTGTGCTGACCGAGGGGCTGATCGAGAAGATCGGCATGGGCAACGGCGGCGATGGCGACGGCGAGATCGAGGGCCCCCGGGACCATGCGGAGGCGCTGGAGCAGGTGGACGCGGCCATCCACGCCGAGCTCGGCGACCTTGACCTGGGCGCCGTCGGCCACCGCGTGGTGCACGGCGGGGAGCGGTTCGCCGAGCCCGTCCTGATCGACAACGAGATCACCCGCGCCATCGAGCGCCTCAACCCGCTGGCCCCGCTGCACAACCCCGCCAACGTCCTGGGCATCCGCGCCATCACCAAAAAATGGCCGGACCTGCCGCAGGTTGCCGTGTTCGATACCGCCTTCCACCGCAGCCTTCCCGAGCACGCCTGGCGCTACGCCGTCCCGGACTCGCTCTACACCAACCACGGGATCCGCCGCTACGGCTTCCACGGCACCTCGCACGAGTACGTCACCCACCGCGCCGCCGCGCTGCTGGACCTTCCGGTGGAAGAGTTCGACGGCGTCATCGCCCACCTGGGGAACGGCGCCTCCGTCACGGCGATCCGGGGCGGCAAATCCGTGGACACCTCCATGGGCTTCACCCCGCTCGAGGGCCTGGTGATGGGCACCCGCTCGGGCGATCTGGACCCCTCCATCCTGGTGTTCCTCGGCCGGGCCGGCTGGACCCCGGAGGACATCGACACCATGCTCAACCGCGAATCCGGGCTGAAGGGCCTGGCCGGCAACAACGACATGCGCTCCGTGGTGGACGCGTCCGAATCCGGCGACGCCAAGGCCTCCATGGCGCTCGCGGTCACGTCCTACCGGCTGGCCAAGTACATCGGCGGCTACCACGTGGCTGTCGGGGGAGCGAAGGCCCTGGTGTTCACCGCGGGCATCGGCGAGAACTCGCACCAGTTCCGCGCCCTGGTCGCGGACAAGCTGGGTGCCCTGGGGATAGAGCTCGACGCCGGCCTGAACAGCCAGCGGTCCAAGGAACCTCGCGTGATTTCCACACCCGGGTCCGCCATTCCTGTTTTGGTGGTGCCCACCGACGAAGAGCAGGCCATCGCGGAGGCGACTGCCGCCGTCGTTGGTGGTTGAGCCGGGCCCGCGCGGTTGAGGACTGGAACCGGTGGTTGAGCCCGTCGAAACCGCGGATCTGTCGGACAGGCTCAATCACCGGATGCTGGCGTAGCCTCAGTCCATGCCTGAGATCACTTTGCCGATCCACACTGACCGCTTGATCCTGCGCCGCTTCGACGGCCACGACCTGGACGCCTTCCATGCGTACCATTCGCTGCCGGAGACCGCCCGTTTCCTGCCCGGGCCGGCCAAGAGCTACACCAAGTCCATGGAGTCCGTGGGCAAATACGCCAACTTCGTCTTCGACAAGGAGGGCGACTGGGTCTGCCTGGCCATCGAGCCAAAGGGATCGCCGGGCCTGGTGGGCGAAGTGGTGCTCAAGTGGCTGTCGGGACGCGGTCAGGCCGAGATCGGCTGGACCCTGGCGCCGGAAGCGCGCGGCAAGGGCTACGCGGCCGAGGCAGCGGACGCCGTGCTGAAGCTCGGGTTCGAGGAGCTGGGAATGCACCGGATCGAGGCCAAGCTCGACGCCCTGAACACCGCCTCCGCCGCGCTCTGCGAACGGCTGGGCATGCGGTTGGAAGCGCGGCTCGTGGACAAATGGCATTACAAGGGACAGTGGGCCACTGAGGTGGTCTACGCGATCCTCGAGGACGAATGGCGCGCCCTGAAGCGGTGATCGAGGTCCTCCCGGATGACCTCGAGCCGCCCGGTGATCGAGCCCGTGAGTCCAGGGGTTTCGACAGGCTCAACCACGAATGGCACGGGTCAACCACCGGGGTGGCGAGGTCCATGGTTGTCAGGCGGAGCCAGAGCCAGAGCCGCTTCTGGGGGTCGTCGAGGTCGAGGCTGAAGTCTTTGGCCAGCCGTGAGACCCGGTAGCGGACGGTGTTGTTGTGCACGTGCAGCAGCGAGGCCATGCGGAGATGTTGCCGTTCGAAGCCAGATAGGCCCGCAGCGTGTCCAGGTAGTCGGTCTGTTGTTCGGCGTCGTGGGCCTGGATCCTGGTGATGTCGTCGACGTCGGACAGCCCGGTTTCGGCGATGAACGCCCCGACTTTCAGGAGGTTCAGCGGGACGCGGTAGTCCTCGAACAGCTCCGGCGGCGGGGGTGACTGCGTCCCGGGAGCGAGGTACTGCAGCGTCTGGAGTGCTTCGGACCGGGACCCCGGCAGGTCCTCGACCCGCGGCGCGATGCCACCCACGGCTGCGATGAGCGGATAGGAGCTGATGGTGTGCGCGTAGGCGCCGATTTCCTGGACCACCCGCCGGTGCGCCGCCCTCGGGTCCGGTTCCGTCGCAGGGGAGAAGGGCGTAGACCACCGAGTCGATGAGGGCGCTGTGGCTGGTGTTGAACTGGATGTTGCAGACCGTGGTGACCAGATGCAGCAGCCGCTGGATCTCCCGCACCGATTCGAGGCTCCCGGTTTCGGGCCGGACGATCGAAAATGCCGCGACCGCGAGCCCGTTGGCGGCGTCGAGCCCCAGCTGGGCCGCGGCAAACGAGGCATGCTGCGGGGTCGTCCATCAACGTGCGGATCAGGTCCCCGCTCCGGCGCTCCCCGAAGTCGGACGCAGAACGGGCGTGGAGCATGTGGAGGCCGGCCAGGGGTGCCATCCTGTCGAGTGCGTTCAGTGCCGCCTCCCGCTTACCGTCACCCGGGTCGATGATCCAGATGGAGCCAAGGAGCTCCCCGCCGGCCCGCACGGCGAGGGCGAGCCTTGCCATCTCCTCGTCCACCCCGGGGATCAGCACCGCGCCCGGCGACGCGTAGACGGTCTTGAAGTCTGCATCGAAGGCCGGCGGCTGGACCTCCTGCAGGGAGAGGGTTGTGACGCGGCGCAGCTCGTCCACCGGCTGGCCCGGCAGGGTGGAGTAACCGAGTATCCGGCCGAGCGGATCCACGATGCTGGCCGCGCCGTTGGTGAGCGACGCCGCCGCGTTGGCGAACGCGTAGAGGTCCCCGAGCCGGACCCCGGAGACGGAATCTGCAGCCGCCCCCATCACCGATGCCCGGGCCAAGGTCACCAGCCGCGTCCAGGCCACGTTGTCCGGTGCCACCAGGACGGCCAGGCTGTGCTGGACTGCTGCGGAACGAAGCCGTTCCATGGGTGTCCCGTGGGCTTTGACGATCACGGCGGCCGCGTTGCTGTTGGCCGCCCGGTGCATCAGCTGGTCGAAATCGGCCGAGCCGCAGGTCAGGCCGACGGCCAGGACAATGCGGTTGTCCACGCTGGTCCATTCGTCCAGGGGGTCGTACATCAGGACGTCCGAGACGGCGTGGTCGAGGTTTTCCGGCGTGGGGTTGGCGTGCACCAGATCGGCCTGCATCAGCTGGATGCAGTCCGACAACCGGACCACCGCGCCGTGGAGATCACTCTGATCAGACCAAAATCCGCGTGATCCATGCGATGGAAGTTATCACAAGTCCAAAGCGAGTCTTTTGGCGGAATCTCACATATAGACGGAACGAGATCTGGGTCACTATTGAGAAAGCGAAGGACAGAGAAGTCCCTGCGAACACCCCCAGAGGATTAGCCCATGAAATTCAGTGACATCACGGCGCTGGCCACGGTTCAAGGACCGGCCCGGACCGAGTCCGAGCGCCTGTCCCGGCGCTGCTACAGCGTCGAGGACATGCGGAAACTGGCCGCGAAACGCCTGCCCGGCAGCATTTTTGACTACATCGAGGGCGGCGGCGAGGACGAGGTGTCCCTGCGGCGCAACCGCTCATCCTTCGATGACTGGTCCTTCCTGCCGAAGTGGGGATCGGTGGACAACCTGGACCTCAGCTCAACCCTCCTCGGCGGCCCGGTGGCCATGCCCCTGACGCTCGCCCCCACCGGCGGCACCCGGCTGTTCCACCCGGCCGGCGAAAAAGCGGCCGCCCGCGCCGCCCAGCAGGCCGGCGTCCCCTACGGCCTGGCGCATTTGAGCACGACGCCGATGGAACAGGTGAGTGCCGCCGCCCCCGGAGTGCGGCGCTGGTTCAACATCGAACCGATGCAGGACAAGGTTGAACTGCAGGCGGTCCTGGACCGGGCCGCGGCGGCCGGCTACGAAGCCCTCCTGGTCAATGTCGACTGCCGGGCCATCGGCCACCGCGAACGGGATTACCGCAACGGGTTCACGGCGCCGCCGTCCATCAAACTCAAGACCGTTGTGGAGGGGGCCCTGCACCCGCGGTGGGCGCTGGGGTTCCTGGCCAACGACGCGATCGCCTTCCCCAACCTGGACGCCGAGATCCCGGACGGGCCCGCTGTCCAGCACACCCGGATATGTGGCGGACGCTGCTGGCCGGTTCCTACGAACCCACCGACTGGGATGACATCCGGGATCTGCGGGCACGCTGGAACGGCCCCATCATCCTCAAGGGCGTGGTCAATCCGAACGACGCCGTCACTGGCCGCCGAGATCGGCATCGACGCCATCCAGGTCAGCAACCACGGCGGCCGGCAGCTGGACCACATGGCCTCGCCGCTGGACGTGCTCCCGGACATCGTGGACAGGGTGGAAGGCCGGCTGGAAATCATCGTCGACGGCGGCATCCGCCGCGGCTCCGACGTCATCAAGGCCATCGCCCTCGGCGCCGACGCCTGCTCCATCGGCCGCCCGTACCTGTACGGCCTGGCGGCCGCCGGCCAGGCCGGTGTTGCCCACGTCCTGGGCCTGTTCCAGGCCGAAATGACCCGCACCATGATGCTCCTGGGCGTCTCCACCATCCAGGAACTCCGGCTGGAAGGCCGCGACCTGATCCGGCACCGCAACGCATCCCTCACCCGCACTTCGCTGCCCCTGACGCGCCCACCGCGCTCAGACGGCCTGGCAGAAATGAGCGACCCCCTGATGAAAACCCCCGAGTCCCGACTCCCCGCACGGACAGCGCCAGCGCCCGCCGCGCCTGCCGCCGTCGGACGCGCCGCCGTCGTATTTCTGCGCTGATGCTGGCCGTCACGGCCTGCGGGACGCAGGCGCCCGCGGCCGTCAACGTCCGACGCCGGGCAGGGCACCGGTGTCCCGGCGCTTGCGGTCAACGAGGCTGCGGCGCAGCTCCTCCCGGACTCGGTCAAGGCCACGAAGGTCCTGCGCGTGGCGATCCCCACCAACGAGCCGCCCACGCAGTTCTACCGGGAAGGCACCCAGGAGATGACGGGCACCAACCCGGACGTCGCCCGCCTCATCGGTGAGGCCCTGGGCGTGAAGGTGGAGATCCAGGTGGCCAATTTCGATTCCATCATTCCGGGGATGGCCGCGGGCCGGTACGACATGACCGTCTCCTCCATGACGCCCACCACCAAGCGCATGGAGGTCCTGGATTTTGTGGACTACATGCAGATGGGCAACTCCATCGCCGTGCGCCACCGGCAACCCGCTGGGGGTCAGCAGCGAAGCGTCCCTCTGCGGTAAAAAGGTGGGCCTCCTGACCGGCTCCTACCAGCTCGCTGTCAACGTCCCCGCCGTCGATGAAAAGTGCACGGCGGCGGGCAGCGGCACCATCCAGCGCAGCGAGTTCCAGGACACGCGGCAGGCCATCTCCGCGCTGACCAGCGGCCGGCTCGATGCCGTGCTGGCGGATTCACCCATCCTGGACTTCGCCGCCACGCAGAACCCTGCCATCGAGATCGCCTCGAAGTACGACTTCACTCCGGTGGGCGTTGGCATGCCCAAGGACTCCGGCATGGTCAAGGCCGTTTCCGCGGCACTTTCCGAGGTGGTCAAGAGCGACTCCTACCGCAAGGTGCTGGGCAAGTACGGCCTCGAATCCAGCGCCATCACCGACGCCCGCGTCAATTTCGCCCAATAGGACGTGAATACCATGCAGCAACATCCTCAATGCCCTGACACCAGGACGGAAAGCCCGACGGCGGCCGCGGACTCGATCCCGGTGGTTCCGCTCCGGCACCCGGTCCGGCTCGCCGTCGCCGTCGTCCTGATTCTTGTCGCGCTGAGCGCGGCGTGGGACGTGGCGGTGAACCAGCGGTACCACTGGGACGTCGTGGCCTCCTACCTCTTCGCCCCGCAGATCATGGCCGGTGCCGGGCTGACCATCGTGCTGACGGTGGTGTCCATGACGGCCGGCATCGCGCTGGGCACGGTCCTGGCGGTCATGCGGCTCTCGACGAACCCGATCCTGAGCACCATCAGCCGAGGCTACATCTGGTTCTTCCGCGGCACACCCCTGCTGGTCCAGCTGATCTTTTGGTACAACATTGCCGCCCTCTACCCGGTGATTGCCTTCGGTCTTCCCTTCGGCGGCCCCTCCCTTTGTCCTCGGCTCGGCCAACGTCCTCATCTCCCCGCTGGCCGCCGCGCTGCTCGGGTTGGCGCTGAACGAGGCCGCCTACATGGCCGAGATCATCCGCGGCGGCATCGGCTCCGTGGACAAGGGCCAGTACGACGCCGCCCGGGCCCTCGGTATGGACGGCGGAAAGCTGATGCGCCGGGTCATCCTGCCGCAGGCCATGCGTGTGGTCCTCCCGCCCACCGGCAACCAGGTCATCTCCATGCTCAAGGGCACGTCCCTGGTCAGTGTCCTGGCGATCTCGGACCTGCTGTACTCGGCCCAGATCATCTACGCCACCAACTACCAGACCATCCCGCTGCTCATCGTGGCCAGCCTCTGGTACCTGCTGATGACCACCATCCTGAGCTTCTTCCAGACCAAACTCGAACGGCGGTACGGCCGCGGCTTCGACGCAGCGCCGCGGCGGACCCGCCGGCCGAAGACCGCCCAGCGCGCCCACCCCACCAGAGACAAGGACAGCACGATGAATACCGCCATGGTGGAAGCCCAGGGTGTCCGCAAGAGCTTCGGCTCCACGGAAATCCTCAAGGGCATTGATCTGAGGATCGAACGCGGGTCCGTGACCTGCCTGATCGGCCCGTCCGGCTCGGGCAAGACCACTTTCCTGAGGTGCATCAACCACCTGGAAAAGGTCGACGCCGGACGGCTGTACGTGGACGAGCACCTCGTCGGCTACACCGAGCGCAACGGACGGCTCTACGAAATGAAGGAACGCCAGACCGCCCGCTCCCGGCTCAACGCCGGCATGGTCTTCCAGCGGTTCAACCTCTTCCCGCACATGACCGTCATGGAGAACATCGTGGAAGCCCCCGTGCATGTTCTCGGCCGGCCGCGGAACGAGGTGGCCGCCGAAGCGCAGGTTTTGCTGGACCGCGTGGGCCTCGGCAACCGGGGACACTCCTACCCGCAGGAGCTCTCCGGCGGCCAGCAGCAGCGGATCGCCATCGCCCGGGCCCTGGCCATGAAGCCCAAGCTCATGCTCTTCGACGAACCCACGTCCGCGCTCGATCCTGAGCTCGTGGGCGAAGTGCTCGACGTGATGAAGTCCCTGGCCGAGGCCGGGATGACCATGGTTGTCGTCACGCACGAACTCGGCTTCGCCCGCCAGGTCAGCGACCAGGTGGTCTTTATGGACCAGGGCGTGGTGGTGGAAAGCGGGCCGCCCGGAGCAGGTCCTCGGCTCCCCGCAGCACGAACGCACCCGGGCCTTCCTCTCCAAGGTCCTCTAACAACATCACCCAGCCGGCCGGGCCCCAGGCCCGGCCACGGGGCCTTAAACCCCGGCCACCCGAAAGGAAACAGCATCATGCTTCGACAGCAGGTCACCACAGAACTCGCACCCGTGCCCGCCGGCCCCTACTCCCAGGCCATTGCCGCCAACGGGTTCCTCTTCACCGCCGGCCAGACACCCCACCACCCCGTCACGGACGAAACCGTGGGCACCACCATCGAGGAGCAGACCGTCCAGGCCATGGAGAACCTCGCCGCTGTCCTGGCAGCGCACGGCCTGGACTTCTCCCACGTCGTCAAAACCACCGTCCACCTGCACCACCCCGGCCGGGACTTCGCAGGCTTCAACGCCACGTACGAACGCTTCGTCGAGAGCCCGTACCCGGCACGCACCACCGTCGGCTCCTTCCTGGGCGATTTCCTGGTGGAGATCGACGCCGTCGCAGCCATCCCGGAAAGGCCCTGATGCCGGCGTAGGCCGGTCTAACCCCATCGATTGCTCCGTAACCGCCGTTTTGAGGGCCCAAAAGGGCATTTACGGAGCAATGGATGGGGGAACCTACGCCCTGCCCTTGAGGATCAGGTTCCAGTAGACCTTCGGGAAAACGTCACGGTCCACCACCCAGGACGCTCGGCTCTCTTTCCACGTGGGCACCTTGGGGATGGTCGGCATGGGCCGGTAGTCGGCGTCGAACTCGGCGAACACCACGGTTGAGCGGGACACGGTGAACGGGCACACCGCGTAGCCGTTGTACTTCTCAGTCAGCGCCGCCCCTTTCCGCGCAGCCACGAGGTTCTTGGCCAGCACCTTGGTCTGCTTGCGCAGCGCGCCGCCGCACTTGGAATTGGTGGTTGCGGCGGCGTCGCCCAGGGACCAGACGTTGGGGTAGCGCGATGTGCCGGAGGGTTTCCGGATCGACCTCGACGAACCCGCCGTCATTTCCGGCGGCGGGCAGGTCCGTGGCCTTGAGCCAGTCCGGTGCCGACTGCGGCGGCACGGCGTTGAGGACGTCGTAGCGGAGTTCCTCGGTGGTCCCTGCCGCGTTGTCGCGGATCACCACGGTCTGCGCGGCGGGGTCAACCGAGACCACTTCACTGTTGAGGCGCAGTTCGATGCCGTATTCGGCAATCTTCCGGTTGAGCTCGTCGTCCACGCCGGGGACGCCGTACACCGTGGGATAGGGCTGGACCATGACCACCCGGATGTCGTCGAGGAGTCCGTGTTCCTTCCAGTAGTCGCAGGCCAGGTACATGGGTTTCTGGGCGGCGCCGGCGCATTTGGCGGGTCCGGAGGGCATGGTGAACACCGCGGTGCCGGACTTCAGGCTGCTGAGCAGGGTCCAGGCTTTGGGGGCCAGTTCGAACTCGTAGTGCGAGGCGCCGAAGGGCGAATGGACCGCGGCCTCAAGGCCCGGGATCTTGTCCCAGTCCAGCTGCAGGCCCGGGCAGACCACCAGGTGGCCGTAGGTGATCTGCTCGCCGGAGTCCAGCGTGACCGTGTTGGCTGCGGCATTGATCACCAGGGCGCCGTCCCGGATCCACTCCACTCCCGGGGGAGTGACGGAGGCCTGCGAACGGATGGCCTCCGCCGCCTTGGCCTTGCCGCCGGCGATGTGCGAGAAGAGCGGCTGGTACAGGTGGTGGTCTTTGGGTTCGACGACGGCGATATCCGGAACGCCGTAACGGTGCAGCCGTGCCGCCAGGGAAATTCCGGCGTTGCCGCCGCCGATGATAAGCACCTCGTGGTGCGTGGTGTCAGGCATGGCCCTAATCCTTCTCGGTCAGTGCCGACGCTTTGTGGGCTGCGCGGGCACCGGTCTTGGCGGACTCCACAACGTACTGGGGTTCTTCTTCGCTTGCCCGGTGGGTGTTCCCGTCCAGCTGGAAGTCGCTGGTCTTCTTCTCCACGATCTTGCCGTGGGTGGGTCCCTGGGGCGTGTTCCATTCCACGGAGGTTCCCTTGCGTAGCGACATGTCTGCTCCTTTGGCCGGGCTGGAAAACAAGCTGCACCCAATAGTAAGCATGGTTAGTATTGCGGGTCACCGGTTCGGGACCGTTGACTCCGCGGGCGGTCCCGAGCACACTGGCGCGTGAGCCTACCTGCCGGCCAAGCCGTGCCGTCACCAGGCGTTCCCGAGGAGCATCCCATGGCCGTTATTGAGGAAAGCGTCTTCATCTCCCGCCCGCGCCAGGAGGTCTTCGATTTTCTGACCACGACCTCGAACATCCCCGTCTGGGACTCGTCAGTCATCCAGGCGGAACAGATTGGGGACGGGCCCGTCGAGGTCGGCACCCGGTTCAAAGGCACCAGCAAGATCATGGGCCGGCGGTTCGACTGGGTCACCGAGAACACCGAGTTCGATCCGCCGGCCAAAACCGTGATCCGGACCGCCGAAGGGCCCTTTGTCTTCGCCATTTCCTACAGCCTGGAACCACAGGGTGACGGGACGCAGCTGACGTACCGCATCGATGCGGATTCCGGCCTCGGCGGTGTTTTCGGCAAGCTGGCCGATACGTTTGTGCAGAAGGCCCACGCCAGGACGGTCCGGGCCAACCTTGAGACCCTCGCCGACCTGCTGGCCGAGCATCCCGACCACGGCGTATGAGCTGTTCCGTCGTCGCTCAAGGAACAGCCCACGGTGACCACCAGCTGGCTGGCCTGTTTGGCACACGGTTTCGACAGGCTCAACCACCGGACCCCGGAGGTTGAGCCTGTCGAAACCACAGGCGCGCTCAACCACCGTCCGCCGCTGCTACTTCAGGCCGGCCCCCGGAAGCAGCTCAACCGCGCCGAGGGAATCGGCGATGAACGCGTAGTCCCACGCCCGCTCGCGCCACTGGACGTACCGGCCGGACGCGCCGCCATGGCCGCCGTCCATTTCGATCTTCATCACGATCGGTTCCGCACCCGTGGTCGCGGACCGCAGGGCCTGCACCCACTTGGCCGGCTCCACGTAAAGCACGCGGGTGTCGTTGAAGGAGGTCACCGCGGCGATCTTCGGGTAGGCCACGGAATGCACGTTTTCGTAGGGCGTGTAGGACTTCATATACGCGTACACGTCGGGGTCCGTGATGGGGTTGCCCCATTCCTCCCACTCCAGCGCGGACAGCGGAAGCTCCGGATCGAGGATGCTGGTCAGCGGGTCCACAAACGGCACCTGGGCCACAATAGCCGCGTACTTTTCCGGTGCCAGGTTGGCCACGGCGCCCATCAGCAGCCCGCCCGCCGAGCCACCCAGCGCCGCAATCCGGGACGGATCAACCCAGCCCGGACTCCGCCAGCCAGTCGGTGGCGTCCACAAAATCGGTGAACGTGTTCTTCTTGGCGAGCTTCTTGCCGTCCTCGTACCAGTGCCGGCCCAGCTCGCCGCCGCCGCGGATGTGCGCAATCACAAACACCACGCCGCGGTCCAGCAGGGACAGCCGCGCGATGCCGAAACCGGGGTCCATGCTCAGCTCATAGGAGCCGTACCCGTAGACCAGGCCCGCCGCCGTCGAATCCTGCTTGATGCTCTTGTGCCGCAGGACGGAGAGGGGGATCCGCGTGCCGTCGGCGGCGTCGGCCCATTCGCGGGTGGCCACGTAGTCGGCCGCGGAGTAGCCGCCGAGCACCGGGCTTTCCTTGCGCAGCAGCAGCTCGCCGGCGGGCTGCGCCGGGGTGGGCAGGACAAAATCGTAAACGCGCGACGGCGTGAAGTAGGACGTGTAGCCCAGCCGGATCACGGGCGCCTCGTAGTCCGAACCGCCCACGCCGGCCGTGTACAGCTCCTCGTCGAACGCGGGCTCCACCGGTGCCTCCTGCGCCGGGAGTCCCGAGGCCTGAAAGCCCCATCACCTGGACGCGCTCGATGGTGTCCTTCCGGACGGAGACGATCAGGTGCGTGGAGGTGACGCCCGCACCGTTGACGCGGACGTCGTCGGAATGTTCGACGACGGTGCTCCAGTGCTGCTCGGCCAGCGGCTTGGTGAGCTCGGCCGGGTCAACGAGGGAGACCATGGAGTTCACGGCGTTCCGGTTGTGCGTGATGACGATCCGCTCGGACTTTTCGCCGTCAGGGCCTTCGAGGAGGAACGGCTCCGCCTCATAGAGCACGCGCTCGTCGCGCGAAATCACGGTGGTGAGCTCCGCCGTCGGATCGTCGAAGCGGAGCAGCCGCGTTTCGCTGTACTCGGAGCAGCCGATGCCCAGCACGAGGTGACGCCTGTCAGAGGACAGCTCAAAGCCCAGCCACATGGCGACGTCGTCCTCCTGGTAAATCACCTCATCGTCGGTGACGGGCGTGCCCAGGACGTGGGACTTGACCTGATACGGGCGCCAGGAATCGTCCACCACGGTGTAGAAGATGCGGGTGCCGTCGGGGGAGAAGCTGACGCCGTAGAAGATGTTCTCGATGACGTCCGGCAGCAGCTCGCCGGTGCGGAGGTCCTTGATGCGCAGGGTGAAGCGTTCGTCGCCGGCGTTGTCCACGGCGTAGGCGTAGAGGTTCCCGTCCACCGTGACGGCCGAGCCGCCGACGGAGAAGAACGGCTTGCCCTCGGCCTCGACGTTGCCGTCCAGCAGGATTTCCTCGCCCGGGATCTCGACGCCGGCCTCCACCGCGGGGGGAGTCCAGTCGGCCACGGGGTTGCCGGTGTCCTGGGCGCGGACCCGGCACTGGATGCCGTACTCCTTGCCCTCCACGGAGCGGCTGAAGTACCACCAGCCGTCCTTGCGGTTCGGGACAGACAGGTCTGTCTCCTGCGTGCGGCCCTTGATTTCCTGGAAGATGGCCTCGCGCAGCGGCGCCTGGTGGGCGGTGACGGCCTCCTGGTAGGCGTTCTCGGCCTTCAGATGGTCCACCACCTCGGCAGAGTCCTTCTCGCGCAGCCACTCGTAGTTGTCCACGAAGGTGTCGCCGTGGTGGGTCCGCTCGTGCCGGACCTTCTTGGCCACCGGCGGCCGGACGGCGCCGGCGAGCAGACGTAGCGGCGGCGTCGGAATCGGGGGAGGGGCTGGCGGAATCCTGCAGCGGAGTCTGGGTCATGCCTTCAATATATAGACCTGCGCGGACAAAGGGCCCGCCCGTTCGCTACCGGGGTAGCGCCCTCCTCCCCCCGGACGCTCTCTCACTTAATGCGGGTTTTTTCGAAACGCTCTTCCACTTAACGCAGGAATTTTCGGAATGCTCTCGCACTTCCTGCCGACGCGGCAACCGCAAGGTGACGAGCGCCCGGCAAGTTACCGGTCAGGAACCCTTGAATGGTCCTCTGGCGGTGCTAAAACGGCAGTACCGGGAGGATCCGGACGCGTTTCTTTTTCATCTGCCTCTTGAGGGCGGTTCGCCGTTTGGGCACGCCACAGCGCCAGATCGCGCATCGGCAGTTGCGGGTGACCCTCCCGATAAAGGATGGCCCCCGGCCTCGCCGGGGGCCATCCCCATGCGCCGCCAGCGCCGCGTTCCGGCGACTTAAGCCAGGATCACGTGGCCAGTTCCAGCATGAGGGCCGGAAGTTCGTCCGCCAGTTCGCGGGCCAGGAACCCCAGCGGGCCCAGCCTGCTGGCGAGCCTGTCGGCGGCGGCTGCGTGGAGGTGCGTTCCCCAGCATGCGGCCTGGGCGTCGCTGGCTCCCCGTGCGCGGAGCCCGGCAATGGCGCCGGCCAGGATGTCCCCGCTGCCGGAGGTGCCCAGCCCGCCGAAACCGGTGGTGGTTTCCCAGAGTTCGGGACCGTCCGGAGCCTCCCCGTCCGGCGGGCGCGCAATAAAGCCCTGGCAGCTGACCACCGCCTGGTACTGGCCGGCGATGGCGGCCACAGCCGATTCCAACTGGTCCACCTCCCGGCCCAGGAGGATCTTCGCCTCGTGCGGATTCGGGGTGAGGATCAGCCGCCCCTTCCACGGTTCCAACGCATCGCCGAGCCTGGGCAGGCAGCCCAGCGCGTAGGCGTCCAGAATGATGGTGGCACCGCCGGTTCCGGAGCCCGCGCCGGTGCTGCCGCCGTCGGAATCCCCTTCCAGCAGTGTCCGGAGCAGCTCTTCGGTGCCGTCCACATCGTCCAGTCCCGGCCCAATCAGGATCGCGTCAGCATTGAGCAGCTCTTCGTAGATCGGCTCCAGCCCGAAGCCGCGCACGGAGCCGTCCTTGGTTTCAGGAATCCCGGTGACGCCGGCTTCCGGGAACATGACGGCCAAGTGCGTGGCCACGGATTCGGCCACGGCCATGGTGAGCCGGCCGGCGCCGGCACGGAGCGCTGCGGTGCCGGCCAGCAATGCGGCGCCTGGCGTGGCCCGGGCACCGCCGATCACCATCACCGCCCCGCGGGAGTACTTGTCCTCACCGGCGGACGGCAGCGGCCAGCCGCGCAGCAGGGACGGCGTGACAAGTGTGGCCCGGGAGCCGTCTGCGGAGGGTCCGCCAGCCCGCGACCTGCCGTGGCCCGACCCGCCAGAGCCGGTCCCGCCGGACCCCGATCCGCCGTGCCCGGGCCGCCGGCCGTTACCGCGGGTGGACATTGGCATCCCCTGCGTGTTCGGTGACTTCGACGCCCTGGGCGGTGAGATGGTCCGCCACATTGAAGCTTTCCAGCGTCCAGGGCCCCTGCCCCTCAGGGCGCACATAGCGGGTGATGGACGCGTTCAGGACCGAGGTGCCGGCGGCCAGGTCCAGGATTTCCGCTTCGGTCATCCCTTCCAGGACGTACCGGACCAGCAGGATCAGCGCATCATGGCACACCAGCATCACCCGGTGCCCGCTGCCCAGGTTGTTCAGTTCGCTGAGCACCGAGCGCAGCCGCAGCACCACGTCCGCCCAGGACTCACCGCCCGGCGGCCGGTAGTAGAACTTGCCGAGCCAGAGCCTGCGTTCGGCCTCGTCCGGGTGCCGGTTGTCCACGCCCTGGCGTGTCAGCATGTCCAGGATGCCGAGCTCACGGTCGCGGAGGCGCTCGTCGGTGCGGACCTTGACGGGCCAGCCGGCGGTTTCCACGGCGATCTCCGCCGTCTGATATGCCCGTACATAGGGGGACGAAACCACGGCATCGGGCCTGAGCTCCTCCGCGATGGAGGCCAGGGCCCTGCCGAGGGCAAGTGCCTGGTCCTGCCCGGTGTGGGACAGGGTGACATCGGCGTCCCGGGCAGGCACGTCGATCACGTCGGCCCCGGACTGGCTGGCCTCGGTGGCAGCCACGTTGCCTTCACTTTCGCCGTGCCGTACCAGGATGAGCTCCACGGCCCCGGCCTCCCGCACCGCCTGCGTCAACCCGCTGTTTTCCACTACCGATCACTCCGTCGCCGTATGCCGCCCGCCGGGTGCAGGGGCATTAATAACGGCGTACCCACTTTTAGGTTCGTCTAACGGCCGACGGCGGTACTTGGGTTCCCGGAGGGCCGTTTACCGCAGCGTTTTCGCAGGTCAATGTGGCTTTCCACAGAATTGCAGACGGAGCCCTTGACACAGTGACGTTACCGCGCGGTAATTGTAAGCACACTTAGCACAATTGGGGTCGAAAATGAGAAACCTAATACCGAAAGGCACCCTCCGCCAGATGCTTCTGCCGCCCACTTTCGGGCTGCACATGACCTCCGCCGCAGACTTCACGGTGCTCTCCGTTGAAGTCTGGAGCACCTGCCTGGTGGTCAACATCCACGTGGAGTCCGCCGCCAGCAAATCGGTCCCCGAAATTGCCATTGAGGATCATTGGGGCACGGTCTACACTTCCGCGACTCCGCCAGCATGGGTTCCCGGAACATCCAGGTGTTCACGCCGTCCGTACCGACCGGCACCAGAAGCCTGACCATCCGGTCCACCGATGCCGCCGAAGCCCGGCTGGTAGTGACGTTCGCGGTCCCGGTTGATCACGACGCGACGAGTTACAGGCCCAGTTTTACCACCCGCATCGCCTGCGCCGCCCGGCCTAGAAGCCGCGCGCGGAAGTCTGCCCGTTCCCGCCGGACGCTCTCTCACTTAATGTGGGTTTTTGAGCAGCGCTCTATCACTTTCCTGCGGCACGGCCGCGGGAACTGAGAGAGCGTCCGGGAATTTGCCACATTAAGTGAGAGAGCGTCCGGGAAATTCGCACATCAAGTGAGAGAGCGTTTGGGGCCGTAGATAGGGAAACAGGGGCTGGCGTATCCTGATCACGCAAAGGCGCATCCGCCCAGCGTGAGAGGGGAAGTTCAATGACCATCCCGCCAGTGCACGAACCCGAGCCGTTCCCGCCCGAGCCGGGGCCCGATCCTTTAACGCCGGATCCCTCGCATCCGGGCCATCCGGGGCCGGACAGGCCCAGCCCGGTCCCGACGCCGGAGCCGCCCGGCCCGCTGCCCGTCCCGGACCCAGGGCCGGTGCCGCTCCACCCGGACCCCACGCGGAGCGACGCGGAGTTGACCCAAGATGGCCCCCGGCTCAAGCCGGGGGCCATCTGCGTGCCCGCCGAGGCATTGGTCAGTGGGCTGCCGCGTACTGGGGCAGCCGGCTCGCGCGCATCGCAGCGGCCATCTGGGCGATCCCGTTGTAGTCCGGGAACACCACGGACGCGCCGCCCGGCGCTGTGCCCACCCCGGCGGTGGGCAGGGTGAGCGAGACGATCCTCTTGGGGTCGATGCCGCGCATTGCGTACGCCAGGACCGCCACGCTGACGGGATCAAAGCCCTGGTCCACGGTGAGGTACTTCCCAGCGAACTTCACCAGCGCCCGCACGGCCGTGACGTTCTCGAGCACGCCGTCACTGGTCAGCCGGGCGAGGATGGCGCGGAGGAACGTCTGCTGGTTCCGGACCCGCTGGAAGTCGCCGTCAACAAAGGCGTAGCGCTCGCGGACGAACTCCAGGGCTGCCTGGCCGTTGAGGTGGTTGATGCCCTTGGTGAAGACGTGCTTGCGTGTCGTGGGTGGACTGGAACGGCACGGTGACGTTCACCTTGATGCCGCCCAGTTCGTCGGTGAGTGCCCTGAAACCGTTGAAGTCCAGCATGAGGGTGTGGTCGATCCGGGTGCCCATCAGGGCCGCCACGGTTTTCGCCGCCAGCGGGATGCCGCCCACCGACAGGCTGTCGTTGATCTTGGAGGCACCGTAGCCGGGGATGTCCACGTAGAGGTCCCGCATGATGGAGACCACGTGCACGCTCCGCCGGTCTGCGGGGACATGGACCAGCATCAGGGTGTCAGCCCGGTGATCCTGGTACTCGCCGGTGGCTTTGGTGGTGGCCGCCTGCTTCTTGGCGTTGGCGCGGCTGTCGCTGCCGATCACCAGGATGTTCATCGGCCCGGCGCGGAGTTTCGCGATGGGTTCCGGCGGCGCGGGAGCCGGGGGCGTCGTCTTTGACGGGGTCGGGGTGGCGGTCTCGGTTGCTGTCGGCTCCGGGGCCGCAACTTCCGCAGCCGGGCGGCTGAAGACGAGGGCGGAGATGGCCACCACGGCCACCAGCACCAGGGACAGCACGGCCGCGGTGACCCGCCGCCGCTTCTGCCCGGCAGGCGCAGGAGTTTCGGGACCAGGAGTGCCCGGAGTGCCGGGGCCGATCGGATCAGGACCGCTTGGGGTGCTCACCATGACTTAGTGTCCGCCCCCGGGGCCGGTTCCCGCCATGGGTAGGTATGTGTCGTTTTCCTAACGCTTGAACAGGGAAGATACCGCCGCCAGGGGGCAGCGCAGGGGCAGTGGGCGTACGACGCCGGCGCGCCGGGTTAGGCGGGAGCGTTCAGTCGTGCGTGGCGCAGCACGGAGACGATCGCCGGGGCCAGTTCGTCTTCCATCTGGTGGTAGACCTCAGGCCCGCGGCGGTAGGGGTCGATGATGTCGTTCTCGGCGGAATCCGCAGGCAGGGACAGGTGCCGGACGGCTGCCGCCCGGGCGGGCAGCCCGCGCCAGAAGGCGGTGTTGGCACTCAGGGGAGAGCCGCCGTCGGCCGTTCCCGGCTGGCGCGCGGTGCCGTCGGCGCGGTCGTCCAGAATGTCGAGCATCCGGGCGAATTCGCGGATGGTGAAGGTGCGCTTGAGCAGGGAGGCGTCCAGCTGGAGCACTTCGCCGCGGTGGCCGGAGGTCATGGTGAGCACCAGGTCCACGCCGCGGAGGATCTTGCTGGTCAGCTGCCGGGAGACGAAACGGTCCGGGTTTCCGCCGAACGTGCGCACGATGTCCCCGGAGAGCGGCTGCATGGGGTCGCCCACCATGGCCCGGGTTCCGGCGCTGGTGACCTCAAACCCGCCCGGCATCACCTGGTCCAGCCCTGCCTGCAGCAGCCGTTCGGCCACGGGGGAGCGGCAGATGTTGCCGGTGCAGACGGTCAGGATTCTCACGGGTCCAGGGGCAGGTGCGGGGGATTCCACGGAACTTCTCTTTCCAGCCGGGGCGCCGGACCGGGTTTGGCCGGGCATCTTTCAACTTAACACTTCTTGGCTGGCCCGCGCTGTCCCGACGCTCTCTCACTTAATGTGGGTTTTTCCCGGACGCTCTCTCACTTTTCCTCCAGGCGGAGTTCCATGAACACGCTGTTCGGGTCCAGTACGTAGCCGGCGAAGGGCGGGCACGGGGTGAATCCGTTCCGGGCATAAAGCCGCCGCGCGGGGGCGAAATAGTCCTCGGTCCCCGTCTCGAGGTAGATGTGCCCGTAGCCCCCGCGCCGGGCTTCCGCCAGGATGTGCGTCAGCATCAGGGTGGCGACGCCGCGCCCCCGCGCACTTTCCGTGGTGCGCATGGACTTGATCTCGCCGGACTTGGCTGACCCGGGTAGGGCGGTGAGGAGTTTGAGCGCGCCGCATCCCAGCAGCGCGCCGTCCTCGCGGGCTGTCCAAAAGCTAATGGACGGCCCGGACAGCGCCGAATGGTCCAGTGCGTGCACACTTTCGGCCGGCGACGTGGCGAACATGTCTGCCAGATGCTCGCTCAGCAGCTGGCGGACATCGTCACGGGCAGGGTCATCAAGGCCGATGGTCATCACCCCCAGAAATTTACCGGAGCGCTATCCGCATCAAGTGAGAGAGCGTCCAGGAAAAACCCACATTAAGTGAGAGAGCGTCCAAGGGGGGTGGGGTCAGAGGCCGGCGAGCAGCGCCTTCATCTCCGCGATTTCCGCTGCCTGGGAAGCGACGATGGCCCGGCAGAGTTCAATGGCTTCGGGGTACTTGCCTGCCGAGATTTCCTGCTTTGCCATGGTCGATGGCGCCTTCATGGTGGCCGATCATCTGCGTGAGGAACAGCCGGACAGCGTCCGTTCCGCCGGCCGACTTGAGCCTCTGGATGCCCTCCGCATCCACCATGCCGCCCATCGAGTGGCCGGGCATGGCGGTGCCGTCCATCATGCCGGTGGGCTGGTTCCAGGCCTTCAGCCAGGCTGTCATTTGTTCAATCTCGGGCGCCTGGGCTGCCTTGATCCGGGTGGCCAGGGTGGTGACATCGGCCGGGATGTCCTGCTTGGCGAGCATGATGTCACTCATCTCCACCGCCTGGGCGTGGTGCGGGATCATCATCCGGGCGAACATAATGTCCGCCTGGTTATGGTCGGCGTTGGCGTCCGGCATCATGCTGGCCATGGGGCTTGAGCTGCCGTGCGGCATGCCCGGCATGGTGTTCCCGCCGGCGGGGGTGGAATTGGTTGCGCAGCCGGCCAGGCCCAGGGAGGCCGCCAGGGCAGCAGCGATGACGGTGGTGCGAATCTTGGTGTTCATGGAAAGTCCTTCAAAACGTGGTGGGAACTGCTGTGGGTTTGGCATGGTGCAGTTCCGGTTTACGTCCGGCTGATGGACAAGTCGCAGGGTGTTGGGCTCGGGGGAGTGTAGGCATAGGCCACGCCCGGGCCGCTGCGGGCTGCGGGTGCGTGGAAAACGGTACCGGTCTGATGCGGCGGGAAGAGTGCCAGTGTGCCCGCCTGGGCCGAAGGTATGCAGGCCGTTCCGGACTCCTGCATGCTCTGGCATGAGCCTCCGCAGGACGTGGCGCCGGCGGGGGCCTCGTGGTCCTGGTCCGCCTGGCCCGCCTCCGCCTGCGCGGCCTCCGTGTGGCCGTGTTCGGCGTGCGCAGTACGCGGGTGCGCACCGGCCGCATGCGCCGCCCCGGCTGCATGCACCCCGGACGCATGCACCTCGGCCACCAGTGCCCCGGCCGCCTCGACCGCCGCCGTGTGGGTTCCGTGCGCGGCATGGTTCGCGGTCAGCACATGCATGCCGAGGATTCCGGCGATGATTGCCAGAACCCCTGCGACCAGGGCGCCACGCAGCAGGAGCGTTTGCGGGAAACCTGCATTAAGTGAGAGAGCGTCCGGGAAAAACCTGCGGTAAGTGATAGAGCGTTTCATTGGACCGCCGCGGGGTTCAGTTTCATCCGCCGCAGCAGCTGGGCGTTGAGGGCCACCACGATGGTGGAGGCGGACATCAGCACCGCGCCCGCTGCGGGGGACAGCACCACTCCGGCGAAGGCCAGGACGCCCGCGGCAACCGGCACGGCCAGGATGTTGTAGCCGGTGGCCCACACCAGGTTCTGCCACATCTTCCGGTAGCTGGCACGGGAAAGATCCACCATGGACAGCACCGCGCGCGGGTCGTTCCCGGCCAGGACCACGCCCGCTGATTCCATGGCAACGTCGGTTCCGGCGCCGATGGCGATGCCCACCTCAGCCCGGGCGAGGGCCGGGGAGTCGTTGACGCCGTCGCCCACCATCGCCACCTTCAGGCCGCGGGACTGGAGCTCAGCCACCTTCTTGTCCTTGTCCGCGGGCAGGACCTCGGCGAACACCTCGTCGATGTGCAGGTCCGCCGCCACTGCCTGGGCCACCTGCCGCGCGTCGCCGGTGACCATGGCAACCTTCACGCCTCGGCGCTGCAGCGCCGCAACGGCCTGCCGCGACTCGGCCCGCACGGCATCTTCGAGACTCACGGCACCCAGGACGCGGCCGCCGTCGTCCATGACATGCAGCACCGCGGCGCCACGGTCCATCCACCCGCGGGTGGCGAGGGCCAGAGGTTCAGGGACGACGACGCCGAGCTCGCGCAGGAGCGCAGGCCCGCCGACGTGCACCGTGCGTCCGTCCACGGTGGCGCGGACGCCGCGTCCCGTCAGCGAACTGAAACCACTGGCGGCCGGCAAAGCCAGACCACGCTGGCGGGCGGCCCGGACGATGGCCCGGGCCACCGGATGTTCGCTGTCGGATTCGACGGCGGCGGCCAGGGCCAGCAGGCTGTCCGGGTCCACGCCCGGGGCGACGGCAACGTCCTTCAGGTCAGGTTCGCCGGTGGTCAGGGTGCCGGTCTTGTCGAAGAGGACCACGTCGATGGTGCGCATGCGTTCCAGCGCCATCCGGTTCTTGATCAGGACGCCGGCCCGGGCCGCCTGTTCCGTGGAGATGGCGATCACCAGCGGAATGGCCAGGCCCAGGGCGTGCGGGCAGGCGATCACCAGCACGGTGACGGTGCGGGTGACGGCCTCCGGGACACTTCCCAGCAGGGTCCACACAATGAAGGTGATCACGCCGGCACCGGCCGCGAAGTAGAACAGGAACGCGGCCGCGCGGTCGGCCAGGGCCTGGGCCTTCGAGGACGAGGCCTGAGCTTCGGCCACCAGGCGCTGGATCCCGGCCAGGGCCGTGTTTTCGCCGACGGCGGTGACCTGGACGCGGACGCTGTTGTCCGTGGCGACGGTCCCGGCCACCACGGCGTCGCCCACGGAGCGCGGGACAGTTTTGGATTCGCCGGTGATCATGGACTCGTCGAATTCGGCCTGGCCGTCCACCACCGTGCCGTCGGCCGGCATCCTGGCCCCGGAGCGGACCAGGACAATGTCGCCTTCGCGAAGTTCGCGATACCGGCACCGTCTCCGTGCCGGCGTCGGTGATGCGGTCCGCCTCATCCGGCAGCAGCGCGGCGAGGGCATCCAGGGCGCCCTGGGCCGAGCCGAGGGCCCGCATTTCGATCCAGTGGCCCAGCAGCATGATGGCCACCAGCAGGGCCAGTTCCCACCAGAAGTCCAGATCGAAGCCGCCGATTCCCAGGCTGGTGACCCAGGACGCCGCGAACGCCACCGTGATGGCCATGGCGATCAGCAGCATCATTCCGGGCTGGCGGTCCTTCAGCTCACGGACCCCGCCCTTGAGGAACGGCTGGCCGCCGTAGAGGAAGATGACGGTTCCCAGCACGGGCGGGATCCAGGCCGAACCGGGAAACATCGGCGGCATGTAGCCGAGCAGGTGCCCCACCATGGGGCTGAAGTAGACCACCGGAACGGACAGGGCCAGGGTCAGCCAGAACCGGTTTTTGAACATGGCCGTGCTGTGGCCGGCGTGCTGGCCGTGCGTGTGCACGGCGTGGTCATCGTCGGGGTGGTTCGGTGCCTGGTGGATTTGTGGGCCGTGGCCTGAGCCGTTATGGCCCCGCACGCCGACTCCGCCCGGCTGGTGGTGGTTGTGGTTTTGGTGCCCGGTGTCAGGCATGTCAGATCTCTTCCTTCGCGACGAACCTATGAGCGCTGGGGTTGAACGGCTGTGACGGCGGTGCGGGCACCGGCCTGGACATACCACTTCACTGACAACACTTCGAATATACCCCTAGGGGGTATCGGGGTCAATAACTTCGGGCATCATGCGGTTGAGGTCTGCGCCACTTCTATGTAAGTATCTGCGTATGAATGCAGATACGAATACTTCCCGCCTCGCCGCGGACAGCCAGTACGTCGAACTGGCCGTGGAAGTCTTCGCCATGCTCGCCGATGCCACGCGCGTTCGCCTGATCCTGGCCCTCCGCGACGGCGAACTGACCGTCAACGCGCTCGCAGGGATTGCCGGTAAGTCAGCCCCGTCAGTGTCCCAGCACCTGGCCAAAATGCGGCTGGCCCGGATGGTGTCCACCCGTCAGGAGGGGACCAAGGTCTTCTACCGGCTGCAGGACGGCCACGCCTGGCAGCTGGTGGCAGACGCCATCCACCAGGCCGAGCACGCACTGGGAACAGCCCCGCGCCACGGCATGGCGCCGCACCCGCGGCAGGAGGCCGGACAATGAGCCCCAAGCCTGCAGCTGCCGGCAGCCACCCGCACGAACACGCGGAAAAGCTCGACGGCGGCCATCACCACGGTGCCGAGGCGCACCATGGCCATGGCCACCACGCAGCCACAGTCATGATCACAGCGGCGGCCATACTCACGACGTCCACACCCATGACCACGCAACCGGGCTCAAGGGCTGGCTCCGGGAACTGTTCGTTCCGCACTCCCACGACTCCGCGGACTCCGTTGACGACGCGCTGGAGAGCAGCGCCCAGGGCATCCGGGCCGTCAAAATCTCCTTGCTTGGCCTCGGGGCGACGTCGCTGTTCCAGCTGGCCATCGTCCTGATCAGCGGTTCCGTGGCGCTGCTGGCGGACACGGTCCACAACTTCTCCGATGCCCTCACCGCCGTCCCGCTCTGGATTGCGTTTGTCCTTGGGCGCCGGCCGGCCTCCCGGACCTTCACCTACGGCCTGGGGAAGGCCGAGGACCTCGCAGGCCTGTTCATCGTGGCCATGATCGCCCTCTCGGCGGTGGTGGCCGCCGTCGAATCGGTCCGCCGCTTCTTTGAACCTCAGCCCGTGCACAACCTGGGCTGGGTGCTGGCCGCCGGTCTGGTGGGCTTCGCCGGGAACGAGCTCGTGGCCATCTACCGGATCCGGGTGGGCCGCCGGATCGGTTCTGCGGCGCTGCTGGCGGACGGCATCCACGCCCGGACGGACGGCTTCACGTCGCTGGCCGTCGTGGCAGGGGTCATCGGCATCTGGCTGGGCTTCCCGCTCGCGGATCCCATTGTCGGCCTGCTGATTTCCGCCGCCATCGGCGTCCTGCTGTGGGGCACCGTCCGCGACGTCGGCCGCAGGCTTCTGGACGGCGTCGATCCTGCCTTGTCGGACCGGCTCGCCGCACTGGTCGCCGCGGAGGCGCCGTCGGGGAGTTCCTGCCGGCTGAGGTGGAGCGGCCACCGCCTGCATGCGGAAATCACCGTCCCGGCCGACGGCGGCGCGCACCTTGCGGAGTTCGCCGCCGTCGCGCATGGCCTGGAAGCGAAGGCGCGCGCCTCGCTGCGCAATCTCGGCTCGGTCACCGTGGTTCCGCTCGTGGGTGGCGTCCCGCGGCGGGACCGGTAGTGCGTTAGTTTCGATGTCCGACGACGGCGCTGCCGCCGCTGCCGCTGACGGGGAACCTGATCCCGGGGTGCCCGAGTCGCGGGGCCTTACGGTGGCCCGGCTGCTGGCGGAGCGTCTGGGCGGCTCTGCATGACTGCAGGGCCAGGGGTTTTCCCGGCCGTGTCCGGCACCCGCCCGCCGTCGGGGACAATGGAAGGCATGACCCTCACGACGTTCGCCCTCGTCCGCCATGGCCAGACTGACTGGAACGCACAGCGCCGGCTGCAGGGCGGAACCGACATTCCCCTGAACGACGTTGGCCGCGGCCAGGCGCGCGAGGCCGTCGACGTCCTGTCCGGTCACGAATGGGACGCCGTGGTGTCCTCGCCGCTGAGCCGGGCCGCGGAGACGGCCAGGCTGATCGCCGAGGGGCTCGGGATCCGCGTGGCCCGGCACGTTCCGGAGCTCACCGAGCGCAGTTTCGGGCAGGCGGAAGGCATGCAGGCCGGTCCTGAACTGGAGGCGCTGCGCATTCCGGGCGGCTTCGTGGGCGCCGAAAGCGAAGATGAGACCGCCAGCCGCGGGCTGGCCGCTCTGGAAGCACTGGCCGAGGAGTTCCGCGGCCGCCGCGTTCTGGTGGTGGCCCACGGCACCCTCCTGCGGGTGAGCCTGAGCCGCGCCATCGGCCGGACCCTGCACAGCATCGACAACGCCGTGCTCAACCTGGCCCACCACCACGCCGACGAGGGCTGGCACCTCGAGTATTACAACGGCGAGCGGCTGGCCGCAGACGTCCCGGCCTGACGGCCCGAAGCCCGCATCGTCACCGGTCCGGTTGCGCCCGAAAGCCCGCGGCGAGGGAGACAATGACGGTATGAGTTCAGAAGAACCGCTGCAACCTTCCGAGATGCCTCCGCCGCCGCCGTCCCAGCCCAAGGACCAGCCACCCGCGCCTGGCCCTGCACGAACTGCGCCCGGCCCTGCACGTCCTGGCGATCCGGCTGATAAAACTCGGACAACCCGGGCCGCGGTCATCTGGAGTGCGGTGGCGGTCAGCCTCGTGGTGCTGGTGCTTTTGATCATTTTCTTCATCCAGAACCAGGACATGGTCGCGGTCCGGTTCCTGGGCTGGGAGGGCAGCCTCGCCCAGGGCGTGGCCTTCTTCATAGCTGCCGTCGGAGGCGGGATTCTTGTGGCCATCGCCGGCGGAGCGCGCATCCTGCAGCTGCGTCATAACGAAAGACGGCGGCGCAAGCGCTCCGACGCTTAGCCAGACAGCAACGCGGGGTCACTCCACGCCCAATACACCGCCGTTATCGGGCAAAAAGTGACCCCGCGTTGTGGTGGGGGATGGGGAAAGTGTGATGTTCGTCCCGCCCCCAAGAATTGCAGGTAGCGGGAAATCCAAGTAAGCTGTGAGGCGTGTCACTGACGAAGTGGCACATGCTATTGATCTGCGGCGGGAGAGTTCTGCCGGTACGTTCAGCAGGCGCCGTAGGAGCAAATCCTCCCCAGGAATCTCTCAGGCCCACGTACCGCCGCGGTTAGGCAACTCTGGAAAGCAGTCCGGCAACGGGCTCACCGACGGTGCAAGTGCCACCCTGTAAAAGCAGGTGGCGCGGAAACTCTCAGGTCCCCTACAGAGCGGGGAGGAACCCGAATCAATGTGGCGTACCCAGCACGCCACCTGAATTATGGAGTTCCTTCATGACCGTTCAGTCGTCCCCCACTACCTTTGCCGACCGGCATATTGGCGCGCGCCGCCAGGCCGACATCGACACCATGCTCAAGGCCGTTGGCTATGACACCGTTGATGGCCTCGTTGACGTTGCCGTCCCCGATTCCATCCGCCAGGCCAAGCCGCTTGCCCTGAAGGACGCCCTCAGTGAGGTTGAGGTCCTGGCCGAGCTGCGGAAGCTCGCGGGCAAGAACAAGACGGCTGTGCAGATGATCGGCCAGGGCTACTACGACACCGTGACCCCCGCCGTGATCCGCCGCAACATCCTCGAAGCCCCGGCCTGGTACACCGCGTACACGCCGTACCAGCCCGAGATTTCCCAGGGCCGGCTTGAGGCGCTGCTGAACTTCCAGACCATGGTCCAGGACCTGGTGGGCCTGCCGATCGCCAACGCCTCCCTGCTGGATGAAGCCACCGCCGTGGCCGAGGCCGTGCTGATGATGCGCCGGGCCAACAAGAACAAGGCAGCCCAGGACGGCAAGACCGTCCTCGACGCCGACGTCATGCCGCAGACCATCGCGGTGGTCAAGGGCCGCGCCGAAGCCCTCGGCTTTGAGGTGGAGGTCGCTGACCTGTCCAAGGGCCTGCCCGAGGGTGTCATCAACGGCATCGTCCTGCAGCAGCCCGGCGTGTCCGGCCGCGTCTTCAACCACGCCGACGTCATCGCCGCCGCCAAGGAACGCGGCGCGCTCGTCACGGTCGCCGCGGACCTGCTGGCGCTGACGCTGATCACCCCTCCGGGTGAGCAGGGCGCGGACATCGCCGTCGGCTCGACCCAGCGTTTTGGTGTGCCGCTGTTCTTCGGCGGCCCGCACGCCGCGTACATGGCCGTCGCGAAGGGCCTGGAACGCTCCATGCCCGGCCGCCTCGTCGGAGTCTCCAAGGACGACGCCGGTGTCCCCGCGTACCGTCTGGCGCTGCAGACCCGTGAGCAGCACATCCGCCGTGAGAAGGCGACCTCGAACATCTGCACCGCGCAGGCGCTGCTGGCCATCGTGTCCTCGTTCTACGCCGTGTACCACGGCCCGGACGGGCTGAAGGCGATCGCCGAACGCGTCCACAACCACGCCCGCACCCTCGCCACCACGCTGAAGGTCGCCGGCCGCGAACTGGCCACCGAGACCTTCTTCGACACCGTCACGGTCTCCGTGCCGGGCAAGGCCGCCAAGGTCATCGCCGCCGCCGAAGCACGCGGCATCAACCTGCGCCACATCGACGAGGACACCATCGGCGTCTCCGCTGATGAAACCACGACGGCGGATGTCCTGTCCTCGATCGCCGTCGCCTTCGGCGCCGGTCCCGTGGTGGACGCCAAGGGCTTCGACCTGCCCGAATCGGTGCTCCGCACCTCCGAGTTCATGCAGCACCCGGTGTTCAACACGCACCGTTCCGAGACCCAGCTGCTGCGTTACATCCGCAAGCTCTCCGACCGGGACCTGGCCCTGGACCGGACCATGATCCCGCTGGGTTCGTGCACGATGAAGCTGAACGCGACCGCGGAGATGGAAGCGATTTCCTGGCCGGAGTTCGCCTCGATCCACCCGTTCGCCCCGGAGTCCCAGACGGTGGGCTGGCGTGAACTGATCAGCGGCCTGGAAGCTGACCTGGCCGAGATCACCGGCTATGACCAGGTCTCGCTGCAGCCGAACGCCGGGTCCCAGGGTGAGCTCGCGGGCCTGCTCGCGATCCGCGGCTACCACCTGGCCAACGGCGACGCGCAGCGGAACGTCTGCCTGATCCCGGCCTCGGCGCACGGCACCAACGCCGCGTCGGCGGTCCTGGCGGGCATGAAGGTCGTGGTGGTGGCCACCGCGGCGGACGGCACGATCGACCACACGGACCTGTACGCGAAGATCGAGGCGAACAAGGACGCCCTCTCGGCGATCATGATCACCTACCCCTCCACCCACGGCGTGTATGACGCGGACGTGACCGAGATCTGCGACGCGGTGCACGCCGCGGGCGGCCAGGTCTACGTGGACGGGGCGAACCTGAACGCCCTCGTCGGTCTGGCGCAGCCGGGCAAGTTCGGCGGCGACGTCTCGCACCTGAACCTGCACAAGACCTTCTGCATCCCGCACGGCGGCGGCGGACCCGGCGTGGGCCCGGTCGCGGCCAAGGCGCACCTGGCCCCGTTCATGCCCGGGGACGCGAACAAGGCAGCCCACGAAGCACGGCCACGGCGTCGCGATCAGCGCGTCGAACTTCGGCTCCGCCGGTGTCCTGCCGATCTCCTGGGCGTACGTGAAGCTGATGGGTGCCGAGGGCCTGACCGAGGCCACCAAGTAGCGCGCTGCTCGCGGCGAACTACGTCGCGGCCCGGCTGAACGAGTACTTCCCGGTCCTGTACACCGGTGAGGGCGGGCTGGTGGCGCACGAGTGCATCCTGGACCTGCGCGAGCTGACCGCGAAGACCGGGGTGACGGCCGAGGATGTGGCCAAGCGCCTGATCGATTACGGTTTCCACGCCCCCACCCTGGCGTTCCCGGTCGCGGGCACCCTGATGGTGGAGCCCACCGAGTCCGAGGACCTGGCCGAGATCGACCGGTTCATCGACGCGATGATCACCATCCGCCAGGAAATCGACCAGGTCGCCGCCGGTGACTTCACCGTGGAGAACTCCCCGCTGCGCAACGCACCGCACACCGCGGCCGCCGTCGTCAACTCCGACTGGGCCCGCCAGTACCCGCGTGAGCAGGCCGTCGTTCCCGGTCCACCACCTCAAGCAGGACAAGTACTTCCCGCCGGTGGGCCGGATCGACGGCGCCGGCGGGGACCGCAACCTCATCTGCTCCTGCCCGCCGCTCTCCGAATTCGAAAACTAAGGCCGCGAGCCGGTGGTTGAGCCTGTCGAAACCCCTGGATCTCGACAGGCTCGATCACCGGGGCGCAGACTCCATCACCGGGCCACACGTTCACCGGCCGCATGAAAGGCTTATCCCATGACTGAGAACTACACCGCTCTCTACGAAGAGCACAAGAAACTCGGCGCCTCCTTCACCGATTTCGGTGGCTGGCAGATGCCCCTGAAGTACAGCTCCGAGCTGGCCGAGCACCACGCCGTCCGCAAGGCTGCCGGCCTGTTCGACCTCTCCCACATGGGCGAAGTCTGGGTCACCGGCCTCGAGGCCGGCGCGTTCCTGGACTACGCCCTCGGTGGGCAAGCTCTCCGCCATCGCGGACGGCAAGGCCAAGTACTCGCTGATCTGCAACGCCGACGGCGGCATCATCGATGACCTGATCGTCTACCGTTTCGGCGACGAGAAGTACCTCGTGGTCCCCAACGCGGGCAACGCACCCACCGTCGCCGCCGCCCTGGCCGAGCGCGCCGCAGGCCTTCGACGTCAAGGTGGAGGACGCCTCCGCGGCAGACCTCGCTGATCGCCGTCCAGGGTCCCAAGGCCGAGGCCATCCTGCTGAAGCTGACCGACGAGGCCCAGCACGCGCTGGTCACCGACCTGAAGTACTACGCGCTTCAACGAGATCACCATCGCCGGCACACAGACGTCATCCTGGCCCGCACCGGCTACACCGGCGAGGACGGCTTCGAACTGTTCATCCCGAACGACGACGCCGCGGGCCTGTGGGCGAAGATCGCCGAAGCCGGCGAAGAGTTCGGCATCATTCCCGTGCGGCCTCGCGTCCCGCGACTCGCTGCGCCTGGAAGCCGGCATGCCGCTCTACGGCAACGAGCTCTCCCTGCGAGCGTTCACCGTTCGACGCCGGCCTGGGCCCCGTTGTGGCGCTCAAGTCCAAGGAAGGGGACTTCGTGGGCCGCTGCCGCCCTCGAAGCGTCCAAGGCAGCCGGCATCCAAGCGCAAGCTCGTGGGCCTGAAGGGCCTCGGCCGCCGCGCCGGCCGCGGCGGCTACCCGGTCCTCAAGGACGGCAACGTCGTGGGCGAAGTCACCTCCGGCCAGCCCAGCCCCACGCTCGGGTACCCTGTTGCAATGGCCTATGTCGACGTCGAGCACGCCGAACTGGGCACCGCCCTGGACATCGACCTGCGCGGCAAGGCAGAGCCGTTCGAGGTCATCGCCCTGCCGTTCTACAAGCGCGACAAGTAGTCCTCAGGGGTGTTGGGTCCGGGACCGGCAACCCGGAGTTTTCACGCGTGCTGCTCCTTCGTCGCTCTGACGCACGCTTTCGAAAACCCCGGGCCGCCGGCCCCTCAGCCCACCACCCCCACCGAACGCTCTCTCACTTAATGCACGTTTTAGGCCGAACGCTCTCTCACTTAATGTGGTGTTTGGGCGGACGCTCTCTCACTTTTGAACTCGAAACTTAAGGAAATAGAAAATGGCAAAGTTGCCGCTGAACTGAAGTACTCCGCAGAGCACGAGTGGGTTGCCGCTGACGGCGCCGGCCCTGCCGGTGATTGGCGTGTCCGCCGTTGCTGCCGATGCGCTGGGCGACATTGTGTACGTGGACCTGCCCGAGGTTGGCTCCACCGTGACCGCGGGGGAGACCTGCGGCGAGATCGAGTCCACCAAGTCCGTCTCGGACCTGTACTCCCCGGTCACCGGCGAGGTCACGGAGATCAATGACGAAGCCGTCAGCGATCCCGCCCTGATCAACTCCGATCCGTACGGTGCCGGCTGGCTGTTCAAGGTCACCGTGACCGAAGAGGGCCCGCTGATGTCCGCGCAGGAATACGCCGAGGCCAACGGCGGCGAGCTGTGAGCGCCGCAGCGGCGAGCAACGACCGCGTTTCGAGCAGGTAGTTTCCCCGTCCCTGGACGCGGACCTGTCCGCGCTGGACCCGGAAATCGCCGCCAAGATCGACGCCGAACTGGGCCGCCAGCGTGACGGCCTGGAAATGATCGCCTCGGAGAACCACACCGCCGTTGCGGTGATGCAGGCGCAGGGCTCGGTCCTGACCAACAAGTACGCCGAGGGCTACCCGGGCAAGCGCTACTACGGTGGCTGCGAGCACGTGGACGTCATCGAACAGCTCGCCATCGACCGCGTCAAGGCCCTGTTCGGTGCCGAGTTCGCCAACGTGCAGCCGCACTCCGGCGCACAGGCCAACGCCTCGGTCATGCACGCGCTGATCAAGCCGGGCGATACCATCATGGGCCTGAACCTGGCCCACGGCGGGCACCTGACGCACGGCATGAAGATCAACTTCTCCGGCCGGCTCTACAACGTGGTCCCGTACCAGGTCCGCGAAGACACCCACACCATCGACATGGCCGAGGTGGAGCGCCTGGCGCTGGAGACACAAGCCGCAGCTCATCGTGGCCGGCTGGTCGGCGTACGCCCGCCAGCTGGACTTCGCCGAGTTCCGCCGGATCGCCGATCTGGTGGGCGCCTACCTGATGGTGGACATGGCGCACTTCGCCGGGCTGGTGGCAGCCGGCCTGCACCCGAGCCCGGTGCCGCACGCCCACGTCACCACCTCCACCACGCACAAGACCCTCGCCGGTCCGCGCGGCGGCATCATCCTCTCCAACGACGCCGACATCGCCAAGAAGATCAACTCTGCGGTGTTCCCGGGCCAGCAGGGCGGCCCGCTGGAGCACGTCATCGCCGGCAAGGCCGTGGCGTTCAAGATCGCCGCGTACGCCGAGTTCAAGGAACGCCAGGAGCGCGTCCTTGCCGGCGCCAGCATCCTGGCCGACCGCCTGGTCCAGCCGGACGTCACCGCCAAGGGGATCTCCGTGATCTCCGGCGGCACCGACGTCCACCTGGTCCTGGTTGACCTGCGCAACTGCGAGCTCAACGGCCAGCAGGCCGAGGACCGCCTGGCCGCGATTGACATCACCGTCAACCGCAACGCCGTGCCGTTCGACCCGCGCCCGCCGATGGTCACCTCCGGTCTGCGGATCGGCACCCCCGCGCTGGCCACCCGTGGCTTCGGCGAGGCAGCGTTCCGTGAAGTTGCGGACATCATCGCCGAGGCATTGATTGCCGACGCCGACGCGGACCTTTCCGGCCTGCGTCACCGCGTGGAGGCCCTCGCCGCCGCCCACCCGCTGTACCCGGGGCTCTAGCCCCTCGCCGGCGGCTCGACATGGGCCTCAGCGCACCGGTCCCGCGTCGCTTTGACGGCACGCTACCGGATGCCGGTCCGAGCCGCGCCTCGTGTAGCACCGTTCGACCGTGCATATCACTGAATTACTTAGTTAGGAAGTCATCATGGCTGTTGGAGTCTTTGATCTCTTCTCCGTCGGGATCGGGCCTTCGAGCTCGCACACGGTTGGGCCTATGCGGGCTGCCGCTGTGTTTGCCGAGGAGCTCAAAACCTCCGGCGTCCTGGAGAAGGTGGCGGCGCTGCGGGTGGACCTGTACGGGTCGCTCGCCGCAACGGGCCACGGCCATGGCACCATGACGGCCATCCTGCTGGGCCTGGAGGGGTTCCACCCCGAGAAGATCCTGCCGGCCGAGGTGGAGGAGCGGCTCGCCGCCATCGCCGAGACCGGGATGCTGCAGCTTGCCGGCGCCGGTGAAGGCGGTGGCGTGCAGCTGCCCTACGGCGTGACGGACATGATCCTGCGCCCGCTGACCGTCCTGCCGCGGCACACCAACGGCATGACGTTCACCGTCACCGACGAAGCACGGCGAGGTCCTCCACAAGGCCACGTTCTTCTCCGTCGGCGGCGGCTTCATCGTCCGCGAAGGCGAGGAGGACGCGGCCCTGAAGGAACTCGACGAGTCCAAGAAGGAGCTGCCGCTGCCCTTCCGCACGGCGGCGGAGCTGCTGGGCCACTGCCAGTCCAAGGGCCTGTCCATCGGCGACGTCATGTCGTCAACGAACGCAGCCTCCCGCACCGAGGAAGAGATCCGCGAAGGGCTGCTGCACATCTACTCCGTCATGGAGGAGTGCGTGGAAGTCAGCCTCAAGCGCGAGGGGCTGCTGCCCGGCGGGACTGAAGGTCCGCCGTCGTGCGCCGGACTGGCACGAACGCCTCCTGAAGGAGGACAAGGACCGGGACCCGAAGTACTGGCAGGAATGGGTGAACCTGATCGCCCTGGCGGTCAACGAGGAGAACGCGTCCGGCGGCCGGGTGGTCACCGCCCCGACCAACGGCGCCGCCGGGATCATCCCCGCGGTGCTGTACTACGCACTGCATTTCGCCCCCGGCATGGACAAGGCAACGCAGGAAGACCGCGACGACGTGGTGGTCAAGTTCCTGCTCACGGCCGGCGCCATCGGGGTGCTTTACAAGGAACAGGCGTCCATTTCGGGCGCCGAGGTGGGCTGCCAGGGCGAGGTGGGCTCGGCGTCGTCCATGGCGGCGGCCGGGCTCGCCGAGGTCATGGGCGGCACGCTCCAGCAGGTGGAGAACGCCGCGGAAATCGCGATGGAGCACAACCTGGGCCTGACCTGCGATCCGATCGGCGGGCTGGTGCAGGTTCCCTGCATCGAACGGAACGCCATCGCCGCGGCGAAGGCCATCAACGCGGCCAAGATGGCGCTCTGGGGCGACGGCACCCACCGGGTGTCGCTGGACGAGGTGATCGTGACCATGCGGGAAACCGGCAGGGACATGAGCTCCAAATACAAGGAAACAGCCATGGGCGGCCTCGCCGTCAACGTCGTGGAATGCTGAAGGAAAGAGAACTGATGACACTGGCACCAGAAGGCCGGAAGATGCTGCGCATTGAGCAGCGAAACTCGGCGACCCCGGTGGAGCGGAAGCCGGAGTGGATCAAGGCCAAGGTCCAGATGGGCCCGGAGTATCGTCCAGCTCAAGAACCTCGTCAAGAAGGAAGGCCTCCACACGGTCTGTGAAGAGGCCGGCTGCCCGAACATCTTCGAGTGCTGGGAAGACAAGGAAGCCACGTTCCTGATCGGCGGCTCCGAATGCACCCGGCGCTGCGACTTCTGCCAGATCGACACCGGCAAGCCCTCCCCGGTGGACATGTTCGAACCCACCAAGGTGGCCCGCTCGGTCCAGGCCATGCAGCTGCGCTACGCCACCGTCACCGGCGTGGCCCGCGACGACCTCGCCGACGAGGGCGTCTGGCTGTACGCCGAGACGGTCCGCAAGATCCACGAACTGAACCCCGGCACCGGCGTGGAACTGCTGATCCCGGACTTCTCCGGCAAGCCCGAGCACATCGAGGCGATCTGCGACTCCAAGCCCGAGGTCTTCGCCCACAACGTCGAGACCGTGCCCCGGATCTTCAAGCGGATCCGGCCGGCGTTCCGGTACGAGCGGTCCCTGGACGTCATCACCCAGGGCCGGGCCCTGGGCATGGTGACCAAGTCCAACCTGATCCTGGGCATGGGCGAGACCCGCGAGGAAATCTCCGAGGCCCTGCGGGACCTGCACGAGGCCGGCTGCGACCTGATCACCATCACCCAGTACCTGCGCCCCGTCCGAGCGGCACCTGCCGGTGGACCGCTGGGTCAAGCCGCAGGAGTTCGTGGACCTGCAGAACGAGGCGAACGAGCTCGGCTTCCTCGGCGTCATGTCCGGGCCGCTGGTCCGCTCCTCCTACCGTGCCGGCCGGCTCTGGGCCACCGCGATGCGCAAGAAGGGCTGGGAAATCCCCGCCGAACTCGCCCACATCGAATCCTCCGGCAGCACCCGCCAGGAAGCCAGCTCGCTGCTCGCCGCCCACGCCAGCTGACCCGCTGACCGACGCCTGATGTCCAGAGAGGACCAATGATGTTCCCCATCCGAATCGAAATCATCCCTTCAGCCGGGATCGTGGAGCAGGTCCAGGCGAATGGTTCCGCTGACCACCACGCTGACCATGACGTGCCTGCCCCACCACGGCATCGAACGGACCATGCGCGCCGCGGTGGAGCTGGGCGTGCTCGGCTACAAGGTCATCCCGCACCTCGCCGCCCGCAGCCTGCATGACCGCGCCGAGCTGACCGGCATCATGCGCGAGTGCGATGTTGCCGGCATCAGCGAGGTGTTTGTGATCGGCGGGGACCGGAAGAACGCCGGCCGGCCCGTACGAGTCGGCCCTGCCGGTGCTCGAAGACATCGCCCAGTACACCGGCGGCATGATGCGCGCCGGCGTGGCAGGCTACCCGGAAGGCCACCCGTCGGTGGCCGCCCTGGACCTGATCGATGCCCTGCAGGAGAAGCAGCACCTGGCCTCGCACGTTGTCACCCAGATGTGCTTCGATGCCCCGGAAAATCCTCGACTTCGCGGCGCTCCTGCGCCGCGAAGGCGTAAACCTGCCCGTCTGGGCGGGGGTGGCGGGGTCCGTGCCCGCGGACCAAGCTGGTCACACCTGGCCACGCAGATCGGCGTCGGAAGTTCCCTGAAGTTCCTGAGCCGCAAAGGCCCGCTGGCGCGCAAGCTCCTCAGCGGCGACCGCTACTCACCCAACGCCCTGGTGGCCGGGCTGGAAAGCCAGCCCGGCATCGCCGGGCATCCATCTTTACAGTTTCAACAGCCTGGACACGGTTCCCGACGGACGCGGGCCAGGCGTCTTCCACAAAAGCACTCCAGCCAGAATTGATTCGAGGAGCAGCACGTGACAACTAAATCCACCGTTTCCCAGGAAACACCCCATCTTGAGCGCCAGCTCAGCAACCGGCACATCCAGCTGATCGCCATTGGCGGCGCCATCGGCACCGGCCTGTTCATGGGCTCGGGCAAGACCATCTCGGCGGCCGGCCCGTCCGTCATCTTCGTCTACATGATCATCGGCTTCATGCTGTTCTTCGTCATGCGGGCCATGGGCGAACTGCTGCTCTCCAACCTGCACTACAAGTCCTTCAGCGACTTCGCCGCCGACCTGCTGGGCCCCTGGGCCGGCTTCTTCACCGGCTGGACCTACTGGTTCTGCTGGGTGATCACGGGCATCGCGGACGTCATCGCCATCGCCGCGCTACTCGGAGGAACTCTGGCCGGGCGCTGCCGCTGTGGATTCCGGGCATCGCCACCGTGGTCATCCTGCTGGTCCTGAACCTCGCAACGGTGCGGGCGTTCGGTGAGACCGAGTTCTGGTTCGCGCTGATCAAGATCATCGCCATCGCGGCGCTGATCATCGTGGGCCTGTTCATGATCTTCAGCGGTTTCCAGTCCGACGCCGGCCCGGCCACCTTCACGAACCTGTGGAGCCACGGCGGGATGTTCCCGAACGAATTCATGGGCTTCGTAGCCGGCTTCCAGATCGCCGTGTTCGCCTTTGTGGGCATCGAACTCGTGGGCACCACCGCCGCCGAGGCCAAGGACCCGGAGAAGAACCTGCCCAAGGCCATCAACTCCATCCCCATCCGCGTGCTGCTCTTCTACGTAGGCGCCCTCATCATCCTCATGTCCGTCACCCCGTGGACCCAGTTCCAGGCCGGCCACAGCCCGTTCATCGCCATGTTCTCCCTGGCCGGCCTCGGCGCCGCGGCCACCATCGTGAACCTGGTGGTGCTCAGCTCGGCCATGTCCTCGGCCAACTCCGGCATCTACTCCACCTCCCGCATGGTCTACGGCCTGGCCCAGGAGGGCGACGCCCCCACCGTGTTCAGCCGGCTGTCCACGCCGCAAGGTCCCGCAGAACGCCCTGTTCCTCTCCTGCATCCTGCTGCTCTCCGGCATCGTCCTGATGTACGCCGGCAAGGACATCGCCAAGGCCTTCGACATGGTCACCACCGTGGCCGCCGTCTGCTTCGTCTTCGTCTGGTCCATCATCCTGGCCAGCTACCTGAAGTTCCGCTCACGCCGCCCGCACCTGCACACGGCGTCCAAGTTCAAGATGCCCGGCGGCATCCCCATGGTCTGGCGTGGTCTTCGCGTTCTTCGCCTTCGTCCTGTGGGCGCTGACCACGCAGCCGGACACGCTGCTGGCGCTCCTGGTCACGCCCATCTGGTTCGTCATCCTGGGCGTCGCCTGGTTCATCCTGCGCAAGCGCCCCTCCCACCTGGCCCGCTACGCCGAGTTCCAGAAGGACCTCGCCGGCGAGACAGGCTGTGGCCGAGGAGAAGGCCGCCGCCAGACGCCGAGCTCGCCGGCGCGAAGGCTTCGCGGGAGAGCTAAATGGGAACCGAACACGTCCTGACCGTCAACTGTGCCGAGTCCAAGGGCATCGTCCACGCGATCACCGGGTTCCTGCTGGAGCACGACTGCGACATCATCGACACCAAGCACTTCGGTGACCGGCACGCCCAGCAGTTCTTCATGCGCGTGCACTTCGCGTCCGGTGCCAAGCGAGTCCTCAGCACCGAGGAGCTGCGCCGGGACTTCGAGCCGCTGGCCGGCGAGTGGGCCATGAACTGGCAGCTGGAGCCGCACGGCCGCAAACGCCGGGTCCTGGTGATGGTGTCCAAGTTCGGGCACTGCCTCAACGACCTGCTGTTCCGGGCCCGCACGGGTGACCTGCCGGTGGACATCGTGGCCGTGGTCTCCAACCACACGGACCACGAGGAACTGGTCAAGTGGCACGACATCCCGTTCTTCCACCTGCCGGTCACCAAGGAGACCAAGCCGGCGCAGGAAGCGCGGCTGCTGGAGCTCGTGGACGAGTTTGACGTGGAACTGGTGGTCCTGGCCCGCTACATGCAGGTCCTCAGCGATGAGCTGTCGGCGAAGCTGACGGGCAAAACCATCAACATCCACCACTCGTTCCTGCCCAGCTTCAAGGGCGCCAAGCCGTACCACCAGGCCTACGACCGCGGCGTGAAGACCGTGGGCGCCACGGCGCACTACGTCAACGCCGAGCTGGATGAGGGGCCGATCATCGCCCAGCAGGTCATCGAGGTGGACCACACGCACACCGCGGAGGACCTGGTGCGCGGTGGGCCGCGACGCCGAGTGCAAGGCGCTCAGCAACGCGGTCCGGTGGCACTGTGAAGGCCGGGTAATGCTCGACGGCGGGCGGACAGTCATTCTGCGCTGACCGTTTCCGCGCGTCGCGCCTCACCACGTAGCAGCGGGTGCCCGTTCTGGACCATCAGAACGGGCACCCGCTGCTATCTGCATGTGGGGGTATGTGAGTCAAGAGAGTCCCACCGAAGGACCCCTCAGCGCTGTCACTCGCTGGCAGACCGGTTGTGAAGGTATCTCGAAAGGAGAAAAACGGTCTGGCGCTCACATTTTATGAGCGGCTTGAGATGGGCCACTGCCAGCTTTGGCAGAACACGTTCCGGCTCATCGGTGGCGCTGCTTCGAAGCGACCGCTCCAGGTCGAAGGCAAGTTCGGCGAGCCGTTCCGCACCGACCATCTGGCTGGAGGTCTTGAGGCTGAGGACCGAATCAAGTGCGCCGGCCAGGTCTCCGGTGGTCAGGCTCAGGCGGAGCCTTTCGGTCCTGTCGGGAAGGAGGGAGATGAAGTTGTGCAGGAATAGGCTCCAGACCCCGTCGTCGTCCTCGAGTTCGTCGCGCAGCCGGTCCAGCACGGTGGGATCAAGGAGGGGCTTGGCATGGACGCCGTCCCACGTCATCAGACCTAGGCCCCGTAGTGGGCGGCAGCCAGGTCCCGGTTACCGGCCACAGGGACGGAGCCAGTATTGGTGCACCAATGTGCCGGGCAATAATCATGCTTGTGACGGTACGGAGCGGACGTTGGGGGAACCCTGTACGCCACAGCCCAGTAGACGTTGCCAACCACACGGGAGGCCACGGGCCAGCCATACTGATGATGTCGAGACGCGGCTTGCGCCGGACGGTGTGGCGCTCAACCGCAGCCCTGTTTCGTCCCACCCGAAGCTAGGGATTTCCTTGGGGTCCTCCCTGGTCCAGCGTCGCAGGGTTTCCGCATGGCGGCTTCGTCAAGCTGTCGGTAGCTGGCTGGGGAGTTAGGCCCCCATAGCTCGTTCCGGTCAGTGCGCCTGGCCTGGCATCCAACCTCCATCCGATGCCAGGCCAGGCGGTCAGGTCTCCCGCTCCAAAACGTGAATAGCCCACCCGTGCCGCACGTTTTTCGGAGCGCATCACGGATTGGACTGCGAAATGCCCATCACCAGCAATGTCGCCTGGGACGGACGGCTCGAGGCCTACAAAGGCAGGGACACGGCCCAGTACATCGAGATGGTCAAGGCTACAGCCAGCCGCTGCGCTGCCTGCCGGCTGCCTCTTGGTCCGGGTGCCACCCTGTCCCTGACGGTGTTCATCACCGAAAGCCGCGACCTCGAGGGCATAATATCGGCCGTCACCTTCGACTCCGCCCTCTGTCACCTGCAGTGTCAGGAACCCGGGCTGAGCGTGAAGGAAGGTTTTGGTGTGGCGGACAGTGTGACCTCCATTGGTGCACGGCTGATCCTGGACGGGGGCGGACCAGGGACGACGGACATACCCGTACTGGCCTACACTCTGATGCCGAGTGTTGTCATGGGGGAACAAGGTGGGGAGATGACCTCCGCGCTGGTTTCACTCCTGCTCACCCACGGATTCCAGCTGTCTCTGAGCGCCGACTACACCGAGATCGTGCAGCGCGCGGTCCCTGCCCGGGACACCTGCACCTGCACCGTGGCCAGTGAAGGAGCCCTCCAACTGCACGTTGACGAGCTCCTGATGTGTACCCAGCAGCTGGACAGAAGGAACCCCAATGATGCCGCATGGCTGCAGGCCGCCGGCGCAGGGCGCGTCCTGGTCATCAGCGGCGACAACCTCACATTCACGGAAACTGACCTGGAGCTGACGGCGGCTGCCCGCCTCGGCACACTGGTCACCGGAATCGTCCCGGCGGCCTGGTAGCTAACCTGGCCCCTGGCCAGAATAGGGCCTGTTCATCGAAACCGCGGGAATTTGCGCTAATCCGCCTGCGTCTAGCGCCGCAGGACGGCCGCCCAGCCGCGAGGGATCGGCGCATGCCCGTAACTTTCCAAGGAATCCCCAAGGTGGACGTGCAGGTGCCCCGCCGGGAGAATGGGTCTGCCGACACGTCAGAGGCGGGCTTTGAAGTAGGTGGCCGGGACCCCGCCGGGCATGGCCCGCAGGACGCCTTCCGCCACTGCGCGGACCTTGAGGTTCCGTTGCCGTCGCGACCTGGGTGAGGATCTGGAGCGCTGTCTGGTAGGAGCACTGGTTCTGGCCCATGATCACCCCGCAGGCGGTGTCGATCGCGGTGCGGCTGGCGAGGCTGGCGCGGTGCTCCGCGGACACGGCCAGGTCCGCCCGGTGTTTCAGCGCCAGCCGCAGGCTTTTGGCCGCCACCCCGGAGAAGACCAGGACCTTGCACGCAAGATCCGGCGCGAACATGTTCGCTGTGGCGGAATAGAGCGTCAGCGCGGCGCTGTAGCCGCGGTCCAGTTGCAGCGGGATGGCGACGGCGGACCGGAAACCTGCCGCCGTGAGGTTGCCGGAGTACTCGGGCCACCGCGGGTCCGGGCAGCGGTGGTTGAGGACCACGGACAGCCGGCCCCCAAGTGCGCGCGCCGTGGGACCCGTGCCGGTGCGCTGGTCCCAGCGGGAAAGTTCGACGCCGGTGCCTTCAGCAGGTGCCACGGTGCACGGCGTCCCGTCCGGCCGCACCAGCGTGACAGTGCCGTCCACCGGCGCACCGGCAAGATCGCTGACTTCAGCGGCAGCGATCCGCACCAGAGCCCCCGCCAGCGCGGCCTCCGAATGCCCGTGGATGTCCAGCAGGGCTCCCGAACCGGAACCACGCCAGGTCATGTGTTGTTCAGTTAGCATGCGCCAAACCCCCAGAGTCGGTACAGCTTGAGCCTAGGAAACCCGGGTAGCGAACGCACGAGTAGTGAGTACTCGTTTTTGCGGCTCGGCCATCCGGGTAGTCGGGACGTGCGAATCCACCACGGACCCAGCGGCGGAGCGTCCTACCGCCGCGGTATCTCCTGGATGACCCACCTGTTGCCGTCCGGGTCACTGAAGTAGGCGAAGGCGAATCCGCCCATGTCCTGGGCTTCGCTGACGGGGGCGCCGCGGCGGACCAGTTCACTGCGGGCCTCGGCCATGTCCGGCACCACCAGCTGAAGGCCTTCGAGGCTGCCGGGAACCATGCCGGTCATGCCCGTGCCAATGACAATCGACGCGGCAGAGCCCGGCGGGGTCAGCTGGACAACGCGCATTCCGGGAATGTGTTCCACGTCGTGATCGAGCACAAAGCCGAGCTGGTCAGTGTAGAAGGCCTTGGCACGGTCCACATCGGAGACGGGCACCTGCACAACCTCGAGTCGGAGTTCCATGTCCGCCACCCTACCCGGCGCCACCGGGTTATCCGACCGTGGCCGCGCCGTCGTCTTGGCTGCCGGTGCACCAGTTATGGATGGGCGAGGCGGAGCTTTGCGGCCCGTTCTACAAGGAGAGGGACGTAGTCGCGGATGTGGCCGTCGTCGAGCGATCCGTGTTCTTCGGCCACAATGTCCTCAATGGCCGAACGTTGTTCATGAGGGAAGCGCTCGGCGAGTCGGTCAACCACAGCCATGAGGGCTTCGGGTTCCTGGGTCATTGCAGAAGTTTCGACCCAACAATTAGTAGAGTCAATGGCCGTTATTCCCGGCGCCCGCCGACGGAGCAGCGTCTGTTGCTCTCATGAAACCGACTTGGGTGCAGATCTGCGCCGTTCCGTTTATGGTGTCTAGGAGGCGGTCGGCACGTGCTGCCGTAACCAGCCACGGGACGTCAAGATGGAGGCCACCATGAAGTACATTCTGGCTGATGCACCAAGCCCGGTCGCTCCACAATGAACCATTCACAGCTTTCCAGGTTCATCAATGATCCCCGAGGACCCGAAGGAGTCATTCCCGGGCTTTCCGACGGAGAACTCGCGGCGCTGCTGGACGCCCTGTACCGGAATCTTGATAGGCCAGAACCGGATCTCGGGGCGGAGCTCTGGTACGGGGCATGCGTCGAAGAAAGCGCTCGCCGGGAACCGACAGCGTCCCCTGACGCAGAGGCAACAACCAGGCCCCTCTAGGGCTTCGACCGCACCGGGAGATCGCCGCGTTTCCCGGTTAGTCGTTCTTGCCTTTGCCTTTGCCTTCCTTGCCTTTTCCCTGTTCGGGTGCCGGCGCCGGTAAGGGGGCAACATTCACGGGTGCGGCGTTTTCCTGTGCAGCTTTCGCCGCTGCTTCCGCGTCAGCTTTGACCTTATCGGCGGCGGCCTTTTTCGCTGCGGCGCGCCTGGCCGCCTTGGCCGCCTCGGCAGCTTTTGCTGCCTTAGCGGCCGCGTGGCGGTGGCGGCGACGGTGAGATCGGCCTTGACGGCAGCAATGCTGGTGGTGATACGCCGGCGCCGTTCCTCGGAAATGTGGCCGCTGCCGGCTGCAGCCGCCACGTCAGCTTCGAGCTTGTTCAGGACCGTGAGCGCGGCCGCATGATCATTGGCGGCCGCAGCCTTGGTCACGCCGAGCACCTGTTCCTGGAGCTGGTGGGCGGTGTCGCGCTGCAGGCCGGTATCGGCAGGGCCGCAGGCGGCGAGGGAAGCCACGAGCACAAGGGCAGCGGCAAGGCAGGCTCCGCGGGCTCCGGTGCGCCGGCTTCGGGAGCGCGTGAGGGTCATGGTTCCACGCTCTTTTGAAGTTCCTGGAGGTGGTCACCGAGGGTGCCGGTGACTGCCGGGTAGGTCGTGGTGCCGGTTGTGGACGGTGGGGTCTGGCTTGCCGTGAGCGCGGCGGCCCCGCCCGCAAGGGCAAGAAGGACCAGGATAGCCACCGGTAGCCGCAGCTTCGTTCCCGCACGGGACGGCCGCCGCAGGATGGGGGAGGGCAACTCTGCCGTTATGGTCGGCGCCCTGGAGGGCCTGGCAGGCAGCACGCGTGTGGTTTCCGTTGTAAGTTCGCCGGGAATGGATGCCGGCGAGACAAGGGCCTGCCGCAGCGCCGCCTCGATGTCCGCCGCTGTGGGGCGCTCCAGCGGATCGATTGAGGTCATCGAGCGGATCAGGCCGGCCCATTCGGCCGGGAGGTCCTGGGGAATGGCCGGCGCGCGGTGCAGCCTGGCCACGGCTGATTCGACGGCGCTGCCGGGGTACTCGGTTGCCTGTTTGATGCATTCGAGCAGGACCAGCCCGAGCGAATAAATGTCTGTGGCGGGGCTGAGGGGGGATCCCATGGCTTGTTCGGGGCTGAGGTACGCCGCGGTGCCCACCATTGCACCCGTTGCGGTCAGGCGTGTTGAACCGGCGATCCGGGCGATGCCGAAGTCGGTGACCTTCGCCCGCAACGGCTCCCCGGGCCGGGTCTGCACCAAGAGGATGTTGCCGGGCTTTATATCGCGGTGGATGATGCCCAGGCCGTGGACGTAGGCGAGTGCATCGGCGATCCCGGCTCCGATGACAGCGAGTTCGCTCAAGGGGACTGCGCTGTGTTTGATGCGGCCGCGCAGATCCTGTCCCTCCACCAGTTCCATCGTCAGGAACGGCCGGGGCTCATCCGGGATGCGCATGTCGGTGCCGGCATCGAACAGCGTCACGAGGCTGGGATGGTTCAGGGTGGCCAGCAGGGTGATCTCAGCTTCCTGGCGTTTGAGCTCGTCGGCGTCGGGGGCTTGTGGTGCGAAGAGCTTCAGCGCCACGTCCCGGCCCAGATTCTCATCCTTTGCCCGGTACACGGAGGACGTTCCACCGCGGCCCACTACCTCGCCCAGCCGGTAGCGATCGCCGACCACGTCAGTGCTGATGGAGTTCAGCGATTCCGCCATACCCGTTCCTTCCGGTGCATTGCGGCACCGTATCGTTCAAGTCATAAGGCTACTTACTATACGTCGGACTCCGGGGATGCCGTCCATTCCTCACCCTGGAGGGCCCTTGAAGAATTGTTGGGGGCCTGGAGGGATCGTCCACTCGTTGACCAAACCTGTGACGTGTAGCGTGCCTTTACGGAAAGCCCGTCGATCCCCCATCGGCGGGCTTTCTTCTCATCCCATCCGCCTCCAAGCCGCTGGCCGCATGCCCGGTCAGCTCCCCGTTGTCGTCGGCGCGGGCGACGGGACGCCAGGGGGTACCGTCGCTGCCGTGGTTGGTTCAGTGGTGACCGCCGGGGCTTCCTGTGCCGGACCGCTATCCGGTGGGCTGCCGCCAGTGCTGGACTCCGCCGTCGGCGTTCCGGTCGGCACCGATCCGGGGCCCGTGGCACCTGGGCTGGGCGCCTCGGTAGATCCGGATGTTGGGCCGGGTGCCGGGGTGGCTGGTGCCGTGGGCGTTGTGGGCGCGGCGCCCTTGGTGGCGCTGGGGTCGCTTTGGATGATCTGCATGATCTGTTCCTTGAACGTGTTGAGCCGTTCCTGGATTTCGGACAGCGGGATGTTCTGCAGGTTCCGCCCGAACTCGGCAATTTCGGCCCACAGGGCGTTGAGCCTGGCGGTGCCGCCCTCGCTCAGCGGCCCGTCCAGGGTGAGCACCAGTTGAGTGGCCAGTGCGTAGGTCAGGCAGCGGAGGCAGTTGTAGTTGGCCGCGGCGGACAGGTTCTCCGGCACGATCACATCGGCCTGGCCCACGATGAGCACCACCTGGAAGCCCACGGCAACGGCGGCGCAGTCGGCGCAGCTGGCGAAGGCATAGGCCTCGTTGGTGGTGTCCACTGGTTCGCCGTCGTCGGCCCACACGAGTGCGAAGGCGACGTCGTAGGCCACAGAGCCGTCCGTTGTGTTCACCGCGAGGGCCTGGTTGCCGTCCTCAGGCGGGGGAGCGGGCTGGTTGAACGGGAAAACCCACGACGGCGCCGGGGCTGAACCGGCCGTGGTGTCAGCAGCTGTGCCGGTCCCGGCAGCACCCGTATGGGGTATGAGGACCATGCTGAGCTGGGGGTTTTCCCGGGTCGGCTTCGCCGCTCCTGCGGGCCAGAGGGCCACCGTCTTTCCGGTGCCGCCTTCCTGCAGGGCGGCGGACGGTGCTGTCGGAAAGACGGCGGTGGTGACGTCGGCCAGGGTGCCGCGTTCATACGGCTGCACCGGACGGTACGTGTCTGCGCCGGGCCACCACGCCCAGGCCAGCCCTGCGGTCACCGCGGCGACTGCGGCCATCGCCGCGGCCCGCTGCAGTGTTTTGCCGCGGGTCCGCTGCCAGAGTCCGGTGGTCAGCTGCCGGACCAGCCGGATCAGGATGTAGGCAATGCCCAGGATGGGGAGGGCGACGGCGGCGATCGCCAGGGCGCGCACCGCGGCTCCGGCGATGTCCCCGGCCGCCAGGGTCTGGGAGAACTCGGACTGCTGCTTCAGGACGCTGGCCCATGCCGTGCCCAGGAGCCGCGGCAGCGAGAGCACCATCATGACCAGGCTGAGCACCAGCAGCGGCACGGTGACCAGCACCCAGGCGGTGACCACCGCACGGGCCCAGGGCTTGAGGACTTGGGCTGCGGGGTCCGTCCGGCGCCAGGGCAGCAGCCCCAGCAGGGTCGGTTTGATGCGCTGGAAGAGGTCCGGGACGCCGGTGGCGTCGGCCAGGATGTGGTATCCGTCGAACCGGACCAGCGGAAGCAGTTGCCGGACCATCTGGAGGATTTGGGTGACCACCACCAACAGCAGTGCGTCAAAGCCGGTAGCCCACCAGAGGCCCATGATGGCTACGGCCACGATCGCGTTGAAATACAGCCCGCCCAGGTCGGTGCGGAGCCGGCCGCCCCGGCCCAGACGGTAGGAATCGGTGACATCTGTGAAGAACGCGGGCCAGATCAGGTAGAGGCCGGCGCCCATGGCGCCCGGTGTTGCGCCGCCGCGGCGTGCGGCGGCGGCGTGGCCGAACTCGTGGAAGCCGGCGGACAGAACGGTCACGGCCAGGACCAGCAGGACGAGCCCCGGATTGGCGAACGCATCATGTGTTGCGGAGGCGAGCCCCTTGACCATGAGGACATACCAGCACGCGGCGACGAAGGCCGCGCATACGGCCGCCACGATCAGCGGATTAAAAAGCACCGCGAACGGAGCCGTGAGCCGGCGGGTGCGTTCCGGATCGGTCACGGTATAGCGGAAGCGCATGCCGAGCAGCGGGTCAGCTTTCCTCACTTCGGGCTGCGAACCGTCGGCCAGCCGGAGCAAGCCCAGCGGCAGCAACTGGGATGTGACCAGCGTGCGGACGTTGTCCTCACTGACCAGCTTCCCGAAGCGGGCACTGACGTGGTCCGCGATCTGGCCGGTGGTCCGCTGGCCGTCAACTGCTTCCAGCACCAGGTACAGCAGGCGTGTCAGCGCGATGGCCTGGCCATCTGCCCTGCGGACCAGCGAAGGCGGCTCGCGGTAGCCCGAACCCTTCGTCTCACCGATCAGTTCCACGCCATCGGCCCGGACCGGAACGTCAGGCAGACGGGCATCGGGCCGGGCGCCGGGCTCAGCGGACGCGTTGGAAACCGGCGGGCCGTCCAGCCGGGACGGCCCGCCGTGCACAGTGCTCATTAAAGGGTGCTCATGGGGGAGGTGGTTGTCCGGACTCTACTGCCGCAGATCGGACTGCTGGTCAGCGGAGGCGGTGGCTTCGCCGTCGATATGCTGGCTGATGATGGCGTCCTGCTGGGCCACAGCGAACGCATCGCTGTCGATGGAGCCGATGTTCGCTGCAACGGCGGCGTCGATCGGTGCGGCAACGTTGGCGTTCGCGGCAACGGCACCGTTGATCGGGGCCGCAATGTCGGCCTGGGCGGCCAAGTCAACGTTGACGTTCAGCAGGTCCCCGTCCAGTGCCGCGGCCGGATCCACCGGCAGGGCGCCGACGTCGGGAAGCGTGCCATCCGGAGTTCCGCCGTCGATGACCTCATCCCCGGTAGTTTCCGGAGTTCCGCCGTCAACTGATCCACCGTCGGCTGTATCCGTGCCCTGATCAATGACGCTGTCCTGCGTGGAGTCGGCTGTGGCATCGGCCGTGATGCCCTGATCGATGATCACTCCCTGGTCGGCAAGGGCCTGGGCCTCGGATCCGAAGGAGAGGATGTTCGCCGAGGCGGCCGCATCGATCGGGGCTGCCACGTTGGCGTTGGCCGCGACCGCCAGGTCGATGGGTGCCGCGGCGTTAATGCCAAGGTCCAGGTCGGCGTTCAGGTCCAAGACGGAGGCCACTTCCTTGTCAGGCAGCGCCGTGCCGCCCTGTGCCAGCAGTTCTTCGTCGGTCAGCGGGTTCAAACCGTGTTCAGTGCTCATGCGAAACTCCAGTTCCGGCACGGTGGCCACTGCCCCCAGTGAGCAGCTCCTACACCGATGTGCCTAACGCCAGTCAATAGTAAGCATGATGATCATTTTTCGGTATCCCGGCGCAAAGCAAGTCTTTGGCCCGCCGCTTATTTGGCGACCCTGACGGTGACCACGGTGCCGTTCCCCGGCTGGCTTTCGAGGCTGATTTCTCCGCCGTGGGCTTCCACTATGGCTTTGCTGATGGGCAGTCCGAGGCCGGCTCCGGGGATGGCCGTCTTCATGGCAAGGTCGGACCTGAAAAACTTCGTGAAAGCCTGATCCTGCTCTTCCTTGGTCATGCCAATTCCCTGATCGCTGACGGAACAGCAGAACTCACCATTCTGTTCTGTCAGGGCAATGCTTACTTCGCTGCCTTCCGGCGAGAATTTGATGGCATTCGACACCAGCTGTTCGATTGCCCTGGTGAACTGGCTTGGATCGACCTCAGCCTCAATATCGGCCTGGATCTGGTCGCGGATGCTGACGCCTTTGGCTGCCGCTTCATGTTCGGCGTTCCGGGCTGCGTCCTGCAGCAAATTGGACAGGTTTGCCGGCCGCCGGCGGATCTCGAGGTCCTCTGAAGCGAGGAGAAGCAGATCGTTGATCAGGCTCAGCAGGCGTTGGGCGTTGCGCTCAACGATGCCGAGGTATTCGGCGTCGGGTTCGTCGCCCATGAGTTCCAGGTAGCCGAGCATCGACGTGAGTGGGGTCCGTAATTCGTGCGAGACCGTTGCCACAAAGGCGTCCCGGGCTGCCAGCGCCGCCACCAGAGCTGTTACATCGGTGAAAGCCAGGACAGAGCCTTTTAGCCGACCTTCGACGTCGTGAAATGGCCTGGCCGCGGCCGAAAAAGTCCGCTGCTGGACTCCTGTGCCCACGCAAATCAATGTGTTGGTAAAGCTGCCCCCAGCCATGGCAATCTCCGCCGGACCATCGGGTGTTGTTCCATCAGCGGGCCCCGAGCCAACCACAAAGGGGTTGCCGTGTGGCGTCCCCTGGGCCTTTGCGCGGTCCGCGCGAAGGCGGCGGTTGGTGAGGATGTCGCCACCGCCGGTGTCGATGGCCCACACGCCGACATTGACCGCTTCCAGGACAGCATCCAGAAGCTGCTGATGCTCCTGTGTAGCTTCATGCATACGGACCAGTTCCCGGTCCTTTCGGTCCCGGATATCCCGGTGCCTGATGACGCCTCCCGCGACCAGGTGCGCAGTGACGGCCAGGGCGCCCATGATGACCGGAAAGAGGATCATCCGAATCAGGTCGGCCCGTTCAATCCCGTTTCCTAGGGCCAGCGGCGCAGCGATCGTTCCACACAGAGGGGCAGCTACAGCAAGAGCCAGGCGCATCCTGCTGGCGCTCACGGAAAGCCAGATCACAGGGAACGCCAGCAGAAGCCCCACGATGCTCAAAACGGGGCCCCCGACCTCCCTGGTGAGGGCCAGAGCCAAACAATCCGCCACAGGTATCACCGTGAACGTCCCGGCCGGGAGGCGGTTCCACGGAAGGAAGACGCAGGCCACAAAAATCAGGAGGTGGAGGAGCAGGGCTGGAACGAAGGCCGCGTCAGTAAATGAGGCAGGGCTCAAGAGAATGGCGAAAAATGTTATCAGCCCCATGAGCAGGGTCACCGGCAGCTGGCATAACACGATCGCCTGGCGCCTGCCGGTCTTGCTGAAGTAATCGTCCAGCGGCATAAAAACGGATGTATCTCGCATGATCACCGTAGCTCTCCCCAGAAGCCAGACCACAAATCCCGGGCTGATGCCCGCAGTGGATAGCATACTGAGGAAGTTGCCTCATGGCCTTAGTTTGGCGGCAATCGGCAGGATGATTACCAGCCGTCGCCGTGCCCGGCCTAAGCACTCCTGGCGGAAGCGGTCCGAGTTCCCCGCCTAAATGTCGAAGTACGTGGTGGGTTCCTCGCCCGAGACCTTCCTGACGATCTCCTCGGCCACGTCCCGGAGCTTCTGGTTACGGTGGCTGGAGACCTTCGTGAGGATGGTCATGGCCTCGCGCTGCGTGCATCGGTTCTGGCCCATGATGATGCCGCTGGCCAGATTGATGGCGGTGCGGCTCACCATCGCTGCGCTCAGGTCGTCGGCGGCTCCCTCGGCCGTTGCCACCCTGACGGCCAGACGGACGGCGCTGCGGGCCACCCGCGCGAAGCTCGCTGCCTCGTTGACGGTCGCTTCCGTGAACACGCCTGTGGTCGGCGCGAAGAAGTTCAGGGCAGCGGTGGCATCGTCACTGAGGTCAAGCGGCACACCGAGGGCGCTCAGGACACCCTCCTCGAACAGGCGTTCCTGGTACACAGGCCAGCGGGGGTCCGTCCGGACGTCTGCCAAGAGCACGGGGGCGTTCACCTTTAAGGCGTCAATACAGGGGCCCTCGCCCACCTGCTGTTCGATCTTGTCCAGGTGGATGGCCCGCTCGGTGCTGCCGCCGACCGTTCGGGTTTTTTTGTTGTGTTTGAGGGTGACGCCGCATTCGATCTCAGTTCCGGCCGCACGGCTGAGCGAGGATGCGGCCATGACGGAGAGCCCGCCCAGGAATTCGGCCACCGAGCCCGTGCCGATGATTAAGTCCTGCAGCTCAACGAGCAGCTCGTGTTCCGGGGAAATGGTCATGCCCAAATGTAGTCCCCGGTGGTTGACCCTGTCGAAGCCCCCGGTGGTTGACCCTGTCGAAGCCCCCGGTGGTTGAGCCTGTCGAAACCCGGTGGTTGAGCCGCGAACCCGGTGGTTGCCCGTCCGGTGGTTGAGCCTGCCCCTCCGGTGGTTGAGCCTGTCGAAACCTAAGGCGCCGGCTCCAGGAACTCGTTGATCTCTTTCGCCATCTCCTTGGCCTTGGTCCAGTGCAAGTAGTGCGGGCCGTCCAGGACCACCAGCTCATGGCGCGTGACATTGAGCAGCTGGCGTTCATGGAGGCTCAACCACTCCGGCCGACTGTCCATGGTGTCCTGCGCCAGCAACATCAGCACCGGAAGCTGGCTGGGGTAGCTGAGGCCCTGCAGTTTCGCGGCGTTCTCCCCAACCCGGTTAGTTTCGTCGGTAACCGCTTCGTTGCCGAAGTTCCAGCTCGTGAGCATGCGCATGTGATCACGTTCGGCGGGTGTGTAGCCGCTGCTGGGCGGGTCCGTCAGGCCCAGGGCCGCCGCCCAGCGGACCAGGCCGATGGTGGACGGCATGCGTTCCCAGAAATTGCCCGACGGCGGCGCATCCGCAGGTGCCGCGGATCCGGGTGGCGGCGCGGGTGCGGTGGACACGCTGGGGTCGATGCCGATGACGGCAGACACTTCCGCAGGGTATTTGTTCGCGTAGTACAGGGTGGTGAAGCCCGCGATCGAGTGGCCCGCCAGGACATAGGGGCCGGTGATGCCGAGTTTGGAGAGCACCGAGTGCAGTTCCTCGGCGATGTTCTCGATGGTCCGCGGCCTGACGTCAGTGTCGCTGTAGCCGTAGCCGAACCCCTCCACCACCACGGTCCGGTACCCGGGCAGTTCCCGGATCAGCGGGGCAAAGTCCAGCGCCGGCGCCGGTGTGCCCAGCCCGCTGAGCAGCACCAGGGTTGGGCCGCTGTCACCTGCACGGGAGACGTTGATGGTCCCCGCGTCGATCTGCACGCGTTCGCCGTACGGCGTCGCGTTGGCGCGTTCAGACTGTTCGAGCAGGAGGTTGATCCCGGTGGAGACCACGAGTAACGCAAGCACCGCAAGAACGACGACGGCGACCGCCCGGAGCGCGCGCCGTCGTCGTCCTTTCCGTGGTTGAGTACCCGGTGGTTGAGCTGCGCCGGTGGTTGAGCCTGGCTGTCCGGTGGTTGAGCCTGGCTGTCCGGTGGTTGAGCCTGTCGAAACCTCATCGTTCAACCACCGGCCGCCATGTCAGGACTGGTTGATGCGGATCATGTTGCCGGACGGATCGCGGAAGGCGCAGTCGCGCGGGCCCCACGGCTGGTCGATCGGTTCCTGCAGGACCTCGGCGCCGGACGCGCGGAGCTTTTCGAACGTGGCGTCGAGATCATCCGTGCTGAAGACCAGCATGGGCATCACGCCCTTGGTGAGGAGTTCCTGGATGGCGTCCCCGTCGGCCTGGGAGCGGCCGGCGTGCGGAGGGGAGAGGACCAGCTCGAGGTCGGGCTGGGCGGCGTTGCCCAGGGTGACCCAGCGCTGCCCGTCGGAGCCGACGTCGTTCCGGACTTCGAAGCCAAGGGCGTCGCGGTAGAAGGCGAGGGACTCGTCGAGATCGTTGACGGTGACGTGTGCGTACTTCAATGAAATGTTCATGTCATTCACGCTATGGCAGTGCCGGCGAGGGCGCTTCTTCAATCCTGCTCGGTTTGCGCGCGGGCCGGGTGTGCTGCCGGGCGATGCAGGACGGCATGGCCTTCACCGCGTGGTGCTCGCGGGCGCGGTAGGCGCTGGGGGTCATGCCGACGATCTCGGTGAACCGCGAGCTGAAGGAACCCAGCGACGTGGAGCCCACCTCCATGCACGCATCGGTCACGCTGGCGCCGGCGCGCAGCAGCGCCATGGCGCGTTCGATCCGCCGCGTCATGAGGTAGTTGTACGGCGTCTCGCCGTAGGCGGCCTTGAACTGGCGGGAGAAATGCGCCGCGGACATCAGGGCGCCGGCGGCCATGGTGGGCACGTCCAGCGGTTTGGCGTACTCGCGGTCGATCAGGTCACGGGCCCGGCGCAAATGCGCCAGGTTGGCCAGTTCCTGCGGTGTCATGTCGCCATTCTAGTAGCGGCCCCGGTGATTGAGCCTGTCGAAATCGCGGTGATTGAGCCTGTCAGCCGGTGATTGAGCCTGTCCGCCCGGTGATTGAGCCTGTCAGCCGGTGATTGAGCCTGTCGAAATCGGCTCCACCCGAACAATCTCCAGGGCTTCCGGATCCAGCAGCTTCCGGGTGCCGGTGTTCGCGTCCAGGATCCAGATCAGTTCCAGTGAACGGACGACGTCGGTCACTCGCCCCTGGTGAAAGAGCTTGCCGTTGTGCCACGCCTGGATGGAGTCGCCCACCTGAAGTCTTGCCGTCTCTGCCTGTTGTGTTGTCATGCTGTGCCCGCCCCCTGCTGGAGCTTGTCGAAATCCCCGTAGGCCCAAGCATGCCGTGGCCAGGTTGCCGGAGCGTTTCCGGCTAGTGATTTTTCTGTGTCGGCGGTGGCTGGCGGACAGGCAATAACGCGCCGGTAACGGGCAGCCGTGTTTACTCAGCTCAGTCTCGCGGCTACGTGCTGCAGGAAATTCAGTCGAGACGGAGTCCACGATGGATGCGCGTGAGGATGCGCCGAAGAAGACGCCCGGCAGGCCTTCCCGTCTGGTTGCATTCCTGGTGGTCCAGTTCGCCATCGTCGCGATGCTGGTCGCGTGCGGATCACCGGCCTGTAGCGGCAACCTGAGAGAGTACAACGGCGAGTGCCTGAGTGGCGTGGCCATCACGTACATCGAATGCACCAAGGGCCGCGGGTTCGACCTTTCAACCAAGCTGGGCGGAAAAATCGGAGGAACCTTCAAAGTGGTTGCCGACGCATCCGTCGAGGCGGCCTACGAGGTCCAGAAAAAAGAAAACACGGTGGTCGCCCTCCAGATCGTTTCCGACTGTCTGAGCATTGCCCAGACCCAGGCCGATAGTGCGGTGGATAAGTCCGCGGCCGAGGAGTCCCGGAAGCGCGCCGATTTCATTAGGCAGCAGGTCCAGGAGACGCCGCACATCGAGATTGCCCCGGCTCAGGCACGGGTGGGCGAGACCCTCAGTGTCAGTGGCCGGAATTTCTACCCGAACGAGACCATCGCAATATATCTTCATGCCACGCTGATGAAGCAGGAGGTAGCCGACGGCCAAGGAGCATTCAGCACCACAATCGCCGTGCCGAAAACTGCACCTCCCCCCGGTTTCCCCACCACTGTCTCGGCCGCTGGTGAAACGTCGGCGAAGTCGGCCCAGGCCCCGTTCGAGGCGCTTCCCTGATCATGGGCAAGTAACACCGCCGTAGCGCCATTTCGGCGCATCGCCGCAGGTCAGCGTCTCAAGCGCAAAACTTGACCCAATCTTGCAACGTGGTTGACGAAACCTTTAGTCGCGTTGGGCAGAGTGGGAACTGTCGCGACAACGCGCTAAGTACTTAGCCGGTCCAAAGGACCGCAGCTGAAACCGATTTGGGGGCGCAATTGTCTGAGGTTATGAACGAAAAGCTCACGAGCAGCGAAGAGGGCGGTATCAGCCGCCGCAGGGTAGCCAAAGGAGTGGCTTGGTCGGTGCCGGTTATCGTGGCGGCCGTCGGGGCCCCGCCAGCATCGGCATCGCCGGGGCCGACGATCAGCGCCAACTGCGGCATCTGCGTCTGTTCGGCGCGACACACCATGTTCGGCAGCAGTTCGGCGAGCGGCGGCATGCGATAATCCACCAGCGAGTCCGAGAGCCCGGCAATGACTGCTCAGCGTCACGAACACGGGTCACCATCAGCATTCGACTGTCGGCACTATCAACGTGACCTCACTCTGGCCCCGGTGGGAACGGTGCGCATGGGACTCAGCGTTGCGTCGCTCCATGACGCTGCGCACCGTGTCGTCAGCAAGTACGTTCACGGCTGCACCAGTTCACGCATCCTTCTCCTACAGCGGGACGCAACGGCACTCGCGTTCAGCGTCAGTGGTTTCCGCTCCAGTTTCAACTACGAAGCGATCAATTCAGCAGCCGACCAATGTCACCTATGCCTACGTCACGAGTCACCAGTTACGTCATGACGGCACACGGCGGCGGTCGCTCTCGTCGGTCCCACTACGGCTAACGCCACGATCAACTTCAACATGATCTGGCGTCACAGCCTGCACGTCGCACAGGTCCGCACCGAATCAGCAAACCGGGTTGCCCTGCTCCACTTGGACGCAACCCAGCCTGTGGTCCTCGAAGGCACGGCTGCAACCATCTGGGACCTGATCGACGGCGACCGGAGCGAGCAGGACATCCTGGCTGAGCTCGAGGCAGTTTCGAGGACGCGGCGGGCAGATGCGAGTCCCAGGTCGAAGCGCTTCCTGCGCCAGCTCTGGAAGCCAAGCGCCTGATATGAGCTGCACACCACAGTTCGCAGTAGACAGCTGTCAGGTCCGGGGGGACTCATGGGGAACGTACAGACGGCGGGGGGCCAGCTGCAGGTTGAGGAAACGCGGGGCAGGGCGACCTGCTGTGCCTGGACGTCCTGGGCGTGCAGTTCGCTGTTCGCTGGGGCCGCGAGGTCACCGGGGAGCAGCGCGAGAGCATGCGCGCGGCGTGGGCGCGGTGCATCAGCAGCGAGGAGCCTTTGGTTCCGCCGCTGCCGAAGGAACCCACCGGCTCCCAGCCGTTCTCTGCCTCCGTCACCTACCAGTCACTGACGAACGACGGCGGCGCGTTCCACCTGCAGGCCGCCTCCTTTGAGGAGCTGGCTGAGAACCTCACGTCCCGGGTCACCATCGCCGCCATCCTGGCCAACGCGGGGGAGCTCACGATGCTGCACGCCTGCGGGGTGGCTGACCCGGTCACGGGGGCGGTGGTAGCCCTGGTTGCCAAGTCGGGAACCGGCAAGACCACCGCCGCCTCCGCGCTGGCCGGCGCCTACGGCTACGTCACCGACGAGACGGTGGCTATCCGGCCCGACGGCTCAGTGGTTCCGTACCCCAAGCCGCTGTCCGTGAAGCAGGGGACCGGTGTACCCAAGCGCCAGGTGGGCCCGGACGAGCGCGGACTCCAGCCGGCTCCCGCCAAGCTCTTCATCCAGTCCATCGTGCTGCTGGACCGGGTTGAGGCAGCCGACCCCGTCCCCCCAACCCTGAACAAGGTGCCGCTCGCCGACGCCCTGCTGGCCCTGATCCCGGATTCCTCCTCGCAGGCCGCAATCGACCAGCCGCTGCAGTCGCTGTGCCGCCTGATCGACAGCGTTGGGGGAGTGCGGCGGGTGACCTATTCGGAAGCAGCCGATCTGCCAGCAGCCTTGGAACCGCTGTTCCGGGAGCAGCGCCGCTCGGAGCCCGAGTGGGAGGCGCCTGATGCAGAAACCGGGTCGAGCCCCATCCCGGACGGCTTCATCCGGCGCGCAGCACCCAAGGATGCCGTGACCATCGACGGCGACCTGCTGGTGATGCTGGAGTCGGAGATTGTGCGGCTGAGCGGGATCGGGCCGGCCATCTGGGAAGCAACAGCGAGCGCCGTGCCGCTGGACCAGCTGGCAGACGAAGTCGGGAAGGTGCACGGCCGTCCGGAAGGCTACCGGGACGCCGTCGCGGCTGCCGTGGGACAGCTCATCGCGAAATCAGTCTTGGAACAGGGCAGCAACTAGCCGCCATCCGAGTGGGGGACCGCTCGGCGCACTAACCCGGCAACGAAGACCGGTCCGAAAACACACGAACTTGAATGAGAAGGAACCACTATGAGCGTCACAACAGCCACCCCGGGGGAGGCACCTGCAGGCTTGGATCTGACTGACTACCTGCGGGTGGTCCGGACGTACTGGAAGGCGATCACCGCGTTCACCCTGCTGGCCACGTTGACGGCGTTCGGCTGGACAGTCCTCCAGCCCAAGATCTACTCCTCCGATTCCAGCGGCATTGTGGTGACGCCGGGCTCGGACAACGTGAGCCTCTCCCTCGCCGGCGACAGCCTGGCCAAGGCAAAGGTCAAGAACTACGAGTCGGTGGCAAAATCCCGCCTCGTGGCGGACCGGGTCATCGCAGACCTGGGTCTCAAGACCACGGCAGACGCCCTGCTCGGCACCATCAGCGTGAAGGTGCCGCTGGACACCGCCGAGATCCGGGTGACGGCTGAATCAACGGACCCGGCCACCGCCCAGCGCGTGGCCGACGCCTGGGTCAACGGCCTCGCCGCCCAGGTGGAAGCGATCGAAACGGCAGCTCCCGCCGACGCAGCAGCTGAGCCCGGCACCGCGGCAACGCCCGACGCCGGAACGTCAGCCGCCGCTCCCGCTTCGGCCGTGCGGGTACTCCCGCTGGGCAAGGCAGTGCTTCCCACCAGCCCCGTTTCACCCAACGTGAAGCTCACCCTTGCGCTCGGTGGGCTCATCGGCCTGGCCCTCGGTGTGGCGTATGCGCTGGTCCGCCGGCATCTGGACCGGCGCATCCGCAGCGCGGCAGAAATCGAGCGGCTCTTCCAGGTCCCGGTGATCGGCACTCTCCCTGTGGACCACCGTTTGGACGGAAAAAGCACCGTCCTGGAAGACGGCAGCACAGCCCAACTCCACGATGCCGGCGGGGCAATGGCCGAGGCCCTCCGTGAACTGCGCACCAACCTCAGCTTCCTTGACGTGGACCAGCCGCCGCGGATCATCGTGGTCACCAGCTCCATGCAGGCAGAAGGGAAATCTACTGTCACGGCCAATTTGGCGGTCACCATGGCGGCCGCCGGCGAGAACGTCGTAGTGGTCGACGGCGACCTCCGGCGCCCCACGCTGGTGGACGTTTTCAATCTGGTTCCGGGAGTCGGGGTCACCGATGTTCTTACCGGCACCGCAGAGCTGGGGGATGTCCTCCAGCCGTGGGGTGCCCTGCCGAACCTTTCGGTTCTTGGCTCCGGCCGTATTCCGCCGAACCCCAGTGAGCTGCTGGGGTCCAGGGCCATGAAGAACATGCTCAGCGCGCTGGCGGAAAATGCAATCGTCCTGATTGACGCTCCTCCGCTTCTGCCGGTGACTGATGCCGCGGTCCTCTCCAGCGTGGCGGACGGGGCCGTTGTGGTGATCCGGACGGGCAAGACCACCCAGGAGCAGTTGGCCCAGTCCCTGGGGAACCTGGAAAAGGTGAAGGGCCGCATCCTGGGCGCCGTCCTCAATTACGTCCCGACCACCGGAACGGACGCCTATTCGTACTACGGCACCTATACCTCCGCAACGGGATCCAACTCCTGAGGCTGGAGCTCGAACAGCTCAAGACTGCCGCCGGCCGCCGGGCACGTGGCTAGGTCTACGCATGGAAAACCAGGCCAATAAATCCCATCTGAGCATCCCCGAGGCCGTACTCCTGGGCCATGCCCTTGTCTCACGGGTGGCGGATAGTGTGGGCATCAGGGCCTTCTTCATCAAGGGACCGGCCACTGTGATTCACGGGCTGCGCCTGCCCAGAACGTCAGCTGACGTGGACGTCTTTGTGTCACCTGAGGACCTTGAGGCGATGCTTTCCGGCCTCCGGGAGCGGGGGTGGCGGGAACGCCCGGTAGATCCGGACAACACGACGTTTCCAAAGCATTCGGTGACGGTTGATCACCCAGAATGGCCGTGCTGCATCGACATCCACTTCCGCTTCCCGGGAATGGAAAAGGCCCCCAACGACTGCTTTGACGTGATGTGGGCAAATACCGAGGAGCTTGAAATTGCAGGGCAGGAGGTGCGGGTCCCATCAAAGGCGCTGGGAACCGTCATCCTTGCCCTGCATGCCCTCCGCTCACCCCACTTGCCCGCATGCCGGCAGGAACTCGAGTTCCTGGCCGACCTGACGGAACAGCAATCGGCCGTCCACGCCATCCTGGACATCTCCGCGGCCACTGGCTCCCTCGCGGCCATGCGCCCCTTTCTTGAGGACCTGCTTCCCGCAACGGCAGGCGGTGGAGTGGCCGGATGCATCCGCAGAGTGGCGAAACCGTGTGATGGCCAAGGAGCCGGGGAGCGCCCGGCTGATCGCGATTGCCCAGGCCCCTCTGCGGGAGAAGCCCAAGATGCTGTTCCGCGCGGTCTTCCCTGCTCCGGAAGTGCATCTGTCTCGTGACATTTACGCGGACATGTCCTTCCGGGCAGGCTCAAGTCCCACAGAGCCCGGTGGGCCCGCTTCCTGCGCTCGGCTCCGCAAGTCGCGCGGGACCTCAGCCAACTCCGGCACGAGTGGTTGAGCTATCGAACACTTCCGGTGATTGAGCCTGTCGAAATCCATGCTCAATCGAGCTTAGCGCTGGGCGAGTAGAAGGCTCTCGGGCGAACTGTCGAGGCCTGCAGTCACCAAATCGAGTAGGTATTTCCCGTAGCCACTCTTCGCGAGCGGTGCGGCCCGTTCCCGCAGTTCATCATCACTGAGGAATCCCAGACGCCAGGCAATCTCCTCGGGACACCCGATGGAGAGGCCCTGGCGTTTCTGCACGGTGCGAACGAAATCTGAGGCGTCATTGAGGTCGTTGAAGGTTCCGGTGTCCAGCCAGGCAGTTCCGCGGGGCAGGATTTCCACGTGCAGTTTTCCTCGTTCCAGGTAGACGCGGTTGACGTCCGTAATTTCCAGTTCGCCGCGGGGAGATGGCTTGAGATCGCGTGCGATTTGAACCACATCGTTGTCGTAAAAGTACAGGCCCGGCACTGCGTAGTGGCTTTTCGGTTTTCCGGTTTTTCTTCGAGAGAAATTGCTTTGCCCGAGGCATCGAATTCCACCACTCCGTAGGCGGACGGATCCTGAACCCGGTAGCCGAAGACAGCGCCGCCGTCGATATCCTCGAAGCGTCGCAGCTGGGTGCCCAAACCCTGGCCATAGAAAATGTTGTCACCCAGGACCAGCGCAACCGGGCCGTCACCGATGTGTTCGGCGCCGAGGACAAAAGCCTGGGCCAACCCGTCAGGGGAGGGCTGCTGGGTATAGGTGATGTTGATGCCGAATTGGCTGCCGTCACCTAGAAGCCGTTGGAACTGGTCGGCGTCGTGGGGGGTGGTGATGACGAGGATATCCCTGATGCCGGCCAGCATCAGTGTGGACAGCGGATAGTAGATCATCGGCTTGTCGTAGACCGGGACCAGCTGCTTGCTGATCCCCATAGTGATTGGATGAAGGCGTGAACCGGTTCCCCCGGCGAGGATTATCCCGCGCATAGGGAACATCTTCGCCGTACTTTGAATTTCAATCAACATTTTGCAGTGACCAAATCATGTCGCTGTGGAACGATGAGTGCCATGCAGAAACTTCTCGTGACCGGCGGCGCCGGCTTCATCGGTTCCAATTTCGTCCATTACGTACTTGAGAACACCGATGACCACGTCACGGTGTTGGACAAGCTGACATATGCGGGCAACCTTGCGTCCCTTGAGGGTCTTTCCGAGGACCGTCTTCGGTTTGTTCTGGGCGACATCTGCGACGCCGTACTCGTGGACATGCTCGTGGCCGACACTGACGTCGTGGTCCACTATGCCGCGGAGTCGCATAACGACAACTCCCTGCATGACCCGCGCCCGTTCCTGGACACGAACATCATTGGCACGTACACGCTGATCGAGGCCGCCCGGAAGCACAACAAGCGCTTCCACCACATCTCCACCGATGAGGTCTACGGCGATCTGGAGCTCGACGACCCAGAGCGGTTTACCGACAGGACCCCCTACAACCCGTCCAGCCCCTACTCGTCCACCAAGGCGGGCTCTGACCTGCTGGTCCGGGCCTGGGTGCGTTCCTTCGGGCTGCAGGCGACCATCAGTAACTGCTCGAACAACTACGGCCCGTACCAGCACGTGGAGAAGTTCATCCCGCGCCAGATCACCAACGTGATCGACGGGATCCGCCCCAAGCTCTACGGCAAGGGTGAGAACGTCCGGGACTGGATCCACGCCAACGACCACTCCTCGGCCGTCCTGGCGATCATCGACAAGGGCATCATCGGCGAGACGTACCTCATCGGCGCCGACGGCGAGAAGAACAACAAGGATGTCGTCGAGTTGATCCTGAAGTACATGGGCCAGTCCCCGGACGCTTATGACCACGTGGTGGACCGGCCCGGCCATGACCTGCGCTACGCCATCGATTCCAGCAAGCTCCGCGACGAACTCGGCTGGGAACCAAGGTTCTCGAACTTCGACGCCGGCATCGAGGACACCATCGCGTGGTACCGGGCCAACGAGGACTGGTGGCGGCCGCAGAAGGCCCAGACCGAAGCCAAATACAAGGAACAGGGCCAGTAGACGATGTCCATCGAGTTCTCCAAAAAGCTGACCGCATACGAAACCCCGATTCCGGGCGTCGTTCTCTATGACCTTCCGGTCCACGGCGATAACCGGGGCTGGTTCAAGGAAAACTGGCAGCGGGAGAAGATGGTGGCTCTGGGGCTGCCGGACTTCCGCCCGGTGCAGAACAACATCTCGTTCAACGAAAAAGCCGGCACCACTCGCGGCATCCACGCCGAACCGTGGGACAAATTCATCTCCGTGGCAACCGGAAAGGTCTTCGGCGCTTGGGTGGACCTTCGCGAAGGTCCTTCGTTCGGTGTGGTCTTCACCGCCGAGCTGGATCCGAGCCAGGCTATTTTCATCCCCAGGGGTGTGGGCAACGCCTTCCAGACCCTGGAGGACAACACGGCGTACACGTACCTGGTCAATGACCATTGGTCCGCAGACGCTCAAGGCCAGTACACCTTCCTGAACCTCGCGGACGAGACGGCCGGAATCGCCTGGCCGGTGCCGCTGGCGGACAGCTGAGCTCTCCGATAAGGACAAGGCCCACCCCCGCCTCGCGGACGTCGTGCCGATGCCGGCCAAGAAGATCCTCGTTGTCGGTGCAGACGGACAGCTGGGCAAGGCGCTGCGGGAACTCTACGACGGCGACGCGACCGTCGAGTTCGCCGGCCGCGCGGGATTCGACCTCACAGACGAAGCCTCCTTCACGGACCGCAACTGGAAGAACTACTCCACCATCATCAACGCCGCCGCATACACCGCGGTTGACGCCGCCGAAACAGCCGAAGGCCGGGCAGCTGCCTGGGCCGTCAACGTCGACTGCCGTGGCACGGCTGGCCCGTACTGCCGTCGAACATGACCTCACGCTGGTGCATGTCTCCTCCGACTACGTCTTCGACGGTTCACGCGACCAGCCACGCGGAGGACGAACCGTTCACGCCCGCTGGGCGTCTACGGGCAGACAAAGGCAGCCGGCGACGCCATCGTCAGCGTGGTTCCCCGTCACTACATCGTGCGGACCAGCTGGGTCATCGGCGAAGGGCAACAACTTCGTCCGCACCATGGCCTCCCTCGCCGCCCGAGGCATCGAGCCGTCCGTGGTCAACGACCAGATCGGACGGCTCAGCTTCACCGAGGACATCGCCGCTGGCATCCGGCACCTGCTCGAATCCGGCGCCGCCTACGGCACCTACAACCTCACCAACGACGGCGAGCCGCAGTCCTGGGCCGACATCGCCGCGGACGTGTACGAGCTTTCCGGCCGTCCCAGGTCTGCCGTCACGCGGCGTGAGCACCGAAGAGTACTTCAAAGGCAAAGCGGCTGCGCCGCGGCCATTGAACAGCGTGCTCGAACTGGGCAAGATCAAGGCTTCAGGTTACTCACCCCGGGAGGCGGGGGAAGCACTTCGCGCATACCTTGCTGTCACCCAAACAGCAAACGCCTGACGCGAGCTGTTGATTTGGGTGGTCGATCACGGGCCGAGGTTGAGCCTGTCGAAACCAGCCCGCCGAACCCGCTGGAACCGCCGAAATCCCACAAAGCAGGGTCATCGAGTTACGCATTTTGGCTATCGATTTTGTAAGGTTCACTCATGACATTGGGGAAATCTATTACTAAAGCCGTTATTCCTGCTGCCGGACTGGGGACTCGCTTCCTGCCTGCCACCAAGGCGATGCCGAAGGAAATGTTGCCGGTCGTTGACCGGCCGGCCATCCAGTACGTCGTGGAGGAAGCAGTCAAAGCCGGCCTCGACGACATTCTGATGATTACAGGGCGCAGCAAGCGCGCCTTGGAGGACCATTTTGACCGTGCCCCTGGCCTCGAGCGAACTCTGGAACTGAAGGGCGACGCACAGCGCCTGGCAGCAGTCCAGGAAGCCTCTGACCTTGGGCCGATCCACTACGTCCGCCAAGGCGAGGCCAAAGGCCTGGGCCACGCAGTGCTGTGCGCCCAGCAGCACGTGGGCGAGGAGCCGTTCGCCGTCCTCCTGGGCGATGACTTGATCGATGAAGCAGAAGACCTGCTGACCACCATGATGGAGGTGCAGCAGAAGACGGGTGGTTCCGTGATCGCCCTGATCGAGGTGGATCCCACCCAGATCAGCGCTTACGGCTGTGCGGACATCACGGCCATTGAGGGCGAGGACTTCGTCCGGGTCAACAGCCTGGTGGAGAAGCCGGCTGTTGGCGAGGCACCGTCCAACCTGGCCGTCATCGGCCGGTACGTGCTGCACCCGTCAGTGTTTGGCGTCCTGGAGAACACCGCGCCCGGCCGCGGCGGCGAGATCCAGCTGACCGATGCGCTGCAGACCCTGGCCGCCGGTGACGGCGAAGGCTCCGGGGTTTACGGCGTGGTCTTCAAGGGCCGCCGCTACGACACCGGCGACAAGCTCAGCTACCTCAAGGCCGTCATCACTCTTGCCTCCGAGCGGGTGGAGTTCGGCGAGGACCTGAAGACCTGGCTGAAGGCCTTTGTAGGCTAGCTCCTGAAGCCTTCTGAGGTCCCTACGGGCCCGCCGCTGACAAGCGGCGGGCCCGTAGCCGTTTAAGGGTCACAGCGGCCAGCAGGGCGCCAATGACGGCCCCGCCTGTGTTTGTGACAAGATCCAGAGGGCTCGCGAATCGGTTGTGAAGAAACA